>CP091034.1:1239166-2478333 GCA_039725955.1 Sinorhizobium sp. B11
ATCCGCAGCGGGCACCTTGCCATCGGCAAACAGCGCCTTCAGGCCGGAAAGAGACCGCACGGCATCGGCGGTGAGACTGCCGATCTTCTGGGCCGCCTCTGCGGCGTCAGCGGCAGTGGAGCGGGAAGTCTTAGACGCTTCGTTAACCGTGTTGTTGACCTCGGTGCCGGCCTGGTTGATCGCGTCGCCGACCTTCGCCACATCAGAGCCGAGCCGGGGCATGACGAAAAACACCATCAGTATGATTGCGATTACGAGCACTGCGAGGGCCAGCAAGCCGGCACGGTTTTTCATCATTGCGTCTCCAAAGGCGGCAAATTGCCGTAGTATTCAGAAATTGCTAGCGATTCCCGTTGCTTTGCACAAGCATTCAAAGCAAATACGCAAGCTCCGGACGTCGCTTTTCAGTCAATTTTCTTGACTGCATTGAAATGGAATAGTTGTTTTTCCCTTATGACCGAACAATCTGTATCGATTCGATCCATTTGCGTTTACTGCGGCTCTCGGCCGGGACGCGATCCTTCCCATATGGCTGCCGGCCGCGCGCTCGGAAAAGAGATCGCGGAATATGGCCTTCGCCTGATCTACGGCGGCGGCACAAAGGGCATCATGGGTGCTGTGGCCAGCGGGACCCTATCCAACGGTGGTCAGGTGACGGGCATCATTCCCGAGTTCCTGATCGACATGGAGGCGACTCGCCATTCCCTGGGCCAGCTCAACGAGCTTATTGTAACCCCTGACATGCATGCGCGCAAACACACGATGTTCGAGCGCTCGGATGCCTTCGTGGCGCTGCCGGGAGGGATCGGCACGCTGGAAGAGATCGTCGAGATCATGACCTGGGCGCAGCTCGGCCGTCACGAAAAGCCGATGGTCTTTGCCAACATCAACGGCTTCTGGGATCCGATGATGGAGCTTCTGCGCCACATGACGGGCGAGGGCTTCCTGCACACCGCCCATCGCGTGCAGCCGCTGGTCATCGACGAGATCTCGGGCATCATCCCGGCCATCATGGCGCAGGCGGCAGAGCTTGCCGCCGACCGTGACGGCGAGGACGACGTGATTTCGAAAATGTAGTCTCTCAAGCAATTCCAGCCGCACGTTGCGCAACGCTTCGGTGGCCGGAATTGCCTGAAAACGGGCGCGGCTCTAACGTCCGCGCGTCGTCGTCAACATCGACCAGCTGTACAAGAACAGGCCGGCCCAGATCAGCGGGAAGGCAATCATCCGCGCCGTATCCATCTCTTCGTGGAAGACGAAGACGGCGATGAGGAAGATCATCGTCGGCGCGATATACTGCATGATGCCGATGGTCGAGAGCCGGAGCAGCTTGGCGCCATTGGCGTAGATCATCAGCGGTACGGCGGTGATCAGTCCGCAGCCAAGCAGCAAGGCGGTATCGCTAAAGCCGGTGCGGTAGAAGTGCCCTTCGCCGCTGACGAATTCCAGGTAGAGGATGTAGAGCAGGGCGGGCAGGCTGAGGATCAGCACTTCCAGGAAGAAGCCCTGGTTCGGCCCAAGCGGCAGCGTCTTGCGAAACAGGGCATAGAAGCCCCAGCTGAACGCCAGCGTCAGCGCCACCCAGGGAATGCCGCCGCTGTCGAAGGCGAGCACGACGACCGCAAGGCCGGCAAGGCAGATCGCAGCAATCTGCAACGGCTGCAGTTTTTCTTTCAGGAGCACGGCGCCGAGGAAGATGCTGAAGAGCGGATTGATGAAATAGCCCATGGCCGCATCGAGCGAATGGCCGGCGCCGATCGCCCAGACATAGGTGCCCCAGTTCACGGTGATCAGTGCCGCAGTCATCATGGCCATGGCGAGCATGCGTGGAGAGCGCAGCGCGACCTTGATATCCTGCGTGCGTCCGAGCACCAGAAGCACGATACCGGCAAGCGGCAGCGACCACACGATACGATGGGCAATGACTTCGGCAGGCGAAATATGCGCGACCGCCTTCATGTAGATCGGCAGAAAGCCCCAAAGAAGATAGGCCGTCAGCGCGAAGGCAAAGCCGCGTGGACTGTCTTCGTTCTTGATCAAGGGGGCGGTTGCATCGGCAGACATCGGGTGTTTCCATCTTTGTTCTGTTTCTGATCCGCATTAGCTTAAGCGGCGTGAATAGGCCAATTCATTTCATTGAATGGAACAGCACCTGCAGGGCCGCGAAGAGAGGCAAGCATGGACGAAACTGACCTGGCGGTCTGCCGGCAAGCCTATGCCGCCCAGATGCTGGCAAAGATGGGGGTCGCTGACGACGAGCGGCTGAGGCAGATCTTTGCCACAGTGCCGAGAGAAGATTTCCTGGACCCGCCGCCGTGGCGCATGGCGAATGGAATTGGCTATCAGGACATGCCGTCAACCGATCCCGTCATCCTCTATCAGGATGTCCTCATTGCGCTGCAGGAAGAACGGCAGGTCAACAATGGCAGCCCCTCGCTGCATGCGCTCGGTCTCCACTGGCTTGCGCCGCAGCCGGGGGAAACGGCCTGCCATATCGGTGCCGGCGGCGGTTACTATACCGCCATGCTGTCGCATCTGGTCGGCAGCGACGGCCATGTCACGGCGATCGAGTACGACAGGGAGCTTGCCGCTCGCGCGAGCGCCAATCTGGCCTCCTATGGCAATGTCGAGCTTGTCTGCGGCAACGGCCTGGAATGGCCGAAATCGTCTGCCGATGCGATCTACGTCAATTTCGCGACCCACCGGCCTGCCGATCCCTGGATCGGCAATCTCTCTGTCGGCGGCCGGCTGATCTTTCCGCTCTCTGCTCCCTCCCGCGACGGCAACGACAATCTGCGGCCGCGCAGTGCCCGCGGCGGCTTCTTCCTGATCAGGCGCACGGCCACGGAATACAGCGCCCGCTACCTCAGCCCTACCGTCTTCGTCTGGGGCCATGCCGCATCAGGGACGATCGAGACCTATAAGGCGCTGGAATCCACCTTCCGGCATGGCGGTATGGAGAAGGTCACACGGCTGCGCTGGAAGATGCCGAAGCAGGAGGACGAATGGTATTCGGAGGAGGACTGGGGCCTCCTGTAGAGCATCGCCGTTTTCGTTCGAATGACGGAAATGCTCTATCTCCTTGTTTTCATTTTATTCCGGACGCAACCTCTGCCCAGTTTGCTGGAATGCTCCAGCTCACTCGGCAGCGATCTTGCCGGCAAGTTGCCGGTTCTTCATCAGCTTGTAGATGACCGAGTCCATCAATGCCTGGAACGAGGCGTCGATGATGTTTTCGGAAACGCCGACCGTCCACCAGCGCACACCGCTGGAATCGGTCGATTCAATCAGAACGCGGGTAATGGCCTCGGTGCCGCCATTGAGGATACGCACCTTGAAATCGGCGAGCACCAGATCGTCGATCTCATGCTGATACTTGCCGAAATCCTTGCGCAGCGCGAGGTCGAGTGCGTTGACCGGGCCCTCTGCTTCCGCCACCGACATCAGCGTCTGGCCATCGATGGCGATCTTCACGACGGCTTCGGAGACGATCTTTATGCGCCCGTGGGAATCGAAGCGCCGTTCGATCATCACCCGGAAGCCTTCGATCGTGAAGAAATCCGGGATTGTACCCATGGTGCGCCGTGCCAGAAGCTCGAAGCTCGCATCGGCGCCCTCGTAGGCATAGCCGGAAGCCTCGCGCTCCTTGACGATCGAAATCAGGAGATCGAGCTTCGGATCGTCCTTTGCGACGTCGATGCCGCGCCGCCTCAGCGCATTGATGAAATTCGCCTTGCCGCCCTGATCAGAGACCATGACCTTGCGGAAATTGCCGACACTTTCCGGCGGCACGTGTTCGTATGTGCGCGGGTCCTTCAGCAGCGCCGAGGCATGGATGCCGGCCTTCGTCGCGAAGGCGGACGCGCCGACATAGGGCATCTGATGATCCGGCGAGCGGTTGAGCAGCTCGTCGAAGGCATGCGACAGGCGGGTGAGGTTGGTCAGCCGCTCGGCGTCGATCGCGGTTTCGAAACGCGTATTGTAAGCGCTCTTCAGCGCCAGCGTCGGGATCAGCGTCACCAGGTTGGCATTGCCGCAGCGTTCGCCAATGCCGTTCAGCGTGCCCTGGATCTGGCGTACACCGGCCTCGACGGCAGCAAGCGAATTGGCAACGGCCTGGCCGGTATCGTTATGCGCATGGATACCGAGACAGTGCCCCGGCACGCCGAAGGCGATCACCGCCTCGACGATGGCGCGCACTTCCGGCGGCTGCGTGCCGCCATTGGTGTCGCAGAGCACCACCCAACGCGCGCCGTTCTCATAGGCGGTCTTCGCACAGGCGAGCGCATATTCCGGATTGGCCTTGTAGCCATCGAAGAAATGCTCGCAGTCGACCATCGCCTCCTTGCCGGCGGCAACGACGGCCTTGACGCTTTCGGCAATGGATTCGAGATTTTCCTCGTTGGTGCAGCCAAGCGCCACCTGCACGTGATAATCCCAGCTCTTGGCGACAAAACAGACCGCGTCGCTACGCGCCTGCAGGAGCCCGGCGATACCCGGATCGTTGGAGACGGAAACACCCGGCCGCTTCGTCATGCCGAAGGCGACGAAGGAGGCCTGGCTCGTACGCTTTTCGGCGAAGAAGGCGGTATCGGTCGGGTTGGCTCCGGGATAACCGCCCTCGACATAGTCGAGCCCGAACTCGTCCAGCATGCTTGCAATCGCAATCTTGTCCTCGACCGAAAAGTCGATGCCGGGCGTCTGCTGCCCGTCCCGAAGCGTCGTGTCGAAGAGGTAGATTCTTTCGCGTGCCATAGTGGTGTTTCCTGTCGCCGCTTGCGGCCTTATTGTTTGCCTGCGAACCGGTCCGTTGCCCGGATCAGCTGGTCGAGAATGCCGGGTTCCGAAAAGGCATGCCCGGCCCCTTCGATCAGGTGGAACTCGGCCTTTGGCCATGCCTTGTGCAGCAGCCAGGCATATTTGGCCGGGCAGGGCATGTCGTAACGCCCGTGGACGATGACGCCGGGGATATCCTTCAGCTTGTAGGCATCGCGCAGCAGCTGGCCCTCATCCATCCACCCGGCATGGACGAAGAAATGGTTTTCGATGCGCGCAAAGGCATAGGCGAACTCGGCTTCCTCGAATTTGCCGCTGGTCGATTTCTCCGGCAGCAGCGTGATCGTCTCGCCCTCCCAGATGCTCCAGGCCTGGGCCGCCTTCAGAGCCACCGCCCGGTCCGCACCGGTGAGGCGCCGGTTATAGGCGAGCATCATCTCATGGCGTTCTTCAGGCGGGATAGGAGCGATAAAGCGCTCCCACTTGTCCGGGAACATCTCGGAGACACCGAACTGATAGTACCAGTCGAGTTCGGCCCGCGTCAGCGTGTAGATGCCGCGCACGACGAGTTCGGAAACGCGATCCGGATGTTTCTCGGCATAGGCGAGCGCCAGTGTCGAGCCCCAGGAGCCGCCGAAGACCTGCCATTTGTCGATGCCCGCCATCTCGCGCAGCCGCTCGATATCGGCAACGAGATGCCAGGTCGTGTTGGCCTCGAGGCTTGCATGTGGGGTCGACTTGCCGCAGCCGCGCTGGTCGAACAACAGCACGTCATAAAGATCAGGATCGAACAGACGGCGATGGGCGGGTGAAATGCCTCCGCCCGGACCGCCATGCAGGAAGACCGCCGGCTTGGCGCCCGGCTTGCCGCAGCGCTCCCAATAGATCACATGGCCGTCGCCGACATCGAGATGGCCGGAAGCATAGGGTTCGATTTCCGGATAGAGTGTGCGCATCGCTCCAGTCATATCTTCACGCCTTTTGCGGGCCAGACAGCGGTATCGTGGTCGGGATGCTGGAAGGAGATGATCGCCTCCTGCCGGGCGTAAAAATCCGGATCCTTGTGTACGGGCGCGTCGAAGATCGTCTCGACCCAGGGCAGGCGGGCATCGTAATTGACCTGGATCTGCGGGGCGAGATCGCTGCGGTCGTCGAATGTGCCGATCGCAAGCTCCAGCCCGCCCGGATGACGATAGGTCATCGGCGTGCCGCAATCGCTGCAGAAGCCGCGCTCGATATTGACCGAGGACTGGAAATAGGTCGGTTCACCGCGCGACCACTCCATGCCCTCTTCCGGCGCTGTCACCAGAGCGGAAAAGAAGCCGCCGAACTGCTTCTGGCACATGCGGCAATGGCAGATGGACGGACGTCCGAGCTTGCCTGTTATGCGGAAGCGTACGGCGCCGCACTGGCAGCCGCCTGTTCTCGTCGTCTCGGTCATGGATGAGCTCCTGAAGGCCATTGGGATGTATCGTGGTCGGGATGCTGATGATTGCTGGCCGCAATCCCGTCCTCGCGATCGGTTGTTTCCGGTTCCGGTTCGACGGGCAAGCCGTCGAGCGCATGAAACCAGACCATTTTGCTGTCGAGATTGGATTGCATGACCGGCTTTACAGCTTGCGGATCATCGAGCGAGCCGAGCGTGATGTTGATGAAGTCGGCATCGGGAATGTCGTAGAAAAGCGGCGTACCGCAATCGCCGCAGAAGCCGCGCCGCACGAGGTCGGAGGAGTGGAACCATTTCGGCTCGCCACGCGTGAGCTCGAAATCGACCCGCATCACCCCTGCAAGCGGCAGGAAATAATTGCCGGCCGCCTTCTGGCACATGCGGCAATGGCAGACATGCGGATAGCCGAGCTCGCCGTTTGCCCTGTAACGAACCGCGCCGCATTGGCATCCACCGCTCTGTTCAGCCTTTGCCGTCACGCGTGATCCTCCGGCGGCCAGACCGGCGTATCACGGTCGGGGTGCTGATAGGACACGATCTGATGGAGGAAGGAACCGGCAGCGAGATCTGCCTCGGTTCGTTCCGCCGGCAGTTCGTGCAGGTGATCGACGAAACCGATCTTGCCTTCCACTCCCCACTGAATGGTCGGCGGCAGCAACGACGGATCATCGAACGCGCCGGCCGCAACCGCCATGCCGTCGGGCGCCTCATAGGTCAGCGGCGTGCCGCAATCGCCGCAGAAGCCGCGGTTGACGAAATTCGAGGACCGGAAGGTCTTGCGCTGGCCTCTGGTCCATTCGAATTCCATTCCGCGTACGGAGACCAGCGGTGCGTAGTAGGCGCCGAACGCCTTCTGGCACATGCGGCAGTGACAGATCGACGAATCCGGCGGCGTGCCCCGCGCCCGGAAACGGATCGCGCCACATTGGCATCCGCCGGTATAGGTGTTCATTTCTTCACCTCCCACGTCGTTACCCGCTCACCCGTTTCCGGATCCTTGCCGTCCTTGAGCTGGATGCCTTCGGCAGCAAGCGTGTCGCGGATCTTGTCGGCCTCGGCGAAATTCTTCGCCTTCAAGAGCTCGAGCCGCGCCTTGACGCGCGTATCGATTTCCGCCGCCACGGCCTCGTCGATCTCCGTCTTCTTCGGCAGCACGCCGAGCAGGGCGGCACTGGCTGCAAAGACGGCGGGATCGCCGGATTGGGCAAGCGCATGCAGCGCCTGGACGGCGGCGACCGTGTTGAGGTCGTCGGCGAGCGCATTCAGCACCGTTTCGTCCGGCTTGGCATTGCCGGGTTCTGCGGCCGGCCATTTGGCGAGCAGCCGCTCGGCTTCCTCCAGTCGCTTGACGGAGAAATCGATCGGTTCGCGGTAATGCGTCATCAGCATCGCAAGGCGCAGCACTTCGCCCGGCCATTGCCGGCCGGCGAATGTCTCTGTGTGCAGAAGTTCGTAGATGGTGACGAAATTGCCTTCGGATTTCGACATCTTGCGGCCTTCGACCTGCAGGAAGCCGTTATGCATCCAGACATTCGCCATCACGTTGGTGCCATGGGCGCAACGCGACTGGGCGATCTCGTTCTCATGGTGCGGGAAGATCAGGTCGAGCCCGCCGCCATGGATATCGAAGACATCGCCGAGATAGCGTCCGCTCATGGCCGAGCACTCGATGTGCCAGCCCGGTCGGCCGCGGCCCCAGGGGCTCTCCCAGCCGGGCTCGTTTTCGTCAGACAGTTTCCAGAGCACGAAGTCGCCGGGGCTCTTCTTGTGCGCGTCAACGGCGACGCGGGCGCCCGCCTGCTGCTCATCGAGATTGCGCTTCGAAAGCTGGCCGTAATCGGCCATCGACTTCGTATCGAACAGCACTTCGCCTGAGGCTTGGTAGGCATGACCCCGCCCAATCAGCCGCTCGATGATCTCGATCATCTGGGTGATATTGTCGGTCGCGCGCGGCTGTACAGTCGGCTCGAGCGAGCCGAGTGCCAAGGCATCGTCGAGAAACTGCTTCTCGGTCTTCTCCGTCACCGCCCGGATCGCCGCATTGAGCGGCAGGCCCGGATAATCGCGCAGCGCCCTCGCGTTGATCTTGTCATCGACATCGGTGATGTTGCGCGCATAGGTGACATGGCTTTCGCCATAGACATGGCGCAGCAGGCGGAACAGCACGTCGAAGACGATGACCGGCCGGGCATTACCGATATGGGCGAAATCATAGACCGTCGGGCCGCACACATACATGCGGACGTTTTCGGCATCGATCGGGGCAAAGACCGATTTTTCCCGCGTCAGCGTATTGTACAGCTTCAGTTCCGGCGTGCCGCCCATTCCACTCTCCTAAAATGCATATGCAGAAAAACACCACCACCGGCAGGCCGGGGCGTTTCGCATCTTGGACATTTGGGAGACGAAAACGGCCAGGCCAGCTTTGGGCTAGCGAATAATCTTCCGGCAAATAATGCAGGTAACCGTTTTCATGCGGAAGGTTATGGCTTGGGCGATGAAAAAGGTCAAGGGTCGGAACTTCCTGAGATGCCATTGCCAGGGACCCAAAAATTCTGAGAGAAGAGGGAGTGCATAGGGCGCGACCAGGCAGTTGTGCCTCGGACCGAAGATCTTGTTCAGAGGCTATGAATGTTCGGCTTGTTTAGGAAGGTTTCCAAGAGCACGATTGTTGTCGCCACGCTCAATGCCCGCCTTCAACCAATGGATCGGGGCGAGCTTGAGGATGCTTTTGATGCTTTTATGTCAGAGAAAAAGCACGGTATGCGGGTTGTTGGCGGTGGCACGCTGCAGGCGGCAAGTGGTGAGGTTGCGAAATGCGACATCGAGATCGAGGTCGATAATCCCACGGATGCCAGACTGACGCTTTTGACCGAAGTTTTGGAATCGATGTTGGCTCCGGCTGGATCGATCCTACAGATTCCAGATCAGCGACGGAGCATCGATTTTGGACGGCAACATGGCCTCGCGGTTTACGTGAACGGCGCGGAATTGCCGGCTTCTGTCTATGAAGAATGCGATATCAATCACGTGGTGGCCGAGTTCTCACGGCTTCTGGACGGCGCCGGAGTCGTTGCCAGCAATTGGCAGGGACCACGGGATACAGCGCTCTACATTTACGGCAGGGATTTCGAGACGATGTTATCGCACCTTAAGCCCTTTATCGAAAGCTACCCACTGCTAGAACGCTGCCGGATCGAGAGGATCGCCTGAAACGATGGGTCCTTGCGGCAAGGTCATCCCGGCAGCTGGTAATCGACCAGCTTGTTCTCGCGCACGATGAACAGCTTGCCGGTCTCCGTTACACCCGGACCAACTAGCGGAAGTATTGCCTTCGCCACTTCGGACGGGTGCGGCAGGCTCATCGGGTCTTCGCCCGGTACTGCCTGCGCGCGCATGGCGGTGCGCGTGGCGCCCGGATCGACGCTGGTGATGCGCAACGGCGTCGATTGCGTCTCGCCGGCCCAGGTGCGGGCAAGCGCCTCGACGGCGGCCTTGGAGGCGGAATAGGCGCTCCAGAAAGGGCGACACTTGTGAGCTGCGCCCGACGACATGATGACGGCGCGGCCGGCATCCGAGCGCGTCAGCAGCGGATCGACCGAGCGGATCAGCCGCCAGGTGGCATTCACATTGATGTTCATGACCCTCTCGAAGACCTTCGCCTCGATATGGCCGATCGGCGAGATGACGCCGAGCACGCCGGCATTGGCAACGAGAATGTCGAGTTTGCCCCAGCGCTCGAAGATCGAGCCGCCGAGACGATCGATTGCTTCCATATCGGCGAGATCGAAGGGAACGAGCGTCGCTGAGCCGCCCACCGCCTTGATGGCATCATCAAGCTCTTCCAGGCCGCCGACGGTGCGGGCGCAGGCAATCACATGCGC
Source organism: Sinorhizobium sp. B11 (assembly GCA_039725955.1). Taxonomy (NCBI): domain Bacteria; kingdom Pseudomonadati; phylum Pseudomonadota; class Alphaproteobacteria; order Hyphomicrobiales; family Rhizobiaceae; genus Sinorhizobium; species Sinorhizobium sp. B11. Next base: position 1,249,274 of record CP091034.1, read on the forward strand.
GCCGGCCTTGGCGAGTTCGAGGGCGGTGAAATAGCCGATGCCGCGCGATGCGCCTGTGACCAGCGCGATCTTGCCTTCGAGATTGATGTTCATCTGCCTCGGTCCCGGATGTGCTTGAAAAGGTAAGGGGCGCAATAAGCGCCCCTGATAGGAAAGTCAAAGCGGAAGCGGCTCAGCCGTTGCTGGCAAGCACGGAAATCTTGTTGCCCATGGACTCGCCATTCTTGTCGAGCAGCCGGGTCGGATAGTCACCGGTGAAATAATGGTCGGTGAACTGCGGGCGGGCCGGGTTGCGATCCTCGCCGCCGACGGCGCGATAGAGGCCGTTGATCGACAGGAAGGCGAGCGAATCCGCACCGATATATTTCGCCATGGCTTCGACATCGGCATACTGGTTTGCGAGCAACTTGTCGGCGTCGGGCGTGTCGATGCCGTAAAAATCCGGGAAGAAGATCATCGGGCTGGCGACGCGGATGTGCACTTCCTTGGCGCCCGCCTCGCGGATCATCTGCACGATCTTCAGCGAAGTCGTGCCGCGTACGATGGAATCGTCGACCAGCACCACGCGCTTGCCTTCGATCATCGCCCGGTTGGCGGAGTGCTTCAGCTTCACGCCGAAGGCGCGGATCTGCTGCGTCGGCTCGATGAAGGTGCGGCCCACATAGTGGTTGCGGATGATACCGTATTCGAAGGGAATGCCGCTGGCCTGTGCGTAGCCGAGAGCCGCGGGTGTGCCGCCATCGGGAACCGGCACGATGACGTCGGCATCGACATGGGCTTCCTTGGCAAGGTTCATGCCCATGTTCTTGCGCGTCGTATAGACGTTGCGCCCGCCGACGACCGAATCCGGACGTGCGAAATAGACATATTCGAACAGGCAGAGGCGTTCCGGCTGCTGCTTGCTCGGCTTGCGGGCATCGATGCTTATCGAGCCGTCGGGCTGGATTTCGCAGATGACGACTTCGCCATTCTCCACGTCGCGGATGAACTTGGCACCGATAATGTCAAGTGCGCAGGTCTCCGAGCAGAAGATCGGCTTGCCATCGAGTTCGCCCATCACAAGCGGGCGGATGCCGGTAGGGTCGCGCGCGGCGATCAGCTTCGTGCGCGTCATTGCGAGCATCGAATAACCGCCTTCCATCTGACGGATGGCGTCGATGAAGCGATCGGCCGTGGACGTGTGGCGGGAGCGGGCGATGAGGTGGAGAACGACCTCGGTATCCGACGTTGACTGACAGATGGCGCCGGTGGCGATGATCTGCCGGCGCAGCGTCAGGCCGTTGGTAAAATTGCCGTTATGGGCAATGGCGATACCGCCTTCTTCCAGTTCGGCAAAGAGCGGCTGCACATTGCGCATCGCCACTTCGCCTGTCGTGGAGTAGCGCGTATGGCCGATCGACATGCTGCCGGGCAGGCGGGCCAGTGTCATCGGATTGGTATAGTGGTCGCCGACGAGGCCCATATGGCGTTCCTGATGGAAGCGCTTGCCGTCGAAGGAGACGATACCGGCCGCCTCCTGCCCGCGATGCTGAAGCGCATGCAGGCCGAGCGCGGTCAGCGCCGCCGCATCGGGATGTCCCAGAATTCCGAAAACGCCGCATTCCTCATGCAGCGTGTCTCCGTCGAGCGGATCGTCAATCGGGAAGGAATGGGACTGGTTCATTTCTGCGGGCCTCTGCTCTCACAAGAATGGATCGGCTTGTCCAGTAGCATGATACCGGAAATCTTGCAGCTTTCCGATAAGTTCATGCTGAACGACACTTCCTCAAAGCCCGCTCGCCGGCTCTGAAACGGTTGAGGCCCGGCGGAGCGGAATGCCCGGCCGGACCTTTTGTCTTACATCCCGCTCAAATGGCAATTGCCAGGCCGCGGGTCAAGCGCGTGAACACTGCGTCAATTAGATGGCTGCTGTGCGCCATTGTTAGGCGCGGGTGCTGCGTCTTCCGCCGGAGCCTGATCGTTGGCCGGCGCATTTTCTTCCGTCGTGCGCGCGCCACCAAGCTTCTCGGTAATGCTCTTCTGGATCATCTGGGCGAATTCATCCGGCAGGACCGCCTGCAGGCGAACGACGAGAGAATCAAGGAATGGCTTCGATTTGGCATTGTTGACCCAGGCTGGGCGGTGATCGGCATCGACCAGCCAGTTCCAGAAGGCGACGGCGACGACGAGCAGAAGTATGCCGCGCGCAGCACCGAAGAGGAAGCCCAAAGTGCGGTCAAGCGCGCCGATGCGGCTGTCGATGATGAAATCGGCGATCTTCATGGTGATGAAGGAGATGATGATCAGCGCGATCAGGAAGACGACGGCGGCCGAGCCGACGATGGCGATACGGTCATCGTCGGTATATTTCTTCGCATAAGGCACGAGATGCGGATAGAGATAGTAGGCGGCGGCTGCAGAGCCGCCCCAGCTCGCGATCGAGAGGATCTCACGCGAGAAGCCGCGGACCATTGCCAATACGGCGGAGAAAAGCACGACGCCGATGACAATACCGTCGAAAATCGTAATGGGCATGTAAATTCCACTCCAGACTGCCGCCTTGCGGGCCGCGTCGCGCCTTGTTTGGCTGATCCTATAGCATCCCCGCTATCAGTGATGAAGGATCAAACGTCTTCTTCCACACGCTGCAACGCCCCTTTCGAGCCGGCTATGCGCGCGACCAGATCCGGCAGGCTCTCGATCTCGCTCCAGCGGCCGCCGCTCTTGGGCAGTTCGGCGGAACCGGATGGCAGCAGAGCAGCCGAAAAACCCAGCTTTTCGGCTTCTTTAAGGCGCTGGGCTGTTTGCGCAACCGGCCGGACGGCGCCCGACAGACTGACTTCGCCGAAATAGACGCAATCGGCCGGAAGGGCAATACCGGCCAGCGAGGAAACAAGTGCCGATGCGACGGCAAGATCGGCGGCAGGCTCGGAGATGCGGAATCCGCCGGCGATGTTGAGGTAGACGTCATGCTGGCCGAGGCGAACGCCGCAATGGGCCTCCAGAACCGCAAGGATCATCGACAGGCGAGCCGAGTCCCAGCCGACGACCGCGCGCCGCGGCGTGCCTAGCGATGTCGGCGCCACCAGCGCCTGCACTTCGACGAGAACAGGCCGCGTGCCTTCCATGCCGGCAAAGACGGCGGCACCCGGCGATTTCTCGTTGCGCTCGCCGAGGAAGAGTTCGGAGGGGTTGGCGACTTCGCGCAGTCCCTTGTCCGACATTTCGAAGACGCCGATTTCATCGGTCGGCCCGAAGCGGTTCTTGACCGTGCGCAGGATGCGATAGTGATGGCCGCGGTCACCCTCGAAATAGAGCACGGCATCGACCATGTGCTCGACCACGCGCGGGCCGGCGATCTGGCCGTCCTTGGTCACATGGCCGACGAGCACCATGGCCGCGCCCGTCTGCTTGGCAAAACGGATCATCGACTGCACGCCGGTGCGCACCTGCGTCACCGTACCCGGCGCGGATTCGGCGAGTTCGCTCCAGAGCGTCTGGATGGAGTCGATGATGACGAGATCGGCGCGTTTGCCCTCGGCAAGTGTTGCCAGAATATCCTCGACATTGGTCTCTGCCGCCAGCATCACATCCGTGTCGGCCGCATTCAGCCGCTGGGCTCGCAGGCGCACCTGCGCCACCGCCTCTTCGCCCGAAACGTAGATGATCTTGTGCCCGCGCCGGGAAAGGGCGGCCGCCCCTTGCATGAGCAGCGTCGACTTGCCAATGCCGGGATCGCCGCCGACGAGCACGGCCGAACCGCGCACGAAGCCGCCGCCCGTGACGCGGTCGAGCTCGGAGATGCCTGTATGGATGCGCGGCGCTTCCTCGATCTCGCCGGACAGGGCGGTCAGCGCGACCGGTCGGCCCTTCTTCGGCGTCTTGGCCGGTCCGCCGCCGATGCCGCCCATCGGGTCTTCCTCGACGATGGTGTTCCACTCGCCGCAATTGTCGCATTTGCCGGCCCAGCGGTTATGCACCGCACCGCAGCTCTGGCATATGAATTGTGTTCTGGCCTTGGCCATCAATGACTGCTTTCACGTAGAGCCGCCTGGGCGGCCGAATCGGTTTCGCCCTAGATAATGGCTTCCTGCACCGATCAAAACTAATGATTTTCCTATCAGCGGCCGGGCTGGCAGCATGGGCAGGCTCTCAAGGGATAGGCCATGCTCGATTATTCGCTCGCTCACTGGATCGGTTTTTTGACTGCGGCGGTCCTTCTGAACATCTCGCCCGGTCCGGACATGGCCTTCATCCTCGGCCATACGATGAAGAGCGGCACGCGCGCCGGCTTCTCTGCCGTCTTCGGCATCTGGACAGGCGCCTGCATCCACGTGCTTCTTGCCGCTTTCGGCCTGTCGGCGATCCTTGCCGCCTCGGCAATCGCCTTCTCCACCGTCAAATGGGTGGGCGCGGTCTATCTCGTCTGGCTCGGTATCCAGGCGCTGCGCTCGAAAGGTGGGGGCGGCTTCGTGCGTGCAGCGGGCGAGACGCTCGGCTGGCGGCGCATCTATCGCCAGGGCGTACTGGTCTCGCTGCTCAATCCGAAAGTGGCGATCTTCTTCCTCGCTTTCCTGCCCCAATTCGTCGTGGAGGGCGCAGGCCCGGCATGGCTGCAACTTGCCGTTCACGGCGGCCTGATCATTGTGGTCGCCTTTTTCATCGAGCCGCCGCTGATCCTTGCGGGAGGGCGGCTTGCTGATCTCTTCAAGCGCAATGCCAGGATAGGCCTGTGGCTGGATCGCGGCCTTGGTGCGCTGTTCGTGGCGCTCGGCGTGCGCCTCGCGCTCACAACACGCTAAGGACTATTCCTCGTCCATCTCGTACTTGCGCTCGTGGCGCAGGCCGATGCTGGTCAGCATCTCGTAACCGATCGTACCGGCAGCCTTGGCCGCGTCGTCCACGAGCATGTTCTTGCCGAAGAGCTCGATATAGTCGCCGGCGCGAACCGCATTTTCCGGGAGGTCGGTCACGTCGAAGATCGTCTGATCCATGGTGATGCGGCCGGCGACAGGTACCTTGTGACCGGCAATGAAGCCCTGTCCGCCCTGCGGCACTGCCTGGCGCAACGGCACGCCGCCGCTCGACTGGCTGCGCATGTAGCCGTCGGCATAACCCGCCGCAGCAACGGCGAGCCGGCTGTCGCGCGTCAGCTGCAGCGTCTGCCCGTAGCTGACGGATTCACCGGCCTTGACGGTACGGACCTGGATGATGCGCGCCTCGGCGGTCGCCACCGGACGCATCGTGTTCGCCATGCCGTTGACGGCCTGCCCGCCATAGAGCGCAATGCCCGGCCGGGTGAGATCGAAGTGATAGTCGCTGCCGAGCAGGATGCCGCCGGACGCCGCAAGACTTGAATCGATACCTTCATAGGCGGCGCTAACCTTGCGGAATGATTCAAGCTGCTGCCTGTTCATTGCCGAGGAATGATCGTCGCCGCAGGCAAGATGGCTCATGACGAGAACGGGCGCAAAACTCGCCGGCCGCGATACATCGTCGGCAAGAGCGAGCGCTTCATCCAGCGTCAGTCCGAGACGGTTGAACCCGGTATCGACATGCAGGGCGCAAGGATAGTCGCCGTAATCTGCAAGCACCGCCATCCAGAATGCAAGCTGCTCTTCCGAGGAGATGATCGGCACCAGATCGTTTTCGAAGAAGCGCCGCTCGGTGCCTGGCCATATGCCTGCCAGCACGAAGATGCGTGCCTCAGGCGCAAACATGCGCAGCGTCACACCTTCATCGACGGTCGCCACGAAGAAATCCCGCGCGCCGGCAAGATAGAGCGCTTCGCCGGCATCCTCGATCCCCATTCCATAGGCATCCGCCTTGACGACGGCGGCCGTGCGCGCCTTTCCGGAGCGGCGCGCCATATCCCGCCAATTGTCGGCCAGCGCCGTCAGATCGACGGTCAGCCGCAGGCCGGCGGAGGCGAAAAGGTCCTCGTCTTCGAAGGGGATGGAAAAATCTGTCATGAATCGCCGCACTGAAAGGAAAAGGAAAATGCTGCCAATACTCTAGAGACCATTGTGGCAAAGAGAAAGCACGCGCAGTCACATAGCAGCCTTTCCCACATGCGATCACTTTTGTTCAAGACGGACGGCCCGGCGCGCGCTAGTCTGGCCGGATGCAGAACGTATCGCAAAAAGAGGCGGCAGATGCCATGCCGCTTGCCAAGGTGGAATCGGCCCGCTTCTGGCGGGATAGCCGTTTTCGCGACATGGAGTGCCTGAGCGCCAGTTTTCTCACGCATGAATACGCGCCGCACGCCCACGATACATTCAGCATCGGCGCGATTGAAAGCGGCAGCCAGATCGCGACACTGAGCGGAAGGCGGGAAGAAACCGGACCAGGAGACCTCTATCTGATCGATCCCGGTGTCGTGCACGACGGCGCTCCGGGCGGTGAGGGATATCGCTACCGTATGATCTACCCGGATACGAAACTGTTCATCGATATTCTGGAGGATGTCTCCGGCAAGGCGTTCAACGCGACGCCGTCCTTTGCCAGGGCACTGCCGCGCGATCCGCAGTTTGCCAGAGCCTTCCACACCGCGCACCGCACGCTTGAAAGCGGCGCCGGTGCGCTGGAATCCGATGAAAGCATGTTCTCGGTGCTGGCGGCGATCTTCGCGCGTTATGGCAGCACGATCGTCTTGCCGGTCGATACCAAGGAGCGGAGCGCTGTCGCCCGCGCTCGCGATTACCTGATCGAGAATTTCGACAGCGATGTCGGCCTCGAGGAGCTGGCGACGGTGGCGGGCCTCAGCCGCGCCCATCTGATCCGCGCCTTCCGAAGGGAATATCACATTACCCCGCACGCCTTCCTGACCGACCGGCGTGTCCTTGTCGCCCGGCGCCTGCTGAGGGAAGGCCGCATGCCGGCCGATGTCGCGGTCCAATGCGGCTTTGCCGATCAGGCGCATTTCACGCGCCATTTCAAATCCCGCACCGGGGTGACCCCCGGCCAGTTTCGAGTCGGTTGATCACTTTCGTTCAATACAGCACGCGACTGTCTCGGCTAGCTCTCCGCCATCTTGATGTGGAGGTTGCCAATGTTGCAACAGACCGGGCCAGCCGGCAAAAATCCTGTCCGCGAATTCCTGGGCGGAATGCGTGCCATTTTCCCGTTGATCGTCGCTGTACTGCCGATCGGCCTCGTCTTCGGCGCGGTCTCGGCTACCAAGGGGCTTTCGGCCCTGGAAACGACGCTGATGAGCGCGCTTGTCTTTGCCGGCGGCTCGCAGTTCGTGGCGATGGATATCTGGGCGCATCCGGCGAGCTGGATCGGCGTCGGCTTTGCGGCCCTGCTCGTCAATATCCGCCACGTGCTGATGGGCGCCTCGATCGGCACGAAGATGCAGTGCTTCTCCGGTATCAAACGCTATATCGCCATGCTGTTCCTCGCCGATGAGCTCTGGGCCATGGCGGAATTCCGCGCCGGGACGACACGGCTCACACCCGCCTGGTATGCCGGCATCGTTACGCCCTTCTACCTGACCTGGGTCGGCTCGTCGCTTGCAGGTGCACTGCTCGGCGCCTTTCTCGGCGATCCCGCCGTCATCGGTCTCGACTTCGCCTTTCCGGCCGTCTTCATCGTGCTGGTCATGGGCTTCTGGAAGGGGCGGGAAACCGGTGCCGTTCTCGCGGCAAGCGGGATTGCGGCCGTCGCCGTCCATCATTTCGTGCCAGGCGTCTGGTACATCGCAGCCGGCGCGCTGGCGGGGCTGGCCATGGCTCTCTGGAGAGGCAGGGCGCGGGAGCAGGCGGCATGACGCTCGATCCCAACACTCTGCTTGCCATCCTTGCCATGGCTGCCGCCACGATCTTCACCCGCATCAGTGGTCTCGTATTGATCCGCTACGTCGAGATCAACGAGAACAGGAGAGCGGCAATCGAAGCCATTCCGCCGGCAGTGCTGATGGCCGTCATTGCCCCAACCGCATTTGCGACCGGTTGGGCGGAGACGCTGGCCTGTGTGGCGACCGCAGTCGCCGCGAGCCGCCTGCCAATGCTGGCAAGCGTCGTTGTCGGTGTGGCAACGGCAGCGCTTCTTCGTGCTGCAGGGCTCTGAAGCAAATCAGCAAAATTGCGCGGCGGTTTTGCGCCCTGAGGAATTGACGCGCGAAACCCGCGTCAATGTTCCTCGTATTGGGTAAAGGACGGATCGGCGAGATCGGCGAAGCGCGTGAATTCCGACTGGAAGGCGAGCTTCACCGTGCCGGTCGGTCCGTGACGTTGCTTGGCGATGATGACATCGGCCGTGCCCTTCACCTTGTCGAACAGCGCTTCCCATTCCGGATATTTCGGGTCGTGGATATCGCGCGGTTCCATGTTCTTGACGTAATATTCCTCGCGGAACACGAAGAGCACGACGTCGGCGTCCTGCTCGATCGAGCCGGATTCACGAAGGTCGGAAAGCTGCGGGCGCTTGTCTTCGCGGCTTTCGACGGCACGCGAGAGCTGCGACAGCGCGATGATCGGCACGTTCAGTTCCTTGCCGAGCGCCTTGAGACCGGTCGTGATCTGGGTGATTTCCTGCACGCGGTTCTCGTTCGACTTGCCGGAGCCGGTCATCAGCTGCACGTAGTCGACGACGAGCACGTCGAGACCGCGCTGGCGCTTGAGACGGCGGGCACGCGCCGAAAGCTGGGCGATCGAGATACCACCGGTCTGGTCGATGAACAGCGGCACTTTCTGCATCATCATCGAGCAGGCGACGAGCTTTTCGAAATCGGCATCGTTGATGTCGCCGCGGCGGATCTTCGAGGAGGAGACTTCCGTCTGCTCGGAGATGATACGGGTGGCGAGCTGTTCGGACGACATTTCGAGCGAATAGAAGCCGACGACGCCACCATTCTTCGCCTTCATGCTGCCGTCGGACTGCACTTCGCCTTCGTAGGCGGCCGCGATGTTATAGGCGATGTTGGTCGCAAGCGAGGTCTTGCCCATACCCGGACGACCGGCGAGCACGATCAAGTCCGAGCGCTGCAACCCGCCCATCTTGGAATCGAGCGAGTGGATGCCGGTGGAAATGCCGGAGAGGCCGCCGTCACGTTCCTTGGCGACAGCCGCCATATCGATCGCGAGCGCCACGGCATCGTTGAAGGCCTGGAAGCCGCCGTCATAACGACCGTTTTCGGCAAGCTCGAACAGGCGGCGCTCGGTATCTTCGATCTGCGCCTGCGGCGGCATGTCGAGCGGCGCGTCATAGGCGATGTTGACGACATCCTCGCCGATGGTGATCAGCGCACGGCGGATCGCCAGATCGTAGATTGCTCTTCCGTAGTCCTCGGCATTGATGATCGTCACAGCACCCGTGACGAGGCTGGCGAGATATTGCGAGACGGTGATGTCGCCGACCTTTTCGTCGGCCGGCAGGAAGGTCTTGACCGTCACCGGGTTGGCGATCTTGCCCATGCGGATGATGTCGCCGGCGACCTCGAAGATCTTCCGGTGCAGCGGCTCATAGAGGTGCGTGGGCTTCAGGAAGTCGGACACCCGGTAATAGGCGTCGTTGTTCATCAGGATGGCGCCGAGCAGCGCCTGTTCGGCCTCGATGTTGTTCGGCGCTTCGCGATAGTGCTGCTCTGCGGGAGCAACGGCGGCAATCTTTCGTGCAGCTTCGTTCATCGTCATCCGTACTGTCTTTTCCAAAACCCGGATTTGCAGGGCGGACCGAATAAAATCAAGTGCCGCGCGGCAACTACTTTCAGCTCGCCGTCAAATCGGCGGCGCTGTGCACGTTGTTCGATTTCTCCACAGTCGGCGGAACGCTTGAGGAGAAATATCCTGACTGTCACTTGCGGGACACGGTGCCCGCAGCGACTCACTTCGTCATTCCAGCATTCTGTTATTTTAGCGCCCTCGATTGGAGGACGCAGCAAAAAAGCCTGCCGGCTGGAAAAGCTCCAACAACAAAAAAGCCCGGCGCGAGCCGGGCTTTTCGTTCTGCCTGAAGACAGAAATTATGCTTCGTCTTCGTCGAGGCCGTCGGCTTCCGGATCGAAGAAGTCTTCCGGACGCAGTGCGTCTTCGTCAACGCCGTAGATGGCGTCGACAGAGGTGAGTTCTTCACCCTTGGACTGGCGTTCGGCTTCTTCAGCGGAACGGGCAACGTTCAGCTCGACGTTGATCTCAACTTCAGCATGGAGCTGCAGCTCGACCTTGTGCAGGCCGATGGCCTTGATCGGCGTGTTGAGGTGAACCTGGTTGCGGGCGATGTTGAAGCCTTCGGCAGCCAGAATGTCGACGACGTCGCGGGCAGCGACGGAGCCGTAGAGCTGGCCGGTTTCGCCGGCAGAGCGTACGACGATGAAGGACTTGCCGTCGAGAACGTCGGCAACTTTCTGGGCTTCGGACTTGCGCTCGAGGTTACGGGCTTCGAGCGTTGCACGCTCGGATTCGAAGCGGGCCTTGTTGGCAGCGTTGGCGCGCAGTGCCTTGCCGAGCGGCAGGAGGTAGTTGCGTGCAAAGCCGTCACGAACCTTTACGGTTTCGCCCATCTGGCCGAGCTTGGAGATGCGTTCGAGAAGAATGACGTCCATGGTGTTTTCCTTTCTTGTTCTCAGATTTCGGTATCGGTTTGTTTGGGGGCATCAGCATCCTTGGTCGGGGTCAGGGCGATCGCCTTGCGGGTATCGGCAAGACCGAGCACGAGGATGAAAAGAGCTGGCAGCATCATGGTGGATGCCAGGTAGCAGAGAATGAGGGCCGGCAAGCGCCAGTCCTTGCCGCGCGTGCGGAAGTGCAGCGCGGCGAAGCCGGACATCAGGAAGCCGGCGCCGAAGGCTCCGACGACCGTGGCGCCGATCATCGCCGGAATTCCGCCCATGAAGGTGGCGGCAAGACCGGCGAGGAAGATGAAGATCGAATTCCGGTTCATGCGCAGTGACGAGGGGATATCCTCGCGCGGGCGCAGGCCCTTGCCGGAAGCGGTGACGATGCGCGTCGCGATGTAATAGGCGGCAAACAGCATCACGACCCAGATGGCGCCCTGCAGCGCAGGCAGCATCAGCACGACGAGCGACTTGGTCTGCGCGGTCGCGACCGGGTCCGGAACGAAAGTCGGCTGCTGCTCCTGCAGCGAGGCCATCAGCATGTCGACCATCTGGTCGGTAATCTCAGGCCCGTAACCTATCATGATGCCGGTAACGATAACGGCGATCGTGACCAGGCCACAGAGATGCAGAAGGATATCGGACAGCGGATACCAGGCAAGCAGATGGTCGGGGCCGCCGAGTTCGGATGCCGGGCGCGCAAGATTGGCAAGATGGCTCAACCAGCCGGCCGGCAGCAGCGTCACCATCGTCATGACGAGCGCGAAGGACGGCGAAATGGCAATTGCACCGAGCACGGCTGCGGTGACAACGGCGGAAATGGCAGCGAGGTTGCCCCAGCCGAGACCAACGAGCAGGATGGGAAGTGCGGAAGCGGCATAGAGCACGGCACTGAACGACGGCTGCATGCTCGCGCCAAGCACCAGCAAGGCGGCGGTTAATCCGGCGAGTGCGCCGATCGCAAGCGTTTTCGGGTTCAGTTTCGTCACTTCGCTGTCCTGCTTCATCAAGCAGTTAGAGGATTTCCCTGAATCGATCCGGGAGATGCCTCAACATGGGTTTTAAGGTTCCGATCCGCGCCCATCGCGGAAGGGAGGAAGCCCCGGATCCGAAGATCCGGGGCTTCGAAAGTCAATTAGGCGACGACGTACGGCAGCAGGCCGAGGAAGCGTGCACGCTTGATCGCCTGGGCGAGTTCGCGCTGCTTCTTCTGGGAAACGGCCGTGATGCGGGACGGAACGATCTTGCCGCGCTCGGAAATGTAGCGCTGCAGGAGGCGGACGTCCTTGTAGTCGATGCGCGGAGCGTTTGCACCGGAGAACGGGCAGGTCTTGCGACGACGATGGAACGGACGACGGACCGGAGCGGAGGAAGATTCAGACATTCTTATTTCTCCTTATGCACGGTCTTCGCGGGGAGCGCGATCGGGACGCGGGCCACGCTGGAAGTCGCCGTCACGGCGCGGCGGACGATCGCCGAATTCGCGGCGCGGGCCACGGTCGCCGCCTTCACGCGGACCACGGTCGTCGCGGTCGCGCTTCTGCATCATGGCAGACGGGCCGTCTTCGTGCTTTTCAACAGCGATGGTCATGTAGCGAAGAACGTCTTCGCTGATGCGCATCTGGCGTTCCATTTCCTGGATCGCAGCTGCCGGTGCATCAATGTCCATCAGGGCGTAGTGAGCCTTGCGGTTCTTCTTGATGCGGTAGGTGAGGGACTTGAGGCCCCAGTTTTCGATACGCCCGACCTTACCACCGTTAGCTTCGATAACACCCTTGTACTGTTCTACGAGGGCATCAACCTGCTGCGTGGAAATATCCTGTCGGGCAAGGAATACATGTTCATAAAGAGCCATGACAGCTTTGCCTTTCTTGCGTTGATCAGAACCCGGCATTCGGCGGCTAAGCCTCAACGACTGCTCCTGAGAGGCGATAGCGCCAAGCAAGAAAAGCGTTTCCGAGACGGTCGAGAGCGGAGACACGGGAGGCTGGAACGCTTCCGTTCCGAACGGCTCGCAAGAAGCAAACCGGCCCTCCGTTCAGCCACCAGCCAGAAGACCGGGTTAACGAACAGGGGCGCTTATACGGATTTTTGCGCGAAAGGCAAGGGAAGCGGGCAACAAACTACGAAAAGCGGCCACCGCCAGCCGGAATGAGAAAAGAGCGCGATTGCTCGCGCCCTCAAAACGTCGGGGATACCGACCCCCTCAGAGCGGCATCGGATACTGCCGGTGAACCTTCTCGATCTCCGCCAACACTTCGCCGCTGAGCTTCACGCCGACGGATCCAATATCCGTCTTCAGCTGTGCCATCGTGGTTGCACCGATGATGACCGAGGTCATGAAGCGACGGGTCAGGCAGAAGGCGAGTGCCATCTGCGACGGATCGAGCCCATGCCGAGCCGCGATATCGAGATAGGCCTTCGTCGGCGCTTCCTGCAGCGGCTGCAGGCGGCCGCCGAGATCACCGTTGATCGCGGCGCGCGTGCCCGCAGGCTTCTCGCCATTGATGTATTTCCCACTCAGAATGCCGGCGGCAAGCGGCGAATAGGCGAGGAGGCCGACTTCCTCGTGATGGGAGAGTTCCGCGAGGTCGAGATCGAAATGGCGGTAGAGAAGATTATATTCGTTCTGGGTGCTGGCGACGCGCGGCAGGTTCATCTGCTCGGAGAGGCTCACATATTTCTGGATGCCCCAGGTCGTCTCGTTGGATAGGCCGAAGGCGCGGATCTTGCCCTCCTTCACCAGTTCGCCCACCGTCTGCAAAATATCGGTCATGTTGGCGACGGCCTTGGCACGATCCTGCCCGAACGGATCGTAGTGCCAGCTCTGGCGGAAATGGAAATGGCCGCGGTTCGGCCAGTGGATCTGATAGAGATCGACATATTCCGTCTTCAGCCGCTTCAGGCTGGCCTCGAGCGCGAGGCGGATATTCTTGCAGTCGGCGCCTTCGCCGTTGCGCAGGTAGGAGCGGCCGGTACCGGCAACCTTGGTGGCAAGAACGATATCCTTGCGCTTGCCGGTCCTTTCGAACCAGCTGCCGATATACTCCTCCGTGCGGCCCTGTGTTTCGGCCGAAACAGGCGTGGTCGGATAAAGCTCGGCAGTATCGAAGAAATTGATGCCTTCCTGGACAGCGTAGTCCATCTGCTCGTGGGCTTCCGCCTCGCTGTTCTGCGTGCCCCAGGTCATGGTGCCAAGGCAAATCTCGGAAACGGAAATATCGGTGCGGCCTAATTTATTATATTTCATCGGAAACCTTGGGCATGGTCTGAAAAAGGGAAAGGCGTGGGAAGAGCCGCGCAAATCTAGGACGGATTTGCCGAAGCGCAAGAGAAAAAACCGAGCGTTTCCGCTGGGGCGAAAGGCTTTGGAGAGAATCTGCCGCCACTTGACTCTCAAAGAAAGAATGTCAATTGGAGGCGAAATGGCCCGACGGGCACTATCGAGGGATTGAAAAATGACCATTGCTTTCACTTTTCCCGGCCAGGGCAGCCAGGCCGTTGGCATGGGCAAGGATCTCGCCGAGAATTTTGCAGAAGCCCGCGCCGTTTTCGAAGAGGTCGATGAAGCGCTCGGTGAAAAGCTTTCCGACACCATGTTCAACGGTCCCGAGGACAAGCTGACGCTTACGGCAAACGCCCAGCCGGCGCTGATGGCCGTCTCCCTGGCCGTTATCCGCGTTCTCGAAGCGAGGGGGCTCGATCTGAAGGCCAAGGTCGCCTATGTCGCCGGCCATTCTCTTGGCGAATATTCCGCCCTCTGTGCCGCCGGCACCTTCTCGATAGCAGACACGGCCCGTCTTCTGCGCATCCGCGGCAATGCCATGCAGGCTGCCGTGCCTGTCGGCGTCGGCGCCATGGCCGCCATCATCGGCCTCGAACATGCCGACGTGCAGGCCGTCTGTGAGGAGGCTGCAGCGATCGGCTCCTGTCAGATTGCCAACGACAACGGCGGCGGCCAGCTCGTCATATCGGGCGAGAAGTCGGCCGTCGAAAAGGCCGCTGGCTTGGCGACCGACAAGGGCGCCAAGCGAGCCATTCTGTTGCCGGTCTCCGCTCCCTTCCATTCGAAGCTGATGGCACCTGCCGCAGATGCCATGCGCGAGGCGCTCGCCGGCGTGAAGAAGGCCAATCCGGTCGTGCCCCTTATCGCAAATGTTCGCGCAGCACCTGTCACGGATGCCGAGGAGATCGCAGCCCTTCTCGTCGAGCAAGTCACCGGACAGGTTCGCTGGCGCGAAACGGTGGAATGGTTTGCCGCAAATGGCGTCACCACGCTCTATGAACTCGGTGCCGGCAAGGTCCTGACTGGTCTTGCGCGCCGCATAGACAAGACTATCAATGGCGTCTCGGTCAACGGCCCAGCCGATATCGACGCTGCCATTGCCGCACTCACGGCCTGATTGCCCCACTTTATATAAGGAACGTTCCCATGTTCGATCTTTCCGGCCGCAAGGCTCTCGTCACCGGCGCATCGGGCGGCATTGGCGAAGAAATCGCCCGCCTTCTTCACAAGCAGGGCGCCATTGTCGGCCTGCACGGAACTCGCGTCGAAAAGCTCGAGGCTCTCGCAAACGAACTCGGCGATCGCGTGAAGATCTTCCCGGCGAACCTTTCGGATCGCGACGAAGTCAAGGCTCTCGGCCAGAAGGCGGAAGCCGATCTCGAAGGCGTCGATATCCTCGTCAACAATGCCGGCATCACCAAGGACGGTCTCTTCGTTCGCATGAGCGATGAGGACTGGGATGCTGTTCTCGAAGTGAACCTGACGGCGACCTTCCGCCTGACGCGCGAGCTCACCCATCCGATGATGCGCCGCCGTTATGGCCGCATCATCAACATCACCTCCGTCGTCGGCGTCACCGGCAATCCGGGACAGGCGAACTACTGCGCCTCCAAGGCCGGTATGATCGGCTTCACGAAATCTCTGGCGCAGGAGATCGCCACGCGCAACGTGACGGTCAACTGTGTTGCCCCGGGCTTCATCGAAAGCGCCATGACAGGCAAGCTGAACGACAAGCAGAAGGAAGCGATCATGGGTGCGATCCCCATGAAGCGCATGGGAACCGGCGCCGAAGTGGCCTCGGCCGTCGCCTATCTCGCGTCCGCTGAGGCCGCCTATATGACGGGTCAGACGCTGCATGTGAACGGCGGCATGGCCATGATCTGAAACGATTAGCTGCCGCAGTCGCCGATTTAAGCCAATAGCGTGTTGAGCAATCACGAACGGTTGATTTTCTGGCTTTGCGGCAGACTTAAAGCATGTTAAGCGGGCCATGACTGTCAACAGTCGTCCCGAAAAAGCAGACGGACCGGCGGGCTTTTCGCAAGCCTGGGACTTCTCTAAAGCCGGGTAAACGAGTTTGCCGAGGATGTCTGAACGCATCGCAGGCTGAAACAGGGTAGGGGTGTCAGAAGGACATTCCGATCAGGACATAAGGTCGAGGAAACCGACATGAGCGATATCGCAGAACGCGTAAAGAAAATTGTTATTGATCATCTTGGCGTCGATGCCGACAAGGTCGTCGAGAGCGCCAGCTTTATCGACGATCTGGGCGCCGACTCGCTCGACACGGTCGAACTGGTCATGGCTTTCGAAGAAGAATTCGGCGTTGAAATCCCCGATGATGCCGCTGACTCGATCCTGACCGTTGGCGATGCCGTGAAGTTTATTGAAAAGGCTCAGGCCTGATACTGTGCATTCGAGAAAGGGCGGGCCAAGAGTCCGCCCTTTTCTTTTGAGCATGTTTCTCCATAAAACATAACAGACGGGGGAAAGCAGTCGATGAGAAGGGTCGTCATTACTGGTACCGGCATGGTATCGCCCTTGGGATGCGGAACGGAAGTTACCTGGTCCCGCCTGCTTGCGGGAGCAAACGGCGCCCGTCTCGTGTCCGAATTCGAAGTCGAGGATCTCCCTGCCAAGATTGCTTGCCGCATTCCCGTCGGCGATGGTTCTGACGGTACGTTCAATGCCGACGATTGGATGGAGCCGAAGGAACAGCGCAAGGTAGACCCTTTCATCATCTACGGCATGGCTGCTGCCGACATGGCGCTCAAGGATGCCGACTGGCATCCGGAAACCGATGAGGACCAGATCGCCACCGGCGTGCTGATCGGCTCCGGCATCGGCGGCATCGAGGGTATTGTCGAAGCCGGCTATACGCTGCGCGACAAAGGCCCGCGCCGCATCTCTCCTTTCTTCATTCCCGGTCGGCTGATCAACCTTGTTTCGGGCCAGGTCTCCATTCGCCATAAGCTGCGCGGCCCGAACCATTCGGTTGTTACCGCCTGCTCCACCGGTGCGCACGCCATTGGCGATGCTGCCCGTCTCATTGCGCTCGGCGATGCCGATGTCATGGTCGCCGGTGGCACGGAATCCCCGGTCAGCCGCATTTCGCTTGCCGGCTTTGCTGCCTGCAAGGCGCTGTCGACGCAGCACAATGACGACCCGCAGAAAGCGTCGCGCCCCTATGACAGGGATCGTGACGGTTTCGTCATGGGCGAGGGCGCCGGCATTGTCGTTCTCGAAGAGCTGGACCATGCGTTGGCACGCGGCGCCAAGATCTATGCAGAAGTGGTTGGTTACGGCCTTTCCGGCGATGCCTTCCACATCACCGCTCCGTCTGAAGACGGCGATGGCGCGTTCCGCTGCATGACCATGGCGCTGAAGCGCGCCGGCCTGACGCCTGCCGATGTCGACTACATCAACGCCCACGGCACTTCGACCATGGCCGATACGATCGAGCTAGGCGCCGTTGAGCGCCTCGTCGGCAATGCGGCCTCGAAGATCTCGATGTCGTCGACCAAATCCGCGACCGGCCACCTGCTCGGTGCCGCCGGCGCCATCGAGGCGATCTTCACGACCCTCGCAATTCGGGATAATGTCGCCCCTCCGACGCTCAACCTCGACAATCCTGAGCGGGAAACCGCAATCGACCTCGTTCCGCACAAGGCTCGTGAGCGAGAAATTAACGTGGCGCTATCCAACTCATTCGGATTCGGCGGCACGAATGCATCGCTCGTGCTGCGCCGCTACGTCGCGTAACAGACGGTTCACGACACGGGCGAACGTCAAACGGCGTCAGGAAGCGCGGCAGAACCTGTTTTTGCCGCATTACTTCGCGAAATAGCGAAGCGGGGCCAAGTTTTAGAGGATTGCCGGTGAGCGACACGACCAACCAGAGCAGCGACAACGGCCAGCCGGCGCAGAAGGGACCGATCATCCCGAAATCGCCGAGCGAAGCCCTGCGCCCGGAACGTGTCCCCGAGCCGCCGAAGCGCTCCAGGAATGCTCGCAGTCAGGTCATCCTCTTCCTGAATTTCGTAATGACCATGGCCGTTGTCGTCTGCATTGCCGGTCTCATCGGCTTCTACTACGCCATCACCGCGTATCAGAACCCCGGTCCGCTGCAGACGAACACCAACTTCATCGTCCGCAATGGGGCGGGCCTCGCGGAAATTGCTACAAACCTCGAGCGCAATCTGATCATCTCGGATGCCCGGGTCTTCCGCTATCTGACGGCCACGCATCTTACGGATGGCGAGAGCCTCAAGGCCGGTGAATACGAGATCAAGGCGCACGCGTCCATGAACGAGATCATGGAACTGCTGAAATCCGGTAAGTCCATCCTCTATTCCGTCTCCTTCCCGGAAGGCCTGACGGTGCGACAAATGTTCGACCGCATGCTTGATGATGCGGTCCTCGAAGGCGACCTGCCGGCTGCCCTGCCGGCGGAAGGCAGCCTGCGGCCCGACACTTACAAGTTCTCGCGCGGCACCAAGCGCTCCGAAATCATCGACCAGATGGCTGCAGCCCAGCAGAAGCTTGTCGATCAGATCTGGGAACGGCGCGATCCTTCGTTGCTCCTGAAGAGCAAGGAAGAGTTCGTCACGCTCGCCTCCATCGTCGAGAAGGAGACGGGAGTGCCGGATGAGCGCGCGCATGTCGCCTCCGTCTTCCTCAACCGTCTTGGCAAGGGGATGCGGCTGCAGTCCGATCCGACCATCATCTATGGTCTCTTCGGTGGCGGGGGCAAACCCTCCGACCGGCCGATCTATCAGTCGGACCTCAAGAAAGAGACCCCCTTCAACACCTACGTCATCAAGGGCCTGCCGCCGACCCCGATTGCCAATCCCGGCAAGGATGCGCTGGAAGCTGTCGCCAATCCCTGGAAGACGCAGGACCTCTATTTCGTCGCCGATGGCTCCGGCGGCCACGTCTTTGCGGCAACGCTCGAAGAGCACAATGCCAACGTCAAGCGCTGGCGCAAGCTCGAAGCAGACAAGGGCGCCGATCCTGAAATTGCCGTCGACGGACAACCGGAAGACCAGCCGGCGGACAATACATCCGCAGTTCCGCCGAAGAAAAAGAAGATCAACTGATGTCGGGAGGCCTTTGATGGCATTGCAGTCCATGACCGGTTTCGCGCGGCGCGAGGGAACGACTGGCCGCTGGCGCTGGGCATGGGAATTGCGCTCGGTCAACGGCAAGGGCCTCGACGTCAGACTGCGGCTTCCGCCCGGTCTGGAGCGCCTGGAAACCGATGTTCGCCGCATTGCCGGCGAGAATTTCAGCCGCGGCAATCTGCAGGCTACGCTGGCGCTGACCTCGGGTGAAAGCCAGCTTGAAGCCGTGCTCAATCAGGATGCCTTCGCTGCCGTTCTCGCGATGCGCGACAAGCTCGAAGGTCTTATCGATCCGGCGCCATTGAGGCTTGATACGCTGCTTTCCATCCGAGGCCTCGTCGATTTCCGCGAGACGCAGGACAGCGAAGAGACGGTCGCTGTCCGCGATGCCGATATCATGTCGGGACTGAAGGCTGCGCTTTCCGATCTCAGGAGCATGCGTGAGCAGGAGGGAGCGGCACTGGCGCGCGTGCTTCTTGGCCACGTCGCGACGGTCGAGGCGCTGACAAGCACGATCGAAGCCGATCCTTCGCGCTCGCCGCAGGAGATCGCGGCAAGGCTCTCCGCGCAGGTGGCACTCCTCATGGAAGGAACCGGCGCTCTCGACCGTGACCGCCTGCACGCCGAAGCGGCACTGCTCGCGACGAAGGCGGATCTGCGCGAAGAGATCGACCGACTGAAGGCCCATGTCGCCGCCGCCCGCGATCTCGTGACAAAAGGTGGCCCGGTTGGCCGAAAGCTCGATTTCCTTGCACAGGAATTTAACCGAGAATCGAATACGATATGCTCGAAGTCGAACGCATCGGCCGTCACCGCAGCCGGGATCGAGCTGAAGGTGGTGATCGATCAGTTCCGCGAGCAGGTCCAGAATTTGGAGTAGGACATGAGCCCGGCGAAAATCTCGTCCATCCAGATCGCCCGTCGCGGTCTGATGCTGGTTATCTCGTCGCCCTCGGGTGCCGGTAAATCCACCATCGCGCGGACGCTTTTGGAAACGGACAAGCAGATCGGCCTTTCCGTCAGCGTCACGACACGTCAGCGCCGGCCCAGCGAAGTGGAAGGCATCCACTATCATTTCAAGACCGTGCGGGAATTCGAGCGGCTGCGCGATTCCGATTCTCTGCTCGAATGGGCCGAGGTTCACGGCAATTTCTACGGCACGCCTCGCGAGCCGGTGGAACAGGCCATGTCCGAAGGCCGCGACATGCTGTTCGATATCGACTGGCAGGGCGCTCAACAGCTGCAGCAGAAGATGCAGGCCGACGTGGTCTCGATCTTCGTGCTGCCGCCGACCATGACCGAGCTGCAGTCGCGCCTGCATCGCCGCGCCGAGGATTCCGAGGAGGTCATTCAGACGCGCCTGGCAAATTCCCGTGCCGAGATCGCCCACTGGCGTGAATACGATTACGTCATCATCAATGATGACCTGAACGCTGCATTCGATGCCGTGCAGTCAATCGTCAAGGCCGAGCGCCTGCGCCGCGACCGCCGTCATGGCATGTTCGACTTCGTCCGCGAGTTGCTAGAGGAAACGCCGGTTCTCTAAAGCAATTCCAGTAAAACTGCGCAGCGGTCTTGCGTCGGGAATCGCGTGAAAACAAGGCGATAGAGCATCTCCGTGATTCGAAGAAAAACAGAAACGCTCTAAAGGCTGTTCGCCAGCCGGCAGAATTCTTCCACTGATAGCGTCTCCGCCCGCCTAGCCGGATCGATACCGGCTTTGACAAGCAGGCTTTCGCCGCCGATGGGCTTCAGGCTCTGGCGCAGCATCTTGCGGCGCTGGCCGAAGGCTGCCTGCGTTACCTTTTCCAGATTGGTAACGGAGCAGGGGATCGGGTTCTCGTTGGGTGTCAGGTGCACGACTGTCGAGGTGACCTTCGGCGGCGGCGTGAAAGCCTGTGGCGGAATATCGAATGCCATCCGGGAGTTTGTTCGCCATCCCGCGAGCACGCCGAGGCGGCCATAGTGATCGTCGTCCTCGGAGGCGACGATCCGCTCGCCGACTTCTTTCTGGAACATCAGTGTCAGCGATTGCCAGAAGGGCGGCCATGCCTTCGGCAGCAGCCAGTTCACCAGCAGCTGGGTGCCGACATTATAGGGCAGGTTGGCGATGATCTTGACGGGACCTTCCGACGCCAGTGCCTCGAAATCTGTCTTCAGCGCATCGCCTTCGATAACCTCCAGCCGGCCGGGATAATGGTCGGCGATCTCGGCCAGCGCCGGCAGGCAGCGCGCATCCCGCTCGACCGCGATGACCTTCTTCGCGCCAAGCGCGAGGATCGCCCGAGTCAACCCGCCAGGTCCAGGCCCGACTTCAAAGACGGTCGCATCTTCAAGCGTGCCGGCCGTTCGGGCGACCTTCTGCGTCAGGTTGAGATCGAGCAGGAAGTTCTGCCCGAGCGCCTTGCGCGCGTCGAGGCCGTGGCGCTGGATAACCTCGCGAAGCGGCGGCAGACCGTCGAGTGCAGCCATTAACGATGGCTTTCCGCCGTGCGGCCGAGCTGCGCGCCGAGCTTGAGCGCGGCAACAAGGCTCGCCTCGCGCGCCAGCCCCTTGCCGGCAATCCCGAAGGCGGTGCCGTGGTCGGGGGAGGTGCGTACGAAAGGAAGGCCGAGCGTCACATTGACGGAATCGTCGAAGCCGAGCGCCTTGGCGGGAATCAGCGCCTGATCGTGGTACATGCAGACAGCAACGTCATAACGTGCGCGTGCTTCGTCATGGAACATCGTATCAGCGGGGAGAGGGCCGATAGCATCGATGCCCTCATCGCGCAGGATCTGCACTGCCGGATGAATGATCGTCTCATCCTCCTTGCCGATGGCGCCGCCTTCGCCCGCATGCGGGTTGAGTCCAGCGATGGCGAGGCGCGGAGAGGTGATCCCGAACCGCTGCTTCAGATCCCTATCTGCGATCCGGCAGGTTTCGACGATCAGGCCGAGGGTCAACGCCTGTGGCACATCCTTGAGCGGAATGTGGATGGTGACAGGAATGGCGCGCAGTTTCGGCCCCGCAAGCATCATGACAGGCGTGATCGACTGACCGGTTGCACGCATGGCAAGGTCGGCAAGGAATTCCGTATGGCCCGGAAATTTGAATCCTGCTTCGTAGAGCACCGACTTGGCGATCGGATTGGTGACGACCGCAAGCGCCTCGCCCTGCATGACGAGTGCCACTGCCGTCTCGATCGAGGCGATCGTACCTTTCGCCGTCGCGACATGCGGCTCTCCTGCCGCAACATCGACGCCGGCCGGCATAGGCAGGACCGGTAGCGCTTCCGCAAATAGAGCAAGACTTTCCGCGGCGTTGCCGATGCTGCGCAGGGGAATATCAAGGCCGAGTTGTCGTGCCCGCACGGCAAGCACGTCGGAATCGCCGATCAGAAAGAACGGCGGCAACCCGAGCTCGCGTCTGCGAAGCCAGGCCATGAGGGTGACATCAGGCCCCACGCCAGCCGGGTCGCCCTGCGTCAACGCAAGCGGTCGCGAAAATGGTGTCGCCATGGAAAATCAGCGATAGATGATCTGCGCGTGCTTGCGCAGTTCATCCAGATATTTGGTGCTGTTTTCATTTTCCGGCGCGGCAGACTTGTCCGACTTGGCCTTGTCGAGGTCTTCCTGACGGAACACCATTTCTGCGGCCTGGTCGTCCGAAACCTGGCGCTGGCTGCAGATTGCCAGATATTCCACGCCCTTTTCGGTCACGCGCGTTGCCGTCGTGTTGCCCTTGGTCTGTGCGACGAGGTCCTTCCACTCCGCGGGAATTTCCGGAGCCAGCATGCGGCCGAGATCGCGGACCGAAACGTCCCGCATGGTCGCAGCGAAAGTCTTGGCCTGATCGCAGCCCGGATATTTGGAACGCGATGCCTCAGCCTCGCCCTTGCGCTTGGCCGTAATCGCATTTCGCTTGGCTGGCGGGACCACGAAGATGACCTGCTGCAGCATGTATTCCGTCGTCACCGGTTTCTGCTTATTGTTCTGCATCAGGCGGTTGACGAGATCGTAATTCGAGATACGTGCGCTGGAGCCGTAGCGGGCATTGACGATACGCGGCCAGCTCATCTGTACGGCAATGAAGTTCTTGAAGTGATCTACCCCGACGCCGGCACGGTCGAGGATCTGGCCCATCTGCTCGACGGAAAGCTTGTTGCTGGCAGCGAAACGAGCGAATGAGGCGTTGACGTCGTCCTGCGAGACGGACATGCGCACGCGAGAGATTTCCTGCCGCTTCAGCGCCTCGTCGACAAGCTGCTCTTCCGCAGCCTTGGCATCGGGTTTCAAGCGCTGCAGGCGCATGAAGGCCTGTCGCTTTGCGACATCGCCGCTGGTAATGGCGGTACCGTTTACCACCGCCTTGACTTCGCTGGCGGCGAAGACAGGGCCGCTGAAGGCAGCAAGCATGAAGGCTGCGCCTGCAATAAGCATGGTTACGGTTTTCTTTGCGTCAATCATCTGTTGACCTCCCGATAGCGCCGCACGATCCAGCGCGCGGCGTTCTTACCATATACACTGAGACGACCGGAAATCGCTTCTCTTGCTCCGCGACACCCTATGCCTCACATAACGATTGGTCGCAATGTCCTGCACAGGCTTACGGCGAAAGAATGGCCCGGCCGGAGATTTCCGGCCGTCCACGTGTCGTCAGAGGTTATTCGCAGCGTCACCCGTGCCCAGGCGGATATCGCCGAGCGTGCGGAACGTCAGGCGTGCGGCGATCGTCCAGTCGCTTGCTGTCTGATCCGCGGTATCGCGGGCATCCGTATAGGCGATGGTGAAGATCGTGCACTCGTCCTCATAGGAGATGCCGAGCGTACGTCTCGTAACGACGTCGTTATTCAGATCCCAGGCGATGCCGCCGAAGATCGACCAGTAATCCTTGAACTTGATCCTGCTGCTCGCCTGAATCTCGTCTTGGTCGTCAGCAAAGCCGTATGCTGGCTGGGCGCTCACGTGCGTATAGGTGACCTGGCCTGAGAAGGTATCGTTCTGATAGGCCGTGATCAGATCGCCGCGATTGAAGGAGAAATCCTTTTCGTCCAAACGGTAGGATGCTGCCATCGACAGGCCGAAAGGCATTTCAATGCCGCCAAGTCCCACATAGTCGGAACGGTCGGTCTCAAGGCCAGAATCGGCGCCGACATTCACGAGGTCATCGGTCGCAAACGAGTTCTGACCGGCGAGCTGGTAGGATTGGCCGAAGATGCCACGTAGCTTGTATCCGCTGTCGAAGGTACCGGTGTACTGGAAACCCAGATTTGCTCGGGTTCCGCCCTCGATCCGGTCATAGCCGGAGAACCTGTCGCGATCAAAAAGGTTCGTTGCGTCGAAGACGAAGCTCTGCGCGTCTTCGTTCGGCAGCCGGCCCGCGAGCGGCTCATCGGGTCGCGCATAGATCTGGGCGATCGGCTCAAGAACATGCGTGCTGTTGCTGGTCGTGAACAGGATCGGATAGCGCATTTCCAGCCCGGCGGTGATCATTCCGCGCGTCGCTGCACTATCGTTGAGATAATTGCCAGCATACGGAATGCCGTTGGCGTCGACGGGGCTTTCCATGTTGAGCGCAAAAGCATCGCCACGCGCTGCAAGCAGCGGTGTGATCACCAGGCCTGTCGAGGTCACGAAGGTGCGCTTCCACTGCAGTTCCGTGCTCAGGCGGGTCGTCTGACCCTCGAGGCCGCGGAAGCGGTCGAAACCTGCGACATTGTAAAAGTCGTCGTGAGTGCGCGAAATATTGGTCAGATTGACATCGGCGGAAAGCTCACCGCCTGCAAGCGGCTGTGGTGCCACATAGTGATAATCGAGCGTCGGATAGACGATCGCCTGCTGCTTTTCCGCGGTGTTGTTGCGATCGGCGTCCTGGACGTCGAAATAGAAGGCGCGCAGGTCGAAGTAATTCCGCTTGCCGAGACCCGTCAGAAAGACGGTGTTGGCATGCGGCGTGTCATCATAGCCGTCAATCTTGTAGGTGCGCGAGAAGTTGTTGTCGCTCTGCACCATAACATCCCAGCCGAAGCTCCAGCGGGGATTGATCCTGAAACGTCCCGCCGATGCGACCATGCCGCGCTGTTTGGCTTCGGCATCGCTTGTACCTTCGCTGAAATTGCTTGGGTTCATCTGATCGATGCCGGCAACGTGCATCGTCACCGTGCCATTTTCAAAGCGGCGGCGATATTCGCCCTCGAGCATCAAGCCCTGGGAGGTGTACCCGGTGCCCGTGACGGTGAAATCCGAACTCGGCGAGATGACGTAGTAATAGGGAACAGAAAGACCGTAGCCGAGATTCTGCGAAACGCTCATCGACGGGAACAGGAAACCCGATTTGCGCTTCACCGTATTATCGGGGACTTCGATCCACGGCAGATAGGCGAGCGAACGACCAAGCAGCTGGAAGCGCGCGTGCTCAAGCCGGATCGTGTGCTTCTCACTGTTCTGGATAACGCGTTCGGCCTTGACCTGCCAGAAAGGGGCACGCTCGGGCTTTTCGGCGCAGGGCAAGCACGCCGTATAGACGCCTTTGTTGAGAATCATCTGCGTGCCGCCGACGCGCTGGCCGGTTTCGGCAACGAGGCGGGTATTGTCGCTTGTCTCGATTCGCAGCGCATTCATGAAGCCGTCTGCGAAATTGTCGGTCACATCGAGGTGGTCGGCATAGATTCGGTTGCCGTCCGGCGTCACCATCTCGATGTTGCCGGTGGCCATCATGCGGCCGGTCTTCTGGTTATAGTCGACCTTCTGGGCGACCAGCTTGTAGCCGCCGTAATTGATCTGCACGCCGCCGATTACAGAGACGAGTTCCTGGTCCTTATTATAGACCAGCTCGTTTGCAGACAGCATCAGCTTCGCGTCCGGCGAGATATTCTGGCCGATGGCAGGCATGCCGGTATTGTTCTCCTGGCCGTAGGCCAGTGGAGCATTTTCGAAATAGGAACACAGAGTCGCACCTAAGAGCAGGGCAACCAACTGTTTACTAAAATTCTTGCGGTCGCCTACCGCCACTAGCCATCCTCCTGATGAAGCAGGATCGTTGCGCCTAAAGCGAGCGCTACGATCACTGGTATCCAAGTCGCCACAAACGGCGGCACGACACCGCTGCTTCCAAATGCCTTTACAAGCACGGTGACGACATAAAGCATGAAGCCTGAAAGGATTCCACCCAGAATCACAGAGCGTGACTGGTTGAACCGGCTAAATTTCAGGGACACTGTTGCAGCAATGAGAGTCATGGCCACCAAGAGCAGTGGCTGCGACAGCAACGAGTTGAATTGAGTCTCGAGCGCCTTCGTAGAGATTCCGAAGGATTTTGCAGCAGCGATACGGTTGGAAAGGTCAAAAAAACCAATTGTTTCCGGCGCAGTCAGCCGCTCCTTGATGAAGTCTTGCTTCAGATTGGTACGAAGCTGTTCCGAAGCCTTACGCACCGGGATTTCCCCAGGCTTGCGTTCGACAACGTTGTTAAGCTGCCAGTAACCATCTTCCAATTTGGCGGATGCGGCGTCCTGCCTCAGAATGACCTGACCGGTGGAATCGAAGTGGACAAGCACGGCGTCCATAAGCAGCGTGCCGTTCTCCAGCACGGTCTTGGCGCCGATGATGACATCGTCCCGGCCGCTGATCTGGCGCAGCCAGGGAACCTGGAGCGCCCTGATCATGGCATTGTCCTGACCGCGCCATGCCGTTTCGAATTGTGTCGCCTGCCTCTGGCCCCAGGCGGCGAGCGGATTGAGCGCCACCACCGTCAGCACGCCGAGAATCAGGGATCCGGCGATAAAAGGCAGCATGAACTGCCAGACCGAAATGCCGGCCGCACGTGTGACGACGAGTTCATATTTCCGGTTTAGGCCGATCAGCACGGTGATGCCGACGAACAGCGCCACGAAGGGAATGGTCTGTTGCAGGATCAATGGCAGGCGGACCGCGGTGAGCAGCACAGCGCCGCCCAGCGTGTAGCCGGGGAAATTGGAGATGCGGCTCGCCGTCTCGCTGAAGTCGAGCAGAAAGGTGATGGCGCTCATACCGATCAGGAACCACATCGTGGTCACCACGTACCGGCGGAAGAAATACCGCGACAATGTCCCGAATATCATTGCGAAGCGCCTCCGCCGGTCCGGCTTGTCGCGGTAAGCATCTGCTTCTGCGCGCGCTTCCAGAGTGTCGAGGTACGATTTCTGACGGCAAGCGGCATCGCGAGCCGCTTGTGCATGTTCAGGAAAATAATCGAAACCAGGCTCGTCACGATCGGGATCGCATAGAGGATCGGGATATAGATCGCGCTCTTGTCGATCTGGTTGGCAACGTAAAATGCAGCCCAGCGCAATGCAAATGCGAGTCCCAGTGCGCCGATCATCGGATGCATCCGCGCTTCGCGATGTGATCGTGCATCCCCAGCTATGACAAGCGAGAAAAGCGCGAAAACGAAGGGAAGCATCCAGTCGGTCAGGCGCCGATGCAGTTCGGCGGCATAGCTGCCGGGCTTGGCGATGTAATCGGGGTCCTTCGGATCGGGATTGAGCAGGAAGCCGAGGTCGCGGTCGCTCGCGCGAAGCGTCGCCTGTCCGTTATTTTCCGTCATGTCCGAAAGATCGAAGGAGTAGGAATCGAACTTGATGACGGAGACGTTTCCATCGGCCGTTTTGCGATGGACTTCGCCATCATGCATGATCAGCGACGTGCCGACATCATCCACGGCGCCTTCGCGCGCATAGTAGATGAGCTCATAATTCGGGTCGCGCTCGTCTGCGACGAAAAGGCCCTTGAGCGTACGGCCGGCAAGCCGCTGCGAGATCTGCACGTAAAGGCCTTCGTCGATCTTGCGGAAGGTCTTCTCCTCAATCACGGACGACAGAAGATCGGCATAGGTGGCGGCGATCATCTGCCGCACGACCGTCTTCGCACGCGGCTCGACGACATTGTCGACGAAGAACGAGAAAACGCTGATGAGGAGCGCGAGCAGCAGGATCGGCCGCGCCAGGATGCTGCGCCGGGCGCCGGCGGCATCGATCACGGTCAGTTCGGAATCGTTGTTCATCGTCGTCAGCGTCTGGGTAATGCCGATGACGAGCGCGAAGGGCAGCACGACGGGAATGATGGACGGCAGGATCAACGTCGCAAGCGTGGCGAAGGAGCCGATCGACTGGCCGCTGTCGGTCACGAGGTTTATGCGCTGCAGGACCTGGGTGGTCCAGATGATCGCGAGCACCGGGAGAAGAGCCACGAGAAACATCTGGCCGACACGCCGTAATATATATGTCTCGAGTAGTTTCATGCTCGCCCTTGAACGCGCCTGCAGGTCGATATGATCAGCAGGAGATTCCCTCTACGCTGTTTGTCTCGGTTTTGCGACAAGTCAGTGTCAAAAATTCATTCAAATTTCAGAATTTTTTTGTTGCCGTGGCGACTCAGCAATTGCCATCAGCGCCGCGAATATGACGACCGAAGACAGCCATCCCAGCACGACGTCGGATAGATAATGTGCGCCGAAGGAGAGCCGCATCGCGGGGGTCAGGATGGAAACCGCAGCAACAGGGGCCACAAGCGCATAGCGCACCGACTTCGGAACGAAGATGAGCAGGCAGAACAGCCAGCCCGCGCTCGCGGCCTCTCCGGATATGAACGAGCAGTTCGAAACGCATTTGCCGGCCAATGAACCGGCTTCGGCGAAATGCAGCGTACCGCCGAAAAAATCGGTCTGCACCGGCCGCGGCCGACCCCAGTGTTCCTTGAGGATCACATTAACGAGAAGAACGGGACCGATCAGCAGCGTGCCGAGAGCCACCTTCAGATCGCGGGCGCGCGGCGCATTGAACGTCGCGCCATGCTGTTGATAACACTCCGCCAGTTTCCACAGCATCACCGCGGTCACGACATAGGGAACATAGAAGAACAGCGTGCGCAGCAGGCCGAGGATCGCTTCGCTCCGATAGGGGAAGGAGCCGCAGATCTCGGTGGCCGGGGCTGACGCGCTACACGCCACCTGCACGAAAAAAAGCTGGGAAAAATAAATATCGATCCCGGGAAAGGCGCGGAACAGGGCCAATAGCAGCCACCAGACCCAGAAAAGCAGGATAAAGACCCCGAATGCCGTTTTCGGCAGGCGGATTGCCGGACCCCGCCATCGATTTTTCGAAAAAACTGTCAACGCAAACATCTACGAAAATGACGAAAACCTTTTGGCCTGGCGGCCGCGCGGAACATAACAACTGTCGCCGGCCATTGACAGACCCGTCAAACGCGAAATTATCCCCTGGCACGGATTTCATGAATCCCATCGGAGAAGACATGTCTGCAAAATTCGAAATTTCATTCTCAAAATCGGCAAAACTCGGCGGCGGCCTCGCGATTCTTCTGAAGACATCAGAGGCAGACACGGCGGCTGGGGCCGATATTGCCGATCCGGCGGGAGTGATCGCCAAGGCGTCGAAGATTGCACGCTTCTCGGCAAAGTTGCTGGCTGCCCTCGATCTTGTGGCGCCGGAAGGCGCGCCGGTCGACCGTATCGTCGTACTGGGCCTCGGCAAGCCTGCAGACCTCACCGTCCACGACTGGCTGAAAGCCGGTGGCAGCGCTGCATCGAGGATCAAGAATACCGAGAAGGTGACGATCTTCATCGATGCGCCGGGTGCAGAGGTCAGCGCCAAGGCCGCGGCCGATTTCGCTCTCGGCATGCTGCTGCGCGCCTACAGTTTCGATATCTACAAGACGAAGAAGAATGACGACGAAGAGAAGCAGGCGAAGTCGGTCAAAGTGACGATCGTCACGGCCGATGCGGCTGCCGCCAAGAAAGCCTTCGCCGATGCCGAATCGGTCGCGGATGGCGTGAACCTCGCCCGCGACCTGGTCAACGAACCGCCGAATGTGCTCGGTCCGGTGGAGTTTGCCGCCAAGGCCAAGGAGCTTGAGAAGCTGGGCGTTGAGGTGGAAATTCTCACCGAGCGCGAAATGCGTCGTCTCGGCATGGGGGCGCTGCTGGGCGTTGCCCAGGGTTCCGTCCGTCCGCCGCGCCTCGCGGTCATGCAGTGGAAGGGCAGTAAGGGCAAGGATCGGCCGATCGCCTTCATCGGCAAGGGCGTCGTCTTCGATACCGGTGGCATCTCGATCAAGCCGGCGGCCAACATGGAAGATATGAAGGGCGATATGGGTGGTGCGGCCGCGGTCACCGGCCTCATGCACACGCTCGCCGCCCGCAAGGCGCCGGTCAATGCCGTCGGCATTATCGGTCTTGTGGAAAACATGCCCGATGGCAACGCCCAGCGTCCGGGCGATATCGTCACTTCTATGTCGGGCCAGACGATCGAGATCATCAACACCGATGCGGAAGGCCGCCTCGTGCTCTGCGATGCGCTCTGGTATTGCAACGACCGCTTCAAGCCACAGTTCATGATCAATCTTGCAACGCTGACAGGCGCGATCATGGTCGCGCTCGGCAATAACCATGCCGGTCTCTTCTCGAACGACGATCCCCTGTCGGCGCAACTGACGACCGCCGGCCTCGTGACGAACGAGAAGCTGTGGCGCATGCCGCTCGGCAAGGAATATGACAAGATGATCGACAGCAAGTTCGCCGACATGAAGAATACCGGCGGCCGCCTTGCCGGCTCCATCACCGCCGCGCATTTCCTCAAGCGCTTCGTACAGGATACGCCCTGGGCGCATCTTGATATCGCCGGCACGGCGATGGGATCGGTACAGGACGAGATCAACCAGTCCTGGGGTTCGGGTTTCGGCGTCCGCCTGCTTGATGAACTGGTCCGCTCGAACTACGAAACACGATGACGGAAATCCTCTTCTATCACCTCACCGAATCGAAGTTGGAAGACGCGCTTCCGCCGCTGCTCGACAAGAGTGTCGAGCGCGGCTGGCGGGTCGCCGTTCAGATGAAAGAGACTGCGCGGCGTGATGCGCTGGATCAGCATCTGTGGACCTATCGGGAGGACAGTTTCCTGCCGCATGGCACCGACGGAGGAGATTTCGCCGCAGATCAGCCCGTTCTCCTGACCGTCTCGGCTGACAATCCGAATGCCGCCACCGTCCGCTTCATCGTCGACGGTGCAGAACCGCCGCCCGCTGCGGATTATGAGCGGATCGTCTTCATGTTCGACGGTTACGATCAGGAGCAGCTCGAGGGCGCGCGCGCCCAATGGAAGAAGCTGAAAGGCGAGGGGCACAACCTGACCTATTGGCAGCAGACGCCAGAGGGACGGTGGGAGAAGAAGGCCTGACGCCGGTCGTCAGGCGAGTCCCGCTTCCGCCAGGATCTTGTCGATGAAATCCTTCTTGGCACCGGTGTAGGCAGCGCGGCTTTCGGCAAATTTCTGCGCCAAGCCGATCTTCAGTTCTTCATAGGCAAGCGCGAGAGCGGGATCGTTTCGCAGCCTGTCGCGGAAGAAGATGTCCCGCCGCCAGTTGAAGCCCTGATATTCCACGACATGGGCGAGATGCGTGCGCGTCTCGCCCGTAATGCCGCGGCCGAAGAGATGGTCGTCGGCCACGATGTCTGCACCGGCATAGTCATAGCCGATCGCTTCCATTGGCTTGATGCAGTCAAGTCCATCGTCGAGACGGCGGACGCCGATCAGGATGTCGATGATCGGCTTCGCCTTGATGCCGGGGATGGCGGTGCTGCCGAAATGCTGGATGTCGAGCGCCAGGGGACCCAACGCCTCGCGGATTCTGAGTTCTTCCAGCAGATAGGCTTCCCGCCACCTCGCATTGGCGTCGGCAAGCCTGACCGTCAGATGCCGGACGCCCAAACCAAACGATTCATCCTGCTCCTGCTGCATGGAACGGCCCCTCACGCCTCGCTGCCGCTATTGTACCATTCTGCCGGCGCAATAGCATCTGCCCGTAGAGGGACGGTCAGTCGTGGAACGCCTCGACGAATTTGCGCTTGCCGAGCATGAAGGCGTCGGCGACATGGCGCAGGGGCGCCAGATCGACATCCGACTTGCCGGCCTTGATGAGTTCGGCAAAGCGGCGATAAAGCGACGGATATTCGGCCTCCGGGGCCGAGAACTTCAGCTCGCCGCCAACTGAGAGCTTCGAGCCGCCTTCCGAAAGAACCATCTGGCCTGCAGCCGTTTCGGCGATGATGTCCCAGCTCTGCTTGCCGGTCTGGCGCCAGTCGAATTCGGCGTGGACCGGAACATAGTCGACATTGCGGAAATGCAGATCGGCCGCGATCGGCGAGTCGCGATTCTCAGGGAATTCCAGCGTGCCTCCGCTGAGGAACATCGCCTTCGGCAGGATATGCGTGACGATCGACAGTGCATTGATGCCGGGATCGAAAACGCCGAGGCCGCCGGCCTGCCAGATCCATTCCTGGTTCGGGTGCCAATGGCGCACGTCTTCCTTCCAGATGACGTGCATGCTCTTCATCTCGGTCGAGGCGAGGAACGATTTGGCGGCTTCGACGGCGGCTGCATAGCGCGAATGCCAGCTCGCAAACAGTGTCGCACCCTGCTGGTTCGCGAGGTCTTCCAGGTCTTCCACTTCGCTCAGTGTCGCGCCCGGCGGCTTTTCCAGAAAAACGTGTTTGCCGGCGGCGAGCGCCTTGTAAGCGGCTTCATAGCGATACTGCGGTGGCATGCAGAGCGAAACGGCATCGATCGACGGTTCGGCCGCCAGCATGTCGTCGATCGAGGTATAGGCGGTGACGCCGTCGACCGTGCCATGGCGGCTCGCCGTCGCCACCAGCTTGAAGTCGGCATTGGCGGCGATGGAGGGGAGGTGCTGGTCGCGGACGATCTTGCCGACGCCGACGATGGCGAGGTTGATGGCTGACATTGTAAAGCTCGCGTTCGGTGTTTCGCTAAAAGTATGACTTATTGCGCGCCGTTTTATCAGAAAGCGGTTCGCGGGCAAGCCTGGTCTTTGACAACAGACGACGCGATTTTTGGGGAATTGTCCAGCCCTTGACGGGCGCGACGGTTCTTGTGTCGCAGCCGGGTATCTCAAGATATTTATGGACTTTCGAGGTTCAAAATCTCATCCGAGCGCGCCTGGTCCCTCCCTTAAAAGGACGGCCGTGACGCAGACTTCGCAGCTAGGCCCAATCTGGAAGGCCGCCAGGAATGAGCGCTGGCGGCCAGTGAAATCCCCGGCAGCGCTTCAGCTCGCCATGGCTCCTTCATATTCAGCGGAGAGCTCCAGCCATTGCTCTTCGGCAGCAGCAAGCTTGGCGGCTGCTTCGCCCCGCTGCTTGGCCTTGTCGGCGGCCTTGGCGGGCGCCTTTTCATAGAGCGCTGGATCCGCAAGTTCCGCATCAAGTGCCTGAATCAGTTTCTCCAGCTTGCCCGTCAAGGATTCGATTTCGTTGATCTTTTTCTTGAGAGGGGCGAGCGAGGCGCGCTTGTCGGCATTCAGCTTGCGCTGATCGGCCTTCGATGCCTGGTCTTCAGACTGCTTCTGCTTTTCGTCGTCTTTTTTTTTGCCGGAAGCAACGATCAGGTCGCGATATTCATCCATATCGCCTTCGA
This sequence comes from Sinorhizobium sp. B11, assembly GCA_039725955.1. Lineage (NCBI taxonomy): Bacteria > Pseudomonadati > Pseudomonadota > Alphaproteobacteria > Hyphomicrobiales > Rhizobiaceae > Sinorhizobium > Sinorhizobium sp. B11. The sequence continues at coordinate 1,282,684 of CP091034.1, forward strand.
AGCTCGTCACCGTACCATTGTTGACCAGCCACAGGCGATCGACCGTCGCTTCGATCAGGTGCCGGTCGTGCGAAATCAGGATGACGGCACCGTCATAATCGTTCAGCGCCTCGATCAGCGCGCGGCGGCTGTCGATGTCGAGATGGTTGGTCGGCTCGTCAAGGATCAAGAGGTTCGGTGCATGAAAGGCGGCAAGCCCCATCAGCAGGCGTGCCTTTTCGCCACCCGAGAGGTCCTTGGCGGCGGTCGCCATCTTTTCGGTCGCAAGCCCCATCTGTGCCACGCGGGAACGCACCTTGGCTTCCGGCTCGGTCGGCATCAGCCGGCGCACATGCTCGACGGGCGTCTCATTCGGCACGAGGTCGTCGAGCTGATGCTGCGCGAAGAAGCCGATCTTCAGGCTGGGCGCCAGGCGCAGATCGCCGCTTTCGGGAGCCAGCCGCCCCGAAATGAATTTCGCGAAGGTCGATTTGCCGTTGCCGTTCGAGCCGAGCAGCGCGATGCGGTCGTCATTGTCGATGCGCAGATTGAGCCCCTTGAGGATCGGCTTGCCTGGCTCGTAGCCGACGGCGCCGCCGCTGATTGCGACGATCGGCGAGGCCGGCTGTTTTTCCGGCTCCGGGAAGGTGATCGGCTGAACGTGATCCTCGATCACCGACGCGACCGTGCCCATGCGCTCCAGCGCCTTGACCCGCGATTGGGCCTGCTTGGCTTTGGAGGCCTTGGCCTTGAAGCGGTCGATGAAGCTCTGCAGATGCTTGCGCGCCGCATCGTTCTTCGCCTTGGCCTTCATCTGCAGTTCGTCGGCTTCCGCTTTCTGCCGCTCGAACTGGTCGTAATTGCCGCGATAGAAGGTGAGCTTCTTCTGATCGAGATGAACGATCGAATTGACCGCGTTGTTGAGCAGATCGCGATCGTGGCTGATGATGATGACCGTGTGCGGATAGCGGCGGATATAATCCTCCAGCCACATCGTGCCTTCGAGGTCGAGGTAGTTGGTCGGCTCGTCGAGCAGCAGCAGGTCCGGCTCGGTAAAGAGCACGGAGGCGAGCGCCACGCGCATGCGCCAGCCGCCCGAGAAGGAGGATGCGGGCCGGGCCTGCGCTTCCTGATCGAAGCCGAGGCCCGAGAGGATGCTGGCGGCGCGCGCTTCTGCCGAATGGGCGTCGATATCGACGAGGCGCATCTGGATTTCGGCGATGCGATGCGGATCGGTTGCGGTTTCCGCCTCGGCCAGCAGCGCAGCGCGCTCCTTGTCGGCGGAAAGCACGATCGTGATCAGCGAATCCTCGGTGCCCGGTGCTTCCTGCTTTACCTGACCCATGCGCGCATTCTTGGGGATCGATATTGTCCCGCTCTCGGCTCCCAGATCACCGGTTATGACGCGGAAGAGGGTGGATTTGCCGGCGCCGTTACGCCCCACGAGCCCTGCCTTCGTGCCTGATGGCAGCGAGACGCTGGCATGGTCGAGGAGCAAACGGCCGGCGATGCGGGCGGAAATGTCTGAAATCGTGATCATGCGCGCGGTTTTGGCCGAAAGCTGCCGCCAAGGCAAGATGGATCAGCGGCGTGTTCGCCACTGTCTGCCATGAATGGCCTCTGGTCGAACGCCTTACCGGCCGAAGGCCTGCACCGGCTGACGCGGATTGGACTGGGCGGCGAGCAGCGCCACGCGGGCGTTGGCTTGAAGCTGGCCGGGCGTTGCGGCATCGCCGCTGAGCGCCACGCCGACCGAAATCGTCAAGCCGCTCGCATCTGAAATGTCCGACGCCGCGAAGACAAGATTGTCTTCGACCGAACTGCGCAGCCGTTCGGCGATCGCCAGCGCATCCTGCATGCCGACATTGGCAAAGAGGAAGGCGAATTCGTCAGCCTCCAGGCGCGCAATGAAATCGTTCTTTTTCACCGTCTTGCGGAAGAGGCCGGCAAGCTTTTTCAGAAGCTTGTTGCCGGTCTGCATGCCGTAACGGGCGGTAAGCTCCTTGAAGTCGTCGATGTCGATCATGATCAGCGCGCTGCCGGCCGCACCCTCTTCCTGACCATAGAGGTCGTCGAGTGCACGATTGAGGCCGATACGGTTCGGAAGGCCGGTGATCTTGTCGGTGACACTTGCCGCCTGCACGGCCGAAATGCCGCGCTCCAGCGCCGTCAGCCGTTCAATGTCCTCTTCCAGCTTCGTGCCGATCGCGCGCTCCGCGGCAAGCACGGCTGAAAGGGAGGCGGCGAGATACTCGACCTCGGCCATGAAGTCGGCAAGGCTCTGGTGCTCCTGCTGGCCCGAGACGGATTTGAGGATGGTCTCGCAGGCGCGTGCGAAGGCCTGGTGATGCAGGCGTCCCTCGGCCAGCCGCTCGGCCGTTTCCTTCAGCATGCGGCTCGCTTCGTTGCGCGAGCGGTCGCCCGCCAGCCCGTAATGGCCGACGAGCCGGTAGCGCAGGCCGAGTTCGTCCAGTGCTTCCTGCTGTGGGTGTGAACCGAGGGCTGCGATATCCTGCGCCAGCCCGGCATTCAGGCCGACAAGCGCTTCGTGGAACAATTCGTAATTGCGCGGCAGGCCCGCCACGTTGAGCCGCATCATGTGCTGAGCGACCTTCTGTATATCGGCAGGCGGCGTCGGCCGGGCAGCCTCGCGCGCATTCAATGCATTAGCGGCAGTCGGCATGACGATCCCCTCATTGCCATCGGTTCGCTTGGGCCACCGGCTCATCTGCTTCCGCTATGAGGGCAAGCTTTTAAGAGACATTGAATTTTCAAGCTTCGTCGGGAGGGAAGCCGCAAAACCGGTTAATGCACCCTTGCTGCGTCCCGATCGGGAATGGCCCTGTCCGTATCAGCAGCGGCCGTGATGGCGCCATGAAAATTCCTGATTTGATCGCGCCGGCTTTCTGGCGTGGAATGAACCCGCTGCGATATCGAAAGGACTGATATGACCAGAGTTCTTTATTCCCTGTGCGGCGCCGACGAGCGTCATTTCTTCTCGCCGCATTGCTGGAAGGCGGTGATGGCGCTTGCCCACAAGGGCCTCGATTTCGAGGAAGTGCCGACGACCTACAGCCGCATTGCTGGTATCGGCGGCGGCTTTTCCAAGACCGTGCCGGTTCTGGACGATAACGGTCGGCTGATATCAGACAGTTTCGATATCGCCCTTTACCTGGAAGAGGCCTATCCGGACCTTCCGTCGCTATTTGGTAGCGAGGGCGGCAAGGCCTTGTCGCGTTTGGTCGAGGGTTATTCGCAGATGATCATCCATCCGGCGATCATGCGGATCGCGCTCCTCGATATTCATTCCATTCTCGATGAGGGCGACAAGGCCTATTTCCGCGCCAGCCGCGAAAGCCGTCTCGGCAAGCCGCTGGAGGATTTCGCCGCCGGACGCGAGGCGGAGAGGGAGGCCTTTGCCGCCAAGCTGGAGCCGATGCGACATATGCTGCGCTTCCAGCCGTTCATCGGCGGCGAGAGCCCGCTCTTTGCCGACTATATCGTCTTCGGCGCGCTGCAATGGCTGCGCATCGCCGCCGGCCTTGCCATGCTGGCTCCGGATGACCCCGTCATGGCATGGTTCGAGCGCTGCCTCGATCTTCACGAAAGCCGGGGCCGGACTGTGACAGCGGCGTGAAATTGCCATAGACCCCTTGTTTTCAGGCAGTGAGGCGGGTAAAGACCGCCCACTTTTCCCTTACGAGTATGAGGACCTGATAATGGCGATTGAACGCACCTTCTCGATGATCAAGCCGGACGCAACGAAGCGCAACCTGACGGGCGCTATCACCAAGATGCTCGAAGATGCCGGCCTGCGCGTCGTCGCCTCCAAGCGCGTCTGGATGAGCAAGCGCGAAGCTGAAGGCTTCTACGCTGTTCACAAGGAACGTCCGTTCTTCGGCGAACTCGTCGACGGCATGACCTCCGGCCCGACCATCGTTCAGGTTCTGGAAGGCGAAGGCGCCATCCTGAAGAACCGCGAAATCATGGGCGCAACCAACCCGGCAAACGCCGCCGAAGGCACGATCCGTAAGGTTCACGCTCTCTCGATCGGCGAAAACTCCGTCCACGGTTCGGACGCTCCGGAAACCGCAGCCCAGGAAATCAAGTACTGGTTCTCCGACACCGAGATCGTCGGCTGATTCAGTTACGGAGCATTCCTCGGGAATGCATTGAATTGACTGAGAAAAGCCGGGCTCGTCCCGGCTTTTTTGTTAAGCCGGACACTTGTCCGTATTTGAAAAATCCGTCGTCCCGTCCGGTTTGAAGACCTCCGGGTTCTTCTCGTAGCCGGCCCCGACCACCAGCGGCTTGCTCGGCAGCACCGTCTGGTCGAGATCGGATTTGAACTGCGCCTTCAACTCCTGCAGAAGCTTGCCATCCTTGTCGACCAGCTTGACTGTCACCGAATAGGGCCGGTCCTTGACCACGCAGTGCAGGTTTTCGCTCTGGACCGAAATCTTGTCGTCCATTGGGAAGACCTTCTGGTTCAACACAAGCGGTGTGCCGCCTTGAGGGTTCTCGAACTCGGCAACGATGGTCGAGCCGTTGGGAATGGGCGCCGTCTTCTTCATTGTCAGCAGATAGGTGGCGCTGGCGTTTCGATAGTTGAACACGAACAGATGCCCCGTCACTTCCAGCATGGTTTCGGCCTGGCGCTGGCAGGCGGCAAGCATGATCCCTGCTGCTGCAAGTGTGGTAATGACTAAACGCCGCTTCATGGCGTCTCCTCCTTCTTTTTCCTCCGGTAATGCCTGATCGCCTTGGCGCGGTTGCCGCAGACGGCCATATCGCACCAGGCCCGGCTTTTATTCTTGCTGCGGTCGATGAACAGCCAGCCGCAATTGCCGCAGATCTTCATTCGCTCCGGATCTGGCATGGCGATCAGCCGCAAGACCGAATGGGCCATTGCCGTATCAAGCCCCTTTTCCGATGCCCCGCGCAGGGTGCGCGCCAAAGTCTCCAGCAATTCGGCGAGCAGCCGGTCGTCGTTCCCCGCGAGCACGCGCTGTCGGAAGTACCGGTCCGTCGCTTCGCGCAGTTCGATGAAGTTCGCTCTATTCTGCGCTTGAATGGGCGCTATGTCGCCGAAAAGTACCCGTTCGGCGCAGAACGCTCGCGCTGCCGCTGGGAAGCGCTCCATCTGCCCTTCGGCCTCGAAGCGGTCGATGCTGCGCGCCGTATCGTGACGTAGGATGACGCTGTTGGCGACATCGAGCGCCAATGCGCCGCCGGAAAAACGGTGAGGGGTCCAGGAGAAGGTCATGAGAAAAATATAACTGGTAAAAACGCATTTTGCTAGTTATTATTTTAAGGCGATCTGGAGTGTCGGAATGGCCTATCTTCTGCAGCAACTGGCAAATGCGGTGCCGCTCGCAGCGCTCTACGCCACGCTTGCCTTCGGCTATTCGATCGCCTTTGGGGTCACCAAACGCGCCGACATCACCTATGGTGCGATAATCGCCTTTGCCGGTCAGATGCTGCTGCTCTTCACGGACATGGCCTATAATCGCCTCTGGCTGGTGCTGCCGGCGGCGATCGCGGTCGGCGTCTGTGCCTCGCTGGTCTATTCAGTGGGGGCTGGGGTGTGGATCGGCCGTTTCGTCATGCAGCCGCTCGTCAGCAAATCGCCGAACACGGTCATCGTCGCAGCGCTCGGAATGATGATCGTGCTGATGGAGACGGCGCGCCTTGCCGCCAATACCCGCGCCATCTGGCTTCCGCCGCTCCTGAACGACAACGTGACCTTCTGGAGCGACGGCACCTTCAAGGTGACGCTCACCTATATCCAGCTTCTGGATACGGCCTTGATGTGCGCAATCATTGCGATCGGGGCGGTAATCCTGAAGCGCACCGCCTGGGGCCGCCTGTGGCGCGCCGTCATAGATGATCCGCTTGCCGCCGAACTCTGCGGTACCAGCGCCAGCCGTGTCTTCCTTGTGTCCTATGGGGCCGCAGCGCTCGTCGCCACCTGCTGCGGCATCCTTGCGACCTTCTATTACGGATCGATGGATTTCGGCGCCGGGCTGATGTTCGGCCTCAAGGTGTTGCTGATCGCTGCTGTCGGTGGCTATTCCGATCCGCTGCGCTCGGCGGGCGGCGCGGCCGGCCTCGCACTCGTCGAGACGCTCTGGGGCGCCTACGGTTCCTTCATCTGGCGCGATCTCGCCATATTCTCGCTCTTGGTATTCCTGCTGGTATTGAGCCGCCGCGAGCGCGTCGTGCTTTGACTATTTCCAGCGATCGCGCGCGGTGTTGTCGGCATCTTTCGCCGCGATCCAGTCGCCCGTGTCGCCGTCCTTGCCGTGTTCTTTCTTCCAGAAAGGGGCGGAGGTCTTCAGGAAATCCATGACGAAGTTCGCGCCGTCGAAGGCGGCCTGCCGATGCGGCGCCGCTGCGACGACCAGCACAATATTCTCGCCGGCCGCAATCTTTCCGAAGCGATGGATGGCGGTCAGGCCGTTGAGCCCGAAACGCTCGATGGCGAGCTCGCCGATACGGCTCATCTCCGCTTCGGCCATGCCGGGATAATGTTCGAGTTCCAGCGCCGAGAGCGTGCCGCCTTCATCGCGGCAAAGACCGGAGAAGGTTACGACCGCGCCGATGCCGGGCTTGCCTTTGGAAAGCCGGTCGATTTCCGCCTGCAGATCAAAATCCTCGCGCTGGACGCGAATGGTAGGCGTAATGCTCACAGGAGACTCCTCAGCCCAGAGAACCGTCGTCCCTCAGCCGCCCGTCATCGGCGGGAAAATACCGATCTCCCGCGCTCCGCCGATCGGCTCGTCATGCTCCACATGTTCCTGGTCGATCGCGACCCGGATGACGTCAGGATATTGAAGGGCCATCTCATATTCCTCGCCCAGGCCCTTCAAATGATTCAGAAGATCGGCAACGCTGACGACGGAGGAGGGGAGGTCGATCTCCTCCTCACCCTTGCCGATGCGTTCGCGTACCCAGGCGAAATAGACAAGCCGCGTCATTCTTCGTCATCCACCACATGTTTCAGGCCGGCGCGGAAATAATCATAGCCGGTATAGATCGTCAGAAGTGCTGCGATCCAGAGGAGCGCGATCCCCGTCCAGGTCGTGTAGGGGAAAATGGTATCGCCCGCCGGGCCCGCGAGCAGGAAGGCGATGGCGACGAGCTGCAGCGTCGTCTTCCACTTGGCAATGCGCGTTACCGGGACGCTGACCTTCAGCGCGGCCAGATATTCGCGCAGGCCCGAAACCAGGATCTCGCGGCAGAGAATGATGATCGCCGCCCAGAGCGACCAGCCGGCGATCGTGCCGTCGGCGGCAACCAGAAGCAGGATGGCGGAAACCAGCAGTTTGTCGGCAATCGGGTCCAGCATGCGGCCGATATTCGAGGTCTGGTTCCAGATTCGCGCGAGATAGCCGTCGAGGAAATCGGTGATCGAGGCGATGACGAAAATCCAGAGCGCCACCCAGCGCGCGGTATCGCTGCTGCTGAGCCGTCCCTCGATGAAGAAGCAGACGACGATCAGCGGCACCGCCAGGATGCGGCCGTAGGTCAGGAGATTGGGGATATTATACGCACGCGATGCCATGAAGCGGTTCTCTTTGATATTGCGGCGGTAGATGACGGCTTTGCCCTTCGACCGTCAACATTCTTTCTGTTTTTTCGCTGCCTTTGCGTGGAATTTGCGACCGGCGCCGCTTATTTCGCGGCGTCGTCGTGAAAATGATTATAGACCTGCTTTGCGACGGTCTCCGAAATCCCTTCCACCGCCATGAGATCGGAGAGCGCGGCTCGCGACACGGCTTTCGCCGTGCCGAAGTGCTGCAACAGGGCCCGCTTGCGCGAAGGCCCGATGCCGCCGATCTCGTCGAGCGGATTCTTGACCATCTCCTTCTTGCGCCGGGCCCGATGCGAGCCGATCGCGAAACGGTGCGCCTCGTCGCGCATGCGCTGGATGAAATAGAGAACAGGATCGCGCGGCGGCAGCGTGAAACTTCCCTTGCCGGGTGCAAAGAAACGCTCACGGCCGGCCTCGCGGTCCACGCCCTTGGCGACGCCGATGGCAATCACGCTGTCGGTTATCCCGAGCTCTTCCAGGATGGCACGTACCGCGGTCATCTGTCCCTGGCCGCCGTCGATGAGGATCACGTCCGGCCAGGCGGGGAAGGGCATGTCGGCCGCATCTGCGACGGAGACCTGCGCGCTCCTGTCCGGAATGCCCTCTTCCTTCAGCAGGCGCGAGAAGCGCCGCGTCATCACTTCGCGCATCATGCCGAAGTCGTCGCCGGGGGTGATCTCGGTCGATTTGATGTTGAACTTGCGATACTGGTTCTTCACGAAGCCTTCCGGCCCGGCGACCACCATGCCCCCGACCGCATTCGTGCCCATGATATGCGAGTTGTCGTAGATCTCGACGCGCTGCGGCACATAGGGCAGGCCGAACGTGTCCTTGAATCCTTCCAGCAGCCGGGATTGCGAGGCGGTTTCAGCAAGCTTGCGCCCATGCGCCTCGCGGGCATTGGCGATAACATGCTCGACGAGATCGCGCTTCTCGCCGCGCTGCGGGACGAGGATCGAAACCTTGTGTCCGGCTTTTTCACCGAGTGCGGCCGCCAGCAGTTCCAGTTCTTCCACCGTTTCCGACAGCATGATCTGCCGCGGCACCGGCTTGTCGTCGTAGAACTGCGCGAGGAAGGCGTTCAGCACCTCGGCGCCAGACAGTTGCGGATCGGCCTTCGGGAAATAGGCGCGGTTGCCCCAGTTCTGTCCCGTGCGGAAGAAGAACACCTGGATGCAGGAAATCCCGCCTTCGTGATGGATGGCGAAAACATCAGCCTCTTCGACGCCGGCCGGATTGATGCCCTGGTGGCTCTGGACATGCGAGAGCGCCGCGAGGCGGTCGCGGTAGATCGCAGCGCGTTCGAAATCGAGATCTTCGGCGGCGGCGTTCATCGCCTCCGCCATGTGCTCCTTCACCTTCTGGCTCTTGCCGGAGAGGAAGTCCTTGGCCTCCTGCACCAGCTCCGCATAGCCCTCGTCGCTGACCTCATGCGTACACGGCCCGGAACAGCGCTTGATCTGGTAGAGCAGGCAGGGCCGGGTGCGTGTCTCGAAGACGCTGTCGGTACAGGTGCGGATCAGGAAGGCGCGCTGCAGCGAATTGATCGTGCGGCCAACGGCACCGGCCGAGGCGAAGGGACCGAAATAGTCCCCCTTCCGGGCACGCGCACCGCGATGCTTGAAGATGGCAGGGGCGCGGTGATCGCCTGTTATCAGGATATAGGGAAACGACTTGTCGTCGCGCAAAAGCACGTTAAAGCGCGGCCGCAAGCGCTTGATCAGATTCGCTTCGAGCAGCAGCGCCTCGGTCTCCGTCCGCGTCGTGACGAATTCCATGTTGGCGGTCTGGCGCACCATCTGGGCGATGCGGTTGGAGTGCACGCGACCCATCGCATAGTTGCCGACGCGCTTCTTCAGGCTGCGGGCCTTGCCCACATAGAGCACATCGCCCGCCTCGTTGAACATGCGGTAGACGCCGGGGCTGTTCGGCAGGCGCTTGACGAATTCGGCGATCAAATCGGCGCCGAGCAGGCCGGTTTCGTTGATGCTGCCGGCATTCCAGTCGACCGACGCCGAAATCGGCGAGGCAGAGGCATCGCCTTCTACCTCGATGATATCGTCGTCGTTATCATCGGTCTCGTCGTAAAGAACACCGCCATCCGGCAGCTTCTTGGCATTCATTCCTTGATCTCCAGCACATCAGGCGTTTGCCAAGCGAGATGCTGGCCGCCGTCGAGTGCAATCATCTGACCCGTGATCGAAGGGGTCTCGAACAGAAAACGAATCGTTCGGCCGAATTCCTTGAGCTCAGGTCCCCGCTTCAAGATAAGGGCTGAAACCTGTGCTTGGAAGTCTTCCTGCAATTGCCGCTCGCTCGGCATCGATGGGCCGGGACCGATCGCGTTGACGCGGATGCGTGGGGCCAACGCCTGCGCCATCGTCTGGGTCGCCGTCCACAGCGCCGATTTCGACAGAGTATAGGAGTAGAAGCTCGGCCGCAGTGCCCAGACGCGCTGGTCGATAATGTTGACGATCAGCCCCTCGGCCGTTTCCGGTAGCTGTTCGGCGAATTTAGCGGCGAGTATCGAAGGCGCGCGAACATGGACGGCAAAGTGCTCGTCCCATACTCGTGCGTCGAATTTGCGGAGCGAATCCTCGAGGAAAATCGATGCGTTATTAACGAGAAGATCGAGCGGTCCGAGCGCCTCGCACGCCTTTCCGACAAGCTCCTCGGTCTCGTCAACATTGGCGAGATCTGCCTTGATCGCAACCGCCTGATGGCCCTTCTGCCGCAATTCCGCCGCAAAGCTCTCGGCTTCGGCGAGCGAGCCGTTGGCATGGATTGCGACCGAAAATCCATCAGCAACAAGGTCTTCGGCAATCGCCCGGCCTATTCTTTTGGCGGCACCCGTCACAAGCGCCGCGCGAAGTCTTTTCTGGGTCAAGATGCTGCCTTCTGATCCTGCGAGTCCGTTTGCTGACTATATAAGGGCAGGCCTAGATTATATAAATAGGCCGAAAGCATTGCCTCTGCTGGCCGGATATTCTATGTATTATTTGCGGAATCGAGTTATTAAAATGAGTATTGTAAGTTTAACTCATTATTATCCTTAATAAACGGTATGTTGCAGCCAAGCAACATCGAATTTCTGCCGCCGCGGGGCCACAATGATATCACAATTTGGCTCTTTCAAATCCGCATTTGCACTCCAATTTCACTCTCGAACCGGAAGGGACATTTAGTAATCCCCCGTGAATGCTTCGCCGATTTTGAGTTGACGGGCGCGCGGGACTGAAAGGAGACAAGTATGCGTATACTCTTTGCTGGCCTCATGGCTTCCGCTCTCGCCGTTGGCGGTTTCTCGGTAGCCCACGCAGCTGATGCCGTGGATCAGGTTCCGCAGGCCCCGGTTGCTGAGGAGACCCCGGCTCCGGTCAACAACTGGCAGGGCTTCTACCTCGGTGGCGCAGCGACCTACAACATGGGCAGCTTCGGTCACGACCGTGACACCTACGATTGGGGCGGCCAGCTCTTCACCGGTTACAACTTCCAGCAGGGCCAGATCGTTTACGGTGCTGAAGCCGATCTCGGTTACGGCGATGCGGACGTGACTCAGGACGGCATCAAGAACAAGACCGGCTGGAATGGCTCCGTCCGCGGCCGCGTCGGTTACGACCTGAACCCCTTCCTGCTTTATGGTACGGCAGGTCTGGCGCTCGCCAACACTAAGGTTTCCGACGGCACGTCTTCCGACAGCAAGACCGCCTACGGCTATACGGTCGGCGCCGGTGTCGAAGCCTTCGTGACCAACAACATCACGACGCGTCTGGAATACCGCTACACCGACTACCAGGACAAGGACTACAATCTCGACTCCGGCAGCGTTTCGCGCGGCTTCGACGAAAACAGCGTCAAGGTCGGTATCGGCGTCAAGTTCTGATCCCGATTGCATCGAATATGAAAAAGCCGGGCTTCGTGCCCGGCTTTTTTTTGTTGTCTGCGTCGACCTCGGATTCTAGTGCCTTGCCCCATAGGCCTTACAAATCTCAGGTCTGCGGCTTCAATTGCTCGTAGCCGTCGAACTTCTTTTCGAATTCCCGCAGCCAGCCGATCAGTTCGGCATGGTCTTCCTCCCACTGGCCCTTGAAGCGCAGGTCGAGGTAGCCGATCGTGGCGGCGAGCGCGAAATGCCCGCCATGCATCTTCTTGCCGAGCTTCGGCGTATTGGCGGCCAGATAGTTCAGTGCGGTCTCGACCTTCTTCCACTGCCGGTCGATCCAGGGCTGATGCATCTTTTCTTCGTCGCGGAAGCGGCGTTCGTAGACGATCGCCAGCAGGCAGTCGCAGACGCCGTCGCAGAGCGCTTCCAGCACTTCGGCATCCGTGCGCTTGCCCTTTTTGGAAGGATAGAGCGCCCCCTTCTTGAGCCGGTCGAAATAATGCATGATGGCGATGCTGTCGAAGATGGAAACACCGTCATCCGTCAGCAGCGTCGGGATCTTGCCGAGCGGGTTGTTGTCCACGAGGATCGCCGGTCCCGCATTCGTATCGACCCGGATTTCCGTAGTCTCCAGGCCGAGATGGCGCGAAGCCATGCGCACCTTGCTGGAGAAAGGGGAGGTCGGGGAGCAGAGAAGCTTCATGGGGCACCTTTTGGATATGCTGATGGCGCCGGACTATTCCCGAGCGACGAGAGTCGGTCAATCGGCCTTGGCGAGCTTGGTTTCGCCGCGCAGCCAGAAAGCTCTTTGCGAGGCGAAACGGTCCTGCGCCAGATGGTCCTTCAGCGCCGGTAGCAATTGGTGCAGCTCGTCCTTCAGCGTGAAGGGCGGATTGACGATGACGAGGCCGGAGCCCGTCAGCCCCGTCGTCTCGCGGTCGCTGCGCACTGCAAGCTCGGCGCAGAGCATCTTCGGGATTTCGGTCGCCTGCAGCGCTTCGTGAAATTCCTTGATCGGTGCGCCCTTCTTCAGTGGATACCAGAGGCAATAGGTGCCACCAGGAAAACGCCGGTAGGCCTTGGCAAGACCATCCACCAGGCGCTCATATTCGCCGTCTTCCTCGAAGGGCGGATCGACGAGCACGATGCCGCGCTTTTCCTTGGGCGGCAGATGCGCGCCGAGCGCCAGCCAGCCGTCGAGCTCGGTGATGCGCGCATGATGGTCGCCTTCGAAGACGCGATGCAGGCGAACAAAATCCTCAGGGTGCAGTTCCATTGCCGAAAGCCGGTCCTGCGGGCGGAAGAGCATGCGGGCCAGTTTGGGCGAGCCGGGATAGAAGCGCAGGCCGCCCTGCGGGTTCAGCTCGCGGATGGCGGTGAGATAGGGCTCCAGCAATTCGGAGACCTGTGGTCCGAGATCGGTCTCGAGCAGTTTGCCGATACCATCTTGCCATTCCCCGGTCTTCTGCGCTTCCTCGGAAGAAAGATCGTAGAGGCCGATGCCGGCATGCGTGTCGAGTACGCGGAAACCCGCATCCTTCTTCTGCATGTAGCGGACGAGCCGAGCCAGCACCGCATGCTTCAGGACATCGGCGAAATTGCCTGCATGATAGATGTGGCGATAGTTCATTTTCGCTGATGCCTGTTATGAATTCGGATCATTGGGAGTTTTTGTGCCTTTTGGGCGGTCGAGCCTTGGCATATAGAAATCGCATGAACATTGCGACCCCCATCCATGCCAAATCCCGGATCGGCCATACGGCCTGTCCGCATGACTGTCCCTCCACCTGCGCACTGGAAGTGGATCTGACGGAAGACGGCCGTATCGGTCGTGTCCGGGGCGCCAACGATCATTCCTACACGTCGGGCGTCATCTGCGCCAAGGTCGCCCGTTATGCCGAGCGGCTCTATCATCCGGACCGTCTCATGCACCCGCTGCGCCGCGCCGGCGCCAAGGGGGCAGGGCAGTGGCAGCAGATTTCCTGGGACGATGCGCTGGATGAGATTGCCGAAGCCTTCGTGAAGGCCGAGGCCAAGGATGGCAGTGAGGCCATCTGGCCTTATTTCTACGCCGGCACCATGGGCTGGGTACAGCGCGACTCGATCGAGCGCCTGCGCCATGCCAAGCGTTATTCCGGCTTCTTCTCCTCGATCTGCACCAATCCCGCCTGGACCGGTTTTACCATGGCGACCGGCATGCTGCGCGGCCCCGATCCGCGCGAGATGGCCCGCACCGATTGCGTCGTCATCTGGGGCACCAATGCTGTTGCCACCCAGGTCAATGTGATGACCCACGCGATCAAGTCGCGCAAGGAGCGCGGCGCGAAGATCGTCGTCATCGACATCTACGACAATCCGACGATGAAGCAGGCTGACATGGCGCTCATCGTCAAGCCGGGTACCGATGCGGCCCTTGCCTGCGCCGTCATGCACATCGCCTTCCGCGACGGTTATGCCGACCGCGACTACATGGCTGGATATGCCGACGATCCCTCGGGTCTCGAAGCGCATCTGAAGACAAAGACGCCGGGATGGGCGGCCGCAATAACCGGTCTTTCGGTCGATGAGATCGAAGCCTTCGCCAAGCTCGTCGGCACCACGAGGAAGACCTTCTTCCGCCTCGGCTATGGCTTCACGCGCCAGCGCAATGGTGCGGTCGCCATGCACGCGGCAGCCTCGATCGCCACCGTGCTCGGCTCCTGGCAATATGAGGGCGGCGGCGCCTTCCATTCCAACAGCGATATCTTTCGCATGAACAATGCGGAACTGACCGGCAAGTCGATGAAGGATGCCGACATCCGCATGATCGACCAGTCACAGATCGGCCGGGCGCTGACCGGCGATGCCGTGGCGTTGCGCGATCGCGGCCCTGTTACGGCCATGCTGATTCAGAACACCAATCCGGTGAATATCGCCCCGGAACAGCGGCTGGTGAAACAAGGCTTTGCGCGCGACGATCTCTTCGTTGCCGTGCATGAGCAGTTCATGACCGAGACGGCCGAAATGGCCGATATCGTCATTCCCGCCACCATGTTCGTCGAGCACGACGATATCTATCGCGCCGGCGGCCAGAACCACATTCTGCTTGGGCCCAAGCTCGTCGAGCCGCCATCGACCGTGCGCACCAATCTCTTCGTCATCGAGGAACTGGCAAAACGCCTTGGCGTCGCCGATCGCCCCGGCTTCGGCTTCACCGCCCGCGAAATGGTCGATCGCGTTCTGGCCGCTAGCAACCTGCCGGACTATGACCATTTCCTCGAGCACAAATGGTTCGACCGCCAGCCGGCTTTCGAGGACGCACACTATCTCAATGGTTTCGCCCATGCCGACGGCAAGTTCCACTTCCGCCCGGACTGGGTGAACGGCGCCTCACCGAACAAGCCGCCCGCTTCCGTCGGTGCGCTCGGCCCCTATGCCGAACTGCCGCCGTTCCCGGATCAGGTCGACGTCATCGAGCTTGCTGACGCCGAGCATCCCTTCCGCCTGGCGACATCGCCGGCGCGCAATTTCCTGAATTCGAGCTTCTCGGAAACCAAGACCTCGCGCCAGAAGGAAGGCCGCCCGGAAGTGATGATCAACCCTGTCGATGCCGAGGCGAACGATGTCGGCAATGGTGACCTCGTCCGCATTGGTAATATGCGCGGTGACCTGCGCATCCACGCCCGCGTAACGACCGAGGTCAAGCCGGGCGTTTTGATCGCCGAGGGCCTCTGGCCCAACAAGGCGCATGTCGATGGCGAAGGCATCAACGTTCTCACCGGCGCCGATCCCGTGGCGCCCTATGGCGGCGCTGCCGTCCATGACAACAAGGTCTGGCTTCGCAAGGACGTCATATGACGCAATCTAAGGCAAAAGTGGAAATCGTCGGCAAGGAGACCCTATCCGACGGCTGGACGAAGCTGACCGGTTATCGGATCGATTATACCGATCGAAATGGCGTGACCCATCGCCTGCCGCGCGAGGTTTATCACCGCACGCCTGCCGCCTGTATCCTGCTTTATGATCCGAAGCGCGATGTCGTCGTGCTGGTGAAGCAGTTCCGCCTGCCGGCCTATGTAAACGGCGATCCCGCCTGGATGATCGAAGTGCCTGCCGGCCTGCTGGACGGCGACGAACCCGAGGCCGCGATCCGCCGCGAAGCGATGGAGGAAACGGGATATACGGTCCGTGACGTCCGCTTCCTCTTCAAGTCCTATCCGGCGCCAGGCTCCATTACCGAAGTGGTCCATTTCTTTGCCGCGACGATCGATATCGGCGATCGCACATCCGACGGCGGTGGTCTCGAGGAAGAGCACGAGGACATCGAGGTACTGGAAATTCCGCTGCCGGAAGCTCTAGCGATGGTCGAAAGGGGAGAGATCATCGATCTCAAGACGATTACGCTGCTGCAATGGGTATTGTTGAACAAAGGCGAAGTTCGGAAGCGGGCAAGCTGATCGATATCCGATCCGTCGATTTGCCCGGGACGGATCGAGATAATCCGCGACGAGGTCAGTTCTCCCCGCGAACGCGCATCATTTGACGAAAGGCGCGCCGCCTTAGTGCAGGTATCGCGTTTATGGTGCGCATGACGCCGCGTGTGACGCCGAGCTGAAGCCTGCCGACAATCGGCCGATGGGCCAGATCGCGGGCATCCATCTGCTTTTTCGATTCCTGGACTGCTTCCTTACTGTAGCGAAGCATCTCGATTTCGTAGGCTCGTATGGCTTCGAGGAGGGGCTTTCGGCCCTGGTCCGCTTCGACCAGCATGCGTCCGAGCAGAGCGGCATCGCGAAGCGCCGTATTGGCACCTGCGCCACGTCCCGGTGTCATCGTATGCACGGCGTCGCCGAGCAGAGTGACATTCGAGCTCGTCCAGGGCGTCGGTGGTACGGAAGTCCTCATCATGACATCGTGGATCGTCGCTGGTTCCGTCATGCGGATAAGCGCCTGCAGGTGCGGATGCCAGTCCCGAGTGATCTCCAGGCCGAGCTCGCGCAATTGTTCGCCGCTCAGCCCGGCCGGATCCTGCGGGAAGTTCTGCCGAGCGCCCCATAAGCCCCAGCCGATACTATCCTCGTCGAGCGCCTCGACGAAATCCGGCCACCGGGCAGCAAAATCAGGGTCGCTTCTGCTGTGGGCGAACTCGAGTGAATGAATGATGGCGCCAAAGCCCATCGGCGCCATAATCAGCGACATGCCCTTGAACATTTTGTCCGACAGCAGAGCCTTCGTTTCGGCTGTCATGGGAATTTTGCCCCCGAGCGAGACGATCCCCGTGTCTTCGAGGCGCGCTTCCGGCAGACGTTGCTTGCGCAAAGTCGAACTCGTGCCGTCCGCCCCCACAAGGACTTCACCTGTCGCGAGGCTTCCATCCTGAAAACGAGCGGTAATCGATCCGTCGGCATTATTTGTGTAAGCTTCAAACGTCTTCCCGAAGTATACCTCTGCTTCAAGCCCCCTGAGCAGAACCCGTCGCAGCGTCTTTCGAATGACGTTCCGTTCGCCATCCAGAGCATTCGGGCCCGCATCTTCGATATCGAAGCTCAGCACTTCGCCGAATTGTTCGGTCAGCATGTTGAAATAGCGCGGCGACCTGGCGCAGGTAGCGACATAGAGGTCGTAGAGTTCGTCGGGGACACAGGCTTTCAGCGCGCGGCTTCCAGCCGGGCTGATGCCGACGCGATACCCGCCGGTGTCGGCGTTCGGTGCGCGGTCTCGCTCGTACACCGCAACGCTGATGCCGGCCCCCTTGAGCAGATGAGCGAGCGCCAGACCGCCAGTCCCGGCGCCGATAATCAAAACCTTCATGGTCCTAGTCCTGGTCGAGTTTGGGGTCGATGGTGAATTGGGTGGCGATCTGCCTCAGCCACTCTTCCGTCCAGGTGATGCGCTGGGTGCGCAGGTCCGCGACAACGCGGGTGACCCAGGACAATTCGGTTGCGTGAAGCGCTCGGAGATATTCCATCTCGAGCAGGAAGAGCCTTGGAACGGCCTGCGCTTCGTGCAGAGTTTCGTCGATCCGGCGAAGCTCCGCCTCAATGGCTTTTGCTCTGAGCTCAAGCTGGCTTGCCACATCGTCAGGCGAAAGCAGCGGAAGAAATGATATGGCTGCGGGGAATTCCGGATATTCCCGCGTTGGGGTCGACAAGATCGCCCGCATCCAGTCCAGCGCGACGTCACGGCCTTTCCTGGTTATCTCGTACACAGTCCGCTCGGGACGCTTGTCATCCCGGATTGTTTTGCGTGGGGTGATCAAGGCTTCGCGCTCAAGGCGCTGGATCGTCTGATAAAGGCTCGCCCTCTGCGTGACATTGATCACCTCGTCCTTACCGCGCTCCTTGATGAGTTGCTGCATTCGATAAGGATGCAGCGGCTCTTCCATGAGCATTGCAAGGACGGCGAGGGCGATTGGAGAGCGTTTGATCGATGTCATAGTCATAGTATTACTAGTAAGATTATGACTAGTCAACGTGACGATTCGGGCCTGCTGATGCCTCGGCAAATGCCGGGCCGCATTGGTGACCATGGATGAGCGAGCGAGGCATGCGACCATTTCCAACGTCTTGGCCAACGAAGTGGTGGGCAAGGTCGGCGGGTCGAGAACGGTCACGCTGTCAAAAATGGTGGAAGGTCGTCTTCGCGTCCGTGGCGATGGCCACGTCGAACGCCGCCAGTCCTGCTGGCTTTATGGATAGCGGCAGGATTGCCAGCCGCCTTGCACCCGCCTCAGGCTCTTGCCGCCTGAAGGCAGGTATTCCCATTTTTCGCCAGACCTCGGAATGCCCGATGACGCAAGACCTCTCGGCACTTTTGCGGGAATTGCTTCAGTCGCCGATCAACGAAATAAGCTGGGATTTCGGAGCGGTGGCGGAAGCTGTTGCCCCAACCGCTTTCCCGCCTTCCATCTTCACCTTGCCTTCCGCAAAGAGACGGAGAGCCTGCGGGTAAAGCTGGTGCTCGATGGTCAGCACGCGTCCGGCTAACGCTTCGGCAGTGTCGCCCGCAAGCACAGGCACGGCGGCCTGGCCGATGACCGGCCCCTCATCCATGCCTTCGGTAACGAAATGCACCGTGCAGCCGGCAATGCGCATGCCGGCATCAATCGCCCGCTGATGCGTATGCAGTCCCGGAAAGAGCGGCAGAAGAGAAGGATGGATATTGATGATCCGGCCTTCATGGCGCTGGATGAACGAGCCCGAAAGCAGCCGCATATAGCCGGCAAGGCAGATGATGTCAGGCGAAAGCTCGTCAAGTGCGGCAAGGATCGCCGCCTCGTGCGCGTCCTTGCTCGCATAGTCCTTGCGCACGAAGGCAAAGGTCGCAATGCCCTCGGCGGCCGCCTTGGCAAGCCCGCCGGCATCGGCCTTGTCGGAGATCACGCCGACGATCTCTGCCGGATAGTCAGTCGATTTTGCCGCCTGCACCAAGGCCATCATGTTGGAGCCGCCGCCGGAAATAAAGACGACGATGCGTTTGCGCGGTGAGCTCATAGGGCGAGCGTACCCTTGTAGATCGTGCCGGCTTCGCCTTCCGCCCTGGCGACCATACCGCCGAGCGTGATCACCTTCTCGCCTTCGGCTTCGAGCACCTTGGAAACGGCGGCAACATTCTCCTGCGCAACGACGACGATCATGCCGATGCCGCAATTGAAGGTGCGCAGCATTTCCTTTGCTTCGACGCCACCCGTCTTGGCAAGCCACGAGAAGACCGGGGCACCTTGACGGCGGCGAGGTCGATCTCGGCGGCGAGATGCTTCGGCAGCACGCGCGGAATATTTTCAGGAAAACCGCCGCCGGTAATGTGCGCGAGCGCCTTCAGCGCGCCCGTCTCGCGGATCGCCTTCAGGAGCGGCTTCACATAGATACGGGTCGGCGTCAGCAGCGCCTCGCCGAGCTTCTTGCCCTCGGCAAAGGGGGCAGGCGCATCCCAGTCGAGCCCGGAAAGCGAAACGATCTTGCGCACCAGCGAGAAGCCGTTGGAATGGACGCCCGATGAGGAGAGGCCAAGGATGACGTCGCCTTCGGCAATATCGCCCGACGGCAGCAGCTTGCCGCGTTCGGCGGCGCCAACGGCAAATCCGGCCAGGTCATAATCGCCGGAGGAATACATGCCCGGCATTTCGGCCGTTTCGCCGCCGATCAGCGCGCAGCCCGCCTCGCGGCAGCCGGCAGCAATGCCGCCAACGATCGCCGCACCCTGGTCCGGGTCGAGCTTGCCGGTCGCGAAATAGTCGAGAAAGAAGAGGGGCTCGGCACCCTGGACGACGAGATCGTTAACGCACATGGCGACGAGGTCGATGCCGACGGTCTCGTGATAGTCCGCGTCGATCGCGATCTTCAGCTTGGTGCCGACGCCGTCATTGGCGGCAACCAGGACCGGATCGGTGAAACCTGCGGCCTTGAGGTCGAACAGGCCGCCGAAGCCGCCGATCTCGCCGTCGGCACCCGGACGGCGCGTGGAGCGCACGGCCGGCTTGATCTTCTCCACCATCAGGTTCCCGGCATCGATGTCGACGCCTGCATCGCTATAGGTCAGACCGTTTTTTCCAGACTGGCTCATGGTGATCTCCGGAGGATTTAAAGCTGCGGACAGGGGACCGCGTCACATGCCGGTCGCAATTGCATGAGAGTGCGCTTTATGCAAGCGTTGCAAGGGAAAAGCCCCCATTTTCCAGCTAATCCCTGTGCGCTTTCCGGATTTGGTGCAACAGGGTTGACCATCTTTGCGCCTCCATCCTATGTGCTCAAACGGCTGGGGCCGTTGGAAAGCGGTGCGGGCGGGGCGTGCAATCAGCGGGGAAGCGATGCCACAACAAGTCAGCGGAACGATACTGAAGCGCCAGATCATCTTCTGGGTGGCGGTTCTGCTCATCTTCATCGCCTTCCTCTATATTTTCAGTTCGATCCTGTTGCCCTTCATTGCCGGCATGTCGATCGCCTATTTCCTCGATCCTGTCGCAGACAGGTTGGAACGGCTGGGCTTGAGCCGTCTGATGGCAACCATTGTCATTCTAGTGGCCTTCGTCATCGTCTTCGCGCTGGCACTGGTGATCCTGATCCCCGTCCTCATCAACCAGTTCAACGATTTTGCCCAGCGCGTGCCGGGCTATATCAGCCAGCTGCAGCAATTCATCGCCAACTATCAGGATTCCGTGCTGCCTGGCTGGATCAGAAGCCAGCTCGGGACCATCAAGGACAATCTATCCGGTATCCTTTCGGAAGGCATGGGCTTTCTGACGGGTCTCTTCGCGCAGATCTGGAATTCCGGCAAGGCGATCGTCGATGTCATCTCGCTTCTCGTCGTCACGCCGGTCGTCGCCTTCTACATTCTGCTCGATTGGGATCGCATGGTCGCCAAGGTCGATCAGTGGGTGCCGCGCGACTATGTGAGCGACGTGCGCCAGATCGCCACGGAAGTGGATCAGGCGATTGCCGGCTTCATCCGCGGGCAGGGCTCGCTCTGCCTCATCCTGGGCATCTACTACGCCCTGGGCCTCTCGATTGTCGGCCTGAACTTCGGCCTGCTCATCGGGCTTTTCGCCGGCATGATCAGCTTCATTCCCTATGTCGGCTCGCTGGTTGGCCTCGTCATTGCCATTGGCGTGGCGATCGTCCAGTTCTGGCCTGATTATATCTGGATTATCGCCGTTCTGGCGGTCTTCTTCTCCGGCCAGTTCCTGGAAGGCAATATCCTGCAGCCGAAGCTCGTCGGCTCCAGTGTCGGCCTGCATCCCGTCTGGCTGATGTTTGCGCTCTTTGCCTTCGGTGCACTGTTCGGTTTTGTCGGCCTGCTGGTCGCGGTGCCGGCCGCTGCCGCCGTCGGCGTCCTTGTCCGCTTTGCGCTTTCGCGCTACCTTCAAAGCGATCTCTACTATGGCGGGTCGCCGGGCGGCCGGGCCCGGAAGACGAAATCTGTTTCCGATGAATGACGTGAAGAACGCTGATCCGAAGCGCAAGGCCGGAGAGCAGCTTCCCTTGGCCTTTTCGCACGACGCCGCCGCCGGGCGCGACGACCTCCTTGTCTCGGAGCGTCTCGCGGCGGCCGTTTCGATCGTCGATGCCTGGCCGAACTGGCCGTCACCGGTCGTCATCCTTGCCGGTCCCGTCGGTTCCGGCAAATCGCATCTCGCCGGCATCTGGAAGGAGCTGAGCGGAGCGAAGATCATCCACCCCAACGCTGATTCCGATGCCGCGATCACGGCCGCCAATGGCCCCGTGCTTTTTGAGGATGCCGACCGCGCGGGCTTTGATGACGTCAAGCTCTTTCACGTCATCAACAGCGTGCGGGAAAACGGCACCAGCCTTTTGATGACCAGCCGCCTCTGGCCCATGTCCTGGCCGGTCACGCTGCCTGATCTGCGTTCCCGCCTGAAGGCCGCGACGGTCGTGGAGATCGGCGAGCCGGATGAGGAACTTCTGTCGCAGGTCATCGTCAAGCTCTTCGCCGACCGGCAGCTTTATATAGATGACAAACTCGTCCTTTATATCGTCAATCGCATGGAGCGGTCGCTCAACGCCGCCCAGACGATTGTCGAAAGGCTCGATCGGCTGGCGCTTTCCAGAGGCACGGGCATTACCCGTTCGCTTGCCGCTGAAGTATTGAATGAATTGGGCAATTCCGGCTCGGGCGATTGACTGTCACAGTTCCGTCGTGAAACTGATATATTCGCCGAAGCGGATAAGAGCAGGGTGAGTGGACCATGGATAGTGCATATCAGGAACATCAGGAATCCACCCCGAACAACAGCACTGACCTGCCGGCGTTGGAGCAGCTGCTGTCGAGCCCCGAGCGCTTCATCAACCGCGAATTCTCCTGGCTGCAGTTCAATCGCCGTGTCCTCGAGGAGACGCTGAACACCGAGCATCCGTTGCTGGAACGCGTGCGCTTCCTGTCGATTTCGGCCGCCAACCTCGACGAATTCTTCATGGTGCGCGTCGCCGGCCTCGAAGGCCAGGTACGGCAGAGCATCGTCGTCAAGAGCCCCGATGGCCGCACACCCGCCGAACAGCTCGATTCGATCCTGAGCGAGATCGATCATCTGCAGATGGAGCAGCAGGCCTCGCTCGCCGTCCTGCAGCAGTACCTCGCCAAGGAAGACATCCTGATCGTGCGTCCGGGTGCGCTGAGCGACGCCGATCGGCAGTGGCTGGCAAACGAGTTCGAGCAGGCGATCTTCCCGGTTCTGACGCCGCTGTCGATCGATCCGGCGCATCCTTTCCCGTTCATTCCGAACCTCGGGTTCTCGATCGGCCTGCAGCTCGTCAGCCGCAGCGGCCGCGAGCCGATGACGGCGTTGCTGCGCCTCCCGCCGGCTCTCGACCGTTTCGTCCGCCTGCCCGACGATCGCAACACGATCCGCTACATCACCCTGGAAGACGTCGCCAACATCTTCATTCACCGGCTTTATCCGGGTTATGAGGTGCAGGGCTCGGGTACATTCCGCGTCATCCGAGACAGTGATATCGAAGTCGAGGAAGAAGCTGAAGATCTCGTGCGCTTCTTCGAAACCGCGCTGAAGCGCCGCCGCCGCGGCAAGGTCATCCGCATCGAAACGGATTCCGAGATGCCGGCCTCGCTGCGCCAGTTCGTCGTCCAGGCACTCAGTATTCCCGAGAATCGCGTTGCCGTTCTGCCGGGCCTGCTGGCGCTCAACACGCTCTCCGAAATCACCAAGGCGCCGCGCGACGACCTGCGCTTTCCGCCCTACAATGCGCGATTTCCCGAACGTGTCCGTGAACACGCCGGTGATTGCTTCGCCGCCATCAGAGAAAAGGACATGGTGGTTCACCACCCATATGAATCTTTCGACGTGGTGGTCCAATTCCTTATCCAGGCTGCGCATGATCCTGACGTTCTGGCGATAAAGCAGACGCTCTACCGTACATCCAATGACAGCCCGATCGTTCGCGCCCTGGTCGACGCCGCCGAAGCCGGCAAGTCGGTGACGGCACTGGTCGAACTCAAGGCTCGCTTTGACGAAGAGGCGAATATCCGCTGGGCACGCGACCTGGAGCGCGCCGGCGTGCAGGTCGTCTTCGGTTTCATCGAACTCAAGACCCACGCCAAGATGTCGCTCGTCGTTCGCCGCGAGGAAGGCAAGCTGCGCACCTACTGCCATCTCGGCACCGGCAACTACCATCCGATCACGGCGAAGATCTACACCGACCTCTCCTTCTTCACCTGCAACCCCGTCATCGCCCACGACATGGCGAATATTTTCAACTTCATCACCGGATACGGTGAGCCGGAAGAGGGGATGCAGCTCGCCGTTTCGCCTTATACGCTGCGCCCGCGCATCATTCGCCACATCAACGAAGAGATCGAGCATGCCCGCGCAGGCCGCCCGGCAGCGATCTGGATGAAGATGAATTCGCTGGTCGACCCCGATATCATCGACGCGCTCTATACGGCGAGCCGCGCCGGCGTCGAGATCGATCTCGTCGTGCGCGGCATCTGCTGCCTGCGTCCGCAGGTGCCAGGCCTTTCCGACAATATCCGGGTCAAATCGATCGTCGGACGTTTCCTGGAACACAGCCGCATCTTCTGCTTCGGCAATGGTTACGGCCTGCCATCCGACAAGGCGCTCGTCTATATCGGCTCCGCCGACATGATGCCGAGAAACCTCGATCGCCGCGTCGAAACGATGGTTCCGCTGACAAATCCGACCGTTCACGAGCAGGTTTTGTCACAGATTATGCTCGGCAACGTGATTGACAATCAACAAAGCTACGAGATATTGCCCGACGGTACGTCACGGCGCATGGAAGTGCGCAAGGGCGAGGAACCGTTCAATGCGCAGCAGTATTTCATGACCAATCCCAGCCTGTCGGGCCGCGGTGAAGCTCTGAAATCGAGTGCGCCGAAGCTGATCGCCGGTCTGCTTGCCGGCCGGAACAACAAGTAAACTGGACCTAATGGTTGAATCTGAAGCCCAGGGGCGACTTCCGGGTATCGCCCCGGTCTCCGTTGTCGATATCGGATCGAATTCTATCCGTCTGGTCGTCTACGAAGGCTTGTCGCGTTCGCCCACCATCCTGTTCAACGAAAAGGTTCTCTGTGGCCTCGGCAAGGGCATAGCCCTGACCGGCAAGATGGACGAGGAAAGCGTCGCACGCGCGCTTCAGGCTCTTCATCGTTTCAAGGCTCTCTCCGATCAGGCACGCGCGGCCACCATGTATGTGCTGGCCACGGCCGCTGCGCGCGAGGCAAGCAACGGCCCCGATTTCATCCATCAGGCCGAGACGATCCTGCAGCGGCACGTCCGTATATTGTCGGGTGAGGAGGAGGCACGCTTTGCCTCGCTCGGCATCATCAGCGGCTTCTACAATCCCGATGGCATCGCAGGCGACCTCGGCGGCGGTTCTCTGGAACTGATCGATATCAGGGGCAAGGATGTCAGCGGCGGCATTACCCTGCCGCTCGGCGGTCTGCGCCTCTCCGAATATGCCGGCGGGTCGCTCGCCAAGGCGCGAGCCTTTGCCCGCAAGCAGGTCAAGACCGCCAAGCTTCTCTCCAAGGGGGAAGGGCGCACCTTCTATGCCGTTGGCGGCACCTGGCGAAACATTGCCAAGCTGCACATGGAGATTACTCGTTATCCGCTGCACATGATGCAGGGCTACGAGGTGTCTCTCGAAGGCATGACACAGTTCCTGGATCAGGTCGTCACCGCCAAGGATTCCAAGGAACCGGCTCTGCAGGCGGTTTCCAAGCACCGCCGTTCACTGCTTCCCTTCGGCGCCATCGCCATGAAGGAAGTGCTGAACGCCATGAAGCCTTCGGTGATCTCCTTCTCCGCGCAGGGCGTGCGTGAAGGTTATCTCTTTTCGCTGCTGTCCGAATCCGAACGCCGCGCCGATCCGCTGCTGGCTGCCGCCGGCGAGCTTGCGATCCTGCGTGCCCGTTCGCCAGAACATGCCCGCGAGCTGGCCGATTGGACCGGCCGCATGATGCCGTATTTCGGCGTTCAGGAAACCGACGAGGAAAGCCGGTATCGTCAGGCCGCCTGCCTGCTGGCCGATATCAGCTGGCGCGCGCATCCTGATTATCGCGGCGCGCAGGCGCTGAACGTGATTGCTCACTCCTCATTCGTCGGTATCAGCCATCCCGGCCGCGCCTTCATCGCGCTGACCAACTACTACCGCTTCGAAGGTCTGCATGACGACGGCTCCACGGCACCTCTTGCGACGATCGCCGGTCCTGCCTTCATCGACCGCGCAAAGCTGCTCGGCGGCATGTTGCGCGTCGTCTATCTCTTCTCGGCTTCCATGCCGGGCATTGTGCGCAATCTGAGATTCCGAAAAGCTTCCACCCCCGATCTCGATCTGGAATTCGTGGTTCCGCACGAATACCGCGATTTCGCCGGAGAACGACTGGACGGCCGCCTGCAGCAATTGTCGCGGCTGACGAACAAGCGGCTGGCCTTCCGCTTCGAGTAGACAGGCCGGGCAGGCTGCCTGACCGTTCAGCCCCAGCCCCAGCCCCAGCCCCAACCCCAGCGCCAGCGCCAATGGCCAAGCAAAAGGGCGGCACTTTCGCGCCGCCCTCTCAATCTCGTACTAAATTGCGGATTACTTCGCGTTCAGGAATTCGCCGACTTCGAGAATGCTGAACTCGTTATTGTCAGCCTTGTCGACAGCGCGGCCGGCCGAGAAGGGCAGGTTGTTGTCGTTGCCGATGATGATGTGCGTCGCGTCGACGCGGTCGACGTTTTCGATCGTCACGAAGGGCATGTTGTAGACGCCGGGGATATCGCCGGCCTTCTTCTTGTTGTCAGGATCCTGGATGTTCAGGAGATCGATATAGCCGATCTTGCGGACAGACTTGCCGACGTTGGCGTCGTTGAACTCGATCTTGTAGACGCGCTTCAGCTCGGCCGGAGCTTCGAAGCAATCCGGCTTCGGCTGCTTGGGATCGGCGCAAGCCTTGTCCTTCGTGCCGGCGCCATTGTCGCGCTCGATGACGAGAGCGGTGGTCTCATCGAGCATGTTGAAGTCGCCGATCGAAGCACCCTTGTCTTCGAACGGGTAGAGCCAGCTGCGGCCGGTCCACTTCTTGGAAGCGACGTCGAACTCGATGACGCGGATGGCGGTGTGGCCGTCAGCGGTTTCCATCTGGCCGTCTACATAGATGGCGCCTTCCAGCAGGCCGTACAGCTTGGAGCCGTCCTTCGACATGGCGAGGCCCTCGAAACCGCCGGAGCGCTTCAGGTTGAAGGCCGGCATCTTGGCGGCCGGGTTGGCCGGCAGCTGGATCAGCGGGTTGTCGGGGGACAGGACCGGCTTGCCATCGAGCGTCGTCGGGATGACGTCTGTCAGACGGCCTTCGGTGTCGAATTTCAGGAGGTAGGGGCCGAATTCGTCGCCGAGCCAGAAGCCGTCGGCAACCGGCTGTACGGATTCGATGTCGAAATCGGCACCGGTCAGGTAACGCGTGTCCGAGGCTTCCGTAACGATCGGGAACGGAGCGATCTTGTTCGGGTCGGACAGGAAGAGGTTCTTGACGACGTCAACCTTGTTGGCGTTCCAGTCGAACTTCAGCTGATGCAGGAACAGCATGGAGTCGGACGAGGTGAACTTCGAGCCGAAGCCGTTGTCGGAGAGCGTCCAGAAGGTGCCGTCGGCCATGGTCTTGATGCCGGAAAAACCCTGGATCGGCTGGCCGTCGAGCGGGAGCTTGACGTCGGTGACGCGGGCGCCGTCCTTGCCGTCGATGGTGCCGAGTTTCTCGGTGCGCTTGCGGTCAGGGGTCGTGAACTTGCCCGAGGTCTTGAGAAAAGCCGGCGCATCGGCCGGAGCCGGAACGACCGTGTTGGCAGGCAGGATCGCCTGGCTGGTCAGCTTTGCCGGGAAGAGTTGCTGGTCGGCGGAGGCGGAGCCTGCGACGAGCATGAAAAGTGATACGGAAGCGAAAAGAGCGTTCTTCATGATGTCCCCATAGAACGGAGTGCAAAAGCGCCATCCGCTTAGCAGGGCATTCATGTCGGCACATTGACGGTTGGGTGAAGCTTTGGTGACGTGTGCGGAAAGCTACGGCTCAACCGCGCCGCAGGGTCGCAGGCTGATTGAGGACGGTCACGGCGCGCGAGGAAAGGGCGATGACATCCAGCCCCTGGCCACGGCCGCGCACAGCGTGATTGCCGAGGTTCTCGCCGATAATCTCCTCGGGCAACGTCATGCGCTTGGCGAGCTCGGCGGAGATCAGCACCGGCCGGTTCAATGTTCGGCAGAGCGATTCCAGCCGCGAAGTGGTATTCACCGTATCACCGAAGAAGCTGATCTTATGATGGTCGACGCCGACCTCAGCCGTAATGACGCTGCCGCCGTGAAGGGCGGCCCTGAGCTTCGGCACATGGCCGTAGCTCTTCTTCCAGCTTGCGGCATTGGCTTCGATATCGGCAAGGATATCGAAAAGGCAGCGCACGCAACGCGCATCCTTGACGCCGCGCGCCAGTGGCCAGGTGATGATAGCCGCATCGCCAACATAGTCGTTGATCAGGCCCTTGTTGCGCCGCACAGGCTCGGCGAAGGCGGCAAATAGCGAGCTCAGAAGCTGTTGCGCGCGCAGGTCCCCGTGCTTTTCGGCAAAGGCCGTGGATTCGGCGAGATCGATGAACAGGAAGACCCGCTCTTCCTTCATCGGTCTGCGATAGCGGCTGATCAGCATGCTGATGAAGACCTCGCGCCCGAGCAGTTCCCGCACCCGGAGCAGGAAGATCAATGTTGCGCAGACGGCAAGCGCGTAGATAAAGATGTCGAACGGCATGATCAGCACGTCGATCATCTTCGGCGGATTCAGAACGCCAAGCAGAGTAAGGAGAAAACCGGCAGCGGCAAAGCCGATGCTCATCAGGATTTCATAGATGACGAGCTCGGAGATGATGAAGAGCAGGGTCGGCAGTCTTTGTATGCGCCGATAAAGGCCGCGCAACAGCGCCTTGCGTTCGAAGGCGAGGATCGGCATGCCGATGAAAAGCGCGAAGATCGCTCCGATGATGGGCGTCTGACCGGCAAAGAAGTACAGATCGTAGACCACGCCGCTGAGTCCAAGGACGAGCGCAATCAGGATCCAGTTCTGCGTCGGGGATATCTCTCTCATGCCGCCCTTTCGCCGAAGCACTTCATTCGGCTATTGTTTCCGGCGCAGTGCTATGGTCAAGATATTTCGAATTTAAGGCAGCGCGCACAAAGGTACGAAGCGATTTTTGCGCTGACGACACGCGTCAAGCAACGAGTTGAAACGCGACAGCCGAACCGAAGGCTCGCGCCGCGATCTAAGCCGGGAGTGTGACGGTTTCGACCTTGCGGCCAACGAAGCGCAGAGCAATTTCGCCGCGGATGAGCTGCAGCGCCGGCTCGCCGAACAGATCGCGCCGCCATCCATGCATGGCCGCGACATCTGCCGTTTCGCCCTCAGCCGCGATCCTGTCGAGGTCGTCGCTGTTGGCGATTACCTTCGGCGCCACGCCGTGCTTTTCGGAAATCAGCTTGAGCAGCACCTTGAGAAGCTCGACGGCCGCCGCCGCACCTTCCGGCGGCTGTGCCTGGCGCGGCACATGCGGCATTTCGGAACGTGGCAGCGCAAGCGCTGTATTGACCGCTTCCAGCACCGCAGCACCCGTGGCCGAGCGCTCCCAGCCCTTCGGAATTGTGCGCAGGCGCCCGAGGGCCTCGGCGTCCTTCGGCTGCTGCTGGGCGATCTCGTAGATCGCATCGTCCTTCAGCACCCGCGAACGCGGGACGTTGCGCGACCGCGCCTCGCGCTCCCGCCAGGCGGCGACATATTTCAGGATCGCCAGCTCCTGCGGCTTGCGCAGGCGAAGCTTCAGCCGCTGCCACGCATCGTCAGGGTGGATATCGTAGGTCTCGCGCGATTCCAGAATGTCCATTTCCTCGCGCAGCCAGGAAGCGCGGCCTTCGCGCTCCAGTTCGGCTTTGAGGTAGAGATAGGCGTCGCGCAGATGGGTGACGTCGGCCAGCGCATATTCGAGCTGCTTGTCGGAGAGCGGCCGGCGGCTCCAGTCCGTAAAGCGCGAGGACTTGTCGATATGAACGTTCTTCGTTCGGCTGATGAGCTGGTCGTAGGAAACACTGTCGCCGAAACCGCAGACCATCGCAGCGACCTGCGTATCGAAGATCGGGTGAGGGATCAGGTTGCCGCGATTGAAAATGATTTCAATATCCTGCCGCGCCGCGTGAAACACCTTCAGCACATCAGGATTGGCCATCAGCTCGAAGAAGGGCGAAAGATCGATGTCTTTCGCCAGAGGATCGACCAGCACCTCCACCGTTGGGCTCGCCATCTGGATCAGGCACAGTTCCGGCCAGAAGGTCGTCTCACGCAGGAATTCAGTATCGATGGTAATGAAATCGGACTTGGCCAGCTCTTTGCAGGCGGCCGCCAGATCGGCGGTGGTTTCGATCATATCAATTCATTCGCAAGGAAGAGGTCAGTTAAACCTTCCTTCCCCTTTCGAAGAGATATGTCAATATGGTCAGCGGGCTTCACCTTTATGAAGTCTTATTCGCCATGATGCAGGTGATGTTTTCTGCGGCTGCTGTGGCGCCAAGGCGATAACCGCGGCACAATATCAAACCACGCGAAGATAGCTCGTCATGCCTGTCTTCTGATGCTCGATGATATGGCAATGCAATAGCCAGTCACCCGGATTGTCGGCGACGAAGGCGAGCTGCACCTTTTCGTCCGGCTGAATGAGATAGGTGTCGGAGACGAGCGGCATCACCTCCCGCGTCGAGGACGAGATGACGGTGAAGCTCATGCCGTGCAGATGGATCGGATGCGTATGCGGCGTGACGTTTTCCAGGTTGAAGACGTAGCTCTTGCCGAGCTTCAGCTCGGCGAGCGGCGCGGTCGGATCGGGTGTATCGCCCGGCCACGGCACCTTGTTGATGGCCCAGAAGCTGTAGCCGAGCGTGCCGCAGATGCTTTCGACGGCGGCATTCTCTGCGGTGGCGGACAAGACAAGTGGAATTGTCTCCGCTGAAGAAAGATCGGCCTTCGGCACCGGGTTTTCTGCAAGCGCGCCGAGATCGCCGATATTGCGCTTCAGTGACTGCCCGGTGGCGCTGAAGCGCGTGATCACCTTCGGCGTCGTACCGCGAATATCTTCCAGCGTGGCCACCGCCCCCTCGCTATCCGGCATGCGAACGGCAAGGTCGAGCCGCTGTCCTGGTCCGATCTGCAGGAGATCGAGCGGGAAGCGCTTCGGCACCGGATTGCCGTCGATAGCGATAACCGTGGCATCTGCACCTTCCATCTTGAGCGAGAAGATGCGGGTCACGTCGGTGACGGCGATGCGCAGGCGCACGAGCCCGCCCGCCGGTGCATCATATTTCGGCTCCTGGTGCCAGTTGGCGGTCCGCACCGTTCCATAGGTGCCGGCCTTTGCTGCATCACGCGGGCGGAACGGCGCGATGAACTGACCATCGCCACCAAGCCGCCAGTCGCGCAGGTTGAGCACGATTTCGGCATCGAAGACGGGATCGGCGGGATCTTCCACGACGAGCACGCCGGTCATGCCGTGGCCCATCTGGGTCAGTGTGTTGCAGTGGGGGTGATACCAGAAGGTTCCGGCATCCGGCGGCGTGAAGAGATAGTCGAAGCTGTCGTTCGTATAGACGTAGGGCTGCGTCATGAAGGGCACGCCGTCCATCTTGTTGTCGATGCGCAGTCCGTGCCAGTGGATTGTCGTCGGTTCGTCCAGGCTGTTTGTCAGGCGCGCCGCATAGGCTTTGCCGCGCGGCATGCGCAGCACCGGCGGCAGGCCCTCGTCGCCCCATGTCATGATATCCCGCGTCGGTGCGGCATCCATGATCTGTGCCTCGGTCCTGCGTGCCGTCAGGATGCGCGGCTCGGGTGCTGCCTCCGCCAGTCCGAAGCGCCCGGCAATCGCCATGCCCGCGCCATAGGCGCCGGCGACGGCGGAAGCCTTGAGCAGATTGCGGCGGGTGAGGAGGGGCATCGGCAGGTTCCGTCTTGAATGATGCCTCCTTTTAAAGTTGACTATCCTTTTCATCAATATGCAGCCTTCAGCCAAACTGCCGCAGCGCAAGTGTCCTGGCTCACTCGGAAACGAGGGAGCAAACGGCCCGCCGGCCGCGCCAAGTCTTGACAAATCAGAGAGTCCATGCGCTTGTCCGCCCGATTTTCTTGTCGGCGTGAAGGTCCCGAGGGCCATGCCGCCGTCTTAAGCCAAATGCCAGGATTTGAGATCATGCATCGCTACCGCAGCCACACATGCGCCGCTCTCCGCAAGTCGGACGTCGGCTCGAATGTCCGTATTTCCGGCTGGGTCCACCGTGTCCGAGATCATGGCGGCGTGCTGTTCATCGACCTTCGCGATCACTACGGCATCACCCAGGTGGTTGCTGACCCGGACAGCCCGGCCTTCAAGATGGCCGAAACCGTTCGCGGCGAATGGGTGATCCGCATTGACGGTCTCGTGAAGGCGCGTACCGAAGACACCGTCAACAAGAACATGCCGACCGGCGAGATCGAGCTCTATGCGCAGGAGATCGAGGTTCTCTCTGCGGCCAAGGAACTGCCGCTGCCCGTCTTCGGCGAGCCGGACTACCCGGAAGACGTTCGCCTCAAGTACCGCTTCCTCGATCTTCGCCGCGAAACGCTGCATAAGAACATCGTCAAGCGCACGCAGGTAATTTCGGCCATGCGCCGCGAAATGGGCAATGTCGGCTTCACCGAATATACGACGCCGATCCTGACGGCTTCCTCGCCGGAAGGCGCGCGCGACTTCCTCGTGCCGAGCCGTATCCATCCCGGCACTTTCTACGCCCTGCCGCAGGCTCCGCAGCAATACAAGCAGCTGCTGATGGTTGCCGGTTTCGACCGCTACTTCCAGATCGCGCCCTGCTTCCGCGATGAAGACCCGCGTGCCGACCGCCTGCCGGGCGAGTTCTACCAGCTCGACCTCGAAATGAGCTTCGTGACCCAGGAAGACGTCTGGAACACGATGGGTCCGCTGATGACCGGCATTTTCGAAGAGTTCGCCGAAGGCAAGCCGGTCACCAAGGAATGGCCGCGTATCCCTTATGACGAAGCGATCCGCAAATACGGCTCAGACAAGCCTGATCTGCGCAACCCGATCGTCATGGAAGCCGTGACCGATCATTTTGCCGGCTCCGGCTTCAAGGTCTTCGCCAACATGATCGCCTCCAACCCGAAGGTTCAGGTCTGGGCGATCCCGGCCAAGACCGGCGGGTCGCGCGCCTTCTGCGACCGCATGAACGCCTGGGCACAGAGCCAGGGCCAGCCGGGCCTCGGCTACATCTTCTGGCGCAAGGAGGGCGAAAAGCTCGAGGGCGCCGGCCCGCTTGCCAAGAACATCGGCGAAGAGCGTACGGATGCCATCCGCAACCAGCTCGGCCTCGGTGACGGCGACGCCTGCTTCTTCGTCGCCGGCGAACCGGAAAAGTTCTACAAGTTCGCAGGCGAAGCCCGCAACCGTGCTGCCGACGAGCTGAACCTCATCGACCGCGACCGCTTCGAACTCTGCTGGATCGTCGATTTCCCGTTCTTCGAATGGAACGAAGACGAGAAGAAGGTCGACTTCGCCCACAACCCCTTCTCGATGCCGCAGGGCGGCCTCGATGCGCTGACCAATCAGGATCCGCTTGGCATCAAGGCCTTCCAGTACGACGCGGTCTGCAACGGCTTCGAAATCGCCTCCGGCTCGATCCGTAACCAGTCGCCGGAAACCATGGTCGCTGCCTTCGAAAAGGTGGGCCTGAGCCAGCAGGATGTCGAGGATCGTTTCGGCGGCCTCTACCGCGCCTTCCAGTACGGCGCGCCGCCGCATGGTGGTGCCGCCTTCGGTATCGACCGTATCGTCATGCTGCTCGTCGGCGCGAAGAACCTGCGCGAAATCTCGCTCTTCCCGATGAACCAGCAGGCCCAGGATCTGCTGATGGGCGCGCCGACACCGGCAACGACCGCCCAGCTGCGCGAACTGGCGATCCGCCCGATCCCGCCGCAGAAGAAAGACTGAGGCAGGCATCACAAAACAAAAAAAAGCCCGGCGAAGATATCGCCGGGCTTTTTTGTTGGGTTGAGACGAACTCAGTCGTTCGCCGAAACCTTTACCCCAAGCATCTGCGGCACCGTGTTCGGTGCACCCATGGCAGCACCGACAATCATCGGGAATGCGACCGGCTTCTCAGGCGTGGCCTTGGCGGTCAGGCTCTTCGGATTGTCGAGGAAGGTGCTGACCGCAGCCGAAATCGCGTTCTGCAGCTCCGGAATGTTGAGCTGCGCGAGCATGATCGGCGTCATCGCCTTCAGCGAATCCGCCATCTGCTGGCCGGAGACGTTCTGCTTCGAACCGGCATAGTCCAGCGCGCGCTTGGTGATCGACGCATCCTCGAAGCGGATCTGC
This sequence comes from Sinorhizobium sp. B11, assembly GCA_039725955.1. NCBI lineage: Bacteria > Pseudomonadati > Pseudomonadota > Alphaproteobacteria > Hyphomicrobiales > Rhizobiaceae > Sinorhizobium > Sinorhizobium sp. B11. The sequence goes on from CP091034.1 coordinate 1,316,533, forward strand.
GCGGAATCGAATGTCAGCTGCTGGGCAAGTCCGAGCATGGCGAGGCCGAGCGCCTGCTGTGCTTCTTCCTTGTTGGGGTTGGCTTCCGACTGCTTGACCGCGTCCTGCATCGATTTCATGAAGGCCATCGTGTAGCCGGAGATCTTGAAGCCGAAGTTCAGCTTGCCGACATTGGTGATGTCGAAAGATATCTCCGAGAGATCGATCGTGCCGGGCTCGATATCCCAAGCGCCCTTCATGGTGATGTCGCCCTGGATGTGCTGAAGCGCCAGTTTCTCGATCGCTTCCTTGCTGTCCGGGCTATCTCCGGCCTGGCTGAGATCGGCCTTCATGCTCTTGAAGGCGCCGTCAAAATCGAAACCGGATTCATCTTCGCGCAGCGTTGCGTTCATGTCGCTTTCGAGTACCGAGAAGACCTCGGCACCATCCTTGACGACCTTGATCGGACCGGTATGGGCGCTCTCGGCAAAGAACATGGAGTCGATCGTATCGCCCGGCTGGGCGGGAACGGAGATGTCGCCGAGCGTCATTTCCTGGGCGCTCACGGTCACGCCCTCCTTGGATGAACTGATGTCGGGGAAGGCTGCCTCTTCGATATAGTAGCTGCCGTCATCCTGCTCTTCGACGCCCGAGAGGGTGATGTCGCCGATGGCGATCGGTTCGCCGGCATTCGGCTTGAAGCTGGTATTCTTCAGCGTGACAGTCGTGCCGTCGATATCGACGGAATCGGCGGTCACTGTTCCGCCCTGCTGGCTATAGGCGGCATTGATCTTTTTCAGGAGATCCTGGCCGTCCAGCGCGAACGCAGAACCAGCGAACGAAAGAATGGCTGCGCTCGACAGCATCAGCCGCGTTGTGCGGTAAAAGGTCATGAGAAAGTCCCCTGGGTGGCAAGTGCCGTTGACTATTACAATGAAGCTACTGCGGAACGGTCCGGCTTTATATTTGCAGACCCCTAAATTTTTATTGAGAGGATCGGCAAACAGAGTCCAAATTCGGCTGTCACCTTTTACAGCTTTCGTGTCAGCATGAAGACGTCATCCACAGCCGGAGTGCCCGGATTCCTTGCCCCACAGGGGTTTCTGAGCTAGTCAGGGTTCCATGGGACAAGAGATTTTACCGCCTTCCGGCGGAGACGACGATAATATTCAACCGGTCGACCTGAAGGCGGCGCTCGAAGAGCGCTACCTTCGTTATGCCTTGTCGACCATCATGCACCGCGCCCTGCCTGATGTGCGCGATGGCCTGAAGCCAGTCCATCGCCGCATCGTCTACGCGATGAACGACATGGGTCTGCGCCCCAACGCGGCCTTCAGAAAATGCGCCAAGATCGTCGGCGAAGTGATGGGTAACTATCACCCGCATGGCGACCAGTCGATCTACGACGCATTGGCGCGCCTCGCGCAGGATTTCTCGCAGCGCTACACGCTGGTGAACGGGCAGGGCAATTTCGGCAATATCGACGGCGACAGTCCCGCCGCCATGCGATACACCGAATCGAAGATGACCGCGGTCTCCGAGCTGCTGCTCGAGGGTATCGATCAGGATGCCGTCGATTTCCGCGATACTTACGACGAATCCAATTCGGAGCCGATCGTTCTTCCCGGCGCTTTCCCGAACCTTCTCGCGAACGGTTCGTCGGGTATCGCCGTCGGCATGGCGACGTCCATTCCTTCGCACAACGTGCATGAGGTCTGCGACGCAGCACTGCATCTGATCAAGCATCCCGATGCCACGGTCGAAAAGCTCGTCGAATTCATCCCTGGTCCCGATTTCCCGACCGGGGGCATCATCATCGATAACAGAGAAAGCATCATCGAGAGCTACCGCACCGGTCGTGGCGGTTTTCGCGTGCGCGCAAAATGGGAAACGGAAGATCTCGGCCGCGGCGGCTATCAGATCGTTATCACCGAAATTCCCTTCCAGGTGCAGAAGTCGCGCCTGATCGAAAAGATCGCCGAACTCCTGATCGCCCGCAAGCTGCCGCTCCTGGAAGATATCAGGGACGAATCGGCCGAGGATATTCGTGTCGTGCTGGTGCCGAAGAGCCGCACCGTCGATCCGACAATCCTCATGGAATCCATGTTCAAGCTGACGGAGCTGGAAAGCCGCTTTCCGCTGAACATGAACGTCTTGTCGATGGGCGTGATCCCGCGCGTGATGGCGCTGAACGAAGTGCTGAAGGAGTGGCTGGCGCACCGCCGCGAGGTCCTCCAGCGCCGCTCGCGCTTCCGCCTTGCTGCTATCGACAGACGCCTCGAAATCCTCGGCGGCCTGCTCGTTGCCTACCTCAATATCGATGAGGTGATCCGTATCATCCGCGAAGAGGATGAGCCGAAGCCTGTCATGATGAAACGCTGGGACCTGACCGACGTTCAGGTCGAAGCGATCCTCAACATGCGGCTGCGCGCCCTGCGCAAGCTCGAAGAATTTGAGATCCGCAAGGAACACGACGAGCTCACCAAGGAAAAGGCCGATATCGAGGCGCTGCTTGCTTCCGACGAGAAGCAGTGGCAGACGGTCTCCTGGGAAATCGGCGAGGTGAAGAAGAAATTCGCCAAGGCGACCGAGATCGGCCGCCGCCGCACGCAGTTTGCCGAAGCGCCCGATGCCGACGAAGAAGCCGTCCAGCACGCGATGATCGAGAAGGAACCGATCACTGTCGTCGTCTCCGAAAAGGGCTGGATCCGCGCTTTGAAGGGTCACATTTCCGATACGTCGACATTGGCCTTCAAGGAAGGCGACGGCTTGAAGGTGGCCTTCCCGGCGCAGACGACCGACAAGATCCTGATCGTCACGACCGGCGGCAAGGTCTTCACGCTCGGTGGCGACAAGCTGCCCGGCGGCCGCGGCCATGGCGAACCGCTGCGCATCATGATCGACATGGAAAACGATCAGGACGTGCTGACGGCCTTCGTCCACGATGCGGCACGCAAGATGCTGATCGTCTCGACGGTCGGCAACGGCTTCGTGGTCCCGGAAGTGGAAATGGTCGCCAATACCCGCAAGGGCAAGCAGATCATGAACGTATCCATGCCGGATGAGACCAAGCTTCTCGTGCCCGTGACCGGCGATCACATCGCCGTCGTCGGTGAGAACCGCAAGATGCTGGTCTTCCCGCTGAGCCAGGTGCCGGAAATGACGCGCGGCAAGGGCGTGCGCCTGCAGCGCTATAAGGATGGCGGCATTTCCGATGTTCGCTGCTTTGCCATCACCGATGGCCTGAGCTGGGAAGACAGTGCCGGCCGCACCTTCACCAAGAACAAGGACGAGCTTGCCGAGTGGCTGGCCGACCGCGCCACCGCCGGCCGCACTGTGCCGAAGGGCTTTCCACGCAGCGGCAAATTCGCCGGCTGATCCGGGAATTTTGAGGCTCCGCCCTTGGCGGGCGGAGCAATTCCTCTATCTCAGTCCTGTCACCAAAAAGAAGGGCCAACAAGAAGGGCAACGTCGTTCCGCGGGCGGTCGGGATGGCCATAAGCCGTGCGCTTGCAAGAGCGTGCGAACACAACGGAGGAATGCCGATGGCCGCCGCAAATACCATCAAACTGCATGTCGCCCACAGCTACAGGGCGCCCCCTGCCACGGTCTATGATGCCTGGCTCAATCCCCAAATTGCCCGCCGCTTTTTATTCGCAACCGATGACGGCCATGTCGTGCGGGCCGATATCGAGCCGCGCGTCGGCGGCCGCTTCATCATCGTCGACCGCCGCCCGACCGGCGACGCCTTTCATCACGGCGTATTCCTGGAGCTGAAGCGCCCCCGACACATCGTGTTCTGCTTCTCGGTCGAGGAACACGACCACAATTGCGATCGCGTGGAAATCGACATCGAGCCACTCGGCAGCGGCAGCCGCCTGACCCTCACGCACGAAATGTGCGCGGAATGGGCGGAATACGAGGAAAAGACCCGTCAGGGCTGGACACATATCGTCGAAGGGCTGGATCGGGAACTGGAGCTTTCGCCATGTTCGAAACGATCGAATCCCGAAGCCGGCCAGTCTGCAGGCGCTACGGCGTGAGCGGAACTGTGTGATCGCGCAGGAAGCGGGTTGCGCCGTCTTCGTCTATTTCGCCTGCCGCGACATCCTGCACGAATGTGATGATCTGCGCGTTGTCAGCGTCGACAAGGTAGCCGTTGATATAGAGAAACGTAAAAGCTGCGAGGTAACCGGTGCGCTTGTTGCCGTCCGCGAAGGGATGGTTTCGAACGATTCCATGAAGATATGCTGCTGCCAACACGAAAATATCCGGCTCGCCATAAGCGGCTTTGTTAATCGGTCGTGCCAAGCCCATTTCCAATGAATCGAAAGAGCGAAGCCCTGGCAGACCTCCGTGTTCGGTGATCTGCTCTTCATGCATCTTTTCAATCGCTTCCCGGCTGAGCCACTTCAAACGACTCATTTCGCGAGTTCACGAAGGGCAACCCTATATTTTTCCATGCCGATGCGTGCAGCGCGCATCTGCTCTGCGAGATCTGCGGATTCCGGGACCAGCTGGATTGTGCCGTCCGTTTCACGCAACTCAAGGCTATCGCCACTGCTGAGCCCCAGACGTTGAAGTATTTCCTTCGGAATGATGACCCCTTCCGAATTGCCGATTTTGCGGATGGTGACGTTCATAGTCGCTTCCCGTAATAACAGAGTTATAACAATGGATAGGTCGTAATCACTTGTCAATCAAGCGAGTTGAACGCTTCTGCCCCTCGCCATCCAGACGGAATGGCCGGCGATCGCCGCGACCAGTATCGCACCGCCGACAAGCGTCATCGTGGCTGGCGTTTCCGCGAAGATCAGCCAGACCCAAATCGGTGCAAGCACCGTTTCCAACAGGTAGAACATCCCGACTTCAGGCGCGGAAAGATATCGCGGTCCCGTCGCCAGGCACCAGAAGGCGACCGGCATCATGATGGCGCCGTTGAAGACGATCCAGCCGGGGTGAGCGATTGACAGTCCCGAAGGCAGGACCTGCGCCAGGCCGAGTGCTGCCGGCAGGATTGCGGCAAGCAGCGGCACGAAGCCCATCTCCCGGCGCGAGGCACGACCGACTGTGATGGCGGCGGCAAGCACCAGCGCGCTCAAAAGCGCCATGGCGTCGCCGAAGACGTGGCCGCTCGAAAGTCCCTCGCGCACGATCAGGCCGACGCCGAAGATCATGAACAGCATGGCGAATAAGGTCACCGGCTGCGGCTTCTCCTTGAGAAATAGCCACGACAGCAGTGCTCCGAACATCGGGTTGAAGGCAACGATGAAGACGACGTTCGCCGTGGACGTATTGAAGACTGCCAAGACGAAGGTGACGGAAGAAAGCCCGTAGAGCAGTCCGGCCAGCAGGCCGGGGCGACCGGGCACGAGCGGCGGCCACCTGCCGGAGAGCAGGCGCATCGCAACCAGGATGACGAATGTGGCAAGAACCGTCGCCAGGCTTCGCGCGCTGAGGATCGACCAGATATCGCCATCGGCGAGGCGAACGAGCGGAATGTCCATGGAAAGTGCCAGCCCGCCGATCGCCGTCAGCAGCAGGCCCTTCCGATGATCGGAAAGGTGGGGAAGGGGCATCAGTCCTGCGGATCGTCCTCGAGAGAAGAGGGATCGAAACGTTCCCAGCCGCGCGGCGTCAGATGTTCCTGCGGCTGGAAGCGCGTCTTGTAATCCATCTTCCGCGAACCTTGAACCCAGTAGCCAAGATAGACATGCGGCAGGCCGAGCGCCCTGGTGCGGTGCACGTGGTCGAGGATCATGAAAGTGCCGAGCGAACGCCGGTCGAGGTCTGGGTTGAAGTAGGAATAGACCATGGAAAGGCCGTCGCTCATCGTGTCGGTCAGCGCGGCGGCAAGCAACTCGCCCTTGGGGCGCGTCTCCAGGCCGGAACCTTCCTCGCGTCGGCGATATTCGATGATCTTCGTATTCACATGCGTATCTTCCACCATGATCGCATAGTCGAGCACGGTCATGTCGGACATGCCGCCCTGCTGGTGGCGATAATCGAGATAGCGGCGGAAGAGCGAATATTGCTCGCTCGATGGCTGGGCAGGGAATTCCGTCGCGATGATATCGGAATTGTTCGCCAGCACCCGCTTCATCGATTTGGTGGGTTCGAACTCCTGCGCGAGGATCCGCACCGACACGCAGGCCCGACAGGCCTCGCAGGCGGGGCGGTAGGCGATGTTCTGGGAACGGCGGAAGCCGCCCTGAGTCAAAATGTCGTTCATCTCTGCAGCGCGCGGACCGACGAGGTGAGTGAAGACCTTGCGCTCCATCTCATGCGGCAGATACGGACACGTAGCCGGAGCCGTCAGATAAAACTGCGGGGATGGCGTAGTCTGGGTATTCATCTCTTGCGGAGATTTCCTTTCGGGGCGCCTGTCATTCCAGACAGCATGACGCAAGAATAAAAAACGTCAACAGCACGGCATTCAGTGCCGCGCAATCGAATATTCGATTTCTTGGATATGGCGCCTTTTTGTGGCCGGCAAAGGGCGGGCGGGGACTTTATTTCGTCCCCGCCGCGAAGGAATCAGTTGGTGCGGATCGTCGCCGTGCCGACGAGGAAATCGTGCAGCAGGCGCGAGCGTTCCGTGAACAGGCCGACCAGCAGAATCAGCGGCGTCAACACCGAGTTCAGGATCCAGAAGAGTGCCAGGTGAGCAACGGCCAGGATGAAGTCCATCGGCCTTCCATCAACACGCACGATCGCGATACCCATCGCACGCATGCCAAGCGAAGCCTGCGATGGACCGCCGACAGTCAAGCCAAAGTACAGGCCTGCGACGATGACGAACAGGGCCGGATAAAGGATGAAGCCGAGCCCCAACGTGACGATCCCAAGGAAGAACACCACGATCGCCGCCGGAATGCAGAGCAGGGCGACGATGACATAGTCGAGGATGAATGCGAAGACGCGACGGCTGAGCACACCACTATAGGCGCGCCAGTCCTCCGGTGCGGCATAAAGCGGATTGGGGTTGTAGCTCATCCATATCTCCCTTCGAAAGACGATGCGGCTGATATGGTATCGTCCGGGGGAAATACAATAATTCGCCCGAAAATCACCTTTTTGCGAGGATTTTCGCCACTTCCGGCGCAAAATAGGTGAGGATGCCGTCGCAACCGGCGCGCTTGAAGGCAAGCAGCGTCTCCATCATGATCCGCTCGCCGTCTATCCAGCCGTTCATGGCTGCAGCCTTGATTTGCGAATATTCGCCGGACACCTGATAGGCGAAAGTCGGCAGGCCGAAAGCCTCCTTCACGCGCCAGCAGATGTCGATATAGGCAAGCCCTGGCTTCACCATCAGCATGTCTGCGCCTTCCTCGACATCGAGGGCGGCATCGCGCAGCGCTTCCGTACCGTTCGCCGGATTGATGTAATAGCTGTTCTTGTCGCCCTTCAGCAGGCCTTTGGTATTGATCGCCTCGCGATAGGGCCCGTAGAAGCCGGAGGAAAACTTCGTTGCATAGGACATGATGCCGACGCTCTGATGCCCGGCGGCATCGAGCCCGCGGCGGATCGCGCCGATGCGTCCGTCCATCATTTCCGAGGGAGCAATGATGTCGGCGCCGGCATCGGCCTGCAGGATCGCGGCCTTGACGACCTGGTCGACCGTCTCGTCATTGACGATCTCGCCGTCGCGCAGGATGCCGTCATGCCCGTGGCTGGTGAAGGGGTCGAGCGCCACATCAGTAATAATGCCGATATTGGGCACTGCCTTTTTGATGGCAGCCGTCGTCTGATTGATGAGGTTATTGGCGACAAGACTGTTCGACCCTGTCTCATCGCGCAATTCCATCTCTATATCGGGGAAGGTGGCGATAGCGGGGATACCAAGATCGGCCGCTTCCTTCGCCGCCTCGACCGCCTTGTCGACGCTCATGCGGTTGACACCCGGCATGGCGGCGATCGGATCGACGATGCCGGTTCCGGGGACGATGAAGATCGGCCAGATCAGATCGTCGACCGTCAGGCGGTTTTCCTGCACCAGCCGCCGCGTCCAGTCGGCCTTGCGGTTGCGCCGCATGCGCCGATGACCGGTGATTTCATCGACGAGATGTGTCTTGTCCTGCATGATATCTGTCCCTGGGCCATTCCATTTATTGGAGCGCTCATTATCATGCGCCCTGGAAAATCCAAACCGGACGATTGGCCGCGGCGGATGAAAGCCTGAAACTGAAGCCGTAACATTGAGTGTGATGTCTCGCCCATGGAAACCGATTCTCCGACGATGCCGAAACGGACGCTGACGGATATCCTCTTCATCTTCTTCCTGCGGCTCGTCGCCGTTTCCTGCTTCTGGTTCGGTCTTCAGTATTGGGCGATGCTCGTCGGTTACTCGCTGGTCGGCGCCGGCCGCTTCGATCTCTTGAGCCTGCCATGGAAGGTCGCAAGCACCAGCCTTGCCGTTCTTTTCCCGGTTGCCTCGCTCGGCCTCTGGCTCACCGTTTCCTGGGGGCCGGTCATCTGGGTGCTGGCCGCAGGCGGCCAGATCCTCATGTACGGCCTGCTGCCGCAGATCTTCGGGGCCAACCGGCTGATCATCCTGCTTCATGTGATCGTGGCCGTCATCTACTGGATTTTCAGGCTTTCCCTGTGGCTGGAGCGGCGCCGGCAGCGTCGTCAGGTAAGCGTTGATTTACCCTGATACATCAAGGGGTTTTCGTAAGTCTCTGTTAAGCCTGCGGTTTAAGTCGAATTTTATATGTATTCGATAGGGTCTCACTCAAGGCGGGAAGAAAACGACACCGCCAAACAAAACAGTGAGGCAGTCAAATGAACACGAAAATCAAGCCGCAGGCGGCATCGACTTTCCATGCACACGAGCAGGGCATCCGTGATCTTTACATGGAATCCCTTCATCTTGTTGAACGTCTTCATCGCCGTCTTCTCGACGTCATCAAGGACGAGTTCGACCGTCAGGGCCGCAGCGACGTCAACGCCATCCAGGCGCTGCTCCTTTTCAACATCGGCAACTCCGAACTCACTGCCGGCGAGCTGCGCTCCCGCGGCTACTATCTCGGCTCGAACGTTTCCTACAACGTCAAGAAGCTGGTCGACCTCGGCTTCATCAACCACCAGCGCTCGCGCATCGACCGCCGCTCGGTCCGCATCAGCCTGACCGAAACCGGCCAGGACATCGCCGAAACGGTGGCCCGGCTCTACGAACGCCACATCGCCTCGATCGACAAGGTCGGCGGCATCGGCACCGACGAGTTTACGCAGATGAACAAGCTCCTGCAGCGGCTGGATCGCTTCTGGAACGATCAGATCCTTTATCGTCTGTAAGAAGATTACGATCTGTCCCCAGGTATGAACACCAGAATGCCCTGGCCGGCGTTGGCCGCCTAAACGGGGCACGAGATGGCACAGGTGGCGTGGATCGCTCGCCACTTGAACGCCGGCGATTTCCGACCTCCATCGGCAACTTAAGCGCACGCGGTTTCCCTCCGCGAGGCGCTTTTCTGCCGTTGTGTCAAAGGCCTGCTGTCGATCAGACGGAAGCGTGTCGGCCTTTGGCACGACCGGACACCTTGATAACGCTCAAAGACATCCGCTCGCCCCTGCGTGGCATCTTTGCAACGCACTCCAGCCAAGCGAAAAGCCCCGTATTCAAGCCGTTTTTTAGTCGTTATTAACCCTCACGGTTTACCCGTCATTTGGTGCGTTGCGTCGGTTTCCGGCAACCGGCAGTCTGTCTTCCGGCCCGGCAACACGAATTGGCCATATTGATGTGACAGCGGAATATTCGATAGCCGGCGTCCTCGACGGACCATTGGCACCATCCAGGTTGCTCGCAATCTTGTGATGGGACTGGCGGAATTTCCTGCTGCGCCGGAAGAACGAACGGATAGGGATCTGCGTTAAGGCGCAGGATATCGCAAAGGGCCGCGGCTTCCTCCACCGTGGCATTGAGTGGTTGGGACGAATGTCTAAAAAGAACGGAATTGAAGCTCTCTCACGCCGCGCCTTCCTGGCGTCGGCGGCAACGGTTGGTGCCAGCGCGCTTGCCGCACCCGCATTCGCGCAATCGGCGCTTGATGGGCTCCTGAATGCCCCGAAGCGCGGCAACTGGGACGACCAGTTCGACGCCAAGGCTGCCTCGCGCACGGCGACGGCCGTCCTTTCCAATACCCCGATCCTCAGCCCGCAGTCGGTGCCGAGCACGCAGCAGGCGATCATGCAATATCAGCAGATCGCGTCCGCCGGCGGCTGGCCCGAAGTCAATCCGGGCGACCAGCGCCTGCAGCTCGGCGTCAGCTCCCCCACCGTCCAGGCCCTGCGCCAGCGTCTGGCAATCACCGGCGACCTGCCGCGTGAGGCTGGTCTTTCCAATGCTTTCGATTCTTATGTCGATGGTGCCGTCAAGCGCTTCCAGGCCCGTCACGGCCTGCCAGCCGATGGTGTGCTCGGCGAATTCACGCTGAAGGCGATGAACATTCCGGCTGATGTGCGCCTGCAGCAGTTGAACACCAACCTCATCCGCCTGCAGACTTTCCCGGAAGATCTCGGCCGTCGCCACCTGATGGTCAACATTCCGGCCGCCTATGTGGAAGCCGTTGAAGACGGCAGCGTTGCGACGCGCCATACCGCGGTTGTCGGCCGCCTGAGCCGCCCGACGCATCTCGTCAACTCGAAGGTTTACGAGGTCATTCTCAATCCGTACTGGACGGCACCCCGCTCCATCGTCGAGAAGGACATCGTGCCGCTGATGCGCAAGGATCCGACCTATCTCGAAAAGAATGCCATCCGCCTGATCGACGGCAAGGGCAACGAAGTCGCTCCCGAGACCGTCGACTGGAACGGTGAGGCGCCGAACCTGATGTTCCGTCAGGACCCGGGCAAGATCAACGCCATGGCGTCCACGAAGATCAACTTCTACAACAAGAACGGCGAGTATATGCACGACACGCCGCAGCAGGGCCTGTTCAACAAGCTCATGCGCTTTGAATCGTCCGGCTGCGTGCGCGTCCAGAACGTCCGCGACCTGTCGAACTGGCTGCTGCGTGAAACGCCCGGCTGGAACCGCCAGCAGATGGAACAGGTCATCGCCAGCGGCACCAACACGCCGATCAAGCTCGCGACCGAAGTGCCTGTTTACTTCGTCTATATCTCGGCCTGGGGCATGCCCGACGGCGTCGTCCAGTTCCGCGACGACATCTACGAGATGGACGGCAATGCCGAACTGGCGCTGGACACCACTTCGGGCATGGAGCAGCCGGTACAGTAAGTCCGGCTCACTAAATTCACGAAAGCCGCGCCGTTGCGCGGCTTTTTTCATTTCAGCGAGGCCGGACTCCACGCAAAGTGTTCGCCCCGCGCGCTTAGCCCAGCAAATGTCGTTCTTCGTATTGCCCTCGCATCGGCGGGGCGCTAATACCTTCCGCATTCCAGTGAAGGAGCCCGCCAATGACCAATGCTTCCACCGAATCCTTCTTCAATCGCTCTCTTGCAGACGTCGATCCGGAAATCTTCGGCGCGATCGGAAAGGAACTCGGTCGTCAGCGGCATGAGATCGAACTGATCGCATCCGAGAACATCGTTTCCCGTGCCGTTCTGGAAGCCCAGGGCTCCATCATGACCAACAAATATGCCGAGGGTTATCCGGGCAAGCGCTACTACGGTGGCTGCCAGTTCGTCGATATCGCCGAGGAACTGGCGATTGAGCGCGCCAAGAAGCTTTTCGGCGTGAACTTCGCCAACGTTCAGCCGAATTCCGGTTCGCAGATGAACCAGGCAGTATTCCTGGCGCTGCTGCAGCCGGGTGATACGTTCATGGGCCTCGACCTGAACTCGGGCGGTCACCTGACACATGGTTCGCCGGTCAACATGTCCGGCAAGTGGTTCAACGTCGTGTCCTACGGCGTGCGCGAAGGCGACAACCTGCTCGATATGGACGACGTCGAGCGCAAGGCGAAAGAACACAAGCCGAAGCTCATTATCGCCGGCGGCACTGCCTATTCCCGCATCTGGGACTGGAAGCGTTTCCGCGAGATCGCCGACTCGGTTGGCGCCTACCTGATGGTCGACATGGCCCACATCGCCGGTCTCGTTGCCGGTGGCGTGCATCCGTCGCCGTTCCCGCACTGCCATGTTGCGACGACCACGACCCACAAGTCGCTCCGCGGCCCGCGCGGCGGCGTCATCCTGACGAATGACGAGGATCTGGCCAAGAAGTTCAATTCGGCCGTCTTCCCGGGTCTCCAGGGCGGTCCGCTGATGCACATCATCGCCGCCAAGGCTGTTGCCTTCGGCGAAGCCCTGCAGCCGGAATTCAAGGATTATGCGGCGCAGATCGTCAAGAACGCCAAGGCGCTGGCCGAAACGCTTGTCGCAGGCGGCCTCGACGTCGTCTCCGGCGGCACCGACAACCACCTGATGCTGGTCGACTTGCGCAAGAAGAATGCCACCGGCAAGCGTGCGGAAGCCGCACTCGGACGCGCCTACATCACCTGCAACAAGAACGGCATCCCGTTTGACCCTGAAAAGCCCTTCGTCACCTCTGGCGTGCGCCTCGGCGCCCCGGCCGGCACGACGCGCGGCTTCAAGGAAGCGGAATTCCGCGAGATCGGTAACCTCATCGTCGAGGTTCTTGATGGCCTGAAGGTCGCCAATTCCGACGAGGGCAATGCTGCCGTCGAGGCTGCCGTCCGCGGCAAGGTGGTGAATCTGACCGATCGCTTCCCCATGTATGATTACATGGGCTAGAGCGCCGTGCGCCCGTTCGGGCGCACAAAGGACGCTCTAACTCTTTGAATCTACGCATCAGGCTTTCCGAAAATCGATTCCGATTTTCGGGCCGATGCTGAAGGAGAAGGCATGCGCTGCCCCTATTGCGGTTCGGAAGATACGCAGGTCAAGGATTCACGACCGGCGGAGGATAACACCTCCATCCGCCGGCGCCGTATCTGTCCTGATTGCGGCGGCCGCTTCACGACCTTCGAGCGCGTGCAGCTGCGCGAGCTGATGGTTACGAAGAAGACCGGCCGAAAGGTTCCCTTCGATCGTGACAAGCTGGTTAGGTCCTTCGATGTGGCGCTACGCAAGCGGCCCGTCGATCGCGACCGTATCGAGCGTGCTGTCTCCGGTATCGTGCGCCGGCTGGAAAGCTCGGGCGAGACGGAAATCTCTTCCGAACAGATCGGCCTGCAGGTCCTGGAAGCGTTAAAGGGCCTCGATGATGTCGGCTTCGTGCGCTACGCCTCGGTCTATCGGGATTTCTCGCATGCCGAGGATTTCGAAAAGCTGATCGCAGAGCTCAACGCCAAGATCGCCCGCGATCCGCTGGACGCATGACCATGGGCGAGGGGATCGCGCGGCCTGAGGACGAACGCTTCATGGCAGCCGCGATCCGGCTGTCGCGATGGCACACGGGCCAGACGTCCACCAATCCATCCGTCGGCTGTGTCATCGTTCGCGACGGCGCGATCGTCGGCCGCGCCGTGACGGCACTTGGCGGTCGCCCGCATGCCGAGCCCCAGGCGCTCGCCGAAGCCGGTGAACTTGCCCGCGGTGCAACCGCCTATGTCACGCTCGAACCCTGCTCGCATCACGGCAAGACGCCGCCGTGCGCCAACGCGCTGATCGCCTATGGCGTCGGGCGCGTCGTCATCAGCGTGACCGATCCCGATATCAGGGTATCCGGCCGCGGTATTTCCATGCTGCGCGATGCCGGTATCGAGGTGACGACAGGCGTGCTGGAGGCAGAAGGAAGGCAATCGCTCGCTGGATATCTCACCCGCCAGACGAAGAACCGCCCCTATGTGACTCTCAAACTTGCGGTTTCCGCCGATGGCATGATCGGCCGTGAGGGGGTAGGGCAGGTGGCGATCACCGGGCCGGAGGCGCGCGCCCAGGTACAGGCGCTGCGCGCCGAGACCGATGCCATCCTCGTCGGTATTGGCACGGCGGTCGCTGACGATCCCTTGCTGACTGTGCGCACACCGGGCCTTGAGGCACATTCGCCTATCCGCATCGTGCTCGATCCCACTCTGGCGTTGCCGCTGGATAGCAAGCTGGTCGAGACGGCGCGCGACGTGCCGGTCATTGTGGTTGCGAATGAAGTCATGTCGCCGCTGCAGGCAGATGCGGAAGGAATTCCCCCTGCGCCCCAAGCGATCGCCGCTCTTCTCATGCCCGGCGAGCCAGAGGGCGACAGCGCTGATGCCGCCGACATGGATGCTCGCCGTAGTGCGCTCGAAGCAGCCGGCGTCGAGGTTCTCTACTGCAATCCTTACCACCCGGAAATCCTCTTGCCGGCCCTCGCCACCCGCGGCATCTCCTCGCTTCTGGTGGAAGGCGGCGCTAAGACCGCGAAGCTTTTCCTCCAAACCGGTCTCGTTGATCGCATTCAGCTCTATCAGGCGCCTGTCGTCATCGGCGAGGGCGGTATTGAATCCCCGCTGCAGGCAACCGACATACCATCCGGTTTCGCCCACAGAGGCACTTACATATTCGGCGCGGACCGCCTGGACGAATACGAAAGAGAGAATTGATGTTCACCGGAATTGTCACTGATGTCGGCACGATCGAATCCGTTTCGCCGTTGAAGGAAGGCATTAAGCTCCGTGTCGCGACGAATTACGATCCGACGACCATCGATATGGGCGCATCGATCTCGCATTCGGGCATCTGCCTCACGGTAACGGGTCTGCCGCAGGAGGGCAGCAACGGCCGCTGGTTCGAGGTGGAGGCATGGGAAGAGGCACTGCGCCTGACCACCGTATCCAGCTGGCAGGCGGGCAGCCACATCAATCTCGAGCGTTCGCTGAAGATCGGCGACGAGCTTGGTGGCCATATCGTGTCAGGCCATGTCGATGGCAAGGCTGAAATCCTGTCGGTGACGGAGGAGGGCGATGCGACCCGCTTCCGCCTGCGTGCGCCGGTCCATCTCGCGAAATTTGTGGCGCCCAAGGGCTCGATTGCACTCGACGGCACATCACTGACCGTCAATGCCGTCGACGGCACGGATTTTGATGTGCTGCTGATCCGCCATACCCTGGAGGTCACGACCTGGGGCGAACGCAGGGCTGGTGACTTCGTCAATTTCGAGGTCGATACGATGGCCCGTTATGCGGCCCGGCTTGCCGAGTTTCCTAGCGCGAAAACTGAATGATCGGGCCGTTATAGTCCGCCCGCGCCATTTCCTTGAAACCGAGTTTTTCGGCGACCTTCAGCGATGATATATTGTCCGGGCTGATAATGCAGGTCATCGGCCGTGCCGGAAATTGTGCTTCGCCCCAGCTGATGATCGCCTTCAGTGCCTCGGTGGCGTAGCCCTTGCCGTGGACTGAGGGCATCAGTGCCCAGCCCACCTCCATCGTCCCTTCGATCGAGGGCTGCATATCTCGCTTGGCCTCCAGGAAACCCGCTTCGCCGATGAAGCGGCCGCTTTCCTTTTCCTCGATCGCGAAGAAACCGAATCCCATGTAGTGCCACATGCCGGCAATCCGCAGCAGCCGCGCCCAGCTCTGCTCGCGGGTGGAGGGCACGCCGCTGATGAAGCGCACCACATCCTCGTCGCGCCAGAGTTCGAAATGCGCGTCGAAATCGTCGCGCCGATGCGGACGCAGAATGAGCCGCCCGGTTTCAAGTGTCGGAATATCGGTCATGAAAATGCTGCTCTGAAATGAAGTTGCGATGACGGAGCTGATATCAGAATCCGGGCTCTCCATCCCAGTAGTCCAGAGCGTTCTCTCCCCTGCCGATATGGTCGAAGGAGCTGCCGTCGCGGTTGGTCTTGGCGAGGAACTTGCCGGAATCGGGATATTCGCAGATCTCGGTCTTCGCCTTGGTCGACAGGCCAAGATAGATGAGCGGCGTTGATCCGGTATTGATGATCTGATGGGCAGTTTCCGGCCCGCCCGAGGGAGCGCCCAGTACATCGCCCTTTTTGATTGGGTGGCGCTGGTCGCCGAAGCGATATTCGCCTGTGCCCTCGATGATGTAGAAAAGTTCGTCTTCCACATGGTGGTTGTGGAAAGGGCAGCCGGATTTGCCTGATGGTACTTCACTGTAGCTTATGCCGAGATTGGCAAGCCCAAGATCCTTTCCGAAAGACGTATCGCGGCTTTCGAAGAGGCTTCCCCTCGTCCAGTGTTCGAGGGACAGATCGGCCGTGTTGATGACCGGTTTCGCATTCGTCGCCATAGAGTCCTCCGCTTTGGCGAGAAGACAATCCTATCCGGCGGAAAATGCAACAGTGATTTCGTCAATGACGGTATGGGCGGCGAGGAGATAACCGCCCATACTCGCCTGCCAAGTCGGCAGCCTCAGCGAACGTAGAACGTAATGCTGCCGTCGGCTGCCTGTTCGGCGTTCACGACATTGCGGATATTGACACCATCATTGTTGAGCTGGTGTGCCAGCGACTTGTTGGCGTCGATGGAAGCCTGAATGGCGTGGACAGCGCTTTGCGAGCGCTGAGGGGCAGATCGCGGGCCGGTCATTTCGTCGTCGAGGTGGTGCCAGTTATAGACGGGCTCGACGTTGAAGTCATTGCCGTGGAAGCTGCGAAGCGTCTGCTCGATACCCGCTGCAGTATTCATCCCTAGGCTTTCAGCCCGGCTAACGCCGGCGAATGCAAGGGACGAGAAAGTTGCGGCAATGGCGATTTTAGCAACGCGGTTCATGATGGTATCCTTTCGTCTACCGCGACGGTCGGCTGTCTACAGGGATCGTCTGGTTACGACTAAGATTTGGCGTTGCAGCATTGATCTTTCAATGACTTAAGCCACTGAAAAGCAATTACAAATTGTTCACGAAACCTGCCTTGGTTTTGCCACTTTTCAGCTGCCTGGCTAAGCGTGGATTTGGCGCCGTAGCGTCTGATAAAGACGGGTCCAGCTATCCCATTGCAGATATTTTGTCTTTCCTCCGAGAGCGCCGCCCGAATTTGCTTGCCATTCGCTCGAAGGCATGTTTTGACCGCGGCCTGCCTGAGTGGAAAATGCCCCGCCAACTGAAGGTGACCCATGCCGAAAGAGACCGCTCCCCATATTTTGATCGTCGAAGCACGCTTCTATGACGACATGGCCGATGCTCTTCTGGAAGGCGCGACTTTCGCGTTGGAAGAGGCTGGCGCCACTTACAACGTTGTCACCGTGCCCGGCGCGCTGGAAATTCCGGCGGCGATTGCCATGGCGCTCGATGGCGCGGATAATGACGGCACGCAGTACGACGGTTTCGTCGCCCTCGGCATGGTCATCCGCGGCGAGACCTACCATTTCGACATCGTCTCGAACGAGTCCTCGCGTGCCCTGATGGATCTCGCCGTGAGCGAGTCTCTGGCCATCGGCAACGGCATCCTGACCGTCGAGAATGATGAACAAGCATGGGCGCGTGCGCGCCGTTCGGATAAGGACAAGGGCGGTTTTGCCGCCCGCGCAGCTCTCACGATGATCGAGCTGAAGAAGAAGCTGGGTGCATAAAGAATGACTGACGAAAATACCGAACGACCGGTCAAGGCAGCCAATCAGCGGGGCGCCGCGCGCCTCGCGGCTGTGCAGGCGCTTTATCAGATGGATATCGGCGGCACCGGCGTTCTGGAAATCGTGGCCGAATACGAGGCGCATCGTCTCGGCCAGGAACTTGACGGTGAAACCTATCTGAAAGCGGATGCCGGCTGGTTTCGCTCGATCGTCTCAGGCGTCGTGCGCGACCAGCTTCGCCTCGACCCGCTGATCGCGTCTGCCCTGCAGGACGATTGGGCGCTGTCGCGTCTCGACAGCACCGTCCGCGCCATCCTGCGCGCCGGCGTTTTCGAACTCGTCGACCGCAAGGACGTGCCGGTCGCCGTCATCGTCACCGAGTATGTCGAGATCGCCCGTGCCTTCTTCGACGACGATGAGCCGAAGCTCGTCAATGCCGTTCTGGACCGCATCGCCAAGCAAGTGCGCGGCGACCAGAAGAAGTAGGCACTTAGCCGCCAAACAACCCCTCCCATCCTTTCTGCGGTACTGCAAGGCTTTTGAAGTTTTGCAGTCTTGACGCGACGTTATCGACCACGCAATCTCCGCTCGCCTGTTGAGCGTTTCTATGGAGAGGAGTCGATTCAGCAGCATTCGTCGCCGGAGAAGGAGTGAGCTCCGGCTTATGGGAGGAAAGAGCGAATGACCATTCTTTTATTGGTAATCGCATGTGGCCTGCTCTCGGTGGTTTATGCCATCTGGGCAACCCGGTCGGTGCTTGCTGCCGATCAGGGCAACAGCCGCATGCAGGAGATCGCGGGCTATATCCGCGAGGGCGCCCAGGCCTATCTGACGCGTCAGTATAGAACCATTGCCATCGTAGGCATTGTTGTTTTCATTGCAGCATGGCTGCTCCTTTCCGCCACGGCCGCGATCGGGTTCCTGATCGGCGCCGTCCTCTCGGGTGCTGCCGGCTTCATCGGTATGCACGTCTCCGTCCGCGCCAATGTGCGCACCGCCCAGGCAGCATCCGCAAGCCTCAAGGCAGGCCTGGACATTGCCTTCAAGTCGGGTGCGATCACCGGCATGCTGGTCGCCGGCCTCGCGCTGCTCGGCGTCTCCATTTATTATTACGTGCTGACAATCGTGCTCGGACACGAGCCCGGCTCGCGTGAGGTCATCGACTCGCTCGTGGCGCTCGGCTTCGGCGCGTCGCTGATCTCGATCTTCGCCCGTCTCGGCGGCGGCATCTTTACGAAGGGCGCCGATGTCGGCGGCGATCTCGTCGGCAAGGTAGAGGCCGGCATTCCGGAAGACGATCCGCGCAACCCGGCAACCATTGCCGACAACGTCGGCGACAATGTCGGCGATTGCGCCGGCATGGCAGCCGACCTCTTTGAAACCTACGCAGTCTCCGTCGTCGCAACGATGGTTCTGGCGGCAATCTTCTTTGCCGGTGCGCCCATCCTGCCGTCGGCGATGATTTATCCGCTGGCAATCTGCGGCGCTTGCATCATCACCTCGATCATCGGCACCTTCTTCGTCAAGCTCGGCCCGAACGGCTCGATCATGGGCGCGCTGTACAAGGGCCTGATCGTGACAGGGCTTCTGTCGATCATCGGTCTCGGTGCCGCGACTTCGCTGACCGTTGGCTGGGGTTCGCTCGGCCAGGTCGCCGGCTTTGACGTGACGGGCACAAGGCTCTTCGTGTGCGGTCTCGTCGGTCTCGTGGTTACCGCGCTGATCGTCGTGATCACCGAATTTTATACCGGCACAGGCAAGCGCCCGGTCGTCTCGATCGCCCAGGCATCGGTAACCGGCCACGGTACCAACGTCATTCAGGGCCTCGCAGTATCCCTGGAATCGACGGCGCTGCCGGCAATCGTCATCGTCGGCGGCATTCTTGCCACCTATCAGCTCGGAGGCCTGTTCGGCACCGGCATCGCGGTTACCGCCATGCTCGGCCTCGCCGGCATGATCGTGGCGCTCGATGCCTTCGGCCCGGTTACGGACAATGCCGGCGGCATCGCCGAAATGTCCCATCTGCCGCCGGAAGTGCGCAAGTCCACCGACGCGCTCGATGCCGTCGGCAACACGACGAAGGCCGTCACCAAGGGTTATGCGATCGGCTCGGCCGGCCTCGGTGCGCTGGTGCTCTTCGCGGCCTATGCGAACGACCTGCAGTATTTTGCCGCGCATCCGGATCAGTACCCGTATTTCCAGAATATCGGTCCGATCTCCTTCGATCTGTCGAACCCCTATGTCGTCGCCGGTCTCCTGTTCGGCGGCCTGATTCCCTATCTTTTCGGCGGCATCGCCATGACCGCTGTCGGCCGTGCCGCCGGCGCGATCGTCGAGGAAGTGCGCAAGCAGTTCCGTGAAAAGCCGGGCATCATGCAAGGCACGGAAAAGCCGGATTACGGCCGCGCCGTCGATCTTCTGACCAAGGCCGCGATCCGCGAAATGATCATTCCGTCGCTGCTGCCGGTGCTGGCGCCCGTCGTCGTCTATTTCGGCGTGCTCATCATCTCCGGTTCCAAGGCGTCTGCCTTTGCAGCACTTGGCGCATCGCTGCTCGGCGTCATCATCAATGGCCTTTTCGTCGCAATCTCGATGACCTCGGGCGGCGGCGCATGGGACAATGCCAAGAAGAGCTTCGAAGACGGCTTTGTCGACAAGGATGGTGTCCGTCACATGAAGGGCTCGGATGCGCACAAGGCATCGGTGACGGGGGATACCGTCGGCGACCCCTACAAGGATACGGCCGGTCCCGCCGTCAACCCTGCGATCAAGATCACCAACATCGTGGCGTTGCTGCTGCTGGCGATTCTTGCGCACTAGGACGCGTAAGCCAACAAAACAAAAAACCCGCCGGATCGCTCCGGCGGGTTTTTCATATGGAAGACAGCTTGCCTTATCGCAGGCTGGACGGGTTCTGCGGCGTACCGCCGGCGCCGCCACCGAACAGGCTCTTGGCCGCATTCGCCGCGCTGCCGCCGGACAGCATTTGCTGAAGGAAGGTGAGTTCGCGACCGCCGGTCGGCGTAACGCGCGAAATCGTGTCGAACACCTTGCCGTCCTGCAGGGTGTAATTGGCGCGGCGGGAAACGACGCCGTCCTTGTCGAAATAGATGGCAAGAATACTCTGCTCGGTGACGCGCAGCTTCTGGTACGCCATCGAGCGCTGGCGGCGCTGGGAGATATAATAGAAGACTTCCCCGTCGAAGGTTGCTGTCGTGGACGGTGTGCCAAGTGACAGAAGCACCTGTTCGCGGCTGGAACCCTCCGGAACCAGCGCCAGCGACTGCTGGTCGACGATATAGCCACCGTTAAGCACTGTGCTCGTCTGGCAACCCGATAGGGCGGTGGTGGAGGCGATTATGACGGCAATGGCTGCATTACTGAAGAATTTCATGTCTGACTTGAAATACCGTTTCTTCAACGACATCTACTCCCTTGAGTATCGATAGCAGCCATTCCGGACACTGCGTGCTTCCTCCTGCAAAACCATTGTGGCCATTCCGGGGTGGAATTCATTCGATCCCGCCTCTTTGTGCACCGGAGCGCCCCTGTCCCGAAACCGGTCACGAACAGCATTGCAATTCGCGCCTGCTTCGGTAAACCAGCTTTCGAAATCATGCAACAAGGCCCGGTGCCGCTGGGCGCCAAGAATGCGGCATTTCCGGAAAAAAACAAATGATCCTCGGGCTCTTCGGTAAGAGAAACAGTAACCAGGCTATCGTCGAGCGGCAGTACGCGGCTCTTACGGCTGCCGCCCGCATGCCCGAGCTCTATGAGCGGCTGAATGTCCCCGATACCGTCATGGGCCGCTTCGAGATGCTGTCGATTGCCATGATCCTGTTCTTCCGTCGCACCCGCACGTCCAACACGAGCGGCCAGGAGATTGCCCAGGAAATCGTCGATGCCTTCTTTCAGGATATCGACTATTCGATCCGGGAACTCGGCATCGGCGACAACAGCGTTCCAAAGCGCATGAAGAAGCTCGCAGGCATGTTCTATGGCCGGCTCGAAGCCTATTCGAAAACTATGGATGTAGGCGATGCCGCCGCTCTTTCCGCAGCACTTCAGCGCAATATCTATCCCGAAGCCGCCGAACCTGCCGACATGAGCGGGCTGGCGCACTGGATGATGGCGGCGGAAGCCCATCTGTCTGCCATTCCCGAGGAGGCGATTGCCACCGGTTCGGCAACGATTCCTGGGTTCGCTTGAGGAGCAGAATCATGAAGAAAGATCTGAGCGAGGTTCCATTTTCCTATCCGGTCAAGGTTGGCCACATCTCCGCCAATCCCGTCGAAGTGCGCGTGACTGCCGACAAGGACGAGTTGAAGGCGCTGGCCGAAAGCTGGAACGTCGTGTCGGTGGACAGTCTCCGCGCCGACCTGCAGATCAACAGGTGGAAGCGTGACGGCATACGTGTCAAGGGACGCGTGCAGGCTAAGATCGTACAGGCCTGCGTGGTCACCCTCGAGCCGGTCGAATCTGCAATCGACGAGAGCTTCGAACAGATCTTCGTGCCGGAAAATTCCAGGCTCGCCCGCCATCCCGCCAATGATGCCGGCGAGATGGTGCTGGACCCCGACGGTCCCGACCTGCCGGAAACCTTTACCGGTGATACGATCGATGCCGGTGAGATCGTCGCGGAATTCGCAGCGCTCGCCATCGATCCCTATCCACGCAAGCAAGGCGTGGAGTTCGATGGCCATATCGAAGACACGGGCGAAAATGACCGAAAGCCCTCTGCATTCGCAGCGCTCAAGGACTGGAAAAAGGACTGAAGCCTCCCCGGCATTTGACATAATTCAGTTGTAAGCGACGCCAAAACCGGTATTTTGGCCCAAATTTCGCCCCCCTCAGGCGAAAAAAAGGATCAGGGACACGTGATCAAAATATCTCTCGACCTCATGGGTGGCGACTTTGGTCCCCAGGTTGTCATCCCCGGCGCTGCCAAGGCGCTGGACAGGCATCCGGATATTTCCTTCGTCTTCTACGGTATCAAGGAACAGTGCGAGCCGGTTCTGGCGAAGTTTCCCAAGGTCAGGGAAAAGTCTGTCTTTCATGATTGCGAGCTCGCAGTCAGCATGGAAGAAAAGCCGAGCCAGGCGCTTCGCCGCGGACGTTATGTCTCCACCATGTGGCGCACCATCGAAGCGGTGAAGTCGGGCGAGGCCGATGTCGCCGTTTCCGCCGGCAACACCGGCGCACTTATGGCCATGGCCAAGTTTTGCCTGCGCACGATGGCCAATATCGAACGCCCGGCGATTGCCGCCATCTGGCCGACGGTGAAGGGCGAAAGCATCGTGCTCGATGTCGGCGCCACGATCGGCGCCGATTCGCAGCAACTTATGGATTTCGCTCTCATGGGCGGCGCCATGGCGCGCGCACTTTTCGAGCTTGAGCGCCCGACAGTCGGCCTGCTGAATGTCGGCGTCGAGGAAATCAAGGGCCAGGAAGAGGTCAAGGAGGCCGGCCGCCTGTTGCGCGAAGCCAATCTTGATTCGCTCGAATATTCCGGCTTCGTCGAAGGCGACGATCTCGGCAAGGGTACCGTCGATGTCGTGGTGGTGGAAGGCTTTTCCGGCAATATCGCGCTGAAGGCGGCCGAGGGCACCGCCCGGCAGATCGGCACCTATCTGCGTGCCGCCATGTCGCGCACGCTGCTTGCCCGCATCGGCTATCTCTTCGCCAAGAGCGCTTTCGACATGCTGCGCGAGAAGCTCGATCCGAGCAAGGTCAATGGCGGCGTATTCCTCGGCCTGAACGGCATCGTGATCAAAAGCCATGGCGGGGCGAATGCCGAAGGCATAGCCGCGGCCATCGAAGTCGGCTATGACATGGCCAAGAATGGCCTGACCCAGAAAATAGAAAACGATCTCAAAAAATATCATGCCAAGCGGCTGCCCCCGATAGGGCCTGAGGCCGCGTGAGCGACGGGGTTCAAGCAATATGATCCGATCAGTGGTTCGTGGTTTCGGGGCAGCACTGCCGAAACGCGTGATGACCAACCGCGAAATGGAAGGTGTCGTCGACACGTCGGACGAGTGGATCGTCCAGCGTACCGGCATCCGGCAGCGTTACATTGCCGGCGATGACGAAACGACGTCGTCGCTCGGTGAGGCTGCAGCGCGGGCCGCGCTCGCAAATGGCGGGCTGACGCCTGATGATATCGATATGATCATCTGTGCCACCTCAACGCCGGACAACACTTTTCCGGCGACATCCGTCAACATCCAGAACCGTCTCGGAATGACGCATGGCTTCGCCTTCGACGTTCAGGCCGTCTGCACGGGCTTCGTCTATGCGGTGACGACGGCTGACGCCTATATTCGTGGCGGTCTTGCCAAGCGCGTGCTTGTCATCGGTGCCGAGACCTTCTCCCGCATCCTCGACTGGAATGACCGCACTACGTGCGTGCTTTTCGGCGACGGCGCCGGCGCGATCGTGCTGGAAGCAGTCGAAGGCGAGGGGACGACGGCAGACCGCGGCGTCTTGACGGCGCATCTGCGTTCGGACGGTTCGCACAAGGACAAGCTTTACGTCGACGGCGGTCCGTCCTCGACGGGTACGGTCGGCAAGCTGCGCATGGAAGGCCGCGAGGTCTTCAAATATGCCGTGGGTATGATTACTGACGTGATTCAGGCCGCTTTCGATTCAACCGGAACAACCTCCGAGGATCTCGACTGGCTGGTCCCCCACCAGGCCAATCGCCGCATCATCGATGGCTCGGCCAAGAAGCTGAACATTGCCCCGGAAAAGGTCGTCATTACCGTCGATCTGCATGGCAATACGTCTGCGGCCTCCATTCCGCTGGCACTTGCGACGGCTGCAGGCGACGGACGCATCAAGAAGGGCGACCTTGTGATGCTGGAGGCCATGGGCGGCGGCTTCACCTGGGGCGCGGTTTTGCTGCGCTGGTAGGCATAAATCCTAAAAAACTGGCGGCGAACAAGAGCTTGACCGTGAGGCACAAGACAAATAATCTTCGTCCACTTTCACAAAATATTTTCTATTGGGCGGGGAAACCATGACCGGAAAGACAGTTACGCGAGCAGACCTGGCGGAATCCGTTTTTCGGAAGGTCGGTCTCTCCCGGACAGAATCTGCTGAGCTTGTCGAAACGGTCATCGACGAGATCTGCAACGCGATCGTGCGCGGCGAGACCGTCAAGCTTTCCTCTTTCGCAACCTTCCAGGTGCGCGACAAGAACGAGCGTATCGGCCGCAATCCGAAGACCGGCGAGGAAGTTCCGATCTCCCCCCGCCGCGTCATGACCTTCAAGGCGTCGAATGTGCTCAAGACGCGCATTCTGAAGTCCCATGTTGCCCGGAAGGGCAAGACCAAGCCGCAAAATCCGGCTGCCTGATCATCTTTTTCCCGCCGAACGCAAAGGTTTTTTGCTGCGTCGTGCCTCCGGCTGTGCGCAACGCGAAGACGTGACTTGAATTCGCGGCTCCAAACCGTTGAAATATGATGAGTCGCCGTTTGGATCGATCCGCGAGGTCGCGTAGCAGTATGACGTTGGACAAGAGCCCGGATGCCTTTCGCACCATCAGCGAAGTTGCTGATGACCTCGACCTGCCGCAGCATGTGCTGCGCTTCTGGGAAACCCGCTTTCCGCAGATAAAGCCGATGAAGCGAGGCGGTGGACGGCGCTATTACCGGCCTGAGGATGTCGATCTTTTGAAAGGCATCCGCCATCTGCTCTATGACCACGGCTATACGATCAAGGGTGTGCAGAAGCTCTTGAAAACCAACGGCAACAAGTTTGTCGTCGCGGTCGGCCATGGCGATCTCGCAAGCGTTGAAGCACTCTCTGCGAACGTGCACGATACGGTCGCAGGCGAACCGCGCGTCGCAATGGCGGAAGAGGATCAGATCGTTGGCCGAGCCAAGCCACCGATCACGCGCCGCTTTTTCAACTTCGTCAGCGGCGACGATGATCAGCCGGAAATCTCGGTCGGCAAGTCCAGTGTCGGCAAGGAGGATCGTGCGCTTCTCCAGGAAGCGCTCTACGATCTTCTGGAATGCAAGCGCCTGCTCGATCAGGTGCGTTAGCGCGTTTAGGCCTCCATGCCTTTCAGCGCTCTCTCGAGATCGGAAAGCTGGAACGGTTTTCTGAGGATAGGCTGGCCTGAATTGCTGCCTTCCGGCGCGCTGCCATACCCTGTTGCAAAGACATAAGGCTTGCCGCGCGCCTCGAGCAGCTTAGCGACCGGCAGTGAACTCTTTCCGGCCAAGGATACGTCGAGGATAGCCGCGTCGAATTCCTTGTTCTGAGCCGCATCGAGGGCCTGCTCCAGATCCGGAGCGCTGGCACTGATATGGTAGCCGAGATCCTCAAGCATCTCTTCAAGCAGCATGGCGATCAGCGCATCGTCTTCGACGATGAAAATGTCTTTCATGGTTCCGTCCACTCTCTGCCCGCACGGGCCTGTGGCAGGCCTGTCGGGTACATGGCTTATCTGTCCCGAGCAGGCTGCTCGTCAAGGTTGGATCGCGGTAGTGCGAAAAACGGCATATTGCCCGACCGGATTCGATATGCAAAAGCTGGAGGGCCGTTTTCGTAACGGAAGGACGAGGCTGGGAAATGGATTTGTTGAGCGCCACGGACTGGCTGCGTCATAGGCCGGGTTTGACCTATCCGCTCGCTGTCGCCGCTGTTGCATTTACATTCCTGTTGCGCACTGCTGCTGGCGACTATCTCTCCGGCTTTCCGTTTCTGAGCTTCTTGCCCGCCGTGCTGATCGCAAGTTTTATCGGCGGTGCCGGGCCAGGCGTGGTCGCCGCCATTCTATCGGGCTTCCTCGTCCAGCAGTTCTTCGTCGAGCCGCACGATATCTTCTGGCCCGTCACGTTCATCCAGTGGCTCGGCCTTTCGACGTTCATTGCCAATGCACTCGTCATTGTCGGACTGATGCAGGCGATTGTCGTCTCCCACGGCCGGCAGCTGCGCCTGCGCGGAGAGCTGAACGATTTCAACAGGAAACTGGAAGAGACGGTCGCCCAGCGCACTGGTGAGCTCAAGCGCGAGATGGCGGAACATGCGAGCGCCCAGGCCCAGGTGCGCCAGTTGCAGAAGATGGAGACAATCGGCCAGCTGACCGGCGGCGTCGCTCATGACTTCAACAATATGCTGGCCATCATTATCGGCAGCCTCGATCTCGCCCAGCGACGGCTGAACGGCAAGGAGGATCCACGCCTCCTGAATTCGATCCAGAGCGCCAGGGACGGGGCGCAGCGCGCAGCGGTATTGACCGCGCGGCTGCTCGCCTTTTCACGCCAGCAGCCGCTGGCGCCGGAAACCATAGACCTAAACAAGCTTGTCGGCGGCATGTCGGAACTGCTGCGCCGGACGCTCGGCGAGCAGATCAGGATCGAAACGGTTCTGGCTGGTGGCTTGTGGCCGACCTTCGCCGATTTGAGCCAGCTTGAAAATGCCATCCTCAATCTCTCGGTCAATGCCCGCGACGCCATGCCCGACGGCGGGCATCTGACCATCGAGACGGCCAATACCGAACTGGACGACCGTTATGCGCGCATGCACCAGGAGGTGGAGGCCGGCCAGTACGTGATGATCAGCATCACCGATACCGGCATCGGCATGTCGCCCGAGGTTCTGGAACGCGCCTTCGATCCTTTCTACACCACGAAAGGTGCCGGCAAGGGCACCGGTCTCGGCCTCAGCCAGGTCTATGGTTACGTCAAGCAGAGCAGGGGACACATCAAGATCTATTCGGAGATCGATCGCGGCACGACGGTGAAGATCTATCTCCCGCGCCGCGTCGGTTCCGGTGAGACGGGGTTTTCGGCGCCGTCGATGATGCCGATCCCGCACGGGAGCGTCGACGATACTATCCTTGTGGTCGAGGATGACCAGAGTGTGCGCGAGATGACGGCGGAAAGCCTGCGTGAACTCGGCTACAGTGTCCTGCAGGCCGCGAGCGGTCCGGAGGCGCTGGATGTGCTGCGGAATGAGCGGGTCGATCTCATCTTCACCGATATCGTCATGCCGCAGATGAACGGTCGCCAGCTTGCTGATGCCGTCACGGAGAAGTGGCCGGAAATCCGGATCCTCTACACGACCGGCTACACCCGCAATGCTATTGTTCATAATGGTGTGCTGGACCACGGCGTCTCGCTGCTTGCCAAGCCCTTCAGCCTGGAACAGCTCGCCCACAAGGTCCGCGAAGTGCTGAACGGCAAGCCGTCCTCGGAACAGGCGTGAGGCCCGCGTAAAGCCTCACGCCGTGCCGGAGCCTATTCCAGAACCTGGATGACGCGGTGTGTCTGCGGCTCGACGATTACGCGGCGCTCGTTGACGACGGTGTAGCCATAGCCGTCCACGTTGGGAACGGTATGAATCTCTACTGTGTCGGGAAGCGTCGTGCCGACGGCAATGTCGCCGTCATAGACGACGGACGGAACGCTCTGCTCCATCACATAGGTGCGGACTTCCCCTGGAAGCACGACGGTCGAACCGGTCGGAGCCGGATCGGTTACGATGACGCTGCTCTGCGCGAAGGCGGCGGAGCTTACGGTCAGCATGAGGGCGGCCGCGGCCAGCATGGTCTTGCGCATGGATATTCTCCTTTTCCTACCCAGCCATCGAGAAAACGTCAGCCGTCCTTCATGGTTCCGCCGGTGGCTCTGCTACTCCGGGTCATTCTTGCCGGATGCCGTTGATTTCCCCTCGCTTCGCTGCGCCCGTGAAAGTGGAGCGCCTGCCGATTTTACCCGGCACACCTGTAGAAAAGTGTTGACCATTTGTTAACCATGAGCATCGTTTATTCCTAAAGAACGACATGGGGGTTGTTGATTCGGAAATTCGCCGCGCTTTGTCCCTTCAGACAAAGATTAAAAATACGATAGCAACGGCCAGGATATGCATTTTCCGAAGACGATATCGATGGCGGCTCTCGCGGCCATGATAGCCGGCTGTACGTCGACAGGGGGAGTGCGTCAGCCCGTTGGGCCCGACAGCGTAGAGCCGGAAAAGGCGCTGGTCCTGCCGCCCCCTGGTGGTCCGTCGATCGTCAGCGTCGTCGAGCAAAAGCGTGGAAACGGTGTGGAGCAGACAATATCGCTCTTCACGTCCTCATCTGTTCAAGGCCAGAATTTCCTGAAAGTTCAGTTTCTTGGCGCGTCCGGGGCCAATCCCGGCGCCAGCAACGCTTCCTACAGGATGATCCGGGAAGGGGATATCGCGCGCGAGATGGCACGATCGGTTCCCGGCGTTCCGATGGCGACCTCAGCCACGTTCCTGCAGAACAGCTACGGTCCCTTCGGTTATGCCTCTGGCCACAGCCGTGCAGGCGATACCTGTCTTTACGCCTGGCAGCAGGTCCGCTCCAGCCAGTCGGCGCACACACAGGCGCGCAACTTTGGCATGATCCAGATCCGCCTGCGCCTTTGCGATGCCCGGGCTAGCGAGCGCCAGCTCCTCGGCATCGTCTACGGTTACACCGTCACGGGCACTTTCGACGGCGATATCTGGAATCCCTATGGCGCTCCGCCGCCGGCCAACCCGGCGCTCGGCCAGACCGGCGCGCCGATCTATCCCGACGAGGGCGGCTATCGTCCGGCTACGATGCCGATCGGCTACGAACCTGCTCCGGCCGCAGTGCGCCAGACAAGGGCCGTGGCTGTACGCCGCGTGCAGCCGCAGCCGGCACCTGCTGCACCGGTCCTGCAGCCGCCTGTCGGCCCTCGCGTGCCGCTGCCGAACGACGACACGCAGACGAATGCGATAGAGCCACCGGCAGAGGCGCCGGCGGCAGTCGAACAAACGGCAAGGCCGATCGGTGTGACCGTGCCTTCGCCTGATTGCATTGGCAATGCGGCCATGACGGCCGCCTGCCGGAAATAGCAAATACGCCCAATGCGCCGAGCGCAGCGGTTGAGCCATTTCGAAGGAACGTTCATGCGTAAGGCCGGCAGTGTTCTCATATGGGCTATGGTGTCGCTTTGCGTGATTGCTCTGATCACGCTGCCCGTCAATCTGCAGACACAGCTCATCGCCAGCATTACCGTCGTCACGGTCATGGCGCTCATCAAGGTGCTGAAGGGAGAGGGCACATGGCGTCTCGTGGCGCTCGCCTTCGGTACGGCCATCGTGCTGCGCTATGTCTACTGGCGCACGACCAATACGCTGCCGCCGGTCAACCAGCTCGCAAACTTCATTCCCGGCCTGCTCCTCTATCTCGCTGAAATGTATAGCGTGATGATGTTGGCGCTGTCGCTCTTCATTGTCGCCACCCCGCTGCCGCCGCGTCCCTCGCGCGCCGGCAAGCTCGAGCGTTTCCCCCATGTCGATGTCTTCGTGCCGTCCTACAACGAAGATGCCGGCCTGCTTGCCAATACGCTTGCCGCCGCAAAGGCAATGGATTATCCGGCCGACAAGCTGCATGTGTGGCTGCTGGATGATGGCGGCACGCTACAGAAGCGCAATTCCGGCAAGCTGATCGAAGCGCAGACAGCCGCGGCCCGCCACGCCGAGCTCAAGCAGCTCTGCGTCGATCTTGACGTCAATTACCTCACGCGTGACCGCAACGAACACGCCAAGGCCGGCAATCTCAACAACGGCATGCAGCATTCGAGCGGCGAATTGATTGCCGTTTTCGACGCCGACCATGCGCCGGCGCGTGACTTCCTTCTGGAAACGGTCGGTTATTTCGACGATGACCCGAAACTCTTCCTTGTCCAGACTCCACACTTCTTCATCAATCCGGATCCGCTGGAGCGTAACCTTCGCACCTTTGAAAAGATGCCGAGCGAGAACGAAATGTTCTACGGCATCATCCAGCGCGGCCTCGACAAATGGAACGCCGCCTTCTTCTGCGGCTCGGCAGCGGTGCTGAGCCGCCGCGCGCTGCAGTCCACCAACGGTTTCAGCGGCATCAGCATCACCGAGGATTGCGAGACCGCGCTTGCCCTGCACGGCTCCGGCTGGAACAGCCTCTATCTCGACAAGCCCTTGATCGCCGGGCTGCAGCCCGCCACCTTCGCAAGTTTCATCGGTCAGCGCAGCCGCTGGGCGCAAGGCATGATGCAGATCCTGCGCTTCCGCTTTCCGCTGCTCAAGCGCGGCCTCACGCTGCCGCAGCGCTTCTGCTACATGTCCTCATCGCTGTTCTGGCTGTTCCCGTTCCCGCGCACGATCTTCCTGTTCGCGCCGCTCTTCTATCTCTTTTTCGATCTCGAGATCTTCACGGCCTCCGGCGGCGAGTTCCTGGCCTATACGCTCGCCTACATGATCGTGAACCTGATGATGCAGAACTACCTCTACGGGTCGTTCCGTTGGCCGTGGATTTCCGAACTCTATGAATATGTGCAGACGGTTCACCTGTTGCCGGCTGTCGTCTCGGTCATGCTCAATCCGCGCAAGCCGACCTTCAAGGTCACCGCCAAGGACGAATCCATCGCCGTCAGCCGCTTGTCGGAAATCAGCAGGCCCTTTTTCGTCATCTTCGCGGTGCAGACCATCGCCGTTGCGATCACCATCTACAAGATTTATGCGGAGCCCTATAAGGCCGATGTCACGCTCGTCGTCGGCGGCTGGAACATCATCAATCTCATCCTTGCTGGCTGCGCGCTCGGCGTGGTCTCGGAGCGCGGGGAGAGGGCGTCCTCCCGCCGCGTGCGCGTCAACCGGCGCTGCGAATTCGGCGTCGGCGATCAGTGGTATACCGCCTCGATCGAGGACGTCTCCGTCCACGGCGCGCGCCTGCACATCTTCAGCAAGCATTTCGATGCGGTGCAGGTTGGAGCGCTCGGCGAGATCCGCTTCCGCCCCTATAGCGGCGCCGATCTCGAAACCCTGCCGCTCATCGTCCGCAACATCGAACCGTCTGGCGATATCACCAATGTCGGCTGCCAGTATCAACCGAAGAGCGCGTTGGATCATCGCCTCATCGCCGATCTGATCTTCGCCAATTCGGATCAATGGACGCAGTTCCAGGCCTCGCGCCGGCGTAATCCCGGCCTCATCAGAGGCACCATCTGGTTCCTCGGCCTCTCGCTGTATCAGACGAGCCGTGGCTTGGTTTATTTCTTCCGCAGCATGCGCCCGGAACGTGAGGAGCATCGACAGCAGCAGGCGGCAAAGGCGAACGCCGGATGAGAAAATTCTTTGCCGCCTCCCTTCTCCTGATCGGCACATCGGTTCTCGCTTATGCGCAGACCGCTCCCTTCGACATGTCCGGTGAGCGCCCGGCGGGTGCGCCACCGGTCAAGCCGCGCCTGACGCTTCCGGCCCAGCCCGCGCAGCCTTCCCAGCCCGCACCGGCCCCTGTTCCCGTCGTTCCGCAGACTGTTGCTCCGCAGCCGGTACAGCCTTCCGCGCCTGCGCAGAGCCAGGCACCCACGCCCGCAGCGCCGCCGGTTAGCGTCATTCCCGCAACCCCCGCACCAGCGCCTGCACCTCCATCGGCGCCGGCGACGCCCTCCACCCCTGTTCAGGCTCAGCCGCAGCCGGCCACCCCTGTCGTCCGTCCTGCCGCGGCCGCTCCACAGACCGGCGATTTCAGGCGCTATATCGTGCCTTTCTCCGAGCTAGGCCTTGGTGGTGAATACGACCGCAGGTCATGGTCGATCTATCTGACGACGGAGCAGGCAGCAGCGAAGGCGCGGTTCACCTTCGCCTATCAGAATGCCATCGTCGTCGCTCCCGAAGCATCGCAGCTGACCGTGTTCATCAACAACCGTATTATCGGTCAGCAGCAGATCGGTTCGCCCGACAGTCCTTCGGCAGTCAGCTTCGATGTTCCTCCAGGTCTGCTCCAGCCCGGTGCCAATCTCATCACTTTCGAGGCCAATCAGCGCCACCGCACCGATTGCAGCATCGACTCCACCTATGAGCTCTGGTCGAACATCGATCCGGCCGGCACCTATCTGAGCTTTGCCGGCCGCGACGCCAGTCAGCTTTCCGGCACGGATGCGATCCGCGCCATCGGTGTCGATGGCGCAGGCAAGACGGAATTCGATCTGGTCGTTCCGGCGATGGAACAGCCCGGCACCACCAAGCCACTCCTGCGTCTGGCGCAGGGCCTGTCGCTCCTGAGCGGCATGCCGAACCAGGTCTTTGCCTTTAGTGCCGACACTCCGCCAGCAGGTGGTCCCGGCAAGATGGCGGTTTTCGTCGGTACCGCCACCGAGCTGCGTCCGCTCTTCCCCAATCTTCCCCAAGGCGCTGAAAGCGCGCCGCTTGCGGCCTTTGTCATCGACCCGCGCAGTGGTTCGCCCGTCCTGCTGATCAGCGGTCCATCCTGGCAGGCGGTTTCCACGGCGATCGACACTATCGTGTCTCCGACCGACCGCGCCCCTGAAGTCCGTCGCGACGTGCTGACCACGCAGCGCTGGAGCGCGCCTGACGCGCCGCTTCTCTTTTCTGATACGAGTATTCCGCTCTCGCAGCTCGGCTTGAAGACCATCGACTTTTCCGGCCGTCGCTTTCGCACCGGCTTCAATATCGCCGTGCCGGCTGACTTTTACGCCAATGCCTATGGCGAGGCGAAAATCCTGCTCGATGCTGCCTATTCCAGCAAGGTGCTTCCCGGCAGTCATATCGATGTCTACGTGAACGGCAACATTGCCTCCACTGTGCCGATTGCAACGACCAATGGCGGGATTTTCCGCCAGCTTCCTATCCGCGTGACCATGCGGCATTTCAAGCCAGGGCTGAATTCGATTGCCATCGAAGCAGTTCTGATGACGGATGATGATGCAGCTTGCGTGCCCGGGGCGACAGCCTCGTCAACGCCGCGTTTTGCGCTTTTCGATACGTCCGAATTCCATATGCCGGATTTCGCACGCGTCGGGCAGCGACCGAACCTCGCGGCCATGGCCGGCACATCCTACCCCTATGGGCGCAGTCCAGATCCGACGCCGCTGTTCATCGATCGCACCGATGCCGACACGCTGTCTGCCACTGCGACCCTGCTTGGCCAGCTCGCGATCATGGCGGGCCACCCGATCGCGATCGAAACGGTCGCCTCGCCGGGCGTGATCGGTGACCGCAACGCGATTTTCATCGGCTCGATTTCGCAGATGCCGGCAACGGCGCTCACGCAGGTCAATGTCTCAACAGCGAGCCAGGCTTCCTGGCGTCCGGTGTCGGATTCCCAGCCGACCGAGATCGACAATGGCAAGGCGCTGGAAGAGTGGCGCTCGCGCATCAGCGGTGGCGCGCTGCAGGGCCGCATTGCCGCGTTCCGCGAATGGCTGCACCGAAATTTCGATATTACCGGCGCCTCGCTGCAATTCGTTCCCACTGCAGAGCAGGTGTTCACGCCGTCGAATGTGGCATCTCTAATGGTCGCTCAGGGCAAGAGCCCGGATGGTGGTGGTACGTGGACTGTCGTGACCGCGCCCTCGGCCAAGGACCTGCGCGAGGGGCTGAGTTCCCTGACCGCCCAGATGAACTGGCCGCAGATTGCTGGCCATGTCACCACCTATTCCAGCCGCACCGGCAAGATCGAGAGCGTACCGGTGACCCGTTTCGATTTCGTACCTACTGGAGGCCTGTCGATCGCCAACTATCGCCTGATTGCCGCCAACTGGCTGTCGACGAATATTCTTTCCTATTCTTTCCTTTTGGTCGTGCTGTCGCTGCTTATCGGTCTGGTCACGTCCAGAATGCTCTCAAGGCTCGGCAGGTCGAAATGAGGGGCTGGATCGCGATATTGCTGGCAGGCACGATGATGCTGGCACTCGCCGGCGAGCCGGCCTTGGCGCAGCAGCCGCGAATCAGCGGCGAGGCATGGGCTGCCTACAAGGCAAAATTTCTCGATCCGAGCGGCCGCATCATCGATAACGGCAATGGCAACATCAGTCATAGCGAGGGCCAGGGCTACGGCCTGCTGCTCGCCTATCTTGCCGCGAGCCCCTCCGATTTCGAGCAGATCTGGTATTTCACCCGCACCGAATTGCTGCTGCGCAATGACGGTCTTGCCGTCTGGAAATGGGATCCGTCTGCCAGTCCGCATGTGACCGACACCAACAATGCGTCCGACGGCGACATACTGATTGCCTATGCGCTTGCGCTGGCGGGCTCTGCCTGGAACCGTACCGATTATATTACCGCGGCCACCCGCATGGCGCAGTCGACATTATCGGAGACGGTGGCCGATTTTTCCGGCCGCACCCTGCTGATGCCTGGCGCGGAAGGCTTCTCCGGCACGGATCGCGACGATGGCCCCGTTATCAACCCATCCTACTGGGTCTATGAAGCGCTTCCGGTCATGGCCGCACTTGCACCGTCCGATCAGTGGCAGAAACTGGCCGATGATGGTCTGTCGCTGCTAAAGGCCATGCAATTTGGCCCGCGCAAGCTGCCCGCCGAATGGGTGAGCCTGAAGCGACAGCCGCAGCCGGCCGAAGGTTTCGAGGCAGAGTTCGGCTACAACGCGATCCGTATCCCGCTCTATCTGGCGCGAGGCGGCGTGACCGACAGGGCGTTGCTGACGCGCCTCAAGGAAGGCATGACCGAAAACGGGGTGCCGGCTATAATCGACCTCACCACCGGGCGGTCGAAGACGCCGCTTTCCGACCCTGGTTATGAAATTGTTAACCACGTTGTGGCCTGTGTATTGGACGGAACCAAACTACCTGCCGAAGCGCTGCAATTTGCGCCCGCCTATTATTATCCTTCAACGCTTCAGCTTCTGGGGCTGGCCTATGTCGGGGAGAAGCATCCGGAGTGTCTGTGAAATCTTCTTTCGTGGCGGTCACGGCAGCGGTCCTTGTGGCGACTCTCATCGCCGGGCTGAAGGACCGCGACGCATTGCAGGAACGTTTCGGCTTCGGTGGCAAGACTCCCGAACTCATGATGATGGGTCGTATCAAGGGGCCGGATACCCCCTCTGGTGAGCCGATCGATGTGCAGACCGTGACGGAGCGGATCCAGGCCGCGACGCAGGATAACTCTGTCGGTCAGGCCCAGAGCGCGGCTCAGACGGACCTGCCCCAGATAAGCCAAGCGCAGACAAGCCAATTGCAGCCGGGCCAAGCTCAGCCAGCCCAAGCCCCGGCAAATCAGCCACAGACAAATCAGGCCCAGCAGCCGGCTCCGGTTCCGGTCGTCCCACAGACCGCACCACCCTCGGCTCCCTCGGGTGCCGCCACCGCGCCGGCCAATCCGCCGCCCTCAGGTACGGCGGCAAGCCAGCAGCCGGTTGTCGACGAAAGCGCCCTTCGTTATTTTGCGAGCCGCGGCGACAAGCTTCGCCTGCAGGCGGAAATCTCGCGCCTTCAGGCGCTTTATCCGAACTGGGTACCACCTGCTGATCCGCTCGCCATTCCACAAAACGGCGACCGGCAGCTCGAAAAATATGTGGCGGCTTTATTCGGAGGGCCGCTATGCCGAATTGCGCAAGGCGATCGCCGATCGTCAGGCCGCCGAAAGTTGGCAGCCGCCAGCCGACCTGCTCGACCGTCTCGATGTCGCCGAATCCCGTGCCCGGCTGGTCAATGCTTCTGATCTCAAGCAATATGCGACGGTCGTCGATATTGCAGCCGAAACCCCGAGTCTGCTGACCTGCGCCGAAATAGATGTGCTCTGGCGCGTTGCCGAAGCATTCGTCGATACGAACAGGCAGCAGCGAGGGCAGGATGCATATACCTATATCCTGAAGAACTGCACCGAGCCGGCCGAGCGCGTGGCGACGATCCAGAAGGCAGCCGCTCTTCTGCCCTATGGTGCGATGCAGTCGCTGCTGTCCCTTGAAAAAACCTGCCGATGCCAATGGTGTCAGAGAATTCGACAGCCTGCGCGACGATCTGGCCCGCCGCTTCGTTGCCGACGGCAATGACGATCCCAAGCTCGAGGTCGCTGCCAATTATATCTCCCGCGTTGAGAAGCTTGCCGAAGAGCAGGGGCTGCCTTCGGACGCGCTGCTGCTTGGCTGGTATCAGCTTCGCCGCAACAAATGATGCGGCTGCCGAAAAAGTGGTTCCGCATCGCCCACGACAAGCAGGATTTCCGCTGTGGCCTCCCAGGGGCTGGCATTGGCGTTGATTGCCCGCAAGTCGCCGCAGGAAGCCGAAGACGTCATGTACAAATGGCGTGACGATTCCAAGGATGCGACCGCCACCTATCTTGCCGCGACCGCCAATCTGATGGCCTTGCAGCCGCCGGCCGATCTGAGCGAGGACGTGCTCGGTCGTATCGCCGCTGCTATCATCGAACAGAAATACGTGCCGACGGCCCAGCAGTTCGGCTGGTACGCTCGATCGTTAAACCAGTTCCAGACGGCTGCCCGGTGGTTCGAGACGGGACTGCGTTGGAAGCCGGATGACGAACCGTCCGCCTATGGCCTTGCCGTCACCCGCCAGCAATTGAACGACCGGGCCGGAGTTGCCGAGATCCAGCGTCTCTGGGCGGATCGTTCGGCCCGCATTGCCACGTTGAACGATACAGCCGCCGTTTCCCGCAGCAACGCTCCGTTGCCGGCCCCCGGTTCTGCGGCTGGGTCGCAGCCAGCTGTTCAGCCTGCCGCCCCTCAGATCCAGTCTGCGCCGACCGAACGCAGTGCCGCCTTCCAGCCGGAGCCTCAGCCGCCGGCGCAATTTCAATCCCAGCAGCCGCAAGTGCAGCCCCAGCCCGTTGTGCCCGCGAGGCCCACGCGGGCCATGCAGACGGTTGCAGTCGAGCGCGGTCCGCGTCAGCTTCGCGGATGTTCCACCACCATTGATCCCGCCCGCCTCCGGCCCGGCGATGCATTGGCACGCGGCTGGTGCCTGATGGATATCAACAGGCCGATGGAAGCGGTGAAGGCTTTCGAGGCGGCGCTGGCAAGTCCAGTGCGCAAGGATCGTGAGGATGCCGCCTACGGCCAGAGCCTTGCCTACCTGCGCGCCGGCCTTTCCAATAGTGCCGCAGTCGCGGCTACCAAGGCGCCGCAGAATCGCGACCGCGCGTCCGAACTGCAGGTAGCGATCCTTGCCGATCGTGCCCTTGCCGCCTTCCAGGGCGGCCGCTATCGCGAGGCACTCATTTTTCTCGACCAGCGTGCCCAACTGCAGCAGGAGCGGGTCGATCTCATGGTTCTGCGTGGCTACAGCTACATGAATCTGAAAATGTATGGTGACGCCACGCGAGTTTTTGAGGCTGCGGCTGCCACCGGCAATCGCGATGCTACACGCGGCCTCGCGGATGTGAGGAGCATCACCCATCCCGAGGTCAACGACTAAAGCGTACGCGGTCATTCAGATCGCTTGCGACGCTTCAGGTCCTTGTCTGATGCACCGCAGCAGAGTTTTGCGCGACATGCTTTCGGTTGACGTCGCTCATGCGCTCGGCTAGTCGCGGAGGGCCGGCCCGCTTTCCGCTTCGCAAGGAACCTCCCTTTGTCCGCTTCCCATCGCGTTCTCGACAAGACTTACGATGCCTTCCTTTTTGACATGGACGGCACGTTGCTGAACTCCATCGCCGTCGTCGAGCGCGTCTGGGGCGAGTGGGCGCTTCGCCACGGTTTCGAACCTGAGGTCCTTTTGAAGACCATCCATGGTGTTCGCGCGTCCGACGTCATCCGCCAGCTCGGTCTTCCCAGTGTCGATCCGATCGCCGAGGCAAAACTGCTTTTGAAAGAGGAGATGGAGGATTTCGAGGGCATCATCGAGATCCCGGACTCCATTCGTTTCCTGAATGCACTGCCCTCGGATCGCTGGGGGATTGTCACTTCGGCGCCGATCGAGCTCGCCCTCCGCCGCATGGCGGCTGCGGGCATTCCCATGCCGAAGATGATCGTCAGCGGCGAAGAAGTCTCGTCAGGCAAGCCGAGCCCGGAATGTTATCTGCTGGGCGCGAGCCGTCTCGGGGTCGATCCCGCCCGTTGCCTGGTATTCGAGGATGCGGTTGCAGGTATTCTCGCCGGCGAGGCAGCCGGAGCTGACGTCGCCGTCATCACTGAGACTCATGCGACGCCTTTCGAGACGCCGCATTTCACGATCGCCAACTATACCGGCTGGCAATCGCGTGTGACGGCCGACGGCAAGCTCTCGCTCTCGGCAATGTAATCCGGCGGCAAGAATGGTCTGAGGGCAGGGCGTCAAAATTTGTAGCCGACCCCGATCATCACGACATGCTGGTCGAAGTCGCCGTCGAGCCCGAGCAGGTCGGCGCTGCCGTAGTCATTGTAGCGATATTCCAGCCGGCCGAAGACGTTGTTGGTGAAGGCATAGTCGACGCCGGCGCCGATCGTCCAGCCGGACAGCGTATCCCTGTCGCTGCTGGCAGGACCATCGATATGGGCCTGCGCACCCGTCCAGCCTGCTGCACCATAGATCAGCGCGCGATCGATCGCATAACCGAGCCGGGCGCGGACGGAGCCGGCAGTTTCGAGGCCGACTTCCAACGGGCCGACATCGGACTTGTTCCAGTTGTACGAAATGTCGCCTTCGATGCCGACGACGAAATTATTGTCGAACTGCCAGTTATAGCCGACGAAGCCGGTGATCAGCCCACCGTTCATGTCTTCGGAAAAGACGTCGAAATCGCCGTTGGCCCAGGTCGGCCCGCCGCCGACACCGGCATAGAAACCTGACCATGTGAAAACCGGTGTGATCTCGGCTGCCGGTGCGGCCGGAATAGCGTCGATGGCATCAGCCGCCATGGCCGAGCCGGCGAGGCCGGTAACAAGGAAGCCGGCAACTGTGGCGGATACGAAGCGGAGTTTCATGATTTCCCCCTGCCGGGAAGAGCCCGGCTGAAAGCTCGTTCAAGATCCGGTTGCCCGGATGAAACCGGCGCATGGCGCATCTCGGCTGCAGGCGAGCGACCTGCAAAATCATGCGTTTCTAACGCGATCTTTGGGGAAAGGTTCCGGGGAGGCGCCGGGCGTGACGACAGACAGCAGCCGGCAGGGCTCAGAGCTTGACGCGATTGCCCTTGTTGTCGAGCATCTGCAATACCTGACCATCCGTCTTGATCGAGACGCAGTCGGTCTGCTTGTTGGGGAAAAGTATGCAGATCTGACCGTCTGAAATTTTATAGCCGTTCTTGTTGCCCCGACGGTATTCATAGCCATTCGAGGCTTTCCGCAAGTCGCTGGCACCCTTCAGAAGCTGACGGATTTCGTTTTCCCTGGCGTTTCGAAACCGGGCTTTTTCTGCCAATGCAACATGCGAAGAGGCCAATGTTATGATCATGCCGATGAGAAGTGAGCGGCTTGGCAGCATGTGATAAACTCCGGGCATGGTCGACAGGAAATGGAAGAGAGTGAAATGATCAGGGTTGTTCTTGCCTTAGCTTTAGCAATGCTCGCCGGTAATGCAATGGCCGTTGATCCGACAAATCCGCGGGTCAGCCGGCAGAACTCCCAGGATTGCCGACGCCTTCCCGAGCGCTGCGCCGGCGACGACCGCAACCGTAATCGCCGCGACTATTACCGCGACAACACCCGTCAGGGCTCTGGCCAATACATCTACCGCGGCGAGCGCCGCATATGGACGGATGAATCGCGCTGAGGGCACAAGGCACCCGTCAGCGACTTCAGACCTTGGTCCGTGTCGGGAGTTCAGCGACTATGGTATTCGCCGCAGCAGGAGTGGTTGGAGAACCAAGGGAAAAGAGATGCAGACATCGATCATCGCTGAACTGCAGACGGCGCGAAGCAATGTTGCAACGCTTGGAGCAACCGACCGCCGTGTGATTGTGGCGCGCATCCACAGCTACCTGCAGGAATACCGGGACGATATTCTCGGGCATGTGCCCGCAGACCGGTGCATGTGGATCGAGCGACTTATCGGATCGCTTTCGGTCAAGGCCCCACAGATCGCCTCGTTGAGCAACGAGGAATTTCACTCCGTTCTTTCCGAGTTCGAAAAACTTCTCGCCTTGCTCGAAGACCTGACGTCTTCCTGGGACGGGCTACCCCGTACGATTCACTGAGAGATTAGCGCTCACACATTCTGCTTGGACGATGATGTATTGGTTGTCGGGCGCAAGCAGGAGGTGGAGCGGTTTGTTGCCCTAAAAGATTTGAGAGGGGCACCGCTAGTGCGCGAGCGGCAAGAACCGCCAGCTTGCCCCGTCCGTCCGGCTTTCAAGTTCTGTTGGTTTTTTGACTGAGATTTCAAGGGATTAAATGGTCGGGGCGACTGGACTCGAACCAGCGACCCCTTGACCCCCAGTCAAGTGCGCTACCGGGCTGCGCTACGCCCCGACCTGCCGAAACGGCTTGCTTCTGTTAGACTTTTCGGTTTTTGGACGCAAGGGAAAAATGCCGCCGTGATCATAAAACGGAACTTGTCCAAGGGAATGTCTGCTGGCGAGCTTCTTTCCTGCCCTTCGGTGCTGGCCGGCATGCTCGCAATCCGCCGATGACTGCCGAAAAAAGTCTGCGCATATGCGGCAATAACCCTTGCATGCGCCGGCGCAGCATGGAAATCCTTCGGCTCATGAGCAATGCGGCGCCAAGCCGGGCTAGCACTCTGCCGAAATATTATAGATTTTCGGTTGTAGTTTTTAAGGCGCTAAATTGGCGGTAAAATATTTCCTTAATATTTCTGCCAAATATCCCTACTTAACAGAGGTGAGTTATTTCATCTGCAGGAGAATCTACCTGTGATTGAGGCTGGCCAGTGTGATATTTCCAATTTTAGATTATTTGAAAATGAAATTTGTTCGCAATTTTGTTGCTGGGCGTGTAAAGAAGAGAAATCGTGGAAAAGCATAGTTCTGGGCTTATGACGATCGACAGTAATAGACACGATTGCCGGCAGACCCTTGCCGCTGCATTTAAAGCCCTCTCCGACGAGGCCGTGAAAGCGGGCTGGCCGGAAGAGGATGTTGCCCTTGCGCTTGCCGAACTCGCCGAAGCACATGTGGCCGAGGTAGGCGCCAAGGTGATCGTCGAAGGCTTTTACCAGTCGCAGGCTTTATGCCGCGAGCGGACGGCTAAAATTCCGCGCTGAATCCTGAGCGGCCTTTCAAAACCTCACAGCAGCAGGCCGGCTATCCTGGCCGCCGACATGAAAGACGCCTGCGCTGCGCGAGGGCTTCTCAGCCCATCCATTGCATCTAGGCAGTGCTGGAGTGCTATGCGGTATTCGCGGCCGCGCTTGGCCGGCCAGCGCTTGAGATATTCGACGGCTTCCCAGGCGGTTGAAACGATGAAGCCGTTGCTTGGAGATATGACCCTGACGGGCGAGGGGAAGCGTTTTTCGCTCACGGCTTTCTCATTCCATTTGAATTCCAAACGGCCCGGTAACGCGCGAGACAAGA
Organism: Sinorhizobium sp. B11; assembly: GCA_039725955.1. Lineage (NCBI taxonomy): Bacteria > Pseudomonadati > Pseudomonadota > Alphaproteobacteria > Hyphomicrobiales > Rhizobiaceae > Sinorhizobium > Sinorhizobium sp. B11. The sequence continues at coordinate 1,358,167 of CP091034.1, forward strand.
GATTGTTCCCGACGATCTTAATTTGCATAGTTGCTAAAATTTTGGGCCGCGCGCATAATAAAAATAAGGCTGGCAGGGAGGGCGTCGGCTGCGCAGGATGATGCGTCATGCCCTCTGAGGGAAATGCGGCGCGATGTTGAAATCGTCAGTTCATCCCCAGGATTTACCGCTCTTTTCGGAAGATATAGACCTGTTGTCGCAGGTTCTGAATCAGGTTTGCGATGACAGCGGCATTACTCCCCGCACACCGGAAGCTGACAGGATCGGCGCTGCCCTCATCCAGCTCTACAAGCAAGGCGTGAAGGACAGCGGCAAGCTGACCATCCTCGCCAAGACCTATCTCTAAGGCGTCCTGGTCAGAATGCCTCAAGCTGAGCAGGAGGGTTCCACGCTCAGTTCTGCTCGATCGAGACCCCGTCCTTGCCGATGTTCATCTCGATGCCCTGAGGCTTGCTCTCCTCGTGATAGATGTAGGCGCCGAGGCCGACGACCAGGACGACGAGCGCGCCGATGACAAGATAAAGACCGCTGTTGCGATTCAAGACAGGCTACCCCCAACACGTTGACAGGACAGCCGAAACGCCCGAGAGAGCGCTTGGTTCCGTCAGTCGTCGTTGGCTGCGTTGAGGTTTTCCGGTCGGATGCCGTCATCGTTGGATGTCCGGGCGCGCAGGCGTATGCCAGGGCCTCCCTCGTCCTGATTGCCGCTGGCGATGAAGATGATGCCGCGGGCCTCCAGCGCATTGCGCACATCGATCATGGCGCGCGTCTCTCCTGCCCATTCGCCGTTTTCCAGCGCTGTCACCGTTTCGACGGAAAGTCCTGCATGTGCAGCGAGGTCCTCGATGCTCATGCCGATCATGGCGCGAGCGCCGCGTATCTGTGTTCCTGTAATCATGCCCGAAACTTAGCGCCTTTGCCGAACTTCTCAAGTGGTTGCGAGCGGGCTGAACGCTTGTGGCGAACTTCCAGCGCGGCACAGCCCCAGACGATTCCGAACAGCAGGTAGACGTGCCGCCAGTGGTCGATATCGATGACGTTGCCGATTGTCGCGTGGCCGAGGACCGAGATCCACGCGACCATGAGGAAAGGCTGCCATGGCCGGTCGAGCAGCATGTTGCGGAAGCCGAGAGTGAGCGTCCAGCATAGCATGCCGACATAGCTGACGAAGCCCAGCCAGCCGTAGGTGGTCAGCGATTTCAGCCAGATATTGTGCTCGTCTTCCGGAAACATCGTGCCGAAGACGAGCGGCCCGATACCGAGCGGCCGCTCCATCATCATCTGGAAACCGATGCGATGGCGGTCGAAACGGCCGAGATGCTCGCCGTCATATTGCTGCACGAGCTGGGCGCGGGCGGAAAAGAGCTCGCTGACCTTGGGGACCTGCAGCGCCACCACCAGCGAGGCGGCCATCAGGATGATGGCACCAAGTGACAGGATTAGCACCCTGAGCCGGAAAGCGCCGCTGCGCTCCTTCAGCAGCATGATGAAGATCAGTATCAACACGGTGACGGCGAAAAGACCCCAGGCCGCACGCGAGAAGGAGAGGAAGATGCCGAGCGCCAGGATGAGCAGCGCTCCCGCCTTGATCGGCAAGGTTCTGAGATTCCCGGCGAGAATGCCATGGACGAGGTAGAGCGCCGGTGGCACGAGAAACGGACCGAAAACGTTCGGATCCTGGAAGGCGCCCTTGGCGCGGTCGTAGAGGGTGAAGACTTCCGAGCCCGGAAAGGCGTGGAAATAGCCGAGGATGCCGAGCATGGAGGTGATCACCGCCGCAAAGCTCCAGGCGTTGAAGATCAGCGGCAGCCGCTTGTGGCTATCCTCGATGATGGCGGCATAAAAGATCGAGGTTAGCGCCAGGAAGGTGGAGACGGCAATATACATCGGGCCGGTCGCCAGGTCCCGCATCTGGGTGAGCGACAGCATGCCGCCGATGTTGAAAGTGAGTAGCAGTGCCAGGAGCGGCGCGGTGGTGCGGGATATCTTCAGGCCGAGGATGAACCACAGACCGACCAATCCTGCCATCCAGAGTTCATAAGGTGCCGGCTCGTCGATGACGAAGCCCGAAAGGAACACCCCGAAAGCGACCGCCGCCGAGCCGATGAGGCGCAGCGTCAGCCGTTGCGGCTGCGCTACGCGCACAAGGGAGGCGTCGATCGTGCTCAATAGGCGTTTTCCGTGTTGAGCAGCCGGATAGGCGTCAGGAACAGGATCTTGAGGTCGAACCAGAGCGACCAGTTCTCGATGTAATAGAGGTCGTAGGCCGTGCGGAACTTGATCTTGTCGTCATTGTCCACCTCGCCGCGCCAGCCATTGATCTGCGCCCAGCCGGTGACGCCTGGCTTGACGCGGTGGCGGGCAAAATAGCCGTCGACGATATCGGCAAAGGCACGGTCGTGCGCCTGGGCGAGCACGGCATGCGGGCGTGGGCCGACCAGCGAAAGCTCGCCCTTCAGCACGTTGAAGAGCTGCGGCAATTCGTCGATCGAGGTTTTGCGAATGAAGCGCCCGACGCGGGTGACGCGTGGATCACCCTTCGTCACAGCAGCCTTCGCGCTCGGGTCGCTCATGCTGGTGTACATGGAGCGAAACTTGAAGACGTTGATGACTTCATTGTTGAAGCCATGACGCTTCTGCATGAAGAAGACAGGTCCTTCCGACGTCATCTTCACGGCAATCGCCGTTGCCACCATGATCGGCCACAGCAGGCAGAGAGCGACGATAGTGAAGAAGATATCGAAAGCGCGCTTCGCAACGGAATCCCAGTCGCGGATCGGCTTCTTGAAGATGTCGAGCATCGGCACGTCACCGACATGCGAATAGGCGCGCGGACGGAAACGCAGGCGATTGGCGTGAGCCGCAAGGCGGATATCGACCGGCAGCACCCAAAGCTTCTTCAGGAGCTCGAAGATGCGTGCTTCGGCAGACAGTGGCAGTGCAATGATCAGCATGTCGATGCGCGTCATCCGCACGAACTCAACGAGTTCGCTGACCGTGCCGAGCTTCGGGTAGCCGGCGACCATGATCGGCGAGCGCTTCTCGCCGCGGTCGTCGAAGATGCCGCAGATACGGATATCGTTATCCGCCTGCTGCTCCAGCATGCGGATCAGTTCCTTGGCCGGCTCGCCGCCGCCGACGATGACGGCGCGGCGCTCCATGATGCCGTTGCGCGCCCAGTTGCGTACGCCCTGTGCCACGAGGAAGCGTTCGACAACCAGGAAAATCGCTCCTGCAGCGAGCCAGATAGCGTAGGATTCCGCAGTTGCCGCGCTAAGCCCGCGGATGAGCGAGAAAGCGCCTGACGTCAGCAGGAAGACGACGGCAAATGCCGCGAATGCACGCGGCAGATATCGCACACGGGCTCTGAGAGCCGGAATGGAATAGGTATCGGCAAGCTGAAGCGCTACCACGGTCAATGCCGAAACGATCGCCGCCATAGCGGCCCGCATCAGGATACCGTCGCTGCCGTCGCCGGGAGCGAAATAGAAGGCGACGAGGCCGATGACGAATTGCGTGAGGAATTCCAGCAGTCGCAACTGGCCGATAATGATTGTCGGCGAATAGGTTCCGTCACGGAACTGCTCGGCAATCTGGCGTGCGTAGGGATTGATGCCAGGTGTCTCACCGGCCGCGTGCGCTGAGGTGCCGCTGCGTGTCTCCATGTCGGAAACCTGCTTGCGCAGGGCTTCGACGTCGAACTGTCCGCTCTTTTCCAGCTTGTTCATGGGGCTTCATCGCTCGTTGATGTGAGCGGGATAACAGAAAGCCCCTAAGAAACATTTACGAGGCGGCCGGACTTGCCTGTGCCGCAGCGGGATTGACGAGTTCGCCGTAGAGTTTCAGCACCTCGCGGGCCATGACCGGCGCGGAGAAGATCGATTTGACCGCATCAGGAGAGGGCATGACCTTGTCGTGCCAGCCAGGCACCGTCAGTGCTTCCGCCATCACCCGCGCCAGATCATCGGAATCTCCCGGTGTCACCAGTGCGGGACTGTTCGCCCCGAGCACCTCCGGAATGCCGCCAACGCGCGAGGCGATGACGGTCTTTCCGGCGCCGAGCCCTTCCAGCACGATATAGGGCATGGCTTCGGCGCGGGAGGGAACGACGAGGTTCTGCGCCATGGAGAAGGCATCCTTCACGCGCATGGCGGGCAGCATGCCGATGCGCTTGCCGAGACCGCGCTCCACCATCATCTCGCGATAGCGGTCGCGTTCCGGCCCGTCCCCGATCATCAGTGCCGAAAGCGGCCGACCGAGCAGGCGCTCGGTCTTGGCGAAGGCATCGATGAAGAGATCCGGGCCCTTGAGGTCGCGCAGCATGCCGACATAAATGAAGTGCACGGCATCCGAACGGGTCGGAATGTCGGAAAAATCCCGCGCGCCAATACCGTTATAGATCAGACGGTTGGTGACCCGCGGCCGACCCACCTTGGTCGCATAGGTCTGGCGTTCATAGTCGCAGATGAAGACCAGTGCATCGGTAAAATATTCCTGCAGCCGCTCCATGCGCAGCACGAACTGGCCGAGCATGGAGGCGCGGGAATAATGCAGGCTTCCGCCATGCGCAGTATAGAGGCGGGCTACGCGATACCTGTTGACCCGCAAGGCTGAGCCGGCAAGCCGCGCAAGCACACCGCCCTTGGCGCCGTGCCCATGCAGCACATCCGGCCGCAAACTCCTGATTTCCTTGAACGTGTTCCAGAGAACCATCATGTCCGACGGGCTGATGGACCGCCTGATCGGAATACGTGTCAGGCCGAGCGAGAGATAGGGGCGGATATCGTCGAAGAGACGATCCTCATATTCGCCGCCGGTCGAACTGTCGCAGATGATGCCAATTTCGTGCCCCGCCCGGCTGTGTTCTTCGACCAGGTCGCGGACATGGCGGAAAATTCCGCCGACCGGCGACCGGAAGCAGTGAAGAATGCGGAGGGGCCTCTGTTCTGCCATCGGCTAGAAGAGCCGTTCACGAACATAGATCGTGTCGCCGGCGATGATCGGGCCGGAAATATTGACGCGGCCCGTCAGTACCTGTCCGTTGATCTTGCGCGTGACGTCGACCATGCTCTGGTTGGCACGGCTGGAAAAGCCGCCGGCAACGGCGATGGCGTTCTGCACGGTCATGCCGGGAACATAGGCATATTGGCCGGGCTGGCCGACTTCGCCCATGATGTAGACGGAGCGATAGCGGTCGACATCGATGGTGACATCGGGGTCGCGAAGATATCCCTGCTGCAGCTTCTGCGCGATCTGGCCGGAAAGCTGCTGCAGGGTGCGGCCACGGGCAGGGACCTGGCCGATAAGCGGGAACGCGATATAGCCGGCCTGATCCACCGTATAGGTGTTGGTCAGCGTCGCTTGATCGAAGACGGTGATGCGCAGGCGATCGCCGCTATCGAGCGAATAGGGCTGGATCGTCGCCTGGTTGAAGGCCTTCGGCGCCGGCCGATAGGTGGTGCAACCGCCCAATGCAGCCGTCATGGCGGCGAGGCTCATAGCCATCAATGTCTTGGGCTGGACGAAGGGCATCCGCTTGCTCACAGGAAGATAAATCGGTCGAGCCGTTATCGATCTATTAGGGTTAATGCCCGGTAAAAAATCCGCCGATTTCCGCAAATCCTTTATCAGATCCGTCTCATCTGCGAGGGATATGCCATTAACCGTTGAGTTACCATGGTCGTTTACGCTTGCGGCAGTTTGTATTGGAGTAATGAGTATGTCCCGCGTAGCGAGTGATCAGGATGTGGACATCGACCTCGGCCAGCTTGTGCGCGCGGTCTGGGCCCGTCGGCTGAAGATATTGACGATCACCGCATTGGGTGCGGCTGTCGCATTTGCCGGCGCCAAGATAGTTTCGCCGCAATATCGCAGCGAGACGCGCGTCCTTATCGAGCCGCGCGCTCCCGCATTCGCGAGTACACAGACCAACGACGCCAGTGCCGGACCACTGCTCGACGAGTTGAATATTTCGAGCCAGGTGCAGATCCTGCAGTCGGCGGACCTCATCAAACAGGTCATCAACAATCTGAAGCTCTATAATCTGCCGGAATTCGATGCGGCTGCGAACGGGTCCGCGCTCACCGATATACTCGTGGCACTGCACCTGAAGAAAAACCCGCTGGAAAACCCGCCGGAAGAGCGTGTTATCGACGCCTTCACGCAGCGCCTGCAGGTCTATCAGGTGCCGGGCTCGCGCGTCATCGGCATCACTTTCACCTCCAAGGATCCGAAGCTCGCCGCCAGCATTCCGAACGCCATGGCGCAGGTCTACCTGGCAATCCAGAGCGGTGCCAAGCTCGCTTCCAACACGGAGGCCACCCGCTGGCTCGAGCCGGAGATCGACAACCTGCGCCAGAAGGTGGGCGAGGCCGAGAAGAAGGTCGCCGATTACCGCACCACCCATGGTCTGCTGCAGACCAACGGCACCACGACCTTTACTGCACAGCAGCTCAACGATATCTCCATCGAGCTGACCCGCGTGCGCACCGACAAGGCGAATGCCGAGGCGAGGGCGCAGGCCGTGCGCAACGCGCTGTCTTCAGGCGAGCCCTCCGATACGCTAAGTGACATCATGTCGTCGCAGTCGATCCAGCGGCTCAAGGCGACCGAATCCGGGCTGCAGTCGCAGATTTCCGATTTGCAGACGAGCCTGCTCAACAACCATCCGCGGCTGAAGAGCCTGCGCGCCCAGCTTGCCGATATACGTACGCAGATCCGGCAGGAAACGCAGAAGATCCTCGCCAGCATCGAGAACGAAACCAAGGTGGCCGATCTGCGTGCCAAGGAACTGGAGCAGCAATCCGATACGCTGCAGGCCAACAGTGCCAGGGCGGGCGAGGATGCAGTGGGCCTCAACGCGCTGGAGCGGGAGGCGAATGCCCAGCGCCAGCTTCTCGAAACCTACCTCGTTCGTTACCGCGAGGCTGCTTCCCGTGCCGACCGCAATTCCAGCCCGGCCGACGCGCGCATTGTTTCGAAGGCGATCGAACAGGTCGATCCTTATTTCCCGAAAGTGGTGCCGATCGTCGTGGTCGCCGCTGTCGCGACGCTCATCATGAGCGCGATCGTCATCATGCTCTCCGAACTCTTCAGCGGTCGTGCACTGCGCCCTGTCGAGGCCACCAATGTCGGGGCCACCGACGTCGAGGCCACGAATATCCAGGAGAGGGTCGAGGAGGAAGGGCAGGGCGAGGCAGCGCCTGTTCCCGCCCCGAAGCTCGTCAGGCCGAGCATGCTGACGGCGGCCATGGATGATGAGAAGGAGCCGGAAGCGGAGCCCGTAGAGGAAGCGCTTGCCGATGACAACGAATTCTCCGTTTCGTCCGTCGCGAGCTATCTGACCGACTGCCGCGCCCCCCTTGCCGTCTCCATATCTCCGAGTGGTGACAATGGCTCGGCGGCAACAGTCGCCCTTGCGCGTTTGCTCGCCGATACCGGACGCCGCGTGATCCTGGTCGACATGACCGGCAGCGGCTATCCGAGCGAACTGATGGCGGAAAATCCCGAAGCACTGGGCGTTACCGATCTACTCTGCGGTGAGGCTGCCTTCGGCGAGACGATCCATGGCGATCGTATGTCGGACGCGCATCTGATCCCGCAGGGTGTGAGCGATGTGCGCCGCGCCATGCGGGGCGTCGACAGGCTGTCGCTGCTGCTCGATGCGCTGACATCGGCCTATGATATCGTCATTGTCGAATGCGGCGCGGCTGATGTCGCCGGGGTTTCGCGGCTGACGCGCAGCAAGGAAATCGAGATCATCCTGTCGCTGCCCGAAATCGATGAGGCTGCTTTCGTCGGCCTCATGCAGGATTTCCAGAGCGCCGGTTACGAGCGCGTCGTCCTGATGTCGGGCGGCGAGGAGGCTGCCATGCGCAGCCCCGCGCGCCACGCCGCCTGATCTTCAGCCGAACTTGGCCCGGATGTTCTGGGCGAATTTATAGAGACCGGGGCGGGCCTTGATGAAGGCCTTGCCACGGGTGATCGCCCGATGCGCGATGCCGGCAGCGACGCCGATGCCGGAGATCGGCAGGACCACATCGTGATGGTCGGTTTCGATCGGCGCCCAGGAGCGCTTGTAGGTCTGATCACCGAGGCCGAAATCGAAGAGCGCGACTCCCTTGCCGTGCAGGCTTGAAATCATTTGCCAGAAGAGGAATTCGCCGGGGCTTGCATCGGCAATCAGATCCTCGTCGATCGCGCCGAACTGGCAGATGACGTGGTCGCCCTTGCGGGAAATCCCTGACAGGGCGGCAATACGTCCCTCATAGTCGCCCTTCAGGCGCAGAGCGCGCATCTCTAGGCCGAAATCGTCTCCATTCCGCTTGTCGATCAGGCCGTGCAGGAAGGCTTTGGTCGGCGCATCGGCAAACACGTCGGGCAGGCCGAGCGAGGCGAAGCGCGCACTTTTCAGGCGGAAGAACATGTCGAGCAGTTCGTGTTGCTCCGAGGACGCTTCCGGCGCGATGTAGTCGAAGCCGCCGATTGCTTCCAGCCGCCGGCTTTGCGCGCGGAATTTCTTGCGCCTGCTTTTCGCGTTCAACTGCTGCAGCGTCTTTTCGAACGTATCGAGGAGCGGAAGCTGGTAGGCGTGATTCTGGTTCTGCACCATGGGCAGGCCGGCGAGCATGTTGCGGCGGCTGCGCCATTCCAGCGGGATATTCTGCAAAAGAAGCAGGTCGGCCTTGCCGGCGAGTGCCGTGCGAAGGCGAGCGGCAAACTTGTGACTGTCAAGCAAGCCGCTGTCTTCGGCAAAGGCGTCGGAGACGAGGCCGGTGTTGATGTTGCTGTGGTCGGCGCCGATGAATTTGGCGATCCGCATGCCGCGGGAGTTGACGATCTCTACCGGAAGTATGAAGGCAGTATGGGTGCCGCACCTGCCGCGCAGGATGGCGAGCGGCCGGCGGAAGGCTGCCACCCAGGCGCTGCACCAGTCATAGCTCTGATGCAGCGAGGAAAGATCATCGCGTTCCAGTCTGCGCCATTCCGCCTCAAGCGGCTCCATCGTATCGAAAAGCTCGATCTCGAGTTCGGCCATGGCGAGTTTCATGCTCAGCTGCCGCAGCCGGGAAATGCCGGCTTCGGCCTGCGCTGCAGCGTCGAACGGTTGCTCGGGAACGTCGTGCCTCTGGGTCTGCACGGGTCTTCTCCAGTCAATAAGTTGCTGGAGGGCAAGCTAGGGCGCCAAGACGTATAATTGGTTTAACCGAGGCCCGCGCCCGGGCTTTTCCGCAGATCAGGGTTATTCTGCCGTTAATCGGCTATTGCTGCTTCGGGCCGGCCATCCACTTGATGATGACCATGGCCGGCAACACCCAGAGCAGGCCGGTGAGCGCGAAGTAAAGCAGATGTCCCCACCAGGGCGCGTTGCCGAGTGTGGCGACCGCGATCGTATTCGCCACAATCGCATAGAAAAGCACGAGGATGATGATCAGGATCGTGCCGATGAATTTGCGAAGGCGGACGGGCATCGTATAACTTTCGAACGGATGGGATTGAGCCGGCGCGACGGCATGCCGCAAAGGTTCGGGGCTTGTTTTGCATCAGCCGGTGGGGCAAATCAACTGCCGGATAAAAGGAGAGATCATGGCCGTCGCGAACCTGAGCCCGGAGCAGGCGATCCGCACTGAAGTGCGAAGGCAGGACAATAACCGCCGCGCCGTGCGCATCTGGCTGGGCTTCGTGCTCTTGGCACTCTTCTGTCTGGTGCTCGTGGGCGGTGCGACGCGGCTCACCAATTCCGGCCTGTCCATTACCGAGTGGAAGCCGATTCATGGCGTCATCCCGCCGCTGAACGCTGCCGAGTGGGAAGAGGAATTCAAGCTCTACCAGCGCATTCCCGAGTTCCAGCAGCTCAACAGCGACATGACGGTCGACCAGTTCAAGAGCATCTTCTGGTGGGAATGGGCGCACCGGCTGATCGCGCGCGGCATCGGCGTCATCTTCGCGCTGCCTCTGATCTTCTTCTGGGCGACTGGCCGCATCGAAAAGCGCCTGCGCTGGCCGCTTGCCGGCATCCTGGCGTTGGGTGGCCTGCAAGGCTTCATCGGCTGGTGGATGGTCTCGTCCGGCCTGTCGGTGCGCACGGATGTCAGCCAGTACCGGCTGGCCACTCACCTGGTCATGGCCTGCCTGATCTTCGCCTCCTGCATGTGGATTATGCGTGGGCTCTCGCCGCATTCCAGCGATCCGGCTCCGACGAAGAATTCACACCGCTGGGCGGCGGCGATCGCCATATTCTCGCTCTTCCAGATCTATCTCGGCGCGCTGGTCGCCGGCCTCGATGCCGGCTTTACCTACAATACCTGGCCGCTGATGGACGGCGCCGTGGTGCCTGGCGATCTCTTCATCCAGCAGCCTTTCTGGATCAACCTCTTCGAGAACCCGAAGACCGTACAGTTCATTCACCGTCTCGGCGCCTACACGCTCTTTGCGATCGCTCTCATCAATATGGTGATTGTCCTGCGCGCGGCATCCTGGACCACCCATGCGCGCCGTGCCGTGGTGCTCTTTTCGCTAATCACGATCCAGGCTGCGATCGGTATCACCACACTGCTGCTGGAAGTGCCGCTGCACTGGGGCCTGCTGCATCAGGCGGGCGCCCTCGTGGTCTTCGGTTTTGCCGTCGCCAACTGGCGCGGCTATTACGGCGAATATCCCCGCGCCACTGCGATCGCCGAGCGCGACTGAGCCGACGATCGCCAGCTAGAATCGGTAAGTCATGCCGAGCACCGGGCCTTTCAGCGTGGTGTCGAACACGTGGCCGTCGGACTCGTAGTCCACATCGAGGATCTTGTACCCCGCTGAAACCGAGAGGCGATCGGTGAACAGGTAATTGAGCGTGGCGAGCGCCTGCCATGTGCTGTCTGATCCGGCGCCGAAGCCGCCGAAATCGGCCTGAGCCTGAATGGAAAGTTTCGGCGTGATGGTGAAGAAGGTGCGGAAGCCGATGACCGGATCGACCCAGCCGAAATCCTCGCCATAGCTGCGCCGGAAGGCGCCGTAATTCACGGTCAGGTCATTCGAAATGTGCCATATCCGCACCCCGGCAAGCACGTCGAAGGTCACGTCCTGCCCGTCATAGACGCGGTAGCCGCCCTTGATCGTTGCCTGGAATTCTACCGTATCGACATCGGCGGTCAGTCCCGGTGTCGCCCCGACGACGGGCAGTGCTCCGATCGCGTGGCTGTCGGTCGTATCGACGTACATGAGATCGCCGGATAGCACGAAGCGGTCGTACCGGCCCCAGACATCGAGAAAGCCTCCGAAGTTCAGGTCCTCCATGATGTCGGAGAAGGACTTTTCGACCGAGAGGGTCGGCGCACGCCGGAAGGGAGAGATATCGCCGTCAATTCCCGCTGCCTAGAGATAGGGTGTCACTTGCAGCGCCCATCCGGGCGTATTGCTCTCGACAGGTACCGGCGGCTCGGAAGCGTCCTGCGCACATGCGTCCGCCGCTGCCCCCGAAACCAGCACGCCAGCAATTATCATCCGTCTGATCATCCACCAGCCCTTCCCGCAGTCGGAGATCGCTATTCATCCGCCCTCGGGCGGGCGCCATCAGAGACCTTGGAAAGGAAAGGGCTCGGCGTCCTTGAAATCGGCAGTCGCGTCCCCCGCAAAAGTATGTGCCTGATCGGCACCGAGATCGAGCCTCTTCACCTTGCCCGTTTCCTTGGAGAAATCGATCTTCTTCAGGTCGACCCAGAACGTGTTCGGCGTCATCGCGGACTCGAAGAAATAGAGATCCCTCTTGTGGTCGAAGACGGTGCGCCACCGCGTCGACGACAATTCCGGCTGATCCTGCGCCGATATGCCGAGCGGGACAGAGACGTTCCTGATGACACCGAAAACGCTCGCCAGCGTGCGGTCGGGTTCGCCGCTCTGGGGAATGGCCTTGATCAGGAAGGAGGCGCGGGCAAAGCGGTCCGCCGCGCGGCTGGTTCCCGGAAGGAAGACCGTACCGCCGATACCCTCCCAGTAGGTGTTGAGCGCCAGTTGCTCATCGTAGGTAGGGGAGTTGGTCATCACCTGGTACTGGCGGCCGTGATGGATGATCTGTTTTCCGTGGACATATTCGACAATGGCGCTGTCACCGCTGGAATCGGAGAGCGACAGATGCAGGGTTGTCAGCCTGTTTTGCCCTGGCACATTATCGGTCACGATCGTGAAGGGCTCCTTCTCCAGTGCCGCGACCGCCTCACTCACCGTCGCGAAATTGTCGAGCGCATATTGGGCCCAGGCGGCAATCGTCAGGCCCGGTTTGCTGCCTGCGTCGAAATTCGGATATTCGGATTCCGTCAGCCAGAGAAGATTGGCGACGAGGCCGGCCTCGTTCGCCCCGTCCGTGGTCGAGACGTCATAGCCGGTCGCCACCACCGACCCGTATTTCGCCGTCCAGCTGATGGAATTCGGCCCGGCCTCTCCGCTGCGGGATATGCCGCGCGGCAGGATGTAGAGGTTTGTGCCGATATCGTATTTCCAGTCCATCGACCGGGCGGTAATGACATTGCCGCCTTCCCCGAGGTAGACGACGCGGGTGCAGGCATTCGCCTGGTAGGGTGTCGTCACCTGAATGCCAATAAGCGCAATTGCTGCAAAACGTCCCAGAATATTCGATTGCATGATCGCAAGTCCCCGGCTGGATCATTCAAACAACAGGCGCCATTTGCACCTCTATCGCACGTTGCGTTTTGAATATGCACGCTTCCTGCGCTTATCTCAACTTGGGAATTGGCGTTCACAACGTGCGCCCTCAGGCAGACAGCCTCGCGGAAGAGTGAACGAGATCAAGGCCATGACGTGCTAAGCTGAAGACTGGCCAAAGTGTGATCTACGTAGGGGGCTCGAATGAACCGATTTCGCACATTCATAGTGGCAGGCGCGCTGATCACGCTTTCAGCGGTCGCCTCGGGCTGCACATCGACGGAGAAATATGGCTACGGCGAGGATACATCCTTCAACCCGGCTTGCGCCGGTGGTTTCCGTCCCAGCGATAATCGTCCCTGCTCGTATTGAGCCGCCAGGTTCACCAGGTTCCGATTAGGGATGAAGCCGCCAGCAATAGCCCGGTCAGAATATTCGCAAGGAACAAGCGGTAGTTCACATCCGGGCGGGCGAGGTCGATCCGCCGGACTTGCCACGCAAGGTGTGCGGCTATGACGGGCATTCCAAATGCGTAGGGCAGGGACATGCCGGATAACCAGCCACCGACCGACCAGGCAGCAATCGTCGATACATAGAAAAGACCGATAATGCGCTTGCCGCGCTCGCCGAACAGGATCGCCGTCGATTTCAATCCGAGCCGTGAATCGTCTTTCACATCGACATAGGCATAGACGGTGTCGTAGCCGATCTGCCAGGCGATGGCTCCCGCCCACATGAGGACGGCGCCGGCGGGAATCGCGCCGGCAATTTCCGCCCAAGCCATGAGCATGCCCCAGTTGAACGCTGCGCCGAGCACTGCCTGCGGCCAATGGGTAAAGCGTTTGCAGAACGGATAGACGAACACCAACGGCAGAACGCAAAGGGCAACCAGCCGCGTATAGGGCGTCAGGAACAACAGGAGGGACGCCGCCAGGGCGAGTTCGATAGCCAGAAAGGTCATTGCCTGACCAACGCCGATCTGCCCGCTTGCCAGAGGCCGGAAACGGGTGCGCTCGACATGGCCGTCAAATTTCCGGTCGGCGATATCGTTGATCGTGGAGCCGGCGCTTCGCATCAGCAGGGCGCCGAGCGTGAAGACGGCGAGCTGCCGGACATCGGGCAGGCCATGAGCGGCCTGAAACAGAGCCGCCCAGCATGGAAACAGCGTCAGCCAGATTCCAACCGGGCGATCGAGCCGCGCGAGCCTCGTGTAAGGTCGCCATGTGCCGGGCAACAGCCGGTCCACCCAATCGCCCAGATGAATATCACTCAAGTCCAGGCGGTTTGACGTGTTCATGGCGTGATCCGGTTATTTTCGAAAATTCTCAATGAAAGCAGGTATTTCCTGCCTTGGACTGGCCTTTGCAGACTAGAGGTTTTCGAAGGCGTTGCAATGATCGTCCCTGCGTCAGACCGACCCATTCAGCCTGCGTGAGAAAGGATATTCAAGAGCTTGCCGCTGGGGTCGCGAACATAGAAGCGCCGTACGCCCCAGGGCTCGTTGGCCGGCCCGTAGACGATCTGATGCCCGCCTGTGACCGCGCGCCGATGGACTTCGTCCAGGTCATCGACCTCGATCGAAATGTCGGGCACTGCGGTTCCCGATCCACCCTCCGTCGCAATGCCGATCTGGGTGATTGCGCGCCTGTCAGACGCTAGGGTGACAATCCAGCCATGATCCATGACGATCTCAAGACCGAACAGCTCGGAATAAAAGTTGCGCACTTCTTCGATGGAAGCGGCGGCGATATTCGGAACGATGCGCAGCACTGTCATGTTGCTCCTCCCTCGGCGTGAAGAGAAATAGCACTTGGTCGATCTGCGGAACAGTTTGGCCCTGTCTGCCGAACTGTTCCGCATGTCATATTCACGACACCTCAGATGCTCGCCTGCAGCCCATAGAGATTGGCATAAATGCCGCCGCTCTCCATCAGCCTGTCATGATTGCCTTCTTCGGCGATACCGTCGCCGGTAAGCACCAGGATACGGTCGGCATGGCGGATCGTCGAAAGCCGATGGGCGATCACGAGTGTGGTGCGCCCTTTGGCGAGCGTCAGGAACGCTTGTTGCACAGCGCGCTCGCTTTCATTGTCGAGCGCGCTCGTCGCCTCGTCGAAGATGAGGATGGCAGGGTTCTTGAGGAAGGCGCGAGCGATCGTCAGCCGCTGGCGCTGCCCGCCAGACAGCTTTACGCCGCGCTGGCCGATATCGGTCTGATAGCCCTGCGGCAACGCCATGATGAATTCATGTGCGTGAGCCGCGCGGGCCGCGGCTTCCACCTCTTCGTCTGTGGCATCCGGGCGACCGTAGCGGAGGTTGTCCGCCACAGTGCCGGCGAAGAGATAGACATCCTGCTGCACCACGCCGAGATGGCGGCGCAGCGAGGCGAGCGTCACATCGCGAATATCGGTGCCGTCGATTTCGATCGAGCCGCCGGTGACGTCGTAAAAGCGAGGAAGCAGCGCGCAGAGCGTACTCTTCCCCACACCCGAGGGGCCGACGAGCGCTACGAATTCGCCTGGCCGGATGGTCAGCGACAGGTTGCTGAGCACCTCCGCCCCGTCATCATAGCTGAAATCGACATCCGACAGCCTGATCTCTCCCTTCGGCGTATGCAACGCGCGCGCCGAAGGACGATCCACCACGTCTGGATCGATCTCCAGGATCTCCATCGCCCGCACGAAGCCGGTGTAACCCTCCTGCCAGAGCCGGGCGAGGTTGGCCATCCGCTTGACCGGATCGACGAGGACGCCGACGCAGAGCAGGAAGGTCAAAAGATCGGCAATGGTGAGTTCCGCCGCAAGGATGCGCAATCCGCCGAGGATGACGACCAGAAGCGTGATGATCTGGGCGAAGGTCTCGGCGCCGGCGGAAAACCATGCTTCGCTGCGGTAGCCATCGGCGCGGCTTTCGAGGAAGCGCCGGTTCAGGACAGCAAAGCGTCTTCGTTCCAGGTCCTCATTGGCGAAGGACTGGACGACGCGGATGCCGGCCAGTGCATCCTCGACCCTTTCGTTGACGGCGGCGATCTCCTGCTTGCTCGCCTCGAGAGCGCGGTTCATGCGCCTGTTGAAGTGAAGTGCATAGGCCACTGCAAATGGCGTCAGCAGAAGGATCAGAAAGGCAAGCTGCGGATCGATGAAGAACAGGACCGTCATGGCCCCGCTATATTTCAGGAAGGCGATCAGCAGGTCTTCCGGCCCGTGATGAAAGAGCTCACCCAACCAGAAGGAGTCGCCGACGATGCGGCTCATCAATTGGCCGGTGCGGTGCCGGTCGTAGAAGCCGAAGGATAGTTTCTGGTAGTGGTCGAATAGTTCCTGCCGGATATTCGCCTCGATATGCGCACCCATCATGTGGCCGCGATAGTCGACGAAGAAGATCGCGCCCGTCTCGATCGCGACGATGGCCAGCATGACGCCGCCCATGCCGAGGATCTGCCAATAGGCCGAAGCGGTATCGGTGAGCACGATGAGATGGCTCATCACGATATTGGCGCAGAGCGGCAAGGCTACTGCGGCAGCAGCGACCACGACGGCACAGGCAATATCGGCCATGAGCAGCGGAAGATGCGGCCGGAAATAGGACAGGAACTTGCGCAGGCGCAACTGGCGCCCGTTGTGGATATGCGATGCTGATGAAAGGTCGTGGTTAGGACGCCGCGGGTTTTTCCTCGCGCGTGAAAGCAAACTGGACATGAAGACGGATATCCTGAGTGTTGATCTTGTTTTTCTGGTTGCTCAGGATCGTTTTCATCAGTGCCTCCCATCGGCGTGAAACCAGGGGCTGTGCGCATTTCAAGCGGCACGGCCTTGCTGACAGCGGGCCGCTTTTACCGCAAAACGCTGCGAAAGGCGACAGTCTTTTTGTTCTGACGCGTGACAGCGACAGACTTGGGCGGGGTCTTCGGGCCATTTCCGCTCACGGATCAGGCCCGCTGATTTCCTCCTGCAAGCGCTCGAAAGCCGTTGGAAACAGCGTCGCGGGTGGGCTGTACGGATTGGAGAAGGCATAGATGAAGAAAAGGATGATGCCGGTAAAGATGCCGAAGATCGATAGTAGCAGCAGGTTGCGGCCATCGGGCGCGTAGGGGTAGTAGCCGATCGCGGTGAAGATCACGCCCGAAACCGCGGCAAACCAGAAGATCAGGCTGATGGAGTCGGTGCCGCTGTTTTCCCTTCGGTCGCGGGATTCCGAGATCATATGTATTTCCGCGAGCATGTGGCTGCGCAGGCTCTCCTGCTTGGCATTGGCAGGTACCAGTTCGAGAATCCTCAGATAAGCGTTGTTCCATTGATCCCAGGCGGCCGAAGAGAGTTCGCCGGTGCGCCCGAGCTCGCGCCATTCCTGCTCGATGACGATGCGGACATAATCCTTCAGTGCCTTCTGGATTGGTCCCTGCGCCTCCGGCCCAAAACGCTCGGCATCATAGAAGACATCGCCGACTGCATTGCTTTCCACAGTGCTTTCTGTTCGCAGGGCCTGGTATTCGATCATTTCTTGCGCAAAAACGAGGGCGAGGATGAGTGCATGCAAGCTGGCAATGCGGGTGATGACCGAACTGGCCAGTTCCCTGTCCCGTCCGCCTGGGTCACCGCCCATAACCAGATGCATGATGTAATAGGCCGCAAGCACCGTTGCGGTCGTGCCTCCAATGATGGCAATGCCGATCAGAACCGACGCCATTTAGCTCCCCTCATATGGGAGAGTGTAAGGCTTTCATATCAGACGGGCAATCATGTCGGGGACTACCGAAGCAGACTGTCGAACACAGGCATGCCGCCGATCGCCGAGGCTGCGATCAGAATGTAGCAGGTCACGCGGAAGGTGCTCTCCTTGGCGAACCCGAACAGCTTCGAACCGCCCCAGAGGCCGGCGGCATAGGCAGGCAGCGTGACGATCGTAAGCGCAAAAACCGTGGAGACGAACAGCCCGCCGA
This sequence comes from Sinorhizobium sp. B11, assembly GCA_039725955.1. Classification (NCBI taxonomy): domain Bacteria; kingdom Pseudomonadati; phylum Pseudomonadota; class Alphaproteobacteria; order Hyphomicrobiales; family Rhizobiaceae; genus Sinorhizobium; species Sinorhizobium sp. B11. The sequence continues at coordinate 1,375,751 of CP091034.1, forward strand.
AATAATAGCTGACGAAGCTGAAGACCGTGGAGATCGAAAAGTAGAGGATGACGTTTGAGCGCACACGCGTGAAGTTGCTTTTGCCACCAAGCCAGTAGGCGACGACGGGTGGCCCGCCGAGCTGTGCCGCGCCGCTGAAGAGACCGGCAACAAGGCCGATCGCTGCGCTGAGCGGAGCGATCGGCTTGCCATGATAGCGCCAGCCGGAGACAAGCAGCGCGAGAAGGCAGATGGCGATCGCCGAGATGATCCAGCGCAACAAAAGCGGGTTCATGAGCGCCAAAACCGCCGTTCCGGCCGGAACACCGAGGGCGGCACCTGCTGCCATCGTGAAGACCTCGCGCCTGTCCGCCCCGCGCCATGCGGCCGGGATCATGCCGAGCGTCGCGAGCCCGTCGATGACGAGCAATACAGGCGAGGTGAGCTTCGGCCCGATGACGGCGCCGGCAAGCGGAATGAAGATGAGCGCTGCGCCGAAACCGGAAAAGCCGCGGGCAAGGCCGGCGACGAAGGCAAAGACGATAAGCGCGTAGATGCCGTGATCGGGCAGCGCGGCATCAAACCAGGCCCGCAAGCCGGTCACCAGCGCTTCCAGCGTCATCGATCGGGCTCCATATTTTGGATTTGAAAATAGGGCGCCAAGCCCTGTCGTCGCGCACTCATCTGACAACAGGCAAATGCCTGATGTCACGCGCCCAGCATCAGATCCATGTTCTGGACAGCGGCGCCCGATGCGCCCTTGCCGAGATTGTCGTAAACGGCGACGAGAAGCGCCTGAGCCGTATCGTCATTGGCAAAGACGTGCAGGCGCATGCGGTTAGTGTCGTTGTAGATTTCGGGGTTGAGCTCTGGGGTGCGCTCCGTCGTCTCGAAGGCGGCGACTTCGACGAAGCCCTTGATTCCGGCATAATAGTCGGCGATCGCGGCATGCAGCTCGGCACCCTTAGGCGCCTTGGGCAGATGCGAGAGCTGCAGCGGTACGGTCACGACCATGCCCTGCGCAAAATTGCCGACCACCGGCTGGAAAAACGGGACGCCCGAAAGCTTGGCGTAGCGCTGCAATTCCGGCAGGTGCTTGTGCTTGAAGCTCAGGCCGTAGGGCATGTATTCCGGCGCATCCTCGCCCTTGGCGACATAATCCTCGATCATGGTGCGGCCGCCGCCGGTGTAACCGGAGATGCCGTTGACCGTGACCGGGAAGTCCGAGGGAATGAGCCCGGCCTCGATCAGCGGGCGCAGCGTGGCGATCGGTCCCTGCGGCCAGCAGCCTGGATTGGCGACGCGCTTGGCCGAGGCGATGACGCCCGCCTGCTCCTTGCTCATTTCCGGAAAGCCATAGGCCCAGCCTTCGGCGACGCGATGCGCCGTCGAGGCGTCGATCACCTTGGTACGGTCGTTTTCGATCAGGCTGACGCTTTCCTTGGCGGCATCGTCAGGCAGGCAGAGGATGGCGATATCGGCCTCGTTGAGCAGGGCGGCACGTACTGCCTTGTCCTTGCGGCTTTCGGTCGGGATCGACAGCAGCTCAAGATCGCGGCGCTCCGCCAGACGCTCGCGGATCTGCAGACCCGTCGTTCCAGCTTCGCCATCGATGAAGATCTTTGCTGCCATGATTATCCTGCACTTTCAGCGAGTTCGGATTGTTTCCGGAATCAGTTTGCCATGAAGTTGAATCAATTTGATAACAGCAGTCATCCTGCCGTTGCGCGCCGTTCGGCGTGGAGGCCCAGCATATACATTGCGACCGTCGCCCCCGCAATGGCGGTGATGTCGGCATGGTCATAGGGCGGAGAGACTTCGACGATGTCGGCGCCGCGGATATCGAGCTGTTTCAGCCGCTGCAGCACGGAAAGGATCTTTGCACTGGAAGGACCGCCGGCAACCGGCGTGCCGGTGCCGGGTGCAAAGGCCGGGTCCAGGCAGTCGATATCGAAGGTCAGATAGGCGGGCGAGCCCTTCGTATGCGAGATGATCGTCGAAGCGATATCCGATGCGCTCATCTCTTCGACCTGATGGCCATAAACCAGGTGGATGCCGAAATCTTCTGGCGCATGCGTACGGATGCCGATCTGGATCGAGCGGTCGGGATCGATGAGACCGGCGCGGACTGCACGAGCCACGAAGGAGCCGTGGTCGATACGGCGTTCGTCGTCCAGCCACGTGTCCTGATGCGCGTCGAACTGCACGAGCGCCAGCGGGCCGTGGCGACCGACATGCGCCTTCAGCAGCGGCCAGGTGACGTAATGATCGCCGCCGAGGGTGAGCAGGAAGGCGCCGCTGTCGAGAATGGCGCTCGCCTGCCGCTCTATGGCTGCAGGCGTATCCTGATGATTGCCGTAGTCGAGCAGGCAGTCGCCGTAGTCGATGACGGCCATTTCGGCGAAGAGATCGCGCTGAAACGGATATTGCGGATCATTGTCGAAGATCGCCGACGCCCGGCGGATCGCCTGCGGCCCGAAACGCGTGCCCGGCCGGTTGGAGGTCGCGGCATCGAAGGGAATGCCCCAGACGGCGGCATCGGCTCCTGTCAGATCCTTGGTGAAGCGGCGGCGCATGAAGGAGAGCGCGCCGGCAAAGGTCGGATCGGAGGCGGCCGATGTCAGGCTCTGCGCCGTGAAGGCATGGTCGATGGTCTTATTCGCCATGGGAAGCTTGCTCCTCTGCGGTAAAGTCATATGCGCGTTCTACCCGCGCAATGCGAACCTTATATTGCTTGTACCAGCGCTCACGGCCGAGGCGCTGGGCGGCGAGATGGTTTGCGACCTGCTTCCAGGCCTTCAGGCTTTCCCCGTCGGCCCAGTAGGAATTGGTAATGCCGAAGCCATCGGCATCCCGCGCGCTTTCGGCCCCAAGACAGCCCGGCTGCTGCAGCGCGAGCTCCGCCATCCGGTCTGCCATGGCGCCATAGCCATTGTCGCCCTCGGTGCGAACGGACGAGAAGGTCACGACGTAATAGGGCGGTTCGGGCGTGGTGGCGAAGGGTGAGGGTTTGGCAGAGGGCATGATCGGATTCCTTGTCTCTGAAGGAAGGGGTAGGCGAGCTTCCTGCAGATTTCAAGGAATCACATTTCAAGCCGGGCGGCGGATCTTTTCCGCCGCCCTTTGGCATCAGCTGCGAGCGCGGATGCGCCACAGTGCAAACAGGGTGATAACACCCAACACCGTGCAATAGCCGGCGAGTGGCCATGCCGTATTACCGTCCAACAGCAGCACAAAGAGCGTGCCGATGCAGCCGACGATCAGGCTCTCGACACAGAAGTAGAGTGCAACCGCCGTTCCTGCTGTTTGGCCAAAGGCCGCCAGCGCCCCGTTTGCCGTAACCGAGGTCGTCAGCACGATGCCGACGGCGATCACCCACATCGGCAGGACGAAGCTGGCGAACGAGGGGGCAAGCAGCACCTCGCCGAGGCCGAGGAGCAACGCGCCGACAAGAAGCAGGCCCATGCCGCGGGCAAGGCTTCCGGCCATTCCCCATAGCGCGACGAAGCGGCTGGCAAAGCGTGCGGATAGGATCATCACCGCTGCCGCCGTGGCAAAGGAAAGGCTGAAGGCGAGACCCGAAAAGCCGGCATGATCGATCAGCACACGAGGTGCGGTGGAAAAGAACACGAAGAAGGCGCCCATCGCCGCACCGAAGCCTGTCGTGTAGGTCCAGAAATGCGCATTCGTCAGGATTGAACGCATGCTGATCGTTGCCGCGGCTGATGCCGCAGGCCTTGTTTCGTGCCAACCTCTCAGGGCGTTGAGGACCGACGCAAGCATCAGTCCGCCGAGCAACAGGAAGATGGCGCGCCACCCGACATGATCGGCAATCAGTGCGCCGGCGATCGGTCCGAGCGCCGGCACGAAGGAGAGGATCGCGCCAAGCAGGCTGTAGATGATGGCGCCTTCCGGCCTCGCTGCGTAGACATCGCGCACCGTTGCGAAGGTCGCCACAAGTGCCGCCGACGCGCCGGCCGCCTGAAGCAGGCGCAGCACGACGAACAGTGCGGCCGACGAAGTGGCTGCGAGCAACAGCGAAGAGATCGCAAACAGCAGCGCGCCGCCAAGCAGCACCGGACGCCGGCCGATCCGGTCCGACAGGGGTCCGAAGAGCATCTGGCCGGCGCCGAGAATGAGCATGTAGAGACTGAGGGTCAGTTGAACGACTGTCGCCGATGTGCCGAGTGCTTCGGGCATCGTCGGAACGACGGGGAGGTAGATGTCCATGGCAAGCGAGGCCAGGATATCGAAGGGCGCCAGAAGCAGCAGCGCTGCCGGCAGGGAGCAAGTCCAGTTCCTGTTTTGGGAAGGCATAGCTATTCATCCGCTCGAATGAGTTCATCCGGCGGCGATCTGCCTTCTCATCGCAGTCTGGATTGATTGGACAGATGCCGCAACAACTTCAAAAGGTTGCTGCGGCCTATCTGTCTGCGGACGGGGTGGCTCCCATGTCAGGTCCTGTCTTGTCCGGTCTGAAATCTGACGTGGCTTTAACAGCCGGCAGTACCGGCGACAATAGGCGAGTAGCGCGTTGACTTCGCAAACCGCTTCCAAGAAGCTGCGCCGACTAAACCAGGAAGGAGCCACGAGCAATGTTCGACCACATTTCAATCGGGGTAAAAAGCCTCGATAGATCGCGCCAGTTTTACGATGCGGCACTGGCGGCGCTCGGCTATGAACGGCTGTCGAATTTCGACGGAACGATGGGATACGGCACCGAGAGGCCTGCCTTCTGGGTGAGTGAAGTGGAGCGCCCAGTGCCGGCCGATCGCGGCTCGGGGCTGCATTTCTGTTTCGTCGCCACGAGCGAGGAGGCCGTCAACGCCTTCTATGCTGCAGCACTTGCCAATGGTGGCGAGGACAATGGCGCACCGGGCATCCGCCTGGACTACAGCCAGTTCTATTATGCCGCCTTCATCATCGATCCTGATGGATATCGGCTGGAAGCCTTCTTCAACAAGCCGGAATAAAGAAAAGGCCGGGCGAAAACCCGGCCTTTCCATGAAAGCATGTCCGAAAGCGATTAGCGCTTCGAGAACTGGAACGAACGGCGGGCCTTGGCCTTACCGTACTTCTTACGTTCGACGACGCGGCTGTCGCGGGTCAGGAAGCCACCCTTCTTCAGGACCGAGCGCAGGCCCGGTTCGAAGTAGGTGAGGGCCTTGGACAGACCGTGGCGAACAGCACCGGCCTGGCCGGAGAGACCGCCGCCTGCGACGGTTGCAATGATGTCGAACTGGCCGTCACGGGCAGCAGCAACGATCGGCTGGCGCAGGATCATCTGCAGAACCGGACGTGCGAAATATTCCGCGAATTCCTTGCCGTTGACGATGATCTTGCCGGAGCCCGGCTTGACCCATACGCGGGCAACGGCGTTCTTGCGCTTACCGGTCGCGTAGGAACGGCCAAGCGAGTCGACCTTGCGGACGTGAGCCGGAGCAGCAGCTGCTACTTCAGTCGACGTGCCGAGATCCTTCAGGGAGGAAAGGTCAGCCATTTATCAGGCGCTCCTTACGTTCTTCTTGTTCAGCGAGGCGACGTCGAGGACGGACGGCTGCTGTGCTTCGTGGGGATGGTTCGGGCCGGCGTATACACGCAGGTTCTTCATCTGGCGACGGCCGAGCGGGCCGCGGGGAACCATGCGCTCAACAGCCTTCTCGAGGACGCGCTCCGGGAAGCGGCCTTCGATGATCTGGCGAGCAGTACGCTCCTTGATGCCGCCGGCATAACCGGTGTGCCAGTAGTAAACCTTGTCGGAATACTTCTTGCCGGTGAAAACGACCTTGTCAGCGTTGATGACGATAACATTGTCGCCGTCGTCAACGTGAGGCGTGAAAGTTGCCTTGTGCTTGCCACGCAGACGCATAGCGATAACGGAAGCGAGACGGCCAACGACGAGCCCTTCGGCGTCGATGACGACCCACTTCTTCTCCACCTCTGCAGGCTTCTGGGAGAAGGTTGCCATAGTTGTTACTCTCTTTTGGATCCCCGTGCCCGAAGGCGATGGGGCGTTTCTTGTTGCTTGGCTTGGCTGCTCGAAAGACAGACCAAAAAAGAAAACAGCCCCGAAAGGCTGCATTTCCGGCGCGGCTTATAGCGGCAATCGATTAGCCGGTCAATACAAGCCATTCTGGCGGTCGGAAAAATAGCATAGAAAAAACAACAGGTTAAGTGTGAGGTATAATGATACCTCACTTTAGTGCGCTCGAAAACAGGAAGTTTCGCATCCGGAAAGTCACGCACGTTCGTATTCGGCTCGAAATCGCCCCACCCTTGTGGCACAAGGACGGATACAGACAGCACAGGAACATGCCATGGCCGAGATCGTATCCTTCCGCAAGGACAACAACAATTCGGGCGAGGGCGCCCTCGTGCTTCGCCAGCTTTCCGGCGGCATATTGCGCCTGACGCTCAACAATCCACCGGCCAATGCGCTCTCTATATCAGTCATGGAAACGCTGATTGGCGAGTTGCAGGGTGCGGCAGATGACCAGGACGTACGCATCGTCGTCATCGCCTCGACAGGAAATGTCTTTTCCGCTGGTCATGACCTGAAGGAATTGACTGCGCACCGCGCCGACGAGGACGACGGCGTCGCCTTCTTCGAAGAAACCTTTGCGCTGGCTGCGGATCTGATGCTGGAGATCAGTCGTTTGCCGAAGCCGGTCATCGCCGAGATCGATGGGCTCGCGACGGCAGCAGGCTGCCAGCTCGTCGCAAGCTGCGATCTTGCGATCTGCACGGATACGTCGACCTTCTGCACGCCAGGCGTCAATATCGGCCTTTTCTGCTCGACGCCGGCTGTCGCCGTTTCGCGCGCCGCCCACCGCAAGCAGGCGATGGAGATGCTGCTGACGGGCGAGACGATCGACGCCTCGACGGCAAAGGATTTCGGTCTGGTCAACCGCATTGTACCGAAGCAGTACCTCACCCAGGTGGTCAGCAAATACGCATCCGTCATTGCCTCGAAGTCGCCGGAGGCGTTGAGGATCGGCAAGGAAGCCTTTTACAGACAGCTCGAAATGCCCATCGCGGAAGCCTACGACTATACCGCAAGCGTGATGGTCGACAGCATGCTGACCGGCGATGCGCAGGAAGGCATCGGTGCCTTTCTTGCAAAGCGCACGCCCGAATGGAAGGGCGACTGATCAGGCGAGCTTCAGGATCAGACCGCCGAGCGCGATGATGATGCCGGCGAGGTAGCGCCAGACGCTGGCCTTTTCCTTCAGCACCAGAACCGAGATGACAAGCGCGAACAGGATGGCGGTTTCCCGCAGCGCCGCCACCGTCGCGACCGGGGCCTTCGTCATCGCCCAGAGTGCCAGGCCGTAGGAGGCGATCGAGCCCGCGCCGCCGATCAGCCCGCGCCACCAGTTTCGCCTGACGTGAGTGGCGACAGTTACGAGACCGCGCTGCGAAACCGCCCAGGCAAAGAGGAGAACCGGCGGCAGAAGCGACATCCACAGCGTGTAGGAAATCGCATTGCCGGAACGCCGGGCGCCGATGCCGTCCACATAGGTATAGGTGGCGATGACGCAGGCGTTGATCAGCGCCAGCATTATCGCGTGACGGCTGCCGTGGCGGGCTTCGAAGGCGAGGGTGAGGATGCCGACGCAGATCGTCAGGGTCCCGGCAAGCGCCCCACCCGTCAGATGCTCTCCGAGGATGAAGCCGCTGGTGGCGACGATGAGCAGGGGCGCTGCGCCGCGCATCAGCGGATAGACGAGGCCGATATCGCCCGCCCTGTAGGCCGCGGCCACCAGCTGGAAATAGGCAAATTGCAGGATCGCGGAAGCGCCGATGAACGGCCAGGCCTGGGGCTGCGGCAGGGGAAGCAACGGCAGGAATGGCAGCGAGGCAACAGCGCCGCCTGCAGAGATCAGCGCCGCATCAAGTGACTTGTCCTTGCCGGCTTTGATGATGGCATTCCATGTCGCGTGCAGAAGCGCACCGAAAAGGACAAGAAGAATAACGTCGAGGGGCAAAGTGAATGATCCGGGAGCACTGCAGCAAAATATGGGAAAACATCACAGCTTTCCCGTTTGAGTCCGCCTTGAAATAACAACCTGTGTTTGCGTGATTTGATCTGTAAGGTGTACTCCGCACGGTCCAAATTCAATAGCATGGATCGATGAAGCGAACAATTGCCCATTGATGTGGCAATTTCTGCGTGCGCTCGAAATACGTTCAATTCCGCTCACCTCACACAACTATGAGATGTTACTAATGGACACATGAACATATCGTGATCAAATTGTGTATGAAAGGTGAAGTTCAGCCATGGCGAGAGAATGTCGACAATCCTATGCTGCTGAAATGTAGACATTATTCTATAACTTTGAAATGGTTGTAAATTTGCAATCAAAGCGAGTTTCTTGAGATATTTTGTATCTGCAGATTGAACGACGAGTCCTTTCGCAGATGCGAAAAGATCGATAATATTCAAAATTCCGAATGAATGCTCGCTTAGAGACTATAGTGTGGAATGAAGAACATCCCGTCCAGGTTGTCTATGTTCTGGCAGTTCAGCACCCGGCACTTGGGGTTGTCCTTTGAAGGAATGCTCGTCCATTCCGCATAGTCGGTCGCATCACAGTAGTTGCTGTTTCGGACATAGCGGTCGTAGAGAGGAAGGCCGCGCGGTGAAGTGTAGCGAAAGATGACTGCGCCTTGGTTGTGGATCGCAGCCCGCACGCTCTGGCAGCTCATGGTGAGCGGATTGTAGCGCGAGATCGCAAGCGCCGGCGAGGCGGCGAGCACAAGCGCGAGGGTAGCGGCGATTTTTTTCATGGCACAATTTCTCCCTTAGATTTCCGGCACCTATATATACGCGCAAACGGGCCGCCGGTTTCAATGAATCGCGAGTGAGATCCAATTCCAGGAGACAGCAGATATGAACCATGATGCCTATGCCGACGACTACCTCTCCGGTATTCTGAAATCCGTCAAAACCATCGCGCTGACGGGGGCTTCGCCCAATCCGGCCCGGCCGAGCAATGGTGTCATGGGCTATCTCCTGTCGCGCGGCTACAAGGTTATTCCCGTTAATCCGGGGCAGGCGGGCAAGCAGATCCACGGGCAGACCGTCTACGCACGTCTTGCCGACATCCCCGAACCGGTCGACATGGTCGAGGTCTTCCGCGCATCCGAATATCTTGACGGGGTGGTGGACGAGGCATTGGCACTTGATCCCCGCCCGCAGGTCGTGTGGGCACAGCTTGGCGTGAGCGACGATGCAGCCGCCGCCAAGGCCGAAGCCGGCGGTATCAAGGTCGTCATGAACCGCTGCCCGGCAATCGAGTATCCGCGTCTTTTCGGCTGACGCTGTCAGGCAGAACGGATTTTCTCCGGAACGCGCCGCGGTTGAAAAAGATCGCGGTTAACTTTCATGTTCGAGCGGCTATGATCGCGCCCGTCAACAATTGTACGGGAGGACGACATGGCCAAAAACGATCCGGGATTCAACACGCTGGCGATCCATGCGGGCGCGCAGCCCGATCCGGCGACCGGCGCGCGGATTACACCGATCTACCAGACCACGGCCTTCGTCTTCAACGATTCCGACCACGCCGCAGCCCTCTTCGGCCTGCAGCAATTCGGCAATATCTACACCCGCATCATGAATCCGACGCAGGCGGTCCTGGAAGAGCGCGTCGCAGCCCTTGAAGGCGGCACGGCAGCGCTCGCAGTCGCCTCCGGTCATGCAGCGCAGATGGTCGTTTTCCACACGCTGATGCGCCCCGGCGAAAATTTCGTCGCCGCCCGCCGCCTCTATGGTGGATCGATCAATCAGTTCGGCCACGCCTTCGAGAATTTCGGCTGGCAGGTACGCTGGGCCGACCCTGAGAACCCCAGTGATTTCGAGAGCAGGATCGACGACAAGACGCGGGCGATCTTCATCGAAAGCCTTGCCAATCCGGGCGGCACCTTCGTCGATATTGCCGCGATCGCCGAAATCGCCCACCGTCACGACCTGCCGCTGATCGTCGACAACACCATGGCAACACCCTATCTCATCCGGCCAATCGAGCACGGTGCCGATATCGTCGTGCATTCCCTGACCAAGTTCCTCGGCGGCCACGGCAATTCCATGGGCGGCATCATCGTCGATGGCGGCACCTTCGACTGGTCGAAGACCGGCAATTACCCGATGCTCTCCAGCCCGCGGCCGGAATATAACGGCGTCGTACTGCACCAGACTTTCGGCAATTTTGCCTTCGCGATCGCCTGCCGTGTGCTCGGCCTGCGCGACCTCGGCCCGGCCATCTCGCCTTTCAACGCTTTCCTGATCCTGACCGGCATCGAGACGCTGCCGCTACGCATGCAGCGTCATAGCGACAATGCGATTGATGTTGCCAAATGGCTGAAGGCCCATTCCAAGATCGCCTGGGTGAATTATTCCGGCCTCGAAGATGATCCGAACCACGCCCTGCAGCAGCGCTATTCACCCAAGGGCGCCGGCTCCGTCTTCACCTTCGGCGTCAAGGGCGGCTACGAGGCTGGCAAGGCGCTGGTCGAGGGGTTGGAACTCTTCTCGCATCTCGCCAATATTGGCGATACACGCTCCCTCGTGATCCATCCGGCCTCCACCACGCACCGGCAGCTGACCGACGAGCAGAGGGTCGCCGCAGGCGCCGGACCGGACGTGGTGCGCCTCTCCGTTGGCATCGAGGACGTGAAGGACATCATCGCCGACCTCGAGCAGTCGCTGTCGAAGATCTGAGCGTCCCTCGCAACGCTTGTATTTTTGCAGACTACATTTGTCGGGATACAACCATGGGATCAGTGTCCGAGTGGAATAGACTCGGACGCGGCTTTCGTCCGATCGGACGAAAATCGCGGACCATTTAGAGCCCCAAGCCAAACTGGTTCGGCTGCGAAAAGTCTTTTATTCCGACTTTCGGCCAATCGCATCTCCTGTCGAACTGGAGTTTAGAGACGGTGCGGTGGCAAGTCGGGTCTGTCCTGAACGCATAACCTGGAAGGGAGACGTAGTGACTTGCCGACGTCCCGAACAACAGGCAAATCGTCAGTGCGACACAAAAAGGCTTCATGGTTGCCTCCCTTGTGGGATTAGGGGACGCATTTTCACATAGAGCAACGCTCTCGGACATATATCAATTTGTGCTAATACTGCAGCTGGGCGAGACGCCAGGCGAAGAACACGGAGTGTCCTCCGCAGCAAAGGTTTGCAATTTTGCAGCCTGCGTTTGTTGGGATACAGCCATAGGATCAGCGTGCGATTCGAATAGAGTCGGGGCGATGGTCGGCGAGTTTTTGACTCTGCCGATGTCGCTCTTTTTGTGCTTAATCTTTGCCGCGAAGGACACTGAAGGAAAGGCTGACCATGGCAAACGCGATCTCCTTCGATATCGGCGGCGTCGAACCGGAAGTCGGCGCTCCCGCGGCCGAACGCATCATTTCGGGTAATCCGCAATTTCGCACCTGGAATCTCGAGGAGGCCGAGGGCGGCCTCTACGCCGGCATCTGGGAGGCAACACCCGGCAAGTGGCGGATCGTCTACGAGGAGTGGGAATATTTCAGCCTGCTTTCCGGCTATTCGATCGTGACCGAGGATGGCGGCGAGCCGGTCCATCTCAGGGCCGGCGACCGCCTTGTCCTGAGGCCGGGCTTTAAAGGAACCTGGGAAGTCGTTGAAACGACTCGCAAGGATTATGTGATCAAGGTTTGAGCGCCGGGCCGGATAGAAGGTTTTTGATCCTTCTTATTAAGAGTGCCTACATCATCAAATGCTAAAGCTCATCTGCAGCGCATTGCGGACATGATGTCTCCTGCCGTCACCAAAGACATGCCCTTGCAATTCATCTTTTTGGGATTTGCATGTCGTCGAATCTTGCGCGTAGACGCGGTCGGTCTCAGACGTCTTCCATCATTGCGACAACCGTATGCTTCCTTGTCGTCGCTCTCGCGCTGACAGGCCTCATGGCCCATGTCGTCGTCGCGATGACACGATCTGCAAACGAGATCGACGATGCCAGGGCCACGCGCGCCGCCAGCGCGGCGATGGCAGCTCTTGTCAATCGCTTGAGCGCGACAACCACGGATAACGCCGTATGGGATGATGCCTATAAGGCGATCTCGTCTCCAGGCGCGGCGGACTGGGCCTATGAAAACTGGGGTAAAACAACCGCGGATTACCCGCTCTATGACGGCGCGGTCGTAATCGGCCCCGATCAATCTTCGATCGTCTCCGCATATGCCAAAGGTAAGCCTTTCCAGCCGAGCGCCTTTTTCGGCGAGGGCTTTTTCCAGCAGATCAACAAGGCTGCCGATGCCGGACAGGCGCCGGTGGTCAATTTCATCCGGACCGAAACGGGCATCGCGCTAATCGTATCGCAGGCAATCCAACCTTTCACCGCAGAAGGCGAACTTCCGAAGCTGAGTGTGCTGAGCCTCTACAAGGATCTCACGCCGGAAGTTCTCGACATTCTTTCGGACGAACACGAACTCGACGGATTGCACCTTGCGACCGCGCCGGAGCCGGGCCTCTTGAACACACCCATCACGGACATGCAGGGCGGTGTTATCGGTCATCTTGTTTGGCCGAGCAAAGCGCCCGGCAGCGCCGTGTTTCACCAGGTCTATCCTTACATATCGGCCGCCATCATTATCCTTGTGATGTTCCTGGGGGGCGTTCTCCTGGTGGGCGCTTCCGAGGCGCGGCGCCTGCGCCAATTGGCACAAGCAGCGATTTTCGAAGCGAACCACGATAGCCTGAGCGGCCTGTTGAACAGGCAAGGACTTCTCGCACTGCTGGAAGAAGTGCAGGGCGCTGATCTTGCGCCGCCCCGGCTCTATCTGGTCGATCTCGATGGGTTCAAGGCTGTCAACGACGCATGGGGGCATGCGGTCGGCGATGACCTGATCCGGATCGTTTCGAACGCCCTGGTCGCCTGCCACCCTGAAGTCGTCGCTGCGGCCCGGTTGGGAGGCGACGAGTTTGCGCTGGTGCAGATTGGGTCTGCCGCGCCTGGAGAGATAGCAGCGACTATTCTGGCGCTGTTCGCCGAGCCCTTTAAGATCGATGGGCGGACGATCGAAGTTGGCGCAAGCATCGGCACTGCCGCGCTTGACGGAGACCTGCCGCCCTTGGAGCTTCTCCGCAGGGCGGATATGGCGCTTTACCGCGCCAAGGAAAATGGCAGGGGCCGAGCGATCGAATACGACCCGGAGCTCGATCGGGAGCGCCAGAAGGTCGCCGAAATGGAAGCTCTGTTGAAGAGCGCCATCAGCGATGGTGTGATCGAAGCCTTTTTCCAGCCTCTCGTCTCTGCTGCGACAGGCGCTGTCACGGGCCTTGAAGCATTGGCGCGTTGGCGAACTCCGACAGGAAACATAAGCCCGGAGATTTTCATTCCGCTCGCCGAAAGGTGCGGTCTCATCGATGCGCTAGGCACCCTTATGCTGAAAACATCGATCGAGCATGCCAAGAACTGGCCAGGCCTGGCATTGTCGGTCAACGTTTCACCGGTCCAGCTCTGCAATCCGGAATTCGCCGCCGAAGTGATCTCGCTCCTGCAGGGCCTCGATTTTGATCCGAAGCGCCTGACATTGGAGATCACCGAAGGTGTTCTCATGACAAATCCGGACCAGGCCCGCCGGTCGATAGATCATCTCAAACAGGTTGGCATAAAATTCGCGCTTGATGACTTTGGCTGCGGCTATGCGAGCATCGGCGCGTTGCGGCAGTTCGGCTTTGATCGAATGAAGATCGACCGCTCGCTCGTATCCGCCCTCGACCAAAGCTCGAATGGCGCCGATGTACTTCGGGCAACCATCTCCCTGGCGACCGCGCTACAGATTCCGGTCACCGCGGAAGGCATCGAAAATGCGCACCAGGCTGAGATCCTGCGGGAGGCGGGCTGCGATCAACTGCAAGGCTATCTGATCGGAAAACCGATGTCGGCAGTCGACATATCCAGCAAGCTCCGGGAGCATGCAGCGTGATGCCAGGCAGATCGCGCTAGCGCTCTGGCTGCCGTTCGGCTTGGGAGCATTTCGACGTCTGAAAGCGACATTTTCAGGCATTGCTGCGGCAATCGACCGCAGCCCTGCGGCAATAGGGCCGCACCTCCTTCGGTAAGGCCCTGTTAACGCGCGATTCATTCGGAAGGTCAGTGCCTTCAGCGGCTTATGCACAGCTTTGCATGTCGCGGCGCCTGCCTCCGGCTGTCATCAAACTGTAATAATAGACGCCTAGCCCGCCTTCCCGTGACGAGGAAATTCAGCGCTCTCGACAATGGACACCCCCTCCATGGCGCCGGACCTCGTCGTCCTCTAGTTCCATCAGGGAAGAGTCGCAAATGCTCACCAAGAAACTTCTTTCGGCCTGCCTCGGCGCTGGCCTGGTTGCCGCTCTGGCAGTCTCGGCCTCCGCTGCTGACATTACCGGCGCTGGCTCCACCTTCGTCTACCCGGTCCTTTCGAAGTGGTCCGCGGACTACAACAAGGAAACCGGCGACAAGCTGAACTACCAGTCGATCGGTTCGGGTGGCGGTATTGCCCAGATCAAGGCTGCCACGGTTGACTTCGGCGCTTCCGATGCTCCGCTCAAGCCGGAAGACCTGACCGCTGGCGGCTTCGGCCAGTTCCCGCTGGTCGTCGGCGGTATCGTTCCCGTCATCAACGTCAAGGGCATCAAATCAGGCGAATTGAAGCTTTCGGGCAAGGTTCTCGCCGACATCTACCTCGGCAACGTCACCAAGTGGAACGACAAGGCAATCGCCGACCTGAACCCGGGCCTGAAGCTGCCCGACAGCCAGATCGCTGTTGTTCACCGTTCGGACGGCTCGGGCACCTCCTTCAACTGGACGAACTTCTTCTCAAAGGTAAACCCGGACTGGAAGTCGAAGGTTGGTGAAGGCACCGCGGTCAACTGGCCGGTCGGTATCGGCGGCAAGGGCAACGAAGGCGTTGCCGCATACGTCACCCGCGTCAAGGACTCCATCGGCTACGTCGAATACGCCTACGCCCTGCAGAACAAGCTGCCCTTCGTTCTCGTTCAGAACGCTGCCGGTCAGTATCCGAAGCCGAATGCCGAGAGCTTCTCGGCCGCCGCTGCAAGCGCAGAATGGGGCAAGGCCCAGGACTTCTACCTGATCATGACCAACGCTCCGGGCGAAAAGGCCTGGCCGATCACGGCAACCACCTGGGCCATCATGTACAAGGAGCCGAAGGACGCCGAGCGCTCCAAGGCTGCTTTCTCCTTCTTCAAGTGGGCTCTCGAAAAGGGCCAGAAGGAAGCGTCCTCGCTCGACTACGTTCCGCTTCCGGACACGCTCGTGAAGCAGATCGAAGACTACTGGACGGCCTCTTTCAAGAGCTGATCCTGACGAAACTGCGGTTGGGGCGGGAAGCTTTGCTTTCCGCCCCAAATGCCTTTGACACCCCCTCAAAGCAGCAGAGCGTACGGATATGAGCGAAGCATTGGCATCGCTGCCCGCCGACATCGCGGGCGTGAAGCGCCGCGACGGCGCCGCAGGCGATCGTATTTTCTTTTGGATAGTTTTGGGCTGCGGCCTGTTTGTTCTCTTTGCCCTGCTGGCAGCGGCGGTCTCCATGGCCATGGGCGGGCTTCTTGCCTTCCGCACGTTCGGCTTCGGCTTTCTGACCGGCACTGAATGGGACCCGGTTGCCGAGCGGTTCGCGGGTCTCGTGCCGATCTACGGCACGCTGGTGACCTCGGCACTCGCCATGATCATTGGTGTTCCCGTCAGCCTCGGTATTGCGGTGTTCATCACCGAAGTTGCGCCACGCTCCGTTCGCGGCCCGATCGGCGGCGCTGTCGAGCTTCTCGCCGGCATCCCCTCGATCATCTACGGCATGTGGGGTCTCTTCACCTTCGCGCCCTTCATGTCGGATTACGTCCAGCCGGTGCTGATCGACTGGCTCGGCCCGATCCCGCTGATCGGCGCGCTGTTTTCGGGGGCTCCGCTCGGTATCGGCATGCTGACCTCGGGCATCGTGCTGGCGATCATGATCATCCCCTTCATCTCCTCCGTCATGCGCGACGTCTTCCTCGTCGTCCCCGCACAGCTGAAGGAATCGGCCTATGCGCTGGGCTCGACCAAGTGGGAAGTGGTGCGCGACATCGTCATTCCGCATACCCGCACAGCCGTCGTCGGCGGCATATTCCTCGGTCTCGGCCGCGCGCTCGGCGAGACCATGGCGGTCACCTTCGTTCTCGGCAACACTCACAATATAGCGGTGTCGCTGATGGAGCCTGGCACCTCGATTGCCGCAACGCTTGCCAACGAATTTGCAGAGGCTTCGGATGACCTCTACCGGTCGTCGCTCGCCGCACTCGGCCTGATCCTCTTCGTTGTCACCTTCATTGTCCTGGCAGCCGCCAAGCTCATGCTGGTGCGTATGGCAAAGCAGAGGGGAGAGTAATCATGGCTACCTATTCCGGTTCGCTCTACCGTCGGCGCCAGCTCAGCAGCGCCATCGCTCTGACGCTCTGCGGCATCGCCACCGTGCTTGGCCTCGTCTTCCTCGTCTGGATACTCTGGACAACGCTGATCCACGGCCTGTCCGCCCTGAGCCCCACGCTTTTGACCGAAATGACGCCGCCGCCTGGTGAAGATGGCGGCGGTCTTGCCAACGCCTTCATGGGCAGCCTGCTGATGGTCGTGCTTGCTGTTGTCATCGGCACGCCGATCGGTGTGCTCGCCGGCACCTACCTGTCGGAATTCGCCCGCGGCAAAAAGCTCGGCGAGGTCATTCGCTTCGTCAACGACATCCTGCTCTCGGCGCCCTCGATCATCATCGGTCTGTTCGTCTATGAGCTGGTTGTTCGCCCGACGGCACGTTTCTCCGGCTTTGCTGGCGGCATCGCGCTGGCTTTCATCTTCCTGCCGGTCGTGGTGCGCACGACCGACGAGATGCTGCGGCTGGTTCCTGACGTGATGCGCGAGGCAGCCCTGTCGCTCGGCATCCCGCGCTGGAAGGTCACGGTCAACGTCCTCTACCGCGCCGCGTCGACCGGCATCCTCACCGGTATCCTTCTAGCGATCGCCCGCATTTCGGGCGAGACCGCGCCGTTGCTGTTCACGGCTCTGAACAATCAGTACTGGAGCCTCGATATGTCGCAGCCGATGGCGAACATCCCCGTGGTCATCTTCCAGTTCGCCATGAGCCCCTATGAGCAATGGCAGAATCTTGCGTGGGCCGGTGCCTTCGTGATGACGGCCGTCGTTCTAATCCTGAGCGTCGTATCGCGCTCCGTCCTGAACCGAAAAGGTGGGAAATGATGCTTCAGTCCCAAGACACTTTCGACGCCGCCAGCAAGTCGGAAAAGCCGATGGCCAAAGACAAGATCGCTCTCGAGAAAGTCAATTTCTACTACGGCGATGCCCACGCCATCAAGGATGTGAGCCTGAGCTTCCCTGAGCGTCAGGTTTCGGCCCTGATCGGTCCGTCGGGATGCGGCAAGTCCACGCTGCTGCGCATCCTGAACCGTATCTACATGCTGTATCCGAAGATGCGCGCCACCGGCTCGATCAAGCTCGATGGCAAGAACATCCTCGACCCGAGCTTCTCGATGAACGAGCTGCGCGCCCGCGTCGGCATGGTCTTCCAGAAGCCTGTGCCGTTCCCGATGTCGATCTATGACAACATCGCCTATGGCATTCGCCACCACGAGCGCCTCAACAAGGCCGACATGGATGTCCGCGTCGAACAGGCGTTGCGTCAGGCCGCCCTCTGGGATGAGGTGAAGGACAAGCTGAAGGGCAGCGGTCTCGGCCTTTCCGGCGGCCAGCAGCAGCGTCTTTGCATTGCCCGCGGGGTAGCACTGCGTCCGGAAGTCCTGCTGCTCGACGAGCCGACCTCGGCCCTTGACCCGATCTCGACTGCCAAGGTGGAAGAGCTGGTGGCGCAGCTGAAGGGCGAATTCACGATCGTCATCGTTACCCACAACATGCAGCAGGCAAGCCGCATCTCCGACAACACCGCCTTCATGTATCTTGGCGAGCTGATCGAATACGGCCCGACCACGCAGATCTTCCAGTCGCCGAAGGTCAAGCGTACGGAAGATTATATCACCGGCCGCTACGGCTGATACGACATTCCCTCTGCGGAAACGAAAACGGCCGGCATGCGATGAGCATGCCGGCCGTTTCTTTCGTGATATCGGAAAAATGGCTTACCAGGCGAGATCCAGGCGGTCGAGGCCGTGGAAATGATAGACGTCCTTGACCACGGGCGTCTTCGCAAGCTTGAGCCCCGGCAGGCGCTTGAACAGGATCGGCAGCACGACATTGAGTTCCAGCCGCGCCAGCGGCGCGCCGATGCAGAAGTGGATGCCGGCGCCGAAAGAAAGATTGGGCGCCTCGTTGCGGTCGGGCTTGAAGGCGAGGGGATCGCTGAATTTCGCCGGATCGAGATTGGCGGCCGCCAGGATCATGCTCACCTTGTCGCCGCGCCTGAACTCTATGCCGTCAATCTCGGCGGGTTCCAGCGCCCATCGCTGGAAGATGTGGACCGGCGCGCAGATGCGCAGCGATTCCTCGACGGTACGCTCGGTGGCGGTTTCGTCACGGAAAAGCTCGGCCGGATCGTAGTCGCTGTCCAGAATGACGCGCACCGAATTGCCGATCTGATGGACCGTTGCCTCATGGCCGGCGTTGAGCAGCACGATGGTCGTCGAAACGAGTTCGTCTTCCGTCAGGTACTGGCCCTTGTGCTCGGTATGGATCATATGGGTCAGCAGGTCGTCGCGCGGTTCGGCCCGGCGTTCGGCAATGACCGTCTTCACATAGTCGGAAAATTCCCGTGCCGCCTGCTCGGCGGCATCTTCATCCGCGCGGGTGCGCCCGAACATGTACATGCGCACATAGGCATGCGACCATTTGAGGAGCTGCGGCCCCATGTCTTCGGGAATGCCGATCATGCGGGCGATCATCGTCACCGGGATGATATCGGCAAAGGTCGAAAGAAGCTCCACCTCGCCCTTGTCGGCAAAGCCGTCGATCAGCCGGTTGGCGAGTTCTTCCAGCTCCGGTTTCATCTTCTCGACATGGCGCGAGACGAAGGCGCGGTTGACGAGCGTACGCAGCCGCGTGTGTTCCGGCGGCTCCAGCTCCAGCAGAGAATAGCGCTCCGCGAGATCGAAGGCGGCGATATGCGGTTCGGGCTCGGGAAGGCCGAGCTCCTCGCGGCTGGCAATATGCAGGATCTGCCGGCCGAAACGGCGGTCGCGCAGCAGCCCGTTTACATGATCATAGCCGGTGACGAACCACTGCTTCTGCTGTTCCCAGTAGAAGGTGGGACAATGGGCATGGAGCGCGGCATAGACCGCGTTCGGGTTGCCGTAGAAGGCCGGGTCGCTGCCGTCGAGCGAGACATGGCGGGTTGCGGGATCGATCTTGAGAAAGGGCGGTATCATCATGGGCAGAGGCTTAGCGGATTTGCCGTGCCTCGGAAAGATGGGCGCTTGGAGCTATTCCAGTAATGTAGTGCAGTGGTTTTGCGCCCGGAATTGCGCAAAAACAAATGCTCTAGCCTGCGCGGGAGAGCACGCCCATGCGGCGAAGCGCTTCCACCTGATCGTCGACGGCCGGCACGAGTTCGCCGGCGTGGGAGTTGGGCTCGCCTGGCGCGGGCGCTGCCGTTTCTTCCTCGCCAAAGACGACCGTGCAGTTGCGGCCGGCGGCCTTTGCAGAATAGAGCGCCCGGTCGGCAGCCGAGACCAGCCGGTCGATATTGGCCTCGATCGCCGAGGAAAGCGCGATGCCGACGCTGACGGTGGCGGGGATCAGCGCCTCGCCTGTGCTGACGGGTAAGCGGCAGAATTCGGCGCGGATCGATTCCGCCAGCGCTTCCGCCTCGGTTTGGTCGCGCACGGTTACGAAGGCTGCGAATTCTTCGCCGCCCATGCGGCCGAAGATATTGTTCGGGATATACTGGCGGGCAAGGCGGGCAAAGGCGGTCAGGACGGCATCGCCGGATTGATGGCCGAAGCGGTCGTTGACGCGCTTGAAATGGTCGAGGTCGAAAAGGATGACACCGACCTGATGCTGCTCGTCATGTGCCTTTTCCTGGATCTTGTCGAAATAGCCGAGCAGACCGCGGCGGTTCAGCACGCCGGTCAGCGCGTCCGTCAGCGTCAGCACGCGCAGATGGCGTTCCGACCGTTCCATGATGAGGCGGCAGGTAAGCGCGAAGGCGATGGTGAGCAGGAAGGCGCTCGCCATGGCGGCCGCGCCGCTGAAATTCGTTGCTTGAGCATCCGAAGGCAGGATCAGCGCCATTGCGATGGCCACGCCGAAGCAGAGGAAGGCCTGCAGCACGAAGACGGCCATCAGGAACACGCGCGTGCGTTCACGGCGGATATCGCCGGCGGCAACGGCCATGCCGAGCGCAGTGGCGCCGGTCGCCGAAGCGAGATTGTAAAGAATGACCCGGTTGGAATAATCTTCGTTGATCCAGGGCAGGAAGACGCCCGCGAGCCAGATCGCCGGCGGCAACAGCGCCCACCATTCCATTTTCTTGCGGTCGAGGGCCAGGAAGCCGGCAACCCAGGCGCTCTGTCCGAGCAAGGCGATGGCATTGCCGATTTCGATGGAAAGCAGGTTGGGGATTTCGCCGCGGGCTGCAACGAGTGCAAAACCGATGCCGCTGAACAGGAAGCCGAGCCCCCAAAAAAGGTAGGCGGCGCTTTTCCGGTTGTGGCGCCAGGCCACGAACAGAACCAGAGCCAGCGTAAGGGCTTCGGAACACCAGATGGACAGACCTGTAGTGACATTGAACACGGCAGCAACCCCTTGAATAGTGGCCGCATCCTTGCCGAAGAAGCTCGCTGTTTGATTAATGACGGGAGGCTAGAGTCGGCAATCTGGCCGATATCTGCCGGTAAGCTTTCCGCCCGGTAAATGGCCGCGACTTTCCTCGAGCGCGGTAAGCCTTCCTTCATCCTGTCATGGAGAAAAACTGTGAGAGCGAAAGGTCTGGCCTCGCCGTTAACAGGCGTTTGGGAGAAACCGGATAGGGAAATGTCAAAGCCATATCTCGCGCGCCCTTCTTAACGTTATCCTTATGCGTGTCTTGAAGAGGGGGGCGGGGACACTCTATGTAGGGATAAGGCATTTTTCTTTGATTCCCGGCCTTCGCCGGAAAGACGTTAAAAGGACGCACATGAGAAACCCAGTCGATACCGCTATGGCACTCGTGCCGATGGTTGTGGAACAGACCAATCGCGGTGAACGCTCCTACGACATCTATTCCCGCCTGCTCAAGGAACGCATCATCTTCCTGACGGGCCCTGTCGAGGACCATATGGCGACACTCGTCTGCGCCCAGCTTCTCTTCCTCGAGGCCGAAAATCCGAAGAAGGAAATCGCGCTCTACATCAATTCGCCGGGTGGTGTCGTCACTGCCGGTATGGCGATCTATGACACGATGCAGTTCATCAAGCCGGCCGTATCGACGCTCTGCGTCGGCCAGGCCGCTTCCATGGGCTCGCTGCTTCTGGCCGCCGGTCACAAGGACATGCGTTTCGCCACGCCGAATTCCCGCATCATGGTTCACCAGCCCTCGGGTGGTTTCCAGGGTCAGGCATCGGATATCGAGCGTCATGCCCGCGACATCATCAAGATGAAGCGCCGCCTCAACGAGGTCTATGTGAAGCACACCGGCCGTACGTACGAGGAGGTCGAAAAGACCCTCGATCGCGACCATTTCATGGATGCTGACGAGGCCCAGACCTGGGGCGTCATCGACAAGGTTCTGACCTCGCGCATCGAAATGGAAGGCGATCAGGCCTAGTAATTAATAGGGATGGTATTTTCGCCGCCACAGTTCTATCCCATTTGTGATTGAACAAGGGGTTTCATCTGGCGGCGGAGACGCTAATAGTAACTATTAATGCTATGTTGAATTTTTGTGACATAGCATTCGGCATTCGAAGGGGAATTCGTTGCCGCCGGTACCCGGACATGATTGATTGGGCCCGGTTCGTACCCCCTGAAGCCTTTGTCGGCAGAAACTCCGGGTAGGGAGCGCCGTCAGGGAGCTGATTGAGTGGACCGCGATTTCGCGTTCGAAATGCGGCGTGCTGGAAGGAAAGTGATATGAGCAAGGTCAGCGGCAGCAACGGCGGCGACAGTAAGAACACCCTCTATTGTTCTTTCTGCGGAAAGAGCCAGCATGAAGTCCGGAAGCTTATTGCCGGACCGACCGTGTTTATCTGCGATGAATGCGTCGAATTGTGCATGGACATCATCCGCGAGGAGAACAAGTCCTCGATGGTCAAGTCCCGTGACGGCGTTCCCACGCCCCAGGACATCATCAAGGTCCTCGATGAATATGTCATCGGCCAGCGTCAGGCGAAGAAAATCCTGTCGGTCGCCGTTCACAACCACTACAAGCGTCTCGCACACGCCTCGAAGAATGGCGATGTCGAGCTGGCGAAGTCGAACATCATGCTGGTCGGCCCGACCGGCTGCGGCAAGACCTATCTTGCCCAGACGCTCGCCCGCATCATTGACGTTCCCTTCACGATGGCCGACGCGACCACGCTGACGGAAGCCGGCTATGTCGGTGAAGACGTCGAAAACATCATCCTGAAGCTTCTGCAGGCTGCGGACTATAATGTCGAGCGCGCTCAGCGCGGCATCGTCTACATCGACGAAGTCGACAAGATCTCCCGCAAGTCCGACAACCCGTCCATCACCCGTGACGTATCGGGCGAGGGCGTGCAGCAGGCGCTTCTGAAGATCATGGAAGGCACGGTTGCCTCGGTACCGCCGCAGGGCGGCCGCAAGCATCCTCAGCAGGAATTCCTGCAGGTCGACACGACGAACATCCTGTTCATCTGCGGCGGTGCTTTCGCCGGTCTCGACAAGATCATCTCTGCCCGTGGCGAGAAGACTTCGATCGGCTTTGGTGCAACTGTCAAGGCACCGGACGACCGCCGCGTCGGCGAAGTGCTGCGCGAACTGGAGCCGGAAGATCTGGTCAAGTTCGGCCTCATCCCGGAATTCATCGGTCGTCTGCCGGTTCTGGCAACGCTTGAGGACCTCGATGAGGACGCGCTGATCCAGATCCTGTCCGAGCCGAAGAACGCGCTGATCAAGCAGTACCAGCGCCTGTTCGAGATGGAAGACGTCGAACTCACCTTCCACGAGGACGCATTGCGTGAAATCGCCCGCAAGGCGATCATCCGCAAGACCGGCGCCCGCGGCCTGCGTTCGATCATGGAAAAGATCCTGCTCGATACGATGTTCGAACTGCCGGCGCTGGAAGGCGTGCGCGAGGTCGTCATCTCGGAAGAGGTCGCCCGCGGCTCGGCCCGTCCGCTGTATATCTACGCCGACCGCCAGGACGAGAAGGCAAACGTCTCGGCCTGAAGCTTGGGTTAAAAACCGCTATTTTAAGGGGCTTGCCTTGTGCAGGCCCCTTTCTATTTGAAAACCTATGCCAGGCGCTGATAATAGTTGCGGGCAAGGTTGAAAACAGCCTTGGCCGATATTGCGCAAAGGATGACCCTTGGCAATGATGCTGTGATTCCGTAGCGTGTTGCTGGTGTTGTTATTTTAGGCCGTTCGGAAATGGTCAGCGTCGCTCCAGATAGGCGCTTCATTGTGTTGGCGTTCCATGTAATAAAGCTGTCACAACCGTGGAACGCGGGCGTTAACGTGGCTTGAAAAGCGTAGTCAGAACCTCCACTTGTAACAGCAAGTGAGAGTGCCGGCCGGTCCCAAGCGGCCGCGCCAAAGAGCCCGGTAACGGGACGATGGAAAGGAATAAAAATGACGAAGAAAACGTCTGTAGCGAGCAGCACCGCTTATCCTGTTCTCCCCCTGCGCGACATCGTGGTTTTCCCCCATATGATCGTGCCGCTGTTCGTCGGGCGGGAAAAGTCGATCCGCGCGCTCGAAGAGGTCATGGGTTCCGACAAGCAGATCATGCTGGTCACCCAGATCAACGCCAGCGATGACGATCCGGATCCGTCTGCGATCCACCGCGTCGGTACGGTAGCCAACGTGCTGCAGCTCCTGAAGCTTCCTGACGGCACCGTGAAGGTTCTGGTCGAAGGCCGCGCACGCGCCGAGATCGATACCTATACGAGCCGCGAAGATTTCTACGAAGCCCTCGGCCATGTGCTCGAAGAGCCGCATGACGATCCGGTAGAGCTGGAAGCCCTGTCGCGTTCGGTCGTGTCGGAATTCGAGAGCTACGTGAAGCTCAACAAGAAGATTTCGCCCGAGGTTGTCGGTGCGGCAAGCCAGATCGACGACTATTCAAAGCTCGCCGATACGGTCGCCTCGCACCTCTCGATCAAGATCACCGAGAAGCAGGAGATGCTGGAGACCACCAGCGTCAAGGCCCGCCTCGAAAAGGCTCTCGGCTTCATGGAAGGCGAGATCTCGGTCCTGCAGGTCGAAAAGCGCATCCGTTCGCGCGTCAAGCGCCAGATGGAGAAGACCCAGCGCGAATACTACCTGAATGAGCAGATGAAGGCGATCCAGAAGGAACTCGGCGACGGCGAGGAAGGCCGCGACGAGATGAGCGAACTGGAAGAGCGCATCGCCAAGACGAAGCTGTCCAAGGAAGCCCGTGAAAAGGCCGATGCGGAACTGAAGAAGCTGCGCCAGATGAGCCCGATGTCGGCTGAAGCCACCGTCGTGCGCAATTATCTGGACTGGCTGCTCGGTATCCCCTGGGGCAAGAAGTCGAAGATCAAGGCCGATCTCAACAATGCCGAGAAGATCCTCGAAGCCGATCATTTCGGTCTTGAGAAGGTCAAGGAGCGCATCGTCGAGTATCTGGCTGTTCAGGCCCGCGCCACCAAGATCAAGGGTCCGATCCTGTGCCTCGTCGGCCCTCCGGGCGTCGGCAAGACCTCGCTCGCCCAGTCGATCGCCAAGGCAACCGGCCGTGAATATGTCCGTATGGCTCTTGGCGGCGTTCGTGACGAAGCTGAAATCCGCGGTCACCGCCGCACCTATATCGGCTCGATGCCCGGCAAGGTCATCCAGTCGATGAAGAAGGCGAAGAAGTCCAACCCGCTGTTCCTGCTCGACGAAATCGACAAGCTCGGCCAGGACTATCGCGGTGATCCGTCTTCGGCTCTGCTGGAAGTGCTCGACCCGGCGCAGAACTCGACCTTCATGGATCACTACCTGGAAGTCGAATACGACCTGTCGGACGTGATGTTCATCACGACGGCGAATACGCTGAACATCCCGGCTCCGCTGATGGACCGCATGGAGATCATCCGTATCGCCGGCTATACCGAAGACGAAAAGCGCGAGATCGCCAAGCGGCACCTGCTGCCGAAGGCCATCAAGGAACATGCGCTGCAGCCGAACGAATTCTCGGTCAGCGACGATGCCCTGATGGCGATCAGCCAGCAGTACACCCGCGAAGCCGGCGTGCGTAACTTCGAACGCGAATTGATGAAGCTCGCCCGCAAGGCGGTCACCGAGATCATCAAGGGCAAGACGAAGTCGGTTCACGTCACGGCAGCGAACATCGACGATTATCTCGGCGTTCCGCGCTTCCGCCACGGCGAAGCTGAACGCGAAGATCAGGTCGGTGTCGTCACGGGGCTTGCCTGGACGGAAGTCGGCGGTGAGTTGCTGACGATCGAAGGCGTCATGATGCCCGGTAAGGGCCGCATGACCGTCACCGGCAACCTGAAGGAAGTCATGAAGGAATCGATTTCGGCAGCGGCTTCTTATGTCCGCTCGCGCGCCGTCGATTTCGGCATCGAACCACCGCGCTTCGACAAGAGCGACATCCACGTGCACGTGCCGGAAGGTGCAACACCGAAGGATGGTCCGTCTGCCGGCGTCGCGATGGCAACCGCTATCGTCTCGATCATGACCGGCATTCCGGTCAACAAGGATGTGGCAATGACGGGTGAGATCACCCTGCGCGGCCGCGTCCTGCCGATCGGTGGCCTGAAGGAAAAGCTGCTTGCGGCTCTGCGCGGCGGCATCAAGAAAGTGCTGATTCCGGAAGAGAACGCCAAGGACTTGGCCGAAATTCCTGACAACGTGAAGAACAGCATGGAGATCATTCCGGTCTCCCGTATGGGCGAGGTGATCAAGCACGCGCTGGTCCGTCGTCCCGAGCCGATCGAATGGGATGGCACGGTTGAAACGCCCGTCATCGCGACTGTCGAAGGGCTCGATGATGCAGGTGCAGCCATCGCTCATTGAGCTTTGGCGGCCACATTAAAGCCCAATTGTTGCAAATCGTGAAAAAGGCCGGCGGAAACGTCGGCCTTTTTTGTGAAAACGTCATGTAGACGCTTGCTTTTCCTTGATTTGCAGGGTTTTTGGGTTCTCGGCGGGCCTGATGAAAGCGATTTCTGCGCCTAGCTTACAGATTGAGTTGTTTCAAACCATTTAGAAAGGGGTGGAAACATGAACAAGAATGAACTCGTGTCCGCAGTAGCCGAAAAGGCTGGACTGACGAAGTCTGATGCAGCATCTGCCGTCGACGCAGTTTTCGACGTTGTACAGGCTGAACTGAAGAGCAAGGGCGACGTTCGCCTCGCTGGCTTCGGCAGCTTCACCGTTTCCCATCGCGCTGCCACGAAGGGCCGTAACCCTTCGACCGGCGCCGAAGTCGACATCCCGGCACGCAACGTGCCGAAGTTCACGCCCGGCAAGGGCCTGAAGGACGCCGTCAACGGCTGATACGAGATAGTCCGCCGGCCGTAAACGAGAACGGCCGCGCAGGATTTTGAGGGGTTCGGCATTGCCGGACCCCTTTTTGTTTTCGGCGCTTGCCGCACGCCGCGCTTTGTCTTACGACACCTGTGTTCTCAGGGCGGGGTGAAAGTCCCCACCGGCGGTAAGGGTTTCGGCCCGAGCCCGCGAGCGCCTTTCGAAGCTTCGGTCAAGGAAGGGTCAGCAGATCCGGTGTGATTCCGGAGCCGACGGTTAAAGTCCGGATGAAAGAGAATGAGCGTGGCCGTGCGGGGCAGGAGACTGCCGCGTCTGCGTGCCGTCGCCTCATGCGTCCTGATTTATGTTTGGTCCCTGTACTGGATGGAAGACATGAATCAGAATTCCCTAGCCGTCTCGCATTCCCGCGCCTTCGCCGGCGCTGCTTTCATGGTGGCCGGAGGCGTTGCCTTCTCGCTTCTCAATGTCGTCACTCAATGGCTGACCATGACGCTTGCCTTTCCGGCGGCTTCTGCAGCCTTCTGGCAATATGGCTTCGCCTTTCTCTTTTCCTTGCCCTTCCTGCGCAAGGCCGGCCTATCGGCGATGCGCACCAACTATCCCTGGCGGCATATCGTGCGCGTTGCCTTTGCCGCGCTTGGCGTCGAAGCCTGGGTCTCCGGTCTCGCCTCGGTGCCGATCTGGCAGGCGATCGCGCTTGTGATGACCTCGCCCTTCTTCATCATTCTCGGCGCGCGCCTGTTCCTCGGTGAGCGCGTCGGGCCTGCTCGCTGGATGGCAACGGGTGTCGGCTTTGTCGGCGCGATGATCATCCTCCAGCCATGGTCGGACAGCTTCACCTGGGCCGCCCTCCTGCCTGTCCTCTCGGCGCTTCTATGGGGTGCTTCGTCGCTCATCACAAAGAGCCTTACGGGCATCGAGAAACCGGAGACGATCACCGTCTGGCTGCTGGTGTTGCTCACGCCGATCAATGGCAGCCTGGCACTTGCGTCGGGCCTCGCCGTGCCGACAGGCGCAATGCTTGCGCTCTTCCTCCTGGCCGGCCTTCTGACAGTCGTGGCGCAATATCTGCTGACGCTCGCCTACGCCAGCGCAGATGCCGCCTATGTGCAGCCCTTCGATGACCTGAAACTGCCGCTGAACGTACTCGCCGGCTGGCTTTTCTTCGGCTATGCGCCGGCTGGTTATCTGTGGCTGGGCGCCGCGCTCATTCTCGCCGCCTCGCTCTTCATCATGCGCAGCGAGATGCGTCGCGAGCGGCAGGCAGCCTGACGCAAACTGTACAAAATGTCGCAGCCTGTCATGTCTCTGTCATGGCAGTCCCGCAAAAACCCTCTGTTCGATTTTTTCGGCATTGGGGGATTTTCAATGACATCGTCTTCGCGCAAGGCAGCGCTCGTTGCCGTGCTTCTTGCATCCGTTGCGGTCCCGGCAGCAGCGGAACCGGTTTTCAACCGCATCGCCTCTTTCCCGGTCGCAACAAATCTGCCGGCCGACAAGGACAAGCTTTCGGCCACCTCGGCCGAAATCATCACCGCTTCGCAGGATGGCAACACGCTGATCTACAGCGACAGCCCGCTCGGCGCGATCGGCTTCATCGACATCACCGATGCCAAGGCACCCAAGGCCGGTGGCGCGCTGATGATGGACGGTGAGCCGACCTCGGTTACGACAGCAGCCGGCAAGGCGCTCGTCGCCGTCAACACCGGCGAAAGCAAGCAGAAGCCGTCGGGCCGTCTGGCAATTGTCGATATCGCTTCGAAGAAGATCGACGCGACCTGTGACCTCGGCGGCCAGCCCGATTCGATCGCTCTCAACAAGGACAGGACGCTCGGGACAATCGCGATCGAAAACGAACGCGATGAAGAGGTCAACGACGGCAAGATCCCGCAGATGCCGGCAGGCGACCTCGTTGTCTTCCAGGTCAAGACCGACGGCACCGTTGATTGCGGCACGATCAAGCACGTTGCGCTCACCGGCCTCGCTGGTGTCGCTCCTGAAGATCCGGAACCAGAATTCGTTTCCTTCAACAGCCAGAACGAAATTGCGCTTACGCTGCAGGAAAATAACGAGATCATTATTCTCGACGGCACGACCGGCACGGTGAAGACGCATTTCACCGCCGGCAGCGTCGACCTCACCGGCATCGACACCAAGCGCGACGGCGCCCTGAAGTTCACCGGCGAGAAGAAGGGCGTCCCGCGTGAGCCCGACGCGGTCAAGTGGCTGGACGACAACCGCATCGTCGTTGCCAATGAAGGCGACTACGAAGGCGGCTCGCGCGGCTTCACCATCTTCGACAAGACCGGCAAGGTTCTCTTCGAATCCGGCGCCTCTTTCGAACGCGCCGTTGCCGCTCTCGGCCACTATCCGGAAAGCCGCTCTTCGTCGAAGGGCGTCGAGCCGGAAGGTCTCGAAGCGGCCAAGTTCGGTGATGACAACCTGTTCTTCCTTCTTGCCGAACGCGCTTCCGTCGTCGGTGTCTACAAGGACACGGGTGCCGATCCGGAACTGCTGCAGATCCTGCCGTCGGGCATTTCTCCGGAAGGCGCAATCGCCATTCCCCAGCGTAACCTGTTCGCCACTGCCAACGAGCTTGACCTCGGCAAGGACGGCGGTGCGCGTTCGCACGTCATGATCTACGAGCGCGGCGAAGGCGAGAAGGCCTATCCGCATATCGTCTCCGCAGAGAAGGACGGCAATCCGATCGGTTTTGCAGCGCTTTCGGGCCTCGCCGCCGTTCCGGGCAAGCCGGGCATGCTCTACGCCGTCAGCGACAGCGTCCTCGGTTCGCAGCCGACGATTTACACGATCGACGCCACCAAGAAGCCGGCCGTCATCACCGATGCCCTCATCGTCAAGCGTGACGGCGCTCCGGCCCAGAAACTCGACATCGAAGGCATCGCCGTTGGCGCCGATGGTTCTTT
The DNA here is from genome assembly GCA_039725955.1 of Sinorhizobium sp. B11. Lineage (NCBI taxonomy): Bacteria > Pseudomonadati > Pseudomonadota > Alphaproteobacteria > Hyphomicrobiales > Rhizobiaceae > Sinorhizobium > Sinorhizobium sp. B11. The sequence goes on from CP091034.1 coordinate 1,405,323, forward strand.
CTGGCTCGCTTCGGAAGGTTATACCGAGCGCCTGGTGCCGCACGCGCTCTATAACGTCACCGCCAAGGGCGACATCAAAGCCGAGATCGCCCTTCCGAAGGAACTGCTCGCCAACGAAATCCGCTATGGCTTCGAAGGTGTCACGATCATCGGCACCGGCGATGACGCAACGCTGTGGATGGCCGTTCAGCGCGAATGGAACGATGACGAGAAGGGTTTTGTGAAGCTCGTTTCCTATAACCCGAAGAAGAAGGAATGGGGCGGCGTACGCTACCCGCTCGACAAGAGCGAGAGTGGCTGGGTCGGTCTTTCCGAAATCACGGCTCAGGGAGACAGCGTCTACATTATCGAGCGTGACAATCTCGTCGGTGACGCGGCCAAGCTGAAGAAGCTCTACAAGGTCGCAATCTCCGACCTGAAGCCGGGCAAGCTCGGCGGCGAACTGCCTGTCGTCAAGAAGACGGAAGCCCATGACTTCATCGGCGACCTGAAGTCGGCCACCAACGGCTACGTTCTCGACAAGCTGGAAGGTTTCGCCTTCGACGCGTCGGGCAAGGCCTTTGCAGTGACCGACAATGACGGTGTCAGCGATTCTTCGGGCGAAACCCTGTTCTTCCCGGTCAACCTGTCCGCAACGAACTGAGTTCACATTCCGCGAAATGGAGAGGCCGGGCTTTGCCCGGCCTTTTTCCTTGGCCCGACAATGCTGACGGCGTGACTGGGTTAGGCCATGAATTTGGGCAGTGCGGCGGCCAATGCGTCGACCGCAAGACGGATCCTGAGCGGCAGGTGCGGCGTCTGCAGCCACAGCGCATGGCAGTCGTAGAGAAATTCCGGCTGACCTGGCAGCAGCACTTCGAGCGTCCCGGCCTGCACGCGCTCGCGGATGAGCCAGTAGGGTAGCCAGGCAAGCCCCATGCCGGCTGTCGCCGCATCTGCAATTGCATCGAGATCATCGAGCCGCAATCGGCCGCTCGGCCGAACTTCTATTGGAGCCTGGTCTCCATCCGGGAAGAGCCATGGGCTGAAGCGCGCGGAGCGCGCGTAGATGATTGCATCGTGCTTGCCGATATCTTCGACAGTCTCCGGTCTGCCATGAGCGTCGAGATAGCTTGCCGAGGCGCAGACCACCATGCGCTGGCGCGCGACCCGCCGCGCGATAATCCCTGACCTGTCAGCGAGTTCCCCGGTACGGATCGCGAGATCGTAGCCGTCATCGGCGAGATCGGTAATGGGGTCGCTGAGCGATAGATCGAGTTCGAGGCTCGGATACCGCCTTGCAAGATCGAGCAGAACCGGAAGCACGCAGTGCCGGCCGAAATGCGCGGGCATGGTGACGCGCAGCTTTCCGCACGGTTCGGAAAGATGGTCGAACGCGAGCGCGTCCGCGGCTTCGGTCTCGGCGAGGATCACGCGGCAGCGCTCGTAATAGGCGCGTCCAAAATCCGTAAGGCTCTGGCGGCGCGTTGTCCGGGTGATAAGGCTGACTCCCAATCGCTCCTCAAGAAAGCGGATATGCTTGCCGACCATCGGACCGGAGAGGCCGAGTGCTGCTGCCGCTGCCGCAAACGAGCCCAGATCAACGGCCTTTACGAAGACGGCCATGCTGGTAAGGCGATCCATATTGCAAACTCACAGTTTCTTCTGTCTTTCTTGGAGCCCAATTTATCTCCACCAATCCAATTGGCATAGATCATTCAGTCCGATTGTTTTGGAGTTGATGGGAAATGGCACGCATAATCCGCTTTCATGAATTTGGCGGTCCTGATGTTCTCCGCATTGAGGATATGGATATTCCAGCCCCTGGACCGGGACAGGTTCAGATCCGCGTCAAGGCTCTTGGGATCAATCGGGCTGAGGCTCTGCTGAGATCCGGTACCTATATCGAAACCGCGCCGCTGCCGTCGGGCCTTGGCCTCGAGGCGGCAGGCATCATCGAGGCGGTAGGGGAGGGCGTGGATGGCTTTGCGCCCGGCGACGCTGTCAGCGTCATCCCGCCGATCTCGATGGTCCGCTCGCCGGCTTATGGAGAACTGGTCACATTTCCCGCCGCATCTGTTGTCAGGCACCCGCCGACACTTTCCTGGGAGGAGGCTGCTGCTCTCTGGATGCCGTATCTGACTGCTTACGGCGCCCTGATCGATATCGCCCGACTATCAAGGGGGGAGTTCGTCGCTATTACCGCTGCATCGAGCAGCGTAGGTCTTGCCGCAATCCAGATCGCCAACGTGATCGGCGCCACGCCGATTGCGATTACGAGAACCTCTTCAAAGCGTCGGGCATTGCAGGAGGCCGGTGCCGCGCATGTGATCGCCTCGCAGGAGGAGGACTTGCAAGCGCGGCTAAGGGAGATCGCCGGAGAAGGAGGTGTTCGGGTCGTCCTCGACGCCGTGGCCGGACCTATCTTCGAGCCGTTGACGGCGGCGATGTCCTCGGGCGGCATTCTTATCGAATATGGTGGATTAAGCCCGCAGCCAACACCGTTTCCGTTGCCTGCCGTGCTCGGCAAATGCCTGCTGCTGCGCGGCTATCTCGTCCATGAGATCATTCGCGATCCGATACGACTTCAGGCCGCAAAGACCTTTATTTTCGATGGGCTCGCGTCCGGCGCGCTGAAGCCTCTCATAGCAAAGACGTTCCCCTTCGAGCAGATCGCCGAAGCGCATCGGTTCCTGGAAACGAATGAGCAGTTCGGCAAGATCGTCGTGACCGTCTGATGCGGTCCTGCTGGGGATCATGTCTCAATCCCGGCCTGCAAGTTGCTGGCCGGGATTGATGGTCTGAAGGGCCTACCAGCGCTGATGCACATGCGGAGCGATCAGCCGCCCGTAAATCTCCCGGGTCGCCGTCATGACATCAGCCGACAGCGGCGCCAGATCGGCGGCGGCAGCGTTCGCCTTGGCCTGCTCGGCATTGCGCGCGCCGGGAATGACGACGGTGACAGCTTCTGCCATCAGGATCCAGCGCAGCGCAAAGGCTGCCATGCTGGCGCCTGCTGGAACGAGCTTGCGCACTTCATCGACCGCCTGCAGGCCGACCTCGAAGGGCACGCCCGCAAAGGTTTCGCCGACATCGAAGGCCTCGCCGTTGCGGTTGAAGTTGCGGTGATCGTCGCTGGCGAATTTGGTGTCGCGGGTGATCTTGCCGGAGAGCAGGCCGCTTGCGAGCGGCACACGGGCGATGATCGCCACGTTCTTGCGGCGGGCCTCACCGAAGAACAGGTGGTCGGGACGCTGGCGGAAGATATTGTAGATGATCTGGATGCTGACGACGCCAGGATATTCGATCGCCTTCAAGGCTTCCTCGACCTTTTCGACGCTGACGCCATAGCCCTTGATCTTGCCTGCCTTCTGCAGGTCGTCGAGGGCCGCGAAAACCTCGGAGCGATAGAGCACTTCCGTCGGAGGGCAGTGGAGCTGCACGAGGTCGAGGCTGTCCACCTGCAGATTCTTCAGGCTGCGGTCGATGAAGCCTTCAAGATTGGCCTTGGTGTAGCCCTCAGCGACATGCGGGTTGAGACGGCGGCCGGCCTTGGTCGCAACCATCGGGCGCTCGCCGCCACGCGCCTTCAGCACGTCGGCGATGATCTTCTCGGAGCGGCCATCACCGTAGACGTCAGCGGTATCGATGAATGTCATGCCGGCATCGAGTGCGGCATTCAGCGCAGCGCGGCCGTCCGCTTCGCTGACATCACCCCAGGAACCGCCGATCTGCCAGGCGCCGAAGCCGACATCGGTAACGGTGAAGGGCAGGCGGCCGAAAGCATGATGTTTCATGAAAAATCCTCCGTTCGTGATGAAAGGCCCTCGCAGTAGCAGCTGCCGGATAGAGCGGCAATCGCCGATACCGCTTGGATCGCCTGCTGCGATGAAATACCCTTGCCCAAGACGGCTTCAACTGCGCACGACGGAAGAACGGAAAGAACATGGATATCAAGACCGCGGGCGCACGCCCCTCCACCAAAGGCCGGGCCGACTATTTTACCGGTTCCGTACGGCTGGATCCGCTTGTCGGTGCGCCGGATCCCGCCCGCGTGCAGGCAACGCACGTGACCTTCGAACCCGGCGCGCGCACGACCTGGCACACGCATCCCTTAGGGCAGACGCTGATCGTTACGTCAGGCAGGGGGCTTGCGCAGACCTGGGGTGGAGACATCAGGGAAATCCGTGCCGGCGATGTGGTCTGGTTCGCGCCGGGCGAGAAGCACTGGCATGGGGGCCAGTGCGGAGACTGGCATGAGCCATATTGCCATCCAGGAAGCGTTGAACGGCAGCGTGGCAGACTGGCTGGAGCAGGTCAGTGACGAGCAGTATGCTGGCAAGGCCTGAGGGTAGTGGTGGCCGTGCAGCATGATTCGGAGACTGGGCGGGTGCCGTCGCCTGTGACCGGCAACAGCTCACGACACGCCTAGGCTTCTCAGCCTGTGGAAAAGTTCCTCGACAGGCGTAAGTGGTCGCGAAGGCGATGCAATGGCCTGCAGGCGGGGCAGGGAGCGCCCGCGTCACGAACGCGAATTTGCCGGTTCTGCGGGAGATTGGCGAAGCGGTTCCGAAACAATTTCAGCACTGTCATGGTTTTGTCTCCAAACCTGCTTGACACTAAAAGGCGAACCCCTTAGTTAGCCGCTCATCCCAACGGCCAGCCCGTTCGGAGAGGGTGCTCAGGCACCGGATTGCTTGAAAGAATGCGGGTGTAGCTCAGTCGGTTAGAGTGCCGGCCTGTCACGCCGGAGGTCGCGGGTTCGAGCCCCGTCACTCGCGCCATTTCAAGCAGGCGTCAAATTGACGCTGTCTGTCCGGTTCGTGATATCCTCACGGTCCGAAAGGTCCAATGCGCGGGTGTAGCTCAGTCGGTTAGAGTGCCGGCCTGTCACGCCGGAGGTCGCGGGTTCGAGCCCCGTCACTCGCGCCATTTATCTTCAAAAAGCCATGCAGTTTCCGAGGGTCAGCCATGCGGCCTTCCGCGACATTTGCGGATTTGTCGCGACATCGTTGCATCTGCTTGATAATGTCCGTCTCACGCTGTTCGAATAGCTTCTGTAAAAGTCTTGCGCCGGGGCTCCGGCTGCGCTAACCACGGCTTGTTGCAACGCACGTTCGCTTGCCGGGCATTTGCCCAGTTGCGCCGCCCGGCGCCGCCCGCAAGCAGGGATGAACATGATGACTGAACTGCTCAGTTCCTATATTCCGATCGCTATTTTCATCGGTATCGCGCTCGTTATCGGCCTGGCGCTGCTCATTGCGCCGTTTGCCGTTGCATTCAAGGCGCCCGATTCGGAAAAGCTTTCGGCCTACGAATGCGGCTTCAACGCATTCGATGACGCTCGCATGAAGTTCGACATCCGCTTCTACCTCGTGTCGATTCTCTTCATCATCTTCGATCTCGAAGTCGCCTTCCTCTTCCCGTGGGCCGTTTCCTTCGGTGCCATCGGCTGGTTCGGCTTCTGGTCCATGATGGTCTTCCTCTTCGTGCTGACCATTGGCTTTATCTATGAATGGAAGAAGGGAGCCCTGGAATGGGAGTAGCCCCCGCTGGCAATCAGACGCTCGTAGCGCCGCAGCCGAAGGGGATCATCGATCCCTCGACCGGCAAGCCGATCGGCAGCAACGACGCGTTTTTTGGCGAGATCAACAATGAGCTCGCCGACAAGGGTTTCCTCGTCACGTCGACCGACGAGCTGATCAACTGGGCTCGTACCGGCTCGCTGATGTGGATGACCTTCGGTCTCGCCTGCTGCGCGGTCGAGATGATGCAGCTCTCCATGCCGCGTTACGACGTCGAGCGCTTCGGCTTTGCACCGCGTGCTTCGCCGCGCCAGTCGGACGTCATGATCGTTGCCGGCACGCTGACCAACAAGATGGCGCCTGCGCTTCGCAAGGTCTATGACCAGATGCCTGAGCCGCGTTACGTCATCTCGATGGGCTCCTGCGCCAACGGCGGCGGCTACTATCACTATTCCTATTCGGTTGTTCGTGGTTGCGACCGCGTCGTGCCGATCGACATCTATGTGCCGGGCTGTCCCCCCACAGCCGAAGCGCTGCTTTACGGCGTGCTTCTGCTGCAGAAGAAGATCCGCCGCACCGGCACGATCGAACGCTAAGGGCAAGGACAGGACATTATGAGCGAAGCCCTCACTGAGCTTTCGTCGTACCTTTCGGAAGCGCGCGGCAACCTGATTGCCGCCTCGCAGCTCAAGTATGGTGAGCTGACGCTGACGACGACCGGCGACAATCTGATTCCGCTGCTGACCTTCCTGCGCGACGATGGCAAGTGCGGCTTCGTCAACCTGACGGACATCTGCGGTGTGGACTGGCCGCAGCGCGAACTGCGCTTCGATGTCGTCTATCATATTCTGTCGCCGAAGAAGAACCTGCGCATCCGCGTGAAGGTGGCAACAGACGAAGATACGCCGGTTCCGTCCGCCTGCGCCGTCTATCCGGGCGCCGACTGGTTCGAGCGCGAGACCTGGGACATGTACGGCGTGCTCTTCACCGGCCATCCGGACCTGCGTCGTATCCTGACCGATTACGGTTTCGAAGGCCATCCGCTGCGCAAGGACTTCCCGACGACAGGTTTCGTCGAAGTTCGCTACGACGATGCGGCAAAGCGCGTCGTTTACGAGCCGGTGGAACTGAAGCAGGAGTTCCGAAACTTTGACTTTCTGTCGCCCTGGGAAGGCACCGAATACGTGCTGCCCGGCGATGAAAAAGCGAAGCAATAATTCAAGGCGGCTGGTGGGCCTGTTCCCGCCATTCACCAACTATCTGAGAACGCGAGCCTGATCGCCATGACAGAACATAATGTCCGCAACTTCAACATCAATTTCGGACCGCAGCATCCGGCGGCGCACGGCGTGCTTCGTCTTGTCCTGGAGCTTGACGGCGAAATTGTGGAGCGCGTCGACCCGCATATCGGTCTTCTCCATCGCGGCACCGAAAAGCTGATCGAAACCAAGACCTACCTGCAGGCCGTTCCCTACTTCGATCGCCTCGATTACGTGGCGCCGATGAACCAGGAACATGCCTATGCACTGGCGGTCGAAAGGCTGCTCGGCATCGAGATCCCGATTCGCGGCCAGCTCATCCGCGTCCTCTACTCGGAAATCGGCCGTATCTTGTCGCATCTCCTGAACGTTACGACTCAGGCCATGGACGTCGGTGCGCTGACGCCGCCGCTCTGGGGTTTCGAAGAGCGCGAAAAGCTGATGGTGTTCTATGAGCGCGCCAGCGGCTCCCGCATGCATGCCGCTTATTTCCGTCCGGGCGGCGTTCACCAGGACCTGCCGGAACAGCTCGTGCAGGATATCGGCAAGTGGTGCGACGAGTTCCCGGGCAAGCTCTACGATATCGACGATCTTCTCACCGGCAACCGCATCTTCAAGCAGCGTAACGTCGATATCGGCGTCGTCTCGCTGGAAGATTGCTGGGCCTGGGGCTTCTCGGGCGTCATGGTGCGCGGTTCGGGCGCTGCCTGGGATCTGCGTCGTGCGCAGCCCTACGAATGCTATTCGGATCTCGAATTCGATATCCCGGTCGGCAAGAACGGCGACAACTACGATCGTTACCTGATCCGCATGATCGAGATGCGCGAATCGGTGAAGATCATGAAGCAGTGCGTCAATCGCCTGCTCGGTGATGCCAAGGCGGGACCCTTCTCCTCGATCGACGGCAAGGTCGTTCCGCCGAAGCGCGGCGAGATGAAGCGTTCGATGGAAGCGCTCATCCACCACTTCAAGCTCTATACCGAAGGCTATCACGTGCCGGCCGGCGAGGTTTACGCTGCCGTCGAAGCGCCGAAGGGCGAATTCGGCGTCTATCTCGTCTCCGACGGCACCAACAAGCCCTATCGCTGCAAGATCCGCGCCCCGGGTTATGCGCATCTGCAGGCGATGGACTTCATGTGCCGTGGCCACCAGCTTGCCGACGTAGCGGCTGTTCTCGGCTCGCTCGACATCGTGTTCGGTGAGGTAGACCGCTAATGCAGGCTCTGCCGCTCGCAGCAGCATTTCTTCTTTCGGCCTCCGCTGCCTTTGCGCAGGATGCCGGAAAGCTCGGCACACCGCTGGGCCACGAGGAGGCGCAGTCGCCGGCAGAGCAGTCGTCCATGGGCGAGCTTTTGTCCAAGGGCTATCAAATCAAGGCCGCCGTGCCGAACGGCGGCAAGTTCGTGGTATTTATGCAAAAAGACCAGTCGGCCTACGCCTGTGAAATGCAGTCTTTGACTGCTTCGCGGTGTGGAACGCTAAACTGACAAGGCGTGAGGAAGAATGTCCGTTCGTCGATTAGCCGAAGATCAATTCCAGCCGTCCGCATTCGCTTTCAGCGATGAAAATGCGGTCTGGGCGGAAAAGACGATTCAGAAATATCCCGCAGGCCGTCAGCAGTCCGCGGTCATTCCGCTGTTGATGCGGGCGCAGGAACAGGATGGTTGGGTCACCCGCCCGGCGATCGAAAAGATCGCCGACATGCTGGACATGGCCTATATCCGTGTTCTCGAAGTCGCGACCTTCTACACCCAGTTCCAGCTTCATCCGGTCGGCACGCGCGCTCACGTGCAGGTCTGCGGCACGACGCCCTGCATGCTGCGCGGCTCGGAAAAGCTGATGGGCGTCTGCCGCAGCAAGATCCACCAGCACCCGTTCGAGCGCAATGCTGAAGGCACGCTCTCGTGGGAAGAGGTCGAATGTCTCGGGGCCTGCGTCAACGCACCGATGGTGATGATCGGCAAGGATACCTATGAGGATCTGACGCCCGAGCGCCTCGAAGAGATCATTGATACGTTCGCCGCCGGCAATGGCGCGAGCGTCAAGGTTGGCCCGCAGATCGACCGCCACCTCTCCTCGCCCGAAGGTGGCCCGACGACCCTGCTGGGTGATGTTACCGTCACTCGCACCTGGGTTGACAAGGCCGCAACGACCGCACCGGCAGACGGCGCCACCGTTCCGCCCTCCGAGGCTGCGCGTCCGAAGAGCACCGATGCCGAGACCAATGCGGCGCTGAAGACGCCGGCAACCGCACCGAAGGCATCCGCCAAGAATGCCAAGGCTGCCGAAGTTCAGCCGCTTTCCGGCACAGCCGCTTCCGAGCCGGCGCCGAAACCTGCTGCTGAAGCTGTTGTAAAGCCTTCGCTGACCGACAAGAATCGTCCGGCGGGCATAGAAAAGCCGGCAGCGCCGGACGATCTCAAGATGATCTCGGGCGTCGGTCCGAAGATCGAGGCGACATTGCATGAAATCGGCATCTTCACCTTCGCGCAGATCGCGGGCTGGAAGAAAGCCGAACGTGAATGGGTCGATGGTTTCCTGAATTTCCGCGGCCGCATCGAGCGTGACGACTGGGTCAAGCAGGCCAAGGCGCTCGCCAAGGGCGGTGAAGCGGAATATATCAAGGTCTTCGGCAAGAAGCCGCGGTAAGAGGTGTGAGACATGTTAGAAGATAAAGACCGCATCTTTACCAACATCTACGGCCTCAAGGACAAATCCCTGAAAGGCGCGATGAGCCGCGGCCACTGGGATGGTACAAAGCAGATCCTCGAAAAGGGCCGCGACTGGATCATCGACGAGATGAAGGCTTCCGGCCTTCGCGGCCGCGGTGGCGCAGGCTTCCCGACCGGCCTCAAGTGGTCCTTCATGCCGAAGCAGAGCGATGGCCGTCCGCACTACCTCGTCGTCAATGCCGACGAATCGGAGCCCGGCACCTGCAAGGACCGCGATATCATGCGTAACGATCCGCATACGCTGATCGAAGGCTGTGTGGTCGCGAGCTTCGCCATGGGCGCCAATGCCGCCTATATCTATGTTCGCGGCGAATATATCCGCGAGCGCGAAGCCCTGCAGGCGGCAATAGACGAATGCTACGATGCCGGCCTTCTCGGCAAGAACAACAAGCTCGGCTGGGACATGGACATCTACGTCCATCATGGCGCTGGTGCTTATATCTGCGGTGAGGAAACCGCGCTGCTCGAAAGCCTTGAAGGCAAGAAGGGCCAGCCGCGTCTCAAGCCACCATTCCCGGCAAACATGGGTCTCTACGGCTGCCCGACGACGGTCAACAACGTCGAATCGATCGCCGTCGCCCCGACCATCCTGCGCCGTGGTGCCGGCTGGTTCTCGGCGATCGGCCGTCCCAACAATGTCGGCACCAAGCTCTTCATGCTCTCCGGTCACGTCAACAAGCCGTGCACCGTCGAAGAGAGCATGGGCATCACCTTCCGCGAACTGGTCGACAAGCATGCCGGCGGCATCCGCGGCGGCTGGGACAACCTGCTTGCCGTCATCCCGGGCGGCGCATCGTGCCCGATCGTTCCGGCCAAGGACATTATCGACTGCCCGATGGACTTCGACGGCCTGCGCGCCGTCGGTTCCTCCTTCGGTACGGCCGCCTCGATCGTCATGGACAAGTCCACCGACGTCATCAAGGCGATCGCCCGTATCTCGGCCTTCTTCAAGCATGAGAGCTGCGGCCAGTGCACGCCGTGCCGCGAAGGCACCGGCTGGATGTGGCGCGTGATGGAGCGCATGGCGCGTGGCAACGCCCAGAAGCGCGAGATCGACATGCTGTTCCAGGTCACCAAGCAGATCGAAGGCCACACCATCTGCGCGCTCGGCGACGCCGCCGCATGGCCGGTGCAGGGTCTGATCCGTAACTTCCGTCCGGAAATCGAAGCCCGCATCGACCAGTATACGGCCAATGCTCTCGATCACGGTGCGGTTCTGGAGGCGGCTGAGTAAGCGCATGACATCAGAGGCATCCGACGGCAAGATGAATGAAGGGGCAGCCGATTTTGCGGCTGACTTCGGCCGTCTTGCTGCCGGCATGCTGGAGAATGCGCGTGCTTTCCCCGTTCATCCGTTGATGGCGCATCCGGCTGCCGCATTTGCCGCTGCCACGGCGATCGGCTTCGGCATTTCCACGCAGATGGCCGGCGTTTTCTTCGGTGCGCTGAAGGGCGCGCTTGAAACGGCGAACCTGGCGGCCACAGCGCTCGATGAAACGCCGCCGGACGAAGAAACACCCGAGATGGATATCCGTCCGGAAAATATTCGCCCGGCAGAAACGGCTGCACCGGTTCGCAAGGCTGCAAAGCCGAAGCTGACGGTGGTTTCCAGCAAGGCCCCGGCAACGGAATCGGCGAAGCCGACGGTTGCCAAGGCGAAGCCCGCCGCAAGGTCCAGGAAGGCTGACGATCTGAAACTGATCGCCGGGATCGGCCCGAAACTGGAGCAGGTGCTGAACAAGAGAGGCATCCGCACCTTTGCCGATGTCGCGGCATGGAACGATCAGGACGTTGCGAGCCTGGACGCCGAACTCGGCGTCGACGGCCGAATCCTGCGTGACGACTGGGTCGGCCAGGCCAAGGTGCTGGCGACACGGGGCCGCAGGAAGAAGTAGGTTTCCGGCCCTGGGCAACGGCCGGCGGAATGGCATATCGATCGGCGGGGCAGTGGCCTCGGGTCGCAATGCCGATGGCGGGTTTCGGGTCTCGGAACCGGCGAAAAGAGAATTTGGGCAATACCAGCGCCAGGACGGACGAAATGTCTGCCTTGGCAATATGGATGTTGCAAAAATAGGTTTGTTTGCCGGTATCCGGCGAATGGGAAACAGGACTGAGTGACGATGGCAAAACTGAAGATTGACGGCAACGAGATCGAAGTTCCGGATCATTACACGCTGATTCAGGCGTGCGAAGAAGCCGGCGCTGAAGTTCCGCGCTTCTGCTTCCATGAGCGTCTGTCGGTTGCCGGCAATTGCCGCATGTGCCTCGTCGAGGTCAAGGGCGGTCCGCCGAAGCCGCAGGCTTCCTGCGCCATGGGCGTGCGCGATATCCGCGGCGGCCCGAACGGCGAACTGCCTGAAGTCTTCACCAACACGCCGATGGTCAAGAAGGCCCGTGAAGGCGTTATGGAATTCCTGCTGATCAATCATCCACTGGATTGCCCGATCTGTGACCAGGGCGGCGAATGCGACCTGCAGGACCAGGCCATGGCCTTCGGTATCGACACCTCGCGCTATCAGGAAGACAAGCGCGCCGTCGAAGACAAGTACATTGGCCCGCTCGTCAAGACGGTCATGAACCGCTGCATTCACTGCACGCGTTGCGTCCGCTTCACGACGGAAGTGGCCGGCATTTCCGAGCTTGGCCTCATCGGCCGCGGCGAGGACGCCGAGATCACCACCTATCTCGAGCAGGCCATGACCTCCGAGCTGCAGGGCAACGTCGTTGATCTTTGCCCGGTCGGCGCTCTGACCTCCAAGCCCTTCGCCTTCACGGCCCGTCCGTGGGAACTGAACAAGACTGAATCGATCGACGTCATGGACGCCGTCGGCTCGGCGATCCGCGTTGATACTCGCGGCCGCGAAGTCATGCGCATCCTGCCGCGAATCAATGAGGCGGTGAATGAAGAGTGGATCTCCGACAAGACCCGTCATGTATGGGACGGCCTGAAGACGCAGCGCCTCGACCGGCCCTACGTCCGCAGGGACGGTCGCCTGCAGCCGGCGAGCTGGGGCGAAGCCTTCGGCGCCATCAAGTCGGCCGTTTCGACAACCTCCGGCGATAAGATCGGCGCGATTGCCGGCGATCTCGCCTCGGTCGAAGAAATGTATGCGCTCTCCGAACTGGTAAAGTCGCTGGGTTCCGAGAACCTCGACTGTCGCCAGGATGGGGCGGCACTTGATCCGTCGCTCGGCCGCGCAAGCTACCTTTTCAACCCGACCATCGCGGGCATTGAACAGGCTGACGCGCTGCTTATCATCGGCGCCAATCCGCGCTTCGAAGCGGCTATCCTCAACGCCCGCATCCGCAAGCGTTACCGTCGCGGCGGTTTCCCGATCGGCGTGATCGGTGAGGGCGGCGAGATGCGTTACAAGTATGATTATCTCGGCGCAGGCCCCGACACGCTGAAGGACATTCTCGACGGCGGCCACGCCTTCGCCGAAGTCCTCTCCAAGGCTTCCAAGCCGATGATCATCATCGGCCAGGGTGCGCTGACCCGCACGGATGGTGCTGGCGTTCTCGCAACCGCCGCCAAGCTCGCTGTCAATGTCGGCGCAATCGTCGAAGGCTGGAACGGCTTTGCCGTGCTGCACACCGCAGCATCGCGCGTCGGCGGCCTCGACCTCGGCTTCGTGCCGGGTGCCAAGGGCGTCAACGCCGCCGAGATGCTGAAGACCATGGACGTGCTCTTCCTGCTCGGCGCCGACGAATTTGATGTCTCGGCGAAGGCTGCGAAGTTCACCGTCTATATCGGCTCGCATGGCGACAACGGTGCGCATGGCGCCGACGTCATCCTGCCGGCCGCCGCCTACACGGAAAAGTCCGGCACCTGGGTCAACACCGAAGGCCGCGCCCAGATGGGCAACCGCGCCGGTTTCGCACCGGGCGACGCGCGCGAAGACTGGGCGATCATCCGAGCCCTTTCTGACGTGCTCGGCAAGAAGCTTCCCTTTGATTCTCTCGGCGAATTGCGCAGCAAGCTCTATGCGGCATTCCCGCATTTCGCGGCCATCGACGAGATCGCTGAAGGCGATAGCGCCCAAATTGCCGCACTGGCGAAAAAAGCCGGTAAGATGAACAAATCCGGGTTTGCGTCGCCGGTCAAAGACTTCTATTTGACGAACCCGATAGCGCGCGCCTCGGCTGTCATGGCCGAGTGCTCGGCGTTGGCCCGCAACAATTTCAAAGTCGCGGCAGAGTAAGGGCAGGAACTCATGGATTCTTTCTTCTCGACCTATGTCTGGCCGGCGATCATCATGATCGGTCAGTCACTGCTGCTGCTCGTCTGCCTGCTGGTCTTCATCGCTTACGTCCTTCTTGCCGACCGCAAGATCTGGGCCGCGGTCCAGCTGCGCCGCGGCCCGAACGTCGTCGGTCCTTTCGGTCTGTTCCAGTCCTTCGCCGACCTCTTGAAGTTCGTCTTCAAGGAACCGGTTATTCCGGCCGGCGCCAACAAGGCGGTCTTCCTTCTTGCCCCGCTCGTGACCGTGCTTCTGGCGCTGTCGACCTGGGCGGTCGTGCCGCTCGCAGATGGCTGGGTCATTGCCAACATCAATGTCGGGATCCTCTATATCTTTGCGATCTCTTCGCTCGAAGTGTACGGCATCATCATGGGTGGCTGGGCTTCGAACTCGAAGTACCCGTTCCTCGGTGCGCTGCGCTCCGCAGCGCAGATGGTGTCCTACGAAGTCTCGATCGGCTTCGTCATCGTCACGGTGCTTCTCTGCGTCGGTTCGCTGAACCTGACGGACATCGTCAATGCCCAGCGCACCGGTCTCGGCACCATGATCGGCCTGCCGAACTCGTTCCTCGACTGGCACTGGCTGGCGCTGTTCCCGATGTTCGTCGTCTTCTTCATCTCCGCACTTGCCGAGACGAACCGCCCGCCCTTCGACCTTCCGGAAGCAGAATCCGAACTCGTCGCCGGCTTCATGGTCGAATACGGCTCGGCTCCGTACATGATGTTCATGCTCGGCGAATATGCGGCCGTCGTCCTGATGTGCTCGCTGACGACCATCCTCTTCCTTGGGGGCTGGCTGCCGCCGGTCGATTTCTGGCTCATCAACTGGGTGCCGGGCATCGTCTGGTTCATGGCGAAGGCGTGCCTGGTGTTCTTCATGTTCGCCATGGTCAAGGCTTTCGTGCCCCGTTACCGCTACGACCAGCTCATGCGTCTCGGCTGGAAGGTCTTCCTGCCGCTGTCGCTCGCCATGGTCATCATCGTTGCATTCGTGCTGAAACTGACGGGATGGGCAGGCTGATGTCCAACCTCGTTTCCGGCAAAATTGGAGAATAAGATGGGAAGCCTGTCCGCCTCCATCAACTCGCTCTTCCTGAAGGAATTCGTCGGCGCATTCTTCCTGTCGATGCGCTACTTCTTCAAGCAGAAGGCGACGATCAACTATCCCTTCGAAAAGGGTCCGGTCAGCCCGCGCTTCCGCGGCGAGCATGCTCTGCGCCGTTACCCGAACGGTGAAGAGCGCTGCATCGCCTGCAAGCTGTGCGAAGCGATCTGTCCCGCTCAGGCGATCACCATCGAAGCCGGCCCGCGCCGCAATGACGGCACACGCCGTACGGTGCGCTACGACATCGACATGGTGAAGTGCATCTATTGCGGCTTCTGCCAGGAGGCTTGCCCCGTCGATGCGATCGTCGAAGGCCCGAATTTCGAATTCGCCACCGAGACCCGCGAAGAGCTCTACTTCGACAAGCAGAGGCTTCTCGAAAACGGCGACCGGTGGGAGCGTGAAATCGCCCGCAATATGGCGATCGACGCGCCCTATCGTTGATTGAAATTTGAAATGCCGCGGGAAGGGTGCTCAACGCCCGCCGCGGTCAACGTGCACCGGGGCTTTGCCGGCGAATGCTGTGCGAAGTCCTATCGGGCAGGGAAACTCCCGGCTGCCCGGGGGAAGATGAAAAAGGCACCAACATGGGTCTGCAGGCTCTATTTTTCTATCTTTTCGCCTTTGTCGCGATAGCGTCGGCGTTCATGGTCATCTGGGCGAAGAACCCGGTTCACTCGGTTCTGTTCCTGATCCTGGTGTTCTTCAATGCAGCCGGTCTCTTCCTGCTGCTGGGTGCAGAATTCCTGGCGATGATCCTGCTCGTCGTCTATGTGGGCGCGGTCGCGGTTCTCTTCCTCTTCGTGGTGATGATGCTTGACATCGACTTCACCGAGCTTCGCGCCGGTGTTCTCGAATATGCGCCGATCGGCGCGCTGATCGGTCTCATCCTCGCAGCCGAACTCATCGTCGTCGTCGGCGGCAGCGCGATCTCGCCCGAGATTGCCAAGACCGTCGCCATGCCGATCCCGGCGCTGACCGAACGCACCAATACGGCGGCACTCGGCAACGTGCTCTATACGAACTACGTCTACTTCTTCGAGATCGCCGGTCTGGTCCTGCTGGTCGCCATGATCGGCGCGATCGTGCTGACGCTGAAGCATCGCACCAATATCAAGCGGCAGAATATCGCCCGCCAGGTTGCCCGCACGCCTGCCACCGCCGTCGAGGTGATCAAGGTCAAGCCGGGCCAGGGCGTAAGCTGAGCCGAGAGGTCAAGGAACAAAGAACATGGTCATCGGACTTTCCCATTATCTCACGGTCAGCGCCATCCTCTTCACGATCGGCATCTTCGGCATCTTCCTGAACCGGAAGAACATCATCGTCATCCTGATGTCGGTCGAATTGATCCTGCTGGCGGTCAACATCAACATGGTCGCCTTCTCGTCGTTCCTCAACGACATCGTCGGCCAGGTGTTCGCACTGTTCATTCTGACCGTTGCTGCTGCTGAAGCGGCGATCGGTCTTGCAATTCTCGTTGTCTTCTACCGTAACCGCGGTTCGATCGCGGTCGAAGACGTCAATATGATGAAGGGCTGAGCGGCTCATGTTCCTCTATAAGGCTATCGTCTTCCTTCCCCTGATCGGCGCGATCATCGCTGGCCTCTTCGGCCGTGCGATCGGCGCCAAGGCGTCGGAATATGTCACCAGCGGCCTGATGATCATCGCCGCCATCCTGTCCTGGGTCGTCTTCTTCACGGTTGCGCTCGGCCATCCCGAGGGCGTGATCAAGGTCGAGGTTCTGCGCTGGATCCAATCCGGCGGCATCGACGTCTCCTGGTCGCTCCGCGTCGACACGCTGACCTCGGTCATGCTGATCGTCGTCAACACGGTCTCGACGCTCGTGCACATCTACTCGATCGGTTACATGCATACCGATCCGCACCGTCCGCGTTTCTTCGCCTATCTCTCGCTCTTCACCTTCGCCATGCTCATGCTGGTGACGTCCGACAACCTCGCCCAGATGTTCTTCGGCTGGGAAGGCGTTGGTCTGGCCTCGTATCTGCTGATCGGCTTCTGGTATAAGAAGCCTTCGGCATCGGCTGCTGCAATGAAGGCCTTCATCGTCAACCGCGTCGGCGACTTCGGTTTCGTGCTCGGTATTGCCACCGTCTTTGTGCTGTTCGGCTCGATCAACCTCGACACGATCTTCGCCAATGCTTCGACCTTCGCTCCGGCTGAAGGCGGCGGTGAAGCCGGCGAGGTGATCCTGAACCTCTTCGGCATGCATCTCGACAAGGCTCATGCGCTGACCGGCGCCTGCCTGCTGCTCTTCATGGGCGCGATGGGTAAGTCGGCGCAGTTCCTGCTGCACACCTGGCTGCCGGACGCCATGGAAGGCCCGACGCCGGTTTCCGCACTCATCCATGCCGCAACCATGGTGACCGCCGGCGTCTTCCTCGTCGCCCGCATGTCGCCGATCTTCGAACTCTCGCATGATGCGCTCGTCGTCGTGACGATCATCGGCGCGATCACCGCATTCTTCGCGGCGACCGTCGGCCTCGTGCAGAACGACATCAAGCGCGTCATCGCTTACTCGACCTGCTCGCAGCTCGGTTACATGTTCGTCGCTCTCGGCGTCGGTGCCTATGGCGCGGCAATCTTCCACCTCTTCACGCATGCCTTCTTCAAGGCTCTGCTCTTCCTCTGCGCCGGTTCGGTTATCCACGCCGTCGACGGTGAGCAGGACATGCGCTACATGGGTGGCCTGCGTCCGCACATCAAGGTGACGTTCTGGATGATGATGATCGGCACGCTGGCGATTACCGGTGTCGGCATTCCCTTCACCCCGATCGGCTTTGCCGGCTTCTTCTCGAAGGACGTCATCATCGAGGCCGCCTATGCGTCGCACTCGCCGGTCGCTGGCTTTGCCTTCACACTGCTGGTCATCGCTGCTCTCTTCACGAGCTTCTATTCCTGGCGTCTGATCTTCATGACCTTCTTCGGCAAGCCGCGTGCTTCCCACGAAGTCATGCATCACGTCCACGAATCGCCGCAGGTCATGCTGGTGCCGCTCTACATCCTCGCCATCGGCGCGGTTGTTGCCGGCTTCCTCTTCGAAGGCCGCTTCTACGGCGAGGAGTATGCCGAGTTCTGGAAGGGTGCGCTTTTCACAGGCGCCGAGAACGAACTGGTGGAAGAGTTCCATCACGTCCCGGCCTGGGTCGGTCTCAGCCCCTTCATTGCCATGCTGCTCGGCTTCGTGATCGCCTGGTACATGTACATCAAGTCGCCCTCGACGCCGCGCAAGCTCGCCGAGCAGCATCGTGTGCTTTACCAGTTCCTGCTCAACAAATGGTACTTCGACGAGCTCTACGACTTCCTCTTCGTCCGCACTGCCAAGGCGCTTGGCAACTTCCTGTGGAAGAAGGGTGACGTCGGTGTCATCGATACCTACGGTCCGAACGGCGTCGCTGCTCGCGTGGTCAACGTCACTGATCGCGTCGTGCGCCTGCAGACCGGTTACCTCTATCACTATGCCTTCGCGATGCTGATCGGCATTGCGGCGCTCGTTACCTGGATGATGCTCGGGAGTTCCTTCTGATGACCGATTGGCCTATTCTTTCAACGGTCACCTTCCTGCCGCTCGTCGGCGTGGTGCTCCTGTTGCTGATGAACGGCGAAACCGAGAACGGTCGCAAGAACGTGCTGTGGATCTCCTTGATCACCACGGTCTTCACCTTCATCGTCTCGCTCTTCATCTGGATCGGCTTCGATAACGCCAATCCGGGCTTCCAGATGATCGAGCAGCATAGCTGGCTCGGCACCGGCATCGGCTACCATGTCGGCGTCGACGGCATCTCCATGCTGTTCATCATCCTCTCGACCTTCCTGATGCCCTTCTGCGTGCTCGCAAGCTGGCTCTCGATCGAGAAGCGATTGAAGGAATACATGATCGCCTTCCTCATCCTCGAAGTGATGATGGTCGGTGTCTTCGTCTCGCTTGATATCGTTCTCTTCTACGTCTTCTTCGAAGGCGGCCTCATCCCGATGTTCCTGATCATCGGCGTCTGGGGTGGTGCGAACCGCGTCTACGCGAGCTACAAGTTCTTCCTCTACACGCTGCTCGGCTCGGTGCTGATGCTGCTCGCCATCATGGCCATGTACTGGCAGGCCGGCACGACCGATATCGCCCAGCTTCTGGACTACAAGTTCCCGCCGGCGATGCAGACCTGGCTGTGGCTTGCCTTCTTCGCCTCCTTCGCGGTGAAGATGCCGATGTGGCCGGTCCACACCTGGCTCCCCGACGCACACGTCCAGGCGCCGACGGCCGGCTCCGTCATCCTGGCAGGCGTGCTCCTGAAGCTCGGTGGCTACGGCCTGATCCGGTTCTCGATTGGCATGTTCCCGGTCGCATCAGATCATTTCGCGCCGCTGGTCTTCGCGCTCTCCGTCATCGCCATCATCTACACTTCGCTGGTCGCGATGATGCAGGACGACATCAAGAAGCTGATCGCCTATTCCTCGGTTGCTCACATGGGCTACGTGACGATGGGCATCTTCGCTGCCAACGCGCAGGGCCTGCAGGGTTCGATCTTCCAGATGCTGTCGCACGGCATCGTCTCCGGTGCACTCTTCCTCTGCGTCGGCGTCGTCTATGACCGCACCCACACCCGTGAGATCGCGGCCTACGGCGGCCTGGTCAACAACATGCCGAAATATGCCGTCGCCCTCATGGTCTTCACCATGGCAAACGTCGGCCTTCCGGGCACGTCGGGCTTCATCGGCGAATTCCTGACGCTGATCGGCGTCTTCCGCGCCAATACCTGGGTTGCGCTCTTTGCCGCCACCGGCGTCATCCTTTCGGCCGCCTATGCGCTCTGGCTCTATCGCCGGGTGATCTTTGGCGCGCTGGAGAAGGAAAAGCTGAAGGCTCTGCTCGACCTTTCACCGCGTGAACAGATCATCCTTTACCCGATGATTGCGCTCACCATCTTCTTCGGTGTCTATCCGGCTCCGGTCTTCGATGCGACCGCAGCTTCCGTAGACCATCTGATCAACAGCTATTCGGCCGCAGTGCAGGCAGCGCAGAATGTTGCGCTGTCCATGAAATGACGGGACTTTAGGACATGACTGCTGAAACAATCTCCCTGAGCCTGTACCTGTCCGCGCCGGAAATCATCCTCGCGATCGGTGCTCTCGTCCTGCTCATGATCGGCGTCTTTGCGGGTGAGCGGTCCGGTCCGCTTGTCAGCACGCTGGCAATGATCGTGATTGCCATCTCTGGCCTTTGGCTGATCTTCATCCCTGGTGACGGCCTTGCCTATGGCGGGGTCTATGTCGCCGACGGCTTCGCCCGCTTCATGAAGGTTCTGGCACTGATCGGCTCCCTCGTGGCGCTGTTCATGTCGATGGGTCATGCGCGGGAAAACCAGCTCGACAAGTTCGAGTTCCCGGTTCTCTTGGTGCTCTGCACGCTCGGCATCATGCTGATGATCTCGGCCAACGATCTGATCGCGCTCTACCTCGGCCTCGAACTGCAGTCGCTCGCGATCTACGTCATCGCTGCGATCAACCGCGATAGCCTGAAGTCGACCGAAGCCGGTTTGAAGTACTTCGTTCTGGGTGCGCTCTCCTCGGGCATGCTGCTCTACGGCATGTCGCTGGTTTACGGTTTCACTGGCCATACGCATTTTGCTGACGTCGCCCAAGCGCTGACGGTGGAAGGCGCGCGGTCGCTCGGCCTCGTCTTCGGCCTCGTCTTCATCCTCGCCGGCATCGCCTTCAAGATCTCGGCCGTTCCCTTCCATATGTGGACGCCGGACGTCTATGAAGGCGCGCCGACCCCGGTCACCGCCTTCCTGGCGAGTGCACCGAAGGTCGCTGCGATGGCGATGATGACCCGCATTGTCATCACTGCCTTCGAGCCGGTGCTGACCGACTGGCAGCAGGTCGTCGTCTTCATATCGATTGCCTCCATGCTGCTCGGTTCGTTTGCTGCCATCGGCCAGAAGAACATCAAGCGACTGATGGCCTATTCCTCGATCGGTCACATGGGGTACGCGCTGGTCGGCCTTGCAGCCGGAAACCAGACGGGCGTCACCGGCGTCATGCTCTATATGGCGATCTACATGGTCATGACCCTCGGCTCCTTCGCGATCATCATGTCGATGCGCCGCAAGGATGGCACCGTCGTCGAGAACGTCAGCGATCTCGCCGGCTTGTCCGCAACGAACCCCTTCATGGCGGTGGTGCTGACCGCGCTGATGTTCTCGCTTGCCGGTATCCCGCCGCTTGCCGGCTTCTTCGCGAAGTACTTCGTCTTCGTTGCCGCCATCGAGGCCAAGCTCTATGCGCTCGCCGTCATCGGTGTTCTTGCGTCTGTCGTCGGCGCTTACTACTACCTGCGCGTCATTAAGCTGATGTGGTTCGATGAGGCGACCGGTGAATTCGCTCGCGTCTCCGGATCGCTGCGTCTCGTCTTCGGTCTTTCCGGCCTCTTCGTTGCAGCCTATGTTCTCATCGGTGGTCCGATCGGCGGCGCGGCCGAGCTTGCTGCGGCGACGCTCTTTTGATGGCTTCCGACAAGCGGCGCCGGATATCGCTCGGCGATATCAGGCACGAGGCCTTGTCGGATACTGCGTCGACCAACACGGAATGCCTTGCCCGGGCTCGGGCAGGGGACAGCGGTCTGCTCTGGGTGACCGCTGAACGACAGACCGGCGGCCGGGGCCGCCGGGGCCGTCCCTGGGTTTCAGAGCGCGGCAATCTCTATGCCTCGCTTCTCCTTATCGATCCGGCGCCGATGGAGCGCCTTGCCTCCCTGCCGCTGGCAATCGCGGTTGCCGTGCATCAGGCGATCCGCAGCGTCTTGCCGCCAGGTGCGGAGCCGCTGGAGGTGAAGTGGCCGAATGATATCCTGATCGGACGCAAGAAGACCTGCGGCATCCTCGTGGAAGGCGAACGGCTGGCGGACGGCCGCCATGCTGTCGTGATCGGCATCGGCATCAATGTATCGGTCATGCCCGACAATCCCATCTATCCCGTCACCTGCCTGCGCGATCAGGGAAGTGCGGCTTCGCCCGAGGAGCTCTTCGCCCATCTGTTTGCATCCATGGCCGAGACGCTGGATATCTGGGATGGAGGGCAAGGCATTGCCGAGGTCACGGCCCGATGGCGCGCTGTCGCCTGCGGTATTGGCGAAAAGATAACCGTTAATCTGCCGGACAGGTCGATTTCCGGATATTTCGCCGGAATAGATGATAATGGCCTGTTGATGCTCGATACCGGCACGGGCAGGATGATGCCGATTGCGGCCGGCGATGTATTCTTTGGATAGTGGAAAAAAACAAACATTATGGCGAAACAGGACGAACTGGTATTTCTGCCCCTGGGCGGCGTCGGAGAGATTGGCATGAATCTCGCGCTGTACGGCTACGGCCCGGCGGATCATCGCCAGTGGATCATGGTGGATTGCGGCGTCACCTTTCCGGGCCCGGATCTGCCGGGTGTCGATCTCGTCCTGCCGGATATCCGCTTCCTCGCCAATGAGCGAAAGAACCTCAAGGCGATCATCATCACCCACGCCCATGAGGATCACTACGGAGCGCTCGCCGATCTCTGGCCGGGCCTCAATGTTCCGGTCTATGCCTCGCCCTTCACGGCGGGCCTGCTGGAAGCCAAGCGCAATTTCGAGAAGGACGCGATCGGCGAGGTGCCGGTGACCATTTTCAAGGCCGGCGACAAGATCAATGCCGGCCCCTTCAGCATCGAGGGTGTGGCCGTCAATCATTCGATCCCCGAGCCGATGTCGCTGATGATCCGCACGCCACTCGGCAATGTCATCCACACGGGCGACTGGAAGATCGACCACGAACCTTCGCTCGGGCCGCTGACCGACGAGACGCGCTTCCGCCAATTGGGTGATGAAGGCGTGCTGGCGCTGCTCTGCGACTCCACCAATGCACTGCGCGACGGCGTCTCGCCTTCGGAGAAGGATGTCTCCGAAAGCCTGCGCAAGATCATCGAGAATGCCGAGGGACGCGTGGCGATCACCACCTTCTCGTCGAATGTCGGCCGTATCCGCACCGTCGCCGAAGCCGCCGAAGCCGCTGGCCGTGAAGTGCTGCTGCTCGGAAGCTCGCTGAAGCGCGTGTGCGATGTTGCCCAGGATATCGGTCTGCTGGAAGGCGTAAAACCCTTCATCTCGGAGGAGGATTACGGCTTCATCCCGCGTGACAAGGTCGTGGTCATTCTCACCGGCAGCCAGGGCGAGCCCCGCGCTGCCCTCGCCAAACTTTCCCGCGACGAGATGCGCAATGTGGCCTTTGCCGCCGGCGATATCGTCGTCTTCTCCTCGCGCGCCATCCCCGGCAATGAGAAGGCGATCCAGGACATCAAGAATGGTCTCGTGGAGCAGGGCGTCCATATCATTACCGACACGGAGGCGCTGGTGCATGTGTCAGGCCATCCGCGCCGCAACGAGTTGCAGAAGATGTACGAGTGGACGCGTCCGAAGGTCGTCGTGCCCGTGCATGGCGAGGCAACACATCTGACGGCACACAAGGAACTGGCAGAACAGTCCGGCATTCCGACTGTGCCGCGCGTGCGCAACGGCGATGTGCTGCGGCTTGCGCCAGGACCGGTCGAGGTGATCGATGAAGCGCCGCATGGCCGCATCTACAAGGATGGGTCACTGATCGGTGACTTCGACGAAATGGGCATCGGCGAGCGCAAGAAGCTCGCCTATGTCGGCCATGTCGCCGTCAGCATCGTGCTCGACAATCGCTACGACATTATCGGCGAGCCCGATCTCGTGGCGATTGGCCTGCCTGCCTATGACGACGAGGGGGAGGATATGGAAGATACCCTTTTCGATGCGGCAATCAGTGCGATCGAGAGTATTCCGCGCGCCCGCCGCAAGGATATCGACATGGTGCAGGAGGCCGCGCGCCGTGCCGTGCGCGCCGCTGCCAACAATGCCTGGGGCAAGAAGCCTGTCGTCACCGTCTTCATCACCAGGGTCTGAGTGATGCTCGGCCGGGTGAACCATATCGCCATCGCCGTGCCCGACCTGGCTACCGCGGCTGCAAGCTATCGCGACACGCTGGGTGCGGTGATCTCCGAGCCGCAATCCTTGCCGGAGCATGGTGTCACGGTGGTTTTCGTCGAACTGCCGAACACCAAGGTGGAACTGCTGGAACCACTGGGCGAGACCTCGCCGATCGCAGCCTTCCTGGAAAAGAACCCCTCCGGCGGCATGCACCATATTTGCTACGAGGTAGACGATATCCTTGCCGCCCGCGACCGGCTCACAGCATCCGGCACCCGGGTGCTTGGCAACGGTGAGCCGAAGATCGGTGCTCACGGCAAGCCGGTGCTTTTCCTCCATCCGAAGGACTTCTTCGGTACGTTAATCGAGCTGGAACAGGTCTGAAGCTCTGCGTCAGAGTGACCTAAGCAGTCTGCTCCCTTTGAACTGGCCGCCATTCCGGCTTATAAGCAGCCAAAACCTGCCGCCAAGGCACCATATCGACGGGAACCAAAATGTTTCAGGCCTTCCTCCAGGGGTTCGCAGTTTATTTCATCATCTGGTGGATCACGCTTTTCGCCGTGCTGCCGATCGGTCTGCGCACCCAGGCGGAAGACAATGATGTTGTGCTGGGCACCGTGCCAAGCGCACCGACCCGTTTCCGCCCGGCCTTCGTCTTTTCGCTGACGACGCTCGTTTCCGGCGCAATTTACGGGTTCTGGTATATCTGTTCGACCTATTTCGGCTTCGGCTTCGATGCGCTTCCACAAATAGGGCCTAGCTTCTATTAGGAATGGCTTTTGCTCAATCTTTGAGCAGATGTAAATGCAACCGCGGAAAAATCTGTCATACGCACGTCATGCAAGTGAGGCAAAGAGCTTGCGTAACGGAAGGCGGGCTTACCTGACGAAAGTCAGGCCTTGTTTTGTGAGTTGTGGGAAGCCGAAAAAGCAAAAAAAAAACAAGGCTAAAAGCCTTGTTTTAATTATCGCGTGATCCTTAACCGTTACCGGGGCAGCGACAAGCGCGCCTAAGATCTGATCCTCCCAAGACTTGACCGCGAGTTCGGCAAGAATTTAACCTTCCTGCCTGTTTTGTGAGCTAAAACTAGCTCAAAGATTGTGCTTTGTCATTAGGTTTTTTTGCATTTTTGCTACAGTCACGCAAAATTTTTCTGTTGACAAGATTTACCTTCAAGCCCTTATAAATACGCGCTTTTTCACGTCTACTGAATTTGTAGGCGCTAACATGCGTCAGCGGGAGGCGGCTCACGTCGGTCGCGGGTTTCTTTCCCGCCGCGAAGCGGCTATGAACGCTCCCATCTTTAACAAAGACCGTCGATTCCGCTTGGGTAAGCGGCGTCTCAACTGTACCGGAATCCGCCATGCGTCTGTCCCGCTTCTTCGTACCCATCCTCAAGGAAAATCCCAAGGAGGCGGAAATCGTCTCCCATCGGCTGATGCTGCGCGCCGGCATGATCCGCCAGCAATCGCAGGGCATCTACTCTTGGCTGCCGCTGGGCAAGAAGGTGCTGGACAAGGTCAACAACATCATCCGCGAAGAGCAGAACCGCGCGGGCGCCATAGAGCTTTCCATGCCGACGTTGCAGTCGGCCGAGCTCTGGCAGGAGAGTGGCCGTTACGACGCCTATGGCAAGGAGATGCTGCGCATCAAGGACCGCCAGGACCGTCCGATGCTCTACGGCCCGACGAACGAAGAAATGGTCACGGATATTTTCCGGTCTTCGGTCAAGTCCTACAAGGACTTGCCCCTCAATCTCTATCACATCCAGCTGAAGTTCCGTGACGAGATCCGTCCGCGCTTCGGCACGATGCGCTCGCGCGAATTCATGATGAAGGATGCCTATTCCTTCGACCTGACACGCGAAGGTGCGGAACATTCCTACAACAAGATGTTTGCCGCCTATCTGCGCACCTTTGATCGTCTCGGCCTGCGTGCCATTCCGATGCGCGCCGATACCGGCCCGATCGGCGGCAATCTCAGCCATGAATTCATCATTCTGGCTGATACGGGCGAGTCCGAAGTTTTCTGCCACAAGGATTTCGTCAATTTCGACATTCCCGCCGAAAGCACCGATTTCGACAGCGTCGAAGGCCTGAAGGGAGTTTTCGACAAGTGGACGTCGCTTTATGCCGCGACCTCGGAAATGCACGACGAGGCGGCCTTCAACGCCATTCCTGAAGGCGAGCGTCTTTCTGCACGCGGTATCGAGGTCGGCCATATTTTCTACTTCGGTACCAAGTATTCCGAGCCGATGGGTGCAAAGGTGCAGGGTCCTGACGGTAAGGAACACTTCGTCCACATGGGTTCCTACGGTATTGGCCCGACACGCCTTGTTCCCGCCATCATCGAAGCATCGCATGATGAGAACGGAATCATCTGGCCGGAGTCGGTCGCACCCTTCGATGTCGTGGTCATCAACATGAAGGCCGGTGACGAGGCCTGCGACGGCACCTGCGAGCTGATCTACGCGGCGCTGACCAAGGCGGGCAAGGACGTGCTCTATGACGACACGGATGACCGTGCCGGCACCAAATTCGCGACCGCCGACCTAATCGGCGTGCCGTACCAGATCATTGCCGGTCCGCGTGCGGTCGCGAACGGCGAGGTGGAAGTGAAGGACCGCAAGACCGGCGCTCGCGAAACGATGACCATCGAAGCGGCGATCAACAGGTTCGTGGCCTAGGAAAGACGGAGGCGAAATGGCAGAGGCAGCAGTGGACCGGAGTTCCAAATCCGGCTTGGGTCCGGCTGGCAAGCCATTCTCCACCTTCGAACGCCTTGTGGCGTGGCGCTATCTGCGCGCCCGCCGCAAGGAGGCGTTCATCTCAGTCATTGCCGGCTTCTCCTTCGTCGGCATCATGCTGGGCGTTGCGACGCTGATCATCGTCATGGCCGTCATGAACGGGTTCCGCACGGAACTGGTCTCCCGTATTCTCGGCATCAACGGCCACATGATCATCCAGCCGGTCGACGGTCCCTTCACCGACTACGCCGATCTCGTGAAGAAATTCGAAGCCGTACCCGGCGTAAAGATGGCGCTGCCATTGGTGGAAGGCCAGGTGCTGGCTTCCTCGCAGACCGGCGGCAGCACAGGCGCTCTGGTGCGTGGCACGCGGGCTGAAGATCTGACCAAGCTGAAGACGGTTTCCGACAACATCAAGTCCGGCGACATGGTGGGATTTGCCGCTGGCGATGGCGTTCTCGTCGGAAGCCGTATGGCCGATCAGCTCGGGCTGCGTGTCGGAGACCTGATTACGCTCACGTCACCGGAAGGTGACGTGACGCCGATGGGCGTCAATCCGCGCATCAAATCCTACAAGATTTCCGGGATCTTCGAGATCGGCATGTCGGAATATGACGCCTCGATCATCTACATGCCGCTCGAGGAATCGCAGCTTTATTTCAATGCCGACGGGCTGGTGCAGTCGATCGAGCTCTTCGTCAACAATCCCGACGATATCGACAATCTGAGGCCGAAAGTCGAGGAGGCAGCCGGCCGGCAGATCGCCATCACCGACTGGCGCCAGCGCAACCAGACCTTTTTCTCCGCCTTGCAGGTGGAGCGGAACGTGATGTTCATGATCCTGACGCTGATCGTGCTCGTCGCCGCGCTCAACATCATCTCCGGTCTCATCATGCTGGTGAAGGACAAGGGCAGCGATATCGCGATCCTGCGCACCATGGGCGCAAGTTCAGGCGCCATCATGCGGATCTTCTTCATGACGGGGGCTGCGATCGGCATTGTCGGCACGATCGCCGGCGTGCTGCTCGGCGTGTTCGTCTGCATCAACATCGAATCCATCCGTCAGTTTTTCTCCTGGGTTTCGGGCACGGTGCTCTTCGATCCGCAGCTCTATTTCCTCAGCCAGCTGCCGGCGGAAATGGATGTGAGTGAGACGATCTCCGTCGTCGTCATGGCGCTGACGCTCTCTTTCATCGCGACGATCTTCCCGGCCTGGCGCGCCTCCCGCCTCGACCCCGTCCAGGCCCTCCGCTACGAATAAGGCCCGAGTCAAGATCATGCACGATCCAAGGCCCAATCCAAGGAATGCCGCATTCATGAAACGCAACGTCGTTCTCAAGCTTTCGGGCGTTGAGCGCCATTACGGACAGGGCGAAACGCTGCTGACCATCCTCAAGGGTGCGGATTTCACCCTGTCGAGCGGTGAGATGGTGGCGCTGGTGGCGCCGTCAGGCACCGGCAAGTCGACGCTTTTGCATGTCGCAGGGCTGCTGGAGCATCCAGACGGCGGCGAGGTAGTGGTCAACGGCCGCCCCTGTGATGGCCTTTCCGATGACAAGCGCACCGCCATCCGCCGCGGCGAGATCGGCTTTGTTTACCAGTTCCATCACCTGCTGCCGGAATTCTCTGCACAGGAGAACATCATGATGCCGCAGCTCATCGCCGGCCTCTCATGGAAGGAAGCGAGCGAACGGGCAAAGATGCTTCTTGATTACATGCGCATCGGCCATCGCGGCGTGCATCGCCCGGGCGAGCTTTCCGGCGGTGAACAGCAGCGCGTGGCAATCGCGCGCGCCGTTGCCAATGCGCCGAGCCTGCTTCTGGCCGACGAGCCGACCGGCAATCTCGACCCGGAAACCGCCAGCTATGTCTTCGACGCTCTTGAGGCGCTGGTGCGACAGTCCGGCCTTGCCGCGCTGATCGCCACCCACAACCACGAGCTCGCCCGGCGTATGGACCGACGCGTGACGATCGCCGACGGCAAGGTCGTGGATTTCTGATTCTCAGGGGATAATCAGCCCGCCGCGATAATCGAGCTCATAGGCCTTCAGGCCGTCCACGAGAATAAATTCGTGGCCGCGGAAATGTGTGCAATCGCCTTCGCTACTATCGACATAGTGTCCCAGCGCGTGATCGAGAACCATTCCGCCGAGAAAGCGGCCTTGCCTGTAGAGCTGTGACAGCGCGGCGCAGATGACGGTGCCGGCAATGGTCGAGTCGATGATTCCCGGTTCGATGATGCGCCCGAAATAGTTCATCGCCCACACCGGCTTTTCCTCCAGCCACACCACTTCCTGGCCGGCAAAGTCCGTACCGCCAAAATAGCTGTCGAGATAACGCCAGATGCCGCGCTTGTAGCCGATATCGTGGGCACCGATCCGATAGGACGGCTGCGACTTGGCGCCGGCGACATATGTCTGCGATTTGGCTTCGACAATGAAGCTATTGAGTTCCAGAACGTCCATAGTCCCTCTGCTCCGATGTTAACCATGTCCCGCAGAAGCGGGGGGTAAACCTGTTGACAACAGAACATACATGGAACAAATTAAAAACATAAGAGCAAAGGAGAGCCAAATGACTGACATGATCCGTGATATCGCAGCATTCACCTCCATCGCAATGTTCGTTGCCAGCTTCTCGCTGATTGTCATGGCAATGTAAGATTTCAGGGGACCGCATGGCTGCCATGCGGTCCTGAAGCGGGACTTTTTCTGGACAGAATCGCCTTCAATGCCGACAATGCGCATTCTTCATTGATGCAGTTGGAAGGGCATGTCATGGCGGATGCGGAACAGGGTGCGATCGGCGGAACGCCGGGCTTCGTCCATCTGAGGGTGCATTCCGCCTATTCGCTTCTCGAAGGCGCATTGCCTCTCAAGAAAATTCTGTACAAGGCGGCCGGCGACAATCAGCCGGCGATTGCCATCACAGATACCAACAATCTCTTCGTCGCCCTGGAGTTTTCCCAGAAGGCGATGGATGACGGGTTGCAGCCGATCATCGGCTGTCAGGTGTCGATCGACATGGAAGACGGCCTCGAAACCGAAAAGCGGGGAGGCCAGCAGGCGCTGGTCAAGCTGCCTTCCATCGTGCTTCTGTCTGCGACGGATGCGGGCTATGAACGGCTGGTCGATCTCGTCAGCCGTGCCTATCTCGGCGGCGAAGGCAATTCGACAATACATATCCGCGCCTCATGGCTGGATGAGATCGGGACGGAAGGCCTGATAGCGCTGACGGGTGCCTCGACCGGGCCGATCGACATGCCGCTCAAAGACGGCCACGCCGCCGCGGCGGAGACGCGGCTGCTGACGCTGAAGCGCATCTTCGGCGACCGGCTCTATGTCGAGCTGCAGCGCCATGGCACTTACGACAAGCGGCACGAACAGAGGATCATCGGCCTTGCCTACAAGCATGATCTTCCGCTGGTCGCGACCAATGAAGCCTTCTTCCCGACCCGCGACGATTATGACGCCCACGACGCGCTGATGGCGGTCGCCCACAATGCCATTGTTTCCGACGACAGCCGCTTCCGTCTCTCCCCGGATCACTACCTGAAGAGCCGCGCGGAGATGGAAAAGCTCTTCGCCGATCTGCCGGAAGCGCTGGAGAATACGGTCGAGATCGCCCGACGCTGCTCCTTCATTCTGAAGACCCGCAAGCCGATCCTGCCGCGATTCACCGGCGCCACCGCCGATCCTGAAGAGGCCGAACGCGCCGAGGCGCTGGAGCTTCGCCGGCAGGCGGAAGAGGGGCTCGACATGCGCCTCGCGGAGCTTGGCATGTCGGCAGGTTACGAAGAGAAGGATTACCGCGAGCGGCTGGAATTCGAACTCAGCGTCATCGAGCGCATGAAGTTCCCCGGCTACTTCCTGATCGTTGCCGACTTCATCAAATGGGCCAAGCAGCATGACATTCCGGTCGGCCCGGGCCGCGGCTCGGGTGCAGGCTCGCTGGTCGCCTATGCGCTGACGATCACCGACGTCGATCCGCTACGCTTCTCACTACTCTTCGAACGCTTCCTCAATCCGGAACGCGTTTCGATGCCGGACTTCGATATCGACTTCTGCCAGGATCGCCGTGAAGAGGTGATCCGCTACGTGCAGCAGAAGTATGGTCGCGAGCAGGTGGCGCAGATCATCACCTTCGGTTCGCTGCAGGCACGCGCCGCCCTTCGCGACGTCGGCCGCGTCTTGGAAATGCCCTACGGCCAGGTCGACAAGATCTGCAAGCTCGTGCCGAACAATCCGGCAAACCCCACGCCGCTTTCCAAGGCGATCGAGGAAGAGCCGAAGCTGCAGGAAGAGGCCGCCAAGGAGCCTGTCGTCGCCCGCCTGCTCGATATCGCCCAGAAGATCGAAGGCCTCTACCGCCACGCCTCGACCCACGCCGCCGGTATCGTGATCGGTGATCGCCCGCTGTCGAAACTCGTGCCGATGTATCGCGATCCGCGTTCCGATATGCCGGTCACGCAGTTCAATATGAAGTGGGTGGAGCAGGCCGGCCTCGTGAAGTTCGACTTCCTCGGCCTGAAGACGCTGACCGTGCTCAAGGTCGCCGTCGATTTCTGCAGGAAGCGAGGCATCGAGGTCGATCTCGCCAAGATCCCGCTCGACGACAAGAAGACCTACGAGATGCTGTCGCGCGGCGAGACCGTCGGCGTGTTCCAGGTGGAAAGCGCCGGCATGCGCAAGGCGCTGATCGGCATGAAGCCGGACTGCATCGAGGATATCATCGCGCTGGTCGCGCTCTATCGTCCGGGTCCGATGGAAAACATCCCGACCTACAATGCCCGCAAGCATGGCGACGAAGAGCTGGAATCGATCCATCCGACGATCGACCATCTGCTCAAGGAAACGCAGGGCGTTATCGTCTACCAGGAACAGGTGATGCAGATCGCCCAGGTCCTATCGGGCTATTCGCTCGGCGAAGCCGATCTTCTGCGCCGCGCCATGGGTAAGAAGATCAAGGCCGAAATGGACCAGCAGCGCGAGCGCTTCGTCGTCGGCGCGGTCAAGAACGGCGTGTCGAAGCCGCAGGCCGACAATATCTTTGAACTCTTGGCGAAGTTCGCAAACTACGGCTTCAACAAATCGCACGCCGCCGCCTACGCCATCGTCTCCTACCAGACGGCCTTTATGAAGGCGCATTATCCGGTCGAGTTCCTGGCCGCGTCGATGACGCTCGATATGTCGAACACCGAAAAGGTCAACGACTTCCGCCAGGATGCCAAGCGCCTCGGCATCGAGGTCATTGCGCCCTCCGTCCAGACCTCCTTCCGCCAGTTCGAGACCGGCGATAACCGCATCTATTACGCGCTTGCGGCCCTCAAGGGCGTCGGCGAATCTGCGGTGGATCACATCGTTGAAATGCGTGGCGACAAGCCTTTCGCCAGCATCGAGGATTTCTGCCTGCGCATCGATCCGCGCCAGGTGAACCGCCGCGTGCTGGAAAGCCTGATCTATGCCGGCGCCTTCGACTGCTTCAATCTGGATCGCGCCCAGCTTTCGGCAGGCCTCGACCGTGTGCTCGGCTATGCGCAGCGCGCCCAGGAAAACAAGCTGAGCGGTCAATCCGATATCTTCGGTGGAGCGCTGTCCTCAGGCCCGGAGAAGATCGCCTTGCCGCCATTCTCGCCCTGGCTCGCTTCCGAGCGGCTGCTCAAGGAATTCCAGGTGCTGGGCTTCTATCTGACCGCCCATCCGCTCGACAGCTACAACAACATCCTGCAGAAGATGCGCGTACAGACTTTCGCGGATTTCTCCACGGCGGTGAAGCAGGGTGCTGCGAACGGGCGCTTGGCAGGGACGGTGATTTCCAAGCAGGAGCGCAAGACGCGGACCGGCAACAAGATGGGCATCATCGTCTTTTCGGATTCCTCGGGTCAGTACGAAGCCGTCCTCTTCTCCGAAATGCTGAACCAGTATCGTGACGTGCTTGAGCCCGGAAAATCCTTCGTCATTACCGCTATAGGCGAAGAGCGGCCGGAAGGCGTCAGCCTGCGTCTGCAGACCATCCAGTCGCTGGAGGAAAAATCGCTGCAGATGCAGAAAGCGCTGCGCGTCTATGTGCGCGATTCCGGCCCGCTGCGCGCCGTTGCTGCGCATCTGAACGCCAGGGGCGATGGCCTGGTCTCCTTCATCGTGATCAAGGAGGAGGGCAAGCGCGAGGTCGAAGTCGTACTGCAGGACAAATACCGCATCACGCCGGAGATCGCCGCTGCATTGCGGGCCGCTCCCGGCATCGTCGACGTCGAACTCGTCTAATGAAAAGGGCGACCGGCATGCGCCGGCCGCCCTTGTTTGTCAGCCGGTTTGCGGCCGGCCGGATAGACCGGAGCAGCGCCACCTGCCGAAGCCCATGATTGCCGTACCGATCAGCGTGCCTCCGACCGGCACCAGAAGTGCGGTGCGCAGCGCGTCCAGCCGTTCGGATGGGCTTTCGCCGTCGCCGAGCGCCAGAGTGCCGACAGCGCTGACGGCGGAAAGGCCGAGTGCCGCGCCGAACTGGAAGGACGTATTCACTAGCCCGCTCGCCAGTCCCTGTTCGTTTTCGGCAATGCCGTCGGTTGCGATGATCGTCAGCGGCCCATAGCCGAGCGAGAAGGCGAGGCCGAGCAGGATTGTCGAAGGCAGCATCGCTGCATAGGTCCAGTCGAGCCCCATGTCGAGGAAGAGCGCGTAGCCTGCGACGGCAAGGGCGAAGCCGCCGAGCACGACACGTCCATTGCCGAAGCGCTCCACGAGCAAGGGCGTCAGCAACGGTGCCAGGATGGCATCCATGCCGATGACGATGAGGGCGAGGCTGGTTTCGAAGGCGGACCAGCCGAGCAATTCCTGCAGGTAGAGCGAGACGATGAACTGGAAGCCGAAGAAGGCGCCGGTGAAGAGCATCGCTCCTAGGTTGGATTGCAGCAATGCCGATGACCGGAAGATCCCGAGGCGGACCAGCGGCGCCCGTGAATTGCGTTCGATGAGGATGAAGGCGAGCCAGAGCACAGCGCTCGCCCCTGCTGCCGCAAGTGTCCAGGTGAGGTCGCTCGTCGCATGCTCGAGCCGGGTCAGCGCGTAGGCGGCGAGCAGCATGGCGCCGGTCAGGGTGACCGCGCCGGCAACATCGAACCTCTGGCGCGGGGCTGTAACCTCCTTGTCCTCCGCGATCAGCTTCATACCGGCAGCGAGCAGAATGGCGGAGAAGATCACCGGTGCGAAGAACACCCATCGCCAGCCGATTGCGGATAGAAGCCCGCCGATGACGAGGCCGAGGGAGAAGCCGGCCGATGCCGTGCCGGCATAGATCAGCACCGCCCGGTTGCGCTGCGGTCCCTCGGGAAAACTGCCATTGATGAGTGCAAGGCCGGCAGGTGTCATGAAGGCGGCGGCTGCACCCGTCACGAAGCGGGCCGTCAGCAGCATCCATCCTTCGCTCGCAAAGCCTCCGAGGCCGGAGAAGAGCAGGAAGACGGTCAGCGCCGTCAGGAAGACCTTGCGCTTCCCGTACATATCCGCGACGCGCCCGCCGAGCAGCATCAGCCCGGCATAGGCAAGCACATAGGCAGAAACCACGGCGCTGAGCGTCGTGGTCGAAAGACCGAGATCGGCCCGGATCGAGGGCAGCGCGACATTGAGCATGGCCGCATCGACGCCTTCGAGGAAGATCGCTCCGCAGAGTACCGCGAGCATGCCGGCGGCACCGGCGCTCATTTTTCCACGCTCCGCTGTCAGGGGAGGACTTGTAGACATCATGGATTCCTTGTCGGTAGAGGCAGGGAAGAGCGAAGATGGTTACATATTGATCCTCGGTTCCCTATTGTAACCAAGGAAAATGTAGGACATTGTTCGAACCCATGGAAGTAGGCACTTCAAACTCACCGAGTGACTGCTGCAGCACCGACCGCGATTACGACATCCATCAATGGGATGCGCGACAGGAGTGCGAGGTGCGCCAGATTCTGGATCGCATCGCCGACAAGTGGTCGCTTCTGGTTATCGCCCTGCTGGAAAAGCGCACCTTGCGCTTTACCGAATTGCGCAGGAGCATCGACGGCATCAGCCAGCGCATGTTGACGACGACACTGCGTCAGCTCGAGCGAGACGGTCTGATCGAGCGAACGGTCTATCCCGTGGTGCCTCCAAGGGTCGAATATGCCCTGACGGACCTCGGTTGCACGTTGCATGACACGATCAAGGCGCTTGTCGTCTGGACCGAGACCAACCAGACAAAGATCATCGCGGCCCGCCGAAGCTACGACGAGCGTGCCAGCGAGAAGCCTTGGTAGGTCTCAGCTCTCGCGCGTGATGGTGATGAATTCCGTGCCGTTACCGGTTTCGGGACCGACCCCTGTATCTGATATTGTCAGCGTCGAGCCGGGCGAGATCAGCGCATCGATCCGGTGGCGGGTCTCTTCAGACATTGAGATGCGGCTGAGTGCTCTGGCGATTGGACGGCCGCTGATGATGGAGCTTTCCTGGTTGGCGATGCCGAGCCGCTTCACCGTTTCGCGGGAAAGATTGTTTTCCAGCGTCACGCCCAGCCAATCCGCCGTGCCAGCTGCCTCATCGACTGAATGTAGCGAGAAGAAATGCGTGCCGAGAGCAAGGGCCGGATCGGCGATGGTAATGGGTGCCTCGAAGAGCGGCTTGAAATCCTTCCGCACCATGACGACGCCATTCGGTGGTTCGCCCCGGCCTGCCGCGGCGTAAACTTCCCTAAGGAGAGTATCCGTGATCAGGCCCTTGTCACGGGCAAATTCCTTTGGCCGCAGCGCTTTGAAAGCATTGATGGCCTGAACGGTCGCGGGACCGGTCAGCCCGTCAGGCTCGCCGGCGGCAAAGCCGAGCTGGTTCAGCAGGGTCTGGATATCGACGACATTTTCACGCAGCGTCCGGCGCGTCATCAGGATGCTGATCGGCGAGGTCTCGCCAGCCGGTGCCTGCAGCTGAAACTGCGGTATCGGCAGGGCAGCCGTCGTCTCGTTCATGGCGACCTGCACCTGCGTCTTCGCATCACCGATTGCAGGCCGCAGTTCCACGTCCGTAAGCAGGGGCGCCGGTTCGGGCCGGTCGGGGCGGAACAGGGTCGGATGGTCGATAGGCTCCGGTGTCAGCTCGCTGTCGGTGATAACGACCGGCACGCCCATCTCGGTCATCTTGTAGAGCGATTTCGCAAAGGCGCCGGGCATGCGCACGCAGCCATGCGAGGCCGGGTAGCGCGGCACGGAGTTGGACTCGTGCAGCGCAATGCCGGACCATGTCAGCCGCTGCATGAAGGGCATCGGCGCATTCGAATAGATATTGGATTCGTGGTACTTCTGCTTCTCGATGACGGAGAAGATGCCGCTCGGCGTCGTGTGCCCGTCCTTGCCGCTCGAGATCTTTGAAGTCGCCACGACCTCCGCACCGTCATAGACCGCCAGCGACTGCTTATCCTTGGACACGAATATCTGCAGCGTGCGCGCATCGGCAGCAAAAGCCGGATCGACGAGAGCGGTCGCCGACAGCAACCCGATAAGAACACCTACACGCACAGACATGACGCAATACACCACATGCACAAAAACGACCGGAGTTAAGCATGCGAAGTTTAACGAAGGCTTGAATACGCGGCCGCGCTTTGATCACAAGATTGTGGGATATTCAATTTTATGCAGATCTAAAATACTGGAAGTCTTGGGGGAGACTTGGAAATGCATGTCGATATTGTTTCTGCGTTCGATGATCTGCATGCCCTGAAGGATAATTGGAACGAGGTCTATGCCGCCGATCCGGAAGGGCATTATTTCCTGTCCTGGCACTGGATTGTCCGGTGGCTGGAGCAGCGCTCGCGATGGTTCGTTCTTGCCGCCAAGCGACAGAAGGAGGACGACCGCTATGTCGCTTTCCTGCCCATTCAACTTCATGTCGATTTCGAGGAAGGGCAGGGCCTCGGCAATGTCGTGCGGCTGGGGGGCACCCCCTATGCCGGCTATAACGGTCTTCTGACATTTTCCGACGATGCAGAGGCAGCACTCGCGGCCTTCGCTGATTGCCTGATGACCTTCAATTGGAAACATCTCGATCTCGACGATGTCTATGTGTCCGGCGACAGGCTGAAGACTTTTCTGGCGGCTTTTCCCGCCTCGGAATTCTCAAAGCGGAAGGTTCCACGCAGGCCGCATATCACGGCTGACGGTGAGAACATCGATCATGATGTCTATGTCTACGTGCCGCTTGGCGAGAGTTTCGTAGCCTTCCTGGACGAGCGCATCGGCCCCAAGACGCGGCGCAACGCGCGAAAGGCGCTGCGCGATCTGGTCGTACCGGAAAACGAGCTGCGCATTACCCATGTCACCCCGGAAACGATGGAGCGCGACCTCGACATCTTCTACGACATGTGGAACGTCCAATGGGGTGAACGCCAGCCGCGCTACGGCAAATTCATCCTCGACAACAGCCGGCATATGTTGCCGGCCTGTATCAAGGACGGTTCGGTTTTCATGCCGATCCTCTGGCACCGGGACAAGCCGGTGGCTACCTTCATCATGTTCCTGGATCCCTATCGCAAGTCGATGATGTGCTTCCTCGGGAGCCGTGACCTGAGCTTTCGCCACTCAATCAGCCCCGGCTTCATGCTCCATTGCTACAATATGCGCTGGGGCATCGAGAACGGATACCGGATATACGATCTCGGTACCGGCAACTATGGCTACAAGGATCTCTTCGGTTCCGAGCACCACATCGTCGAGAAGCTGCAGGTCTCTACGCTTTCGGGCCAAAATATCGGCGATCGGCTCGATCCGCACTCGCTCGATATAGCAATGCATCAGGCAGTGTATTTCTTCAGAAACGACAACCCGAATGCTGCCGAACTCTGCTGTCGGCAGATTCTTGCCGCCGACAACGCCTATGGGCCGGCAACCGCTTTGCTGGCGAAGATCGAGGCGACGCACCCGCCAAAGCCAATCGCCGACCCTGCCGCCCATTTCGCCGCCGCTGCCGAACGGCACCGTGCCGGTAATCTTGCCACGGCGGAGGCTGGCTACCGCGAAGTGATTGCCGTCGTGCCGGATCACTTCGATGCCCTTCAGCATCTGGCGCTATTGCTGTTGCAGAAAGGCGCTTTCAACGACGCCAAGGTCTGCGTCGACAGGGCGATCGACGTGAGACCGGCTTCCGCCTCGGCCTATTGCAATCGCGGTAATATTCTCGTGCAGCTTTCGAATTTCGAAGAGGCTCTCAGAAGCTATGACCGGGCGATTGCGCTTGATACACACCATGCCATCGCCCTCAACAATCGCGGCAACGTTCTGCGACGCCTGGGGCGCCACGCTGAGGCATTGGAAAGCTACGAGCAGGCCGTCGCGACCGATCCCGGCTATGCCCAGGCAGTGAAGAACCGCGATGCGGCGCTGCGAGAGATGGAGACGGTACCGGCTTAACGCCTGTTGCGCCAATGCATGCGGCGATTTGCGATGACGACATGCGTCAAACAAGGCCTATCGGTTCCCCTTGCCGCCGAAAGTATAGCCGGTTTCAACAGTGCCCTTGCCGAATTTGTCGCGCAATTTGTCCATGGCCGCCTCCGCCGCCGCGCGCCGGCCGGATTGCCGGTCGATGAGATCGGGCGGGTCAGCGCGGCCGGCATCACCGAGGTCGGTGACGCCGATGCCGATCAGACGGAATTTCGTGCCGTCCGTTTCCTTTTCCAGAAGGTCGAGTCCGGTGCGGAAGATCTTGTCGGCCAGCTGAGTCGGGTCTTCGAGGCGACGGTTGCGGGTGCGTGACTTGAAATCGGCGGTCTTCATTTTCAACACCACGGTCTGGCCCGCAATGTCGTTCTTCTTCAGCCGCCACGAGACCTTTTCCGAGAGATTGCGCAGGATCGGCACCAGATCGTCGTAACGCGAGATATCGTCGAAAAAAGTGGTTTCGGCCGAGACACTCTTGGCGGCATCGTTGATATGCACTTGGCGGTCGTCGACGCCGCGCGACAGGCGGGAAAGCCGCTGGCCGATGCTGCCGTAGCGGCGCATCAGATCGTTCTCTTCCATCTGCTGCAGCTGGCCGATCGTTCGGATGCCGTCGGCTTCGAGTGTTGCAGCAAAAGCCTTGCCGACGCCCCAGATGGTCGTCACGGGACGAGGCGCCAGAAACTCCACGGCCTCTTCGCGCCCGATGACGGAAAAGCCGCGCGGCTTCTGCAGGTCGGACGCGACTTTGGCGAGGAATTTGCAATAGGACAGCCCGACCGAGACGGTGATACCGATCTCCTTCTCGATGCGGCGGGCGAACTTCGCCAGCGTGCGGGCCGGAGGATCGTGGTGCAGCCGTTCGGTGCCGCCGAGTTCCAGGAAGGCCTCATCGATGGAGAGTGGCTGCACAAGCGGCGTCAGTTCCTGCATCAGCGCGCGGACCTGCCGCCCGACCTTTACATATTTTTCCATGTCGGGGCGGATGACGACCGCCTGCGGGCAGGCTTCCAGCGCCTTGAACATCGGCATGGCGGAGCGGACGCCGTGGATGCGGGCAATGTAACAGGCGGTGGAGACGACGCCACGTTTGCCGCCGCCGATGATCACGGGCTTGTCGGCAAGCTCCGGATTGTCGCGTTTTTCCACGGCGGCGTAAAAGGCGTCACAGTCGATATGCGCGAGCGTCAGGTCATAAAGCTCTTTGTGGCGCGCGAGGCGAGGGCTGCCGCAAACATGGCAGCGGCGCAGGTCTGCCTTCTGCTCGGCAAGGCAGTCGCGACAGAAGCCGGGTGTCTTGTCAGATGCAGGCGTCATGGCTGGAACAAAGGTTGAACATTGCAACACTACGCCCTAAGCTCTTGAGTCTCAAGAGTGGGAGGAAAGCTTGGCCGTGGATATCGATCTTCGTTTCGAACCTGTCACGGTCGGCCGCTGGGGAGATTTCGAAACGCTGTTCGGCCCGCAGGGCGCCTTCTACAATTGCTGGTGTGTGGCGCTGCGCCTTCCACATGCTGTCCGCACGAAGATGGAACCTTCGGAGCGCAAGGCCCACATGCAGGAGCGCATTTCGGCCGGACCGCCGCCGGGTATTCTCTGTTATGCGGAGGGTGAGCCGGTAGCCTGGGTGCAGGTGGGGCCGCGCAACGACGTGCCGCAGTTCAATTCACCACGAACGGTCTCGCGGCCGTTGGAGGAGGGTGATGCACATGATCCCTCGATCTGGGCGGTCAGTTGCTTTTTCCTGTTGCCGAAACTGCGCGGCAAAGGCTTGAGCCACAGACTTCTCGCCGGCGCCGTCGACTACGCCCGAAGCCAGGGTGCGCGATTGCTGGAAGCCTGTCCGATCGACCAGGTGAAACAGTCGAAATCGGTCACGCTCTGTATCGGCTCGACGGCGATTTTCGACACAGCCGGTTTCGAGACGATTGCACGGCGCAAGGACGGCCGGCCGCTCATGCGGCTGGATTTGCACGCCTGATCGTGTGCGCTGTAAGATGTTGGCTGATGAGTTCGGTGGCATGCGTCCAGTCTCTTGCTCGCGCGATATCGGCGGCGGCCGCCGGCGCGAAGCGGTGAACGGGTGTGTCAGGCATGAGATGGATGAGCAGGCAATCTGCCACGTGCTCCTTCACGGAATGCAGGTTGCGCGCCATATCGTCGATGAACACGACGGGAAGGTCGCGGCCGCCATGCAGCGCCTGCACGATCGGTCCCTTCGGCTGTTCGCTGGCAAGCAGCGGGAAGGTAAGGCCGGTCCTGTCGAGGAGGCGGCGGCGATGGGCGGAAAACTGCGGCGGCATCGCGGTGAGGAACAGGACGTCGGCATCGTCAGACAGGCGTTCGAGCGTCGAAACGACCGGGTCGACAGGCGTCTGCCAGCTTTCCTGGGCCTCGAAGAAATCAAGGATCAGCCGGCTGACATGCTGATCGTCAAGCGCGAGCCCATCCGCCAGCGACACGATGTTGCCGTGAAGGCGGAAGGAGCGTGGCAGGAATTCGTGGCCGAGACTTTTGAGGTAGAGCTGAAAAGGATCGATGAATTGCAGCACCACATCATCGACATCGCAGACGATGAGCGGCCTGTCGCCAAGGCGGATGTGCGAAATGTCGAGTTCGGCGCTCACGATCAGTATTCTCCGGAGTCGAGGCCGGGCGGCGAGAAGTGGCGCCATGCCGCGGTCAACGCTTCCGGCGTCGTGTTCGTCGCCTCGCAGAAGGCGACCGCCGTCGGCTCATGGTTCATGAGGAAATCGAGCATGCCGGCAAGGAAGCCGGGATCGTTGATCGCGTTGCGCACTTGCTGCGGCTCGACACCTGTCAATGCCAGGAAGCGACCGAAGAGATCCGGGTCGTTCGCAAGCCAGCCAAGGATGGCGATGGCCGTTTCTTGCGGATCGGCTGTCGCCGCAAGTTGTTTCGAAGTCTTGAAATTGCTTTGCATTGCGGTGGTCGAGTTACCTTTTCTTCAACCAAATACCGGTAGCTTGCACTATCGGTTTCATGGAGCCATTTGTCAGCTAATGTCTTTATCATGGACATTTGGCTTCAAGAGCGGACGTAGGGACAACTGATCATGCCCAAACAGGTGATGATTGTAGAAGATAACGAGCTCAACATGAAGCTCTTTCGAGACCTTATCGAGGCCTCGGGCTATACCACGATCCAGACCCGCAACGGCATGGAAGCGCTTGATCTTGCGCGCAAACATCGGCCCGATCTTATTCTGATGGACATTCAGCTTCCGGAAGTCTCCGGCCTCGAAGTCACCAAGTGGCTGAAGGAAGACGACGACCTGCATGTGATCCCGGTCATCGCCGTCACTGCCTTTGCCATGAAGGGCGACGAGGAGCGGATCAGACAGGGCGGTTGCGAAGCCTATGTCTCCAAGCCGATCTCCGTTCCGAAATTTATTGAGACGATCAAGACTTATTTGGGCGACGCCTGAGGCATCGGAAAAGATTCATGACTGCGCGAATACTGGTTGTTGATGATATTCCGGCAAATGTGAAGCTGCTCGAAGCGCGGTTGCTCGCCGAATATTTCGACGTGCTGACAGCTGCCGACGGTTACGAGGCGCTGGCGATCTGCGACCGCAACCAGGTCGATCTCATCCTGCTCGACATCATGATGCCTGGCATTGACGGGTTCGAAGTCTGCGAGCGGCTGAAAGCCAATCCGAAGACCACCCATATTCCCGTCGTCATGGTCACCGCGCTCGACCAGCCGGCAGACCGGGTGCGCGGCCTCAAAGCCGGCGCCGATGACTTCCTGACAAAGCCCGTCAACGATCTGCAGCTGATTTCGCGCGTAAAAAGCCTGCTGCGCCTGAAGACGCTGAGCGACGAACTGCGCGTGCGCGCCGAGACCGCCCATACGATGGGCATGGATGAGTTGATGCGCATCGGCGACGGACGCACCGAGGAGGTGGGACAGGTGTTGCTGGTCGATGGCCGTGCTAACTCGCAGGAGCGTATCATCAAGACGCTGAAGCCTGTTGCCGATGTGGTTGCCCTTTCCGATCCGCAGGCCGCTCTTTTCGAAGCCGCCGAGAACGCCTTCGAACTCGTCATCGTCAACGCCAATTTCGACGATTACGACCCGCTGCGGCTCTGCTCGCAGTTCCGGTCGCTTGAGCGGACCCGTTTTCTGCCGATCCTGATCATCACGGAACAGGGCGCCGACGACATGGTCATCCGGGCGCTCGATCTCGGCGTCAACGACTATATTGTGCGCCCTGTCGATCCGAACGAACTGGTCGCCCGCAGCCTGACGCAGCTCCGCCGCAAGCGCTACAACGATCGCCTGCGCGCCAGTGTCAAGCAGACGATCGAACTTGCCGTCACCGATCCGTTGACCGGTCTGAACAACCGCCGTTATCTCGACAACCATCTCAATGTGCTCTTCAATCGATCGATGGCGCGCGGCCGGCCCCTCTCGGTGCTGATCACCGATATCGACCGCTTCAAACAGGTCAACGATACCTATGGCCATGACGGTGGCGATCAGGTGCTGAAGGAATTCGCAACCCGGGTGCGCTCGACCGTCCGCGGCGCTGATCTCGCCTGCCGTTACGGCGGGGAGGAATTTGTCGTCGTCATGCCCGACACCTCGCCGGAAGTTGCCGCGGCCGTTGCCGAGCGCCTGCGCGCGGCCATCGAAAGCACCCCGTTCCTGTTGAAGTCCTCAGGCGAAACGCTGAATATTACGGCCTCTTTCGGCATATCCTCGCGCATATCCTCGGTCATAACGCCCGACCAGCTGATGAAGCAGGCGGACCTTGCTCTCTATCAGGCGAAAAATACCGGGCGTAACCGCGTCGTGGCCTCGGCCGCCTGAAGGCACAGCTTTTCGAGGTGCGTCGCATTGGGTTATCCACTGGCGGTGGCTGGACCTTACGGATATTTAATGTTGATGGCTGCAATGAAGAGGTTGGTTTTTCAACCCGCTAGCCCAAAAATGGACTTTAAAGCGTGTTTCTTTCGATAACACGTGCCGGCTGATCCAAAAAGCTAGAGGCCGTGAACGAGGCAAGAAGAGCGGACTATAATTGCCTCCAGAATGACCCCTTCCCGTAAATCGTATTTCAGAAAACGTAACGCTGGCGCCTTACGTAAGGGGAGGGGTGGTGGTATTATTGAGATATATTTCTAATATTCTTGATAGGCTAAAATATTGTCCTGTTGGTAAAGCGGAATTGGATGCCTCTTTACACGTTCCAAAACTGGACTTTTAACCATAGAATCATACTCGGAAATTTTACCATTAAGAATTTGTTGATTTTCTTTCGTTTTTGAGCAAATCATCGGCTCAGAACAAAAAACGCTCCCGTGGAGGAGTTGTCGATACCCCATGATGCTCAGGTCCGCCGCATCTCCTGGGTCGTGGGGTCGGTCGGCTGGTACGCAATCTTAAACGGTTCCTCGTGCCGTTTTGCATGCTGGCCGACCCCCTTTTCGAAAAAAAACGCCGTCACTTCCCGAAGATGGAAGGGCGGCGTTTTTCGTGTTTGCGCTAACATCGATGTCAGGCGAACCCGGTACAAACAAAAAGCGCGCACCCGAAGGCGCGCGCTTTTCTAAAACCCGTAAGATCAGTGATTACTTGATCTTGGTTTCCTTGAACTCGACGTGCTTCTTAGCGATCGGGTCGTACTTGGTCTTCGTCATCTTGTCCGTCATCGTACGGCTGTTCTTCGTCGTGACGTAGAAGAAACCGGTGTCGGCCGTCGACAGAAGCTTGATCTTGATAGTGGTAGCCTTGGCCATGGTCGTCCTGCCTTTAAGAAAATGAAAGCCGTGGAAAGCCGGATAGGCTCCACGGCAAATTCTGGCGCGAAACTACGAATCTAGCCCGAAAAGTCAAGCCCGCTTTCCGAGGAAAAGCAGTCTTATGCCTGCGAGCAGGGCGTAAAGCCCGAAGAAACCGGCAATTGCATAGGCAAAACCGTTGTTTCCGGCAACGTCGATGGCAGCGCCGATCACCTGTGGGCCTGCAACGGTACCGACTGCATAACAGAAAACGAAGGCCGCATTAGCCGCCGCAAGGTCCGAACCTGTCAACCGCGAGCCGAGATGGCTGAGTCCGACAGTGTAGAGGCCGGAGACGCAACCGCCCCAGAAAAGCAGGATGCCGGCCATGAGAAGCCAGTTGTTGACGAGGATCGGCAGCATCATCGTGCCGACGAAACCGGTCAGGGCCATCAG
Source organism: Sinorhizobium sp. B11 (assembly GCA_039725955.1). Lineage (NCBI taxonomy): Bacteria > Pseudomonadati > Pseudomonadota > Alphaproteobacteria > Hyphomicrobiales > Rhizobiaceae > Sinorhizobium > Sinorhizobium sp. B11. The sequence goes on from CP091034.1 coordinate 1,449,550, forward strand.
TGCCAGCAGGGGACGCTTGTCCTTGATGCGGTCAGAAAGCAGGCCAAGCGGGATCTGGAAGATGACATTGCCGACACCCATCATGGTGAGGAGCAGGGCGGCTTGCGATTCGGTGAAATGCGCGCGCACCGCAAAGATCGGAAAGAGCGAGAGACCGCCGGCCTCGACCGCGCCGAAGATGAAGACGGCTGCCGTTGCGGTTGGCACCAGGAAGACGTAGCGCATGAAGTGCAGTTCCGGCTTTTCGTCCAGAACGGGGCTTTCGTAGCGGGCAATGAAGATCGGGATGGCGGCAAGCAGGATCGCGCAGGCACCGACCAGGAAGGGAAGGATGCCGTCACTGCCGAGCAACGAGAAGATCAGCGGCCCTGCCGCAAAACCGATGGACAAGACCGTTGCATAGATGCCGAGCACGAATCCGCGCTTGGACGGCGGTGAAGCGGCGTTGATCCAGAATTCCGAGAGGATGAAGAGCGTGGTCGTCGCACCGTGGAAGGCGAAGCGCAGCGGGAACCACATCCAGAAGTCCTGCGCATAGTAAAAGCCGAGTGCGCTGAGCGCCGAGATCAGCACCGCCCACATCATTGTCGGCGCTACACCGTATTTATGGGCAAGCTTGGTGGTGATCGGCGCCGCTACCATCGCCGCGATACCGGCCATCGCGGTGTTGAGGCCGATAAGGGTGGAGGAAATGCCGCGCTTTTCGAGGATGATGCTGAGCAGAGGAAGTCCCAGGCCGATCGCGATGCCCACGGCGGAGATGGACGAGACGGCTGCCACCAGAGAAGGCCAATGGATTTCCTCGACATCGCCCGGTGTGCCGTTCCTCGGCTGAGACATTTATCCATCCTTAGAGAAGTATGCGGACGAATCGTCCGTCTGGTGCCACATAGAAAGACATAGGCATGCCAAATCCAAGTGACGGGCAGGGTTTCACAATAGTTCTGGCATCCGCCGGCGATTTCTTGAGTGTAAGCTTTCCCCATACAAGAAATGATGAGCGTATCTTTCCTCTGCAGATAGTCGGCTACAAGCCCTGACGCTCTGGCCGCTGCCACTACACGCGAAATATGTCTGGAAGGTGAAGGTGTTCAAGCTTGGCGGCCGGGTGTGTCGTAATCATCGGGTTCATCATCATGGCCGCCGAAACCATGCATCTTCAACGCCCACTGCAAGCCTATGACTCCGCCTTTGATAGGCTGGATCGAGACAAGCGCCGTGATGACGGTGATCGGTGCCCAGATGGCAAGATGCACCCAGACCGGCAGCACGAAGACCATGTCAGTCAGCATGAAGCCGCCAATGACGACGTGGCCGAGCACCAGGATGACGAGATAGGGCGGCAGGTCGTCGGCGCGCTGGTGATACATTGCCTCGCCGCAAGCGGCGCAATGGTCGACCGGCTTGAGGAATGCGCGGAACAGTTTGCCGCTGCCGCAGGCCGGACAGCGGTTCAGCAGGCCGCGCATGATGGAGCGTCCGAGCGGGCGCTCGACATCGGGCGTATCCCCATAGCGGACGACCTCGTTTGTCGGTGTGCTCACGATCTTTCCTTTCCGGAACTAGCGCCGCCCGCGCGGCGGACGCGTTCCGATCTTCTTGCGGGCGCGATTTGCATCGCGTTTCCCTGCCTTGTGGAAGGAGCGCACAGCCGTCGGCATCTTGCGTCCTTCGCTCAGCATCTCGAAGCGCAGGGCGCCCGCAAGCGGGATCGCCTCGGCCAGGCGCACGGTCACATCGTCGCCGAGACGATAGCCGAGACCTGTCTTTTCACCTGATAACGCCTGATGTGCCTCGTCATAGATGAAGTAGTCGGTGCCGAGCGTAGATATAGGGATGAAGCCGTCCGCACCATAGTCCGGCAGCATGATAAACAGGCCTGACTTGGTAACGCCTGAAACGCGCCCCTCAAATTCCTGGCCGACACGTCCGGCAAGGTGATGAGCGATGAGGCGATCGACGGTCTCGCGTTCGGCAGCCATGGCGCGGCGCTCGAAAGTGGAGATTTCGGCGGCGATGTCGTCGAGCGTCGCTTCCTCTTCCGGCGTGATGCCGCCTTCGCCGAAGCCGAGCGAGCCAACCAGCGCGCGATGCACGATAAGGTCGGCATAGCGCCGGATCGGCGAGGTGAAGTGCGCGTATTTCATCAGGTTTAGGCCGAAGTGGCCGATATTCTCGGGACTGTAGATGGCCTGGCTCTGCGAGCGCAGCACCATTTCGTTGACCATGGTCTGGTGCGGCGTGCCATCTGCCTTGGCGAGGATGCCGTTGAAGTTGTTGGCGCGCATGTTGCCGCCCTTGGCAAGTGATATGCCGAGCGTGGCGAGGAATTCGCGCAGCACTTCCTGCTTGGCAAGCGTCGGCCCATCGTGGATGCGGTAGATCAGCGGCTGGCGCTTTTTCTCCAGCGTCTCTGCAGCCGAGACGTTCGCCTGGATCATCATCTCTTCGATCAGCTTGTGTGCGTCGAGACGAGGCGGCACGTGGACCCGGTCGACGGTACCATCGGGCTTCAGCAGGATCTTGCGCTCGGGCATGTCGAGCTCGAGCGGCTGTCGACGTTCGCGGCCGCGCTTCATCGTCTCGTAGGCGTGCCAGAGTGGCTTGAGGATCGGCTCAAGCATCGGCCCGGTCTTGTCGTCGGGCTTGCCGTCGATTGCCGCCTGTGCCTGCTGGTAGGAGAGCTTCGCCGCACTCTTCATCATGATGCGGTGGAAGGTATGGCCGATCTTGCGACCGTCCTTCGAGAAGACCATGCGCACGGCAAGGGCAGGGCGGTCCACGCCTTCCTTCAGCGAGCAGAGATCGTTGGAAATTCGTTCCGGCAGCATCGGCACGACCCGATCCGGAAAATAGACGGAGTTGCCCCGCTTCAACGCTTCCCTGTCGAGCGGCGAATTCGGCCGCACATACCAGGAGACATCGGCAATCGCGACCGTGACGATGACGCCGCCCGCATTGTCTTCCGATGGATCATTCTCGGCATAGACGGCGTCGTCATGGTCCTTGGCATCGGCCGGGTCGATGGTGATCAGCGGCAGGTCACGCCAGTCTTCCCGATGCGACATCGTGGCAGGCTTGGCGTCATCCGCCTCTGCGACGGCGGCCGGCGGGAAGACATGCGGAATGCCGTGCGCGTGGATTGCGATCATCGAGATCGCCTTTTCCGAACCGACGGAGCCGATGACAGAAAGCACCTTGGCACGAGCCAGGCCGAAACGGCCGAGACGCGCAACTTCCACCTCGACCAGATCCCCGTCCTTGGCATCGCCCTTATAGTCGGGGTCGATAACCATTTCCTCGCCGCGCCGGTCGATCGGCAGAAGGCGTCCGGCACCACCCGGCGCGTCCTTGAAGACACCCATGCTGGCGCCCCGACGCTTGTCGATCACCTTGATGATGCGTGCGGTATAGGCCGGGCCGCCACGATCGACTGCCGGGAATATCTTGGCAAGGATGCGGTCACCCATGCCGGCAACCGGTGCCTTGCTCTTGCCCTGACGGCCCGCCGGCGATTGCTGGCGAATGGCAACGGCTGGCGCCACGCCCTGGTCTTCCGGCCACTCGGCCGGGCGGCCGATCAGCTCGCCATCCTTGTCGCGCGTGGTGATGTCGAGCACGGTGACGGGTGGCAGCGCACCCGGCCGGATCAGCGACTTGCGGGTCTTCTGCAGCATGCCTTCCTGCTCCAGCTCCTGCAGCAGGCGCTTGAGTTCGACGCGGCTTTCGCCCTTCAGCCCGAAGGCCTTCGCGAGCTCGCGCTTGGAGGCTTTCTGCGGATGCTCGGCGATGAAACGCAGGATGACGTCTCGCGGCGGCAGGATGCCGTGCACGATGTTCAGCGGCTCAGGCGCAGGTTCCTTGCTCGCGCGTCCGAATTTTCCCGGGCGCTTGCCCATGGCTCTCGTAGTCTCGCGCGGTTCTCTCGCCACTCTCAGCTCTTTTTCGTTTTCGCCGCTGCCTTTGCCTTGGTTGCTTTCGGCTTTGCGGCAGTCTTTGTCGTCTTTGCTTCGGCCGCCGCGGCCTTCGGCTTCGCGGCTGGCTTAGCCTTCGCAGCTGTTTTGGCCTTGGTCTTGCCTGCGGGAGCCTTGCCGGCCTTTTCCGCAATCAGGGCCAGCGCTTCCTCGACGGTAATGGCCTGCGGATCCTTGCCCTTCGGCAGCGTCGCATTGACCTTGCCCCAGTTGACATAGGGGCCGTAGCGTCCGTCGCGAACGGTGATCGCACCACCGTCAGGATGGTCGCCCAGTTCCTTCAGCGCCGCCGGCGTGCCGCGGCCTCCGCCCGGCGCCTTGGCCTGCTTTTCGGCAATCAGCGTCACGGCGCGGTTGAGGCCGACCGAGAAAACATCCTCGATGCTTTCCAGATTGGCGTAGGTGCCGTCATGCAGCAGGAACGGTCCGTAGCGGCCGAGCCCGGAAGAGATCATCTTGCCGGTTTCCGGATGTTTACCGATATCACGCGGCAGCGAGATCAGCGCCATCGCCTTCTCGTAGTCGATATCTTCCGGCTTCCAGCCCTTGGGGAGCGACGAGCGCTTGGCATCCTTGCCATCGCCGCGCTGGATATAGGGGCCGAAACGGCCCGAACGCAGCGTCAGTTCCTCGCCGGTGGTCGGGTCGGTGCCGAGGTTCTTCGGCTCATTCAGCGCCGCACCTTCGGCCTCGCCGCCATTTTCGGAGGAAAGCTGGCGGGTGTAATTGCATTCCGGATAGTTTGAGCAGCCGACGAACGCGCCGTACTTGCCGAGTTTCAGCGACAGGTTGCCGGTGCCGCAAACCTGGCAGATACGCGGATCACTGCCGTCTTCGCGCTTCGGGAAGACCAGCGGCGCCAGGGCTTCGTTGAGCGAATCCAGAACATTGGTGACGCGCAGTTCCTTGGTGTCTTCGATCTGCGAGAAGAAATCCTTCCAGAAATCGCGAAGAACCTGCTTCCAGTTCAGTTCCCCGGCGGAGATCCGGTCGAGCTTCTCCTCAAGATCTGCCGTGAAGTCATATTCGACATACTTGGTGAAGAAGCTTTCGAGGAAGGCGGTAACGAGACGTCCCTTCGCCTGCGGGATCAGCTTGCGCTTGTCGATCGTCACATAGTCGCGGTCGCGCAAGGTCGCGAGCGTTGCGGCATAGGTGGATGGGCGACCGATGCCGAGCTCTTCCATCTTCTTGATGAGTGAGGCTTCGGAGTAACGCGGCGGCGGCTCGGTAAAGTGCTGCGTCGAGTTGATCTTCTGCTTGGCGAGATTTTCGCGTGCATTGATCTCCGGCAGCCGGCCATCCTCGTCATCTGCGTCGTCGCTCTGCTCGCCATCTTCCTTCTGGTCGGTATAGGCGGCGATGAAGCCATCGAAGCGGATGACGGACCCGACGGCGCGCAGGCCGGCCTTCTGGCCGTTGTTGTCGGCAATGATTTCAGCTGTCGTACGCTCGATTTCGGCCGATGCCATCTGGCTGGCAATGCCGCGCTTCCAGATCAGATCGTAGAGACGGATCTGGTCGGCATCCAGGAATTTCCGGACGCGATCCGGCGAACGGTTGAAGTCGGTCGGGCGGATCGCTTCGTGCGCTTCCTGGGCGTTTTTCGCCTTGGTGGAGTAGAAGCGTGCCTTTTCCGGCAGGTAACGTTCACCGAACTGCTCGCCGATGGCGCTTCGCGCCGCATCGATCGCTTCCGGCGCCATCTGCACGCCGTCTGTACGCATATAGGTGATCAGACCGACGGTCTCGCCGCCAATGTCCACGCCCTCGTAAAGCTTCTGCGCAATCTGCATGGTGCGCGAAGCCGAGAAGCCGAGCTTGGAAGAGGCGGCCTGCTGCAGCGTCGAAGTCGTAAACGGCGGTGCCGGATTACGCTTGACGGGCTTTGCCTCGACGCTTTCGACGACATAGCTGGCGCCTTCCAGCAGCGTCTTCAGCTTGCCGGCTTCCTCGCCGTTGCCGATCGAGCGCGGCTGCAGCCGCTTGCCATTGGCGGCAACGAGCCTTGCTTCGAACTCGTCTCCGCGCGGCGTCTTCAGGAGCGCCGAAAGGTTCCAGTATTCCTCCGAGATGAAACGTTCGATCTCGGATTCACGGTCGCAGACGAGGCGCAGCGCGACCGACTGCACGCGGCCAGCCGAACGTGCGCCGGGCAGCTTGCGCCACAGAACCGGCGAGAGGTTGAAGCCGACAAGATAGTCGAGTGCGCGGCGTGCCAGATAGGCATCGACCAGCGGAACATCGATATCGCGCGGATCGGCCATCGCGTCGAGCACGGCCTTCTTGGTAATGGCGTTGAAGACGACGCGCTTGACCGGCTTGCCGTTGATGACCCGCTTCTTGTTCAGAAGGTCCAGCACATGCCAGGAGATAGCCTCCCCTTCGCGGTCAGGGTCGGTTGCAAGAAACAGGGCATCGGAGGATTTCACCGCATCGGCAATATCCTTCATGCGCTTGGAAGAGGCGCCATCCACCTCCCACAGCATTTCGAAATCCTGATCCGGAAGAACGGAGCCATCCTTGGCAGGCAGATCGCGCACATGGCCGAAAGAGGCGAGCACTTTGTATCCTGGACCCAGATACTTATTGATCGTCTTGGCCTTGGCAGGCGATTCCACCACTACAACATTCATGATGATTCTCTAAAAAAGATGTCGATCCGGCGAAGAAGCAGGCGCAACACGCACTGCAACATGAATACCGGCCCTCCGACATGGACAGGGAATTCGCTCCGGTCAAGAGGTTTGCTTCAATTTTACCTCTTTGCCGGGCATCGCAACCATTGCGAGATTTATAGACTATTGCAATTCAGGATGATTGAGCTATCGTTTTTGAAGTGTGGTTCGGGCTCTTTGGTAAGGCAGCCCTCTCCGTTTTCAGAGAGACAATTATGGCGCCCAAGGTTGCAGGAAAAGACACCGCTCGCTCCAAATCGCTCGAAAACATCGCATTCATCCGCCAGATGCTCCGAGAATTGCAGAAGGTGGCCGAACACGAAAATGCGGAGATGCTCTGCTATCTCATCGAAATGGCCTATGTGGAAGCCGGAGACCTGCACTCACGCATCGATGACAACTCAGTCGGTCATGGAAATTGAAACCTGTCCGCCCGCATGGCGATGCAGCCGACCGGCCATATCCAGCTCCAGAAGAACAAGATAGACGGCGGAAGCCGAAAGACCGGTGTGACGAATGATATCGTCGACCTCCACCGGCGTCGGACCGAGCGCATCGATGACGAGCGTGCGGTCCGTTTCGTCTGGCGGAAGCACTATCCTGCCACTTTCGCGTTTCGGTTCCTCGGCAGACGGCAGCGAAAAGAGATCGGGCTGAGCGAGCGGCGCCAGCGCTTCCACGACATCGTCAGGCGAAGTGACGATCATCGCGCCGTCCTTCAGAAGGCCATTCGTGCCGTGACATCGCGGATCGAGCGGCGAACCCGGTACGGCAAAGACCAGCCGCCCGAATTCGCCGGCCATCCGCGCCGTGATAAGCGAACCTGAACGAACTGCTGCCTCCACGACCGCGACGCCGAGCGAAATGCCCGCAATCAGCCGGTTGCGGCGGGGGAAATCACGCGCACGCGGCTCCCAGCCGAAAGGCATTTCGCTGACGGCAAGCCCATAGCCATTCCATATCTCGTCCAGCAGCCCAACATTTTCAGGCGGGTAGGGCTGGTCCAGCCCTCCTGCCATTGCGGCGATGGTGCCGGTATTGAGGCTCGCCCGGTGGGCGGCTGTATCGATGCCACGCGCAAGGCCGGAGACGACCGTGTAGCCGGCCCGGCCGCAGTCTCTGGCAATCATCGCCGCGAACTTTGCGCCGCTGATGGAGGCATTGCGCGAACCGACGATGCCGACCGCAGGCCGGTTCAATACGGAAAGATCACCCTTGACCGCAAGTAGTGGCGGTGCGCCGTCAATCTGGCGCAATGCCTGCGGATAATCAGGTTCGCCGATACCGACGAAGCGGGCGCCGAAGCGTTGCACCGCCTCAAGCTCGCGATATGCTTCAGCCTCAGTGGCAATACGGATCGAGCGCGTCGCGCCGCCGCGTGCCGACAGTTCCGGCAACATGGAAAGTGCTGCTTCCGCCGAACCGAAATGATTGATGAGATCGCGAAAGGTTGCAGGTCCGACATTGTCGGAACGGATCAGCCGCAGCCAGGCGATCCTCTGTCTATCCGTCAGCGCAATTCCTTTTGGCTTTGCGCTGAGCGCGTCCATTACCCCTTAGCCCCGATCTTGCTTTCCGTCCCGCTCATCAGACGGGAGATATTGGCCTTGTGCTTCCAGTAGGAGATGACGCTCATGATCGCCATGATCGCCGCAACCTTTTCGTCGCCCAATATCCACAATGCAACCGGAATCACAAGCATCGCAAGCAGAGCAGAAAGTGAGGAATAGCGGCTGATAAAGGCGGTCCCCAGCCAGACGGCGGCAAAGAGAAGAACCATGAGCGGTGCTACGCCAAGCAATGTGCCGATATAGGTGGCGACGCCCTTGCCGCCCTTGAAGCCGATCCAGACCGGGAAGAGGTGGCCGATGAAGGCAAAGAAACCGGCGATGATGCCCGCTTCCTCTCCCGCGAAATAGGCCATGATCCAGGCCGCAGCGGCAGCCTTCAGCGCGTCGAGCAGCAAGGTCGCCGCCGCGAGCTTTTTGTTGCCGGTACGCAGAACATTCGTGGCGCCGATGTTGCCGGAACCGATGCTGCGCACGTCGCCAAGGCCGGCAGCGCGTGTGAGGATGAGACCGAACGGGATGGAGCCGAGCAGGTAGCCGACCACGACGGCGGCAAGTGCCAGAGGTAGCGTAATCTGCCAGGTGACAAGATCAGATATCATTTTGTTTCCCAATCTTCTGACGAGAATCTGCCCTTAAGGCGGCCCTCAGTTCTGCAATCCGTAAACCAGCTTGCCCGCGACGTAAGTCGCAATCGCCCGCCCGCTGAATCGCGCATCCTCGAAAGGCGTGTTCTTCGAGCGGGAAAGAAGCATGTCCTTGGCGACAAGCCAAGGCTCCTCGATGTCGATGAGAGCGATATCGGCCTTGGCGCCTGGTTTCAGGGTGCCGGCATCAAGACCGAAGATCTGCGCCGGGCGCGTCGACATCGCATCGATCAGGCGCATCAGGCTGACCTGCTCGCTGTGATACAGGCGCAAGGCCGCCGCGAGCATGGTTTCGAGCCCGACAGCGCCATCTTCCGCTTCGCCGAAGGGCAGACGCTTGGTGTCGACATCCTGTGGATCGTGCGAGGACACGATGATATCGATCGCTCCCCTCGCCAGCGCGTCTGCCATGGCAACCCGGTCGTCCTCGGAGCGCAACGGCGGATAGAGCTTGAAGAAGGTGCGGTACTCGCCGATGTCGTTCTCGTTCAGCGCCAGATTGTTGATCGAGACGCCGCAGGTGACCTTGACGCCGCGCGAGCGGGCAAGCTCGATCGCCTCGACCGACTCCGGGACGGAGATCATGGCTGCATGGTAATTGCCGCGCGTCAGCTGGGCGATGCGCAGATCGCGTTCGAGCGGGATCACCTCCGCTTCCTTCGGAATGCCGGAGAGGCCGAGCCAGCTTGCAAGCAGGCCTTCATGCATGACACCGTTGGCGCCAAGATACTTGTCACGCGTGGCGCAGGAAATGACGGCGCCGAATTCGCGGGCATAGGTCATCACGCGGCGTAGCACCTGCGTATCGGAGATGCTGGAATGCGCATCGGTGAAGGCGACGGCGCCCGCCTGCATCAGCAGACCGAATTCCGTCATCTCCTCGCCGGAAAGACCCTTGGTGATGGCCGCTGCCGGATAGACGTTGATTATGGCCGTATCCCGCGCCGTCTTCTTGACGAACTCGACGAGCGCGATGTCGTCGATGACGGGATGGGTATCCGGCATCATGATGATGGATGTCACGCCGCCCGCTGCCGCAGCGCGGCTTGCCGAAGCGATCGTCTCGCGGTGTTCGCCGCCCGGTTCGCCGATATGGACGCGTGCGTCGACGAGGCCAGGCGTGGCGACGAGGCCGGTGCAATCGCGAACGGTAGCACCTTCGGGGGCACCCTGGTTCTGCGCCTCCTTGCCGGCTGCGACGATCAGGCCGTCCTTGACGATGATGGTGCCGACTTCATCGAGATTTCGGGAGGGATCAACGATGCGGACATTCTTGAGGACGAGATTGCTCATGCGCCCACTCCATCGGTGCGGGGTCCCTGGTTCTGGGAAACCAGCAGCGTCTCCATGACGGCCATGCGTACCGCGACCCCCATTTCCACCTGTTCGGCAATCACGCTCTGCGGGCCGTCCGCGACTTCGGAGGCGATTTCCACGCCGCGGTTCATCGGTCCTGGATGCATGACGAGCGCATCTTCCTTCGCCGCCTTCAGCGTTTCCGCGTCGAGGCCGTAGAAGTGATAATATTCGCGCACCGACGGCACGAAGGCGCCGGACATGCGCTCGCGCTGCAGCCGCAGCATCATCACCACATCCGCGTCCTTCAGCCCTTCCTTCATCGAATGAAAGACTTCGACGCCCATTTCCGCAATGCCGGCCGGCAGAAGGGTGGCAGGAGCGACAACACGCACCCTGGCGCCCATGGCGTTCAGAAGCAGGATGTTGGAGCGCGCCACGCGTGAATGCAGGACGTCGCCGCAGATTGCCACGATGATACGCGACAGCCGGCCTTTTGCGCGGCGGATCGTCAGCGCGTCGAGCAGCGCCTGTGTCGGGTGCTCGTGCTGGCCATCGCCGGCATTGACGACGGAGCAGGAAACCTTCTGAGCGAGAAGCGCTGCGGCACCGGCGCTGGAGTGGCGGATGATCAGGACGTCCGGCCGCATCGCGTTCAGCGTCATCGCCGTGTCGATCAGCGTCTCGCCCTTCTTCACAGAGGAATTGCCGACCGACATGTTCATCACGTCGGCGCCGAGGCGCTTGCCTGCGAGTTCAAAGGAGGCTTGCGTTCGTGTCGATGCCTCGAAGAAGAGGTTGATCTGCGTCAGTCCCCGAAGGGTCGACGTCTTTTTCTCTCTCTGTCGGCTGATCTTGACGGCTTCGTCAGCCTTGTCGAGAAGATAGGTAATATCCTGCTCGGTGAGGCCCTTGATGCCAATGAGGTGGCGGTGGGGGAAAAAGACCATGACCCTGCCTCTTCTTGTCTTCGCGGGGTCTATAAAGAGTGCGGGGGGAAGGGGCAAGCGCGTGCTGTGCGCAAATCCCATGTTCCCCATGCATTTTCCGTCGAATCCCGCTACTGCATGATTCCTTAAATCGGAATCGATTTATGGATAAAATTATGCAGCAATTTAAGGTGCTACAGCGTCCTTTGCGCGTCTGAAAAGAGGCGCGGCGCTGTAGAGCAGAAATCTGCGAATCACGAACTTCCGGTTTCCTTTTTCCGGGTCCATGAAATAGAAGCGAACAATGACCTCCGCAAACCGGACTGAAGACAAACTCGCCGAACTCAACCAGCCAAGCCTCTGGTCGGGAATCAATGCCTATAGATCCGATCCGCTGATCGTCGATCTGACTGCCACGCTGCCGCGCACCATCCGTGAAGACCTTGAAAACATGGGTCGTTTCGTGACCTCGCCGGAAGCGCAGGAGCTGGCGCGCATGGCAAACCAGGGCACGCCGCAGCTGCGCACCCATGGCCCGCGCGGCGAACGTCTTGATATCGTCGAATTCCACCCCGCCTGGCATGCGCTGATGCGCCGTTCCATGGCATCCGGCCTGCATTCTTCCGTCTGGGATCCGCAGGCCGATACGGAGGCCAAGGATCAGGCCCACCATATTCGCGCAGCCCGTTTCTACCTGACGGCGCAGCTTGAATCCGGCCATCTTTGCCCGTTGACGATGACGAGCGCATCCGTTGCCGCTCTCTCGGCCTCGCCTGCGGTGCAGAAGGACTGGGCGCCCAAGATCCTGTCGCGCAAATATGACTCGTCGAACCGTCCGGCCATGCAGAAGTCCGCCGTGACGATCGGCATGGGCATGACGGAGAAACAGGGCGGTACGGATGTTCGCGCCAACAAGACCGCCGCGGAAAAAGTGAGCGAAGGCATTTACCGGCTCTCCGGCCATAAATGGTTCATGTCCGCGCCGATGAGCGACGCCTTCATCATGCTGGCGCAGACCAAGGAGGGCATGGGCTGCTTCCTGGTGCCGCGGCTGCTGGAAGATGGTTCCGCCAACGGCCTGCAATTCCAGCGCCTGAAGGACAAGGTCGGCAACCGCTCGAATGCTTCGTCCGAAGTGGAGTTCACCGATACGTTCGGTTTCCTGCTCGGCGGTCCTGATGCCGGCATCCGTACCATCCTCGATATGGTGACGCTGACGCGGCTCGATTGCGCGCTTGCCTCCTCGGGCATCATGCGCGCATCGCTGGCCGAAGCCGTGCATCACACCCGCGGCCGCAGCGTTTTTGGCAAGATGCTGGTCAATCAGCCGATCATGACGCGGGTGCTCGCCGACATGGCGCTCGATGTTGCCGCCGCAACGGCTCTTTCCTTCCGCCTGGCCGATGCCTTCGACAAGGCGCGCGGCAATGCCGAAGATGCCGCCTATGCCCGCGTCATGACACCGGTCGCCAAATACTGGTGCTGCAAGATTGCCCCGTCGTTGATCTACGAGGCGATGGAATGCATCGGCGGCAGCGGTTACATCGAAGAACGCCCGATCGCCCGCCACTACCGCGAAGCGCCGGTCAATGCGATCTGGGAAGGTTCGGGCAACGTCATGGCGCTCGATGTGCTGCGTGTGCTGAACCGCGGCAAGGATCTGTTCGAGACGGTGTTTGCAGGTTTTGCGCGCGATCTTGGACCGGCCGGAAAGAAGACGATCGATGTGCTGCGCGCCGCGATCGCGCTTTGCGAACAGGATGAGGGCGCTGCCCGCCTGCTCGTCGAGCAGCTGGCGCTCGTTGCCGGCGCCGCCGAGCTCTATCGGCTCGGAGCAGGGCGCATTGCCGACGCGTTCATCGAGACCCGTCTGGCGGGCGGCTGGCGCTCGACCTACGGCATGCTCGATTCCCGTTTCGACGCCAGCTACATCGTCGATCTGCTTTACCCGCCAGCGGCTTGATACAGGTGTTTCGGAACGCACGGCGGGACGATCTCGATCAGATCTACGGCATTTCGCTTGCGACCGGCAATGGCGGTCAGGATGCGAGCCACCTCTACCGCGACGGCCGCCTGATCGGCCATATCTATTCTGCGCCCTATGTCGTGCTCAACCCGCAAGCGACCCTCGTTGCGGAGGATGAGATCGGAATCGCCGGCTACATCGTCGGCACCTACGATACAGCCGCCTTCGAAACGCGCCTTGAACGCGACTGGTGGCCGGCGCTGCGCGATCAACATGCCGATCCGGTCGGCGATCCCTCCGGATGGACGGCGGACGAGCGCCGCAGCTTTGCGATCCATCATCCACGCACCATGTGGGCTGAGGTCGTCACGGCCTACCCGGCCCATATTCACATGAACCTGATGCCACGCCTGCAGGGGCAGGGTGTCGGAAGCCGTCTTCTGGAGCATTGGATATCTGAAGCGCGTCAGGCAGGTGTGCGCGGCATTCACCTCGGCGTCAATGCCGACAACCAGGGCGGCCTGCGCTTCTGGTCCTCCCGCGGCTTCGAGCGTCTGCTCCCGCCGCTCGTTCCGGCATCGGAAGCCTCTGTCTGGTTCGGCCGCACGCTCTAAGTCTTTCCCTTTTGACCACAGGCTGAGCATTCGTCATCTGTGGCACAAAAAAATCCGGCTGCGTCGCCGCAGCCGGATCATGTCACTTATCGCCGAAAATCAGCGTTCAGAAGAAGCCGCGGCGCTGCCACCAGCCTGCCTTCTTCGGCTTGCCTTCACCTTCGGCTTCACCGTTATCGGTGCGGTTCGAGGTGACCGTCGGCTCAGAAGACGAGATATTGGATCCGCGGTTAGCGCGAGCCGGCTTGGCCTCTTCCTGAACAGGTTCGGCAAGATCTGCAGATGCTTCCGTCACTTCCGGCTCGGCTTCTGCTTCCACAGCCGCCGCTTCGATCACAGGCTCCTCGACCGGCGAAGGCGCAGCATCAGCCTTGCGGCGGCCGCGGCCCCGTCCGCGTGCCGGCTTGACCTCTTCGGCAACGCTCTCGCTGCCTTCGATAGCCGCCATGGCCGGCTGAGCATCGACAACGTCGATCGTAGCGACTTCGATTACTTCGGCTTCGGTCTCCGCGCTTTCCTCGGCTGCGGTGTCATCGCCTTCGTCGGCATCGCCGCCCTCGGAAGCAGCGCTCGTCTCCGCGCCTTCCTCGCCGCGGTTGCGACGACCGCCACGCTTGCCGCGACGGCGGCGCTTGCGGCGCTGGGAGTCGTCACCTTCGGCGCGGTCCTCCGCAGCACCTTCGGCGGCATCACTGTCGCCCTCGCTGCCTTCGTCCTCGCCCTCATCGCCATCGTCAGCTTCGCCGGAAACTGCATCTGCAGCAACCTGCTGCTCGGCATTGCCGTTGCGGCCGCGACGACGGCGGCGGCGCTTGCGCTTGCGTCCACCTTCGCCTTCGGCCTCTGCACGGGCAGCAGGACGTTCGGCGGCGGCAGGCTTTTCTTCCAACTCTTCGTCTTCCTCCTCGTCATGCTCGATAACGACATCGTCATCATCGTCATCGGGGATGGCTGCGAAGTTGAAGAGGCTTTCGATCTTGACCGGGTTTTCGACCGGCTCGCCGCGATCGATCGCGAAATGCTGCGCGCCGACCGAGCCATCCGCATCGATGATGATTGCCACACCGAAGCGGGCTTCATAATCGACGATCGTCTGGCGCTTGTGGTTGAGCAGGTAGAGCGCGATATCGGGCGTCGTGCGAACGGTGATATTGTGCGTCGTGTTCTTGAGCAGATATTCCTCGACGCCGCGCAGCACATGCAGCGCAACGGAAGACTGCGAACGAACGTGGCCGGTGCCGCCGCAATGCGAGCAGACCTGCGTCGTGGATTCAAGAACGGAAGCGCGGATGCGCTGGCGCGACATTTCCAGAAGCCCGAAATGCGAGATACGGCCGACCTGGATGCGGGCGCGGTCGTTCTTCAGGCATTCCTTCAGCTTCTTCTCGACAGCGCGGTTGTTGCGCTTCTCTTCCATGTCGATGAAGTCGATGACGATGAGACCGGCCAGGTCGCGCAGACGAAGCTGGCGGGCGACTTCGTCCGCTGCTTCGAGGTTCGTCTGGAGGGCGGTGTCCTCGATCGAGTGTTCGCGGGTCGAACGGCCGGAGTTGACGTCGATCGAAACCAGCGCTTCCGTCTGGTTCATGATCAGGTAGCCGCCGGACTTCAGCGTCACCTGCGGCTGCAGCATACGGTCGAGCTGCGCCTCGATGCCGGAGCGCGAGAAGATCGGGTGGAGATCGCGATAGGGCTGAACCACCTTGGCGTGGCTCGGCATCAGCATCTTCATGAAGTCTTTCGCTTCGCGATAGCCTTCTTCGCCGGAGACGATGATTTCACCGATATCCTTGTTGTAGAGGTCACGGATCGAGCGCTTGATGAGCGAGCCTTCCTCGTAGACGAGGCAGGGAGCCGTGGAGGCGAGCGTCAGCGTGCGGACGTTCTCCCACAGGCGCATCAGATATTCGAAGTCGCGCTTGACCTCGACCTTGGTACGGTTGGCACCGGCCGTTCGCAGGATCACACCCATGCCCTGCGGCACTTCCAGCATGCGGGCGATTTCCTTCAGCCGCTTGCGGTCCTGCGGGTTGGTGATCTTTCGGGAAATGCCGCCGCCGCGCGCCGTGTTCGGCATCAGGACCGAATAGCGGCCTGCGAGCGAGAGATAGGTGGTGAGGGCAGCACCCTTGTTGCCGCGCTCTTCCTTGGCGACCTGCACCAGCAGGATCTGGCGGCGCTTGATGACTTCCTGGATGCGGTATTGCTTGCGCGGCTTGCGCTGAACACGATCCGGAACCTCTTCCATCGCGTCTTCGGCGCCGACGGATTCGATGACTTCCTCTTCGCCATGGTCGTCGTCATCATCGTCGTCGTCATGACGACGCTTGGAAACGTCGACATCCTCAGAGATGGTGTCCGTTTCAACCATCGCGGCCATCTCGCCGCCGGTCGAACCTTCGTCATCGTTGTCGGCGACCGATGCTTCCGGCGCCGCTGCTTCTTCTGCAACCGGCTCGGCTGCCTTCTTGCGGCTGCGGCGGGCGCGGGGCTTCTTGGCCGGCGCTTCTTCGGCGACGGGTGCAGCCTCTTCGACGGGCGCAGCTACTTCTTCTGCAGCAACTGCCTCGGGCTGCTCGACCGGAACGATGCCGATATCGGGCTGATCCTGCGTCGAGAGATCGACGAGCGGGGCAGTCTCGACATGCTCGACATCCTCGTCGCGGCGATGCTCCTCCGCTTCGGCGCGAAGCAGGGCCTGGCGATCGGCCAGCGGTATCTGATAATAATCAGGGTGGATTTCGGCGAAGGCCAGGAAGCCGTGCCTGTTGCCGCCGTAATCGACGAAGGCTGCCTGCAGCGAGGGTTCGACCCTCGTTACCTTTGCAAGATAGATGTTGCCGCGGATTTGCTTCTTGTGCTGCGACTCGAAGTCAAATTCTTCTATGCGGTTCCCGCGAACGACAACGACGCGCGTCTCTTCCTCGTGAGACGCATCGATAAGCATTTTGTCTGCCATGTAAGCTGAGCTCCTCGGCGAGGCCGCGAGAGCGCATTCCCGACTGCTGTTGACACAGGAAGAATGCGGTCCGCCGTGGCCGCGCCGGATAATGAAAGTCGCGATTGGTGCGAGGGAGAAGGCAGCAGCCAGACCGCAGCCGAAACGATTTCGTTCCGGGGCCTGTACACTTCAGATAAAACCTGCTGCGAAACCATCAACAACCAAGCGTGATCGACAATGACAAAGACCCGTTTCGGGTCCGATGAGTTTGCTCCCTGAGAGCGTGGTGGCTGATCCACCGATGAAATCCCAGCACGAAGCCGGAAAATCAGGATCCAGTTCTCGAGTGGAAATGCGTTCGACGGCGGACGATTACCGGTTGTGGCGCCAGGTCCGGGGGCCGGCTGGCTGCCTTGCGGCGACTCTATCCCGTCAACACTTCTACCCTAAAATCCGTTGTATGTTTTCTCTGTCACAATAGCAAGGGAAAAGCCAAATGTGCCATAATATTGATGGATTTCGTATCGCATAAACTTGTCGGGGATAAACGATCCCGATTCGTGGGTCGGTGCGTATGCGCTCGCCTCTAGCGGGCGTCAGCGGGGACGGTGTAGGGTCCATCGCAGAATAAATAGGGTGTGGCGGGCTATTGTTTAAGAGGTTTCGGATCGCGGCGAAGGTGTCCGCAGGGCGAAAATTGGGTTTTGCAGCGGGGCTTTTCGGCTTCGCAGTGCTTTGCGCGGTTCCTGGAAGTGCCGCCGACGCGAAGAATCCCTTGCTGGCCTACGGAGCGCGTATCGTCGGCGACGATGCCAGAACCCGCATCGTCATCGATTTCGACCGCGAGCCCCGTTTTTCCGTGCATTATATCGCCAATCCTGAGCGCATCGTCGTCGACCTGCCGGCAACCGCTTTCGGCTTTCCGGCCAAAGATCTCGAGGCGCGCGGCCTCTTCAAGGACATCCGTTATGGCGCGATGGATGAAGGCAGCGCCCGCATCGTGTTGACGGCGGCACGTCCGGTCCAACTCGCCCTTGCCAAGGTGCAGACGGATGAGAGCGGCAATGGTCACAGGCTCGTTCTCGATGCCGAAATGATCGACAAGCAGAAATTCGCCGAGCTTGTTAAGACCCAGTCCTGGAGCGACAAGGCGGATGCGGCGGAGACGACGAGTGCCATTCCCCAGCCGGAAATGGCTGCACCCGGTGATTTCGTCATCGCCGTCGATGCCGGGCACGGCGGCATCGACACCGGCGCCATCGGCGTCGATACGAAGACAGAGGAAAAGCAGGTGACGCTTGCCTTCGCCAAGGCGCTGGCTGATCGCCTGAACAAGGAGCCGGGCATCAAGGCTTTCCTGACGCGCGACGACGACGAATTCCTGTCGCTCTCGCAGCGCGTGCTGATTGCCCGGCAGAACCATGCGGGCCTTTTCATTTCGCTGCACGCAGATACGCTGAAGCAGAAGGATATTCGCGGCGCGACGGTCTACACGATTTCAGACAAGGCTTCGGACAAGCTCGCCGCCGATCTTGCCGAACGCGAAAACCTGTCGGACCAGATCGCCGGCAAGGAAACGACCGCCGAACCGCCTGAGGTCGCCGATATTCTGCTGGACCTGACGCGGCGCGAGACGCAGGCCTTTTCGATTTCGCTCGCCGAAAGCGTGCTTGCCTCTTTCAAGGATCAGGTTGGCACGATCAACAATCCACACCGTCACGCGGGCTTCCGGGTGCTGCAGGCGCCGGACGTTCCATCGATCCTGCTCGAGCTCGGCTTCCTCTCCAATGTCGAAGACGAAAAACGCCTGCTCGATGATGCCTGGCGGTTGAAGATGGCCGATCTCCTGGCCGATGCGGTGAAGCGCTACCGCACGGGCCTGATGGCGAATGGCGGGTAAACCGGGCGTTGCCCGGAAGTGACACTCGCGCCTAAACCGGAGCCCTTGCGGAAAGGGGAGCGGAAAGTGGCAGGACGGGCCCTATTTTGCTCACATTCGCGCCGTTACTCCGATCTATATGTTTCGCGCAAGTGAGACGAAATCGGCTTGTAGCGCCAGCGCGCATGGAGTAAGCCGCGCAACGTGCAAAGAGACATGATCTGTGCGATTGTGCGGCTGCGCCGATCTAATGATTAGAAATACCGGTAGCTGAAAAATATGGTTAGACTTCTTGGATATTTCTTCGGGATAGCATGCGTCCTGTTCCTGGGCGCTGCGGCGGTTGTTGCCGTCTACATTGCGAATGTCGCGAAGGATCTTCCTGACTATGCTGTGCTCAACAGCTATGCCCCGCCGGTCACCACCCGCGTCCACGCGGGTAACGGTGCGCTCATGGCCGAATACGCCAAGGAAAAGCGCCTCTTCCTGCCGATCCAGGCTATCCCGGACCGCGTCAAGGCTGCTTTCCTCTCGGCCGAAGACAAGAACTTCTACAACCATCCCGGCGTCGATCTGACCGGTCTTGGCCGTGCCATCCTCGTCAACCTTCAGAATTTCGGCTCCGGCCGCCGCCCGGTCGGTGCATCGACGATTACCCAGCAGGTGGCAAAGAACTTCCTTCTGACCTCCGACCAGACGATCGACCGCAAGATCAAGGAAGCGATCCTGTCCTTCCGCATCGAACAGGCCTACAGCAAGGACAAGATCCTCGAGCTTTACCTCAACGAGATCTTTTTCGGTCTGAACTCCTACGGTATCGGCAGTGCCTCGCTCACCTATTTCAACAAGTCGGTCACCGAACTGACGATCGCCGAATCTGCCTATCTCGCATCGCTGCCGAAGGGGCCGGCCAACTATCATCCCTTCCGCCATCCGGATGCAGCACTTGAGCGCCGCAACTGGGTCATCGACCGCATGGTCGAGAACGGTTATGTGAGCCAGAGCGACGGCGAGGATGCCAAGAAGCAGCCGCTCGGCGTCACCGCCCGCAACAGCGGACCGTCTCTTTTTGCTTCCGATTATTTCGCCGAGGCTGTCCGTCGCCAGCTCATCGACCAGTATGGCGAGAAGTCGCTCTACGAGGGTGGCCTCTCGGTGCGCACGTCGCTCGATCCGCAGATGCAGCTCTTTGCGCGCAAGGCGCTGCAGGACGGCCTGACCAATTACGACGAGCGTCGCGGTTTCCATGGACCGGTCAAACAGATCAGCATGTCGGGTGATTGGGGTCCGGCGCTCGCCGAAGTGCCCGCTCTTTCGGACGTGCCGGAATGGCGCCTGGCAGTCGTGCTCGCTGTTTCCAGTGACAGCGTCGATATCGGCCTCCAGCCGCCCAAGGATGGCGGCGGCAAGGTCGCAGCCCAACGCGAGCGTGGTTCGATTGCAGCCAAGGATATGCAGTGGGCATTCCGCTCCGCCGCCGGCGACCGCAAGACGACGAAGTCGCCGGTCGGCGTCGTCTCGGCCGGAGATGTCGTCTACGTCGAGCGCCTCGGCGGCGACAATTCGACCTCCTATCGTCTGCGCCAGCCGCCGAAGGTGCAGGGTGGTCTTGTCGCCATGGATCCGAAGACCGGCCGCGTTCTTGCCATGGTCGGCGGCTTTTCCTATGCCCAGTCGGAATTCAACCGCGCCACGCAGGCGATGCGCCAGCCGGGGTCCTCCTTCAAGCCCTTCGTTTATGCCGCTGCCATGGACAACGGCTACACGCCGGCCTCGGTCATCATGGACGCGCCGATCGAGATCGTTTCGGGCGGTCAGGTCTGGAAGCCGGAAAACTACGGCGGCGAAGTCGGCGGCCCCTCGACGCTGCGCTCCGGTATCGAGAATTCGCGCAACCTGATGACGGTGCGCCTCGCCAATGACCTCGGCATGAACATCGTTGCCGAATATGCCGAACGTTTCGGCGTCTACGACAAGATGCCGCCGCTGCTCGCCATGTCGCTCGGCTCGGGCGAAACGACGGTGCTGCGCATGGTCTCGGCTTATTCGGTCATTGCCAATGGCGGCAAGCAGATCAAGCCGACCCTGATCGACCGCATCCAGGACCGCTATGGCAAGACGATCTTCAAGCATGAAGAGCGTCTCTGCGAAGGCTGCAATGCCGGCGACTGGCAGAACCAGGAAGAACCCAACATCGTCGACAACCGCGAGCAAGTTCTCGATCCGATGACCTCCTACCAGATCACCTCGATGATGCAGGGCGTCATCCAGCGCGGTACGGCTGCTGGCAAGATCGATCTCTCCGACCGTGACGTCGCCGGCAAGACCGGTACGACCAACGATGAAAAGGACGCCTGGTTCGTCGGCTTCACGCCGGATCTGGTGGCGGGCCTCTATCTCGGCTTCGATACGCCGGCACCGCTCGGACGCGGCGGTACGGGTGGCGTTCTCTCGGCACCGATCTTCAATGAATTCATGCAGGCGGCCGTCAAGGACATGCCGCAATCCAAATTTGTGGTCCCGGCCGGCATGAACATGATCGCGATCAACCGCAAGACCGGCATGGCTGCTGCCGATGGCGAGCCAGGCACCATCATCGAAGCCTTCAAGCCGGGCACCGGCCCGGCTGACAGCTTCTCTGTCATCGGCATGGACGGCACGATGGCGCCGGAAGAAATCCTGCGTACGTCGCCCCAGGCAAACCAGGCGGTGCAGACCAACACGCCCGGCCTGTTCTGATCGAGACCGATTGCCTTTGCGCCCGCCACGGCTCTTTACATCCGCGGCGGGCGTCTCTATGTCACCAGCCTTGCAGAATACCCCGGCACTCACAGAATACCGAAGCAAAGAAGCAGGAAAATGCGAGCGGAAATCCAGAACGTAGTCGATGAAACCAAGCAGGCTATCACCCTGCTGAGGAGGCATCTTTGACTGGGACCAAGCGGTAAGACGACTGGACTGGTTGAATAACAAGGCAGAGGACCCCAACCTCTGGAACGATGCGCAGGAAGCCCAGAAGCTGATGCGCGAGCGTCAACAGCTCGATGACGGCATCAATGGCGTCAAGGCGCTGGAACAGCAGCTTTCCGACAATGTCGAGCTCATCGATCTCGGGGAAGAAGAAGGCGACGAAAGCATCGTCAAGGAAGCTGAGGCCGCGCTGAAAAGCTTGCAGGCCGAGGCGGCCCGCCGACAGGTCGAAGCCATGCTGTCAGGCGAGGCCGATGGCAACGACACCTATCTGGAAGTCCATTCCGGCGCAGGCGGCACGGAAAGCCAGGACTGGGCGAACATGCTTCTGCGCATGTACACTCGCTGGGCCGAGCGCCAGCGCTTCAAGGTCGAGCTATTGGAAGTGCATGACGGCGAAGAGGCCGGCATCAAGTCCGCAACGCTGCTCGTAAAGGGCCACAACGCCTATGGCTGGCTGAAGACCGAATCGGGCGTGCACCGTCTGGTGCGCATCTCGCCTTACGACAGCAATGCACGCCGCCACACGTCCTTCTCGTCGATTTGGGTTTATCCCGTCGTTGATGACTCGATCCAGATCGAGATCAACGAAAGTGATTGCCGTATCGACACCTACCGTTCGTCGGGCGCTGGCGGCCAGCACGTCAACACGACAGACTCGGCCGTGCGCATCACGCATATACCGACAGGCATCGTCGTGCAGTGTCAGCAGGAGCGTTCGCAGCACAAGAAATCGCGCCAAGGCCTGGGACATGCTGCGCGCCCGCATGTACGAAGCGGAGCTGAAGAAACGCGAGGACGCCGCCAACGCCGAAGCCGCTTCCAAGACGGATATCGGCTGGGGCCACCAGATCCGCTCCTACGTTCTGCAGCCCTACCAGCTCGTCAAGGACTTGCGCACCGGCGTTGCGAGCACCGCTCCCGACGACGTGCTCGATGGCGATCTGAACGAGTTCATGGAAGCAGCACTCGCTCACCGCATCAGCGGGGCAGCCGATGCGGTCGTCGACGACGTCGACTAAACTGCAAAATCATATTGAGCTAGGAAGCCCCGGAAACGGGGCTTTTCTATTTTCAGATACCCGCTGAAATGTCCATTCCGTGAACGAACGTCTCCCGATAGCCCAGTCGCGTCTCGTCGTGGAGTGGGTCTTCTCGAAAGCCAGGTTTAACGGCTTAGCCCCGATGAATAGTCCGCGACCTCAGTTGGTCGCCTTCTCCACGGTAATGTCCCCAAACTCGTCGATCAGCACTGTCCAGCCGTCGGGCTCGGCAGCCGGATCGGTCTTCAGATAGACGGTGGCGAAAAGGCCGGGTTCCTTGATGAAGCCGCTCGAATTTTCGGGCCGGATGTCAGTGATATAGGGCTTGAGATCGCTGATTTCCTGCAGTTCGACCGTCGAAAGAATGGCAGGTCCGTCGTCTATCTGCGCGATCTGCTGCAGAAAGACCCTTGAGGTCTTGTCCGCCTGACGCACGGCAAAAAGCTTGTAATAGCCGTGCCGCTGCTCCGGCTTGGCAGCCTCGCCGCTCACATTTTGTGCGCTGACGCTTTGCGTGGTTGTCGGGGCACGTTCGACCGGCAGCGAATTGCCGTCATCCTCCCAATAGCCGGTACTGGTCGCGAAGATGATCGAGGCCGGGAGAATGTCGTCATGAACGGTCTGCGCCTCGGCGGCGACCGACCATCCCGAAACGAGGAGCGCCATTATCACTGCTTGCCGCATCGCCATCATTTCAATCCTCGAACTGTTCTGCCAGAATCCGGTCGGACCAGGAGCGGTCAGGATCGGAAAGGATGCGTGCCGTCATATCTTCGGACTGGGCGATGCGCACCTGGAGTATGGATTTGATCTCCGTATTGTCGGCGACCGCGTTCACCGGCCGCTTCTCGGCTTCCAAAATATGGATGTCGACGGTCACCCGGTTGGGAAGCAGCGCTCCGCGCCAGCGCCGCGGCCGGAAGGCGCTCACGGGCGTCATGGCGAGAAGAGGCGCGTCAAGCGGCAGGATCGGGCCGTGGGCCGAAAGATTGTAGGCCGTCGAGCCCGCGGGCGTTGCCACCATCAACCCATCGCAGATCAATTCCTCCAATCGCACGTGTCCGTCGATTTCCACCCTGAGCTTCGCTGCCTGATAGGATTGCCGGAAAAGATAGACCTCGTTGATTGCAAGCGCCGAGGACTTGCTGCCGTCGGCATTGGATGTCGTCATCTTCAGCGGATGAAAGGCATTCTCGACAGCGGCACAGATGCGGTCATGCAGGTCGGAAGTCTTGTAGTCGTTCATAAGAAAGCCGACCGAGCCGCAATTCATGCCGTAGACGAGTTTGCCGCTGTTCATCGTGCTGTGCAGCGTCTGAAGCATGAAGCCGTCGCCGCCGAGCGCAACGATGACATCGGCCTCGTTCGCAGGCACGTCGCCATAAAGGCGAATCAATTCGTCTCGCGCGGCGAGTGCTTCCGTGGTCGGCGAGGCGATAAAAGAAAGCGTCTGAAATGAACGGCCCATGCAATGCCCTTTGTTATGCTGCTCTAGCTAAAGGATAAAGGGCTTGTACGACAAGACGTTTTGCGTTGCGGGCGAAGTTCGGATGATCTTGGGCTCCCGTAAATCGCCGGACGATTCGAAGGACCAACAGGTCCATATCCAGGCCTCGCAGGCTTTTCCCAACCAGTGCATTGATCGGCAGCCGCTGTGGATAGCGTCAAAGGACAGCCGGAAAGGGCAAATTTTCTTTACAAAAGATCAGAATCTGCTACTTCGCACGCATTGCCCTTGTAGCTCAGTTGGTAGAGCACCTGATTTGTAATCAGGGGGTCGCGGGTTCGAACCCTGCCGGGGGCACCATACAATCGCAAGCGATATCAAACGCTTAATCAGAAACCCGCCCGTCTGAGGCGATTTTTTTGTGCGCAAATTATTTCGAGAACTACCGTGTTTTCCGGGCTTTCGCCGATGCAGCTGTGATTCCTCAGGAACGAGGGATGTCGTCGCAGGTGGCCCTGCTTTATCGATTCGAACGGAAACGGTACTGGCGTCAAGTTTCGCGATGCGACCGGAACACTTCAGTAGCTGCAAGACAGCGCGTTGGTGGGCCTGAACCCGTGGGCGCAGGCGGGATTGACGGAAGTCCTGGGCTGATATTGGAAATCGGGGCGATTTGTAGCCGGGTGTGTCGTGCAGGACGAAGCGAGTATGCTCACGCCGATCAGTGCGGCGCTAACTATGAGTGTCCGGAATCTACTCTTCATGATTACCTTCCCTGACAACGCACCGGAATGGAAAATGTCGCTATACCGGACATAGGCAAGGGGCGTGGCGCAAAATGACCGCTCCATTTCGCTTCAACAGCTTCTAACGGCGGCCTATCAATAAACAAGCGCGGGGGCACCAGCTTTAAAAGGCCATTCCACTACATGAACGGAGACTGAAGGCTCGCTTCAGCAGCAATTCAGGGACATCAGGCCATTCTCGCTTCATCAGAAACGAGGAAGTGAGCCATGAGGATCTCCAGTCTTCTCCTAGCAGCCGCCCTTTCGGCCGGTACTTTGTTTTCCGCTGTAGCTCCGGCTGCGGCCATCCCTCTCGAGCGTTCGGCAGTCGCTCAACAGGGCGATATTATCCAGGTCCGCGGCGGCGATCGGGATTGGGGTGACCGCGATCGGGGTGATCGCGATTGGGGCGATCGCCGTGACTGGCGAGAGCGCCGTGACTGGCGTGAGCGTCGCTACTGGCGCCCGGCCTGGGGCTATGAACGCCGCTGGAACCCATGGCGGGAAGAGCGTTGGCGCGAGCGTCACGAGTGGCGGCGCCACCATGGTGGACCCTATTGGCTCTACCGGAGCTGATCGCTAACCGAGAAAGTAATTCCAGCTCCAGAAAAATCCCGCCGCAATTTCTTGCCGCGGGATTTTTATTTGATCGGTTCAGACGCATTGTCTGCGCCTTGTCCGATGAGACGATGCGCAGTCACTTTTGCGCGGGTTCGTTCACGCTTGATTCGATCTTCGTACCATTGCCGGTCTGCCCCGCACCGGACGGTGACATCATTGCGATGCTGAGAACGGAGGCAATCATGACGACAACGACGGCAATCATCAGGCGCATGGACATTGAATCCCTGTTTGTCTGCGGGGATTAACGTCTGACCGCTTTACCGGTTCCGGATCTGCTATTGCACGGATGGAGGAGGATTGGATGGCGTCGTCGATGGTGCCAGGGGATCGGGTTGGCGGATAGGGTGCGACTTGTCCACCCAGATGATGCTCAAAATGACCATGACGAAGACCGCGATGAAGAGAACGCCGAAGATCAGCGGTCGAAATGCCATAATGCGGATTTCCTTTTTACCGACGCCCCGAGGGTAAAATGCGTCGCCGATCTTAGCGACCGGCGCGCTCTTTCCAAGGCCCAATATGGACCATGAGGGCAGGTGTTCAACCGCGATGGCCCGCCAAGCAGGCCTCCGCTCTCAATTGACTGCGCGTGATACAACGGAAACCTGTCGGCTGCCGCCTACGCTTTCAGGTGCAGCCTTGCCGCATAAAGGGCAATCGCCGCGGCATTCGATACGTTCAGCGATTTGATGGCGCCGGGCATATCGAGCCGTGCGAGCGCGTTGACCGTCTCCCGCGTCTTCTGCCGCAGGCCCTTACCTTCCGAGCCGAGAACCAGCGCGATTCTGTCGCCCGAAAAAGTGCCTTCTAGCGCTGCCGGTCCTTCCGAATCGAGCCCGATCGTGAAGAAGCCGAGCTTGTGCAACTCGCCGAGCGCATCCGAGAGATTGGTGATCTGTATATAAGGTATGAGCTCCAGCGCGCCGGAAGCCGATTTGGCGAGCACGCCCGATTCGGTGGGGCTGTGTCTCTGGGTGGTGATAACGGCACCTGCATTGAAGGCGACGGCCGAACGCATGATGGCGCCGACATTGTGCGGATCGGTCACCTGATCGAGCACGAGAAGCAATGGGCTGTTTTTCAGTGCTTCCAACCGTCGGACGGGCAGGGGGCGCGTTTCGAGCATTACTCCCTGATGGATCGCCTCCGGGCCGAGCACCTTGTCGATATCTTGAGGAGAAACCATTTCGAGCGGAATGCCGATCGTCTCCGGATCGATCTCCAGCCGCGCCAGAGCATTCTGTGTTACCGACAGCTTGATGTTCTTGCGTTCAGGGTTTTCGAGCGCGGCGCGAACGGTATGAAGGCCGTAGAGGAAGACCTGGTCGGGAGCCAATGCGGGCGGTTTCCAGTCGTCTCCACCACGCTTGCGTTTCTGTGGCGCGGGTGTCGGGATTTCACCGCGTTCGCGCTTGCCGTCGCGATGCGCGCGTCGCAAGGTTGCGTAATGCGTGTCCTTTGCGGACTTGTCGGTGGCGGGCTTGTCGCCGGATTTGTTATCTTTGCTCATGCGGCTTTATAACGATGGCGCCTGTTGCCGCATAGGCTTTCTTTCATGTGCCGGCTTTCAACAGGCGATGAAATTTTTCCTGTCTTTTCCATTGTCATCGTGTTGACAGACTGAAATCGTCCGGTCATATACGCGGCGCAGACGACGGGGCGGCAACGCTTCAACGTCTGACAAACTTGGTCTTCAAGATCCGGACGAAAAACTGGAGAGATGCCCGAGTGGTTAAAGGGGACGGACTGTAAATCCGTTGGCTCAGCCTACGTTGGTTCAAATCCAACTCTCTCCACCATTCGTCATTGGATCGGACCAACCCCGCGGGTATAGCTCAATGGTAGAGCAGCAGCCTTCCAAGCTGAATACGCGGGTTCGATTCCCGCTACCCGCTCCATCTTCTCCGATATCATCGCAGGATCGCGCCGGCTTTCAGAACTCGAAAACGAGGTTCATGAAATTGCCGATCATCCAGTAGCCGAGCACCCCTATGGCAATGCCGGCGATGAAGACCGACGACTGGCCCGTGTTCCTTTTGATGCTCGTGTTCGTATCCGTATCGTCGTCGTCACGCGGATAGCCGAACGCACGATGGTCTTCCGTGAATGCCGAATAGTGGTTGCTATAGCTCTCCGATTGCATTGAGTGTCCCTCCGTATATTAGAGGGATATCATGAAAGTTTTCCCGTTCCGTGAAATCAATTGGTAAAATGTAAGCTAATCTTGTTGGCAGGCATTGCGCCGCCGGTATTGAAAGGCATCCGGGCATCGCTCGCGGAAGCACCGGTCGGCACCTGCCTCAATAAAGCCGGAAGCGGCAATACCTCTCGATTTTGCCTTGGATTTCAGGCGTTTTCGGGAGAGTGCGGGCGAATCGCCTTGCGGGTTGCGAATTATCTCCCATATGCGCTGGCACGCCAAGAATGGCGTCTGCAATTAAGTCTTGCGCAATTTCGCCGAAAGCCTTAAACGGCGGCACTAAACCGGTTCGCCGGGGTCACCCATTTTACGTCCACAGGAAGCATTCAAATGGCAAAGAGTAAGTTTGAGCGCAACAAGCCGCACGTCAACATTGGCACGATCGGCCACGTTGACCACGGCAAGACGTCTCTGACGGCAGCGATCACGAAGTACTTCGGTGAGTTCAAGGCGTATGACCAGATCGACGCTGCGCCGGAAGAAAAGGCCCGCGGCATCACCATTTCGACGGCTCACGTCGAGTATGAGACGCCGAACCGTCACTATGCGCACGTCGACTGCCCCGGCCACGCCGACTATGTCAAGAACATGATCACGGGTGCTGCGCAGATGGACGGCGCGATCCTGGTCTGCTCTGCAGCTGACGGCCCGATGCCGCAGACGCGCGAGCACATCCTGCTCGCCCGCCAGGTTGGCGTTCCGGCGATCGTGGTGTTCCTGAACAAGGTCGACCAGGTTGACGACGCCGAGCTTCTCGAGCTCGTCGAGCTTGAAGTTCGCGAACTCCTGTCGTCCTACGACTTCCCGGGCGACGACATCCCGGTCGTCAAGGGTTCGGCTCTTGCTGCTCTTGAAGATTCTGACAAGAAGATCGGTGAAGACGCGATCCGCGAGCTGATGGCTGCGGTTGACGCCTACATCCCGACGCCTGAGCGTCCGATCGACCAGCCGTTCCTGATGCCGATCGAAGACGTGTTCTCGATCTCTGGCCGTGGTACGGTTGTGACCGGCCGCGTCGAGCGTGGTATCGTCAAGGTTGGTGAAGAAGTCGAGATCGTCGGCATTCGTCCGACCTCGAAGACGACGGTTACCGGCGTTGAAATGTTCCGCAAGCTGCTCGACCAGGGCCAGGCTGGCGACAACATCGGCGCTCTGGTTCGCGGTGTGAACCGTGACGGCGTCGAGCGTGGTCAGATCCTGTGCAAGCCGGGCTCTGTCAAGCCGCACAAGAAGTTCAAGGCAGAAGCCTACATCCTGACGAAGGAAGAAGGCGGCCGTCATACGCCGTTCTTCACGAACTACCGTCCGCAGTTCTACTTCCGCACGACGGACGTGACGGGCATCGTGACGCTTCCGGAAGGCACGGAAATGGTTATGCCTGGCGACAACGTCACGGTGGACGTCGAGCTGATCGTTCCGATCGCGATGGAAGAAAAGCTTCGCTTCGCTATCCGCGAAGGCGGCCGCACCGTCGGTGCAGGCATCGTGGCTTCCATCATCGAGTAATCGGAATTATCCCCGATTTTAGGAAAAACCCCGCTGGAAACGGCGGGGTTTTTTCGTTTTCCGGCATGCGGAAACGCTCATGAGATGTTGTAAAAATATCGTTAAGATGTCCCATAACAGTATTTTGTTCATCTAGCGTTCAGAAAGCGTTTTGCGTTCCGGCATTTTTAGTCCAGACTCCTCATTGTAGAGAGGAGAGTAGGATGATTCACAAGGCTACATTCGTTGCGACGATTTTCGCGATGTATGTTTTCACGATGTTTTTCATCGCTGCAATTCCGCAGGAAGTTGTTCAGGCAGCTGGCGTGCAGATAGACGAAATAAGCGTCGTTAAATAGTTGCGTAGCGAGCCGCCGGAGCGTCCGGCGGTGATTGAAATGGCAGGGCAGGCGCTTCCAGTTGGAAGCCCCTGGCCAGAGTAGGTTTGAACCTGCTGACGAGACGCTCGCTTGCTCTTCGCGCGGAAGAGTTTATCTATGCCTCCGATTTCATGACGCGGAGGATATTCCATGAAAAAGCGCATTCTCTTCACCGGCGGTTCGGGCAAGGCGGGACGTCATGCCGTGCCGTGGCTCGTCAATGCCGGATATGAGGTTCATAACGTCGATCTCGTGCCGCTCGAAAGCCCGGGTGTCACCAATCTCACTGCCGACATCACCGACAGTGGCCAGATGTTCAACGTGCTTTCCATGCACCGGGATTTTCCGGATCTGGACGCGGGCAAGGGTGTTCAGCCTTTCGACGCCGTTGTGCATTTCGCGGCAGTGCCGCGCATCCTTATCAAGCCTGATAACGAGACCTTCCGCATTAACACGATGGGCACGTATAATGTCATCGAGGCGGCCGTGAAGCTCGGTATCCGGAAGATCATCGTCGCATCGAGTGAGACGACCTACGGCGTCTGCTTCGCCGAAGGTCATCGCGATTTCCACCAGTTCCCGTTGGATGAGGACTATGATGTCAATCCGATGGATTCCTACGGCCTTTCCAAGGTCCTGAATGAGAAGACCGCGCGTGCTTTTGCCGAGCGGTCCGGCTTCGATATTTACGCGTTGCGCATCGGCAACGTCATCGAGCCGCATGAATACGAGAGGTTTCCGACCTATTTCGCCAATCCGGAAATGCGCAAGCGCATCGCCTGGAGCTATATCGATGCGCGCGATCTCGGACAGATCGTCCACCGCTGCATTGAGAAGGACGGATTGGGCTTCCAGGTCTTCAATGCCGCCAACGACACGGTCTCGGCCAATACGCCATCTCGAGAGCTCGCCAAGCGATTCTACCCGAATGTGCCGTTCACCCGTGAGATCGGCGAATATGAGGGCCTGCTTTCCAACCGGAAGATTCGCGAAGTGCTCGGCTTCAAGGAAGAGCACGACTGGCGGAAATACGTGAAAGTGTGAGTTTCACTGCAGAAAGACCCGCGGCCGGACGCGTTCGATTTCGCGTCCGGTCGTCAAATGTGCTGCTGCAGGGGACTTCTTTCGATTGCCTACGGAGAATGATTCCGAAAATCGAAAATCGCTCTTGCATATCCCGAGCCGCCGCCTTAAAGGGAGCGCCATGCTTTTCACCGGCTCATGATCGCAAGGTCAACAGGCTGAATGCAAAGCGTAAAGGGGTATAGCTCAGTTGGTAGAGCGGCGGTCTCCAAAACCGCAGGTCGGGGGTTCGAGCCCCTCTGCCCCTGCCATTTTCCTTGAACGGACAGCGCGGACGTCTCGCAGCGTTCCGGCGAGGATTGAGCATATGGCGACAAATTTCGTTAAACATCAGTTTCCCTCTTGTGTATCGGGAAATCGATGTTTATTTAGGGTTCAACAGACACGCGGTGCGTGGGGCTGATAGTTTCAGCTTTACGCGCCGTAATTGCGTGGGCAGTCGATGGCATCCAAATCCAATCCATTCGCGTTTCTGCAGCAGGTTCGCACGGAGACGTCTAAAGTTACATGGCCGTCGCGCCGCGAGACGATGATCTCGACGGTTATGGTGCTGTTTATGGTTGTTTTTGCTGCGCTGTTTTTCTTTGCCGCGGACCAGCTGATTGGCTGGGCGCTGAGCTTCGTGCTCAATACCGGCAACTGATACGGGTGGAGATGAAAATGGCGGCACGTTGGTACATCGTCCACGCATATTCCAATTTTGAAAAGAAGGTGGCTGAGGACATCGAGAACAAGGCTCGCCAGAAGGGGCTTGAGCACCTGTTCGAGAAGATTCTCGTGCCGACCGAAAAGGTGGTGGAAGTGCGTCGCGGCCGCAAGGTCGATTCCGAGCGCAAGTTCTTCCCGGGCTATGTCATGGTTCGCGCCAACCTGACGGATGAGGCCTATCACCTGATCAAGAATACGCCGAAGGTCACGGGCTTTCTTGGCTCTGACAACAAGCCGGTTCCGATTCCGGATTCTGAGGCCGATCGCATCCTCGGTCAGGTTCAGGAAGGTGTCGAACGGCCGAAGGCTTCCGTTACCTTCGAGATCGGCGAGCAGGTTCGTGTATCTGACGGTCCGTTCGCCTCGTTCAACGGGACGGTTCAGGATGTGGACGAAGAGCGTTCGCGCCTGAAGGTGGAAGTGTCGATCTTCGGTCGCGCGACCCCGGTCGAACTGGAATACGCTCAGGTCGAGAAGGTCTGATTTTTTGAGATCGAGGCTCAGTCGCTTGCGGCTGATCCTCGTGCGGCAAATGCCGCATCGCGTGGAAGGTGAGGGGTCTTAGCCGGGCCTCAAGGATCCGAACCACGCAACCGCAGCCGCCGGAGCGATCCGGCATCAGGGCCGGGTGACCGGCCATCAGTGAAAGGCAGAGAGATATGGCTAAGAAAGTTGCAGGCCAGCTCAAGCTGCAGGTCAAGGCAGGATCGGCAAACCCGTCCCCGCCAATCGGCCCGGCACTTGGTCAGCGAGGCATTAACATCATGGAATTCTGCAAGTCGTTCAACGCGGCTACGCAGGAAATGGAAAAGGGTATGCCGATCCCGGTCGTCATCACCTATTACCAGGACAAGTCGTTCACCTTCGTCATGAAGCAGCCGCCGGTCAGCTACTGGCTGAAGAAGGAAGCGAAGATCCAGTCCGGTTCCAAGACCCCGGGCAAGGGCGCAAAGGCTGGTACCCTCACCAAGGCTCAGATCAAGACGATCGCCGAAGCCAAGATGAAGGACCTGAACGCAGCAGATATCGAAGGTGCAATGGCGATGATCGAGGGCTCTGCCCGCGCCATGGGCCTGGAAGTGGTGGGTTAAGACCATGGCAGGCAAGCGCACTCAGAAGATCAATGAAGGTGTTGATCCGACCAAGCTCTACGCTCTGACGACCGCCATCGGCATGGTCAAGGAACGTGCTGTCGCAAAGTTCGATGAAACCATCGAAGTTTCGATGAACCTCGGCGTTGACCCGCGTCACGCAGACCAGATGGTCCGCGGCGTCGTCAACCTGCCGAACGGCACCGGCCGTACGGTTCGCGTTGCTGTTTTTGCTCGTGGCGTCAAGGCTGATGAAGCCAAGGCTGCCGGCGCAGACGTCGTTGGCGCAGAAGAGCTCGTTGAAATCGTCCAGGGCGGCAAGATCGATTTCGATCGTTGCATCGCAACCCCGGACATGATGCCGCTCGTCGGCCGCCTCGGTAAGGTTCTCGGCCCGCGTGGCATGATGCCGAACCCGAAGGTTGGCACGGTTACGATGGATGTCGCTGGTGCCGTCAAGGCTTCCAAGGGCGGCGCTGTCGAGTTCCGCGTCGAGAAGGCTGGTATCGTTCACGCCGGCATCGGCAAGGCGTCTTTCGATGCCAAGGCTCTGGAAGAAAACATCCGTGCCTTCGCTGACGCCGTCATCAAGGCAAAGCCGGCTGGCGCCAAGGGCAACTACGTCAAGCGCGTAGCGCTCTCCTCGACCATGGGTCCGGGCGTCAAGATCGAAGTTGGCTCGGTCACCGCAGCGGTTACCGCTGCTTAAGTTTCATCGGGCTTCGGCCCGATAACAAGAATTCCGGCCTCGTGAAGGGGCCGGAATATTCCGGAGAAATCCGGAATCCTGTCCGAGATTGCAGGTGGTTTTCCCTTAATCACTGTTGCCTGCATGAGACGGGTAAGACCCGAATTGCATGAAGTTATGCTTCTAGGAAATCGGTTCGAGCCTTGGATGCCTTGTGCCTCCTTTGCCTTTAGTGGCGCGGAGCGCGAGGGGACAGGATCCTCAAGCGTCGCTTGGGATCTATTCTGATCCCAGGAGGCAAAGGCAACCCGGTGGGTCCGTTCAACGGTCCCGCCAACTGGAGATAGGCAGTGGAAAGAGCGGAAAAGCGCGAATTCGTCACGGAACTGAACGATGTCTTCAAGGCATCGGGCTCGGTTGTCGTGGCCCACTATGCTGGTGCTACAGTCGCACAGATGAACGATTTTCGTTCGAAGATGCGCGCTGCTGGCGGCACCGTCAAAGTCGCGAAGAACCGCCTGGCCAAAATTGCCCTTCAGGGTACGGAAGCGGAAGGGATCTCCGATCTCTTCAAAGGTCAGACCCTCATTGCTTACAGCAATGATCCGATCACCGCTCCGAAGGTCGTCATGGATTTCGCCAAGACCAACGACAAGATCGTTGTTCTCGGTGGCGCCATGGGAACAACCACGCTCAATGCTGAAGCTGTCAAGTCGCTTGCGACCCTGCCTTCGCTCGATGAGCTGCGTGCGAAGCTGCTGGGCATGATCCAGACACCGGCTACCCGCATCGCTGGGGTTGTTGCAGCACCGGCAAGCCAGCTTGCCCGCGTGTTCGCGGCCTACGCCAAGAAGGACGAAGCCGCTTAAGGCGGTTTTTCGCTGTACAAACTCAACAGTTCGAACCGAACAAAAGGAACTAGAAAAATGGCTGATCTCGCAAAGATCGTTGATGACCTCTCCTCGCTGACCGTCCTGGAAGCCGCTGAGCTTTCCAAGCTGCTCGAAGAAAAGTGGGGCGTTTCCGCCGCTGCTCCGGTAGCTGTTGCTGCCGCTGCTGGTGGTGCAGGTGCTGCTGCTCCGGTCGAAGAAGAAAAGACCGAGTTCGACGTCATCCTCACGGATGCCGGCGCCAACAAGATCAACGTCATCAAGGAAGTCCGCGCCATCACCGGTCTCGGCCTCAAGGAAGCCAAGGACCTCGTCGAAGGCGCTCCGAAGGCTGTCAAGGAAGGCGTTTCCAAGGCTGAAGCTGCTGACATTAAGAAGAAGCTTGAAGACGCTGGCGCAAAGGCTGACGTCAAGTAATCTTGAACTGCTTTTGGGAGGCGGTGTTTGCCGTCTCCCATTTGCTGTTTTTTTGAACGAATTACCCAAAAGCCGCGTGAAAACGGCTTTTGGGTAATGGGTTCTTCAAGAGCATGGTCTCGAACCGAGGCACCAAGGCAATCCGGCCTGGCTGTTTCGGGAGGTGGGACGAGGTTGAACTACTCATTGGTTGACGGGATCGACTGGCCATCGGTTCCCGTCCGTTGCAGGCCCGGATGCAATTTTTGAAGGAGCGACGATGGCTCAGACCCTTTCGTTCAATGGTCGCAGGCGCGTACGCAAGTTTTTTGGTAAAATCCCCGAAGTCGCAGAAATGCCGAACCTCATCGAGGTTCAGAAGGCGTCCTACGACCAGTTTCTGATGGTTGAAGAGCCCAAGGGCGGTCGTCCCGACGAAGGCCTCCAGGCTGTCTTCAAGTCTGTTTTCCCGATCACCGATTTCTCCGGCGCTTCCATGCTGGAGTTCGTGTCCTATGAATTCGAGCCGCCGAAGTTCGACGTTGATGAATGCCGCCAGCGCGACCTGACCTATGCTGCGCCGCTGAAGGTTACTCTCCGTCTCATCGTGTTCGATATCGACGAGGATACGGGCGCGAAGTCGATCAAGGACATCAAGGAACAGTCCGTTTACATGGGCGACATGCCGCTCATGACGAACAACGGTACGTTCATCGTGAACGGCACCGAACGCGTGATCGTGTCCCAGATGCACCGCTCGCCGGGCGTCTTCTTCGACCACGACAAGGGCAAGAGCCATTCTTCCGGCAAGCTGCTCTTTGCTGCCCGCGTCATTCCGTACCGCGGTTCCTGGCTCGATATCGAATTCGACGCCAAGGACATCGTCTATGCCCGTATCGACCGCCGCCGCAAGATTCCGGTGACGTCGCTGCTGATGGCCCTCGGCATGGACGGCGAGGAAATCCTCGACACCTTCTACACGAAGTCGCTCTACAAGCGCGACGGCGAAGGCTGGCGCATTCCCTTCAAGCCGGAAACGCTGAAGGGTGCAAAGGCGATCACCGAGATGGTCGACGCCGATACCGGCGAAGTCGTTGTCGAAGCCGGCAAGAAGCTGACCCCGCGTCTGCTCCGCCAGCTCTCCGACAAGGGCCTGAAGGCTCTGAAGGCGACTGACGACGACCTCTATGGCAACTACCTTGCCGAAGACATCGTCAACTACTCGACGGGTGAGATCTATCTCGAAGCCGGCGACGAAATCGACGAGAAGACGCTTGGCATCATCCTCGCCAACCACTTCGACGAGATCCCGGTTCTCGGCATCGACCACATCAATGTCGGCGCCTACATCCGCAACACGCTGACCGCAGACAAGAACGAGAACCGTCAGGACGCTCTGTTCGACATCTACCGCGTCATGCGTCCGGGTGAACCGCCGACCATGGATTCGGCCGAAGCCATGTTCAACTCGCTGTTCTTCGATGCGGAGCGTTATGATCTCTCCGCCGTCGGCCGCGTGAAGATGAACATGCGTCTTGACCTTAGCGTCGAAGACACCGTTCGCATCCTGCGCAAGGACGACATCCTGGCCGTGGTCAAGATGCTTGTCGAACTGCGCGACGGCAAGGGCGAGATCGACGACATCGACAACCTCGGCAACCGCCGCGTCCGCTCGGTCGGCGAGCTGATGGAGAACCAGTACCGTCTCGGCCTGCTTCGCATGGAGCGCGCGATCAAGGAACGTATGTCCTCGATCGAAATCGACACGGTCATGCCGCAGGATCTGATCAACGCCAAGCCGGCTGCTGCAGCCGTCCGCGAATTCTTCGGTTCCTCGCAGCTCTCGCAGTTCATGGACCAGGTCAACCCGCTTTCGGAAATCACCCACAAGCGCCGTCTCTCGGCTCTTGGCCCGGGCGGTCTGACCCGCGAACGCGCCGGCTTCGAAGTCCGCGACGTTCATCCGACGCACTACGGCCGCATTTGCCCGATCGAAACGCCGGAAGGCCCGAACATCGGTCTCATCAACTCGCTGGCGACCTTTGCGCGCGTCAACAAGTACGGTTTCATCGAAAGCCCGTACCGTCGTATCGTCGATGGCAAGGTCACGACTGACGTACTTTACCTCTCCGCCATGGAAGAGGCGAAGTACTACGTTGCCCAGGCCAACGCCGAACTGACGTCGGACGGCTCATTCGTCGACGAATTCGTCGTCTGCCGTCACGCTGGCGAAGTTATGCTTGCCCCGCGCGACAGCATGAACCTGATGGACGTTTCGCCGAAGCAGGTCGTTTCGGTCGCAGCCGCTCTCATTCCGTTCCTGGAAAACGACGACGCCAACCGCGCTCTCATGGGCTCGAACATGCAGCGTCAGGCCGTTCCGCTTCTGCGCGCTGAAGCGCCGTTCGTCGGTACCGGCATGGAACCGGTCGTCGCCCGCGACTCCGGTGCTGCCATCGGCGCACGCCGCGGCGGTGTGGTCGACCAGGTCGACGCGACGCGTATCGTTATCCGCGCCACCGAAGACCTCGAGGCCGGCAAGTCCGGCGTCGATATCTACCGCCTGCAGAAGTTCCAGCGTTCGAACCAGAACACCTGCGTCAACCAGCGTCCGCTGGTCACCGTCGGTGACGAGGTCAACCGCGGCGACATTCTCGCCGACGGTCCGTCGACGGATCTGGGCGATCTGGCTCTCGGCCGCAACGCGCTCGTCGCGTTCATGCCCTGGAACGGCTACAACTACGAAGACTCGATCCTGCTCTCCGAGCGTATCGTTGCCGACGACGTGTTCACCTCCATCCACATCGAAGAATTCGAAGTGATGGCGCGTGACACCAAGCTTGGTCCGGAAGAAATCACGCGCGATATCCCGAACGTTTCGGAAGAAGCGCTGAAGAACCTCGACGAAGCCGGTATCGTCTACATCGGTGCCGAAGTTCAGCCGGGCGATATCCTCGTCGGCAAGATCACGCCGAAGGGCGAAAGCCCGATGACGCCGGAAGAGAAGCTCCTGCGCGCCATCTTCGGCGAAAAGGCATCCGACGTGCGCGACACGTCCATGCGCATGCCGCCCGGCACCTACGGCACGATCGTCGAAGTGCGCGTCTTCAATCGCCACGGCGTTGAGAAGGACGAGCGCGCGATGGCAATCGAGCGCGAAGAGATCGAGCGTCTGGCAAAGGACCGCGACGACGAGCAGGCGATCCTCGACCGTAACGTCTACGGCCGTCTGATCGACATGCTGCGCGGCCAGTCCTCCATTGCAGGTCCGAAGGGCTTCAAGAAGGGCACCGAGCTGTCGAACGCCGTCGTCTCCGAATATCCCCGCTCGCAGTGGTGGATGTTCGCCGTCGAGGACGAAAAGGTCCAGAGCGAACTCGAAGCACTCCGCGGCCAGTACGACGAATCCAAGTCGCGCCTTGAACAGCGCTTCATGGACAAGGTCGAAAAGGTCCAGCGCGGCGATGAAATGCCTCCTGGTGTCATGAAGATGGTCAAGGTCTTCGTCGCTGTGAAGCGCAAGATCCAGCCGGGCGACAAGATGGCCGGCCGTCACGGCAACAAGGGTGTCGTTTCGCGCATCGTGCCTGTCGAAGACATGCCGTTCCTCGAAGACGGCACGCATGTTGACGTCGTTCTGAACCCGCTTGGCGTGCCCTCGCGCATGAACGTCGGCCAGATTCTCGAGACGCACCTTGGCTGGGCTTGCGCCGGCATGGGTCGTCAGATCGGCGAGATGCTGGAGGCCTACAAGGCCGGCGGCAACATCGAGCCGCTTCGCAAGACGATCGGCGATGTTGTCGGTGACGGTCCGAAGGCCGAACAGGTCAAGGATTTCGACGATGAATCGGTCCTGCGTCTTGCCGACCAATGGAAGCGTGGCGTGTCCATCGCGACCCCGGTCTTCGACGGCGCGAACGAAGAGAACGTCAATGAGATGCTGCGTCTGGCAGGTCTCAAGGATACTGGTCAGTCGACGCTGTACGACGGTCGTACCGGCGAGCAGTTCGACCGCCAGGTTACGGTTGGCTACATCTACATGCTGAAGCTCAACCACCTGGTCGACGACAAGATCCATGCTCGTTCGATTGGTCCGTACTCGCTCGTCACCCAGCAGCCGCTGGGCGGTAAGGCGCAGTTCGGTGGCCAGCGCTTCGGCGAAATGGAAGTCTGGGCGCTCGAAGCTTACGGCGCAGCCTATACGCTGCAGGAAATGCTGACGGTGAAGTCGGACGACGTTGCCGGCCGCACCAAGGTTTACGAAGCGATCGTCCGTGGTGACGACACCTTCGAGGCAGGCATTCCGGAAAGCTTCAACGTTCTCGTCAAGGAAATGCGCTCGCTGGGTCTCTCGGTCGAGCTCGAAAATTCCAAGGTCGAGGACCTGCAGGGCGCAAGCCAGCTGCCGGATGCTGCCGAGTAACCACTTGATAGGGTGTGCGCCTTAATAGGGCGCACACCGTTCCCGCCGTGGCCCCGTAACGTGTTGGCCGGGCAGGGACGCTTTCGCCGCATTTTGCGGTTATTGTCGTTTAAGCGATGGCGCGGCTCCCGGGAATTCGCCGCCAACCTCGCAAGCTAAGGGCGCTTTCGCCCATGAAGGAGACAGGCATGAACCAAGAGGTCATGAATCTTTTCAATCCGCAGGTGCCTGCACAGAATTTCGATTCCATCCGGATTTCGATCGCCTCTCCGGAGAAGATTCTTTCCTGGTCCTACGGTGAGATCAAGAAGCCGGAAACCATCAACTACCGCACGTTCAAGCCGGAACGCGACGGGCTCTTCTGCGCGCGCATCTTCGGGCCGATCAAGGACTACGAATGCCTGTGCGGTAAGTACAAGCGCATGAAGTACAAGGGCATCATCTGCGAAAAGTGCGGCGTCGAAGTCACGCTGTCGCGCGTTCGCCGTGAGCGCATGGGCCATATCGAGCTCGCCGCTCCTGTTGCCCACATCTGGTTCCTGAAGTCGCTGCCGAGCCGCATCTCCACGCTGCTCGACATGACGCTGAAGGATGTCGAGCGCGTTCTCTACTTCGAAAACTACATCGTCACCGAGCCGGGTCTTACTGCCCTGAAGGAGCATCAGCTCCTTTCGGAAGAAGAATACATGCTCGCGGTTGACGAATACGGTGAAGACCAGTTCACGGCCATGATCGGTGCTGAAGCCATCTATGAGATGCTGGCATCGATGAACCTCGAAAAGATCGCTGGCGATCTGCGCTCCGAGCTTGCCGACACCACGTCGGATCTCAAGCAGAAGAAGCTGATGAAGCGCCTGAAGATCGTCGAGAACTTCATGGAATCCGGCAACCGTCCGGAATGGATGATCATGAAGGTCGTCCCGGTCATCCCGCCGGACCTGCGCCCGCTGGTTCCGCTCGATGGCGGCCGTTTCGCGACGTCGGATCTGAACGATCTGTACCGCCGCGTCATCAACCGTAACAACCGTCTGAAGCGCCTGATCGAACTGCGCGCTCCGGGCATCATCATCCGCAACGAAAAGCGCATGCTGCAGGAATCTGTCGATGCGCTCTTCGATAACGGCCGCCGCGGCCGCGTCATCACCGGCGCCAACAAGCGTCCGCTGAAGTCGCTGTCCGACATGCTCAAGGGCAAGCAGGGCCGCTTCCGTCAGAACCTGCTCGGCAAGCGCGTCGACTATTCCGGCCGTTCGGTCATCGTGACCGGTCCGGAACTGAAGCTGCACCAGTGCGGTCTTCCGAAGAAGATGGCGCTCGAGCTCTTCAAGCCGTTCATCTACGCCCGCCTCGACGCCAAGGGTTATTCCTCGACCGTCAAGCAGGCCAAGAAGCTGGTCGAAAAGGAAAAGCCGGAAGTCTGGGATATCCTCGACGAGGTCATCCGCGAGCATCCGGTTCTGCTGAACCGCGCACCGACGCTGCACCGCCTGGGTATCCAGGCCTTCGAACCTACCCTGGTCGAAGGCAAGGCCATCCAGCTGCACCCGCTCGTCTGCACGGCCTTCAACGCCGACTTCGACGGTGACCAGATGGCCGTTCACGTGCCGCTGTCGCTCGAAGCCCAGCTCGAAGCCCGCGTTCTGATGATGTCGACGAACAACATCCTGCACCCGGCAAACGGTGCACCGATCATCGTTCCGTCGCAGGACATGGTTCTCGGCCTCTACTACCTGTCGATCATGAACCAGAACGAGCCGGGCGAAGGCATGGCCTTCTCCGATCTCGGCGAGCTGCACCACGCCCTCGAAACCAAGGTCGTGACGCTGCACACCAAGATCCGCGGCCGCTTCAAGTCGATCGGCGAGGACGGCAAGCCGTACTCGAAGATCTATGAAACGACGCCGGGCCGCCTGCTCATCGGTGAACTCCTGCCGAAGAACGGCAAGGTGACCTTTGATATCTGCAACCAGGAAATGACCAAGAAGAACATCTCCAGGATGATCGACGCGGTCTACCGTCATTGCGGCCAGAAGGACACGGTCATTTTCTGTGACCGCATCATGCAGCTCGGCTTCAGCCACGCCTGCCGCGCCGGCATTTCGTTCGGCAAGGACGACATGGTCATCCCGGACACCAAGGCCAAGATTGTTAACGACACCGAAAACCTGGTGAAGGAATACGAGCAGCAGTACAACGACGGTCTCATTACCCAGGGCGAAAAGTACAACAAGGTTGTCGACGCCTGGGGTAAGGCCACCGAAAAGGTCGCCGAAGAGATGATGGCCCGCATTAAGGCTGTCGAGTTCGATCCGGCGACCGGTCGTCAGAAGCCGATGAACTCGATCTACATGATGTCACACTCGGGCGCCCGCGGTTCTCCGAACCAGATGCGTCAGCTGGGCGGCATGCGCGGCCTCATGGCCAAGCCGTCGGGTGAAATCATCGAGACGCCGATCATCTCGAACTTCAAGGAAGGCCTGACCGTCAACGAGTACTTCAACTCGACGCACGGCGCCCGTAAGGGTCTGGCAGACACCGCCTTGAAGACTGCAAACTCCGGTTACCTGACCCGTCGTCTCGTCGACGTCGCGCAGGATTGCATCGTCACGCACGTCGATTGCGGTACCGAAACTGGCCTCACCATGACCGCCATCGTCGATGCCGGTCAGGTCGTTGCTTCGCTCGGCGCCCGCATCCTCGGCCGTACGGCTCTCGATCACATCGACCATCCGATCACCGGCGAGCGCATCGTCGATGCCGGCAAGATGATCCTCGAGCCTGATGTCGTCGAGATCGAGAAGGCTGGTATCCAGTCGATCCGCATCCGTTCGGCCCTGACCTGCGAAATCCAGACGGGCGTCTGCTCTGTTTGCTACGGCCGCGACCTTGCTCGCGGTACGCCTGTTAACATGGGCGAAGCCGTCGGCGTCATCGCCGCTCAGTCGATCGGTGAACCGGGCACGCAGCTCACCATGCGTACGTTCCACCTTGGTGGCACGGCAACCGTGGTCGACCAGTCGTTCCTGGAAGCTTCGTACGAAGGTACGGTGCAGATCAAGAACCGCAACATCCTGCGCAACTCCGATGGCAATCTGGTTGCCATGGGCCGCAACATGACCGTTCAGATCCTGGACGAGCGTGGCGTGGAACGCTCCTCGCAGCGTGTTGCCTACGGTTCGAAGCTGCATGTCGACGAAGGCGACAAGGTCAAGCG
The DNA here is from genome assembly GCA_039725955.1 of Sinorhizobium sp. B11. Lineage (NCBI taxonomy): Bacteria > Pseudomonadati > Pseudomonadota > Alphaproteobacteria > Hyphomicrobiales > Rhizobiaceae > Sinorhizobium > Sinorhizobium sp. B11. The sequence goes on from CP091034.1 coordinate 1,491,469, forward strand.
CGGTCAGCGTCTGGCAGAGTGGGACCCCTACACCCGTCCGATGATGACGGAAGTGGCCGGTACCGTTCAGTTCGAAGACGTCGTCGATGGTCTCTCTGTTCTCGAAGCGACCGACGAATCCACCGGTATCACCAAGCGTCAGGTTATCGACTGGCGTTCGACCCCGCGTGGTTCGGACCTGAAGCCGGCCATTGTCATCAAGGATGCCAGCGGCAATGTCGCAAAGCTCTCCCGTGGTGGCGAAGCCCGCTTCCTGCTTTCGGTCGACGCGATCCTGTCGGTCGAGCCGGGCACGAAGGTCTCCCAGGGTGACGTTCTTGCTCGTTCGCCGCTGGAAAGCGCCAAGACCAAGGACATCACCGGTGGTCTGCCGCGTGTCGCAGAACTGTTCGAAGCCCGTCGTCCGAAGGATCACGCCATCATCGCTGAGATCGATGGTACGATCCGCCTCGGCCGCGACTACAAGAACAAGCGTCGCGTCATCATCGAGCCGGCAGAAGACGGTGTCGAGCCTGTCGAGTACCTGATCCCGAAGGGCAAGCCCTTCCACCTTCAGGAAGGCGACTATATCGAAAAGGGTGACTACATCCTCGACGGTAACCCGGCTCCGCACGACATCCTGGCGATCAAGGGCGTGGAAGCCTTGGCTTCCTACCTCGTCAACGAGATCCAGGAAGTCTATCGTCTGCAGGGCGTTGTCATCAACGACAAGCATATCGAAGTGATTGTCCGTCAGATGCTGCAGAAGGTGGAAATCACCGATGCAGGCGACTCGACCTATATCGTCGGCGACAACGTCGACCGTATCGAGCTCGAGGACGTCAACGACCAGCTCATCGAGGAAGGCAAGAAGCCTGCCAGCGGCGATCCGGTTCTGCTCGGCATCACCAAGGCATCGCTGCAGACCCCGTCCTTCATCTCGGCCGCGTCCTTCCAGGAAACGACCAAGGTGCTGACGGAAGCTGCGATCGCCGGCAAGACCGACGGCCTCCAGGGTCTGAAGGAAAACGTCATCGTCGGCCGCCTGATCCCGGCCGGTACCGGTGGCACCATGACCCAGATCCGCCGCATCGCGACGGCTCGCGACGACCTGATCCTGGAAGAGCGCCGCAAGGGCACCGGGGCAGGGGTGGCAACGCCGATGCTGCAGGACCTCGCGAACGAAAGCGCTCCTGCTGCCGAGTAATCGTCAGTTCGAGACATCCAGAATAAAAGCCGCCCGGAGAAATCCGGGCGGCTTTTCTTTGTCGGGAGTTCGGTCCATGAGTTATCGGGAACGGTTCCACGCCGGGAGGTTCACGGCAGCAAATGACAAAGACGCCGGAAACGACCCGGCGGCTTCTCCGAAATTATCGCTAAAGCTTAGAGGCCGAGCGCGCTGCGCAGCTCGGTCTTGGCCGCTTCATATTCGGCCTTGTAGTCGTCGTGCTGCATGATCGTCTGGGCGATCACGATGCCGGAAATCCGGCCGGCTTCGATATCGGTCGGGTAATGGATGCCGCCGACGACGCGGTTCCAGCCATACTCCCAGGCACGGGCCATGATCGCATCCTTCTTTTCCGGAACCATGTCGGAGAGCACGACACCCATCAGCGTGCCGACTGTGGTGTGGCCGGACGGATAGGAGCCGGACTTGGAAAGCGGAACGACCGGCTTGACGAGTTCAGGATAGAGCAGGTGCGGACGCGTGCGCTTCCACACATCCTTGGCCGGATCGACGACAGCGGCTTCAGTTTCGACGACGCGGTCGAAGAAAGCGGAGAACTTCGGCAGGTTTTCCTTGGTGAACTTCGGATTGTTGATCACGTCGGAATAGCGCCAGACATTTTCTTCGGCGTCGGCAACGGCGCGATCGACCATCGCCGGCGTGCGTGTGACCTGAATGGTCAGGATCTCGCCGACCTCTTCCTTGGTCTTGGGCGAGTCATTGGCCGGCGGGGGCGGTAGGAGGTCAATGAGATTGACTTCCTTGGCATCGGTGAAAGGCTTTGCCTTGTCTTCGGCAAAAACCGGCGATGCGATCGTGACAGCAAACGCAAGGCCGAGCGCGACGAATTTCGAGATATTCCGCATGGTAACTCCTTTGGGGCAATGATTACAATCAGGCTCTAGCCAATGATTGTTTTGTTCGCGTGACACTTCGCATGGCCTCTGCGATGTCGGCTGGCCGAGAGATGGATTGTCAGCGACCACCTCAAATGGAAGTCGATATCTACGGTTGCCGGAAAATGCCCGAACGCGGACAGAGCGCTGCGGCGGTGTATATTTTGAGGTGCGCAGAAGGATGGATGTTGAACTTGTTGGGCCGGTGGCGAGGGTATCGCGGGAGCCCGCCACGCTCATTGATATCGGCCAGCGGAAAGGCGAGGGCGGGAGGATTAGGCCCGCGCCGGCGCGCAGGCTCTATTCTTTATATATGGGCTTAGCTGAAGCGGATGATCGAAACTTCGCCGTCCAGGGCACCCTGATAGGCAGAAGCATGCGGCTCTTCGGAGGGGACTTCGGTCAGCATGCCGATCTGGTCGAGATCGGCCTCGATGAAGCCTTCCTCGGCGAGCGCGTTCAGAGCCTCGCGCACGGCGCTATCGTCATCGGCGGCCTTCAGCATGACGTGCAGGTCTACGCCCTCGCTCGTGTCGGATTCGTAGCCCTTGCCGATGATGATGAAGATCATCGGTCCGTCGAAATTGTTGTCGTTGTCCGGTGTACCGATCATCTTTTGTCCTTCGGCTCTCTAAGAATCGCAATATGCAGGTCCCATATAAGGGCTTGATGTCTGCAAATATTGATTCCTATCTGTTTTTGCGGCAATGCCCAAGTTTATCTTGGGTGACATCCTTAATCGACCTGAAGACCCTCGAAACAGGGCGTTTACCGGGCTTTTCAAGCCATTGAGCCGGAGATTATTTCTTAACCGGCCTTGACGAACTGGGTGGAAACCAGTAGTACGCCCGCCATCAGATCCAATGTGAGGTTTGGCTGTTCGGGGCGACGCGCTCTGAAGATCGCCTCAAACAAGGTTCTAAACGCACGTTGAAGTCATGATGCTGCACGCATGACGCATCTTTTTTGCGTCCTCTGCTCTATGTGGTCCATCTGCGGAAGCGGATCGGGCCATATTTTGCGCATTGAGGGAAATATGTGTGGCAATGCCGGAAACGGCGAAGTTCGAGCCCGCAAGGGTACTGAGACAAACGTAAGGGATGGTTGAATGCCTACCGTAAACCAGCTGATCCGCAAGCCTCGCCAGGCGAACGTAAAGCGTAACAAGGTTCCCGCTCTTCAGGAGAACCCGCAGAAGCGCGGCGTTTGCACCCGCGTCTACACCACGACGCCGAAGAAGCCGAACTCGGCTCTGCGTAAGGTTGCAAAGATCCGCCTCACCAACGGCTTCGAAGTCATTGGTTACATCCCCGGTGAAGGTCATAACCTTCAGGAACACTCTGTCGTCATGATCCGTGGCGGCCGCGTAAAGGACCTTCCGGGTGTCCGTTATCACATCATCCGCGGCGTTCTCGATACCCAGGGTGTCAAGAACCGCAAGCAGCGCCGTTCCAAGTACGGTGCGAAGCGTCCGAAGTAATTTCGCCCCGGGCGATACCGCCCGGAAAGGCTTGAAAGTGAAATCCCCGGCGCTGCGCGAAGTCCTCCGCGTGGTAGAGCGCCTTAACAGTTAAAGAGACGAGAAGTATGTCCAGACGCCATAAAGCAGAAAAGCGCGAGATCAATCCGGACCCGAAGTTCGGTGATCTCGTTGTTACGAAGTTCATGAATGCCATCATGCTGGACGGCAAGAAGTCCGTCGCCGAAAGCATCGTCTATGGCGCGTTTGACTCCGTACAGGGCAAGTCGAAGCAGGAGCCGCTGACGGTTTTCCATTCCGCGCTTGACAACATTGCTCCGCACGTTGAAGTCCGTTCGCGCCGCGTCGGTGGTGCGACCTACCAGGTTCCGGTCGATGTTCGTCCGGAGCGCCGCCAGGCTCTTGCTATCCGCTGGCTGATCGCTGCTGCTCGCAAGCGCAACGAGACCACCATGATCGATCGTCTTTCGGGCGAACTTCTCGACGCATCCAACAACCGCGGTTCCGCGGTCAAGAAGCGCGAAGACACGCACAAGATGGCTGATGCCAACCGCGCGTTCTCGCATTATCGCTGGTAATCCCGAACGATATCGAAAGGCAGTCCATAATGGCTCGCGAATATAAGATCGAAGACTACCGCAATTTCGGTATCATGGCGCACATCGACGCCGGCAAGACCACGACCACCGAGCGTATCCTTTATTACACCGGCAAGTCGCACAAGATCGGTGAAGTCCACGATGGCGCAGCCACGATGGACTGGATGGAGCAGGAGCAGGAACGCGGCATCACGATCACCTCCGCCGCGACCACGACCTTCTGGAAGGGTCGTGACGGCAAGATGCGCCGCTTCAACATCATCGACACCCCCGGCCACGTCGACTTCACCATCGAAGTCGAGCGTTCGCTGCGCGTTCTCGACGGCGCCATTGCGCTGCTCGACGCCAACGCCGGTGTTGAACCGCAGACGGAAACCGTCTGGCGTCAGGCCGAGAAGTACAACGTTCCGCGCATGATCTTCTGCAACAAGATGGACAAGACCGGCGCGGACTTCTACCGCTCGGTCGAGATGATCAAGACTCGTCTGGGTGCGATCGCTGTCGTCATGCAGCTGCCGATCGGCGCTGAAAGCGACTTCAAGGGCGTTATCGACCTGGTCGAGATGAACGCTCTCATCTGGCGCGACGAATCGCTCGGCGCCCAGTGGGACGTCGTTGAGATCCCGGAAGACATGAAGGCCAAGGCTGAAGAATATCGCGAAAAGCTGATCGAGACCGTTGTCGAGATCGACGAAGCCGCGATGGAAGCCTATCTCGAAGGCAACATGCCCGACAACGACAAGATCCGCGAACTCGTTCGTCGCGGCACGATCGACGTCAAGTTCCACCCGATGTTCTGCGGCACTGCCTTCAAGAACAAGGGCGTTCAGCCGCTGCTCGACGCCGTTGTCGACTACCTGCCGTCGCCGCTCGACATTCCGGCGATCAAGGGTATCGACTTCAAGACGGAAGCCGAAATCGAGCGTCATGCAGACGATGCCGAGCCGCTTTCCATGCTCGCGTTCAAGATCATGAACGACCCCTTCGTCGGTTCGCTCACCTTCGCCCGCATCTATTCCGGCAAGCTCGAAAAGGGTTCGTCGGTCATGAACACGGTCAAGGACAAGCGCGAGCGCGTCGGGCGCATGCTGCAGATGCACTCCAACTCGCGTGAAGACATCGAAGAAGCCTTTGCCGGCGACATCGTTGCTCTCGCAGGTCTCAAGGAAACCACGACTGGCGATACGCTCTGCGACCCGCTGAAGCCGGTTATCCTCGAGCGCATGGAGTTCCCGGAGCCTGTCATCCAGATCGCTATCGAGCCGAAGTCCAAGGGCGACCAGGAAAAGATGGGCCTCGCGCTCAACCGTCTGGCTGCAGAAGATCCGTCCTTCCGCGTGAAGACGGACCAGGAATCCGGTCAGACGATCATTGCCGGCATGGGCGAACTGCATCTCGACATCATCGTCGACCGCATGCGCCGTGAGTTCAAGGTTGAAGCAAACGTCGGTGCGCCGCAGGTTGCTTACCGCGAAACCATCACGCGCCAGCACGAAGAAGATTACACGCACAAGAAGCAGTCCGGTGGTACCGGCCAGTTCGCGCGCGTCAAGATCGTCTTCGAACCGAACCCGGACGGCGAAGACTTCAAATTCGAATCCAAGATCGTCGGCGGTGCTGTTCCGAAGGAATACATCCCGGGCGTTCAGAAGGGTATCGAAAGCGTTCTGTCTTCCGGCCCGCTGGCTGGCTTCCCGATGCTGGGCGTCAAGGCGACCCTCATCGATGGCGCCTTCCACGACGTTGACTCCTCGGTCCTGGCGTTCGAAATCGCTTCCCGCGCTTGCTTCCGTGAAGCAGCAAAGAAGGCCGGCGCTCAGCTCCTCGAGCCGATGATGAAGGTCGAAGTTGTTACCCCGGAAGATTACGTCGGCGACGTTATCGGTGACCTCAACTCCCGTCGTGGTCAGATCCAGGGTCAGGAAAGCCGCGGTGTGGCCGTTGTCATCAACGCCAACGTCCCGCTGGCCAACATGTTCAAGTACGTCGATAACCTGCGCTCCATGTCGCAGGGCCGTGCTCAGTACACGATGACCTTCGATCACTACTCACCGGTCCCGTCGAACGTCGCAACCGAAATCCAGGCAAAGTATTCCGGTCAGAAGTGACCGGAATACCAATTGACCGATAACAAGAATTAGCGCCCCTCGGGGCCAAAGAATGGAGAGCCGAAAATGGCAAAGAGTAAGTTTGAGCGCAACAAGCCGCACGTCAACATTGGCACGATCGGCCACGTTGACCACGGCAAGACGTCTCTGACGGCAGCGATCACGAAGTACTTCGGTGAGTTCAAGGCGTATGACCAGATCGACGCTGCGCCGGAAGAAAAGGCCCGCGGCATCACCATTTCGACGGCTCACGTCGAGTATGAGACGCCGAACCGTCACTATGCGCACGTCGACTGCCCCGGCCACGCCGACTATGTCAAGAACATGATCACGGGTGCTGCGCAGATGGACGGCGCGATCCTGGTCTGCTCTGCAGCTGACGGCCCGATGCCGCAGACGCGCGAGCACATCCTGCTCGCCCGCCAGGTTGGCGTTCCGGCGATCGTGGTGTTCCTGAACAAGGTCGACCAGGTTGACGACGCCGAGCTTCTCGAGCTCGTCGAGCTTGAAGTTCGCGAACTCCTGTCGTCCTACGACTTCCCGGGCGACGACATCCCGGTCGTCAAGGGTTCGGCTCTTGCTGCTCTTGAAGATTCTGACAAGAAGATCGGTGAAGACGCGATCCGCGAGCTGATGGCTGCGGTTGACGCCTACATCCCGACGCCTGAGCGTCCGATCGACCAGCCGTTCCTGATGCCGATCGAAGACGTGTTCTCGATCTCTGGCCGTGGTACGGTTGTGACCGGCCGCGTCGAGCGTGGTATCGTCAAGGTTGGTGAAGAAGTCGAGATCGTCGGCATTCGTCCGACCTCGAAGACGACGGTTACCGGCGTTGAAATGTTCCGCAAGCTGCTCGACCAGGGCCAGGCTGGCGACAACATCGGCGCTCTGGTTCGCGGTGTGAACCGTGACGGCGTCGAGCGTGGTCAGATCCTGTGCAAGCCGGGCTCTGTCAAGCCGCACAAGAAGTTCAAGGCAGAAGCCTACATCCTGACGAAGGAAGAAGGCGGCCGTCATACGCCGTTCTTCACGAACTACCGTCCGCAGTTCTACTTCCGCACGACGGACGTGACGGGCATCGTGACGCTTCCGGAAGGCACGGAAATGGTTATGCCTGGCGACAACGTCACGGTGGACGTCGAGCTGATCGTTCCGATCGCGATGGAAGAAAAGCTTCGCTTCGCTATCCGCGAAGGCGGCCGCACCGTCGGTGCAGGCATCGTGGCTTCCATCATCGAGTAATTCATTCGGCTGCTCCGGTGGGGCAGCCGATTCGATGACATTATTATGATGCAGGCGGCGCAAGCCGCTTGCTTATTACACAGAAATGTTGCAAATGGCGCGCGAGCGCGATTTGCGTAACGCTTTGGATGACGAAGCGGCGACTAAACAAACAATAAGGTGGGTCAAAAGGCCCTGAAGAGTGGATAGGGGTGCCGTAACAGGCGTCTCTCTCGATCTTTGAAACCGGTGGTCCGCCTTAGGAAGAAAGAAAAACCCGTGTCTTGTCCAAAGACATGCGGAAAACAAACACAAGGATAACGTCGAATGAACGGCCAAAATATCCGCATTCGCCTGAAGGCGTTCGATCACCGGATTCTCGATGCTTCCACGCGCGAGATCGTGTCGACGGCGAAGCGCACCGGTGCTAGCGTCCGGGGCCCCGTTCCGCTTCCGACCCGCATCGAGAAGTTTACGGTCAACCGGTCCCCGCACATCGACAAGAAGAGCCGCGAACAGTTCGAGATGCGCACGCATAAGCGCCTGCTCGACATCGTAGACCCGACCCCGCAGACGGTAGACGCGCTGATGAAGCTCGATCTCGCCGCCGGTGTCGATGTTGAGATCAAGCTCTGAGCTTGCTCGAGCTGAGTTGGAAGGATTGAACCGATGCGTTCAGGTGTGATTGCACAGAAGGTGGGAATGACCCGCGTCTACAACGACGCCGGCGAGCATGTCCCTGTAACGGTACTGCGTATGGATGGCTGCCAGGTTGTGGCCCAGCGGACCGTAGAAAAGAATGGCTATACCGCGCTTCAGCTCGGTGCTGGCCAGGCCAAGGTAAAGAACACGTCCAAGGCTATGCGCGGCAACTTCGCCGTCGCTAATGTCGAGCCCAAGGCCAAGCTGCAGGAATTCCGTGTTTCGGAAGACAACCTGCTCGACATTGGCACCGAGCTCAAGGCCGGTCACTTTGCTGCTGGTCAGCTCGTCGATGTCACTGGCACGACGATTGGTAAGGGCTTTGCCGGCGCCATGAAGCGCCACGGCTTCGGCGGTCTTCGCGCTACGCACGGTGTGTCCGTTTCGCACCGTTCGCACGGCTCGACGGGTTCGCGCCAGGATCCGGGCAAGGTTTTCAAGAACAAGAAGATGGCTGGTCACATGGGCCAGACGCGCGTGACGACGCAGAACCTTGAAGTCGTTTCGACCGACGAAGATCGCGGTCTGATCCTGATCAAGGGTGCAGTACCCGGTTCCAAGGGTGCCTGGATCATCGTGCGCGACGCCGTCAAGTCGGCAGCGAAGTAAGGGAGCCAGACCAATGGAATTGAACGTCAAGACCCTCGAGGGAAAAGACGCTGGGAAGGTTTCCCTTTCGGAAGCGATTTTCGGCCTTGAGCCCCGCGAAGATATTCTCGCCCGCGTTATCCGCTGGCAGCTTGCCAAGAAGCAGCAGGGCACGCACCAGGCAAAAGGCCGCGCAGACGTCTGGCGCACCGGCGCCAAGATGTACAAGCAGAAGGGTACGGGCCGCGCTCGTCACCATTCGGCTCGTGCTCCGCAGTTCCGCGGCGGTGGTAAGGCTCATGGCCCGGTTGCTCGCAGCCACGAACACGACCTTCCCAAGAAGGTTCGTGCGCTCGGCCTGCGTCATGCGCTGTCCGCCAAGATCAAGGCAGATGAACTGATCATCATCGATGATCTGGTCGCCAACGAAGCAAAGACGAAGGCTCTGGCCGGCGTATTCGCAACGCTGGGCCTCACCAACGCCCTCTTCATCGGCGGCGCCGAGCTCGACGGTAACTTCAAGCTCGCTGCACAGAACATTCCGAACATCGATGTTCTGCCGATCCAGGGCATCAACGTTTACGACATCGTCCGCCGCGGCAAGCTCGTGCTTTCCAAGGCTGCCGTTGAAGCGCTAGAGGAGCGATTCAAGTGACCGATCTCCGCCACTACGATGTGATCGTTTCTCCTGCGATCACCGAAAAGTCCACGCTGGTATCGGAAAACAACCAGGTTGTTTTCAATGTCGCCAAGAAGGCGACGAAGCCGGAAATCAAGGCTGCAGTCGAGGCGCTCTTCGGCGTCAAGGTTACCGCCGTCAACACTCTGCTGCGCAAGGGCAAGACCCGCCGTTTCCGCGGTTTTGTCGGCAAGCAGCAGGACGTGAAGAAGGCTGTCGTGACGTTGGCTGAAGGCCAGACGATCGACGTCTCCACCGGTCTCTGAGGATTAATAAAATGGCATTGAAAACATTCAATCCGACGACCCCGAGCCAGCGCCAGCTGGTCATCGTCGACCGTTCTGGCCTCTACAAGGGCAAGCCGGTCAAGGCGCTGACGGAAGGTCTGACCAAGAGCGGCGGTCGTAACAACCTCGGCCGCATCACAGCCCGCTTCATCGGCGGCGGTCACAAGCGCAGCTACCGTCTGGTGGACTTCAAGCGTCGCAAGTTCGACGTTGAAGGCACCGTCGAACGTATCGAATACGATCCGAACCGTACGGCGTTCATCGCGCTCGTAACCTACACCGACGGCGAACAGGCCTACATCATCGCTCCGCAGCGCCTTGCTGCCGGCGACAAGGTCATCGCTTCGGAAAAGGCTGTCGACGTCAAGCCCGGCAACACGATGCCGCTGCAGTACATCCCGGTCGGCTCCATCATTCACAATGTGGAAATGAAGCCGGGCAAGGGCGGTCAGATCGCTCGCTCCGCCGGTTCCTACGCGCAGCTCGTCGGCCGCGACCAGGGCATGGCGATCCTTCGCCTGAACTCTGGCGAACAGCGCCTCGTGCACGGCGTCTGCCTTGCTTCGATTGGTGCCGTGTCCAACCCGGACCACGCCAACATCAACGACGGCAAGGCCGGTCGTACCGTTTGGCGCGGTAAGCGTCCGCATAACCGCGGTGTCGTCATGAACCCGGTCGACCATCCGCACGGCGGTGGTGAAGGCCGCACCTCTGGTGGTCGTCACCCGGTTTCTCCGTGGGGCAAGCCGACCAAGGGCAAGCGCACTCGGTCGAACAAGTCGACCGATAAGATGATCATGCGCTCGCGTCATCAGCGTAAGAAGTAAGAGAGGAAGTCTCCAATGGCTCGTTCAGTATGGAAAGGTCCGTTCGTTGACGGCTATCTTCTCAAGAAGGCTGAGAAGGTTCGTGAAGGCGGACGTGCAGAAGTGATCAAGATCTGGAGCCGTCGCTCCACGATCCTGCCGCAGTTCGTCGGTCTCACCTTCGGCGTCTACAACGGCAGCAAGCATGTTCCGGTCAGCGTCAATGAAGACATGGTCGGTCACAAGTTCGGTGAATTCTCTCCGACCCGGACCTACTACGGTCACGGCGCGGACAAGAAGGCAAAGAGGAAGTAACGATGGGCAAGGCAAAAACAGAACGCCGGCTCAAGGACAACGAAGCGCAGGCAGTCGCCCGCACGCTCCGCGTCAGCCCCCAGAAGCTCAACCTGGTTGCTGCGGCCATCCGCGGCAAGAAGGTAGAGCGTGCACTCGCTGAGCTGGAATTCTCCCGCAAGCGTATCGCAGGTGCCGTCAAGAAGACGCTCGAATCTGCGATCGCCAACGCCGAGAACAACCATGACCTCGACGTCGACGCTCTCGTCGTCGCCGAGGCTTATGTCGGCAAGTCGATCGTCATGAAGCGCTTCCACGCCCGCGGCCGCGGCCGCGCGTCGCGCATCGAACGTCCGTTCGCTCACCTGACGATCGTCGTTCGTGAAGTGCAGGCACAAGAGGAGGCCGCATAATGGGTCAGAAAATCAATCCGATTGGTTTCCGTCTTGGCATCAACCGTACCTGGGATAGCCGCTGGTTTGCGGACAATGCCGAGTACGGCCAGCTCCTGCACGAAGACCTGAAGATGCGTAAGTTCGTGATGAGCGAACTGAAGCAGGCTGGTATCTCCAAGGTGGTTATCGAGCGTCCGCACAAGAAGTGCCGCGTCACGATCCACTCGGCCCGTCCGGGCCTGATCATCGGCCGCAAGGGCGCCGACATCGACAAGCTCCGCAAGAAGCTGTCGGACATGACGAACTCCGAAACGCATCTCAACATCGTTGAAGTGCGCAAGCCGGAAGTCGACGCAACGCTCGTTGCTCAGTCGATCGCCCAGCAGCTCGAGCGCCGCGTGGCTTTCCGCCGCGCTATGAAGCGCGCCGTTCAGTCCGCGATGCGTCTTGGCGCCGAAGGCATCAAGATCACCTGCGCAGGCCGTCTCGGCGGTGCAGAAATCGCTCGTACGGAATGGTACCGCGAAGGCCGCGTTCCGCTGCACACCCTGCGCGCTGACATCGACTACGGTACGGCTGAAGCCGAAACCGCATTCGGTATCTGCGGCATCAAGGTCTGGATCTTCAAGGGCGAAATCCTTGAGCACGATCCGATGGCTTCCGAACGCCGCGCGCTGGAAGGCGACGCACAGGGCCCGGCAAGCCGCGAACGCGACCGTGGCGATCGTCGCCGCGAACGCGACAACGCGTAATTAGCGCTGGCGAAAGATAAGCTCGGAGAAGTAAGAAAATGTTGCAGCCAAAGCGTACTAAGTACCGCAAGCAGTTCAAGGGCCGCATCAAGGGCGTAGCCAAGGGCGGTTCCGACCTTGCCTTCGGCGAATTCGGCCTGAAGGCTCAGGAGCCGAACCGCGTTAACGCTCGTGAGATCGAAGCGGCCCGCCGCGCGATCACGCGTTACATGAAGCGTGCCGGTCGTGTTTGGATCCGCGTGTTCCCGGACGTTCCGGTAACCGCAAAGCCTACCGAAGTCCGCATGGGTAAAGGTAAGGGTTCCGTGGAATACTGGGCATGCAAGGTCAAGCCTGGTCGTATGATGTTCGAGATCGACGGTGTCTCCGAGGAAATCGCGCGTGAAGCGCTTCGCCTCGGCTCGGCCAAGCTCTCGGTCAAGACGCGCTTTGTACAGCGCATCGCAGAGTAAGGAGAAGGCACGATGAAAGCCGAAGAAGTACGCGGCCTCACGGCCGACCAGCTCAAGGACAAGCTCGCCGACCTGAAGAAGGAGCAGTTCAACCTGCGCTTCCAGAAGGCGACGAACCAGCTTGAGAAGACCTCGCGCATCAACGAAGTCCGCAAGGACATCGCCCGCGTGAAAACCATTGCCCGCCAGAAGGCGGCAGAAGCAAAGGCTTAAGGAAAAAAGAACATGCCGAAGCGTATTCTGCAGGGCGTCGTGGTTGGTGACAAGAACGAGAAGACTGTCGTAGTTCGCGTTGAGCGTCGTTTCGCTCATCCGCTGCTCCAGAAGACCGTTCGTCGCTCCAAGAAGTACAAGGCCCACGACGAAAACAATCAGTACAAGATCGGCGATATCGTCTCCATCGAGGAGTGCGCGCCGATCTCCAAGGACAAGCGCTGGACGGTCGTTGCCGCCCAGGCCAAGTAAGAATTTTGCGCGAGGCCTTGCGTCTCGCGGAAATTTCTATATGAAGCAGCGTCGGAACGCTCGAATGCCGGGCGTTCTTTTGCTTTAAGCGCACGGAAGGTCCCGTTTGGGAAACCACCCTGGCAACGATCTATCCCGCGCTATTCAAGCTATTGCCGCGTTTTCGCTGTCCTCGTGACGAGCGGCCGGTAGACAATTTTCATAAGCCGGAAGAGGGGGCTTTGCCCAACCATTCCGGTAAGAACAAGAAGGCGACCTGATATGATTCAGATGCAAACAAACCTCGACGTCGCGGATAATTCCGGCGCCCGTCGTGTCATGTGCATCAAGGTGCTGGGCGGCTCGAAGCGCAAGTATGCCTCGATCGGCGACGTTATCGTCGTTTCGATCAAGGAAGCTATTCCGCGCGGCCGTGTGAAGAAGGGTGACGTGATGAAGGCGGTTGTCGTTCGCACCGCCAAGGACATCCGTCGTCCGGATGGCTCTGTCATCCGCTTCGACACCAATGCAGCAGTCCTCATCGACAACAAGAAAGAGCCGATCGGCACCCGTATCTTCGGACCGGTTCCGCGCGAATTGCGTGCGAAGAACCACATGAAGATCATCTCGCTGGCTCCCGAAGTACTGTAAGGAGCGGGAACGATGCAGAAGATTCGTAAGGGCGACAAGGTCGTCATGCTCGCAGGCAAGGACAAGGGCCGTACCGGCGAAGTCCTCCAGGTCCTGCCGAAGGAAGATCGCGCCGTCATTCGCGGCGTAAACCTCGTAAAGCGCCACCAGCGCCAGACACAGACCCAGGAAGCCGGGATTATTTCCAAGGAAGCTTCGGTCCACCTGTCCAACGTCTCGATCATCGACAAGGACGGCAAGCCGACCCGTGTCGGCTTCAAGGTTGTTGACGGCAAGAAGGTCCGCGTGGCCAAGCGTTCGGGAGAAGTGATCGATGGCTGAGGCAAAGTACGAGCCGCGGCTCAAGAAGGAATATGTCGAGCGGATCCGCAAGGCGCTTCAGGAGAAGTACTCCTACGCCAACGAGATGATGATCCCGAAGCTCGACAAGATCGTTATCAACATGGGTGTGGGCGAAGCCACGGCTGACTCGAAGAAGCCGACCGTTGCTGCCGCCGATCTGGCCGCCATTGCTGGTCAGAAGCCGGTCATCACCCGTGCACGCAACTCTATCGCTGGCTTCAAGGTCCGCGAAAACATGCCGATCGGCGCAAAGGTCACCCTGCGCGGCGCCCGCATGTACGAGTTCCTGGATCGCCTGGTCAACATCGCGCTTCCGCGCGTTCGCGACTTCCGCGGCCTGAACCCGAAGAGCTTTGACGGCCGTGGCAACTTCGCCATGGGCATCAAGGAGCACATTGTGTTCCCAGAAATCAACTACGACAAGGTTGATCAGATGTGGGGCATGGACATCATCGTTTGCACGACGGCCACGACCGACGACGAAGCTCGCACGCTCCTCACGGAGTTCAGCTTCCCGTTCCGTCAGTAACCGTAACGACGAGCGTAGAAAAGGAACCTGACATGGCGAAGACAAGCGCAGTTGAAAAGAACAAGCGCCGCCGTAATACGGTCGCAAACCAGGCCGCCAAGCGCGCTGCCCTGAAGGCGATCATCATGAACCAGGCTCTTCCTATCGAAGAGCGGTTCAAGGCCTCGATCAAGCTGGCATCCCTGCCGCGTGACGGATCGAAGACCCGCATTCGCAACCGTTGCGAAGTGTCCGGTCGTCCGCGCGCTTACTACCGTAAACTGCGTATGTCGCGTATCGCGCTGCGCGAACTGGGCAATCTCGGCAAGGTGCCGGGCATCGTCAAGTCGAGCTGGTAAGGAGCAGGTTAGATGACAATGACTGATCCGTTGGGCGATATGCTCACCCGTATCCGCAACGGTGCTTCGCGTCGCAAGTCGTCGGTTTCGACGCCTGCTTCCAAGCTCCGTGCACGTGTTCTCGATGTTCTCCAGTCCGAAGGCTACATCCGTGGCTATTCCGTCGTCGATTTCGGCAACGGCAAGTCCGAACTGAACATCGAACTCAAGTACTATGAAGGCGCATCGGTGATCCGTGAGATCGGCCGTGTGTCCAAGCCGGGCCGCCGGGTTTATGTCTCGGTCAAGTCCATTCCGCAGGTCGCGAACGGCCTCGGCATCACCATCCTTTCGACCCCGAAGGGCGTGATGGCCGATCACCAGGCTCGCGAACAGAACGTTGGTGGCGAGGTTCTCTGCTCGGTCTTCTAAGACTGCGCAGGGTCTCCATAGCGAACAGACAGGATTGAAACATGTCTCGTATCGGTAAGAAGCCCGTTCAGGTGCCTGCTGGGATCACGGCTACGGTCGATGGCCAGAAGGTTACCGCTAAGGGCCCGAAGGGCGAGCTGTTTTTCGTCGCAAACGACGAAATCAGCGTAAAGCTCGAAAACAATGCGGTCGTCGTAGCGCCGATCAGCCAGACGAAGGAAGCTCGTTCGAAGTGGGGCATGTCCCGCACGATGATCGAAAACATCTTCAAGGGCGTCAAGGACGGCTTCGAGCGCAAGCTTGAAATCAACGGCGTTGGTTACCGCGCTTCGCTGCAGGGCAAGAACCTGCAGCTGGCTCTCGGTTTCAGCCACGACGTGGTCTATGAACCGCCGCAGGGCATCACGATCGCTGTGCCGAAGCCGACGGAAATCGTCGTCACCGGCATCAACAAGCAGCAGGTCGGTCAGGTCGCCGCCGAGATCCGCGAATACCGCGGTCCGGAGCCCTACAAGGGCAAGGGCGTCAAGTATGCCGAAGAGCGGATTGTCCGCAAAGAAGGCAAGAAGAAGTAAGGATCACGCGAAATGGCTAGCAGGAAAGAAGCACTTGCACGTCGTGCCAACCGCGTGCGCCGTCATCTCAAGTCGGTGGCCAACGGCCGTCCGCGCCTGTCGGTTCATCGCTCGTCGAAGAACATTTACGCTCAGGTTATCGACGATGTTGCTGGCAAGACCCTTGCCGCTGCATCGACGCTCGATAAGGATCTGCGCGGTTCTCTGAAGACCGGTGCCGACACCGCAGCAGCTGCCCTCGTTGGCAAGCTCGTTGCAGACCGCGCTTCGAAGGCAGGCGTGACCGAGGTCGTATTCGACCGTGGCGCCTTCATCTATCACGGCCGCATCAAGGCCCTGGCGGATGCAGCCCGCGAAGGCGGTCTGACCTTCTAATAGTTTCCGGCCGAAGCGTTCATAGTCTTCGGCCGGATTTCACCGGACCGCAAATCGTTCCCTCGCGGAAGCCGATGCGGTCCTCGTTTTGTTTGCCGATTGCACCCGGAAAAGAAAAAGGAAGAGGACAATGGCACAGGAAAGAAGGCCGCAGCGGGAAGACCGCCAGAGCCGCGAAGAGCGCGATAGCGAATTCGTCGACAAGCTTGTCGCGATCAACCGCGTCGCCAAGGTCGTCAAGGGCGGCCGTCGTTTTGGTTTCGCAGCACTCGTCGTCGTTGGCGACCAGAAGGGCCGCGTAGGCTTCGGCCATGGCAAGGCACGCGAAGTGCCGGAAGCCATCCGCAAGGCTACCGAAGCCGCCAAGCGCGAACTGATCTTCGTACCGCTGCGTGACGGCCGTACGCTGCATCACGACGTTCATGGTCGTCATGGCGCCGGCAAGGTTCTGCTGCGCTCGGCCAAGGTCGGTACCGGTATCATCGCCGGTGGTCCGATGCGCGCCGTTTTCGAAACGCTCGGCGTCCACGACGTCGTCGCCAAGTCGACCGGTTCGTCGAACCCCTACAACATGGTTCGCGCCACCTTCGACGCTCTGAAGCACCAGGTTCACCCGAAGGACATCGCAGCACAGCGCGGCATCAAGTATGCTACGCTTCAGGCTCGCCGTGCCGCTTCTGGCAACGCCTCTGAAGAATAAGAGGAGCTGACCAATGGCCAAGGCTACCAAGAAGGCTGAAGCGAAGACTGTCACGATCGAACAGATCGGCAGCCCGATTCGCCGTCCGGACGTCCAGCAGCGTACGCTGATCGGTCTCGGACTGAACAAGATGCACCGTCGCCGCACGCTGGAAGATACTCCGGCCGTTCGTGGCATGATCCGTGCAGTCCAGCATCTCGTTCGCGTCGTCGACGAGAAGTGAGCCCGGAGTAACGCTCATGAAACTCAATGAAATTAAAGACAACGAAGGCTCTACCCACAGCCGCAAGCGCCTCGGCCGCGGTATCGGCTCGGGCTCCGGCAAGACCGGTGGTCGTGGTGTAAAGGGTCAGAAGTCCCGTTCGGGCGTTGCCATCAACGGCTTCGAAGGCGGTCAGATGCCCATCTACCGTCGCCTGCCGAAGCGCGGCTTCAACAACATCTTCGCAGCCGACTACGTCGTCGTATCGCTGGGACGCATCCAGGCTGCCGTCGATGCCGGCAAGCTCGACGCGAAGGCAACCGTTGATGCAGCTGCTCTGAAGGCTGCCGGCGTCATCCGCCGTGCCAAGGACGGCGTTCGCGTTCTCGCCGACGGCGAGCTCAAGGCCAAGATCACGCTCGAAGTTGCAGGCGCTTCCAAGCCTGCCGTCGAGAAGATCGAAAAGGCTGGCGGCAAGGTAACGCTTCTTTCTGCCGCAGCGGCAGAATAATAAACTGATGATATATCGCCCGGGGTGCTTCACACCGGGCGATTTTGCTCCCATATGTGAGCCTCACAAAAACCTGCTTGGACGCGTCCGCGTCGAGACGGTAAGACTGGAAACGAGGGTGAGGCATAGGGTTGCGCCAGCAATCCGTCCGAAGCCCGGCTTTTAAAAGAAATTCATACTGATTCCGGTGCCGGCCGACTCGAGAGCGCCCGGAATTGGTAGCGCGGAGAAACGCATGGCTTCTGCAGCGGAACAACTGGCTTCAAACCTCAATTTTTCGACCTTCGCCAAAGCTGAGGATCTTAAGAAGCGCCTGTGGTTCACACTGGCAGCTCTCCTTGTGTACCGGCTGGGCACCCATATTCCGCTTCCAGGCCTCAATCCGCAGGCATATGCTCAGGCTTTCCAGGGCCAGGCAGGCGGTATTCTCGGCCTCTTCAACATGTTCTCGGGCGGCGCTGTGCAGCGCATGGCGATCTTCGCCCTCGGCATCATGCCCTACATTTCCGCTTCGATCATCGTGCAGCTCATGACCTCGGTCGTGCCGGCGCTCGAAAACCTGAAGAAGGAAGGCGAGCAGGGCCGCAAGATCATCAACCAGTATACCCGCTACGGCACGGTCATCCTCGGTGCGCTCCAGGCCTACGGCATTGCCGTTGGTCTCGAGAGCGGTAATGGCCTCGTTGTCGATCCGGGCTGGTTCTTCAAGATTTCGACCGTTCTGACGCTGCTCGGCGGCACCATGTTCCTGATGTGGCTCGGTGAGCAGATCACCTCGCGCGGCATCGGCAACGGCATTTCGCTGATCATCTTCGCGGGCATCGCAGCCGGTCTTCCGACCGCCCTTGCCGGCACGCTGGAACTCGG
Source organism: Sinorhizobium sp. B11 (assembly GCA_039725955.1). Classification (NCBI taxonomy): domain Bacteria; kingdom Pseudomonadati; phylum Pseudomonadota; class Alphaproteobacteria; order Hyphomicrobiales; family Rhizobiaceae; genus Sinorhizobium; species Sinorhizobium sp. B11. The sequence continues at coordinate 1,509,880 of CP091034.1, forward strand.
CCGTACCGGCGCGCTGTCGACAAGCCTCATTCTGCTCGTCATCGTCGTCGCGATCGCGGTCATTGCCGTCATCGTCTTCGTCGAACGTGCGCAGCGCCGCCTGCTGATCCAGTATCCGAAGCGTCAGGTCGGCAACCGCATGTTCCAGGGCGACACTTCGCATCTGCCGCTGAAGCTCAACACCTCGGGCGTCATCCCGGCAATCTTTGCATCCTCGCTGCTTCTTCTGCCGGCGACCCTTGCAGGCTTTGCGAGCTCGACGGCAATGCCGGCCTGGGCCACTTCGATCGTTGCAGCACTTGGCCACGGTCAGCCGCTCTACATGGTTCTCTATGCCGGCCTCATTGCTTTCTTCGCCTTCTTCTACACGGCCATCGTCTTCAATCCGAAGGACACGGCCGATAACCTGAAGAAGCATGGCGGCTTTATCCCCGGTATTCGCCCGGGTGATCGTACGGCCGAATATATCGACTACGTGCTGACCCGTATCACGGTGATCGGCGCAATCTATCTCGTCTTCGTCTGCATCCTTCCTGAGATTCTGGTGTCGCAAACCGGCATTCCATTATCCCTTGGTGGGACTTCGCTTTTGATCGTGGTTAGCGTAACTCTTGATACGGTGGCGCAGATCCAGGGCCATCTGATCGCGCAGCAGTACGAAGGCCTGATCAAGAAATCGAAGTTGCGTGGAGGAAAGAGGGGGCGATGAGACTTATACTTTTGGGGCCGCCGGGCGCGGGTAAGGGGACCCAGGCCCAGCGGATCGTGGAAAAGCATGGCATTCCACAGCTTTCCACGGGTGACATGCTGCGCGCCGCCGTTCAGGCAGGTACTGAAGTCGGCAAGCGCGCCAAGGCTGTCATGGACGCCGGAAACTTGGTCTCGGACGAGATTGTCAACGCCATCGTATCCGAGCGAATCGATCAGCCCGATTGCGCTAACGGCTTCATCCTCGACGGCTTCCCGCGCACGCTTGTGCAGGCAGATGCCACAGAGGCGATGCTGAAGGCCAAGGGTCTCGATCTCTCTGTCGTTATCGAATTCCGTGTCGACGACAAGGAGCTGGTCCGCCGGGTGGCAGGCCGTTATTCCTGTGCCCAGTGCGGTACTGTCTATCACGACTCCGACAAGGTCCCGGTCAAGGAAGGCGTCTGCGACAAGTGCGGCTCGACCCACTTCAAGCGTCGTCCTGACGACAATGCCGAGACAATGACCAAGCGTCTCGAGGTCTACTACAAGGAAACCTCGCCGCTGATCGGCTATTACTACGCCAAGGGCACACTGAAGTCCGTGGATGGCATGGCCGAAATCGATCAGGTTACCGCCGAGATCGAAGGCATTCTTTCCAAGCTTTAAAGCTTTGAAAATAAACTTGGCGGGAACGGTTGCTTTTTTGCACTGATTCCGCTAAACCGCGCCAACTCGCGACATTCCCTGCGATCGGCGCGGATTTCCCGAAGGAAATCCGGGTTCGGTCGTTTTGCGATGTTACGAACCCGAATTTGAACGAGCGGCCTTTGGCTGCATAACGAAGCCCTATTGCCGGATGGCAACTGGAATGCAAGGAGAATAGGCGTGGCACGTATCGCTGGCGTCAACATCCCGACTGCAAAGCGCGTCGTCATCGCGCTGACCTACATTCACGGGATCGGACAGAAATTCGCGCAGGAGATCATCGAAAAGGTCGGTATTCCGGCTGATCGCCGCGTTCATCAGCTCACGGACGCTGAAGTTCTTCAGATCCGCGAAACCATTGACCGCGACTACCAGGTCGAAGGCGATCTTCGTCGCGAAACGTCGATGAACATCAAGCGTCTGATGGACCTTGGCTGCTACCGCGGCCTGCGTCACCGTCGCGGCCTTCCGGTCCGCGGTCAGCGCACGCACACCAATGCCCGTACCCGCAAGGGCCCGGCAAAGGCGATCGCTGGTAAGAAGAAGTAATTTCCGGGAAACCGGGATGGGGAGGCTGGCGGTCTGCGCCGGCCTCTTTTGAGTTTGGAGCGGGGCCATATAGGCGCTGTTCCGGTGTAGCCGCTGGGATTACGGCGGTGAAGAGATCCAAGAAAGGAATACCATGGCTAAGGAAGCCGTCCGCGTTCGCCGTCGCGAACGTAAGAACATCTCGTCGGGTGTCGCTCACGTCAACTCGACCTTCAACAACACGATGATCACCATCACCGACGCGCAGGGCAATGCGATTGCCTGGTCGTCTGCTGGCGCCAAGGGCTTCAAGGGCTCGCGCAAGTCGACCCCGTTCGCTGCCCAGATCGCTGCCGAAGACTGCGCCAAGAAGGCTCAGGAACATGGCATGAAGTCGCTTGAAGTCGAAGTCTGCGGCCCGGGTTCCGGCCGTGAATCGGCTCTGCGCGCGCTCCAGGCTGCCGGTTTCATGATCACGTCCATCCGCGACGTGACCCCGATCCCGCACAATGGCTGCCGTCCGCGCAAGAAGCGCCGCGTCTGATCATCGCTATCGTCACCGGTGAGCGCCTCTGCGCTCCCGGTGGTTTTCAAGCTCGGTTGCCACGATTGGATGGTGGCAACGAACGGAAGGCTAAAACATGATTCAGAAAAACTGGCAGGAATTGATCAAGCCGAACAAGGTGGAGTTCTCTTCGAGCTCGCGCACCAAGGCGACTCTCGTTGCAGAGCCGCTCGAGCGCGGTTTCGGCCTCACCCTCGGCAACGCGCTGCGCCGCGTTCTGCTCTCCTCTCTGCGCGGTGCCGCTGTTACGGCCGTGCAGATCGACGGCGTGCTGCATGAATTCTCGTCGATCCCGGGCGTCCGTGAAGACGTTACGGACATCGTGCTCAACATCAAGGAAATCGCCATCAAGATGGATGGCGACGATGCCAAGCGCATGGTCGTGCGCAAGCAGGGTCCGGGTGTTGTAACGGCTGGCGACATTCAGACGGTCGGCGATATCGAAATCCTCAACCCCGAGCATGTCATCTGCACGCTCGACGAGGGTGCCGAAATCCGCATGGAGTTCACCGTCAACAACGGCAAGGGCTACGTCCCGGCCGAGCGCAATCGTGCGGAAGATGCTCCGATCGGTCTCATCCCGGTCGACAGCCTCTATTCGCCGGTCAAGAAGGTGTCCTACAAGGTTGAAAATACCCGCGAAGGACAGGTTCTCGACTACGACAAGCTGACCATGACCATCGAAACCGATGGCTCTGTCTCCGGCGAAGATGCCGTCGCTTTCGCGGCTCGCATCCTCCAGGACCAGCTTGGCGTCTTCGTCAACTTCGACGAACCGCAGAAGGAAGCCGAAGAAGAAGCAGTCACCGAACTGGCCTTCAACCCGGCGCTCCTGAAGAAGGTGGACGAGCTCGAACTGTCCGTTCGTTCGGCAAACTGCCTGAAGAACGACAACATCGTCTACATCGGCGACCTCATTCAGAAGACCGAAGCAGAAATGCTCCGCACCCCGAACTTTGGTCGCAAGTCGCTGAACGAAATCAAGGAAGTTCTCGCTTCCATGGGCCTGCACCTCGGCATGGAAGTGCCGGCATGGCCGCCCGAGAACATCGAAGATCTCGCCAAGCGCTACGAAGACCAGTACTGAGCGGCGTGAGGAAAAGTGTGAAGCGGTTTTCCGCCCGCACGCCGATCGCAGAACATAACAAAAAGGCAGGTTCTTAACGGCTGCCTTTTCCAGTCAAACAGCAGGCATATCGCCTGCATGTGCCAGGAAACGGCAGGCCCGGTAACGAAGTAAGGGCACTGCATTAAAGGAGAATAGCAATGCGCCATGGTAAAGCCGGCCGCAAGCTGAATAGAACTGCAAGCCACCGCAAGGCGATGTTCGCCAACATGGCGGCTTCGCTCATCACCCACGAGCAGATCGTTACGACCCTGCCGAAGGCCAAGGAAATCCGTCCGATCGTCGAGAAGCTCGTCACCCTCGGCAAGCGCGGCGACCTGCACGCTCGTCGTCAGGCGATCTCGCAGATCAAGGACGCTGTTGTCGTCAACAAGCTGTTCGACACGATCGCTTCGCGTTACGCTACCCGCAACGGCGGCTACCTGCGTATCATGAAGGCCGGCTTCCGCCAGGGCGATAACGCCGCTCTCGCCGTCATCGAATTCGTTGACCGCGACACCTACGCAAAGGGCGCAGCCGACAAGGCTCGCGTCGCTGCTGAAGAGCAGTCTGTCGCTGCATAAGAATTTCCGGTTACGGAAACAGGAAAGCCGGGCTCTGCCCGGCTTTTTTCGTTGTGCGATATGAGATCGCTCCCGCTCAAGCTTTCTCAGGCGGCTGATTGATCATGGCTTCGATATTGTAGCCGTCGGGATCGAGAATGAAGCAGGCGTAATAGTGAGGCGTATAGTCCGGGCGCGGGCCAGGTGCACCATTGTCCTGCGCGCCGGCTGCCAGCGCGCTTTGATAGAAAGCATCGACTTCCGCTCTGCTATGGGCGCGGAAGGCCACGTGGATGCGTGTCAGAGGTGCAGTGCTGTCGGCTTGCTGGATTTCGAACAGGCAGCCATTGCCGATGTCGAAAGCCCAGAATACCTCCTCTTTTCCAAAAGACAGCGTATACCCCAAAGGCGCGAAGGCTTTCTCATAAAAGAGCCTGCTCTTCGTGAGATCGCTGACGGCGACGGTGATATGGTCAATCAAGTCTCGTCCTCCTCATGGACTGAGAGGTTCAATCGGGCACGTGGATCTTGTGTTTGATGTGCTTCAGATTGGCGACGATCGTGAACGTCATGATTACCAGCAGGCACCACGAACTCCATTTGCCGATGTGCACGGTCGACCAGGCGCCGATCTGGTTCGGATAGCGCCACACGCCGAAGAAGGTGCTGATGTTCTCTGCAAGCCAGATGAAGAAGCCGATCAGGCCGAAGGCGAGAAGCAGGGGCATATTGCGGTCCCGATCATAGGGTCTGAAGACCACGGTCGTTCGCGCATAGAGGCCGAGCGTGCAGGCGGCAATGTACCAGCGATAGTCCCCGATATAGTGATGTGTGAAGAAGTTGGCATAGATTGCCAAGGCCATCAGCCCGGCCATCCAGTAAGGTGGGTGATGTCTCACGCGCAGATCAAAAAGGCGCCAGGCCTGAATGACATAGCTGCCGACAGCCGCATACATGAAGCCTGAAAAGAGCGGCACGCCAAACAGCTTGGTGTAGGCGAAATCGGGATAGCTCCATGATGGCGCGTTGCCGGAGGTCTTGAAGACCTCCAGCGCAAAACCGACCAGATGGAAGACCGAGATCACCTTCAATTCGTCGATGGTTTCGAGTTTTGCCCAGACCATCCATGTCTGGATGGCAAGAGCGATGATCAGCAGCAGATCGTAGCGCGGGATGCCGATGATGCCTGCACGCGGCACCAGAAAAACCGACAGAAAAAACAGACCCGCGAAGAGGCAGGCCCGGGCTTCCTTGACGCCGAAATAGAAGAATTCGACGACGAAACGTTCAATGCCGCTGCGCGCAAGATCGGCCGGTTGGTCGATCAGATGCTTGTCCAGTAGAGGAAGCAATCCTTGAAGCGCGGCAACTCTAGGCATTTTCTTGCGACTGATCCGGATTCGTTTCGAAGCAGTAGGAAGCTATCAGGCTCGGTTAAGCCAGGACAGCACCAGCTTGATAATTTGCTGCTTCGCAAATAGGCGTTCAAATCAGTTGAGATCATGGTGGTCGATTGCAATTGAGCGGTATGATTCAAGGCAGGCAGTTGCAGCGCCTCGCAGCGCTATTCCTGATCATCATTTCGGGCCTGATGCTCAGGCGCTTCGGCTATTCCGTCGATTTGCCCTTCGTCTTCGTCAAATATGGTGGATCACTGCTCTGGGGGGCGATGGTCTATTTCCTGCTGGCCGTTGTGATTGCGGGTCTCCATAGCGGAATTCGACCCGCGGCAATTACCGCGACGCGCTTGTTGCCGCCATCTGCGTCGAGCTGTTCCGTCTATATCATGCGCCCTGGCTGGATGCCTTTCGACTGACGACCGCGGGTGCCTTGCTGTTGGGGCGGGTATTCTCGCTCTGGAATATCGTCGCATACACTATCGGGATCGCAGTCGCTTACGGGCTTGACCCCGCGCGCAGGTCATCATCGTCTTTGCAGGTCGACGCAGACCTTTAAGACGCTGTCGATGCTGCGGTACGCTCGCGTGGCCGCACTTGTCCCTTCTTGCGGTTCCGCCCGATCGGCTTGTAGGAGCGGTAGAGAATGAGAGCGATGATCAGTCCGATATAAGTATACTGCTCGAGGTCGAGGATCTTCGTCGATAGCGCAAAGTGCAGCGCGGCTGAGGCACCGATGATGTAGACGAGACGATGGAGCCAGATCCAGTTCTTGCCAAGCCTGCGGATCGAGAAATTGTTGGATGTGATGGCAAGCGGGACGAGCATCGCCAATGCACCCATGCCGAACATGATGAAGGGACGCTTCACAACGTCGTCGATGACAGCAGCGATATCCAGCGCCTGATCGAGTACCATGTAGACGGTGAAATGCATCAGCGCGTAGTAGAAGGTCAGAAGACCGAGCGCGCGGCGATAGCGCAGGTAATTCCAGCCGAGAAGGTCGCGGGCAGGGGTGACGGCAAGCGTCAGGATCAGGAAACGAATCGTCCAGATGCCGAGAAAGAGCTCGAATGTCTTCACCGGATCGGCGCCGAGCTGATCCGTCGCGCCGAGGTAGAAATACCAGGCGGCGGGCACGAGCCCGACGACATAGAGCAGCCAGACGGAGGCAGGCTGCCAGCGCTTCGGAATGGCGAGCGAAAACGCCGTCATCAGAAATTCACCCTCAGATCCATGCCGTCGTAGAGGCTGGCAACTTCGTCGGCATAGCCGTTGAAGGGCAGGGTGGGGTGCCGACTGGCGCCGAAAAAGCCGCTTTCGCCGATGCGCCGCTCGGTCGCCTGGCTCCAGCGCGGATGGTCGACAGCAGGATTGACGTTGGCATAGAAGCCGTACTCCTGCGGATTGGTGACCTGCCAGGTATTCTTCGGCTGCTGGTCGGTCAGCGTGATGCGCACGATCGATTTGATGCCCTTGAAGCCGTATTTCCACGGCACGACGAGGCGCACCGGCGCGCCATTCTGGTTCGGCAGCGTTTCGCCATAGAGCCCGACGGCGAGCAGCGTCAGCGGGTGGCGCGCCTCATCCATGCGCAGGCCCTCGACATAGGGCCAGTTCAGCGACTGGAAGAGGCCGGCCTGGCCGGGCATCTCCTCCGGGCGCACGACCGTCTCGAAGGCGACATATTTGGCGCTGCCCTGCGGCTCTACCTTGTCGAGAAGCGACGCGAGCGGAAAGCCGTCCCACGGAATGACCATCGACCAGGCCTCCACGCAGCGCATGCGATAGACGCGCTCCTCGATCGGGAACTCCTTCATCAGCGCCTCGATATCGAAGGTGCCGGGCTTGTTGACCATGCCGCCGACCTTGATCGTCCAGGGCAGCGGCTTGAATTTGCCGGAGAGTGCCGCAGGATCGCCCTTGTCGAGGCCGAATTCGTAAAAGTTGTTGTAGGTGGTCACGTCTTTGATCGGCGTCAGCTTGTCGTCGACCGTGTACTTGCTCTTGACGGTCGTAAGCGCTGCCGCACTCGCCTTGCCGGCGCCGTAGAGCGCCATCGCGCCAAACGTCGCAGCGCCGAGAAATTCCCGGCGCTTCAGGTAGGCCTCGCGCGGTGTGATCTCCGAGGAGCGGATTTTGGGCGGACGATAGGCTGGCATTCGAATTCCTCCTGGGCGGGGCGACCCGTGAATCTTTAGACGCAGATAGCGCGCTTTGGATCAGTGTGTATGCCTTGAATCTTAGGGACGAAAAGCCAATTTTTTGTGTTCGTCCGTGATGGAATAGACGGTAACAAAAGTGCCTTGGCATCCGTATGTGCCTGATGGTGCAGCCCGTACCGCTTTGGGCATTCGCGGTAGTGACAGCTTGGGCCGATTGGATTAGGACAATTCCAAAAAGCAGCGACTGCCTGGCCTTCGCAAATCCCTTGCCGCCCAGCATCGCCAGACAATTCCTGGATATTGAGGAAGACACCGATGCCAGCTTATCGTTCCAGAACCACCACCCACGGCCGCAACATGGCGGGCGCGCGCGGCCTTTGGCGCGCCACGGGCATGAAGGATTCTGATTTCGGCAAGCCGATTATCGCTGTGGTCAACTCCTTCACGCAGTTCGTGCCCGGCCACGTGCACCTCAAGGATCTCGGCCAGCTGGTCGCCCGCGAAATCGAAGCGGCCGGCGGTGTGGCCAAGGAGTTTAACACAATTGCCGTCGATGACGGCATCGCCATGGGCCATGACGGGATGCTCTATTCGCTGCCCTCGCGCGAGTTGATCGCCGATAGCGTCGAATACATGGTCAATGCGCACTGTGCCGACGCCATGGTCTGCATCTCCAACTGCGATAAGATCACACCCGGCATGCTGATGGCTTCGCTGCGCCTCAACATACCCACGGTCTTCGTCTCCGGCGGCCCGATGGAAGCCGGCAAGGTCGTCCTGCATGGCAAGACCCATGCGCTCGACCTCGTTGACGCCATGGTCGCGGCTGCCGATGACAAGATTTCCGATGAAGACGTCAAGGTCATCGAGCGTTCGGCCTGTCCGACCTGCGGTTCATGCTCCGGCATGTTCACCGCAAACTCCATGAACTGCCTGACGGAAGCGCTCGGCCTTTCGCTGCCCGGCAACGGCTCGACGCTTGCAACGCATGCCGACCGCAAGCGCCTCTTCGTTGAAGCCGGCCACCTGATCGTCGATCTCGCTCGTCGTTATTACGAGCAGGAAGACGAGAAGGCCCTGCCGCGCGTGATTGCCTCCAAACAGGCTTTCGAGAATGCCATGGCGCTCGATATCGCCATGGGCGGCTCCACCAATACGGTTCTGCACATCCTCGCAGCCGCGCATGAAGGCGAGGTGGATTTTACCATGGCCGACATCGACGCGCTGTCGCGCCGCGTTCCCTGCCTTTCCAAGGTCGCGCCCGCCAAGTCTGATGTTCACATGGAAGATGTTCACCGCGCCGGCGGCATCATGTCGATCCTCGGTGAGCTCGAGAAGGGTGGCCTCCTCAATCGCGACTGCCCGACGGTTCATGCCGAGACGCTCGGCGATGCGATCGATCGTTGGGATATTACCCGCACCAACAGCGATACCGTCCGCAACTTCTACCGTGCCGCTCCCGGCGGCATACCGACACAGGTTGCCTTCAGCCAGGAAGCCCGCTGGGACGAACTCGATACCGACCGCGTAGGCGGAGTCATTCGTTCCGTGGAACATCCCTTCTCCAAAGATGGCGGCCTTGCTGTCCTCAAGGGCAATCTGGCGGTGGACGGCTGCATCGTGAAGACCGCAGGTGTCGATGAATCGATCCTGAAATTCTCTGGCCCGGCCCGCGTTTTCGAAAGCCAGGATGCTTCCGTCAAGGCGATCCTCGCCAATGAGGTCAAGGCCGGCGATGTCGTCGTGATCCGCTACGAGGGCCCCAAGGGCGGCCCCGGCATGCAGGAAATGCTCTATCCGACGAGCTATCTGAAGTCGAAGGGCCTCGGCAAGGCTTGTGCGCTGATCACCGACGGCCGGTTCTCCGGCGGCACCTCAGGTCTTTCGATCGGCCATGCTTCGCCGGAAGCGGCAAACGGCGGCACGATCGGCCTGGTGCGCGAAGGCGACATGATCGATATCGATATCCCGAACCGTACGATCAGCCTGCGTGTCGACGAGGCGGAACTTGCCGCCCGCCGCGCCGAGCAGGATCAGAAGGGCTGGCACCCGGCCGAGCCGCGCAAGCGCAACGTCTCGACCGCGCTCAAGGCCTATGCGGCCTTCGCAACCAGCGCCGACCGCGGCGCCGTTCGCGATCTGAACGCGCGATAATCCGGCTTTTCGCAGATTAGTTGGAGCAGCTGATTAAGAGTCAGCTGCTCTTTCTTTTTCAGAGATGTCTCGTCTCGGCCGGAACGGTCCACCAGCTGTTGTTCCTGCCGTCGAAATATTGCACCGGCGCCTCCACAAGCTCGGCGGGATCGAGATCGTCAAGGCAGGCAAGATTGATCGAGACATAGGCGCCGCCCATTGCCTCGATGTAACCGTCGCCATATGCAGGCACCCCGCAATTGGCGCAGAAGCGATGATGGCCCGAGAAGGTTCCGAACTGGTAATCGCTGATGCCTGTCTCCTCGCACAAGAGGCGGAAATCCTCTGGCTTGATGTTCGTGCCCCAGTAGCGGAGCTTCCAGCAGATCGAGCAATTGCACTTTCCCGTCCCGGCCTGAATGTCGATATCGGCCTCGTAGCGGATCCGGCCGCAATGGCAGCTTCCGTGATAGGTCTTCTTCATGTGCTCCTCCTTGCGCATAGCCATGCGATATGACAACATATTGTCATTATCAACGAATGACAATATGTTGTCAACATGATCAAGAAACGAACGCCTGAAGGCGATGCTTTTGCCGCTCTTTCCATCGCCGTGATCCGGCTCTCGGCCCACTTGCAGACGGAAGGCGATGCGCTTGCCAGGCCCGCGGGGCAGACCAGCGCGCGCTGGCAGGTGCTCGCCGCGGCCGACCATGCGCCCATGTCGGTTGCAGATGCTGCGCGTGCGCTTGGCCTCGCACGTCAGGGTGTGCAGCGTATCGCCGATCTCCTGGAAGGCGAGGGGCTGATTGCCTATCGCGTCAATCCCGTGCACCAGCGCGCCAAACTCATGGAACTGACGGAGGCGGGCAAGAGCGCTCTTGCTGATATCGCAGCGCGACAGACGGTCTGGGCGAACGAACATGGGTTCAACTACGGCGAGGACCGGCTTCACCAGGCAGCCGGTCTCATCAACGAAATGATCGCCGAGTTCCAGAGCGGAAGAGATCAGGGCTGAACATCCTCAGAGCGGGCGATTGATGTTCTTGTAGGTCTCGCCGAGCTGCTTCAACCGATCCTGATAGGCCGCGCCAATGCAGGCGGCATCCGCGCCACAGGCCTGCCGCTTCTTGAGCCATGCGGTCTGCTCATCCTGCAGCGTACCGCGCGCACCCATGGCCAGCAGACCCGACAGCAGCTCGAAAGTCGTCACCATCTTCACATCGGCATCGTTGAGCGACCGGTCCTCACAGATCACCTTCTCATCCGGCAGCAACTCCTTCGCATCGCAGTTGAAGCTTGCCGCCCGTGCGCCATTCGGTGCCAGGGCGAAGAGGGTGGCGCAGATGGCAGCGGATAGGATGGTGGTCTTCATAGTCACTCCAATTGTAAGGGCACTCTGTTTCGGCCTAACGGCAAAGATGATGCAACTCCGTCTTACGGCAAGGATCGAACCCATCGGCCTGCTTCCAAGCTGATGTCCCTGATCGGTGACTGCGTCCTGCATTTGAGCTTAGATATCAGTAACCTGCTTGATTTTGCTGATTCAAATTCCCAAATCCGCGATGCCTCTACCTTCCATGCTTCCGCCCCCTTTCCTTTCTAGCGTCGGGCGCTACAACATTTTTCGTAAGAGCATTTCAAAAGGATTCCCATGCAAGGCCTGTCCAAGCACGCCTCCGTTTCGCTTCTGGCACTAACGCTCCTGCTGCCCGCCTACGCACAGGCGCAGACCAAGACAGTGCCGGAAAGCCAGATGCAGATGCAGCTTTCTTTCGCGCCGCTGGTCAAGCAGACCTCGGGCGCTGTCGTGAATGTCTATGCTGAAAAGACTGTTCAGCGGCAGTCGCCCTTTGCCGGCGATCCCTTTTTCGAGCAGTTCTTCGGTCAGCAGATGCCGAACCGCTCCGAAAAGCAGTCTTCGCTCGGCTCCGGCGTCATCGTCGAGGCGAACGGGACCGTCGTGACGAACAATCATGTCGTCGAGGGTGCCGACGACATCAAGGTGGCGCTGTCGGACGGTCGCGAATTCCCCTGCAAGGTCGTTCTGCGTGACGACCGCCTCGATCTCGCGGTCTTGAAGATCGATAGCAAGGCGGATTTCCCGACACTGCCGATCGGCAATTCCGATGCAGTGGAAGTCGGCGATCTCGTGCTGGCGATCGGCAATCCTTTCGGCGTCGGCCAGACCGTCACCAGCGGTATCGTTTCGGCACTTGCCCGCAACCAGGTGGTCAAGAACGAGTTCGGTTTCTTCATCCAGACAGATGCGTCGATCAATCCCGGCAATTCCGGCGGCGCGCTGATGAACATGAAAGGCGAACTGATCGGCATTAACACCGCGATCTTTTCCCGCGGCGGCGGATCGAACGGTATCGGCTTTGCCATCCCCGCCAATCTGGTCAAGGTTTTTCTCACCTCTGCCGATTCAGGCGTCAAGTCCTTCGAGCGGCCCTATATCGGCGCTACCTTCGATCCGGTGACCTCTGAGGTCGCAGACGCGCTCGGCCTCGACAAGGCACGCGGCGCGCTGATCGCCAAGGTCACTGCGGATAGCCCGGCAGCCAAGTCCGGCCTCAAGGCGGGCGAGGTCATCACTGCAGTCGATGGCGTCTCGGTGGAGCATCCGGATGCACTTCTTTATCGATTGACGACAGCTGGCCTCGGCAAGTCGGTCAACCTGACGGTCATGGAAAACGGGCGTGAGCAGCAGATAGTGCTTGCACTTGCCCGTGCGCCGGAAACCCAGCCCCGCGATCAGCGCACGATCGGCGGACATACGCCCTTTACCGGCGCAGTCGTGGAAAACCTTTCGCCGCGCGTGGCCGATGAACTGAGGATGCCGCTCGATTCGACGGGTGTGGTCATCTCCGACGTCGAGGGCGGTTCTCCCGCTTCCCGGCTCGGCTTCGAGCCGAAGGATATCGTCGTGTCCATCAATGGGGCCGAAGTCAAAACCAGCCGTGACCTGCAGGAGATCGCCGATTCCGATCCCAGCCTCTGGCGGGTCGAGATCGAACGCGATGGTCAGCGCATCAGGCAGTTCTTCCGATGAGTGATGACCTCTTCGCGCCGCGTGTTCCGGAAGAGGTCGCCAGCCGGCGGCCGCTTGCCGATCGTCTGCGGCCGAAGACGCTTGGCGAAGTCACCGGTCAGGAACATCTGACCGGTGAGGATGGCGTTCTGCGCCGCATGATCGAGAGCGGCTCTCTCGGCTCCATGATCTTCTGGGGGCCACCCGGTACGGGCAAGACGACAGTCGCGAGGCTGCTGTCAGGCGAGGCGGGCCTGGCCTTCGAACAGATATCGGCAATTTTCTCCGGTGTCGCCGATCTGAAGAAGGTTTTTGAAGCAGCCCGTATGCGCCGCATGGACGGCCGCCAGACGCTGCTTTTCGTCGACGAGATCCATCGCTTCAACCGCGCCCAGCAGGATAGTTTCCTGCCGGTCATGGAGGATGGCACGGTCATTCTCGTTGGCGCCACGACGGAAAACCCGTCCTTCGAACTCAACGCCGCTCTCTTGTCGCGCGCCCGCGTACTAACCTTCAAGTCGCATGATGAAGACAGCCTCGAGGAACTGCTGAAACGCGCCGAGACGGTCGAGAGCAGGCCGTTGCCGCTGACCGAGGATGCGCGCGCCAGCCTGATCCGCATGGCCGATGGCGACGGCCGGGCGGTTCTGACGCTGGCTGAGGAAGTCTGGCGCGCCGCCCGCGAGGGCGAGATTTTCGATACCGAGGGGTTGACGCGCATCGTCCAGCGCCGAGCCCCGGTCTATGACAAGGCGCAGGACGGTCATTACAATCTGATCTCGGCGCTTCACAAGTCGGTCCGCGGCTCCGACCCTGACGCCGCGCTCTATTATCTCGCCCGCATGTTCGATGCCGGCGAGGATCCGCTCTATCTCGGACGGCGGCTGGTGCGCATGGCTGTGGAGGATATCGGGCTTGCCGATCCGCAGGCCCTGGTCATTTGCAACGCCGCCAAGGATGCCTATGACTATCTCGGTTCGCCGGAAGGCGAGCTGGCGTTTGCGCAAGCCTGCGTTTATCTTGCGACCGCCCCGAAATCCAATGCCGTCTATACCGCCTTCAAGGCAGCGACGATCGCCGCCAAGCAGAACGGCTCGCTGCTGCCGCCGAAGCATATCCTCAACGCGCCGACGAAGCTGATGAAGGGTGAGGGATATGGCGAAGGCTACCGCTACGATCACGATGAGCCGGATGCCTTTTCAGGTCAGGATTATTTTCCCGAAAAGATGGGTCGCCAGACTTTTTACGATCCGCCGGAACGCGGTTTCGAACGCGAGATTCGCAAACGGCTGGATTGGTGGGCAAAACTTCGCAAGGAGCGCAATCCGCGCTGAAAACGGGCCGCGCTGAAATTGGGCTGCGCTAAAATCAGGCGCGCTTCTGTGCTGCTGGAGCAGCGATCAGCTTGACGGAAGAATCCGCCAGCCCATGATGGCCTTCCATGTCGACAACGATATGCCAGTGGCCGTTTTCGGGGATGGCGAGCCTGACCGGTGACTTGCGCGCGACGCCGCCGATATATTTGAAATCGAGCACTTCGGTGAACCGCTGAAAATTAGGAGCCGTCATCAGCCGCACATTGTTCACGGCGCTCAGTGACACCTCGACAATCGTTCCGGCGCGCTGTTCCTTGATATCGTAATGGGTGAAGCGGAAGTTCGGTTTCGGCATCGGTCTCGCGGCATATGTAGTCTCTGCAAGCGGGACTCTATCAGGCTGGCGGTTAAGGAAAAGTTGGAAATCCTCGGCCTGTTGCCGTTCCTGCTGTTTCAAAATGGCAGGAACGGCACAGTATTCAGTGGATGTTGCCGGTGCTGCGCGCAACAGGTGCAAAATCGAGCACGATGCCCGTTGCCGCACGGCAGATCTCATCCGGATTGTGGTTGCATTCTTCCGCCGCGAAATGGAGGGCTGCAGCTTCATTGATGAAGAGACCGCCTACCAGTCCCTCGCGATCCTGGACGATCCAGCGGCCGCCCTTGTCGCGACCGACGGTGAAGCGGGCGGGGCGGATTGTGACGGGAGCCGGAATCTGCCGGCGTTGCTGTGCATTTGCCATGGTCGTGATCCTCTGTCCGGCGCTTACTGGGAAATCAGTTGGAAGCTCATCTGCACGAGCCCGGCGAAAGCCATGACGGCGCCGAGCCGCGGTGCAACGGCGACCAGGCCGGCAAACAGCGGATGAGAGGGATCAGCCGAAACTGCACAGGCGCTTTCGCCACGTTGCAGCGGGTCAGTCTTGGCAGGCGTATCGGTCAGGCGTGACATCGTTTGTCCTTTCGAAGTCTAACTCAACCGCCGTAAGATGGCTGCGGCGGTGTCACGATCATCAAGATAGATGCGGGCGGATAGGGTTTCCATTTGGCGCCGCAAGCAAAAACATTAAAATCTCATAGGGATAGCGCGATGCGCGGGGTGCCGCCACCGACAAAGGGAGAAAGCGCCGATACGATCGCAAAGCGGCTTTCCGCGTCGGCCGGTACGAGTGGCAGGCGAAGATCGGCCTCCGCGCCGCGCAGCACCTGCAGCGCGTATTTCAGCAGGGCAGGATCACTCTCCGACCCAAGCGCCGTCAGCAGAGGATGCAGCCTGTCGCTGAGCGCAAGTGCAGCGGAGATATAGCTCCCATAAGCCGCCTGCTGCAGCGAGGTGACGAGGCGCGGGAGGATATTGGCAGCCGCCGATACGATGCCGTCACCACCAGCAAGATGAAATGAAAGCGCCGTGCCGTCATGACCGGACAGGAAGCGGAACCGATGTCGCAGTGCCGGTGGCAGGTTGGCGAAGCGGGCGATATCCCCGGTCGCATCGACGATGGCGACAATCGCATCGAGCTCGGCCAATCGCCCCAGCGTTTCCACCGTCAGATCACTCGCAGTGCGTGATGGTGCATTCTCGACCAGAATTGGCAGATTGCTTGCAGCGGCGATTTGCTGGAAATGATGGAGAATGCCCTTTTGCCCCGGCTTGGAATAATAGGGCACGGTGACAAGCACGGCGCGCGCGCCGCATTCTTCCGCATCGCGTATCAGGGCGATCGTGCCTTCGGTGCAATTGGTACCGGCCGCGGCGATCACCGGAATACGGTCCGCCGCGGCCCGGACGCAGATGTCGAGCACCATGCGGCGTTCCTGCGGTGAGAGGCTGAGCCCTTCACCCGCCGCCGTGCAAAGAGCGAGTCCATCGACGCCGCTCAGCACCTGCCATTCAACGAGAGCTTCCAGTGCCGCCCCGTCGACCTCGCCGTTGTGGAACGGCGTAACGAGCGCGGTGATCGCGCCGCCCGGGCGCAGTCTTCCGGTATTGTTCATGATAAGGCCTCAGAGCGAGCCGAGGATGACGTAGAGTTCCACGCAGGCGAGCACGATGCCGAAGATCATCAGCGCCTGCGCCGTGCGCTTCTCACGCATTTGCCGATTGCCGCGTGTGATGCGATGCGGGCGAAGCGGCAGATATTGAGGGGACATGACGTCTCGCATGGCGGTAACCTTTGCTGTTGTGGCAAAGGCTACTGCCGCCTCCGATAGGAAATCCATTCGGAGTGGAAATCGAAGATATAGGAATCACATAAAGATGCGACGTCAGCCGCCGCGCTGGTTTTCCTTGTCGAGCTGCGTCACCAGCGCCAATACGACCTCCGAGACGGGGGTCGGCACGTTGGCTGTACGCCCGAGTGCCACGACCATACCGACGAGCGGCACGATTTCCAGCGCCTTGCCGGCGAGAAGATCCTGCAGCATCGAGGTGCGCACCGGGCCGATGTGACGCGATTGCTGGAGCCTTTCCTCGATGCTGATGCTGAATTTTGCGCCAAGCGCGCTGCCGACCGCGCGCACTTCGTTCATGATCTTGCCGACCATCTCGAACAGCGCGGGATCGGCCATGATGTCGGTCATCAAAGCTCGCGTCAGTGCGCTGATCGGGTTGAACGCCGCATTGCCCGTCAGCTTGTTCCAGATCTCGTCGCGAATGCGCTGTGTGGTCGAGACATTGAGGTCGGCCCCGGCAAGGAGGCCGGCAACGGATTCGAGATCGGCCGACATTTCGCCGGAGGGTTCGCCGAGCACGAAACGGCCTTTATTGGACAGGCGGATCTCGCCTGGATTGACGACTTCCGCCCCTTGCATAGCCACGCAGCCGATCACTCGTTCCGGGCCGATCAGGCGCCACAGTTTCCCGCCGGGATCCAGTTCGTCGAACTGCAGCTCGGCATGGCCGCTTTGCGTATCGCGATGAAAATACCACCAGGGAATCCCGTTCAGCACCATGACAACGCGGGTATTGCCCTTCAGCAGCGTGGCCATGCCCTCGGCCGCCGGTCCCAGCTGATGGCCCTTGAGGCCGGTGATGATGAGATCCTGCGGTGGGAGTGTGGTCGGATCGTCGGTTGCTGTGAGCCGCACGTTGAGCGGTTTGTCCGAATCCGCTTCATGCAGGGAAAGACCATTCTTCCGGATCGCTTCCAGGTGCGCGCCACGGGCAACGACGGAGACGGCCGCATTGTCGCCGAGCCGGCTTGCGAGCTTGACGGCGATCGCGCCTCCAAGAGCGCCTGCTCCGTAAATACAGATCGATGTGCTCGCCATTCCTGTCTCTTCCTGTTGGTGATGACGCGTAGACATAGGCCATCGAAGTGGCAGGACGAATGAAAATCTTGACCTTTCGAACGCTCTTCACGCGGAAATGAAAACAAGCGCGCCGACAGGCACGCTTGTTGTTGTCGTGAAAGGCCAGACCGTCTTAGGCCGTCTGTTCGAAGTCCGTGGAGACCGCGAGCTGACGCCACTGAGCCAGTTCCTTCTCCACGCTGGCATGTTCCTCTTCGATCTTGGCGACCGTATCGCTGCCGAAAGGCATGCGCAGCGGCGGGTTGGCGGTGTTCACCAATTCGATAATGCCGGCGGTTAGCTTGGCGGGGTCGCCCGGTTGAGCGTGGTTGGCGCTCGCCGCAAAGTCGCGCATGTTGCCAGCCGGCGTGCCGACATAATCGGGGATGGAAGCCGGGCTGATCGCCAGCGAGTTGTCATGCAGGAAGTCCGTGCGGAAGAAGCCGGGCTCGATGATCGTGACCTTGATGCCGAACGGTTCGACTTCGGTCGCCAGCGATTCCGACAGGCCTTCGACGGCGAACTTCGTCGAGCCGTACACGCCCCAGCCAGGAAAGCCGTAATAGCCGCCAATCGAGGAGAAGTTCAGGATATGGCCCGAGCGCTGGCGCCGCATATAGGGCAACACGGCGCGGGTAACCTTCAGGAGGCCGAAGACGTTGGTGGCGTAGATCCGCTCGATTTCCTCTGCCGTTGCTTCCTCGACGGCGCCGAGCAGGCCGTAACCGGCATTGTTGGCGAGGATGTCGATGCGGCCGAAGCGGGCAACGGCAATAGCGGCGGCCTCTTTGGCCTGGCCTTCATTGGTGACGTCGAGAGCGACGGCAAGCAGGTTCGGATGATCGCCGAACTGTTCGGTGATGGTCTTCGGGTTGCGGGCGGTGGCAACGACAGCGTCGCCGGCAGCAAGAGCGTCCTTGGTCATCAGCGCGCCGAAACCACGCGATGCACCTGTGATAAACCAGACTTTCATGGCAATTCCCTTTCCTTGAGACTGTTCGTTCAGCAGTGCGCTGCTGACGGAGGGGAATTTGACGCAAATCCGGCTCATGTATAAGATTTGTTATTTGAGAGACTATGATGAGTGATATTCATTAATGAGAGCGACCGAACTTTCCGAAATGGCTGCCTTTGCCGCTGTCGCCAGGCACAAGAGTTTCCGCAAGGCGGGAGAGGAGAGGGGTGTCACCGCCTCTGCGATCAGCCACGCTGTCCTCAACCTGGAGGACCGCATCGGCATCCGGTTGCTGAACCGCACGACCCGCAGCGTCTCGCTGACGGAGGCCGGCGAACTGCTTCGCTCCCATCTCGATCCGGCCTTCGGCGAGATCAATTCCGCACTCGATGCGCTGAACCGTTTCCGCGATACCCCTTTCGGTCGCGTTCGTATCAATGTCGGCAATTCCATTGCGCCCTTCGTCGTCGGCCAGGTCATCGGGCCGCTCCTGATGAAGAATCCCAATCTGCAGCTCGAGATCGCGGCGACTGATCGGCTGGTGGATATTGTCGAGGAAGGCTTCGATGCCGGCATTCGTTTCGGCGAGCGTGTGACGGAAGGCATGATCGCCGTGCGCATCAAGCCGCGCATGCGCCTCGTGGTGGTCGGCTCCCCCGCCTATTTCGAAACACGGCAGAAGCCTGAGACGCCGCATGATCTGAAGCGCCATATCTGCATCCAGAACATGTTCCCCTCGGGCGCGCGTTACCCCTGGGACTTTGAAAGGGACGGCCAGGCCATCACTTTCCACCCGACCGGTCCGCTCTCGCTCGACGACCACGAATTGATGACAGCGGCTGCCTTGAGCGGCGTGGCGCTAGCCTACGTCTGGGAGGGCAGGGTGGCGCCGCTGATTGCAAGCGGCAAGCTTATCCAGGTACTCGACGAATGGTGCCAGCCGGAGGAGCCGCTTTATCTCTACTATCCCAGCCGGCGGCATATTTCGGCGGGTTTCCGGACGGTGATCGACGCGATCCGCGGCGACTAAGGCAAATCGCGCAAAAGTGTGCCGTGGTTTTGTGCCAACCACGTGTGTGGATACGAGGATCCAAAGCGTCGGAAGCGAAACTGCCGCGACATGCTTGGTGGTCAGAGTTTGGAGAATTCCAATCGGTAGACAACATCCTCTCCCGTGACAGGATCGGTGCCGGGTGCATCGCTGATGACGAGTATGTCGCCCTCCATATGGACAGGGCGGATAAGGGGCCGCTCCCATGTCGGATTCCAGGCGGCCTCCACGTGATGGATCACCTTGTCACCCTCCAGGGAATATTCGGCGGTATAGGCCAGCATCGTATCAAAGAGTGCGGCCTTTTCACTGTCGTTGGGCGCTTTGCCGTTGGGTTTCGGCCTGCGCCGGTTGGTAACGAAGGCCATCATCCGGCCGTCTGCGTGATAGGCGATATATCCGATGGGATCGGCACCCATGGCGTCGCTCACCTTCCCCGTCGCAACGACGGTTCGTGTCCACGAGATCATGCGCCACGTTCCGATAAGGGCGGCTCTATCCATGATTATCCCCTCCTTAAAGTAGTCTAGCACAACTAGAAATGCAGGCTATGAATCCCGAGCCTTTCCTGGTCACAATGTTCCAATCAGAGCAGGAAAAGCTTCCAGTGATCAGTCAAAACTCCCTTTTGACTCTCGGTGGCGAAGTGGTGAAGATGCGCCGCACGAAGGAAGAGCAGCGCCGGAGGGGCGAATGAGAAAGCCGGTTTTTTCCGCTGGCAATTGGTGGAAAGTGGAGTGTCGTCGAACAATGCTGTCGGCCTTTACGGCTGCGGTTCTAATTGCCTTTCCAGTGGCCGCGCAGGAAAAGTCGACGCGGGACATGCCGGCACAGACGCCTGCCTCGCATGAACAGGTCGAAAAACTGGTGTCTCGCTGGCAGGAGCATTTCAAGGGCGCCGTGAGTCTGCGTGACCGGCGCACCGCTTTTCGCGATTTCATGGAATCGCTGCCGGAGCCGACGCGCATCCAGATCCGGCATGTCGACGCCGATGGGGTCGATGCCGAACTTATCTGGCCGGCGCGCCTTCATCACCCGGTCGGCCGGCGCGTGATCCTTTTCATCCATGGGGGCGGCTTCTACGGTGGCTCCATCCGTAGCCACAGCCTGCTTGCAGGCTCGCTTGCCAAGGCTGCGTCAAGCGATGTGCTGCTTATCGATTACCGCCTGGCGCCGGAATATGGCTATCCAGCACAGGTCAATGACGCACTCACCGCCTATCGCTATCTGCTCGAAAGCGGCTACAGCAACGGAAATATCGTGGTGATGGGCGATGGCGCCGGCGGCAATCTCGCGCTCGAGGCCGTGCTGCGGCAGATGCGTTCCCGCCAGCCGCTGCCGGCAGGCGTCGTGGCACTCAGCCCCATCACCGATCTGTCCGCCTCAGGTGCATCGGTCACAGCGAACGCCACCAACGATCCCATGCTGGACAAGCATGCGCTGGATGCGCTGCGCAAGGCCTATCTCGGCAACAATTCTCCGACCGATCCCGACATTTCTCCGCTTTATGCCAATCTCACCGGTTTTCCGCCCTTGCTGCTGCAGGTCGGCTCCGGCGAGCTGCTGCTCGATGATACGCTGCGGCTGGCCGACAAGGCGCAAAAGGCCGGCGTCGACGTGACGGCCGAGGTCTGGCCGGGAATGCCGCATCATTGGCAGCTTTTCCCTTCGGTGCTCGATGATGCCGACAAGGCCGGCCAGAGGATCGCCGAATTCGCGATTATGCATTTTGCAGACCCGCCCGCACAGTAAGGCCAATCCAGAACGGCGCGATCTGAGCTTCTACGAGTGGTTCGAATTCAGCCCTTCTATCGGCCGGCCGATGGCGAGATTCTGACGGAGTTTGGGATCGAGCCGCTCGGCATAGGCATGATCGGGTGCTGCACCCAGCGCATCCAGCATCTTGGAGAAGAAGCAGCGTGCTGATGCTGCTGCGGTGACATCGAAGATCTCCGTGTCGCTTAGCCCGTGCCGCTTCAGGCCATCGATGTCCTGCTGCGTCACCGAGGTCGCATCGCGCGCCACCTTGGCGGCAAAATCCATGATTGCCCGCTCGACTGCATCGATGGGCGCTTTTTCGCTGCCGCCGGCGACTGCCGAAAGGCTGTCGTTGGTGAAGCCGTCGCGCAGCAGCACCGAACCATGCGCAAGCATGCAGTAGGACGATTTGAGTTCCCTGGCCGCCGCCAGCGTCACCAGCTCATAACGCCGCTGGCTCATATGGCCGCGAATGCTGGCAAGCAGCGTCCCCCAGTGCTCCATCACCTCTGGCCGGTGTCCGAAGGCCCGGTACATGTTCGGCAGATAGCCGTAGCTGGCTTCTGCCGAGGCGTACATCGAAGCCGTCTTCTCGCTGGCGGATGCATCGGGGGTATGAATGAAAGCCATGGCACGATCCTCCCTTGATCCATTGGGAGAATAGAGCGGCATCCTGCGACATCAATCTGCCGGCCGACCGCTTCTGCAAGACGGATGCCTGACACCTTGCCCGGTCGTCTGGTTCTGCCGTTGGCGGTAGAATGGTAGAATATGGTGTTCCGTCAGCGGCGCCATATTGATCCCGCCCGCTTCCGACGGCGATATCCAGCGGACCTCCTCGATCTCCGCCGTTGCTTTGATATCATCATCCTTCACATGCAGCACGAAGACCTCGGCGACGACGAGATGATCCGGCTCGTTGGCCGCCGGCGCCTGAAATTGGCCCAGGAATTCGAGTTCGGCAGCCGTTGCGGTGACGCCGATTTCTTCCGACAGCTCTCGAGACAGTGCCTGCTCCGGCGTCTCTCCCGGCTCGATCTTGCCGCCCGGCTGCATGAAGGCCGCCGTGCCACGCTTGCGCACCAGAAGCGTGTCGCCGTTGCTCCGCAACAGCAGTGCGGCCGATATTCTGATCGTCTTCATCATGTGGAAATCTGACCGGATTCGCTGCCGCGATTCAACTGCCATATCCTCATCGGCCGTTTGTCAAAACCCGCCTGACCACCTATATCAGCGGCTCAGAGACAGGAAGTGGATGTAACAATGTTTCAGGCGGCGTCGATCGAAGTGGAAAACAAGGCCGAGTTCTACCGCGAGCTTGCCCAGCAGCTGCAGGGACTGCTCGAAGGCGAGCCGGACATGATCGCCAACGCCGCCAACACGTCGGCCCTGATGTACCAGATGATGCCCGATCTCAACTGGGCGGGCTTCTATTTGCTTAAGGATCAGGAGCTCGTCCTTGGACCGTTCCAGGGCAAGCCGGCCTGTGTGCGCATCCCTGTCGGCCGTGGCGTATGCGGCACGGCAGTCAAGGAGCGCGCCTCGATCCTCGTGGCAGATGTCCATGCATTTCCTGGCCATATCGCCTGCGACGCTGCATCCCGATCCGAACTCGTCGTCCCGATCCGAAATGGCGAAGAGATCGTCGGCGTTATCGATCTGGACAGCCCGCTTCCCGCCCGCTTCGATGCCGACGACCAGGCCGGGATCGAACGTCTGGCCGAAATCTTCGCTGGGGCAACCCGTTTCTGAGGGCGGCGGCGTGGCGGCGATCCGTCGCTACGCTTAAACTGTCAGCGAAGCCAATAGCGACGGATTAATCGAGCGCCGGGAACGCGAAACGTCCGGCAAGCATAGCCAGAGGCAAGATCGCAGCCGAGAAAAGCAGCACGATATTGTGCCAGCGCGAGTACCACGGAAAAGCAATGTCGCTCGGGAGCGAGTACGCTACACGATAGCCGAGGATCGCGCCGAACGAATGCCAGGCAAGCACAATAAGCGAGCCGTAAGCGCCCGGGATCGAAAGCGTGATAAAGAGCCGGATCAAACCGGCCGTAACCGAAACCCCACCGACGAAATAGGCGATCGCCATCAGGCCGCGTCCGAGATAGGCCATCACGACGTCAGGACCGAACAGCAAACCGATAACGGCGGCGCAAACGGGGCGGCGCACACGGAATGCTTCGAAAACCTGCATGAAAATCCCGGCTTCAGAGGCTGACTTGTAGCAAGTTGTATCCGATGCCATGAAAAACGCCAGCCGCCTCCTTGCCGCGGCCAGAGGATGAAAGTCGGATGGTCGATCGCAGCAGCCTGCGCAAATGACGAAATCTTGATCGGCGGCGGCGTTCTCGGAAAGCCGGACTGGCCTATTTCCTTAGCCGACACCGACATGCACTGCGTCCGGTGTCACCGATTATCGGTTTGGGGGTAGATCAAAATGTCCCAATTTCGAAAACTGCTGATCATAGGATCAGCTGTCATCGTGGCGGTCATTACTTCGTCCTGTGCGACAAGCTCGGATAGTTCGATACAGACCGGCTCTGTTGGCTATGGATCGCAAAGCACCGACTTTGGGCTCCGGCCGGCCTGCCTCGGCGGATTTGGCAACGATCGCCCTTGCAGTTACTAGCGTGAGGCGCGGTTCTGCTCCGCAGGCCCGAACAGGGTACGGACAAAAGTGATGCAATAGGACGCAGGACTTTGTGACTGCGAGGCCTCGCATATTATTGACAATAAGATAGGTTACGCACAATCAGCCATTGCCTGATTTTACGAAGCCGACCTCAATTTTGGGGGCGGTAGATTTTATAAGTTTTGGGAGATATGTGATGGAATATCGTCGTTTGGGAAAGTCGGGTCTGAAAGTGAGCGAGTTCTCCTTCGGATCGTGGGTCACTTTCGGCAAGCAGGTCAACGGCGGCGACGCTGTCGATCTCATGAAGCTCGCCTACGACAGCGGGATCAATTTCTTCGATAATGCCGAGGGTTACGAGAGCGGCAAATCCGAAATCGTCATGGGCGAGGCGCTGAAATCGCTCGCCTGGAGTCGCGACAGTTATGTCGTCTCGAGCAAGGTCTTCTGGGGTGGTCAGAAGCCGACGCAGCGCGGCTTGTCGCGCAAGCATGTGACGGACGCCTGCCACGCGGCGCTCAAGCGGCTTCAGGTCGACTATCTCGACCTCTACTTCTGCCACCGCCCGGATATTGACACTCCGATCGAAGAAACGGTCCGCGCGATGCACGATCTCGTTGCCCAGGGCAAGGTGCTCTACTGGGGAACGTCGGAATGGTCTGCCCAGCAACTGACGGAAGCCTACGCTGTCGCCCGTGACCTGCGCATCACACCGCCGACTATGGAGCAGCCGCAGTACAACATCTTCGAACGTCAGAAGGTCGAAGCAGATTACCTTCCGCTCTACGACCTGATTGGCCTCGGCACCACCATCTGGTCACCGCTCGCTTCCGGCGTTCTGACAGGAAAATACAATGACGGCGTACCGGCCGACAGCCGCATGAACCTGCCGGGCTACGAATGGCTGAAGGAAAAATGGTCCACCGACGCTGGTCGCGCCCAGCTGGAACAGGTGCGTCAGCTTGCCAGGCTTTCGAACGAGATCGGGCTGTCGATCACCCATCTCGCCCTTCTTTGGTGCCTCGCCAACAAGAACGTCTCGACCGTCATCCTCGGCGCCTCGCGCGCAAGCCAGCTGCAGGACAATCTCGCGGCCCTCTCGCACAAGAGCAAGCTGACGTCTGACGTGCTGGAGCGGATCGACAGCATTGTCGGAAACAAACCGGAAGCACCGCGTCGCTTCTAGGCAGGGCCAAAGCCGGATCGGCTCTCTTTGCCCTTGAGTTTATTCCAGTATGAAATGGCCGGACCTTTTTGGTTCGGCCATTTCATTTTACTGAGCTTCATTGACCGCTCATCGGAGCGGCGAGCCGATCGCTGTATCTGTCACAGGCTTATAGTCACTGTCGTTCCTGTCGGATTGCCTTCGAGAGTCACACTCCCGCGGTGACGGGTCACGATCTGCTTCACGATGCTTAATCCGAGGCCGGCACCCGTGCTCCGTGGTGTGACCCTGTAGAATGGTTCGAACACGAGGTTTCGGTGCGCCGCTGGAATGCCGGGACCCTCGTCCGAAACCGAGACGCCGCCACGTTCTGACACGCGAACCGATATCGTGCCGGTATTTCCGCCATGGTCGATCGCATTGCGCACAAGGTTGCCTATGGCGCGTGACATCGCCGACGGACTTACCAGGCGATAAAGCTCGTCGACCTCACTGTCGAACGAGATCTCATATCCATTTCTGATGGCAATCGGGGCTTGGTCGGCAACGACGTTCCTGGCGACTTCCACCAGGTCGACCTGTTCGAAGAGATCCGGAGACTGCTCGCTCCGTTCGAAGTCGAGCAATTGCTCCGCCGTCTCCCGTAGCCGCCCGATGTCATCCATCATGATGTCGCGGATGTTTCCCTCCAGGGTCGTATCGATACGCGTCTGCATGACGGCAATCGGCGTGCGGAGCTCGTGCGCGGCGTCGATCAGAAAACGTTCCCTCGCTGCGAACTGCTGCTCAAGCCGCTCCAGAACGGAGTTGAATGCGTGGATAAGCGGAACGACTTCGCTCGGAACCCGATCCACTGGAAGCCGTGATCCCGGCTGGCGCGGGTCGATCTCCGGAGCCTTCCGAACAACGTCGTTCAGTCCCGAGAGCGAACGCCTGACCAATCGCGGCACGGCGAAGAAGAGGGCGGGTAGGGTAACTGCAAGCAGGGGCACGTAAATCTTGTACGTACCGCCAAGCATCGTGAGAAATATCGACTCGTTTCCGTTGCGGCCGCCATAAAGTACCCGGATCTCGGTCGTGTTGATCTCGATGTCGTCGACTGAGGCCGGGGCGTTTGCCCCCGTGCCACGAATGTCGGCGTCCTTGATTAGCGACACGAACTTGGTCAGCTGTATGTACGCAGCTGGAATATTCCCATATGCCACCGCCGTTCCGTCCGGGGCTGCCGCGTAGAAAAAGAGATTGGGAGTATCATTTTTCAACGCTCGGAGCTGTTCGCTGTCTTCGATGCGAAGCCCTCGTCCGGGTTCGTAGTTCAAGGACCCTTCCAGGGCGTTCAGAAGCCGGTGCTCCATGCTGACGTTCGGAGAAAGGATCATCGCCCCGTAGATACAAAGGCCAACGATCACAGATGCGGTAGTGCCGACAAATAGTAGGCTGAGCTGCCAGTTTAGTCTCCACCACAGCGACGTATTCGGATATCGCATCAATGTTCCTTCAGCAGGTATCCGACCCCACGGATGTTGTGGATGGACACGCCGGCGTCCGCGTCAGCGAGCCGTTTTCTCAGTCGTGACACGTGCGCATCCAGCGCGTTGGATTGGATCGTCTCTTCGTAATTGTAGATTTCGGTTTCCAGCGCCGATCTGAGGACGGTCCTGCCCTTTCGCTTTGCAAGGGTAACGAGCACCATCAGCTCTCGACGAGGCAGGTCGAGCTGCAGTTCGCCGACCGTGACGTCCATCCGGATCGGATCCACGGTCATCCGCCCTGCGACTATGGACGGCTCCGCCAGGGCCGACGGGCGTCGCAATACCGCGCGCAATCGAGCGAAAAGCTCCTCCATCAGAAACGGCTTGCCCAGATAGTCATCGGCACCGAGATCCAGGCCCGCGACCCGTTCCTTCGGTTCGTTTCGGGCAGTCAGCACGATGACCGGCGTCACGACGCCTGAGCTTCGTAACCAGGGAATGAATGTGATTCCATCGCCGTCCGGCAGGCGTCGGTCGAGCACGATCGCATCGTAGGTCTGTTGTCGAGCCAGTTCGATTGCGTCCTCAAGAAGAGCGGTGTGGTCGACCGCGATGCCCTTCTTGCCGAGAGAGGCCGCAACCGTTTCCGCCAGCCCGGTCTCGTCTTCGACCAATAGGATTTTCATGTCTCGCCCACCTTTCCGATCCTATGTTCACGACGACCATTGCGACAGGATTACGGCGTGAGCGTTCGAATGAGGGAAGTCACGGCCGTGGCGAGCTGGATAGAGCGGATCGCACGAGAGATTGCCGACCGCTTCTAAACAAAAAAACTCCAGGCGCGTGGCGCCTGGAGCTTTATTGATCGTTCTGCTCTGAAGGAAATCGGATCTCTGTCCGACCTGACCAGTTTGGCGGCCAGCTAGATCTGAATTTCCCGAAGAGGTCAGCTGCAGCCGCTGGTGGCGCCGCAAGTATCGCACTTCTCGCAGGTGCCGTTGCGCACCATGGTGAAGTTCTGGCACTCGGAGCACATGTTGCCCGTATAGCCCTGCATGATCGAGCGGGCGCGGCGCTCGGCTTCCATCTTCTTGGCTTCCGTCTTGGCGGTTGCAGCATCGGCTGCGGCCTTGTCGGAGAAGAGGGCGGTTGCTTCGCTGCCGGCTTCATCGACCACTTCTTCGGCAATCTCTTCCGCCAGTTCCTTGGCCCGCTCTTCATAGTCGCGTTTGAAGGCGACGATTTCGGAGGTGGAGATGGCGACAGTCGGCTCCAGCTTGCGGGCTGCGGCACCTGCAAAGGAGGTTACCGAACCGCTCGAGGAGGCGCGGGCAGGGGCTGCCGTTGCCGCACCCTTGGGCTCGCCGAGCTGACGGTCGCTGCCGGTGTTGGAGACCAGCGTCGGCTTGTAGCCGCGCGTCCAGCCCGTCGAGACGAGATTCGTCTTGCCTTCCTGGATGCCCTTGCCGAGTGCCGTGTTGGAGAAGTCGGACGTATCGACATGGGCGAGATCGTGGCGACCGAGGTAGGAGACGGCGAGTTCGCGGAATACGTAGTCGAGGATCGACGTGGCGTTCTTGATCGCGTCATTGCCGATGACGATGCCGGCCGGCTCGAACTTGGTGAAGGTGAAGGCCTCCACATATTCTTCCAGCGGCACGCCGTATTGCAGGCCGAGCGAGATGGCGATGGCGAAGTTGTTCATCATCGCGCGGAAGGCAGCACCTTCCTTGTGCATGTCGATGAAGATTTCGCCGAGGCGGCCATCGCCGAATTCACCGGTGCGGAGATAAACCTTGTGACCGCCGACGGCAGCCTTCTGGGTGTAACCCTGACGGCGGTTCGGGAGCTTCTCGCGTTCTCGGGAAACACGCTCGATCACCTTCTCGATGATCTTCTCGGTGACCGTCGCGGCCTGGGCAGCAAGCGGCTGCTGGATCAGATCCTCAAGCGCATCTTCGTCGCTCTCGTCCTCGATCAGGGAGGCGTTGAGCGGCTGCGACAGCTTGGAGCCGTCACGGTAGAGGGCGTTTGCCTTCAGACCGAGCTTCCAGGACATCATATAGGCGTTCTTGCAATCGTCGACCGTTGCCTCGTTCGGCATGTTGATCGTCTTGGAGATCGCACCCGAGATGAAGGGCTGGGCAGCCGCCATCATGCGGATATGGCTTTCGACCGAGAGGTAACGCTTGCCGATCTTGCCGCACGGATTGGCGCAATCGAAGACCGGCAGATGCTCCTTCTTGAGGAAGGGCGCGCCTTCAAGCGTCATCGCACCGCAGACATGGATATTGGCAGCCTCGATGTCCTTCTTCGAGAAACCGATATGCTCGAGCAGGCTGAAGCTCATGTCGCTGAGCTGTTCGTCGGAAACCTTAAGCGTGGTCTTAAGGAAGTCGGCGCCGAGCGTCCACTGGTTGAAGACGAACTTGATGTCGAAGGCGCTCTTCAGAGCGGCGTTGACGGCTTCCACCTTCTCGTCGGTGAAGCCCTTGGTCTTCAGCGTCGAGGGGTTGATGGCCGGTGCCTGGTTCAGGTTGCCGTGACCGACAGCATAGGCTTCGATCTCGGCGATCTGGCTTTCGGAATAGCCGAGGGTGCGCAGCGCATCCGGAACGGCGCGGTTGATGATCTTGAAGTAGCCGCCGCCGGCGAGCTTCTTGAATTTTACGAGTGCGAAATCAGGCTCGATGCCGGTCGTGTCGCAATCCATGACGAGGCCGATCGTGCCGGTCGGTGCGATGACCGAGACCTGCGCGTTGCGGTAGCCGTGCTTTTCGCCGAGTTCCAGCGCCTTGTCCCAGGCGGACATGGCATGGGCTGCAAGATCCTGGTCCGGGTTTTCCGAATGGATCAGCGCGACCGGGTTTACCGAGAGCGCTTCGTAACCGGCGTTTTCGCCATGAGCGGCACGGCGATGGTTGCGGATGACGCGCAGCATGTGCTCGCGGTTCGGCTCGTAGTTCGGGAACGGGCCGAGTTCGGCGGCCATTTCGGCCGAGGTTGCGTAGCAGATACCGGTCATGATCGCCGTCAGCGAGCCGGCAATGGCGCGGCCTTCGGCGCTGTCATAGGGGATGCCCGTCGACATCAGCAGGCCGCCGATATTGGCGTAGCCGAGGCCGAGCGTGCGGTATTCGTAGGAGAGTTCGGCAATGCGCTTGGACGGGAACTGCGCCATCATGACCGAGACTTCGAGCACGACGGTCCACAGGCGAACGGCGTGTTCGTAGTCGCCGATATTGATGCGCTTGGTGGCCTTGTCCTTGAACTGAAGCAGGTTCAGCGACGCAAGGTTGCAGGCAGTGTCGTCGAGGAACATATATTCCGAGCACGGGTTCGAGCCGCGGATCGGGCCGCCGGCCGGCGATGTGTGCCAGTCGTTCATCGTCGTGTTGAAGTGGATGCCCGGATCGGCCGATGCCCAGGCGGCATAGGAAATCGTTTCCCAAAGGTCGCGGGCCTTCAGCGTCTTCATCACGCGGCCGTCCTTGCGGGCGGTCAGGTTCCACTCGCCATCTTCCTCGACGGCGCGCAGGAAGTTGTCCTTGATCGAAACCGAGTTGTTGGAGTTCTGGCCGGAAACGGTGAGATAGGCTTCCGAATCCCAGTCCGTGTCGTAGGTCTTGAACTCCATGTCCTTGTAGCCCTGGCGGGCGAACTGGATGACGCGCTGGACGTAGTTTTCCGGAACCTGGGACTTCTTGGCGTCGCGGATTTCGCGCTTAAGAGCCGGGTTCTTCGCCGGGTCGAAGCAATCGCCATTATCGGCTTCGCAATTGACGCAGGCCTTCATGATCGCCTTCAGATGCTTGGCGACGACCTTGGAGCCGGTCACAAGAGCGGCAACCTTCTGCTCTTCCTTGACCTTCCAGTTGATATATTCCTCGATGTCAGGATGGTCGATATCGACGACGACCATCTTGGCCGCACGACGCGTCGTACCACCAGACTTGATGGCGCCGGCAGCGCGGTCACCGATCTTCAGGAAGCTCATCAGGCCGGAGGAGCGGCCGCCGCCGGAAAGCTTTTCGCCTTCGCCGCGCAGCATCGAGAAGTTGGAGCCGGTGCCGGAGCCATACTTGAAGAGGCGGGCTTCGCGAACCCAGAGGTCCATGATGCCGCCTTCGTTGACGAGGTCGTCTTCAACGGACTGGATGAAGCAGGCATGCGGCTGCGGATGTTCGTAAGCCGACTTGGACTTGGTGATCTTGCCGGTGAAGGGGTCGACATAGAAGTGACCCTGGCCGGGGCCGTCGATCCCGTAGGCCCAATGCAGACCGGTGTTGAACCACTGCGGGGAGTTCGGGGCAACGCGCTGCGTGGCGAGCATATAGGCAAGCTCGTCCTTGAACGCTGCCGCATCTTCTTCCGAAGAGAAATAGCCGCCCTTCCAGCCCCAATAGGTCCAGGTGCCGGCGAGACGATCGAAGACCTGGCGGGCGTCGGTTTCCGAGCCGGTCTGTTCGTCCTTCGGCATGCCCTTCAGCGCCGCGTCGTCGGCTACGGAGCGCCACAGGAAAGAGGGGACATCATTTTCTTCCACCTTCTTCAGGCGGGCGGGGACGCCGGCCTTGCGGAAATACTTCTGCGCCAGAACGTCGGTGGCGACCTGGGAGAACTGCGCGGGAACGTCGATGTTTTCAAGGCGGAAGACGATCGACCCATCCGGGTTCTTGATCTCACTCGTCGCCTTGCGGAATTCGATATCCGCATAGGCGCCTTGACCAGCCTTCGTAAACCGACGTTCGATGTGCATTTTCTCTACCTCGTGTTGGCACCCGAAAGGGCGCAAAATTCCCACCCGGCTCCACGTTGTCGCTTCGTGTGGCCAGTCTTGTTCCATCTTGTGACAGGATTGTCATCCGGAGATGCTTGTCCTGTATCTTGTGGTGAGGCTGGCTGCAAACACTAAATATAGTGTTAACAGCTTATTTTTACCAGTCCCCCGTGTCGCTTTCTGGAGGCTGGAAAACGGCGCAAAAATCCTCAGGGGTGTTACCGTTCTCGACGGTGCAACACCCTGATTATGCGTCCAATTTTCCTTGGGAGAACCGGGCTCGTTACCTCCGGTTCAGTCGCCGCCGCAACATCTGGAACATTAACTTTGAATCAGCTGATTCCGTCAAGGGGTGGAACGTAACCGAATGCTAACCACAACATCTTGTGGATGCACCTGTGGAGACTGGGGAAAGTCGGGTAAGCCTGAAAATACAAGGGCTTGCAACGAGGCTCGGGCAAACGAAAGGACGAAAAGGCAAAAAAAATCGACTGCGGCAAAAGTTAGGATGGCTTTTGCGACGTAAATGCGCATTCCGATTCGTTCAGGGAAATCAGGACTTTCTAGAGCGCATCGATGGCAATCGTGACGGTCGCTGTGCCGATTGGCTCGCCCTTTTCGTCGGTGACGACGAAGCTTGCCTGAGTCTCCAGAAGTTGGGTCGACTCGTCGCGTTCCGCCCCGCCGATATAGATGTCACGCGAAGCGACGGCGAAGGTTTTCAGAAACTTGTCCTCGTCGCCCTGCCAGTAATCGGTCGTGACGGTACTCTGGCCGACATTGAGACCGTGGCAGTCGGTGACGAAGAATTCCAAAATCGTTCCCTGAGAATCGTCCTGCTTTGTCCTGAGGTATTGCGAGACGGATTTCGCCATCAGCGTCTTGGCCATCTGAGGGTCGCCCTGCGCGACCTCAGCCCGGTAGGTCTCGTCCAGGACCCGCATATCCATCTCGCTGACATCGCCGAGTTTGGCATTCTGCTCTTGGATCGCCTTTACGACGACAGGGGCCTCCGCCATCGGCCGGACGAGGGTCTCGACATATTCGCGCACGACGCCGACATAAGCCGGCTCCGCCCCGGCCGGCTTGTTGGAAGTGAGGCAGCCGATCAGCCCGAAAGCTACTGCCGTTCGAATCTTGCCCCAGCAAGCCATTGCACGCCCCAACCGCATCCCGTCTTACTCTTAGCCCGGCCGCTACGACCGTTAGTTGCCTGAGGTTATGCTAATGAAATAAAACGGACGTTACCGAACTGGTGCGGAAATTCACCATCGGCGAGACCAAGATTGGAACAATTTTCAGTTGTATGATTAAGGACTGCTCGCCGTCAGCCGCGAGCGCCCTTGGCAATCGGCTCCTGATAGGTGAAGCCCATGTCCCAGGGGAAGTAGATCCAGGTATCCTGGCTGACTTCGGTAATGAAGGTATCGACGGTCGGTACGCCCTTCGGCTTGGCGTAGACGCAGGCGAAATGCGCCTTCGGCAGCATCGCGCGCACCTGGGCGGCGGTCTTGCCGGTATCGGTGAGATCGTCGACGACAAGCACGCCTTCGCCGCCATTTTCTGTGAGCTCCGGTGCAATGCCCTTCAGCAGCACCATGTCGCCTTGATTGACGTAATCATGATAGGAGGCGATGCAGACGGTTTCGATGAGGCGGATGTTCAATTCGCGTGAAATGATCGCCGCTGGAACGAGGCCGCCGCGGGTGATGCAGACGATCGCCTTGAACTCCTGGCCGAGGCCGGCGAGCCGCCAGGCAAGCGCACGCGCATCGCGGTGGAACTGATCCCAGGAAACAGGGAAGGCTTTATCGGGAAGGGACATCGGGCTACTCCGCGGCATGAAGAAACGACACGCCGTTTGCCGGCGACCGAGGAACATCGGCTGGCAAAACGCAAATCGCGCAGCCGGAACTGCGCGATGGATGCCGAAGCCTGATATCATCGGTCGCCGCAATTAGCGGGATTTGGCGGCAAAAGGCAAGAGCGGCTTTAACGCGAGAGTAAAGTCAGCGCCGTCATGGACTGCAAAAGCGTCTTTGTCGTACCGCCGAAAATCGCCTGCCAGAGCCAGGAATGCGTGTAGGCGCCCATGACCAGAAGGTCGATGCTGTCGTCTGAAAGCCGGTTTTCGATGACATGCGAGGTGTTCTTGTCACCGCTTGCAGCCGTGGCAAGTGTCACGTTCACGCCGTGGCGGGCAAGCGTCGCTGCGATCTCTGCGCCGGCAGTTGTCGCCGAATGTGTCGCCGTCTCGGTCGGATCGACAGAGAAGATTTCCACTGCTTCGGCAGCCTGCAGGATCGGCAGGGCATCGAAGGTGGCGCGCGTCGCTTCCTTCGAGCCGTTCCAGGCAATCAGCACGCGCTTGATCGGCTTTGGCTGGCGGATGATGTAGGGGATCATCAGGACCGGGCGGCCGCTTTCGAACAGGAATTCATCGACATCCACATGGCTGTCGGAGGGTTTTGCCGGATCGGCCTGTGAGGCGATCAAGAGGTCGGCGCTGCGCGCGCTTTCGATCAGTGGCGCCGAGCCGTAACCCGTCGACGTCGCAAAGGCGTGCCACTCGAAGGAAGCGCCGGCAGCCTCCGCGCGGGCGCGGAATATCCGCTCGACCTCGATGGTTTCTGAATGGGCCATGTCCTGAAGCGCTTGCACAGCGACCGGATCGGGAATTTCCATCGGTGCGACCAGCGGTACGGCGGCAATGGTTTCGGCATGTAGGCCGATCACATGGGCGCCGCTTTCCGCGGCAATTGCAAAGGCGAAATCGGCAACGGCGCCGCTATTATCTGCTGTATCCAGAATGGCGAGAATAGTTTTGTAAGACATATCAATTCTCCTTTGCGGCTAAAAAATCGCGTTCCGCGAGGAAAGGAATGCGCCGGAATGCACCACGGTTCCTTGACCGGGATCAAGATTGCGACACTCGCCCCTCACGCTTCTGCCTGATAATTTTCGGCAATGTCCTTCCTGCGTTTGATATCTTCGATCATGGCCCGCACCTCCGCGCCTGCAGCCTCGATTACGGCCTGTGAGCGCCCGCGCACCACGATCTCGGTCGAAAATTTCTGACCCACGTAACGCGGGTACGAGCCGATGCTGGTTTCGGGATGTGCCTTCTGGATAGCCGTCAGTGGCGTGCCGATCTCGCCTTCGCCATAGGGGCAGGCGATTGCCAGCGAGAGGACAGGCGTACCCGTTCTCAGTGTCGGCAATACGTTGTCGACCATGGCCTGGAAGACCTGCGGAACACCTGCCATGACATAGACATTGCCGATGATGAAGCCGGGCGCGGTCGATACCGGATTGGCGATATGGGCAGCGCCCCGCGGCATGCGGGCCATGCGCTGGCGCGCCTCGGTGAATTCCATCTCCCGGCGCTTGTACATCTCGGCAAGCTGCACCATCGCCGCCGCATCGTGCTCGCAGGGCACACCAAAGGCGTTAGAGACAGCGTCCGCGGTGATATCGTCATGCGTCGGCCCGATGCCGCCGGACGTGAAGACATAGTCGTATTTGCGACGTAGCGCGTTCAGCGCCTCGACGATCGCATCCTCCTCGTCGGCGACGATCCGAACCTCTTTCAGGTCGATGCCTGAAATTGTCAGCATATCGGCGAGGTGGCCGATATTCTTGTCCTTGGTACGGCCGGAAAGAAGCTCGTCGCCGATGGCAAGCATGGCGGCGGTGACGACAGTCTCATTGCTCATGGGGATATTTCCGTAGTGTGAAGCTCGCAAATAGGTAGCGCCGTTTGGTCGCTTTGCAAACGGCAAAGCGGAAAGCCCATTCAATCGAAAATGAAACGGCAAGTGAAATTTCGTCTACAGGCAGTGAACACTGCGTTCTTCTGCGCGGGGCTATGTTGGGCCGGATGCGCTGGTAGAACGATGGCAGTCACGAAATTCAATCATCCTTGATGGAGATAACAATGGCGAAGATTCTCGTCCTCTACTATTCGGCCTATGGCCACATCGAAACCATGGCTTACGCCGTAGCCGAAGGCGCAAAGTCTGCCGGCGCTGATGTTGTCGTCAAGCGCGTGCCGGAACTGGTTTCGGAAGAAGTCGCCAAGGCTTCCTACTACAAGCTTGACCAGGCAGCTCCGATTGCGACCGTCGACGAACTGACCGACTACGATGCGATCATCGTCGGTGCCGGCACGCGCTTCGGCACGGTTGCTTCCCAGATGCGCAATTTCTGGGACCAGACCGGCGGCCTCTGGTTCACCGGCAAGCTCGTCGGCAAGGTCGGCTCGATGTTCACCTCGTCCGCTACGCAGCACGGTGGCCAGGAATCGACAATCCTCGGCTTCGTCCCGACCTTCCTGCACCACGGCATGGCCTACGTCGGCCTTCCCTATGCCTTCCAGGGTCAGATGGGCACGGAAGAAGTAAAGGGCGGCTCGCCCTACGGCGCATCCACCATCACCAACGGTGACGGCTCACGCCAGCCTTCGGCAATCGAACTCGAAGCCGCCAAGTATCAGGGCGCGCATGTCGCCAAGATCGCGGCAAAGCTCGCCTGAGTTCAGCTTGAATCTTTTCGATGAACGGCGGTCCTTCGGGGCCGCCGTTTTATTTTGGGATGTTGTTCACCGCACAGTTTTTCGATCGCCAGCAGGGCAGCATAAACATTTTCTTGACGAATCCGCCTAAGTCGTTGATCTGGACGGCGCGCGAGCGTGGCGAAACTGGTAGACGCAAGGGACTTAAAATCCCTCGGCCTTAGGCTTTACGGGTTCGATCCCCGTCGCTCGCACCATCTTTATAAATGTGTTCGAATGTGCTTGTATAATGTGGATAAACCATAGGCAGTGCTTGTCTATGGCGCCGTTGCTGCAAAAAATGTAGGCATTGTGCGGTTGAGTAAGGGTTGTCTTAGTGGGAGTAAGACGATGGTTTACGACTGGGATGGAGCAAGAACGCGGCGCATCAGGCTCTTCAAGATGAGCGCTCTTCTCCTGTTGGGAACGGCTATGGCAGCGGTGCCGCTGTTCCTCTGGGCGGTGCAGTTCCGCGGCTTCTAGTTTTCCGATCCACTGCCAGTGTCTGGCAAATTACACAGCGGCATTCGCCCCGGTTTTCGTTTCACGCCATTTGTTAAAGACCCAGCCGGCGACCAGGCCGATTGCGGCGCCTGCTGCCTTGACGCCTGCATCGTGAAGGCGCGCATGCCGCGTCGGCGACAGGTATTGCAGATATTCGATCGCGAACGCACCGAGGATCAGCAGCACGGCAACCATTTTCCATTGCTTCGGATAGGCAAGAGCAAAAGCCAGCCCGGCGGCGAGATAAGCCGAGGCACGATCGATATCGGGTGTTTCGATCGTGTGGGGACGCAATTCGATCGGTGAAACTGTGACGAACACGATGAAGGCGAGAAGAAGCCACGCCAGCGGCTTTGTGATCTTGGATGTCATGCTGCCGTCATATTAGCAATTGCTATGCACCATCAAGTTAAAAGCCGTCCACCTGAGGGTGATTTTGGGCTTAATCCGAAGACGCGCTTAAGGAAGCCTTTCATCGAGCGAACCGCAAATAGCGCAAACGGGCTTCTTTCCGCTGCCTGCCTGTGTCATAGCGGCGTCAGGATTTTGAAGAATGGACGAACGCCCGTGACGAGACACGATGTCGAAGGCGCAGAAGAGGCAATGCGCAGCCTTTTCCCCGCCACGCCGCTGCAGCTCAATGATCACCTTTCCGCCCGCTACGGTGCCGATATCTGGCTGAAGCGCGAGGATCTGTCGCCGGTGCGCTCCTACAAGATCCGCGGCGCGTTCAATTTCTTCCGCAAGGCAATTGCCGAAGGGGCGGGCGGCAAGACTTTTGTCTGCGCATCGGCCGGCAATCACGCGCAGGGCTTTGCCTTCGTCTGCCGCCATTTCGGCGTCCCGGGCGTCGTCTTCATGCCGGTCACCACGCCGCAGCAGAAGATCGACAAGACCCGCATGTTTGGCGCCGGTTTCATCACCATTGAACTCATCGGCGATTTCTTCGACCAATGCTATCAGGCTGCCCGCGATCACGTCGAGGCAATCGGTGGCGTCATGGTGCCGCCCTTCGATCATGTCGATATCATCGAGGGGCAGGCGACAGTGGCCGCCGAAATCATGCAGCAGCTTCCCGAAGGCGTTTTGCCTGACATGATCGTCCTGCCGGTCGGCGGCGGCGGGCTTGCCGCCGGCATTACCGGTTATCTCGATGGCATCGTCGCAAAGTCCGATTTCATCTTTACCGAACCTGCCGGCGCGCCGAGCTTGCGCCGCAGCCTTGAGGCGGGGCAGGTGGTTACACTTCCGAAGGTCGACAATTTCGTCGATGGCGCGGCCGTCGCCCGCATCGGCGACCTGAATTTCGCGGCTCTGAAGGGTTTCTCGGCCGATCAGGTCAGGCTGATGCCGGAAAATGCC
Source organism: Sinorhizobium sp. B11 (assembly GCA_039725955.1). NCBI lineage: Bacteria > Pseudomonadati > Pseudomonadota > Alphaproteobacteria > Hyphomicrobiales > Rhizobiaceae > Sinorhizobium > Sinorhizobium sp. B11. The sequence continues at coordinate 1,547,606 of CP091034.1, forward strand.
ATCTGCGTCACCATCCAGGAGATGCTGAACGTCGAAGGTGTCGTGCTGGAGCCGGCCGGCGCCCTGTCGCTGACGGCGATCGCCGCCATGGATCGCGCGGCCATCAAGGGCAAGACGATCGTTGCCGTCGTCTCTGGCGGCAATTTCGATTTCGAGCGGCTGCCCGATGTCAAGGAAAGGGCCATGCGCTACGCCGGCCTGAAGAAATACTTCATCCTGCGCCTTGCCCAGCGCCCTGGTGCGCTACGCGATTTCCTCAATCTGCTCGGACCGCATGATGACATCGCCCGCTTCGAATATCTGAAGAAATCGGCGCGCAATTTCGGTTCGATCCTGATCGGCATCGAAACGACGGCTCCGGAGAATTTTGCAACGCTGGTTGCCAATTTCGAAAGCGCGGGCATGGGCTTCGAAGACATTACCGAGAACGAGATCCTCGCAAACCTGATCATTTGACTTTGCGTCAACTGCACTGCGTGCTAAAGGCGGATTATGGCTTCGTTCCTTTCAAACATTCTTTCGGTATTCTCCGGCGGCGGCAAATCCTCCAGCGAGGCGGCTGCAGGTCCTTCCGGCGAGCCCCAGCTCTATGGTGATTGCACCATCTATGCCGAGCCGCAGAAGGAAGGCGGCCAGTATCGTCTTGCCGGCCGTATCGAAAAGAAGGTCGGCGAGGACGTTTTGGTGCGCAAGTTCATTCGCGCAGATCTCTTCTCTTCGTCTGACGATGCGATCGAATGCACCGTGCGCAAGGCGCAGCAGATCATCGATCAGCACGGCCCTTCTCTCTTCAATGACGGCGAGAAGCTGCGTCAAGTGTAAGCACCCGTTGATCGGGCAGGACTTGTTCGAGCTACATTTCCCGTTGTTTTTCAAATCCATGACCGCATTCCAGCAACGGAAATTGCTGCTTTGCTCACCTAATCTTAAAGGATTGCGGTAAAGGTGGCGCCTGCAGGTTTTGCAGGGCGCCGCATGTGTTTGAGCTTTCCGGACGATTGACCAGAAAATCCGCTGCTGCGGCTGCGTCTCTCTCGCGCGGTCGCGCTGTCGGTGGAGGGCCGTGATGGAGCTCTTCAACACCGCGCTCTTCATCGTTGAAGCCGTCGGCTACTTCGTGCTGATGGTCAGCCTCCTGCATTTTCGCCAGCGCCTCGGACTGGGTGTCTTCCTGACTGCACTCGGCGTCATGCATTTCATGGAGACCTACCTCGCTGCGGTCTTCTACGTTTCCCTGCCGTTCGGGGATGTCTCGCCGGGATCTTCGATCTTCTTTTCCGGCAAGCTGATGATGATCCTCATGCTCTATCTGCAGGAGGATGCGTCGACCGTTCGCCAGCCGATCTATGGCCTGTTTTTCGGCAATCTCCTGACCGTTGCCATCGCCTGGGTGCTGCAGCTTCATCAGCCGCTGGAGCTGTCGCCGGGCCATCCGGCCGATGTCAACTTCCTGAAGGAAATGGGCTGGCTGATGGTATGGGGAACGGCAATCCTCTATCTCGACTCGCTCGGCATCATCCTGCTCTACGAGAAGCTCGGCGATTTCATGCGCCGGCGCGTGGTGCTGCGCTTCATGATCTCGGGCCTTGTGGTTCTGACCTTTGACCAGATCTGTTTCTTCAGCGGCCTGCATTATTTCGTGGGCGTCCCGATGGCGGCCTTCTGGGCGGGATGGAAAGCCAAGATGCTGGCCGTCTGCCTCTATTCCCTGATGTTTGCCGTCTACGAATATCACATCAGACGGAACGGCGTTGCAGCCTCGGCGCGCTCGATAAGCGACCTTTTCGGCGATCTGACATTCCGCGAACGCTACAACGATCTTCTGGAGCGCACCGGTCGCGATATGCTGACTGGTGTCTATGATCGCAGCCGCATGGAGCTGGAGGCGCCACTGATGGTGCGCGAGGCGCTGCGGCAGGGTCAATATGCCACCGTTCTCATCATCGACGCGGATCATTTCAAGGACGTCAACGACGGCTTCGGCCATCTGCAGGGCGACGAGGTTCTGAAGGCCATCGCCAGCAGGCTCGGAACGACGCTGCGCTCCAGCGATCGTATCTTTCGCTTCGGCGGCGAAGAGTTCGTCGCCGTCTGCCCCGGTACAGGCCATGAGGAAGGCCTGCTCTTGGCGGAACGCCTGCGCTGGACGATCGTGACCAGTGTGAAGACACCCGACGATGCCTCGGTATCGGTTAGCATAGGGGTTGCGACTGCGGACGAGGACGGCGTCAGCTTCACAACCGTGCTGTCGGCGGCAGACAGCCGCCTTTATGATGCAAAAAAGAGCGGCCGCAACTGTGTCGTCGGCCGCTCCGGAGTGGTTAAGGTCGTCTAGATCCCGCGCGCTCAGGCGGCGCGGAAGACCTTGGCGCCGGAGGGAGCGCTCGTCATGCCGCCGTCGACGGTGATCTCGATGCCCGTGACATTGCTGGAATCGTCGGAGGCGAGATAGAGCGCAGCCTTTGCGATCTCGTCTGCTTCGCTCATGCGGCCAAGCGCACTCATGCTTCCGAGCTTTTCTTCGAGTGCCGACATCGCATCTTCCGTCTGCGCATAGGGCGACCAGATCGGTGTGCGCGTGCCGCCCGGCGTTACCTGATTGACGCGGATACCGCGCGGCGCAAGCTCGGAGGCAAGGTTGCGGGTCATGGAGCGTACGGCGCCCTTCGTGGCGGCATAGGCCGACCAGCCTGGTGCGCCGAGAACGGCATGGACCGAGCCGTTGAGGATGACGGATGCGCCATCATTCAGATGCGGAAGCGCTGACTGAACCGTGAAGAAGACCGAGGTCAGGTTGGTGCTGATGATCTTTTCGAACTGTTCCAGCGACGTCTGGCCGAGCGGCGTTGCGCCGCCGATACCGGCATTGGCAAAGACGATATCGAATTTGCCGACGGCGGAAGCTGCCTCGGCGAAGATCTTCTCCGCGGCCGCTACGTCGGTCAGATCAATCTTCAGTGCGAGCACGTCGCCGCCAAGCGCTTTCTTGGCCGTTGCGAGCGTTTCCGGATTACGGCCGGTAATGATGACCTTCGCGCCTTCGGCAACGAAAACCTTGGCGGTGGCAAGCCCGATACCGCTGTTGCCGCCGGTAATGAGCGCGACCTTGTTCTTGAGACGCATGGGAATGGCTCCTATTGGAAAATGTCCCGATCTGGATTATGATCGATATCTAGAATGATTATGATCATAATCCAGATAAGTCAAGTCCGCATGTCGGGAGATTTCAATGGGCCATTCGCAACTGGAAAAACAGAAGACGCACGACAGGATCATCGAGATTGCGTCCAGGCGCCTGCGGGAAAAGGGGCTCGAGGGTATCGGGGTTGCCGACCTGATGAAGGAGGCCGGGCTGACGGTCGGCGGCTTCTACAAGCATTTTGCGTCACGCGATGAGATGGTGGCGGAAGCCATGAAACTGGCTTTCGGATCCTGGGAAGCGAAAGTGCGTTCAGAGGGCAGGGCGCCGGCAGATATTCCGATCGCGGAATATTCCGCCAACTATCTGAGCGAGGTTCATCGTGACGACGTAAGCGGCGGCTGCCCTTTTGCTGCGCTGACGGCCGATCTCGCCCGCAGCGACGGGAAATGCCGGTCGCTTGCGACCGAGCAGCTGAAGACGAATCTGGAAAACATGACAGACCGTATGAGCGCGGGCGATGAGGCTGAGGCGCGCCGCAAGGCAATCATCGTCTCGTGTCTGATGAGTGGCGCGCTCGGCCTTGCGCGCATCGCGGACGATGAAAAACTCTCCGACGAAATTCTGGAAACGGCCCGAGCTTTCGTCAATGATTTCTAGACAAAATGAAAGGGCCGGCTAATGCCGACCCCTCGAGTGGAACTTTGAATTTGCAGGTTAGGCAGCGAGAGCAAGCTCGTCGACGCGCGACTTTGCGGCGCCGATAGCCTTTTCTGCAGCTTCCGGGCCGAAGGCGAGGCCTTCGACATAGATGGTCTCAATGTCGGCAATGCCGAGGAAGCCGAGAACCGACTTCAGGTAAGGAACCGCATGATTCATGCCGGCAGCCGGACCCTGGGAATACACGCCGCCCGAAGCAAGGACGACATAGACCTTCTTGCCGGTAGCAAGGCCGACCGGGCCGCTTTCGGTATACTTGAAGGTCAGACCGGCGCGGGCCACATTATCGATCCAGGTCTTCAGCGAAGAATAGATGTTGAAATTGATGAGGCCGGTGCCGATGACGATGCTGTCGGCTGCGAGCAGTTCATTGACCAACTCGTCAGACGTTTTTACGGCAGCAGCTTCCTGAGCCGTGCGGGCTTCCGGCGGCTTGCGAATAGCGGCCGTAAACAAATCGTCGATGTGCGGAAGCGGATTTGCTGCAAGGTCGCGGCGAACGACGACGCTACCCGGGGCCTGAGCCTTGAGCTTGTCGGCAAGCTCGACAGCAATCGACGTGGAAAGCGACTCTGAACGCGGGCTGGACGTCAGAAGAAGGATGGAAGACATGGTTGAATTTCCTCTCGAATTGGGTTTCAGCGGCGTTTGGGAGCGGCAAACCGCTGTGTTCGAGAAAAGAAATAAGACTGGCCTGCTATCGAAAAAACTGGGATAATGTCGATCAAAATTATCGATGGATTGGATGGACGATGCTTCCCAACCCGACACTGGATCAATTGCAGGTTTTCCTGACTGTCGCCGAAACCGGCAGTTTTTCGGCCGCGTCACGTGTGCTGAACCGCGCACAGTCGGTCATCAGCTATACGATCGCCAATCTGGAAGCCCAGCTTGAAATACCGCTTTTCGAGCGTTCAGGCGCCCGCCAGCCGAAGCTGACGGATGCCGGCAAGGCAATGCTGGAAGATGCCCGCCGCCTGATGGCCGATCTCGAGGTGATGCGTGCCCGCGTCAAGAGCATCAAGCAGGGGCTGGAGGCGGAGCTTTCTCTGGCGATCAGCGTCATGGTCCCGGCCAATGCCGTCATGATGGAGTTGCGCGAATTTCGCGAGAAATTCCCGGGCGTTGCGCTGAACCTCAACGTCGGCGAGCTCGGAATGGTCATGGACATGGTGCTGAACGACAAGGCCGATATCGGCATTGGCGGCGCGCTCGTGCGGCAGGGAGATTCGCTGGTAGCCGAAAAGATCGGTTATTCCTTTATGGTTCCTGTCGTTGCGCCCGATCATCCGTTGGCGCGCATCGAACGGCCACTGACGCTGGCCGATGTGCGCGAAGAAATCCAGCTCGTCGTTTCCGACGCCTCCGGGTTGACCAAGGGCCGGGATTTCAATGTCCTGTCCTACAGGACATGGCGCGTCAGCGACATAGCAACCAAGCACCAGCTCATCAAAGGCGGGCTTGGCTGGGGTGGATTGCCGGTCTCTCTCGTCGGTGACGACATCATGAAAGGCAACCTCATCGCCATCAAGCTCGATGCCTACGAACAGGGCGAATACCCGATCTATGCCATGCACAAGGCCGCCAATCCGCCGGGGCCGGCGGGCAGATGGCTGGTCGAGGCTTTTCGCCGGCGGCTCTCAATGTGCCCGAGCCATGGCGAAATGGTCAGCATGCTCGGTATAGACGAACTGCATGCGATGCCGGAGGCAGCGGAATAGTCACAAGCTTGACGGGTTTCAGGCCTTTGTTATAACGGCGCCACGGTCTGCAGTTCACCGAGGCGTCGCCGTCCCGCAAGGGAAGCTAAACCTGCTCCAGAAAGATCATCAGCACTTGTCCTGTGCCGAAGTCGAAAGCCGGCGACCACCGACACCCTTTTGCGGAAGCGGCGCGTTGAGGATGAGACGTGACCAGATCTACCTTTCCAATGGAAATCGCCGATCTTTCGGCTTTTGCCAAATCTCTCCGCAAGCAGATCGAAGCGCTCGCTGACAAGCCGAGCCATGTCGATATGCTCAATCTGCTGACGCGCGCGGCGGGTTATCGCAACTACCAGCATTTCCGCAGTATGGCGCAGTCCGCCGAAGTCCTGAAGGACTGGAACCTGAAGCAGGATCCCGAGCCCTTGCCGGACGAGGATCGCGTGCTGAAGGCATCGCGCCATTATGATGGCAGCGGCAGACTGATCCGTTGGCCGGGCAGGAGAGGACTACAGGAGCTTTGCCTTTGGGTTCTGTGGTCGAAAATACCGGCGGGCACAGAACTGACGGAGCGTGAAATCAGCGATTTGCTGGACCGCCTGCATGTCTTCGGCGATCCGGCGCTCTTGCGCCGCGAACTCTTCGATTTCGGGCTTGTCCACCGTACGCGGGACGGCAGACGATATCACCGCCTCGAAAAGAAGCCGCCGGCCGAACTTGGCCTGCTTGTCCGGCGCGTTGAAGCCAAGGCAGAGACGGCTTGAGCGAAAAAGGGGCGCGGTTGATGAAACCGCGCCCCTGCGGCTTCAGAGAACCAGCCTGAACTTCGTGAATCCCTCGGCGCCTTCGCCGGCATCCTCGATCTTCACGCTCTTGACGTCGGCGAGATACTGTTTGGCTTTCGGGCCGCTTTCGAAAACGACCGTCGTGCCGGGCAGGGGCTTGAAGGTCCAGTTGCCGTCGGCTGCTGGATTGATCGTGCCCTGATCATGGACATAGCGCACGATAACATCCCGGTTGGTGTCCGGCGCCTGGAAGATCACCTTGTCGGAAGCGATGTCAGGGAAGCTGCCGCCGCCGCCCGCACGATAATTGTTGGAAACGACGACGAATTTCTGCGCCGGATCGATCGGCTTGCCCTCGAAGGCAAGGTTCTGGATTCGGTTGGAAGTCGGATTGACGGCCTTGCCAGACGAATCATATTTCGGCGGCTGGGACAGATCGATCTGGTAGGTCACGCCATCGATCACGTCGAAATTGTAGGACGGGAAGTCGTTGTTGAGGAGAGCCGCATCCTTCGCACCGGGTTCGATGTGGTTGAACATGCCGGCGGACATTTCCAGCCAGTTCTTCACCTGCGCACCGGTGATGGCGACGGCCTGAACCGTATTCGGATAGAGATAGAGGTCGGCGACGTTCTTGATGGCAATATCGCCGGCAGGAACGTCCGTATAATAGTCGGCACCGCCGCGACCGCCGGCCTTGAAGGGGGCTGCGGCGGAGAGAACCGGCAAATCCTTGAATTGCGTATCGGCCAGCATCTGCTTGATGTACCAGGTCTGAGCCTGCGAGACGATCTGCACGGAAGGATCGTCGGCGACCAGCGCAAAGTAGGAATAGAGCGGCGCGGAGGTTTTGCCGACCGGCGTGCGGACATAGGCAAGCGTTGCCTCGTGCTCTGCTTTCGCCGCTTCGACGACTTCCTTCTTGTCGGCGACGTCGGCCACGACCTTTTTCTTGTCGTCGCGATGATAGATCGGCCGCGCTTCCGACGTGAAGTCGACGATTTTCCAGCTATTGCCGTCTTTCTCCAGCAGCAGGTCGATCAGGCCGAGATGCGAGCCCCAGAAGCCGGCCATGACGGCGGGCTTGCCGTGCAGCGTACCCTTGACCGGATCGGCATTGGCAATGCCATCCCAGGTTTTCGGGCCGGGGAAGACAAGATGCTGGTGACCGGTGAAGATCGCGTCGATGCCTTCGACGGCAGCGAGATGCAGCGAAGCATTTTCCATTTTTTCGGATGGGCCGGAACCGTCGATGCCGGAGTGGGAAAGGGCGATGACGATATCTGCGCCAGCTTCCTTCATGGCCGGCACCCAGGCCTTGGCGGCCTGTACGATATCGCGCGTCTGTGCCTTGCCTTCGAGGTTCTTGATATCCCAGAGCATGATCTGGGGTGGCACGAAGCCGATGAAGCCGATCTTGACCGGGCTTTCATTGCCGGAGCCGTCCTTGATCTGCTTTTCGACGATGATGTACGGCTTGAAGAACAGCTCGTCCTGCTTGGGATCGGAGGCAAGCTGACCCTTGGTCAGGTTGGCGCAGACGAAGGGGAAGTTCGCACCGTTCAGCACCTTGAACATGAAGTCCAGGCCGTAGTTGAATTCGTGATTTCCGAGCGTGCCGACGGTATAGCCGAGCGTATTCATGGCCTTGATGACCGGATGCACGTCGCCATCCTTCATGCCGTGCTGATAGGCCATGTAGTCGCCCATCGGATTGCCCTGCAGCACGTCGCCATTGTCGATCAGCAGCGAATTGGCAGCTTCCGCACGTATCGTGTCGATGATTGTTGCCGTGCGCGACAGGCCCATCGTGTCGTTCGGCTTGTCTGCATAATAGTCGTAAGGGAAAACGTTGACGTGAATGTCGGTCGTTTCCATCAGCCGCAGATGCGCCTGGTTTGCTGCAGCACGGGCGCTGAACGGATGAAGCAGCACGAGAGCGGAGGTAGCGGCAAGGCCGCCGAGCAGGGAACGGCGGCTCATTGCAGGCGCATCGAAAATGGAAGACATGGAAACACTCCTTTTGACATTACGCATCACCCGGTTCGGCGAACTTAGGATGATTGGCGAAGGAGTACATCTTGAAAATGACAGAACGGCAAAGACGGTGCCGCGAAAGCGGCACGGCCTCAGCTTACCGGACGCGCGGCACGTCGCGATGGAAGAAGCGGAAGTAGGAGGCAATGAGCGCGCGCGCATTGGAACTGACATCGAACTGGATGCCGACGCGGCCATTGTGTTTCCAGCGAACGACCCCATCGAGCAGGCCGAGGTCTTCCGCTTCGATGCGTACCTTGCTGCCGGCGGCGGCATAGAGCGGGGCTTTCACCTCGAGCGCCGCACCCGTGGCGGAAAGATCGAGGATGCGGGCGTCTATCTGGCTGTTCATATAGCTGATCTTGCCGAAGACGCGGCAATTCCTGCGGTCCGCCTTGCGGGCGGTGATCTTGAGGTTACGTGTCATGCTTGTCCCCGTGAAGAATTCGGGAAAAGCATAAGCGCGGAAAATTGAAATGCCTTTAGAGGCTTGTTTAAAATTGCGCCGAAAATCTCAATTCGGCACGACCGCCCGTCGCGCCACGACATGCTCGCGCCAGACCGTGAATATACCCGCCGCGACCACAATGATCGAGCCGACGATCATATTCAGCGTCAGCGTCTCCCCGTAGATCAATACACCGAGGATCGAGGCGTAGACGAGCTGGATATAGGTGAGTGGCTGGACGGCCGCTGCATCGAGACTGTCATAGGCGCGGATCAGGAAATAATGGCTTGATGTACCCGTCAGGCAGACGGCGAGCATCCAGATCCAGTCCCAGCCCTGAATCGGCGTCCAGTAAAAGGGGCCTGCAAGCGTCATGACGAAAGCGCCGACGATGCCTGTATAGAAGAAGCTCGTCATCGCCGAATCCTGCCGGCTCACGTAACGTGTGGCGATCACGTAAAGTGCGAAGTTGAGGCAGGAGACCACCGCAAGAAGCAGGTTCACGTCGAAGAACCCGCCTTCCGGCTTGAGGATCAGCAACACGCCACAAAGTCCGACGCCGATGGCCGTCCAGCGGCGCCAGCCAACCTTTTCGCCGAGCAGCGGAATGGCAAGCAACGCGACGATGATGGGCGTGGCGGCAAAAATTGCCTGCGAATGCGCCAGCCCGATCAGCGCAAAACAGGTGATTGCCAGTACCACCTGCGTGGCAAGCAGGATGCCGCGCGAGACCTGCAGAAATGGGTGTTTGGTGCGGGCGGTTGCTGCGATGCCGCCGCGCATTTTCGAGGCCAGAACCACGGTGAACAACCCGAAGGCCCAATAGCGCACCATCGTCACGAAGATAGGCGAATAGGCTGAACCAAGATGCTTCGAGATCGCGTCCTGCGCAGAAAAGATCGTCAGCGCGAGGAGCAGGAAGATATAGCCGTGAGTCTTGGATTTCATGTCTTGCCGTTGAAGCGGAATACCCGCGACGTCAAGCTAGGACAGGATTCCGGGGGGCTTTGCAAGGGCTCAGAGGCCTACATTCGGCCTGTCGATGATTTCGCGCAGCGCAAAGCTCGAGTTGATCTTCACCACGTGCGGCAGCGCCGAAAGCCAGTCTCGGTGGATGCGCTCGTAATCTTCCAGATCGCGGGCGGCGACCCGCAGGATATAGTCGTACTCGCCGGACATCAGATAGCAGACGAGCACGTTCGGGCAGCGCTTCACCGCCGCTTCGAATTCCGACAATGTCTTGGCGAACTGGCCAGACAGCGAAATGTGCACGATCGCGATCATCTTGTAATCGAGCGCCTTGTGCGAAAGCCGCGCATGGTAGCCGCCGATGACACCGCTTTTTTCGAGAATGTCGAGCCGCCGCGAACATGCCGAAGGCGACAGCCCGACCTTGTCGGCGAGTTCCGCATTGGTGATGCGAGCATTGATCTGCAATGCCTTCAGAATCGCAAGATCGATGTTGTCGAGGTCTGACATTCGAAGAACCTTCGAAGATTGGGGCGATGACGCAATAATCTTCGAAACTTCATGTTTGTGCAAATCCTCTTTGCAAGGACATTTCGTTGCAGCGGTGGGAGGATTTATCAGCAAGAAAACGCTCTGCGAAATGCAGACATAAATGAGAGGAACGCGTATGCGTGTCGGTTGCCCGAAGGAAATCAAGAACCATGAATATCGCGTCGGCCTGACGCCGGCTTCGGTCAGAGAATATGTCGCCCATGGCCACGAGGTATGGGTGGAAACGAAGGCAGGTGCCGGCATTGGTGCCGATGATGCCGCCTATGTGGCCGCTGGCGCGAAGATCGCCGCCTCCGCCAAGGATATTTTCGAAAAGTGCGACATGATCGTCAAGGTCAAGGAGCCGCAGCCCTCGGAATGGGCGCAACTCCGCGACGGTCAGCTCCTCTACACCTATCTGCATCTCGCGCCCGATCCGGAACAGACCAAGGGTCTGCTCGCATCCGGCGTTACGGCAATCGCCTATGAGACGGTAACCGACGATCGCGGTGGCCTGCCGCTCCTGGCGCCGATGTCTGAGGTCGCCGGTCGACTTTCGATCCAGGCCGGCGCCACCGCGCTGCAAAAGGCCAATGGCGGCCTTGGCATCTTGCTCGGCGGCGTGCCCGGCGTTCTCCCGGCCAAGGTTGCGATCATCGGCGGCGGCGTCGTCGGCCTGCATGCCGCCAAGATGGCTGCCGGTCTCGGCGCCGATGTCAGCATTCTCGACAAGTCGCTGCCGCGCCTGCGCCAGCTCGACGATATCTTCAATGGCCGTATTCACACGCGCTATTCCAGCATCCAGGCACTGGAAGAGGAAGTCTTTACTGCTGATCTGGTCATCGGTGCCGTGCTGATCCCCGGCGCTGCAGCACCAAAGCTTGTGACCCGCGAAATGCTCTCCGGCATGAAGAAGGGCTCCGTCATCGTCGACGTCGCCATCGACCAGGGTGGCTGCTTCGAAACCTCGCACGCAACGACGCATTCCGAACCGACCTATGTCGTCGACGGCGTCGTGCATTATTGCGTCGCCAACATGCCGGGCGCGGTTCCCGTCACATCAGCCCATGCGCTGAACAATGCGACGCTCGTCCACGGCCTCGCGCTCGCCGATCGCGGCCTGCGCGCCATTGCCGAGGACAAGCACCTGCGCAACGGATTGAACGTCCATCGGGGCCGCATTACCAACAAACCGGTCGCGGATGCGCTTGGTTACGAGGCAGTGGCTCCTGAAAGCGCACTGAACGTGGCGTAAACCAGCTGACTCAAGGTCAGGTAAGGGCGCCAGCTTCCGCAAGGGCTGGCGCCTTTATTTTGTCGATCCGGCACTGATAGCAATTGTTGCGCGCCGAGCGCACATGCACGTAGGCGATGTCGGGCCGTGCGAGCAATTCGGCTGCATAGGAAGGAATTCTGTCGATCGGCGTCACCGCGCCGGTGCCGTAGACGATCCTGTCGGTCTCGCCGTAGCCGCGGACAATGAAATCTGGGCTCGTAGTCAGGACGGGAGGCAGGACCTCGTCGGAAGAATAGTGCTGACAGGGCTGCTTGTGCAGGAAGACCGGCCCGGTTTCGGCATAGGGCTGCAGTTCCGGAAAGGGGCGATAGGCAAAGACGAACAGCTCTTCGCCAGCGCCGATATTGCGCAGACAATGCCGGCATGGGTGGCCCGGACCATCGGAGATCATTGTTTCCGGCAGACGTCCGTAGGCATCGCGACCGCCGCTCCACAGCGCTTCTGCATCAGCTGTCGGCATGGCTGAAAATTGAATGTTGTTCATGGCAAATCTCCTCATGAGCTTTGCCATAGTGTCTGCCCTTGCGGCCTTTCAAACCACCCGATTCTTGCCTGAAACCGGGAAGGTTTGGGCGGTGCTCGATCAGCCGCGTCGGGCTATTTCCAGCAGTTCCTTGTCGCTTAGTGGTCTGACGATCCCGGTGCCGGTGGAGACGGGAGAAAAACCGAACATCTGGTAGAGCTGCAATGCCCGCGGATGGTCGAGATTGTTGGTGGTCGTCGTGACCTTTTGCGGGTTCAGCGTCCAGATCGCGTAGAGAGCCTGGAGCAGGAACCATTTGCCGATGCCGAGGCCGAGCGCGTGCTCGAAGAGCCCGAAATGGCTGAGCTCGATCGTATCCTCGTCCTCGCAGAGATATTCATAGAAGCCGGCCGGCGCGCCATTGACGTAGAGCACGCTGATATTGTTGCGCTTGTCGTGCAGGGCGACGGTCAATTCCTCGTCGCTCATCCGCAGACGGTCGACCCACTGCCAGCGCGCCCCGACCTGTCGATAGAGATAGCGATAGAAAGGCAGTGGAATGGCCGGTGCGCGCATGATCGCCGTCTGGATATTGACGGGCACGGGCAGGCTTGCCTTCGGCGGCGCGACCATTTCAAGCCGCGTGATATGGGCCTTGAGCGAGGCGGGCGTCTTTCCCATGGCGTCAGGCTTTGACCGCTGCAGGAGGACCGGTAACGACAGGCGTATCCTCGCGGCTGCCCCATTCGCTCCAGGAGCCGTCATAGAGCTTGTTGTCGGTATGTCCGAGCGATTCCAGCGCCAGCGTGATGATTGCTGCGGTAATACCCGATCCGCAGGAGGTAACGACCGGCTTCGAAAGATCGATGCCGGCATCCTCGATCGTCTGCTTCAGTTCCGGCAGCGATTTGAAACGGCCCTGGTTTGCGAAAACGCCCGAAGGCAGGCTGCGGGCACCTGGCATATGGCCGGAGCGCATGCCGACGCGCGGTTCCGGTTCGCTGGCCGCGAAACGGCCGGCGCTGCGGGCATCGGCGATCTGCAGGGCGCCGCTTGAGACGATATCGCGCATCTGCTCGAGGTGAACGACGCGGTCGGAATCGTAGTTCGTCTTGAAACTCGCCGGCGCATATTGTGGCGTTTCGGTTTCGAGCGGCCGGCCTTCAGCCTTCCATCCGTCCAGTCCGCCGTCGAGCACGAAGACATTCTTTGCGCCCATGACCCGGAACAGCCACCACACACGCGGCGAGGCGAACATGCCGATGCCGTCATAGACCACAATGCGGTCATTCTCGCTGATGCCGAGTTTGCCGACTTCGGCGGCGAAATGATCGGGCGAGGGGATCGTGTGCGGCAGGTTCGTCGAGTGGTCGGCGATTTTGTCCTGATCGAAGCGGATCGCACCCGGAATATGGCCGGCAGCATATTCTGCATCGGCATCGCGCTTCTGCGCCGGCAGATAGAAGGATGCGTCGAGCACGCGCAGATCGGATTTGCCGAGTTCAGCCTGTAGCCAGTCGGCCGAAACGACGAAACGGCTCTTGGTGTCGCTCATGATGATCTCCCCAAAAATATCGTCTATCAGGCTTCGTCGCCGGGCGTGCCGAAGCGAATGCGGAAGCGCCTGTTCTCTTTGCCCTTCTTCTCGATCTTGGCAATATGAATCTGGCCGACTTCCTGAGTTTCCGAAACATGCGTGCCGCCGCAGGGCTGGCTGTCAACAGCTGAATTCTCTCCGATACAGACGAGGCTGACACGGCCAAGACCAACAGGAGGACGCACATTCTTCGACTTGACGATGCCGGGATTGGCGGCGAGCTCCTCATCCGTGATCCACTGAACATAGACAGGATGGTTCTGGTTGACGAGGTCCATCAGCCTGGCCGTCACCTCGTCCTTGTCGATCGTGTCGCTCATGTCGAAATCGACGCGGCTTTCATCCTCGCCGACAGCAGCACCGGTAATCGGATAGGAGCAGACGACTGAAAGAAGATGGCAGGCCGTATGCATGCGCATCAGCCTGTAACGGCGCGGCCAGTCGATGTGCACAACCAGCTTTTCGCCGACCTCCGGCCGCGGCTGGCCCTCCTGCGGCACATGAATGACGACGTCCTTGCTCGCACCATGTTTCGCCTGGCCAAGCCCTATCCTGGAGCCGTCAGCCCGTTCGAAGAAGCCTGTGTCGCCCGGCTGCCCGCCAGACGTCGCGTAAAAGCAAGTCTGGTCCAGCTCGATGCCCCCGTCCTCGTGGACGGCCGTGACGACCGCTTCACATGTGGAAAGGTAGAAGTCGTCACGGTAGAGGGCATTGACTGGCATGGAGGCTCACGCTGCGGGTTCGTAGGGTATTCTGATATCCGTCGAGCCGACCATCCAGGCAGGAATGGGAAGACCCTTGGACGAAAGGAAGTCCGGATTGAAAAGCTTGGACTGATAGCGGTTGCCATAATCGCAGAGGATTGTCACGACCGTATGGCCGGGACCGAGATCTTGGGCGAGGCGAACCGCACCGGCAATGTTGATCGCCGTGGAGCCGCCAAGGCAAAGCCCCTCATGTTCGACCAGATCGAAGAGGTAGGGGAGCGATTCAGCATCGGTGACGTGATAAGAGAAATCGGGCGTGAAGCCTTCCAGGTTGGCGGTGATGCGCCCCTGGCCGATACCTTCCGTGATCGACGATCCCTCCGACTTCAGCGCGCCGTTCGCGTAGAATTCGTAGAGCGCGGCACCCTCGGGATCTGCGATGCCGATCTTGATATCCCTGTTGAAGCCCCTGAGGCCTGCGGCAACACCGGCAAGCGTTCCGCCCGAACCGACCGAGCAGATGAAGCCGTCGACCTTGCCATCCGTATCTTTCCAGATCTCGGGCGCGGTGGTTTCGATATGGGCCTGACGGTTGGCAACGTTGTCGAACTGGTTCGCCCAGATCGCGCCGTTCGGCTCGCTCTTGGCAAGCTGTTCGGCAAGGCGGCCCGAAACCTTCACATAGTTGTTCGGGTTCTTGTAGGGAACTGCCGGAACTTCGACGAGCTCGGCGCCGAGCAGGCGCAGCGCGTCCTTCTTTTCCTGGCTCTGCGTTTCCGGAATGACGATGACGGTACGATAGCCGAGCGCCTTGGCAACGAGCGTCAGGCCAATTCCGGTATTGCCCGCCGTACCCTCGACGATGACACCGCCAGGCTTCAGCAGGCCCTTCCTCTCGGCGTCACGGATGATATAGAGCGCCGCTCGGTCCTTCACCGACTGGCCGGGATTGAGGAATTCGGCCTTGCCGAGAATGGTGCAGCCGGTTGCCTCGGAAACACCCTTGAGCTTGATGAGGGGCGTATTGCCGATAGCCTCGATTACGGAGGGGTGGAAGGTCATGGAATCTGCCTCGTTTACGCATAGTTTAGGAACGGTCTTTTCCCTTCACAAGGCGGCGTTGGCAAGAAATCCTATTCCATGCCTTTCAGGCACGCGATAAAATTAGTCTTTCCCTTCCAGCCCATTGCCGTCTCCAGGCGCGCCGGTGATCCGAAGATTGACTTTCGGCGTATGGATGACGACAAAGCAAGCACGGGCGCAGGAACAAGGCGTGACCGAATCTGACATGGTTCACGAGCATATCGACACGATCGATGCATTGATGGCGCATTATGTTGCCGGCTCCCTCCCGGAGCCGGCCCGCGTACTCGTGGAATCCCATCTCGAAATGAAGGCGGACAATCGTGGCCTTGTGGCCGACCTTGAACGGCTGGCCGGAGACGCTCTGGAAAGCACGCCGGCAAGCCCGATCAGTGACCGAGATGCGAAGCTTGCGGCAATCTTCGGCTCGAAGGCTCCTGCGTCCCCTGCGAAGCCCCCGTCACGTCCGCGGGGCGCTCTTTTTCCGCGTGCCTTGCGCAATCTCGTCGGTTTCGAAGCCGACGACGTGCCGTGGCGCAAGCGCCTTCCGGGCTTCAAGGAATATGCGACCGATATCGACGGCTGCGAAGTCAGCCTGATGTGGATAAGGCCTGGCCGAGCGCTGCCTGCCCACACGCATGCGGGCATGGAACTGATCCTCATCCTCGATGGCGCCTTCCACGACGAGCGCGGCCGCTTTGGGCCGGGAGATATCTCGGTTGCGGATGCCACGATCGACCATCGCCCCGTCGCAGAAAAGGACTGGCCCTGCATCGCTTTCGCCGTTTCGGACGGCCCAATCAAGCTCACCGGCTCCTTCCGTCAGATCATTGGCGATCTCATCGGCTGAAAGCAGCCACAATGCTGTGATAGAGCCATTGTCCCGGGAGAGATGGGGGGAGCTTCCGGACTGTGTTCGTATTCAAATCGGCAGACCGGAGGAAGTGTCATGCGTAATTTCATCGCCCGCCCGGAGCATGGTATCGTCTGGATTTCCGGCGCGAGTTCCGGAATAGGCCGAGCGCTGGCGCTGAAGCTCGCAGGCGAGGGATACGGGGTCGCCGTCACCGCCCGCAATCACGAAAAACTGGTGGAATTGCAGGCCGAGGCATCCGGATTGCCCGGCAGCATCATCGTGCTCGACGGCGATGTGACCGACGCCGAAGACATGGAACATGTCATGGCCTCGATCGAATACGAGCATGGCACGCTCGCGATGGCCATCCTCTGCGCAGGCGTCTATCAGCCCGTTCACGGCGAGGATCTGAACAGAGCCGATTTCGAGGAGACTTTTGCCGTCAACCTGTCAGGCGTCGTCAATTGCCTCCTGCCGGCGCTCCGCCACATGAAGACGAAGGGGCAGGGACAGGTCGCCATCGTTTCCTCGGTGACCGGCTACACGGGATTGCCGACCAGCGCCGCCTACGGCGCGACCAAGGCTGCCCTGATCAACATGGCCGAAAGCCTGAAATTCGACCTCGACAAGATCGGCATCCGTATCCAGCTCATCAATCCGGGTTTCGTTGACACGCCGGCAACGCGCAAGAATGCCTTTCCGATGCCGGCACTTATTTCGCCCGAGGCCGCTGCGGAGCGCATTGCGGCAGGCCTCAAGACGCAGGCTTTCGAGATCACTTTCCCGCGGCATTTCACCTATATGCTGAAGTTCCTGCGGATACTGCCTTATGGTCTCTATTTCCCGCTGGTCAACCGTTTCACAGGCTGGCGAGAGCGGCCTCTAGATAGAGGTCACCGGCCGGCGACACCGCATCCGGCTGAATGATCAGCGGCGCGAAAAAACCACCTGCCGCACATCGATATTGCGGGCGCGGAAGCCGGCCTCACAATAGAACAGGTAGAATTCCCAGAGCCGCTTGAATCGGTCGTCGAAACCCATCGGCCGGAGCTTATGCCACACGGACCAGAAGCGCTCGCGCCATTCCGCGAGCGTACGGGCATAATCGAGGCCGAAGCCGAAGTCCCTGACCAGTGACAGGTCCATCTTCTTGCCGAGTTCGGCAAGGTGATGACGCGTCGGCAGCATGCCGCCGGGGAAGACGTATTTCTGGATGAAGTCCGGATTGCTGCGATATTGCTCGAAAGATTCGGGCCGGATAGTGATGATCTGCAGCCCTGCCTTGCCGCCCGGCTTCAGGCATTGTCTAAGCTTGGAGAAATAGGCCGGCCAGTATTTCTCGCCCACGGCCTCGAACATCTCGATGGAAACGATGCGATCGTAGACACCGGTCTCGTCGCGATAGTCCTGGAAGCGGAAATCGACCTTGTCGCCTAGCCCTGCCTTGCTGATGCGCTCTTGCGCGAAGGCAAGCTGCTCACGGCTGATGGTCAGTCCGGTCACGCGGCAATTCAATTCGCTCGCCGCGAATTCCGCAAAGCCGCCCCACCCGCAACCAATCTCGAGCACATGATCACCGGGCTTGATGCCGGTCGCTTCCGCCAGCGCCCGATACTTGGCGCTCTGTGCCGATTGCAGGTCGTTGGCACCGGTCGAATAAAGCGCTGACGAGTAGGTCATGCTCGGATCGAGCCATTGCTTGTAGAAGTCATTGCCGAGGTCGTAATGGGCCGAAATATTGCGCCTGGACCCGGCCCTGGTGTTGGCATTCATCCAATGGCGGATGCGTTCCACGAAGCGGCCGACACCGCTCGTGCCATAAGAATAACTGTATGCGGCCTCGCCGTTCACGAGAAACAGCTCGAGGAAGGCGGTGATATCGGGGCTATCCCAGTCGCCATCCATGTAGGTCTCTGCGATCCCGATGGTGCCGCTGGTCAGAGCCCGGTCGGGAAGGTTCCAATTCCGGAGCGTGAGCGCTGCATTCGGTCCGGCGGCCTCGCCCCTGATCAACACCTTGCGCCCGTCGGGCAGCGTGACGGCAAGGGACCCTTGCTGTATGCCCAGCAAACCGCGCAGCGCAAGCTTCGCCTTGAACGGCAGGTCTCTGACGATGCGCGAAATATTCTCCGCCGTCAGCGTTACCGCGTCCCGGGTCGCTTGGTTCAAGTCCTGTATATTGCTCACCGTCCGTCCTCCCGTATTTTGGGGCCGGTCAGGACAATGCTTGCGCCTCTCCTCCGGCGATTGCGACAAACGCTAAATTCATTCCGCAGCTTCTGCAAGCCGGCTTGCCGGCTTCACGCTGACAGGCGGAGGAGGTGGTGGCCGGCGAACGTAGATAGCGCCTTTCAGCCAGAGTTTCAGAGCCTCCCAGTGAATGCCGGCCATGATCTTGACGGTCAGGAAGGGAGTGGTTGTGAGAAGAAAACCGAGCGTCCGGCCAGTCAGCGGCTTTTTCCGCCCGGCGAACGTTGCGGCAAGAAGCGGTCCGTCCGCATCGGTCTCCAGGATGCGCCAGCGGATTTCCTGGCCGGGCGGCAGCATGCGGAAATGGTAGCGCATTCCAATGCCAATGAAGGGAGAAACGTAAAAGAGCTTTTCGCAGGTCTGACGAAGACCGCTTTCGAAGATTTCATCCTCCTCGACGGGGCAGACATAGCTATGCCGCTCGCCGAACGTGTTGCGCACCTCGTAGATCAGCGCAATCACTGAATCCTTCTCGTCATAAGCATAATAGACGGAAAGCGGATTGAAGACGTAGCCGAAGATCCGCGGATAGCAGACGAGCAGGATTTTGGCCGGTCGCTCGACACAGGCATCTGCAAGCAGGCCATCGGCATGGGAGCGCAGCTTTCCACCTGCTGCATGGTCTTCTTCATGGAACGAGACGAGATTGCTTCGGTTGATCGAAAACAGCGCCGACTGCCTGTCGGCTTCTTCCAAACGGTCGAGATCGATAGCAAGCGAAAACACCCGATACTGGAAGCGATGGCCGAACGGTTTCATGCGCTGATGCATGACATTGCCCACATAAAGCGCTGCCGCTGCGTCCGGCGGACGACCGTTTCGCGTCACGCTGACGCCACATCTCGATGCGTCGGGGCTTTTGCGCGATCCCATCATGCCATCGCTTCCAGCGTCGTTTCACGAGGGGAGGGTCGGTTGGTTCGCCAGGGTGTGATGCCGCCCAGAGCTTCCGCCGCCGCAAGGCCGGAGACAAGTCCATCTTCGTGGAAGCCATATCCGGTCCAGGCGCCTGCGAAATAGCAATTGTTCTTTCCCTGGATGACCGCGATCGCCTGCTGTGCTGCCATCGCTTCGGCGGAAAACTGCGGATGCTCATAGGTGAACTCGGCAAAGACCTTGCGGCTATCCGGTTCGCGATCCGGGTTCAGCGTAACGAAGAGCGGGAAGTTCGGATCGATGCCCTGCAGCCTGTTCATCCAGTAGGTAACAGCTACGCCCGCCCTGCCGTCGCCATGGCTCGAGCGCAGATAGTTCCAGGAGGCCCATATCTTGCGCCGCGTCGGCATCAGGCTGGCATCACGGTGCAGGATAACACGGTTAGGTTGATAGGGGACGGCAGCGAGCAGGCGCTTTTCCTGATCAGTCGCATCGATCAGCAGGCGCGAGGTCTGGTCGCTGTGGCAGGCGAAGATCACCTTGTCGAAGAAAGCCTCGCCGCCGGCTTCGTCGATGAGGATGACGCCCTTCGCCTTGCGTATTACGCCGCGCACCCCGCAGCCAAGTCTTACCTTGTCGCCAAGCGGTGATAGAAGCCTTTTCAGATAGTTGCGGCTGCCGCCGGTGACGGTGCGCCACTGATGCTGGTGGCGGTAGATCAGCCGGTGATTGTCGAAGAAATTGACGAAATGTTCGGCGGGAAATTGCAGCATGCGCGCTGATGGCGTCGACCAGATCGCCGCCGCCATGGGCACCAGATAGTTGTTTGTGAAACCGGGCGAGAAGCCGCGCCAGTCGAGATAATCGCCGATCGAGCGCGAGGCGAGATGCCCGGCTGCCCGATCTTCCAGGCAGGTCCGGTTGAAGCGCAGGATCTCGCGGATCATCCAGAGAAAGGAGGGGCTCAGCAGATTGCGCTTCTGCGCGAATATCGACGAGAGCCCACCGCCGCTCCACTCCAGCCTGCCCTGATCGAGTGACAGGGAAAAGCTCATGTCGCTGGCATGCGTGGCGACGCCGAGTTCCGCAAAGAGCGCGGTCAGATTGGGATAATTGTGCTCGTTGTAGACGATGAAGCCGGTGTCGACTGGAACGCTCAACCCGTCATAATCGACATCGACGGTAGCCGTATGGCCGCCCGGCCGGACATCCTTCTCATAAAGCGTCACGTCATGAACAGGATTGAGCGCCCAGGCAGCCGATGCACCCGATATGCCCGATCCTATGACCGCGACCTTGAGGCGGAGTGGCAGCGAAGGAACATGCGCGTTCATGCTGCATCCTTTATGGCGTTATAGACCTTCAGCGCCCGCCGGCGCGCCGTGGCATGATCGACGATGGGTTGGGGATAGGTTTCACCAAGCGTGACACCGGCTTTTTCAAGCACGCTCGCGGGTGCCTCGAACGGCCGGTGGATATATTTGTCCTCCAGATTTTCGAGCTCGGGCACGAACTGCCTGATATAGCTGCCGTCCGCATCGAATTTTTCGCCCTGCAGGACCGGGTTGAAGATGCGGAAAAAGGGAGAGGCATCGGCGCCTGAACCTGCCACCCATTGCCAGCTGGCCGCATTTGTTGGCCGGGTCCGCATCGACGAGCGTATCGCGGAACCAGGCTTCGCCTCGACGCCAGTCGACCAGCAGGTCCTTGATGAGAAACGAGGCTGTGATCATCCGGACGCGGTTATGCATCCAGCCATGGCGCCAAAGCTGGCGCATGCCTGCGTCGATGATGGGATAGCCCGTCTGGCCGTTGCACCAGGCATGGAATCCGTCTTCATCCTGTCGCCAGCCGAAACCGTCGAAACTGTCGTTCCAGTTGGCGCTTGCAAGTTTGGGAAAATGGAAGAGCAGGTGGTAGGAAAACTCCCGCCATGCCAGTTCCTTGCGAAAGCGCACGATATCGTCGGATGGGATGCTGCGGGAGAGGCCCTTTGTCGCCTCCCAGATACGCGCCGGCGAAATCTCGCCGAGTGCCAGATGCGGAGAGAGCAGGGACGTTGCCGCCTTGCCGGGGAAATCCCGGTCAGCCGAGTAACCCGGAAGAGCGTTTTCGACGAACTCCCGGAGCTTTTGGTGGGCAGCGGCCTCCCCCGGCGTCCACATGTCGGGGAAGGACTTCGCCCAGTTCGGCTTGCGTGGCAGAAACTTGAAAGAGGCAAGCGTTTCAGATGCGGGAAACTCTTTGGGGAAGCGGAAGCGCTGAGGCATGTCGACAGGCGCTTCCGGCTCTCCATATTCTTCGAGTGCCCGCCAGAATGGCGTATAGACGCGATAGGGCGTGCCGCCTGATGTCTTCAGTTTCGTCGGTTCATGCAGGAGCTGGCCGCCGAAGCTGCGCACCTCGATTGCCTGCTTTTCGAGTTCATGTTTCAGGCGCGTGTCGATCGCAATGCCGGGTGGATCGTAACGACGGTTCCAGAATACCGCTTCCGCACCGCTTCGCCTGATGAAGTCGCCCAGCACGTTTCGGGCATGGCCGCTGGCCAGGACGAGCTTGCCGTCACGTTTTCTAAGGGCGCCATCGAGCGCATGTAGCGAATGGTGCAGCCACCATGCCTGAGCCGAACCGAGCGGCCCGGTGCCGTCTTCCCCGTGTTCGCGAATGTAAAGTGGAATAACCGGCCGCCCCGATGCGCATGCCGCCTGAAGTGCCCTGTTGTCGTCAAGGCGCAGATCCTTGCGAAACCACACGATCACCGGTCTTGCAACAATATCCCGTGCCAATGGCCGCTCCCTGTCCTGCCTCTCCTGTCTGTTACGGAAGTACGAGGCAATCGGATCAGGAGTTTCATGAAGCACGCATGAAAAAGGCCGGTCGAGCCGGCCTCTCTCAACGAACGGGTCTTTGCCCGATCAGTTGTCGTATTCGCGGCATGCCTCACTGATCGAAGCGCCGCTTTCGCCGCCGCGCGTATCGACACCTGTGTTCTGCTGCGCCATGCCGGGGCAATTGATGGCCTGGCCGCCGATGCTCTGTGTCGTGGCCGGATCGACCGCGCTTGAGGGAACCGGATGAATGCCGTTGCTGTCACTCGTATAATCCGAGGAGTAATTGCCCGAGCCCGGGTCCGTAGAGCCGCCGTTGGTCGGGCCGATAGTGTCGGGATTGGACTGGGCAAATGCCGACGAAGCCATGCCGATGGCAAGCAACGAAGCGGCGATAAGGGATTTACGCATGGGAGCTATCCTCCTTCGATTTTCATCTTTGGTGACATGTGCCTAACCCGCGAGGCGATTGCTTGTTCCGAAATTTAAGCGGCGCGGTTGAAGTGATTGCGATGGTTACGCGTAAACCTTAACCGCGAAAGCCGCTTTGCCTCCGCCCTTCCTTGCCTTACCTGCGCAGTGAATCCCCGGTTACGGCATGAGGCCGCTATGTTCATTTCACTGCGCGAGGCAGGCGATCTCTGCCTTCAGATGGTACTTGCTCTCGCCTTGACCTTGGCCGGCATGGCGCTCGCTTCCACCGTCGTAAAGGCCACCGAGCAGCGGGTTGCCGCCATCGATGTCAACCGCCCGCTGCTCTGGTCTGCCGGCCCCGTCCGGGTCGAAAGCATTCAGCTTTTTGTCGAGCGAGAATTGGCTGCGGGCGAGGGGACAGGCTGCCACGATGCCATCGGCCTCAGAATATCCTGCGACCTGGCGACTTTATCGTCGAGCAGCAACTTCTGATCCGGCGATGGATTTTCCAGCTTTCTTTCGGGTTTTGGAGCTTCATTTCTTTAGTCCATAAAATTTATGGATAATTCTGGCCGAGATGCGTTGCAGCAGCCTGCTGCGCCTGCGCCAGGAGACAGCAATGACAAAAATCCTGATCGTGCCGGGTCTGTTCGGTTCCGACGAGGGGCATTGGCAGCACTTTTGGCTTGATGATGTGCCGCAGAGCCGGCTGGTCCGCCAGGACGACTGGAATCATGCTCGTCTGGACCGCTGGATGGAGCCCCTGGAACAGGCATTGCTGGAAGCTGGAGAGGCCTATATCATTGCCCATAGCCTCGGCTGCATCCTGACGGCGAGGCTCGCCGACCGGCCAGTGGCACGCAGGATCAAGGGAGCGCTTCTGGTTGCCCCTTGCGATTTGCCGGCCACCGAAAGGCTGCATCCCGGCTCGCTCACTTTCGGCCCCATGCCGACTACCCCGCTTCCCTTTCCGAGCCTCACCGTCGGCAGTCTCGACGACAAATACATGTCGCTCGACCGTCTGAGCTTCTACACCCGCCTCTGGAAAACCGAAGTTCGCAATATCGGGCTTGCAGGCCATATCAATATCGCCAGCGGTTTTGGACGCTGGACCGGCGGCTATGCGCTGTTTGATGTGGTGAAAGGCAAGGCGAAGGCAAAGAGGCCACAGATATCCCCACATGCCACGACCGCGGCATCGGCCTGACATTTTATCGGGACACGCGCAAGAAACGGGTTGAACTTGCACCCTCGCGATACGATTCTGATACCTGATGGAATGTGAGGGCTTCACCATGGCTCAGAAAGTGCATCAATACCTGATCTTTGAAACCGCAGGCGGCTTTTGCGGCATCGCCTGGAGCGATACCGGCGTGACGCGGTTCCAGCTGCCCACGAAAAGCGCCGATTCGACAGAACGATTGTTGCTGCGCCGTCTGCCGGCTGCCGAACCGGGCAAGCCGACGCCGCAGATTTTGGACGCTGTAGCTGCGGTAAAGCGTTACTTCGAAGGCGAAGAAGTCGACTTCTCCACTGTCGCCGTTGACCTTGACGGCCAGGACGCATTTTTCCGCGATATCTATACCGCCGCGCGCCGTATCGGCTGGGGTCGCACGACGACCTACGGCACCCTGGCGAAGGAGCTCGGGGTGGGACCGGAGGCAGCGCGCGACGTAGGCCAGGCGATGGCAAAGAATCCTGTCGCGCTCATCATTCCCTGCCATCGTGTGCTAGCGGCAGGTGGAAAGATCGGTGGCTTTTCGGCGCCTGGCGGTTCGACGTCCAAGCTTCGCATGCTGGAGCTCGAAGGCGTGCATGTCGGTCCACCGCCTCCTGCCCAGCAATCCCTCGATTTCTGAGATCTATCGCAAGCAAGTGCTTGGAATACGGCGGAAAACCTCGCTATAAATCTCTGTCTATAGCGAGGTCTTTTCATGAAGAAGATTTTCAACCCGCCATCCGTCCGCCGTCCCTTCGGAAATTACAATCACGGTCTGCTCATACCGCCGGGCGCATCCTTGCTGGTCACGTCAGGTCAGCTCGGCATCGGCCTCGATGAAAAGATTCCTGAGGACGTGACGGCCCAGGCCGAGCTCTGCTTCGAAGCGATCAAGGCGATCCTCGCCGAGGCCGAGATGAGCTTTGCTGATGTCATCCGCATTTCCGGCTTCGTGACGAAACGGGAAGACTTCCCGGCCTATATGGCAGTGCGCGACCGCTTCACGCTCGACCCGAAACCCGTTTCGACGCTCATTATCATCAACGGCTTTACCCGGCCGGAATTCCTGGTGGAAGTGGAAGTCACGGCGGCGAAGGTTTTCTAAGATCTGTTCGCAGCTCCGCGGCGATCACGACGGAGCAGCTCGCCGGCGCGGCAGCAGCCCCCATGGCGGTGCGCGCATGCTGGCCGATATCGGCGCCGAAGAGATCGACCACCATGCGGGGTGCGCCCGGTTAGGTGTACCGATGCAAGCCGCCCCTAGAATCGCTCCATCGCGTCCTTCACTTTCGCCAGGAACGCTGCCCGTGTCTCCGGGGTGCAGTTGTTCATGTCGTAATGGGCGAGAAAGGTAACCGGCTTGAACGGGTCGATCTGCGCCCGCAAGACACGCTTCACGATCTTCTTTGGCGGATTGCCGGCAACGAAGGCGCGGAAAGGTGTCGCGCCATAGGTCAGCACCGCCCCAAGCTTCTTGATATGCCGCAGGCGGGATTCGACCTTGCCGTTCACGAGCGCGAAGGAAACGCCGGGAAGCCAGACCCGGTCGAAATAACCTTTCAGGATCGCCGGGAACCCGAAATTCCAGACCGGTGTGCAGATGACCAGCGCCTCGGCCCGCTTCAGCCTGTCGACATACGGTTTCACCAGCGAAATATTGTCGGGATAATCGTGGTAAACGAGCCGATCATGTTGCGACAGGACGGGATCGAAATTCTCCGCATAGAGATCGCAGGCATCCACTTCGTGCCCGGCCTTGGCGAGGCTCTCCAGGGTCTGTCTGTAGAGCGCCTTGCCGTAGCTTTCCTCGACCGGGTGCGAGTGGAGGACAAGAACCCTCATGAAGCCTCCATGACGGCGGCAAGGCCCGGGAAAAGGTAATTCTTGCCGGCGTCGAAATCGAAATTGGGATTCTCCCAGGCGATCATCTTGCCAGGATTGAGCAACCCCTTCGGATCGGTCTCATGCTTGAAGGCGAGCTGCACCTTGTCGGTGCGCTTCATGCCGCCCTCTTCGAGCGTATAGCGGTGCGGGTTGAAGATCGGGCAGCCATGATCCTGATGGATCTTGATGATCTCCTCCAGCCGCTCCTCTGTCGTATAGCGTACCAGCGGCAGGCCCGAGCACTGGATCTGCCCGTCGAACTTGATGAATTCGAGATGACCCGGCACCTCATCGCCGAAGATCTCCACCATCTTTTTCACCTTGGCCACATGATCCGGTCCCGGATACTGCACCTGCAGATAGGTGAAGGTGGGATCGACCTTGAGCGCACGCAGCGTCGTATGGTTCCAGGCTAGCTCATAGGCGTGCGGAATGCCACGCATGCTCTCGACCTTGTCGGAGCGGAACATGATTTCGCCCTTCTGCGCTGCCGTGAAAGCCAGGAAAGCATCCATGGAATGCGGCGCGATCATCAGCACGACGATCGACTGGCCCTGGCGGATATAGGGCTTGTGGCGGGTGAAATAGTCATGCGGGATAGGGGCCGCGATCGGCGCGATTTCCTTGACGAGAATGCCGTTGCATTTCGCCAGCGCATCGGAGAAGCGCACTGCATCCATGAAGTCATCGTAGCCGACCAGCACATCCACCCAGTCATAGGCGGGTGCGAGCGGCATCTCGATTTCCGTGATGATGCCGTTGGTGCCGTAGGCATGGCTGACCTTCTGCAGATCCCAGCCGGTGAGATCGAGCACACGCGGCTCCGCTTCCATGGTCACGACACGCAGGCGCAGGATATTGCCGAGATCACGCAACCCGCCCCAGGTGATCGAGCCGACGCCGCCGGAACCGCCGGCAATGAAGCCGCCGACCGTTGCCGTTTGGGCGGTCGAGGGATGGAAGCGCAACTCCTGGCCGGAATGCGCCTTGGTCTGCTTGTCGAGCTGGGCGATCACGATGCCGGGTTCGCAGATGACGCGACCCGGATGGATTTCCTTGATCTTGTCCATGGCGGCGAGGTTGAGCACGATACCGCCTGAGAGCGGCATGGCCTGACCGTAATTGCCCGTGCCGGCGCCGCGCGGGGTGACGGGCACGCCATGGGCGAAGGCGACCTTTAGCGTCTGGATGACTTCGGCCTCGTTTTTTCGGCGTGACGACGATATCGGCCGTCACATTATCGAGCTGCGCCTTCAGGATTGGCGAATACCAGTAGAAGTCGCGGCTCTTCTGGCGAACGAGCGCCGGATTGTCCTCGATCGCGATACCTTCGAGTTCTTTTTTGATCTTCTGATAATCGGCCATGTCAGGCTCCAACGACGCTATCGAGTTCACGGTAATCCGGCAGGCTGCGGTCGATCACCTTGCCGCGGCGAAGCACAACGCGGTCAGACTGCGGACGGGAAAGGAATTCGCTCCAGCGCCTGGCGCTGAAGAGCACGAGATCGGCGGGGCTGCCGACGGCAATGCGGCTCATCTGCGGCCTGCCGGCAATCTTGGCCGGTGACGTCGTGACGACGCGTGCCGCGGTGTCGAGCGGATGATCAAGATGCAGGATGCGCACTGCCTCACGAAACACTTCGACCGGATCGAGATCGCCATAGGCGTAGAAGGGATCGCGTGTATTGTCGGAGGAGACAGCCGTCTCGACACCGGCAGCCGCCAGTTCCTTGAACAGCGTGACACCGCGCCAGCGCGGCGTGCGGCCGCGATAGCGATCCTGCAGGTACATGTTGCACATCGGCAGCGAGATGACCGAAACCCCGGCCTTTTGAACCAGTTCGACCGTCCGTTGCGCGGTATCGTCATCCTGCCGCGCCAGCGAGCAGCAATGGCCTGCCGTCACCTTGCCTTCGAACCGGTTGCGCAGAACGGCTTCGGCGATCGCCTTCAATGTTTCTGCGCCAGGGTCGTCGGTCTCGTCGACATGCAGATCGACATCGAGGCCGTTCTCCGCCGCCGCGCGCAAAAGCGTATCGAGCTGCCAGTCGAGCGCTGGTCCCATCCTGGTGACACCGCCAAGCAGCCCACCCTTGTCCTTTACGACAGCAACGAGATCAGCGAAAAAAGCCTCGTCGACCATGTTGTCCAGCGGGAAGAGAGCGACCGCCTGCAAGGCGATCTTGTCTTTCCATTCCTCCCGGATCTCGGCAAAGACCTCGAAGGAGATACGGTGCTGGGGTGCCAGCGAATCCAGGTGCGTGCGGATAAGCCCAGTGCCGTGCGCATAGGCTGAGCGCAGCGAAAATTCCATGCGCTTGCGCACATCCGCCGCCGACCAGTTCGCCTCGCGGTCCCGGCCGACCGCCTCCAGCGCACCCATGAAGGTTCCGTCGGGGTTGGGCTTGCGCGGCCAGATATGGCCCTTGTCCAGATGCGTATGGATATCTGCAAAGCAAGGCCACACCATGCCTTCCCGCATGTCGGACTTGGCAAATTCGGCCGGCGCTGTTCCGGGAGGCAGGATTGCCGAGATGAGACCGTCGGCGATCACGATATCCGCCTTGACGAGGCCTTCATTGGCGACGGCAGCAAAGCCGCTGATGGCGACAGCCGGAAGCGTTGCGTTGGCGAGCACGAAACGGCCCGCATTCGGGGGGGACATGAAGGAATAGGTCATCAATTTTCCCGCTTCAGGCTGCTCTCATGCCAGCGATGCAGGCTGAGCCATGAAATGAAGGAGGTAATGGCGAAGATCGCGACGCCGAGCATGGACAGCATGAAGAGCGCGGCAAAAAGGCGGGGAATGTTCATGCGATATTGCGATTCCAGCAGACGGAAGGCGAGGCCGGAACCGGCACCCGCCGAACCTGCGGCGAATTCGGCAACCACGGCGGCAATCAGCGCTAGGCCGCCGCCGATGCGAAGCCCGGTCATGAAATAGGGCTGGGCGGCCGGGATCTTCAGGTAGATCAGCGTCTGCCAGCGCGAGGCGCCGTAGAGTTCGAAGAGGTTGATGAGATTATGATCGACACTCTTCAGGCCCTGGACCATGTTGGACAGGATCGGGAAAAAGGCGACAAGGAAGGCGCAGATCAGGAGCGCCACCTGCGTCGACGGCGCGTAGATCAGGATCAGCGGTGAGATCGCCACGATCGGTGTGACTTGCAGGATGACAGCGAGCGGATAGAAGGCGATTTCGATCCAGCGCGATTGCACCAGGAAGATCGCAAATCCCACGCCCCCGATCAGTGCCAGGACAAGCGATATCAAGGTGATCTGCGTGGTGACCCAGAGGGCGGGGGCAAGTGTGCCCCAGTCATGGATGAAGGCCGCTGCCACAGCGCCAGGGCCGGGCAGGATATAGGGCGGAACACCCGAGAGCACGACGTAGAACTCCCAGATAACGATCAGCACGCCGATCACCAGAAAAGGCACAGCGATGCGAAGCGCCAGATCGCGCCTCTTTGCGTTGATCGGATTGGGAACGGACAGGGGCGCGGTCTCGCTTGTTTCGATGCTCTCGACGCTCATCAATGTTCCTCCGCTCCGCCTATCGCCTCGATCAGCGAACGCGATGCCGTCTCGCAGGCCCGACGGTATTCTTCCGAGGTCCGGTAATGCGAATCCCGCTCAAGGCTTGTTGTCAGCGGAAAATCCGCATGGACGCGGCCCGGCCGCGCCTTCATCACCACGATGCGGTTGGAAAGATAGGCAGACTCGAAGACGGAGTGCGTCACGAAGATCACGGTGATGCCCGTCGCTTTCCACAGCCGCAGAACGTCGTCATTGAGCTTCTGGCGCGTGATTTCGTCGAGCGCTGCAAAGGGCTCATCCATCAGCAGCAGTTTTGGTTTGGTCACCAGCGCGCGGGCAATCGACACACGCATCTTCATGCCGCCGGAGAGTTCCCGCGGATAGGCATCGGCGAAATCCTGCAGGCCGACGGTCGCAAGGACCTCCGTGATCCGATCCCTGGCCTGCGCCTTGGAAACGCCGCGCAGTTTCAGCGGCAGGTAGACATTGCCGAACACGGTCTTCCACGGCATCAGCGTCGGTTCCTGGAAGACGAAACCGATATCGCCCTCCGGCAGGCCCTGCGAATTGATGCGCGAACTTGGCCAGTCGATCTTGCCCGACGTGGCGTCGCCGAGACCGGCGATGATGCGTAGTGCCGTGGATTTACCGCAGCCGGAAGGGCCGAGAAGGCTGATGAATTCACCGCTCTCGACCGTCAGCGACATGCCCGAAAGCGCGATCGTGCCGCTGGAAAAGACCTTCGAGACCGACTGCATGACGACCAGCGGCCGCTTGCGAGTCTCCTTCGAAGGCGCCGCCTTGGTTTCCGCTAGGGACATTCTCTCGCTCTTTTATCGAAGGGGAAGCGGCCCGCCGCCGGGTGGCGACAGGCCCGCCTTGGGAGGCTTATTTCTTCAGCGATGCGCCGACGTTCTTGCAGACGAATTTCGTCGTAAAGGCTTTGGTATAGTCGGTCTCAGGCTTGAAGACCTTGATCGCTACCATTTCGTCGAAGAACTTCTTGTAGTGAGCGTCGGTAATGCAGCCGATGCCCTTGTCCAGGCCGTCGCCGGACTCGATGATGCCGTATTCCTTCATCTTGGCGATCGAATAGGCGATCTGGCCATCCGTCATTTCCGGATTGTCCTTCTTGATCAGCGCATTGGCCTTGCTGTTGTCGCCGTAGAGATAGCTGTACCAGCCCTCGATAGAGGCATCGACGAAGCGCTGCACGACGTCAGGCTTGGTATCGACCATCTGCTGGGTCGTGGTGATCATCGTCGAATAGGGCGAATAGCCGTTGTCGGCGAGCAGGAAGACCTTCGGCTCCCAGCCGGTCTGATTCTGGATCTCGTAAGGCTCCGAGGTCAGGTAGCCCTGCTGGGCGGATTGCTTGTCGGCAAGAAACGGGCCTGGATTGAAGTTGTAGGGCTTGTACTGCTCGTCCTTGAACCCCGGAAAATTTGCTTTCATCCACTCGAAATAGGTGAGGTAGCCATCCTTGCTGAGGAACAGGCTCTTCAGTTTCGCAAGATCCCCGAACTTGTCGATGCCGACGTCAGGATGAGCGATCAGGATCTGCGGGTCCTTCTGAAAGATCGCGGCAACGTCGACAAGCGGAATACCCTGTTCGACGGCGGAGATTTCGCCCTGCGGCCC
This sequence comes from Sinorhizobium sp. B11, assembly GCA_039725955.1. NCBI lineage: Bacteria > Pseudomonadati > Pseudomonadota > Alphaproteobacteria > Hyphomicrobiales > Rhizobiaceae > Sinorhizobium > Sinorhizobium sp. B11. The sequence continues at coordinate 1,578,590 of CP091034.1, forward strand.
GCCCATGTAGAAGTCGATCTTGCCGGAGATCAGCAGCGCGTTGTTGGCGGCATTCGGCCCGCCCTGCACGATAGAGACATCAAGGCCGTATTTTGCATAGGTTCCGTCGGCGACTGCCTGATAGAAGCCGCCATGCTCTGCCTGTGCCAGCCAGTTGGTGCCATAGCTGACCTTGTCCAGCGCATGGCCCGGTACACTGGCGACAAGCATGCCGCCAAGCCCAAGAAGGGCAGAAAATACGGATGTTTTCAATCTGTTGGACATGGCGGCGTTCCCCTTCTGGTGCCTTGGAAGCTCGTTTTCGGCCCCCGATTTTCTTCATTTGAGCGATTGCTTCGCTCTTTGAAAAGCATCAAAATTCGTGCGCAACGATGCCTTTTTGGCATCTCACCTGATGTCTGTGCCTAATTTGGGCGCCGTGCTTAAAAACGATGCAACGAGGTCTCGATGCTGCACTCCAGAAAGCTTCTGTACATCAACGAGATCGCCCGCACCGGCTCGATCCGGAAGGCTGCCGCGCGTCTCAACGTCGCTTCTTCGGCGATCAACCGGCAGATACTGGCTCTCGAACAGGAAATGGGTGCGCCGCTCTTCGAGCGTCTGCCGCGCGGCTTGCGGCTGACGGCCGCCGGCGAACTCTGCATCGAGCATATCAGAGAGGTTCTGAAGAATTACGAGCGGCTGGAAGGTCGCATCAAGAGCCTGAAGATGCAGCAGGCCGGCAAGGTGCGATTGGTGACGACGGTCGGTCTTGCCGCGGGACCGTTGCCGGAAATCATCGCCCGCTTCCAGTCCGAGCATCCGCGCGTTTTCATCCATCTGCGCAACGATGCCGGCACGATGACCGTCAATCCGGTTCTGTCGGGTGAGGTGGATATCGGCCTCGGTTTCAATATTCAGGCCACACCCGGCATCCGCACGCTCGGCAATTTCGATATCCCGATCGGCGTTGTCCTGCCGCCTGGCCATCCCCTGATCGGACCCGGTCCGATCAGCCTTGCCGATGTCGTGCAGGAGCGGCTTGTGCTTGCGCAGCAGGGCACCAGCCTGCGTGAGGTCATCAACCTCGCAATGGCGAGGCTCGATATTCCTGTCGAGCCGGTTCTGGAGACCAACGCTTCGGAAATGCTGAAGAAACTGGTCAAATGCGGGGCAGGGCTCTCCATGCTGAACCCGCTTGATGTTATCACCGAGTGCCGCCAGGGCGAACTGGTATTCCGCCCGATTGCCGAGCCGCACAGCCGCCATCAGCCGATGAAGCTCTTTGCCCGTGCCCGGGCGCCGCTCGATTCCGCCACCAGCCTCTTCGTTGAATACTTGCTGGCCGAGCTTGCCGGCCTTGTTCAGGAACTGCAGGCCAAGGGACACATCCCGCTGGAGCGTCCTGTCGTTGCCTGACTATCGCGAATAGAGGTTGGAGAGCGGATAGCGCTTCAGGTCACGGAGAAGCTCGATAAAGCCCTTCACCTGATGGCGGCAGATCGCTTCACCCTTTTCGGCCGTTCCCTTCAAGGCGTCGCCGACAACGCCGTTCGGATTGAGATCATGCGCGATCCAGGCGAGCGAATGCGGCGGCAGCGGCTGGATATATTGCGATTGCTCGCGCATCCATTCAGCCTTCGATGTGAAATTCTCAGCCTTCTCCATCCGCACCAGTTCCGGCCGGAAATGCAGCATCAGCGAGGTTTCCACCTCGCCGCCATGAATGCCGTAGCGTGTCTCGTGCTCGCTGATCATGCCGTCAGGATTGCCGAAGCGGCCCCATTGTGTGGAAACGACGGCCATCTGGTGGCGCACGCGCAACTCGCGCGCGACGATGCTCATGATATCGACATTGCCACCATGCGAGTTGACGATGACGAGCTTGCGCAGCCCGGCCTCCGCCACCTTCGCGCCAATCGCCGTCCAGACGGGGATTAGCAGCTCGGCGCCGAGGGAAAGCGTGCCTGGACCATAGACATGCTCATTGGCCTTGCCGATTTCCTGGGTTGGCAAGACAAGGATATCGAGGTCGTCGGGCCGTTGCCGGCGCAGTTCCGCCAGCATGCCGTTGGCGATCGCCACATCGGTTGCTATGGGCAGATGCGGACCGTGTTGCTCTGTCGAAGCGATCGGCAGGATGGCGATGGTCGTATCGGCGGAAAGAGCGGCAAAATCATAAGTGTTCAGTTCATTCCAATAGAATGGTGTCGCCATCGCCGCTTCCCTCTTTGTCATTCTTCGATAGTGAGTAGGGAATAACGCGGCATGCGAAAAGCATCGATTTGTGCGCGCGCCGCTGCCTTTTTGCGTGCATGATGCCGGTAGTCCGATGTCAGGTCATCTTTGGAGCTGGAAATAAATATTCCGCCGCTGGCCCATTCGAGGAAGGCTTTCGTTTGACCGCGCTCGGCGCAGGTCTGTAGATAGTCATCTGCACGCAGAACTGCCTGTGAGTGCTCAGATTTAACGATCCGCAATTGGAGGACCGACCATGAGCCTACGTATCAACGATATTGCTCCCGATTTCACCGCCGACACCACCCAGGGCCCCGTTCAGTTCCATGACTGGATCGGCAGCGGCTGGGCGGTTCTCTTCTCGCATCCGAAGAACTTTACGCCGGTTTGCACGACCGAGCTCGGCACCATGGCCGGCCTCGAGGGCGAGTTCAAGAAGCGCGGCGTCAAGATCATCGGCATTTCCGTCGATCCGGTCGAAAGCCACGGCAAGTGGAAGAACGACATCAAGACGGCAACCGGCTTCGATGTCGAATATCCGCTGATCGGCGACAAGGACCTCAAGGTCGCCAAGCTCTACGACATGCTGCCGGCCGGCGCCGGCGAAAGCTCCGAAGGCCGCACGCCCGCCGACAACGCCACCGTGCGCTCCGTCTTCGTCATCGGCCCGGACAAGAAGATCAAGCTGATCCTCACATACCCGATGACGACGGGCCGCAATTTCAACGAGATCCTGCGCGCCATCGACTCCATCCAGCTGACCGCCAAGCACCAGGTTGCGACGCCCGCCAACTGGAACCAGGGCGACGACGTCATCATCACCGCCGCCGTCTCCAACGAAGACGCCATCGCCCGCTTCGGCTCCTTCGATACGGTTCTGCCTTATCTCCGCAAGACCAAGCAGCCGTCTGCGTAAGTTCGCGCGGGAAAAACAATCCGATTTTGAATCAAAAAAGACGCCCTGGTTTCCGGGGCGTCTTTGTTTGTCGACGACGGTGTCTGCTGCTGACGCGGTTTCTGAGCCGGACGATTGCTTTCCGCCTATTTGCTGGAAGTGATGCTCGCAAAGGCAAGGCCGGCTGCGAAAAGCGCAAAGGCGGCGACAACGCCGCTGACGATAATGATGGTCTCTGTTGGCATGAGGATCTCCGTTGGCTGTGAACGGAGATTACGTCTGCTTCGTCGCGCGTCGTTGAGCGAGATCAAGTCCTTGACGTCTATTCTGAAGGCGTCACACGCGTCCAGAATTCGTTGAACGCGACGGAATCGAAGAAGGCCGAGGCGCGCACGATACGGTCTTCGCGCATGTCGAGGAACCAGGCATAAGTATTGACATAAGGTTTCCCATCCCGGGCGATGCCTCGGGCATCGAAAAAGACGATCACGGTGTCGCCATCGGCATAGACGTTGCGTATCACGGGTTTCAGCGGGGCCTTCATGCGGGCGTTGAACGGCCGGATCACCTCGCGCAGGAACGCCTCGCGGCTCGGATAGGTCTTCGATGCCAGCGAATAGCCCTCGATCGTCCAGCGGGCGTCGTCGGCGAGAAGGTCGTAAGGGCTGCCTGTACCTGATGCCCATGCCTCAAAGCCGGCCTCGACGGCCGCCTTGTTGCGACGCTCGGTTTCGGTTGGCGTCTGCGAGGCGGCGCGGGCTTCGAGCCCGATCAGGGCGAGGATCGCGGCTGCGATGCCGAGGGCAGCGTTGAAGATACGACGAACAAAGGGTGCCGGGCTGTGGAGCGTTGCGCTTGCGGTGATGGACATGCCTTCCTCCTGAGTTGGATCGACGACGCGGCACCCATTAGGAGGTGCCGCTTGCGGCGCTTGCCGCCGGTGATCTGCTTAGATCCGGTTTTCCCAGGCATTGAGCTGATGCTCCTTAAGCATGTCCTCGATAACCTTCGGGACGACGTTGCGGAACTTGCCGGTATCGGCCGGGACGATCTCGATCATCCGCTCGATCATTTCCGCCGGGTCCATCTTGCCTTCGGGGGTGGCAAAGAAGTCGTCGAAGCCGCTGCGCAGTTCGGCCCGCTTGGTAAAGTTCTTGCTGTCATCGAGCCAGCGGAACGGATTGTCGGCCATCGTTTCGTTGTAGCCGGTGTAATAAGCACCCGGATTGATCGTCTGGATCTTGATGCCGTAGGGGCCGAGTTCCTGCTGCAGCGCTTCGGCGATCGATTCCAGAGCATGCTTGGTAGAGACATAGGTCCCCCAGTTGGCCGGAGTGAACAGGCCGCCCATCGAGGAGGTGAAGACCACCTTCTTGCCATGGTTCTTGCCTTCGCGGATCCAGCGCTGAACGACGCCCTGGGTCAGTACCAGCGGCAGGAAGACGTTGACTTCGTAGTTCTTGCGCACGAGCTCGACCGGGATTTCCCAGACCGGGCCGGCTTCGCCCATGCCGGCATTGTTCCAGAGAACGTCAAAATCCCAACGTTGCGCCTGCCTGATATCGTAGGGGTCGGTGAGGTCGAGGCGTTCGACGTGGAAGTTTTCCAGGCCGAGGGCGGCGGCTTCTTCGCGCAGCGGCGTGACCTGCGAGGAGACCTGCGCCGTCGCGATGATGGTGTGGCCGTTCTTGGCCATGCCGAGGGCGGCAGCCTTGCCGAAGCCTGAGCCTGCGCCAGTAATGAGAATGGTCTTCGTCATGATGACTTCCTTCGATGCGCTTGGGGTTGAAAATACTTCAGACGGCGATGGCGGCTGCTGCAGCCTGGGCAATGTCGAGGTCCTGAGCGACTGCCCCTCCGGACACGCCGACGGCGCCGATCACGATGTTGCGTCCATCGGTAAGGGGAATGCCGCCTGCGAAGACGACGAGGCCGCCATTGGTCTGCTCCAAGCCGAACGATGTGCCGCCGGGTTTGCAGAATTCGCCGATCGTTTCCGTCGGCATGGAAAACAGCGCAGCAGTCCGGGCCTTGTTGACGGCGATGTCGATGGAGCCGAGCACGGCGCCGTCCATGCGTGCAAACGCCTTTATGTGGGCGCCTGCATCGAGGACCGCGATATTGGCGGGAACGCCGATTTCCCTTGCCCGCGCCTCACCGGCGGCGATGACTCTGCGGGCTTCTTCGATGGTGATCATGTCCCTGTCTCCTCTCATCGTTCGGGGGCAGGCCCGTTCGATGCGACAGGTTTAGGCTGGACGTCGCGTGCCGTATTTCCATCTCTTGCTGCACTATGTGCAAATCTTGCGCCTGACGGACGCGCAAGGGGAACAGGCAAGCGCCTCAGGAAGGTAGATGGGTCGCTTATGAGGTGAAAAGCGCGCGGTACTGGCCCGGCGTCAGCCCCGTCATCTTGCGGAAGACACGAGTGAAGTTTGCCTGCGAGCCGAAGCCTGTATCGATGGCGATCTCCACCAGCGAAGACTGCGCGAGCCGCAGCTTCTCCTTGGCTGCCTCGATCCGTCGCTCGGTGACATAGCGATGCGGCGCAAAGCCGGTGGCGGCGCGAAACACGCGGGAAAAGTGGAAGGGGCTGAGGCAGGCCTCGGCCGCAAGGTCCTCCAGCGATATCTCCGCCGCGATGCGCGCCTCGATGAAATCGAGGACGCGCCTCAGCCTCTTCGGATCGATGGTGGGTGTCCGCGTCGGCGGGTGCCAGCGGGCGGACGAATAGGTCCCGAGCAAATGCGCCGCCAGCGCCAGCTGGATTCCATCGAGAAACAGCCGGTCCGTTGCTTCCAGTTTGCGATTCAGCACGCCACGAAAGAGCTCGCCTAGTTGCAAGATTACCGGATCGGGGACGCCGCCCGCATAAGCGATTTGCGCCCTGGCCGGGTCGATATCAAAGTTTGAAAGTGCACTCTCGGCAACGAGTGATGGCGGCAGGAAGATGTGCAGGGACTCGGGCATGGTGCCGACAATCTCAACAGCGCTCTCATTGACGCCAGCTGGACATACCCAGGCAATGCCCGGTCGGGCGATAGCCTCCCGCCGGTGACCGTCGCCTGTCCATCTGATCTTCGACTGCCCCGACAAAAGGACGGCTATCTCCGTGCATTCGAGCGTAAGGTCGACCTGCCAGCCCGGATCGAAACGCCGGAGCTCGACCTGCAGGCCCGAACATTCAACAAGCCCGCCCACCTGCTGACTGGTCGGATATTTTCTGTCGCCTTGCGATGCGTCGAAATCCATGTCGCATCCTCGTCGTGAAGATAGGCTGGAAATTTGGACTGATAAGCGCGAGGGGCTGAGTGCCGCCACCACGTTGCGATCTGCAATTCTTTTTTTGATTTATGAATGAAAATTTCGGGCACAGGCGCGCTGATATCGGGAGCCCGCGCACTGCAATCAGGATTTTGACGAAAATTCAGGCGAGCGCAAGTGCGATAGCCGAAAGGGCTGCTGTCAGCATGTCGGCGACGGACGTCGAGATTTTATAGGCTGATCGGCGAAAACTGCTGGGAGGGGTATCGAGAAAGCGCCTGCTTCGGAATGATCTACGAAAACAGGCGCTTATCTCTGAAACTGGCTCCCCGGGCCGGATTCGAACCGGCGACCTGTCGATTAACAGTCGAATGCTCTACCGCTGAGCTACCAGGGATCACCGCTTGGCCGCGGCGTGAGCGGGGTAATACAAATGCTTTCCCGATTTGCCAAGCAGTTTTTTCAAAAAAATGAAATCAGCTTGTATTTGCAGCGCTTGGGCCCATCTCTTGTGGATGACTAGCAGCAAAAATGGGCCGAAAAAGGCCGGAGAAAAGCGTTTCGGTATCGATCACAGGGATGGCAAGCTTGTTCTCGGCTCGCTGCGGGTGCCGATGCCGCGCTCGCGTATCGCACGCATGATGACTGGAATGGTCCTCATTTTCGGCGGTTTCCTTGGCTTTTTGCCTATTCTGGGATTCTGGATGCTGCCGCTGGGCTTCATCGTCCTGTCTCACGACTTGCCGATAGCACGCAGATGGCGGCGCCGTTTTGCCGTCTGGTGGCATCGCCGGAAGCGGCCCGCGTAAGTTCGTATGCGGCTATGCCGGGAGAATCAGCGCCGCAGCGCAGCCCTGGATCCGTCAGTGCGGTGAGACAGCAGGGCTTGCAGCCGGAGCTGGAGAGATGGCTCCTGTTTCAGTAATCTCCGACAGGTGAATTGGCAGCTCGCCATTTTCCTCGAGCGCCGTCGCCGTTATCGCGAGCACGCCGATGAGAATGATCAGCAGCTTTACCGCGTGGGAGCTGAGATTGGCTTTCTGCCAGCCGCTCTCGATACGCGAAGGCTCCAGATAATATTTATAGTAAAATTCCGGGTCGCTGGTTTCGACGAGGTTGTCATAAATATGCGGCGGCACCCCGACATGCCGCACTGAGCTGCGGCCGGCGAATTTGGCATGAAGAACCTGAGTCTCTGGGTCGTAGGAGACAGCGCGAATCTGCTTGGAATTCAAAGGCACCCAATTCATTTCAACTCCTGTCTCTCCCAGAGGTAGGATGGAATGACGATTCTGAAAGTCAAGTTAAGAGTTTGTTACTAATGTTTGAAGTTAAATTTCGGTGTAGCTAATATAGCGAAGGTGAAGGCGATCATTGTGATCGCAGATCGTTCCCTCGGGATAAATATAGGCGACAGGCTAATCTCGCTGAGATCTGTCTCTTGCACGGCCGATAGACTTATGGTTGCGGACTGGGTAGCTGTTAGCCTAATTGTTGTTCAGCGCAGCCCGAATTTCCATCACGATGGACCTTTTATCATCAGCTGCGCCTGCGGCTGTCGCGGCGTCCTCAGACACCGGATCGGTCCTTGATCACTACGAGCCTTATGTGGCCGGAGTTTGAAATTGCAGGAAATGTTTTTGGAATGCCCTCTTGCGATTTCCTTACGATCATTCTAAACGCTCGCCACGGCTAGCATGACAGCCTGTGAGGCCTCGTGGCGGAGTGGTGACGCAGAGGACTGCAAATCCTTGTACCCCGGTTCAATTCCGGGCGAGGCCTCCAAAAATTCCACCGACATAGAAATCGATCCGCCTCGGAAATGAGGCGCGGCACCAGTCAGCAGTCTCGCGTCACCAGATGCCGGGAACCTTTGCGAAATCGAATTGGGCTGGCGTGATCCCGGTGAGGCAGTAAAGCGCCCGCAACCCACCGCTGCGCAGGCCAGCCAGATAGCTGGCATCGTCTGCTGCAGTGTCGTTCTCTATCTGCACATCGGGGCCGAGCAGTCGCCGCAGCCCCTGCGCCGAAATACGCGTGAAATTGCAGATCGCGCCGCTTTTGAATTTCACGAGCAGCAGTCGAGCCTCCGGATTGTAGTGGAGTGTCTCGATATCCGATGATTGAATGGCGAATGTTTGCATGCCGCCAACCTAGCGAAAGCTATGACCTGCGCAACAATATGGTTGATATAGAGTTAATTGCGCAATCAACTGTGCCGGCTTGATCCGAATGGACACGGAAATCCATTCTTCCGGCGCGCCAGCGGGCAGTTGGAAGATTTTCGCCGGGAGGGCGATCTGTCAGTTCGTCTCGTGGTCAAGCATCCCGCAGCAGAATATGCCTACGAGCGCTGCGACGATGAAAAAGTCGAACAGCGTGAAATATTCCAGAATGGCAGACATGGCCTGCTCCTCCTCATTTTCCTCCGGTTAGAACAATATCATGAATTCGTAATTTACTCCACGCGGAAGTTGCAACTTTCGTCTTTCACCTGTTGCATGCGGGGAAGGGCCTGCGGGATTCTTCAAACGGGCCTCCGGCAAGCCTTGAAAGCATTCGTGCCGGAGATTAAGAGACGGAGGACAGAACCGATTTCATCGGCGAGAGGATATGATGGATTTCGAAGCAGCACGCGTAAAGATGGTCGACAACCAGGTCCGCACCACGGACGTTACCTCGCATTCGGTGCTGACGGCCTTCCTCACCGTCCCACGCGAAGCATTCGTGCCGGAAAAGGCGAAGGTGCTGGCCTATATCGATAACGACATCGAAATTGCTCCGGCAGCTGCCGGCAATCCGGGCCGCTTCCTCATGGAGGCGTCGCCACTCGCCAAACTGCTGCAGCTCGCCGCCGTCACCAAGGATGATGCCGTTCTGGAAGTCGGCGCGGGCACGGGCTACACTTCCGCACTGCTGTCACTGATCGCAGGCTCCGTCGTGGCGCTCGAATCGGACGAGACCCTTGCTGCTGAAGCCAAGGCAAATCTCGCCGGTTATGCAAATGTGCAGGTGGTGACTGGCGCGCTTGAAAAGGGCAATGCTGCCGGCGCTCTCTACGATCTGATCTTCATCAACGGTTCAGTAGAAGAAGTTCCTGCCGCACTTCTCGGCCAGCTGCAGGATGGCGGCCGTCTCGTTGTCGTGCAGGGTTACGGCAATGCGGCCCGTGCGAAGGTCTTTGTCAGCGAGCGTGGTGCTGTTTCCGAAAACGTCTTCTTCAATGCTTCGGTCAAGCCGCTGCCCGGTTTCACCAAGGCTCGGGAATTCGTATTCTAAGGCGTTTCTGGCGCGGTTTTTATGGAGCGGGCGCCATCGGCGCCCGTTTTCGTTTTGGCTGTCTTAAAAGCCCTCACAGACTTCGCTTACACTCGGGTAACAAAACTGTGCATGGCTGCATTTGTTTGATTCGCGCTGATTTTTTTCCCCTTTGGGGTATTCTAAGGTCATGGTGATTCGGATGCATGCTCCACGCCATCCGGTCGTTGTTTAAGGGATAACGGGGATAGATATGGCTCAGCCAGGTGTAGTGCGTGAACCGTCCATGGAAGAGATCCTGGCCTCCATTCGTCAGATTATCGAAAGCAATGAGCCGGGCGCCGGAAAGGCGATTTCAACCTCTCTTCCTCCCGTATACGGCGCAGAAGAGGAAAACGACTCCGAAATCCATCTGACGGTCGACGAAACCTATGCCGGCGTCGAATTCCCCGAGCCGCCTGCGCTGCGTTCCGATCCGCGTTTCATCGCAGCAAATTCTGCCGGCACGGCGCCCGAGCCGGAAGTGCCGGCCCGCGCCATGTCCCTAGCCGATGTTGCAGCCCGCGTCCGTGCCGCTTCCGAGCGCAGCGCCGTCCAGGCCGGACAGGCTCTTCGTGACGTGCCCCAGGTATTCCGCGATCCGCAGCCGCAATTCGAACCGCAGTCGGCTTATGAAGCGCCGCGCGCAGCAGCCGCTCCCCGCCCGGCCGAGCCGGCGCCCCTCGTTGCCCCGATTGCTCCTGCTGCCCAGTATGCACCAGAGCCGGTGCCCGTTTTTGCCGAGCAGCGTCTGCCCGAGGTTCTGCGGCCTGCGCTCGTCGAGGAGGCGCCTGCGCTTTCCGCGGTCGAGCAGCGTATCGAGCCGGTGGCATACCAGCCTGCCGACGTCGCGCCTGCCAGCGTTACGGAAGAAGTACAGCCGTCACTTCTGTCGCAGAACACCGGCCTGCAGGTTGCCCGTTCCTTCGAAGAACTTGCCGCTGCCATCGATGGTGCAGCCGAGCGCCGCTCGCTGGATGAGATTGCCGAAGACATGCTGCGGCCGATGCTGCGCGAATGGCTTGATGACAATCTGCCGACGCTGGTCGAACGTCTCGTCCGCGAAGAAATCGAACGCGTGGCGCGCGGCCCGCGCCGCTGACCGGAAACGCTTTTTCCAGACAAGAGCCGCTCCGGTCTCCGGGGCGGCTTTTTTATTGACTTGGCCGTAGCCATCCTATTTACAAAACGCCCATCCTCGAACCTCGAATTGGTCAGAAAATGCTCGAAAAGACCTACGATTCCGCTGCCGTCGAACCGAAAATCGCCGCGAAATGGGATGAGGCGGATGCCTTCCGCGCCGGTGTGAACGCAAAGCCGAATGCGGAAAGCTTCACCATTGTCATCCCGCCGCCGAATGTCACGGGCTCGCTGCACATGGGCCACGCGCTCAACAATACGCTGCAGGACGTCCTGGTGCGGTTCGAGCGCATGCGCGGCAAGGATGTTCTCTGGCAGCCGGGCATGGACCATGCCGGCATCGCCACGCAGATGGTTGTCGAGCGCAAGCTGATGGAACAGCAGCTTCCCGGCCGCCGCGACATGGGCCGCGATGCCTTCATCGAAAAGATTTGGGAATGGAAGGCTGAATCGGGCGGCCTGATTTTCAATCAGTTGAAGCGTCTCGGCGCTTCGTGCGACTGGTCTCGTGAGCGCTTCACCATGGATGAGGGCCTGTCCCAGGCTGTCCTCGAAGTCTTCGTCACGCTCTACAAGGAAGGGCTGATTTACAAGGACAAGCGCCTCGTCAACTGGGATCCGAAGTTGCTGACTGCGATCTCCGACATGGAAGTCGAGCAGATCGAGCTCAAAGGCAATCTCTGGCATCTGCGCTATCCGCTGGAGGAGGGGGTCACCTATCAGTACCCGATCGCTTTTGACGAGGAGGGCAAGCCCACCGAATTCGAAACGCGTGATTACCTCGTGGTTGCGACGACGCGGCCGGAGACGATGCTTGGCGATACCGGCGTTGCGGTCAATCCCAAGGACGAGCGCTACAAGTCGATAGTCGGCAAACACGTCATCCTCCCGATCGTTGGCCGCAGGATTCCGATTGTTGCCGACGACTATGCCGATCCGACAGCCGGCACGGGCGCGGTCAAGATCACACCCGCGCATGATTTCAACGACTTTGATGTCGGCAGGCGTGCTGGCCTGCGCGCCATCAATGTCCTCAACGTTGATGCTTCGGTGACCATCAAGGAAAACGAGGACTTTCTGGAAGGTCTCGATCATCCGGCCGCCTTGCATGGCGCGTGGGACCGGCTGGAAGGCCAGGATCGCTTCGTCGCACGAAAGATCATTGTCGAGATTTTCGAGGAAGCAGGCCTGCTCGACAAGATCGAGCCGCATAAGCATATGGTTCCGCATGGCGATCGCGGTGGCGTGCCGATCGAGCCGCGTCTGACCGAGCAATGGTGGGTCGACAACAAGACCCTTGCCAAGCCCGCCATTGCTTCCGTTCGCGAAGGCCGGACAAAGTTCGTTCCCAAGAACTGGGAAAACACCTATTTCCAATGGATGGAGAATATCCAGCCGTGGTGCATCTCCCGTCAGCTCTGGTGGGGTCACCAGATTCCGGCCTGGTACGGTCCGGATGGTCAGGTTTTCGTCGAAAAGACCGAAGAAGAGGCGCTGCAGGCCGCCATCCAGCACTATCTGTCACATGAAGGGCCGATGAAGGCCTATGTCGAGGACCTGCTCGAGAATTTCCGGCCGGGTGAGATTCTGACACGTGATGAAGACGTGCTCGACACCTGGTTCTCCTCGGCACTCTGGCCGTTCTCGACGCTTGGATGGCCGGACAAGACACCCGAACTGGAGCGATATTACCCGACGAGCGTTCTTGTCACCGGTTTCGATATCATTCCGTTCTGGGTTGTCCGCATGATGCAGATGGGCCTGCATTTCATGAAGGACGAGGACGATAACCCAGTCGAGCCGTTCCATACCGTCTATATTCACGCTCTCGTGCGCGACAAGAACGGGCAGAAGATGTCGAAGTCCAAGGGCAACGTCATCGACCCGCTCGAACTGATCGACGAATATGGTGCGGATGCGCTGCGTTTCACGCTGGCGATCATGGCGGCCCAGGGCCGCGATGTGAAGCTCGACCCGGCGCGCATCGCCGGTTACCGCAATTTCGGCACCAAGCTCTGGAACGCCACGCGCTTTGCCGAAATGAACGGTGCCAAGAGCGATCCGCATTTCGTGCCGGAAGCAGCCGAACTCACCATCAATCGCTGGATCCTGACAGAGCTTGCCCGCGCGGAACGTGACGTAACGGAAGCGCTTGAAGCCTACCGTTTCAACGATGCCGCCGGCGCGCTCTACCGTTTTGTCTGGAATCAGTTTTGCGACTGGTATCTCGAACTTCTGAAGCCGGTCTTCGGCGGAGAGGACGCGGCCGCGAAGGCTGAAGCCCAGGCTTGCAGCGCCTATGTTCTGGAAGAGATTTACAAGCTGTTGCATCCCTTCATGCCCTTCATGACCGAAGAGTTGTGGGCGCATACGGCGGGTGAGGGCCAGGAACGTGACGGATTGCTCTGCCACGCCGAATGGCCGTCGCCGTCTTACACCGACAATGCTGCCGCCGATGAGATCAATTGGCTGATCGACCTTGTTTCGGGCATCCGCTCGGTCCGCTCGGAAATGAACGTGCCGCCGTCGGCCACCGCGCCGCTCGTCGTCGTCGGTGCCAACAGCCTGACGCGTGAACGGCTGTTCCGTCACGACGCGGCCATCAAGCGCCTGGCGCGTGTCGAGGCGATCTCGCTTGCCGAATCTGCCCCGAAAGGTGCCGCTCAGATCGTCGTCGCGGAAGCGACTGTCTGCCTGCCGCTTGGCAAGCTGATCGATCTCACGGCGGAAAAGAGCCGCCTCGAAAAGGCGATTGCCAAGGCCGAAGGCGAAGTTGCGCGCATCGACGGCAAGCTGTCGAATGAGAAGTTCGTGGCCAATGCCAACCCGGAAGTGGTGGAAGCCGAGCGTGAGCGTCATGAAGAGCTGACAAGCCAGATCGCGAGTTTGAGGACTGCTCTGGCGCGAGTTAGCGAAGCGGGATAATCGCGGTTAACGAGTATATTTTTTCTGGAGGCGCGTTCCATCGGAGCGCGCCTTTTGCATTAAAAAGTATGACGATTCGACGGAAATCACGTTCTTTTTCGGTTTCCGCCTGTGGATATCACCCGTTTGGGCGATGCTGCGTGCGAAAACTGCCACTGTTGTCGCTTTGATACAGATAGCGCCTTTTGTGGAATAAAAATCTAACGGGTCCCTTAAAGCCAATAGATAGAAGAATAGAATTTTATCTATCTGATTTTTTGACGTGCCCGTCAATTAGTTACGTAAATTAGCCATAACGCAACTTCGCGTCGCAGCGGCGCGCTTCGTTGCGATTTATTAAGTTCACTAGCACAGTGTAGTTACATCAATTGCTTGAGTGGGGGAGACACAATGGCAGCGCGTATGTTTTCCAGGGGCGTAACATCGCTCATTGCATTTTCGGCACTGGCTTCGCCGTCCTTCGCGGGCGGCCTGGAGCGCGGTGGCTACAATATCGATCAGCTGTTCGATACCTCACCCTTCTCGTTCCAGTCGGGCATCATCTATGTTACCCCCCAACGTAAGCTGAAGAATGTTCGCGACACAGATACTTCTGTGTCTCCAGGCGGCGGCAATCTGAACAACCGTCCGAACACCGCTGACGATACCGCGAATTACGCCATCCCTTATTTTGGGTTCAAGGGCGGCTTCGGCGATGTGGTCGACTGCCTCGTCGATTATTCCGAGCCGTTTGGCGGGCATACCAATCCCGGTTTGAACTGGGCTGGTGCAAACAACAATATCGAGACGGAGATCAAAACCCGCAATTATGGCGGTACTTGCTCCTATCGTTTCGATGTCGGTCCGGGACAGCTTCGTATCATCGGCGGTGCCTTCTACCAGGAAGTCGAGGGCTTCAAGGAACGGCTGGTTTCGACGGTTCCGCTTCTGGTCGGTACGGGTGACGGCGTCGGTCGTCTCGATCTCGAGGACAATGGCTGGGGCTGGCGCGCTGGTCTTGCCTACGAGATTCCGGAATATGCGATGCGCGCGAGCCTCGTCTATAACAGCCGCGTAAGGTACGACAACCTCACCGGCACGGTGGACCTTACCCAGGTTACTGCGCCCTTTGCTCCACTGAACGCCTCTCCCTATGGAAAGGTCACGCCCGTCTTCGGCTCCGCTGAGGCGCCGGATTCGCTCGAACTGAAATTGCAGAGCGGCATCGCTCCGGATTGGCTCGCTTTCGGTTCGGTCAAGTGGACGAACTGGAGTGTTCTGCAGTCGGTGCCTTTCTGCCCGACATCGACGAAGGGCCTGGTCGCCTGTACCTCCGGTGGCAGGACGGAACTCACGTCGCTCGATCTTCTCTATCGTGACGGCTGGACGATTACTGGCGGTGTCGGCCACAAGTTCAACGATCAGTGGGCGGGCGCAGTCAGCCTGACATGGGACCGCGGCACCAGCCAAGGCTACGGGGCACAGACCGATAGCTGGACGCTGGGTGTCGGCGCGGCCTTCACGCCAACCGAGCATATCGAGTGGCGCGTCGCCGGTGCCGTTGGCCTGCTGACGAGCGGTTCGTCAGGCGTGGTCACCCAGAACGGCGTCACCTTTGGAGATGATGTCTCCTATTCCTTTGGCAACGACCTTGTCGCCGCATTGTCGACCAGCCTAAAGGTCAAGTTTTAATTCCCTGATTTGAAGAATTGAGGAGCCCGGCAATGCCGGGTTCTTCTTTGTTTGCCGCCATTAATCATCCATCTTCTCGTCTCGTTTTGTGACGATTCAGCAACACTTTCTTACGATGGTTCGCGTACGGTGTCGGCAGGGCGAATTTGTCCATTTCCCGCCACAAAGAGGGCGCAGCGCTATTAGCGGGCGAGGAGATGACAAGCGTAGGGTGTGCGTAAGCAGTAGCATGGGTCGAATTTTTTCCGGCAACGCCAGACATCGCGACAGCAGGGGCGAGAAGCCAGCGGCAACGGCCGCTTTGCTTTTCGTCAAAGGCATTTCCGGCCAGAAATCCGCCCTTTCGGTAGTGTTGCAGATTTGCTCGCTTCGTTCATTTTCAGTCCCCCGGCATGACGCTTCGTCCTTCAGGCACGGTAGCGATACCGGTTTGGTCACATTTGCTGTTTACGAAGACGATAAAGGCGGACGGGCGGAAACCTGGACCGCAAAGGGAGTACCTGAGGCATCATATGCGGGCCGTGCCGGGAGCCGGGTGGTTCGCAAGGATGTGCTGGTTTTGAAAGAGGGGCATGGGGCTGGAAGCGACGCGGGTAAAGGGGCCTTGGAGCCCGCCGCGGGATCGCTCGCCTGGAAGGAATGCATCCACGCGGGCAGAACGGCAAAAAAAGCCGCCGCCAGGCGTCTGTGATGAACGAAAGAAACCGGTAAAGATGGTAACGTCCGAGTTCAGATTGTTCAAATTCATGCTGCTCAGCATGTCGATGGCCGTTTCCCTGGCTTTGGCCTGTCCGGTCCTGGCATTCGACATCAAAACGGGCGTCACGAAAGAATCGGGACCCTTCGATCTCTTCAAATTCGGTTTTAAGGCATACAAGAACGGTCAGAAGGAAGAGGCGGTAGAAGCCTATAAATACGCCGCCGAAAAAGGCCACACCGGTTCGCGCTGGGCACTCGCCAACATGTATGCTGACGGCGACGGCGTGGCGCAGGATGATTTCGAAGCCTTCAAGATCTACAGCGAGATTGCGCAGCAGGGCGTGGAGCCCGGCTCGGAGGATACCGGCTTCTTCATCAATGCGCTGCTGTCGCTCGCCAACTATTACAAGCACGGCATTGCCGGCAGCCCGGTGAAGATCGATCTCAACCAGGCGCGCCAGCTCTATTTCCAGGTCGCCTCCACCTTCGGTGTTCCCGAGGCGCAGTTCCAGCTTGCGCAGATGATGCTTGCAGGCGAGGGCGGCAGCGCCAATATCAATCAGGCCAAGAAATGGCTCAATCAGGCCCGCAAGAGCGGCCATCCCGGCGCCATGGCAGTGTTCGGCAATATCCTCTTCGATGAGGGCCAGTCCGCCCGCGGTCTCGCACTAATGACGGCGGCTCTCGATCGCTGCAAGCCGAAGGATTGCAGCTGGATGCAGTCGCTCCAGGAAGATGCCTTCTCGGTTGCCAGCGAAGCGGATCGGCGCACGGCAGTCTCCCTGTCGCACTCGATTGCGACAGGCTCGGACGACTGAGTTGTTCGAGCAATTCCAGCAAAAGTGCGTAGCGGTTTTGCGTTCCGGAATCGCGTAAAATGGAAATGGCTTAGATCTCAGGCAGCGAAATCGAAGTAAGCCACCACGGGCACGTGGTCGGACGGCTTCTCCCAGGCGCGCACATGCTTTTCGATCGCCGCTGACACCATGCAGTCGGCAGCTTCCGGTGACAGCATGAGATGGTCGATGCGAATGCCGTTGTTCTTGGGCCAAGCGCCGGCCTGGTAATCCCAGAAGGAATAGAGCGTCGTGGCGTCGGTTGCCGAACGTACGGCATCGACGAGACCGAGATTTTCCAGCCGGCGGAAGGCTTGGCGCGTCTGCGGCAGGAAGAGTGCGTCGCTTTCCCATACCTTCGGGTCGAAGCAATCGTGCGGTTCGGGAATGACGTTGTAATCACCGGCCAGAATGAAAATTTCCTCATACTCCAGACGCTCGGCCGCGAACTTCTGCAGGCGTTCCATCCAGGCGAGTTTATAGGGATATTTTTCGGTTTCCGGCGGATTGCCATTCGGCAGGTACAGGCAGCAGACGCGTGCCACCTTGTTGCCGGGAAGCGAGAAGACCGCTTCGAGGAAGCGTGCTTGCTCATCGAGTGGATCGCCCGGCAGGCCGCGATTGACTTCGGAAGGCGTGCTCTTGGAAAGAATGGCAACGCCGTTGAAGCCCTTCTGCCCATGCGTTTCCACATGGTAGCCGAGCGCTTCGATTTCGAGCCGCGGGAAGCCTTCGTCGATTGTTTTGATTTCCTGCAGGCAGACGATGTCTGGACTGGAATCCTTCAGCCATTGCGTCAGGTTGTCGATACGCGCCTTGACGCCGTTGATGTTCCAGGTCGCTATCTTCATGGCTTTATCCTGCTAACTCGCTTCGGCTCTTTTATCGCGCTCCCACGTTGGCGGACAAGACAGGAAACCGGCCGGAAGAAAATCTTCGGCCGGTTATTCGTGGAAAGTCGGTTTTGGATCAGATTGCGAAGCTGGTGCCGCAGCCGCAGCTTGCCACCGCATTCGGGTTCTTGATCTGGAAGGACTGGCCGAGCAGGTTGTCGACGAAATCGATCTCGGAGCCGGCCATGTAGACCAGCGAGAGACTGTCGATCAATACCTTGGCATCGTTCTTCTCGACGACGATGTCGTCATCAGCCGCGCCGTCCACGAGATCGAATTTGTAGGAAAAGCCGGAACAGCCGCCTCCTTCGACGGAGACGCGCAACGCGCTCTTGCCGGGATCGCTGCCGACGATAGCGGCAATACGCTTTGCCGCGGCATCGGAAAGGGTTACATTCGCTTCAGTCATTTTTCCTCCTGCCGGGGTCAAGATCCGGAGAGAATCTAATTTGGACGTTTGATATTCAAACGCATGATATCAAAGAAACTTATCATGATCCTTCCATAAAGGACAGGATCTGGCGAAGCGGTCGACAAAGCGCCTCTTTGCCGTTTCTGTAAGCTATAGGTATGAAGAGCGGAAAGCGGCGTCAATGGGCAAGGTCGCAACGCGTTAGTGACGGTGAAGAATGAGCTTCGACAGGCATGCATTGGGTTTCGGTTATGGCGAACGGGCGGTCTATGCGGCAGATCCATGGAATTCGCGCGGGCGTCTCTATCCGGAAAGCGGCAGCCCGACACGGTCCGATTTCCAGCGTGACCGCGATCGCATCGTCCATACGACGGCCTTCCGCCGCCTGAAGCACAAGACGCAGGTCTTCATCGCCCAGGATGGCGATCACTACCGAACACGCCTCACGCATACGATCGAGGTGGCTCAGATCGCCCGCGCTCTTGCCCGCGCTCTCAAGGTCGACGAGGATCTCGCAGAGGGCGTGGCGCTCGTCCATGACTTCGGACACACGCCCTTTGGTCATACCGGAGAAGATGCGCTGCACGAGGAATTGCTGCCTTATGGCGGCTTCGATCACAATGCCCAGTCTTTGCGCATCGTGACGAAACTCGAGCGACGCTATGCCGATTTCGACGGCATCAACCTGACATGGGAAAGCCTGGAGGGTCTCGTCAAGCACAACGGTCCGCTGCTGACGGCCGATGGTGTTGGCACGCGAGGGCCGGTGCCCCAGCCGATACTCGACTATTGCGAACTGCACGACCTGGAATTGGCGACCTATGCGAGCCTCGAAGCCCAGGTGGCGGCGATCGCCGACGATATTGCCTACAATACGCATGATATCGATGACGGGCTGCGCTCGGGCTATCTCAATTTCGAGATGCTGGAGGAAATCCCGTTCCTTGCCGGGCTGATGGCCGAGGTGAGGGAGCGCTATCCGCATCTGGAGCCGAGCCGCTTCACGCATGAAATCATGCGCCGCCAGATCACACGCATGGTGGAGGACGTAATCGGCGTAGCGCAGAAGCGCCTGACAGAGCTCAACCCGCAAAGCGCCGACGATATCCGCAATGCGGATCACGTGATGGCAACTTTTTCAGATGAGATGGCCGAGACTGACCGGCAGATCAAGGCAATGCTCTTCAAGCGCATCTACCGGAATGCCGATATCATGCGCATCCGTGCCGGTGCCGCTCAGATCGTCAAGGATCTCTTTGGTGCCTATATGGCCAATCCCAAGGAGATGCAGAGCCATTATTGGGTCGACCATATCGCCGGTCTTTCCGACGCGCCGAAAGCCCGCCATGTCGGGGACTATCTGGCCGGCATGACGGATACCTATGCCATCAGTGCCCACAGGCGATTGTTTGACCACACTCCGGATTTGCGATAGGCAGCGGGCGCCCGGCAGCCGCCGGCAAACCTGTTGGCACAGCCTGTGCATGGAAGAGTGCGATGAACCTTTTTACCGATTTTGAAGCCAGGATTAAAAACGCTCTTGAACAGCTCGATCTGGTCAAGGAAAAGCGATCCGAGCTCGATTTCGGTCGCATTGCCGTGGAGCCGCCGCGTGACGCGACCCACGGCGATGTCGCGACCAACGCTGCCATGGTGCTTGCCAAGCCGCTCGGCACCAATCCGCGTGCGCTTGCCGAAATCATCATCGCCAAGCTGCAGGAAGACGCCGACGTCGCCGAGGTTTCGGTCGCCGGTCCGGGCTTCATCAATATCAGGCTGTCCGTCGGCTACTGGCAGCGCTTGCTTGCCTCGATGATCCAGTCCGGCACAGGCTACGGCCGCTCCGGACTGGGGCAAGGCAAGAAGGTCAACGTCGAATATGTCTCGGCCAACCCGACCGGCCCGATGCATGTCGGCCATTGCCGTGGCGCCGTCGTCGGTGATGCGCTCGCAAATCTGCTTGCCTTTGCCGGCTATGACGTCGTCAAGGAATATTACATCAACGACGCCGGCTCGCAGATCGATGTGCTGGCTCGGTCTGTTTTCCTGCGCTACCGCGAGGCGCTTGGCGAGAAGATCGGCGAGATCCCGTCCGGCCTTTATCCCGGTGACTATCTGGTCCCGGTCGGAGAATCGCTCGCCGCCGAATACGGCGTGCGCTTGCACAACATGCCGGAAGAGCAATGGATGCCGATCGTCAAGGATCGCGCCATCGAGATGATGATGGTGATGATCCGCGAGGATCTGGCTGCGCTCAACGTCCATCATGATATCTTCTTCTCGGAGCGCACGCTGCATGCCAAT
Organism: Sinorhizobium sp. B11; assembly: GCA_039725955.1. NCBI lineage: Bacteria > Pseudomonadati > Pseudomonadota > Alphaproteobacteria > Hyphomicrobiales > Rhizobiaceae > Sinorhizobium > Sinorhizobium sp. B11. Next base: position 1,599,143 of record CP091034.1, read on the forward strand.
GGCGCGGCAGCAATCCGCACCGCCATCAACGACCTGACCTTCAAGGGCTATGTCTACAAGGGCACGCTGCCGCCGCCGAAGGGCCAGCTTCCCGAAGATTGGGAAGACCGCGAGCAGACGCTTTTCCGCTCGACCGAAGTCGGCGACGATATCGATCGTGCTCTGATCAAGTCGGACGGCTCCTATACCTATTTCGCTGCCGACGTCGCCTACTTCAAGAACAAGTTCGACCGCGGCTTCGATGAGATGATCTATGTGCTCGGCGCCGACCATGGCGGCTACGTCAAGCGCCTCGAGGCGGTTGCGCGTGGCGTCTCCGACGGTAAGGCGAAGCTGACGGTGCTGCTCTGCCAGCTCGTCAAGCTCTACCGCGATGGTGAGCCGGTTAAGATGTCGAAGCGTTCGGGCGATTTTGTCACGTTGCGCGATGTCGTTGAAGAAGTCGGACGTGATTCGGTTCGCTTCATGATGCTTTACCGCAAGAATTCGGAGCCGTTGGACTTCGATTTTGCCAAAGTAACGGAGCAATCCAAAGATAATCCGGTTTTTTACGTGCAGTATGCGCATGCCCGCTGCATGTCCGTCTTCCGGCAGGCGAGGGAGGCCTTCCCTGATCTCGCCCCGACACCCGAGCTTTTGGCGCAATCCGTTGCAGGCATTACGGATTCCACCGAATTGCAGCTGATTGCCAAGGCTGCAGAATTCCCGCGTATCGTCGAAAGTGCAGCCCAGTCTCAGGAGCCGCATCGCATCGCTTTTTACCTCTATGATCTTGCCAGCGCCTTCCACGCCCACTGGAACAAAGGTAAAGATCAGACGGAATTACGATTTGTTAACGATAAGAACCGAGAATCAAGTATTGCCAGACTTGGGCTGGTGTACGCCGTCGCGTCGGTTTTGAAGTCGGGACTTGCCATTACAGGCACTGCCGCACCGGACGAAATGCGATAACGTCACCATTTCCCCACAATGCGCTGGCATTTGAGTGTTTGCGTTTTTGAGTGGGATGGGCATGGCTGATAAACGACTTGCGTATGACACGCGTGGTAAAGACGATATGTTTGCCGACGACGATCCGTTGGCAGAACTCGCTCGTATTGTTGGCTTTGAACCTCGCGTCGCGGCCAATACCGTAAGCGAACCCGCACGGCAGGAGCCGGCTCTCAATCTCGAGGACGAGCTTCTCCGTGAGTTCGAGCGCTATGATGCGCCACGTCCTCTCGCCGATCTCGATCATCCGGTCGAGCCGATCGCTCAGGCAGCTGAGACTTACGATTATGTCGAGCCGGTCCAGGAAGATGTGCCTTCGATTGGCGAAGAGCTCGCCCCCTCGGTCATGTCCGGTTTCGAGACGCCTGCCGTTGAGCCTGAATTTCCAGAGAGCGTTGCTGTGGTTCCCGAAGTGGAGGCGCCTGAGCCGGTTGCCGCCGAATGGGAGGCGCCCGTCGCCACCGACTGGGCTCCCACGCCTTCGAAGCCTGTCGCCGTTCCCCCAGAGCCGCCGGTCACCTTCACGGCCTATGGTGGCGCTCGCGATCTGATCGAAGAACTCGAGCTTTCGATCGGTAACGCTCTTCCTGCGGCTCCGGTCGTTCAACCGCCGGCCAAGGCGCCGCAATGGTCGGCCGCCAGCATCCGTCTGCCGCTCGCCAATTTTCACGCCCCACGTCGCGAAGAGCCGGTTCTTTCCGAGCTGGTCGTCGATTCATCTGTTCTTGAGCCGGCTCACGCTCCCGTCGAAGCCTTCACTGCCGAGCCGGAATTTGTTGCTGAGCCGGAAGTGCTTGTCGAACCCGAAGTGGTTGCGCCTCAAGTGGCTGACGAGCCTCTGCCGGTCGCCATGGTTGAAGCGGCAGATTTCGAGCCGGTTGCGGCCTCCTTCGGTTTTCCGGCCGAGATCGACCGCCACGAAGAAGTTGCCCTTCCTGAAGAGCCTGTCGCAAGGTTCGAAGAGGCTGCTGCCTCCGAAGAGCCGGCCGAGCCTGACAATGCCGGTTTTGACCTGATCGCCGCTACGGCCGAAGGCGATGTTCATCCCGACGCGGCGCTGACGGAAGCGCTGCCGGAAACTTTCGATGCGGATGCCTTCGATCTCGACGATCTCCTGGCGGATGTCTCCCGTTATCCGGTGCCGCAGCGCGCTGCTGGCTCCGTCGCATCAGAACCTGTTGCCGCGGCACCTGAACCCGTTGCCGAGCTGTCGCCGGTCCCGGCTCCTGCCGCGCCTGTTTTCCAGGCGCCCACGTTTGACGCTCCCGTCTTCGAAGCACCTGTCTTCCAAGCCCCCGTCTTCGAAGCGCCCGTTGCTCGTGCACCTGCGCAACCGACAGTGATCGCGCCCGTGCCGATGAGCCGTGCGACGCCTGTACTTCGCCAGCCCGAAGCACCGAAACCGGTCGTTCGGGAGCCGGTGGAGCCGATTTCGACGCCTATCGCACCCGCGCCGGTCGTCGCACGCCAGCCGGAACTGGACGCCGAAGATCCTTTTGCCGGCCATGATTTCGAGCTGGATCTTGCCGGCATAGAGCTTGAGCTCGCCGATCTCGATTTTTCCGAACCACAGGCTCCGCAGCCGAAGCCCGAGCCGGTACGTGCAGCTCCGGTGGTCGCGGCACAGCCTGCGCCGCGTCCTCAGCCGCAACCCGCACCGGTTTTCGTGCCTGAGCCGCAGCCAGCTCCGGTGAGCTACAGCAGGCCGGTGCCCGCAAGCGAACACACCGACGATCTGCCTTTCGATCCCTCGATGATCTCCGACCCGGAGGATCGTCCCGAGACGGTCGAGGACATGCATGTCCCGACGCTGCCGCCGGTCGAGCATCCGGAACCGGTCGCCAAAACCGCCGACTTCGATTTCGATCTCGATGCCGAGATTGCAAGCTTCTTCGAGCCCGCCAAGCGGCAGGAGAAGCCGCAGGCTGCACCCGCCTGGGCGCCTCCGGCCGCTGCCGCAACGGCAGCAGCTGCAGCCAAGCCGGCAAGCACTGTGTTCGCCGACGGTCTTGATGATTTCGAACGCGCGCTGGAAGAGGATTTCCGCCGCAGCGTGCGTGAGCCCGTCGAGCGCCGCGAGAGCGTTTCCGAAGTCCATATCCAATCCGCAAGCCAGGCCGCGGATTTCAATCGCGCCCGCTCCATGCGCCGCCTTCTGGCCGCAGCGGCCATGCTGGTCGTTTTTGCTGGCGGCGCTTACGGCATCTACAGCTGGGTGTCCAATGGCTCTGGCCTTAGCATCGTCAGCTCCGGCGAGCCGCGGGTCATCGCTGCTGACAAGGAGCCTGTGAAGGTCGTTCCGGAAAATCCGGGCGGCAAGACCGTGCCGAATCAGGACAAGGCGGTCTATGACCGTGTTGCAGGTGCTGCCGAAGAGCCGAAACAGAAGGCTCTGGTCTCCTCCGACGAACAGCCAGTCGATGTCGTCCAGCGCACGCTGACGCCTGAAGTTTCGCCCGATGACGACGAGGGTACGGGCGATTCGGTCCTGCCGACTGCCGTCGGCGAGACGCAGGATCCGCGCCTGCTGCCGGACCACAACGCGTCTGCGGATGCCTCCTCTGCCGATGACAATGGGACGCCATCCGTTTCGCCACGCAAGGTCCGCACGATGATCGTCAAGCCGGACGGCACGCTCGTTGCCCGCGAAGAGCCGGCACCTGCCGAGCAATCCGCGTCGGCAAAGGAAGTCGCATCGGCAACGCCTGCAGCCCAGCCGGCCGCGACGCCGTCTGCTGCAAGCTTCCCGGCCAGCGCCGGCAATCAGAACGGCAATCAGGTTGCATCCGCCGCCATTCCGCCTGTCGGAGCAGCGCCAGCAGCCCAGCCGGCCCAGACCACCGCCAAGATGGCTGAGGTGAACGCCGCAAACGCAAATCAGGTCGACCCGCCGGTTCGTGCAGTCAAGACCACACCGATCACCGACGCAGCCTCCGCTGCGACGACCGATACGGCGCCTGTCCCGACGGCACGCCCGGCCGAACAGCCGGTCAATGTCGTCGGCACGGTAACCGAAAACGGTAATGTCCGCCCGACGGCACAGCAGAAACCGACGCAGGTCGCCTCTGCACCGGCAGCGTCCGCTGCCCAGCCGGCACAGCAGGCTCCGGCCGCTGCAAGCGGCGGCTACGGCATCCAGATCGCATCGCTGCCGTCAGAAGATGAAGCAAAGAAGTCCTATGCCAGCCTGTCGAAGAAGTTCGCAGGCGTGCTTAGTGGCCGCGCTTACGAAATCCGCAAGGCGGATATCGCCGGCAAGGGCACGTTCTACCGCGTCCGCATCCCGGCCGGCTCGAAGGACGAGGCCGCCGCTCTTTGCGAGCAGTATCGCTCGGCCGGCGGAAGCTGCCTGATCTCCAAGTAAGCTTTCCGGCTTCCTCTATCGCAACGGCGGGCTTGTCCCGCCGTTCTTTTTTGTGGGATCGCGCTTGACCTCGCTCGCAATTCGCCGGGCGACCCTTATGATTCGGGTATGACCGAATCAAAAGCGATGATCCTTGGCTGCAGCGGCCTCAAGCTGACCGACGAAGAGAAGGCCTTCTATAGGGCAGAGCGCCCGTGGGGCTTTATCCTTTTCGGACGAAACATTTCCGAAGCCCAGCAGATCAGCGATCTCGTTGCCGAGTTGCGCGATTGCGTCGGCTGGCATGCGCCCGTGCTCATTGATCAGGAGGGCGGTCGCGTTCAGCGCATCCGCCCGCCGATCCTGCAGCACTATCCGCCGGGGCAGGCGCTTGGCGATCTCTATCGCCGCGACCGTGCGCTTGGCCTGCGCGCCGCCTGGCTTATGTCGCGTCTGCATGCTTTTGATCTCCAGAAATTCGGGATCAATGTCGATTGCCTGCCGGTGCTCGACGTGCCCGTCGAAGGCAGCAGCAATGTTATCGGCAACAGGGCCTATGGCGGCGATCCTGTTACTGTCACGGAAATGGGCCGGGCTGCTTCCGAGGGGCTGAAAGCCGGTGGTTTGCTGCCGGTCATGAAGCACATGCCGGGCCACGGGCGCGGCTTTGCAGATTCGCATCTGGAACTGCCGGTCGTCGCCGTATCGCGCGAAGAACTGCAAGTTCACGACTTCCCGCCCTTCATCGCGATGAAGGATGAGTTGATGGCCATGACCTGCCATCTCGTCTTCACGGCCATCGATCCGGACAATCCGGCAACCACATCCCGCAAGGTGATTGACGAGGTCATCCGCACCGAGATCGGCTTCAAGGGGCTGCTCCTGTCGGACGATAGCTCGATGAACGCGCTTTCCGGCACGATCGGCGAACGCGCGGCGAATATCATTGCGGGCGGTTGCGATATCGTGCTGCATTGCAACGGCCATATGGACGAGATGCTTCAGGTCGTGGCAAATGTTCCGCCGCTGGCAGGTCTTGCGCGCGAGCGGGCACGGCTGGTCGAGGATGGCTTCCCGACTGCCGATGCTGCAGACGAGACGACGATAAGGGCGGAATTCGACGCCATGTTTGCGACGGCTTGAGAAGAGGCCGGAAAGGCAGGGTAGGGTGAACACGATCAAGGGCACGGAGCGGTCCCAGGCGGCGTCAACGCCGATGGACAAGCTGTGGCAGGAGAACGGTTCGGAACGCGCCACCCACGAGCCGGCATTGGTGATCGATGTCGCCGGCTTCGAAGGCCCGCTCGACCTCTTGCTCTATCTTGCCCGCAACCAGAAGGTCGACCTGTCGCGCATTTCGGTTCTGGCCCTTGCCGAGCAATATCTTCAGTTCGTCGAAAGCGCGCGGCGGATCCGCATCGAGCTTGCCGCCGACTATCTCGTCATGGCCGCCTGGCTTGCCTATCTGAAATCGCGATTGCTGATCCCGCAGCAGGTCAAGGACGACGGTCCCTCTGGTGAGGAAATGGCCGCAACGCTTGCTTTTCGCCTGAAGCGGTTGGAAGCGATGCGCCAAGTGGCCGACGGCCTCGTCAATCGCAACCGGCTCGGCCGAGACATTTTCGCCCGCGGCGCGCCCGAACATATCCCGCATCGCCAGCAATCGGCCTATGAGGCCAATCTCTACGATCTCCTGAGCGCCTACGCAGCCCTGCGACAGCGTCATGCGATCACCCAGGTGACGATCGAGCGGCGCAACGTCTGGTCGCTCACCGACGCCCGCGAACTGCTGACCCAGATGATCGGCGACATCGTCGACTGGACCGCGCTCGAGCAATATCTGCTGCGGTACCTTGCAAGCCCCACCGAGCGCGTCACTGCCGTTGCCAGCGCCTTTGCCGCCTCGCTGGAACTGGTGCGCGAGGGCAAGCTGGAGATCCGCCAGGATGGCGCCTTCCAGCCGATCTATATGCGCCGCGGCCCGAAACATGCCACCCTTCAGGTGGTCGAACAGGAGCAGTCGGATTGATCGGCGCGCAGGACGATGACTTTGAAGGTGAAGATGGGGAGGGCGAAGACGCTTCCCACAATCTGCAGGCCGAGATCGAAGCGGAGCGTATAGCCGAAGCGCTGGTCTTCGCCTCCGCCCAGCCGGTATCCGAAGGCTTTATCACCGAGCGTCTGCCGAAGGGCTTCAATGCGCGCGAGATCATGCTGCGCCTGAAGGACCACTATGCGCCGCGTGGCGTCAATCTCGTGCAGGTCGATGATGCCTGGGCCTTCCGCACCGCCGCCGACCTCTCTTTTTTCATCCGTCGCGATGAGAATGAGGTCCGCAAACTCTCCCGCGCAGCCCTCGAGGTGCTGGCGATCATTGCCTATCACCAGCCGGTGACGCGTGCCGAGATCGAAGATATCAGAGGTGTGCAAACCTCGCGCGGCACGCTCGATGTGCTGATGGAGGCGGGCTGGGTACGTTTCCGCGGCCGCCGTCGCACACCGGGCCGGCCGGTGACGCTCGGCACGACGCGTGATTTCCTTGATCATTTCGGCCTTGAGGAATTGCGCGACTTGCCGGGACTTGAGGAACTGAAGGGCGCCGGCCTGCTGTCCGGCCGAATCCCGGCCAATTTCAACATTCCGTCGCCCCTCATGAACGACGAACTGGCCGAGGATGAGGATCCAATTACACAACTGGACCTTGAAGAGCTTGGACTGCTCGCCCCGGGTGGCGCCTCCGAGGAATGATGAAGGTTGGTCTTGCTTTTGCCACGGCCGCGCAAAACAATGTCAATCACGATTTTTCGATGGACGAATGGCTTGTCACAAAGGCCGATACCGTGACATTAAGCTCAATCCAGAAGGATTGATGTTGGAAACCGGATCGGAAATTCTTACATCGAGGGAACATCGAAACAGGGAGTATGCGTAATGGGTTCTTTTAGCATGTGGCACTGGCTTATCGTTCTGGCCATTGTGCTTTTGTTGTTCGGTCGCGGCAAGATCCCGGAACTGATGGGCGACGTTGCCAAGGGCATCAAGAGCTTCAAGAAGGGCATGACGGACGAAGACGCGCCGGAAGCAGCAAAGACCGTCGATCACAAGGCCGACGAAACGAAGTAATCACGTACGGGAAAGGGCGCTGCCCCCGCGCCGCCCGTTCAGGAGCCTTGCATGTTCGATATTGGCTGGACCGAACTCTTGGTTATCGCGGTCGTTCTGATCGTGGTCGTCGGTCCCAAGGATCTGCCGCCGATGCTGCGCGCTTTCGGCAAGATGACAGCACGTGCCCGCAAGGTCGCGGGTGAGTTTCGTGCCCAGTTCGACGAAGCACTGCGCGAAGCCGAGCTTGACGATGTGCGTAACACGATCAGCGACGCCCAGAAGCTCAACCCGGTCAACAGCTTGCGCGAGGCGATGAACCCGCTGCGCCAGATGGGTAACGAGATCAAGGCCGACCTGCAGAATTCGACGAAGGTCGACAACCCGGCAGAACAGCGCCCGCTGGAGCAGGGTACCGGGACTGTGACGGAAGCGCCGCCTGCGGAAGTTTCCGCGCCGACGCCGTCAATGAGCCTTCCGGAAACGCCGCCGGTCGTTCCTGCGCCGCAGCCGGCCGCTGCCGCCACCGTTGCTCCGGTCGCCGTGGCTGAAAAGCCGAAGGCCGTCCGCAAGCCGCGTGTGAAGGCTGCAGACAAGGCTGACGCGGTTGCGTTGGTCGCGGCACCGGTCGAGAAGCCGAAGCGCGCTGCCGCGACGAGGAAGCCGGCCGCCGTCGCAAAGCCTGCCGCCAAAAATAAGAAGGATGAGGCATGAGCGGTGATATACAAGACAAGCCGCAGCCGTTGATCGAGCACCTGATGGAGCTGCGCACGCGGCTGATCTGGTCGATCGCTGCGTTCTTCATCGCCTTCATCGTGTGCTTCATCTTCGCCAAGCACATCTTCAATTACCTCGTCTATCCCTACAAGCTTGCTGTCAGCTGGGCTCATCTCGATGTCGAGAAAGCACAGCTGATCTATACGGCGCCGCAGGAGTTCTTCTTCACGCAGGTCAAGGTCGCGATGTTCGGCGGTCTGGTGATCGCCTTCCCGATCATCGCTGCACAGATCTACAAGTTCGTCGCTCCCGGCCTCTACAAGAACGAACGCCAGGCCTTTTTGCCGTTCCTGATCGCATCGCCGATCCTGTTCCTGATGGGCGGGGCGCTGGTCTATTTCTTCTTCACGCCGATGGTCATGTGGTTCTTCCTGTCGATGCAGCAGGCGCCGGGTCATGACGAGGTGGCAATTTCGCTGCTCCCGAAGGTCTCGGAATATCTGAGCCTGATCATGACGCTGGTCTTCTCCTTCGGCCTCGTCTTTCAGCTACCGGTGATCACGACGCTTCTGGCCCGTGTCGGCCTTCTGACGTCGCAATGGCTCTCCGAAAAGCGCAAGTTCGCGATCGTGCTTGCCTTCGTGGTCGCCGCGGTGCTCACACCGCCCGATCCCATGTCCCAGATCGGTCTTGCGCTACCGACGATCCTTCTCTACGAGATTTCCATTTACGCGGCACGACTCGTGGAGCGTCAGCGTTCCAAACAGGCGGTTGAAGAGGCCAGCGAATCCTCCGACGTCGCCAACACGGATAGCGTCTGAGCGCATCAGGACATTTCACTGAGTTCTGCCGTTTCCCATCCGGTCGGGGTTTCCTCCGACCGGTTCATTTATGTTGAAACGATCTGGAACGACGATGCTCGATATCAAATGGATCCGTGAGAACCCCGAGGCTCTGGATGCTGCCCTTGCCAAGCGCAGCGCGGAGCCTTTGTCGCAATCTCTCATTGCTCTTGACGAAAAGCGCCGCTCCGCGGTGCAGAAGGCGCAGGACCTGCTCTCCCGCCGTAACGCCGCCTCCAAGGAGATCGGCGCGGCCATGGCGCAGAAGAACACCGAGCTTGCCGACAAGCTGAAGGCCGAGGTCGCCGAGATCAAGGAGAGCCTGCCGGCAGCCGAGGAAGAAGAGCGCGCGTTTTCCGCCGATCTCTACGACCAGCTCTCGCGCATTCCGAACGTACCGCTTGACGAAGTGCCTGTCGGCAAGGACGAGCACGACAATGTCGTCACCCGTATCGTCGGCGAAAAACCGCGCTGGAACCATACGCCGAAGGAACATTTCGAAATCGGCGAAGCCCTCGGCTACATGGATTTTGAACGTGCCACCAAGCTCTCCGGCTCGCGCTTCACGGTCCTGACCAACCAGCTCGCCAGACTCGAGCGCGCGCTCGGCCAGTTCATGATTGATCTGCACACGACCGAACACGGCTATACCGAAGTGTCTTCGCCGCTGATGGTGCGCGCTGAAGCCCTGTTCGGCACCGGCAACCTGCCGAAGTTCGAAGAGGATCTTTTCAAGACGACGGACGGCCGCTATCTGATCCCGACTGCGGAAGTGACGCTGACGAATCTGGTTCGCGAAGAAATTCTCGATCAGGAGAAGCTGCCACTGCGCTTCACGGCGCTGACGCCGTCCTTCCGCTCGGAGGCGGGCTCCGCCGGCCGCGATACGCGCGGCATGCTGCGCCAGCACCAGTTCTGGAAGTGCGAGTTGGTCTCGATCACCGATGCGGAAAGCTCGATTGCCGAGCACGAGCGGATGACGGCCTGCGCAGAGGAAGTACTGAAGCGCCTCGGCCTGCATTTCCGCACCATGACGCTCTGCACCGGCGACATGGGCTTCGGTTCGCGCAAGACCTACGATCTCGAAGTCTGGCTGCCGGGCCAGAACACCTTCCGCGAAATCTCGTCCTGCTCCGTCTGCGGCGATTTCCAGGCGCGGCGCATGAATGCTCGCTATCGCGGCAAGGACGACAAGGCGACGAAGTTCGTTCACACGCTGAACGGTTCCGGAACCGCGGTTGGCCGCTGCCTGATCGCCGTTCTCGAAAATTATCTGAACGAGGATGGCTCGGTCACGATTCCGGACGTTTTGCTGCCTTATATGGGCGGTCTGACGAAGATCGAACGGGCGGCCTGAGCCAATGCGCATCCTGCTGACGAATGACGACGGTATCCATGCCGAAGGCCTGGGTGCGCTGGAACGGATAGCAAGGGCACTTTCTGACGATGTCTGGATCGTTGCCCCCGAAACCGACCAGAGCGGTCTTGCTCATTCGCTCAGCCTTTCGGAGCCGCTGAGGCTCCGGAAGATTTCCGATAAGCATTATGCGTTGCGCGGCACGCCGACCGATTGCGTCATCATGGGCATCAAGCAGGTACTGGATATCAAGCCGGACCTCGTCCTGTCGGGTGTCAATTCCGGCTCCAACGTCGCAGACGACGTAACCTATTCCGGTACCATTGCCGGCGCCATCGAAGGAACGATGCAGGGCGTGCGCTCCTTCGCCCTCAGCCAGGCCTATGTTTACGATAACGGCGCGCGGATCCTGCCCTGGGAAGTCTGCGAGGCGCACGCGCCTGCTCTCCTCGAAAAGCTGATGACCGTCGATCTGCCCGAAGGCACTTTCCTCAACCTCAACTTCCCGAACTGTCGCCCTGAAGAGGTCGAGGGCGTGGAAGTGACGGCCCAAGGCAAGCTTGCCTTCAACCTGCAGGTCGATGCGCGCACCGACGGCCGCGGCTTTCCCTATTACTGGCTGAAATTCGGCGAGCGTGCCGGCGCCTTTACCGAGGGCAGCGATATCCACGCCCTCAAGCATAATAGGATTTCGGTAACACCTTTGAAACTTGATCTGACCGATTATTCCGTGACGGACCGCGTGGCGCGGGCCCTCGGACACGGAGTAAAGGGTTGACGGCAAAACTGGCCGAGAAGGAAGGCTTTGCAGCGCTGGTCTTGAGATTGCGCGCGGAAGGCATTTCCGACATCGATCTGCTGACGGCAGTCGAGCAAACGCCGCGCTCGCTTTTCGTACCACCGCAATTTACCGAGAACGCCTATTCCAGCCGCACGATCCCGATCGAATGCGGCTCCTTTCTGGAGGGCGTCGATTTTGTGGTCCGTCTTTTGCATCATCTGAAGGTCCGACCCGGTCAGCGCGTGCTCGAAATCGGAACAGGCAGCGGTTTCACAGCGGCGGTCATTGGTCGCATTGCGGAGCGTGTGCTGACGGTCGATCGCTACAAGACGCTGACACTTTCGGCCCAGCGCCGAATGGAAGCCCTCAGCCTGCGCAGCGTCATCATCCGCCAGGCTGATGGCAGCGGCGGCATGCAGGGCGAGGGCACTTTCGACCGCATTCTTGTCACGGCTGCTTTCAGCTCCATGCCGCGCTTCTATGCCGATCAGTTGGTCTCCGGCGGTTCGATGATTGCGCCGCTGATGATCTCTGAAAACGAATGCCGCATGGTTCGCCTAACGAAAACCGGAAGCCGCTTCGAGCGGGAGGAGCTTTTTGACGCTCCCTATCTGCCGATTGTTCCCCGCCTCGCATCCCAGCTTTAAAGCAAGACACGCAAAACGGGTGCACCGGTTTTGCAACAACGACATCCGTAAAACAAAGATCAGAAGCACGGCATGCGAACCTGAAGGATCGCGACATGCATCGGCAGACCGCAAAGCCCTGCGGGCTATGATTTTTTGCCCGCAAACTTATGGTTATCAAGGTCTCAAAAATATAGCACTGATTCCAGCGCCTTAACCGCATGGTAACACTAACGCGCTTTAATAGATTCACAAATGGTTGCGTTCTAAGTGGGTCGAGTCATGCGTTTCAGTCTTTCGCCGAAGTTCGGGAAATCGGCCGGCAATCTTCTGGTCGTCACCTTGCTGGCGAGTGCAGCAACAGGCTGCAGCTCCGATGTAACACGTTTCGGCAGTCTGTTTTCCTCCTCGGGGCAGGATCAGATGACGACGAATTCGATCCCGCGCAGGGGTTTCAACGGGCCGCAGGGCGACCCGGTGCCGCGCGCCGATCTCGGTGGTTCGGCCATGCAGCCGGCCTACGCTCAGAATGGTGCGATGAACCAGCCCTATCCGGGCCGACCGAACTATGATCCGGTTGCCACTTCCCCGGCACGAATGGCATCCGCACCGGTTTCCGTTCAGCGCACCGAACTCGCGCCGCCGAGCGCAGGGTCTGTTTCTCCCCGGCAGCAGGAAAGGAATGTCGCTCTCGCTCAGCCGTTCCCGTCGGCTCCGAAGCCTGATCGCATCGCCCCGGCAGGCGTGAATGCTCCGAGGGATGCTGCCGATACACTGACGACGGGCACGACGCCGAAAGTCTCGGGCTGGTCGGCGGCCAATGCGCCTTCCGTCACGCTGCGTCCCGGTGAAAACATCGCGGTGCTTTCACGCCGGTTTGGCGTTCCGGAAAAGGAAATTCTCCGCGTCAACAATCTGAAGACGGCTTCCGCAGCGCAGCCCGGCCAGGCGATCCTCATCCCGACCTTCAATGGCGGCAACAATCCCGCCAAGGCCGCGGCCCAATCCGCCGATCTTTCAAAGCCCGGCAACCTGCCGCAGCCGACGAAGGGCCAGGAGCAGAAGGTCGCTGTCGTTCCCGGTGCCAACTCGGCTCGTGACAAGGCCGTCGCAAGCGCCGATCCGACAAGCAAGGCTCCTGCAGGCGGCGGCAAGAACCCGAACGGTGGCGCCGGTACCTACACGGTCAAGCAGGGCGACTCGCTTGCCAAGATCGCCAAGGCGACGGGCGCCAACATCGACGATATCAAGGCGGCCAACAATCTGTCGGCAAGCTCGATCCGCATCGGGCAGGAGCTGAAGATCCCGAATGGCACAGCCTCGGCCGACACGATCAAGACGGCCTCCATCCCGGCCCAGAAAGTCGAGCAGGTGAAGCCCGCCCAGCCGGCTGCAGCCCCGGTCCAGACGGCCTCCGCACAGCCGGCGCCTTACAAGGCTCCTGCCGCGACGCAGACGGTGGATGATGTCGAGAAGAAGTCCGATGTCAGCGCTGCCGCTCCCGAAGCAACCGGCATCGGCAAGTATCGCTGGCCGGTTCGCGGACAGGTGATCGCGGCCTACGGTGCAAACGTCAACGGCAGCCGCAACGACGGTATCGATATCTCGGTTCCGCAGGGTACGGCGATCAAGGCTGCTGAAAACGGCGTGGTCATTTATGCCGGCAACGGTCTGAAGGAGCTCGGCAACACGGTTCTCGTCCGTCACGACGACGGCACCGTCACGGTTTACGGCAATGCCGATACGCTGAGCGTCACGCGCGGCCAGAAGATCCAGCGCGGCCAGACGGTTGCCGTGTCGGGCATGAGCGGCAACGTCAAGCAGCCGCAGGTGCACTTCGAAGTTCGCAAGGATGCGTCCCCGGTAAACCCGATGACATTCCTTGAGTAGAGGATACTTCCTGAGCAGGTAGAGCGTTTCAGGAATGTGCAAAAGCCCGGCCAGAGGCCGGGCTTTTGTCGTCTTTCAGCTGTGTCGCCAGGTCGTGCTCAAGCGCGGTCGAGATGGATGCGCATGCGGCCGGCCAGATCCTGGATATACTGCCATGCGACACGGCCGGAGCGGGCGCCGCGGGTGGTCGCCCATTCCAGCGCCTCGGCATGCATCTTCTCGCGCTCGAGGCCAAGCTTGAAGTATTCGGCATAGCCATCGATCATCGTCAGATAGTCTTCCTGGCTGCATTTGTGGAAGCCGAGCCACAGGCCGAAGCGATCGGAGAGTGAAACTTTCTCCTCCACGGCTTCGGATGGGTTGATGGCTGTCGACTGCTCGTTCTCCATCATGTGGCGCGGCAAGAGATGGCGGCGGTTGGAGGTCGCATAGAAGAGCACATTGTCCGGACGCCCTTCCACGCCGCCGTCAAGCGCCGCCTTGAGCGACTTATAGGCGGTATCGTCGTGATCGAAGGAAAGATCGTCACAGAATACGATGACACGGTGCGGCGTATCCTTAAGGAGGTCAAGAAGCGTTGGCAGGCTGGCAATATCTTCGCGATGCACCTCGACGAGCTTCAGCGATACGCCGCTTTCGAGCCGCACATCTTCGTGCACGGCCTTGACGAGCGAGGACTTGCCCATGCCGCGGGCGCCCCAGAGCAGCACGTTGTTGGCTGCGTAGCCCTCGGCAAAGCGCACCGTGTTTTCGTGCAGGATATCGCGCACGTGATCGACGCCGCGGATGAGCTTCAACGCCACGCGATTGGGACGCTTGACAGGCTGCAGATACTGGCGGGCAGGAGACCAGACGAAACAGTCGGCGGCGGTCCAATCATTGGCGGCAGGTGGGGCGCCGGCAAGCCGTTCGACTGCATCTGCAAGCCTCTTCAGCTCCTGAAGCAGAACGCTATTGATTTCCTCGGCCATCGGGTGCCTCCTTCATAGATTGCAGCGATCATCCGCTTTCGTTTTTTTGATGCCGGGTAGCATGGCCTTTCCACAGCGGAAAGGTTATGAGGCAGCGGAATCGGTACGCTTTCCGGCTGTTTTTGTTGCATTCATCAAGGCTGCAACTATAGTCCGGCGACCTGAAAAGAGAGGCGGGGTTCCGCCGCCCACAGCCTGAGGAGCTTAGCATGTTTATCACCCCGGCATTTGCCCAGAGCGCAACCGACGCTACGAGCGCTTTCGGCGGCTCAGGCCTCGAAATGATCATCCTGTTCGTGCCGCTGATGGTAGTCTGGTATTTCCTGCTCATCCGCCCGCAGCGGGCGCAGGCCAAGAAGCGTGAGGAAACCCTGAAGGCGATCCGTCGCGGCGACCAGATCGTCACCGGCGGCGGCCTCGTTGGCAAGGTCACGAAGGTCGTCGACGAGAAGGAAGTCGAAGTTGAAATCGCCGAAGGCGTGCGCGTGCGCATCGTCCGCACCGGTATTTCCGAAATCCGCGTCAAGGGCGAGCCGGTCAAGGCCGACGCTGCATAACATGCGATAGCAACACCCGCCGGATCGGAAGATAGTCGAGAGAATGCACCATTTTTCCCGCTTGAAAACACTTCTGATCTGGCTGGTCGCGATTGCGGCTGTTGTCGTCGCTGCGCCTAATCTTTTAAGCCAGGCGCAGCTCTCCTCCCTGCCCAACTGGGTTCGTCAGGACCGCGTCACCCTTGGTCTCGATCTGCAGGGCGGTTCCCGCATCGTACTGCGCCTCGAACGCTCCGACATTGTCCGGGATCGGCTGGAGGCCACGGTTGCCAGCGTTCGCGACAAGCTGCGCGGCGCCAACATCCGCTATACGGGGCTCGCCGGTACCGCGCAGACGGTGACGGTCAAGGTCACCGATATGGCCCAGTTGCAGCCCGCAGCCGATCTCCTGAAGTCGCTGACATCGGCCGACGTCTCGCTGCAGCAGAACAATGATGGTCAGTTGACGCTGCAGATCTCCGACAAGGCGATCGATGCTGACACGCTCGCAGCGCAGACCCGCTCGCTCGATATCGTCGCCCGCCGGATCGCCGGTTTCGGCAAAGAGAATTTCACCGTTCGTCCTGATGGTGACGATCGCATCGCCGTGCAGGTGCTGGGCTCCGTCGATGCCGAGCGGCTGAAGAACCTGCTGAACGAACCTGCAGCACTCTCGTTTCACCTCATCGATGAGAGCATGACCGGCCAGCAGGCGCTTGCCGGCCGTTGGCCCGCGACGTCGCAGGTGCTGTATTCTCTGGATGACCCGCCGGTTCCCTATCTCGTCGATCGCACGGTAATCGCTACAGGTGCCGATTTTGCCGAAGTCGATAGCAAGACCGATCCGCAGACCCAGGACAGCGCGATTGTCTACAAGCTGAATGCCGAGGCGGCAAAACGTCTGGCTCAGGCAACGACGGCCAATGTCGGAAAACATCTTGCCATCGTCTTCGACGATCAGGTCATGGCAAACCCGGTCATCGAAGCACCGATTTCAGATGGAAACGGCGAGATATCAGCCAATTTCTCGGAGGAGGGCGTTCAGGATCTTGTCGTCATGCTACGGGCCGGTGCGCTGCCGGCGACGCTGACGTCAGTGGAAGAGCGCACCGTCAGTCCGCTCTTTGGTTCTGAATCTGTTTTCTCCGGCCTGATCGCCGGTATCGTCGCCGTCGTGCTTGTCGCAGCGCTGATGATAGCGCTCTATCGCATGCTCGGCATCATCGCAGTCGTGTCGCTTGCCTTCAATCTGGTGCTGATCGTCGCGGTGCTGAGTGTTGCCGGCGCGATACTGACGCTTCCGGGTATTGCCGGCCTCGTCCTGATCGTCGGCATGGCAGTCGATTCCAATGTTCTGATCTATGAGCGCATTCGCGAAGAGGAGAGGGTACCGCATACGGCTTTCGCACAGGCGGTCGAGCGCGGCTTCTCGCGCGCCTTTTCAACCATCGTCGATGCCAATGTCACGATCTTCATCGCCGCCGTCATTCTGTTTTTCGTCGGCAGTGAATCCATCCGCGGCTTTGCTGTGACGCTCGCCGTCGGCATTCTCACAACCATCCTGACCGCCTTCACGCTGACGCGCGGCTTGGTGGCCGCCTGGCTTGCAAGGCTCAATCCGCGCCATCTGCCGAAGACTGCGCTGACCGGGCTGTTCGAGCACGCCAATATTCGTTTCATGGGCATTCGCCGCTATGTCTTCACGGCATCTGCAGCGCTCTGCATCGCCGCAATGCTCGCCTTCGCAACGGTCGGCCTGCAGCTCGGTATCGACTTCACCGGCGGTTCGCTGATCGAGGTCAAGGCGAAGCAGGGCAATGCCGATATTGCCGATCTGAGCGCCCGTCTGAACGAACTGAACCTCGGACCGGTGCGCGTCGAGCGCATCGGCGATGCCACCAACGCCCTCATCCGTGTCGGCTCGCAGGATGGCGGCGAGAATGCCGAGCAGTCAGTCGCAACGTTCATTCGCGGCGAACTGGCCGAGGACTACGATTTCCGTCGTGTCGAGGTCGTCGGCCCCTCCGTTTCCGGTGAATTGACGATGCTGGCGACGGTCGGCATCCTTGCCTCGCTATTCGCAATCCTAATCTATATCTGGATCCGCTTCGAATGGCAGTTTGCGGTCGGCGCAATCGTTGCGACGCTGCACGATGTCATCATCATGCTCGGCCTCTTCGTGCTCAGTGGGATGGAGTTCAATCTGACGAGTGTCGCAGCGCTTCTGACCGTCGTCGGCTATTCGCTGAACGACACCGTTGTCGTGTACGACCGCATGCGCGAAAATCTGAAGCGCTACAGGAAGATGCCGCTGCCGATCCTGATCGATGCGGCAATCAACCAGACGCTGTCGCGCACCATCCTGACGGCCGCCACGACCCTGCTGGCGCTGCTTGCGCTCTATATTTTCGGCGGTGCCGTCATTCGCTCCTTCACATTCACCATGCTCTTCGGCGTTGCGCTTGGAACATTCTCCTCCATCTATATAGCGGCGCCAGTTCTCATCATCTTCCGGCTGCGCCGGGAGAGCGATGGCGAGGACGAGGGCGATATCAGCATGAAATCCGGCAAGCCGGCGGTATAGGCATATGGCAAAAGGCATTGAAATCCGCGACGCCCATTTCCCGGGCCGCGCTCCCATCGACACCTATGGCAATGGTGGCTTCCGTTTTGCGGATATGTCGCATCGCGGCTCCATCCTTTGCCTGCCGTCGGGCATTCACGGCTGGGACATGGATATGACGAAGCCTCTGTCGGTCGAGAATTTCCGCCAGGTGCTCGATGAGGCGGCTGATATCGAGGTGCTGCTGGTCGGTACCGGCACGGAGCTTCGACGCCTGCCTGCAGAGTTGCGTGCCGCGCTCAAGGCGCGCGGTATCTCCTCAGACCCGATGAGCACGGGTGCCGCCGTGCGAACCTTCAATATCATGCTCTCCGAGCAGCGTGCCGTCGCCGCCGCCCTGATCGCAGTCTGAACATGAGCGATACAAGGACGAACCAGGATATCAGCCTGGCGATGCTGCGCGACACCGATCGCGACCGTTACCTCGCCTGCCTGCTGTCGCCTGATGACAAGCGCGGTGCGCTCGCCGCCCTCTACGCCTTCAATGTCGAGCTCGCCCGCATCCGCGACCTCGTGCACGAACCGCTGCCCGGCGAAATCCGCATGCAATATTGGCGCGATCTCCTGGAAGGCAATGCACACGGTTCGACCGAGGCCAATCCGCTCGCGGCAGCCCTTCTTTCGGCCGTCGAGGCGCACCGGCTGCCACGCCAGACGCTCGTCAACATGATAGAGGCCCGGATTTTCGATCTCTATGACGACCCGATGGAGAGCCGTACCTCGCTGGAGGGCTATGCGGGTGAAACGGCCTCGGCGCTCATCCAGCTTGCAGGCCTCATCCTTTCCCCTGACGAGGCGATGAAATCCGCCGATGCCGCCGGTCATGCCGGTGTGGCGCAGGCTATTTCAGGCATGCTACTCCTGATGCCGCTCCATCAACGCCGCGGTCAGGTCTATATCCCGCTTGAAATCCTGTCCGCGACAGGTCTCGACCGGGAGACTTTTTTGGCTGGCGAGGACAAGCCGCGCATCTCTGCGGCCATCGAAGCTCTTGCCGGGCTTGGTCGCGATCACCTTGCGAAGGCGAGGGCGTCCGTCCTGCCGCCATCGGTCCTGCCCGCCTTCCTGCCTGCTGTGCTTGCGGAACCTGTACTGATGAAGGCGCAGAAGCGCGGTGCCGCCGTTCTGGAGGCCTCGCTTCAGGAGCCGCAATGGCGGCGTCAGATGCGCATGGCATTTGCCGGCATGCGCAAGAAAATCTGACAACGGTCAAACTCGCGCAAGTCTCGTGCGTTATGTCAGGCGTAACCCCATTCTAAACGGAGAATCCGCGTGGGCATTATCGTCTGGTGCGTTCTTTTCGCCATCGTCATCTTCTTCGCCTTCGTGGCGACTCGCATGGCTGCTCAGAACAAGGAAGATGGCCTGCACGATACGGGCCTTGCCATCATCGAATTCGGCCGGGCTTTCCCCAACGAAGCAATCCGCCAGCTCCAGGCGACCGTTGACGGTCAGGCCGTCTTCGTACGCCTGCATGACAACAAGGCTGGTTTCATGCGCAACATGTCGCGCCATTTCGCTTGCCATTTGATCGAGCCGGGAACGGTGCGCGTCCTTGCTTCCGAAACGGGCAGGGGTTTGAACATCGAATTTGTCAATGCACCCTCTCACAACGGCACCTACGAGTTCACCTCGGCCAAGGAGGCGTCGGAGGTCTCGTTATGGCTGCTCGGCAACTATGTTGCCGAGCCGGATAAGGAATTGTCCGCGCCGAATACCTCAGCGGCAAACGGGCATTAGCCGCAGTAATTTCAGGCGCTTTCGGCGAGCTTGATGTCCTGACCCAGCCAGGCGGCGCAATCTGCAAGCGCCCGCTTGGCAATCAACTGTCGCTTCATGATCGTCTTGTCCTTGCCGCGGAAGCGCTTGACGCCTTCTGGCTTGACGATCGAGCCCGGCTGCAATTCCGGAAAAAGACCGAAATTGATGTTCATCGGCTGGAACGAGCGTTTGCCCGGCTCCTCGTCGGTGACGAGATGGCCGCCAGTAATGTGCCCGAGCAGCGAGCCAAGCGCCGTTGTAGCTGGCGGAAGGGAAACTGGCTCGCCCTTGCGTTCTGCCGCGGCAAAGCGGCCTGCCAGCAGACCGACGCTTGCGCTTTCCACATAGCCTTCGCAGCCGGTGATCTGACCGGCAAACCGCAGGCCCGGGCGCGATTTCAGCATCAGTGATGGATCGAGCAAAGTCGGCGAGTTGATGTAGGTGTTGCGATGCAGGCCGCCGAGCCGCGCGAATTCGGCATTCTCGAGGCCCGGGATCAGCCGGAAGATCTCTGCCTGGGCACCATATTTCAGCTTCGTCTGGAACCCGACCATATTGTAGAGCGTGCCGAGCGCATTGTCCTGGCGCAGCTGCACGACGGCATAGGCTTTCACCGTCGGATTGTGCTCATTGGTAAGGCCCATCGGCTTCATCGGTCCATGGCGCAGCGTCTCGCGTCCGCGCTCGGCCATCACCTCGATCGGCAGGCAGCCGTCGAAATAGGGCGTGCCCTCCCACTCCTTGAAACCGACCGCATCGCCGGCAATCAACGCGTCGACGAATGCATTGTACTGCTCCTCGGTCATCGGGCAGTTGATATAGTCCTTGCCGGTGCCGCCGGGGCCGACCTTGTCATAGCGCGACTGATACCAGCAGATATCCATGTCGATGCTGTCACGGTAGACGATCGGTGCGATGGCATCGAAGAACGCAAGGGAATCTTCGCCCGTTTCCGCCTGGATGGCGCCTGCAAGCGATGCCGCCGTCAGTGGACCGGTGGCGATGATCGTCTGATCCCATTCCTGCGGCGGCAGGCCCGAAACCTCTTCACGCACCACGGTGATCAGCGGATGCTCGTGGATTGCCTTGGTCACGGCATCAGAGAAGCCATCACGATCGACAGCCAGTGCGCCGCCTGCTGGCACCTGATGTTTGTCAGCCGACGCCATGATCAGCGAACCGGCCATGCGCATTTCCGCATGGATGACGCCGACGGCGTTGCTGGTAGCATCATCCGAGCGGAAGGAGTTGGAACAGACGAGTTCCGCAAGTCCATCGGTCTTGTGCGCATCCGTGCCGCGCACGCCGCGCATTTCATGCAGGATCACCGGAACGCCCGCATGGGCGATCTGCCACGCGGCCTCAGAGCCGGCTAGTCCGCCGCCAATGACATGAATGGGGGAATAGGAGGAATTATTGGTCATTGGCGGCTGATATCACGCCGGGACATGCGATCCAACAATAGAATCGAAAACGGTGCCCGGCGCCGCCGCAAGCTGGTCAGTCCTGCTCTCGCGTTCCGGGCGACGCTTCGCGCTGGTCGGCATCTTCGAGATCGGCAGCGACGACGTAGGCATCGCCATGTTCCCGCACCGCTTCGCGTTGTGCAGCAAGGTTTGGGAGATCATCGGGAGCCATTTCTTCCGCGTGCTCGCCGAAAGTGTCTATTTCACCCTTCGGTGTTCCGCCGTCTTTACGCCGGGCATCCATCGCACGGGCAGTTTCGTCGGCAATCTCACGCCGGCGAGCGTCGGCTGCCGGGCTGTCTTCTGCCCGCGCATCGTCAGTTGCTTTTTCGAGAAAGGTTCTGGTCAAGGTATCACCTCCAGAAACGGCTGGTCTCGACGGATTGGCGGCCGAGCAGATAGCCGATGCTGAAAGCCAGCACGCCGATACCGACAACGACCGAGCTGGCAGTGTGGGGATGATCGGCCGCGCCCGTTGCGACGGCCTGTACTTCTCGCTTGACCGCGGAGGCGGTGTTCGACGCGGCCTTTCGGATACCTTCGGGTTTGTTCGCGGGCTGGCCGGTAAAGCCTGCATTGAGCTGATTTGCCATGTTGGTCTCCTTTCGTGAAGGAGAACTGACGGAAGGCGCTAGGGTTCCGACAAAGAAGGAGCAAGGCCCAAAAACGAAAACGGCGCCTGATGGCGCCGTCTTGGGGAATGGTTCGTCCGCTTTCTTAGCGGAACGAGCGGGATGCGATGCCGCGGATGTCGTAACGGCTCACACCGATATCGGCGAGCGTCTGGTTGGACAGGTTGCCAAGTTCGTTGAGCGTACGGCGGTAGCTAATCCAGCTCTTTGCAATGCGGATCGGGTTCATGGTTTTTTCCTCGGATGTCTTGTGCAGGCGGCGGGTATCGCCGTTGCTGCGGTTGACATCTATATAGTCGAGGTCCCGCTTTTTGTGCAGTGCAAATAAAAGGCGTCTGCTATGCAAATGTGCAGTCTGATGCTCGCAAATTATGCAGCGCGCGATTTTTGAGCGCGCCAGAAATTAACACTTTCGCAACCTTTGCGGCAGCGAGTGTAGTGCGCAAAAAGAAAACGCCCGCTGCGGGAGCAGCAGGCGTTTTGGGAAGGCAATCTGCTTGGGAGGAGCAGCGATTACCTGTACTTAGCGGGTGGCAGCTTCGCGAGCAACGCGATGGATGTCCGAACGGTCGATACCGAGGTCATGCAATTCGCGGTTGGTCATGCGGCCGAGTTCAGTAACGGTCTGACGATACTTGCGCCAGTTATTGAAAGAGCGAGAGAAGTTCATGTTAATCCCCTTTCCTAGGGCTTGATCCTGCCAGCAGCCATCTCTTCGGCGCTGACCTCTATTTGATGACCAGAATATATGTTGCGCCGCGAAGAACTAACAGAGACAACATTTCAATCCACCTATGCATGATTCGCAGAGCTCTGGCTGTGATTTACAAGCTTTGGCCATTTTCTGGTCAATGAATAGGCAGAATGATTTTTCGCTGATCACCCGGCTTTTGCGAATTGATATTTGGTCCGCGTGCCTGCTTGCGGGAAGTCTTTTCTCCCGGGAACGCCGTCCTGAAAATCCGTGACACCAGATCGCTGCGTATCAGCGTCGATGTTGCCCGCCCCGCTTTGCCGACCGTGCTTAACGAATGCTTGACGATGATTCTCGTGAAAGCCTGAGAAGTCAGGATGCTAATCGTTTAACCATACGTTAAACAAAACGCCCACCGGGGGAGGATCCGGTGGGCGTCATGATGGTGACTGGCAACTGGGAGGAGGAGTGTTGCCAGTCTATCGCAGGGCGCTGGGAGGAGGAGTGCGCGTCTGCGAATCTCGTCACGGACATATGGTCCGCGGGCATCCGGAAAACCGGGCCGGGGCGCCATCCCCGTGCTTCGATATCAAGTTAAATAGTATGACTTTTGATGATTTTGCAGTGCAATATATTCATGAGGGCTATGCGGTTCATGCATGCCTCTTTGTAGTGGTTGTATATTAGCAATGGTGCGGTTAGTGTTTCGTTAATGCCTGATCCAATTTAGACCAGTGAGGAACTTGTACTTTTGAAATACCGGCATTTCCGTGCGGCGATCCTGCGCTATAAATGCAGAAGCCGAAATTGGCGGGTCGATGCGGGGTAGGGCATGTATCGCGGCAGGTTGGAGCGGGATTTCTCTCTCTGGGTGGAGAAGGGGCTTCTTGAGGAAGGTACGGCCAGGACGCTGCTGGCCGAATACGACGCGCGTCCGGCAAGTTTCAGTCTCGGCCGCGTGCTGATGGGATTGGCGGCCCTACTGCTCGGAGCTGCCCTTTTGCTTCTTGTCGCTTCGAACTGGGAGTACATCCCGCGCCTCGTTCGTGTCGGCCTGATGCTGGCGCTCATCTGGGCGGTGCACATCGGCGCTGCACTCCTTCTTATGCGCGGGGCGCAGGCGACGGCGAGCGGCCTGCTCATTATCGGTGCGCTGAGCTTCGGCGGTGCCATATCGCTCACCGGCCAGATGTATCATCTCTCCGGCGACGAACAGGTGGTCATGTATCTCTGGTTCGCTGTTGCGACCGTTTCAGCCATCCTTTTCCGCTCGGCCGCCGTGACCGTAGTCGCAGGTTTTCTCTCCTGGGCCTCCTTTGCCGTCTACCTCGAGAATTTCGACACGCGCTGGTTCGGCTTCGGTCCTTATGCGCCGCTTGTCATGGCGGCTGTCATCATCGGGCTCGTGCGCTTCACAGGCGCTGCCCGGGCGCGCCATCTCGCCTATCTGCTGGTGGTCGGCTGGCTCGCATGGCTTTATATGATGACGGAGGAAATATCCGTGGCGATCGTCTTCGCCGTTCTCGGCATGCTGGCCTTCTTGCTGACTGCCTTGCCCGTCCGCCCGATTTCCTCGCTCGTCAGAACCGCGGGTGCAGCCCCGGCCTTCTATAGTTTCCTCGTCGCCCTCATGGGATTGCTCCTGCTCCATATCGAAATGGATGAAGGCGGACGTATGGTGGTGATTGGCCTGCTGACGCTGGCTGCCGCCATTGTGGCGCTCGTGCTGCATGGCCGGGATAATGGAGCGGTGCGCTATCTGGCCTATGGCGCTTTCGCCGCCGAGATGCTGTACCTCGCCTCGGTAACGGTTGGGACGATCTTGGGCACGTCGAGCCTCTTCCTTTTCTCGGGCCTGGTGGTCGCTGCCGTGGCCTGGGTCGTCATCCGCCTGGAAAGGCGCTTCGCGTCTGGGCCAGGATCCGTCGAGGCAGGGGAGGAACGCGCATGAGCTTCGCCTTCGCACGACTGCAAACCGGCCGCTTCTATCTTGTTGCCGCAATCCTCGTCGCCGGCCTGCAGACGCTGATCCTCGGCTACATTATCCAGAGCCGTGCCTCTATCCTCGCAAGCGGTACCGAAGTCTTGCTGAAGACGGCTCCGGTTGATCCGCGCGATTTCCTGCGCGGCGACTACGTCGTGCTGAACTACGACATATCGTCGGTCCCTGTCTCGACAGTCACCGGCGGCATTCCGGCGGAAGCCGGCGAGCAGACCCTGTGGGTGCGCCTCAGACGCCAGCCCGATGGATTCTGGGGCATTGTCGAATCGTCATTCGCCAAATTGCCGGCGGCATCGGATACAGTCGTCCTGCGCAGCCTGCCTTTCTATAGCTATGGTCCCGGTAGCGGCGAAACCATCCGCGTCGAATACGGGATAGAGCGCTATTACGTGCCGGAAGGCGAAGGCAAGCCGCTGGAGGAGGCCCGCAACGAGGGCGTCGTTTCGATCGCCGCCAGCGTTTCCTCCTCCGGTGCAGCGCAGATCCGTAGCCTCGTCGTGGACGGCAAGCCGGCCTATGAAGAGCCTCTCTATTGAGAGCCGGCATGGATGGCGGGAACGATGTGATTTTGGCCGAAAATCCCTGTCATTTGCCGTTCATTTTTCCTTTGCCTGTTCTAAATCGGGTGTTATAGAGACGCCGCGCTCCGGAAGGCCTCATGCGCAGGCATATGCATGCGGTTTTGCGAACGCGGGTATGGTGAAATTGGTAGACACGCCAGATTTAGGTTCTGGTGCCGCAAGGCGTGGGAGTTCAAGTCTCTCTACCCGCACCAAGCTGCCTTGCAGGGCGGGAGGACTGGAACTCGGTTGTCCCGGATACCCGGAAAGCGAGTGCAGTTCCGCTTAAGGCGGAACGAACAGGAATTGAGAAAAAGCCACGCGCGGCAGTTGGCCGGCGTCGTGCTCACCGAAACGAACGGCGTCTGGGCACGGCCGCCACGGAAATGAAGGTAGGAAGACATGCAGGTTACCGAAACGCTCGCTGAAGGGCTGAAGCGCGAAATCAAGGTCGTTATCCCGGCCAAGGACATGGAAAACAAGCTGAACGAGCGCCTTGCCGACGTGAAGGACAAGGTTCGCATCAACGGCTTCCGTCCGGGCAAGGTTCCGGCCGCTCACCTCAAGAAGGTTTATGGCAAGTCCATCATGGTCGACCTCGTCAACGAGATCGTCCGCGACCAGCCGACGCAGATCCTGTCGAGCCGTGGTGAAAAGTCGGCGACCCAGCCGGAAATCGATATGACGGAAGACCAGGCCGAGGTCGAAAAGATCCTCGCTGCCCAGCAGGATTTTGAGTTCACGCTCTCCTACGAAGTTCTCCCGCCGATCGAACTGAAGTCCAACAAGGGCATCAAGGTCACGCGCGAAGTCGTTGACATCTCCGACGACGAAGTCAACGAGCAGGTTCTCAAGGTCGCTGAAAGCGCCCGCGACTATGCCGAAAAGAAGGGCAAGGCCGCCAACGGCGACCGCGTCAAGATGGACTATGTCGGCAAGGTCGACGGCGTTGCCTTCGACGGCGGCACCGATCAGGACGCTGAACTGGTTCTCGGTTCCGGCCGTTTCATCCCGGGCTTCGAAGACCAGCTCGTCGGCGCCAAGGCTGGCGATGAGAAGACCATCAACGTAACCTTCCCGGCCGACTATCCGGCCAAGAACCTCGCTGGCGCGGAAGCCACCTTCGACGTCACCGTCAAGGAAGTTGCTGCTCCGGCCGACGTTGAAATCAACGACGAACTTGCCAAGAAGCTCGGTCTCGAATCGGCTGACCGTCTCAAGGAAATCGTCCGCGGCCAGATCGAATCCCAGTACGGTTCGCTGACGCGCCAGAAGCTGAAGCGCCAGATCCTCGACCAGCTTGACGAACTCTACAAGTTCGAAACTCCGTCCAAGCTCGTCGAAGCCGAATATAACGGCATCTGGAACCAGGTCAGCAATGACCTCGCCCAGTCCGGCAAGACCTTCGAAGACGAAGACACGACCGAAGAGAAGGCTCGCGAAGAGTACCAGAAGCTCGCCGAGCGCCGCGTTCGCCTCGGTCTTGTTCTCTCCGAAATCGGCGAAAAGGCCGGCGTCGAAGTCAGCGAAGACGAAATGCAGCGCGCGGTCTACGAACAGCTGCGCCAGTATCCGGGCCAGGAAAAGCAGATCCTTGAGTTCTTCCGCAGCCAGCCGGGTGCCGCCGCCTCGATCCGCGCTCCGATCTTCGAAGAAAAGGTCATCGACCACCTGCTGACCGAAATCGACGTCACCGACAAGAAGGTGACCAAGGAAGAACTGCTCGCCGACGAAGAAGGCGAAGCTTCTGAAAAGGCTGACACCAAGAAGGCTGCGCCGAAGAAGAAGGCTGCCGCCAAGACGGAAGCTGCTGCAGACGCTGCTGAAGGCGAAGAAGCTGCTCCGAAGAAGAAGGCTGCTCCGAAGAAGAAGGCTTCCGAGGACAGCGCCGAATAATCGGTTTTTCCGGACTGAAATTCGAAAGGCCCCGCCGACGTGCGGGGCCTTTTCTTTTTGATCGTGTCAAGATCGTCGAATTCCTGGATATTCTGCAAATGGCCGAGGTTGGCCAGATCATTCAAATTGCTTAAGCCAGAATAAAGGTCGGATTCTTACGGCTTCGGCTTGTTTGGCAACGAGTGATAGCCAATTCAGTTTCGGTTCGGCAGGCGGCGCGTGACCGCATCTGAATACGCAGCGCTGTCAATATCGCCGGCCGCCGCACTCCGCGAGTCTATGGGCGACGAGATGCTGGGACGAACAACAGCGCGCCTTTGCTTTGCCGATTGGATGATATAGAGGCTGAGGCAGGACGCGACCGCCATTAACTTAAGAATGGGGTCGGGCGGCAGATTGACGTCACGTCGCTGCCACGAGATCACGTGGCCGTTCTCTCTCGATCGCTCAATCGTAGCTAGTACCACGCCGGCCCGAAAATCGGAGTCGATTCTCGGGAAGCTCAATGGTTGGTTCAACGAGTTAAAGCGCCCCTGGTGCGTCCGGATGGACGCACGGTACTCTAGACAGCCTTGCGTGAGTGGGTCAGTTCCGCGACCTTCTTGATATGGCTGACGGCAGCGGTGCCACCAGCCGTCTTTGTGAAGAGGTCGAGAACATCTTCGTCATCATCGGCAACGGGTGTCAGAGCCTTGTCCATGTAGCTTTTGGCAGCGACATCGCGGGCGATAAAGAAAGCCGAAATGCTAAGCTTGATGATCGTGCCGGCAAGTGAGAGATGCTTGCGGGCGGTGTCGAAGGCAAAGCGCGGCCAGAACAGCAGGGGATGCTCGCGCTTCAGGCCGGGGCGACGTTCTGAAGGATGCTTCAGGCGAACAAGGCCGCTCTGCAGCGGATGAACGTTCTCAAGTGGCACGGTGGTCGCAAACGAGACCAGCACCTTGACGAGGCTGCTGAGCTTGATGCCGGTTGCCGCGCCGCGCCGCAGCAGGGTCTTCATATGCTCAGGCGAGTAGTAGAGCGACCAGGCCTCCTGATAGATATCTTCCCACTCCTTCTTGCTCATCTTCGGATGAGCCGTGCAGACATGCTCGACATCGTAGATATTGAGATCGGCGTCCATCTCGACGCCCTTCTTCCAGAGAACCTGATGGTCCTCGGAGCCGGGCAGTGGTGTCAGAACGAAGAATTCGATGACGTCGAGCGGCAGCTCTTCCTGAATGATCTTGATATCGCGGCGGATCGATTCCGGCGTGTCTGCCGGGAAGCCCAGAATATAGCCGGCAAGCGTCATGATGCCCTGTGCCTTCCAGGCCAGCAGCATCTTGCGATATTCGGTGATCTTGTTCTGGTTCTTCTTGGCGGCGGTCAGATTATCAGGATTGACGTTTTCCAGGCCGATGAAGACACGGGTGACGCCGGCGCGTTTCGACTTTTCGATGAAGTTCGGGATCTTGTGGCAGAGCGTGTCCACCTGGATCATCAGGCCGAGCGGAATGCCATCCTTTTCCCTGAGTTCGATCAGGCGGTCGAAGATCGCTTCCCAATCCTTGTTGCGGGCGAAGTTGTCGTCGGTGATGAAGAACTTATGGATGCCCTGCGCCCAGTTCATCCGCACCAGCCGTTCGACATCGTCAGCGGATCGAAAACGCGACTTGCGGCCCTGCACGTTGATAATCGTGCAGAAGGAACATTGATAGGGGCAGCCGCGGCCGGCATCGAAACTGGTGCTGAGGCCGAGCGTGCGCTGGATATTGTCCTTCGGCAGGAAGGGCACCGGCGTGCCGCCGATGCCGGGAAGGTCGTTCATGAAATTGTAGAGCGGCTTCAGTTCGCCGGCTACTGCATCGCGCAGCACCATCTCCAGCCGCCCCTCGGCCTCGCCGGCAAACATGGAAATACCCATCTTGCGGCATTCCTCGAGGCCGATCGCGTCGCCGTCGAGCATCGACAGGCATCCCGAGATGTGAAAGCCACCCATCGAAACCGGCAATCCGGCATCGCGGAAGGGGCGGGCGATGTCGAGTGCGCGGGGGTACTGATTGGATTGGACGCCGATCAGCGCGATCATTCCGAAATTGTCGTTGCGTTTGAACTGCGCCAGGATCGCTGCGAAGTCGATGCGCGTATTGGTCTCGTCGATGACGGTAATGTCGATTGCCGTATCGGCGCCCAATATTTGCCGCTCGGCACAGTCAGCGGCGATCCCGTAAATGGCCGCCAGCGAATTGGAGGGAATCATCGCCCGCCACCAGCGGATCACGTAGCCGTCGTCATCATAGTGCGACGGCTTTATCAGGATAAGTTGAAACCGCCTGCGAGCAGTCTCTGAAATGTGGGCCAAAATATTATCTTTCGTTTTTGGCTGCGGACCGGTCCTTGGTGGCGTCGCAGGCTAGTCTAAGACATGGATTTCATGCTGTCGAAAGGCGCGCACCATACTTGGGAAGGCAACAGACAAAACGCAATAGAACGCCCCCCGGTGCGAACAGCTCGAACTTTACCAATATCTTTTGACATAGGATATAGGCAGTTTGCAGGCCTCATATCAGACTACCACAGGATGTGCACATGTTAGCGTCATCGAGAAAAGGCCTGCAGATGCGGGGATGTCACACCTCGATGCTAACGTGGTTGGTCTCCGCTTTGCGTTCTCAAAGTTCGGATTTTATATCGCCCATCCGGTTCCAGGCATCGAGACCGGCGATCTTGTAGGCTTCGGCAAGCGTCGGATAGTTGAACGTATTTTCGACGAAATATTCGACTGTGCCCTTCAAGTTCAGCACAGCCTGGCCGATATGCACCAGTTCTGTCGCACCTTCGCCCACGATGTGCACGCCAAGCAGGCGACGCGTCTTCAGCGAGAAGATCAGCTTCAGCAGGCCGGTCTCAAGGCCCATGATATGGCCGCGTGATGTCTCGCGGAAACGGGCGATGCCGCATTCATAGGGAATGCCGCGTTCTTTCATCTCCTCTTCCGTCAGGCCGCAGGTCGAAATTTCCGGTACGGCATAGATGCCGTAGGGGAAATACTTCTGCGGCTCCTTGGCGACGGCACCGATGGCGACGCGTGCTGCGATGCGGCCCTGTTCCATCGACGTCGAGGCAAGGCTCGGGAAGCCGACGACGTCGCCGGCGGCATAGATGTTAGGCACGGATGTCTGGAAAGTCTCGGGATTGACCTTCAGGCGTCCGCGGCTGTCGGCTTCGAGGCCGATGGCCTCCAGGTTGAGTGTATCGGTGGCGCCCATGCGCCCGGCGGCGAAAAGCACCATGTCGGTCACGAGATGCCGGCCGCTGTCGAGTGTCAGCTGCACCTTGCCTGTCTCAAGCCGCTCGACCTTCTCGGCCTTCGTGCCGAGCAGCAGCTTCATATTGCGGTCGCGCAGCTGATAGGTGAAATCCTCAATAATTTCCTTGTCGATGAAGTCGAGCATGGTCGATTTTGGATCGATGACGGTAACGGCCGTATCCAGCGCCGAAAAGATCGTTGCATATTCGATACCAATGACGCCGGCGCCGATGACGACCATGCTGCGTGGCAGTTCCTCGATATCAAGCAGCTCGTCGCTATCGAGCACGGTCTTGTTGTCGAAGGGCATGTAATCAGGCCGAAACGGCTTGGTGCCGACGGCAAGCAGGATGCTGGCGCCAGTCACCGTCATTGTGTCGCCGTCGTCCTTGACGATCTGCAGAGTATTGGCATCGACGAAGCTTGCCTTGCCGCGAATGTGCTGCACGCGGTTGCGGGCGAACTGATGTTCGAGCACTTCGACTTCATGGTCGAGCGTGATCAGCAGGCGTCGGCGCAGGTCTTCAGCGCTGATCTCCTGCTTGACGCGGTAGCTGCGGCCGTAAAAGCCGCGCTCGCGCCAGCCGGAAAGATTGAGTGCGGTTTCGCGCAGCGTCTTCGAAGGGATCGTACCGGTGTGGACCGAGACGCCACCGACGCGTTTTCCCGCCTCGATGACCAGCACTTTCTTGCCGAGTTTTGCAGCCTGGATTGCGCCGCGGCGTCCTGCCGGGCCGCTGCCCACTACCACGAGATCGTACTGGAACATCCTTTAGCCCCGAACTGGAATTGGAATCATATTGCGACGCGAAATGTCGCGCGTTCATCGGTAGCCGGTCAATGTTACAGTTTCTATTTCCGGTACAGTTTAGGAGTTCAGAAAGCCGAACATCGGCTCAAGCCGCTCGAATGTGCGATCCATTGCATAGGCGCCGATGAAGAAAAGCGACAGATGGCCGTAGGTCAGCGAGATCTGCGACTCCGCCGCCATCTCTCCTTCCTTGGCAACGCCGGCGACATAGATCGCCGAAGCCAGCCCCGTACGGTCAGCGCCGGCCTTGCAGTGGATGAGCAACGGTTTGGGTGCAGCGGCCATGATCGCCATCAGCTGGCGCCCTTCCTCGACGGAGAGTTCCTTTGTCGCCGACATACGGAAATCGATATGCTGGACATTGAGTCCCTTTGCCGCGGCGATCTCGTTGTCGTACCAGGCCTCGCCGCTGCTGTCGCCGCGCAGGTTCAGTACGGATTTGATGCCGTATTCCTTGACGAGTTCGCCAAGCTTCGCGGGGGAGGGCTGTGCGGACCTGTATACCTGGCCATCGACGACCGCATGCACATTCGTCGAAAGCTGCAGGTAACCGAGATAGAGACCGGTTACGACAAGCAGCAAAAGTGTCAGCCGTATCAGCGATCGAAGGCTTGGCGGCGCGTACAAGCGACCAGGAGAAACGCCCATAATTCCCATCCTGTTTCAGTCGTTCAGCTTGGAGAACGCCAAGATGGCTTTTTCATGCCTTGGTCGCAGTCTTATATCAGGCGCAGCCCTTTGAGGCTTGCTTGTCCATCTTTGCCGATGATGATGTGATCGTGGATGGCGATGCCGAGCGGCTTCGCAGCATCGATGATCATCTTCGTCATGTCGATATCGGCGCGTGATGGTGTGGGGTCGCCCGAGGGGTGGTTGTGCACGAGAATGAGCGCCGTTGCGGAAAGCTCCAGCGCCCGCCTCACGACCTCGCGTGGATAGACGGGTGTGTGATCCACGGTTCCGCGCCCCTGCACCTCGTCGGCGATCAGCGCATTGCGCTTGTCGAGGAACAGGATGCGGAACTGCTCGCGCGTTTCATGCGCCATAGCTGCGTGACAGTACTGTATGACTGACGACCATGAGGAAAGCACCTGCTTGCCCCTAAGCTCGCTCTTCAGGGCGCGATGGCCGATGCTGGATATCAGCTTCAGATCCAGTGCCACTGCCTCTCCGACGCCTTTGACCTCCTGCAGCAGTGCGGCCGGTGCGCCGAACACGCCGGCAAGCGATCCGAAGCGGTCGATCAACGCTTTGGCAATGGGTTTCGTGTCGCGGCGCGGTATGAGTCGGAAAAGCAGGAGTTCGAGGATTTCGTAATCGACGAGCGCCGTATCGCCGTGCTCGCGAAAACGGCTGCGCAGCCTTTCGCGATGGCCGTGATAATGTTCTTCCTTGACGGGCAGGGCGGACTTTTTGGTAGAAGCGGCCCCCTTTGCCGGCTGTCCGAAAAACGCTCGTTCATCAGTGACGATGTCCTCGTCCGTATCGAAAGGCAGTTCGTCGTCGCCAGACTGCGGAGCAGGCCCCTTCGCCATGGACAATGTCACCCGTTCAATGGCGGCAGGCCCGGCCGGTCGAGGCCGGCGGGCGAAAGCGTGAAGATTTCGCAGCCATTGGCGGTGACGCCGACCGTATGTTCGTATTGCGCCGACAGCGAGCGATCGCGCGTCACCGCCGTCCAACCGTCGGCCAGCACCTTCACATGCGGGCGTCCGAGATTGATCATCGGTTCGATGGTGAAGATCATGCCCTCGCGCAGTTCCGGCCCTTCATTGGCGCGGCCATAATGCAGGATGTTTGGCGAATCGTGGAAGAGGCGGCCGACACCATGGCCGCAGAAGTCGCGCACCACCGAACAGCGCTCGGCTTCCGCATAGGTCTGGATCGCTTCGCCGATCGCGCCGGTGCGCGCGCCGGGATGGACGGCAGCGATGCCGCGCATCAAGGACTCATAGGTCACTTCCAGCAGCCGTTCCGCCGCACGCTTTACCTGGCCGACCGGATACATCCGGCTCGAATCCCCGTGCCAGCCGTCCACAACGAAGGTCACGTCGATATTGACGACATCGCCTTCGCGCAGCGGCTTGTCGTCGGGTATGCCGTGACAGACGACGTGGTTGATCGAGGTACACGTCGATTTCGTATAGCCGCGATAGTTCAACGTCGCCGGATAGGCGCCGTTATCCATGCCGAATTCGAAAACGAAGCGGTCGATTTCATTGGTGGCAAGACCCGGCTTGACGACATCGGCAAGCGCATCGAGGCAGCGTGCGGTCAACTGGCACGCGTTGCGCATTCCCTCGAATGCTTCAGGGCCGTAAAGCCTGATGGCGCCGGTATTTTTCGGCGGCGCGGTTGCGGCTTCGATATAATTCACCATTGCAAGGCCTTAGCAGAAATTGTCGTCTCTTTTCATAATGCAGCTATGCCGGGTTCGTCCATCGCGATCAACCGCATGGGCAAGATTTCTCGGCGTGTTATGTCGGGTGAAAAATGCCGCCGGGCCGCCCACCAGCGTCAACAGGGCTGCGGATCATCAATATCCACAGTCTTCTCAATTAGATAGGATTGTAGACGGAAAATTCCACTGTTACTCACCGATTGGTGACAGACCGGGGTTGACCGAATGCTGAATGAAACTGCCGTGGCCGTGCTCGAAAAGACGGGTGCCGCTGAACCTGAAAAGCGCATCCGCGACAGAAGCGCCACCGAGCGCGCTATCTTGAAAGCCGCAAAGAATCTGCTGGCCGAAGAGGGCTTCCAGAATTTCGGCATCAATGCCGTCGCCCGCCGCGCCGGCTGCGACAAGCAGCTCATCTACCGCTACTATGGCGGTCTCGACGGTCTTGTCGAGGCGATCGGCGCCGATCTCGGCAATTGGGTCAAGGACCGCATTCCCGAAGATACCGGCGGCATGTTCCTTTTGACCTATGGCGACCTGATGGAGCGGCTGTCGCTGCTCTTCCTGGAAGCGCTGCGTGACGATCCCTTGATGCGCCGTATCGTCGCCTGGGAGGTTTCGGAAAATACCGAGCAGGTGAAGCGCCTTTCCGAAGCGCGTTCGAAAGCGCTGGGGCTCTGGCTCGACCGCATGCGCGGTTCGCTGATGCCGCCCAAGGGCGTCGATACCGCGGCCGTCAATGCCCTGATCTTTGCTTCCATCCAGCACCTCGTGCTTTCGGCCGCTGCCGGCGGCCAGTGCGCGGGCCTGGTGTTGAAGAACGGCAAGGACTGGGAGAAGGCGGCAGGCGCGTTGAAGCGGCTGGTGCGCGGCGTCTACGGCTGAGCTATTCACAGCCTCCGCTCCCGCGTTAACCTTAACATTTGGTTTACGTTGCGTGGTGCTGGTTAACTCGCCAGTGTGGCCCACATTAGAAATGTAACGAATGTGGACCCGAGTTCAGTGATGGGAACCAGAGCAGCCAGAACCGCGTTGCTTGTCGCGGCGATGATGTTTTTCGCCGTACTGGCGCTGGATATCGCCGTGCCCACGCTCGTACTCTGCGTCATGGCGTCGTCGGTCTGGCTCGTGTCTCTTGATATGCCGGTCCTGCGCAAGCACGAAGGAGAGGCCGCATGAAGTGGTTTCTGATCTTCTGGGCCGGTCCGATCGTCTTCCTGGCGGGATGGTACTGGCTTTCCTACTATGATCTGAACTTCGGCATCTTCATGCTGACGCGGCAGGTCCATGACCTGACCTTCCAGATCTACGGCAAGGCGCTCGGCCTGCCGCCGCAGGAAATCCCGCCGCTCGTCGCCCGCGCCATCGCCGTCGACAGCCTCGTCGTTTTTGCCATCATGGGTTTCCGCAAGCGCGGCCAGATCTCCGCCTGGTGGAAGGCGCGTCACGCCTCTGTGTCGTCAGCCGATCTCGCTAGCAAGGAAAGCCTGTCGAGCGCGCCCTGAAGGATGAAGCTTGCGGCGGCCGAATCGATCCGTTCGGCCCGTTTTGCCCGCGAAACATCCATTTCCAGCAAGGCCCGTTCTGCCGCCACCGTCGATAGTCGCTCATCCCAGTAAACGAAGGGTGTGGCGGTCTTCTGCTCCATGTTGCGCACGAAGGCCCGCGTCGCCTGCACGCGCGGCCCCGCTGATCCGTCCATGTTCATCGGCAGGCCGATGACAAAGGCTGTGACCTTTTCCTTTGCAGCAAAACCCAGCAAGACCTCGGCATCGATGGAGAACTTCTCGCGCCTGAGGACGGGACGCGGCGTCGCAAAGCGGCGTCCGAGATCGGACATGGCAAGGCCGATCGTCTTGGTGCCGAGATCGAGGCCGGCGATCGCCTGCCCAGGGGCGAGTATTCCGGCCAGTTCCTCGATCGTCAGCACCGTCATTGCCATGTCATCCTGTCAAGAGAAGTTGAAGTTCCCGCCGCTTTTCTTTGCGGCCATATCGGCTATGTCCTTAGAGCAATTCCAGAAAAAGTGCGAAACGGTTTTCCGAACCGGAACCACGTTAAACCATTCTGGTCCCGGAAATCGCTTTTGTAACATGTGATTAAGGAGACTTTTCATGAAGATCATCTGGCTCGGCCATTCCGCTTTCCGTATCGAGACGAAAGCCGCCAAAATCCTGATCGATCCCTTCCTGAGCTATAATTCGTCCTTCGAGGGCCAGGATATCAAGAATGTGACCAACGGCATTACCCATATCCTGCTGACCCACGGCCACGGCGACCATGTCGGTGATACCGTAGCGATCGCCAAGGAAACGGGCGCCGTCGTTCTCGCCAATGCCGATCTTGCTTCATGGCTCGGGGCCAAGGGCGTTGAAAAGCTCGAAATGGGCAATACCGGTGGCACGGTTTCGCTCGGCAGCTTCACCGCCACCTTCACCAACGCGCTGCATTCTTCGGCCCAGATGACGGAAGACGGCGTTTCCCATTCGCTCGGCAACGCGAACGGCCTCATGCTGCATTTCGACGATGAGCCGAGCCTCCTCCACATGGGCGACACGGACATTTTTTCGGATATGGCGCTGATCAACGAACTGCATCAGCCCGATATCGGTATTGTGCCGATCGGAGATCGCTTCACCATGGGCGGCGCGGTGGCCGCTCTTGCCTGCCAGCGCTACTTCAACTTCAAGACGGCTATTCCCTGCCACTACGGCACCTTCCCGATCATCGACCAGACGCCGGAAAAATTCATCGCCGGCATGGAAGCCTCCAAGACGCAAGTGAAGGCGCCGAAGCCCGGCGAAAGCCTGTCGCTCTGACGCGCTAGCCCTCAAATCCCGCGGTGTTTGAGGGCAGGAATTCTGCATTGCCCAAAAGGCAAACCCGTTGCACAGGACGGACATGGTCTTTATAGCGATAGGAAAATTCCTATCCGGAGAATGCCATGTCCGTTGACCTCGCCACCGTTAAGCGCGTTGCGCGCCTTGCCCGTATTGCCGTCTCGGAAGAAGAGGCAAATCGCATGGTCGGCGAATTGAATGGTATCCTCGGCTTTGTCGAGCAGCTCTCCGAAGTCAATGTCGACGGCGTCGAGGCCATGACATCGGTAACGCCGATGGACATGAAGAAGCGCACGGATGTCGTCAACGACGGCAACAAGGCTGAGGACGTCGTTGCCAATGCGCCGATCACCGACCACAATTTCTTCCTGGTGCCGAAAGTCGTCGAATAAGGCGCTTTATCCGCCTCTTTCCGACCCTGTTGCCATTTTTAGATCTGAAGCGAAAACACGATGAGCGAACTCACCAGCCTGACCATTGCCGAAGCCCGCCGCAAGCTGCGCGCCAAGGAAATCACCGCGACCGAACTTACCGAGGCCTATATCTCGGCGATCGATGCGGCCAATGGCCATCTTAACGCTTACATCAAGGTCACGCCGGATCTCGCCCGTCTTATGGCGAAGAATTCCGACGAGCGGATCGCCGCCGGCAAGGCAGGCGATCTCGAAGGTATCCCGCTCGGCATCAAGGACCTGTTCGCCACCGTCGGTGTGCATACCCAGGCTTGCAGCCACATTCTCGACGGTTTCGAGCCCCGTTATGAATCGACCGTGACCAGGAACCTCTGGGATGACGGTGCGGTCATGCTCGGCAAGCTGAACATGGACGAGTTCGCGATGGGCTCTTCCAACGAAACCTCGCACTATGGCGCGGTCATCAACCCCTGGCGCGCCGCCGGCTCCAATCAGCAGCTCGTTCCGGGCGGCTCTTCCGGTGGTTCGGCTGCAGCCGTTGCCGCCCATCTTTGCGCAGGCGCCACTGCAACCGACACAGGCGGCTCGATCCGTCAGCCGGCTGCCTTCACAGGCACCGTCGGCATCAAGCCGACCTATGGCCGCTGCTCGCGCTGGGGCACGGTTGCCTTCGCGTCCTCGCTCGATCAGGCCGGCCCGATCGCCCGAGACGTGCGCGATGCCGCAATCCTGTTGAAGTCGATGGCGAGCGTCGATGCCAAGGACACGACCTCCGTCGACCTGCCGGTTCCGGATTACGAAGCCGCCATCGGCCAGTCGCTGAAGGGCATGAAGATCGGTATTCCGAACGAATACCGCGTCGACGGCATGCCGGAAGAGATCGAATCCATCTGGCAGCAGGGTATCGCCTGGCTGAAGGATGCCGGTGCCGAGATCGTCAACATCTCTCTGCCGCACACGAAATACGCTCTTCCGGCCTATTATATCGTGGCTCCCGCCGAAGCCTCTTCGAACCTCGCCCGTTATGACGGCGTGCGCTACGGGTTGCGGGTCGACGGCAAGGATATCGTCGATATGTACGAGAAGACGCGCGCTGCCGGCTTCGGCCAGGAAGTCAAGCGCCGCATCATGATCGGCACCTATGTTCTGTCGGCCGGTTACTACGACGCCTATTACCTGCGCGCCCAGAAGGTCCGCACGCTGATCAAGCGCGATTTCGAACTTGCCTTCGATGCCGGCGTCGATGCCATTCTGACGCCCGCAACCCCGTCATCGGCCTTCGGCGTTGCCGACGAGGACCTCGCATCCGATCCGGTCAAGATGTACCTCAACGACATCTTCACGGTGACGGTCAACATGGCCGGTCTGCCGGGCATCGCCGTTCCCGCCGGCCTCGATCACAAGGGCCTGCCGCTCGGCCTGCAGCTCATCGGCAAGGCCTTCGACGAGGAAACCCTCTTCAAGACCGCTCATGTCATCGAGCAGGCCGCAGGCAAGTTCACTGCCGCCAAATGGTGGTGATGGCCCAACGATCCGAAAGAATGCAGACGCCGGCCACAAGATGGTCGGCGTTTCTCTTTTGCCGATGCATTTGAGGATCAGTTGAGTCGGACCGGCGAAGGTCATGGCTGAAAACCCGGTCATGCTGTGTCTGAAGGAGCTTGAAGTCCTGGAAACCATTGCCGGCAAGGTTGGTCACCTAACCGTCCACAACGGTACGGGCGGATTGATGAACGACATCATCAATCTCCGCGATTGAGGAAAAGCAGGCGCCGTCTCGGTTTTTGAGGCGGCGCCTGCTATAGAGGGACGACTCTGCAGGGAGGGCCTCATGCCGAAACAGGATCTTACGCGGTTGATCGAGGCCTTTGATCGCCTCGCTGCCAAAGGCTTCAAAATGGGGCCGGAGTGGGAGGCAGTTCATGAGATCTGCCAGAACCACGAGGGCGAACAGCCCTTCGACTGGGGGCATGCACTTTGTCACCGTGTCGAAGGTGACGACTGGAATGCAGGCTACTGGTATCGCCGTGCCGGCAAGGTGATCGGCGCCGGCACGATCGCCGACGAGTGGACGGCGACGCGCGCAGAGCTTTCGGAAAAGCTTTGAAACCGTCCTGGCCGCGCGAAGACCTCGTCGCGCGGCCCGGCTTTTGTCAGTCCTATCTGTTATCGACCTGTGCCCTGACGAGCTTCAGCCCCCGTTCGGTGATCCGGTATGGCTGACCGGCTGAAGACTTGATTGCCTTCAGCCGCTTCAGTTTGCGGAAAAGCTCCATGCCGAAGCCAGGATAGACCCAGCCGTCGCGGGTGAAGCAACTCACCGTTTCGATCTTTCTGTTGTCATTGCGGGTAATTTCGATGCGGCCGCCTTGGGCCATAAGGTGCAGGATGCGCTGTTCTGTGCGCGAGATGTCCATTGCTGTTGATCCGGAAACGCGCCTTCATGAAGGCGCATGAAAACGATCTGGCGCTCGGGCTTATCCGATACGCCGCGGCTTCGTTTTTCGGGCCCATGCGCGCGAGGCTGTGCTTGCGGGCAGGGCCTTTACCGGGTCTCAGACAGGTTAGACATAAACACCTCTTAGGCAATTCCAGCAAAAGCGTTCAGCGGTTTGCGTCCGGAATTGCGTGTGGAAAGAGATAGGGCATTTCCGTGTTTCGCAGAAAAGCGGAAATACCCTGACGTGCTTTCTATCAATAACCACAATTTGGTCAAGCGAAGGCAACCTGCAGAAAGTGGCGGATAAACCCGGTTTGGCTGTTTATCTCATTGGAGGCACTGGAAAATTGCCCGACTCAATGGTCTACTTCGTACTCTAGCGCGGAGGTGCCATTGATCCACATTCGCAATGCCCGCGAAGGCGAAACGGAACTCTTGAGCGAAATCGGCTTGAGAGCCTGGCAAAGAGCGATGGCATTGATCGGCGAATCGGACGCAATGACGGATGGCGCCCGCAACGCCTTCCGGACTTTCGTGGACAATAACTGGCTCACCATTACGGTCGTCGAGCAGAACGGGCAGGTTGCCGGCTGGGCGGCGCGCGAGGGGCTGGACGAGACCATTTCCGACTTCTGGATCGATCCGAGCTTCAACCGCCAGGGGTTGGGCACGGCACTTCTCGAACATATCGAAGCCGACATTTTCGAGCAGGGCTTCGAGGAGGCGGCGATGCAGACCCATTCGGGAAATACCGAGGCGATCTCCTTCTTCCAGAAGCATGGCTACGCCATCCACTGGCTTTCTGTCGCCTATAATCCGAAGCTCGACCGCGACGTGCCCTCCGTCGGTCTCAGCAAACATCTCGGCCCGCAGGAGCCGGAAGGTTACGGTCCCGGTTTCTAGACCCTTGTCGAGGCACTGAAAGCCTTGCACCGGCAGGCCATTTCCTTTACCTCACCAGATGAAAAGAACAGCCTTTAAAGAGCATCCAATGACCCTTGTCGACGTTCGCACGCCTGATCCGAAACGTTATATCCCCGGCGCCACTGGCGATTGGGAAGTCATCATCGGCATGGAAGTCCATGCTCAGGTGCTCTCCAACTCCAAGCTTTTTTCCGGTGCGTCGACGGAATTCGGCAAGCCGCAGAATTCGAACGTCTCGCTCGTCGATGCCGCCATGCCCGGCATGCTGCCCGTCATCAACGAGGAATGCGTCAAGCAGGCGGTGCGCACCGGTCTTGGCCTGAAGGCTCAGATCAATAAGCGCTCTATCTTCGACCGCAAGAACTACTTTTATCCGGACCTGCCGCAGGGCTACCAGATCTCGCAGTTCAAGGATCCGATTGTCGGCGAGGGCAAGATCGTTATCTCGCTCGGCCCCGATCGTCAGGGCCAGTTCGAGGATATCGAGATCGGCATCGAGCGCCTGCACCTGGAGCAGGATGCCGGCAAGTCGATGCACGACCAGCATCCGACGATGTCTTATGTCGATCTGAACCGTTCCGGCGTGGCGTTGATGGAAATCGTCTCCAAGCCGGACATGCGCACGTCGGATGAGGCCAAGGCCTACATGACGAAGCTGCGCTCGATCGTGCGCTACCTCGGCACCTGCGACGGCAATATGGATGAAGGCTCCATGCGCGCAGACGTCAACGTCTCCGTGCGCCGCCCGGGCGAAGCCTTTGGCACGCGCTGCGAAATCAAGAACGTCAACTCCATCCGCTTCATCGGCCAGGCGATCGAATACGAAGCCCGCCGCCAGATCGGCATCCTGGAAGATGGCGGTTCGATCGATCAGGAAACCCGCCTGTTCGACCCGAACAAGGGCGAGACGCGGTCGATGCGCACCAAGGAAGATGCGCATGACTATCGCTACTTCCCCGATCCGGATCTGCTGCCGCTCGAATTCGACGACGCCTTCGTCCGCGAGCTTGCCCAGCATCTGCCGGAACTGCCCGACGACAAGAAGGAGCGTTTCGTCCGCGAGCTGGGTCTCTCTATCTACGATGCCTCCGTGCTTGTCTCGGAAAAGGCGATTGCCGACTATTTCGAGGCCGTTGCCGAAGGCCGTGACGGCAAGGCGGCCGCCAACTGGGTCATCAACGATCTGCTCGGTGCCCTGAACCGCACCGGCAAGGATATCGAGGAAACGCCGGTCTCTCCGGCACAGCTCGGCGGCATCATCGACCTCATCAAGGCAGAGACCATTTCCGGCAAGATCGCCAAGGATGTTTTCGAAATCATCCTCAACGAAGGTGGCGACCCCGCCGAGATCGTCGAAAGCCGCGGCCTGAAGCAGGTGACGGATACCGGCGCCATCGAGAAGGCTGTCGACGAGATTATCGCCGCCAACCCGGACCAGGTCGCCAAGGTCAAGGCAAAGCCGACGCTTGCCGGCTGGTTCGTCGGTCAGGTCATGAAGTCGACCGGCGGCAAGGCCAATCCGCAGGCCGTTCAGGCCCTCGTCAAGGCCAAGCTTGGTATCGAGGAAGAATAAGCCGAAGGCTGGAGCGTTGTGCGTCCATTCGGACGCACAAAGGACGCTCTAATTCTTTGAAGCTACGCATAGGTCTTCCGAGAATCGTTTCCGATTTTCGGACCGGTGCTGCAGGCTGAACGGTCAGAAGCGGTTTTCGGAAGACCGATGCCGCAAGGAGAAGGTCTTGGTCTATTTTGTCCGAACGGCTGGCGAGCGCGATCTGGAGAAGGTTCGCGCCCTTCTGGTCGAGAGCTTCCATAGTGCCTATGACGCCAGTCACGGCGTCACAAAGGTCGATGAGCTGATCACCAACCTCTTTTCGCCGACCGCGCTGAAGGCGCGGCTGACGAAAAAGAACGCCGAATTCCTCGTGGCCGATGATGGCAGGAATATTGGCGGCATGGGTTACGCAGCGATGTCGTCCGAGATGACGAAAACCGTGATGCTGCACCTTCTCTACGTGAAGCCGGATCTGCAGCGCCAAGGCATCGGCCGCGATATCTTCGCGGAGCTCGAAACCTGCTTCCCGGACGCGGAGATCATGCGGCTGGAGGTCGAGGTTCAGAACCACGAAGCCATCCATTTCTATGCCCGGCTCGGCTTTGTCGAAGCTGGCCGCAACGAGAATACCGGCCCCGGCCAGTCCGGCATTCCCACGCTGGTTTTCGAGAAAGCGCTCGAGTTCCACTGATGGCATCCGGCGAGATTATCATCCGCGAAGCACGTGAAGCCGATCTGCCGGTATTGATCGCCATGTTTGCCGCCGATCCGCTTGGCGGCCATGGTGACACGATTGATCCTGAGGCCTATCCCGATTACGTCCGGGCCTTTGCGACGATTGCGGCATCCTCCACCCAGACGCTTTATGTTGCCGAATGGGACGCTGAAGTCGTCGGCACCTTCCAGACGATGATCACCACCTCGCTTAACGCACGCGGCGCATCTGCCATGATTGTCGAAGCGGTGCAGACGCGCGCCGATTTGCGCGGGCAGGGGATCGGTGCGCGGATGATCGAATTTGCCGTTGCCGAGGCGAAAAGTCGCGGTGTCAGGCTCGTCCAGCTGACATCGAATGCGGTGCGCAAGGATGCCCATCGTTTCTATGAAAGGCTGGGCTTCAAGCCGTCGCATCTCGGTTTCAAGATGGCTCTGAAATGACCGCGTTTTCGGTCGGAATCACTGGACAATTGGGCTTGGCGGCGGCATAAGCGAAAAAGCCTATCTGCTTTCGTCCGCGTCCTGCGGCCACGAGGAAAAGACATGATCAAGTTCCTGCTGCACACCTTCACCTGGTGGAACAATTACACCTTCGGCACGCTGTTTGCCCTTCGTGGCTTCAAGCGGGTTGGTGAAGACGAGTTGGGCAATGTCTATTACGAAGGCGGTCTTTCCTCCTACGGTCTGCCGAAGCGCTGGGTGATCTACAGCGGTTACGCCGAAGCCTCCGCCATTCCTCCGGGCTGGCACGGCTGGATGCATCACCGCACTGATGTTCCTCCGTCC
The DNA here is from genome assembly GCA_039725955.1 of Sinorhizobium sp. B11. Lineage (NCBI taxonomy): Bacteria > Pseudomonadati > Pseudomonadota > Alphaproteobacteria > Hyphomicrobiales > Rhizobiaceae > Sinorhizobium > Sinorhizobium sp. B11. Next base: position 1,642,111 of record CP091034.1, read on the forward strand.
AAGGAAACCTACGTCGCCAAGGAATGGCAGAAACCGCATCGCGCCAACCCGACCGGTTCGCCGCAGGCCTATCGTCCGCCAGGCTCGCTGTCCGTTGCTGGTGAGCGTCCGCGCGTGACGGGTGACTACGACGCCTGGACGCCCGGTAACTGAGATCAAGGCATCCGATGGCGGGTTTCACCCCGCGCTTTGGCCACAATTGACCTTTACCCGCAGGTTGGCCGCAATCGCTGCGGCCATGAACCTGATACGTGCTGGAGACGGGTAGTATGAAGCTTTCCCTGCGAAACATGGTCCTGCCGGCTGCGGGAGCTGTATCGCTGTTGGCGCTCTCCGCCGGGCTTCTTTCCAATCAGGCACAGGCCGCCCGCATCGACAATCCAGTCGCTGTCTTCTCCGGCCTCGACAAGATCACCGGTCGCATCACCACGTTTGACGTCTATGTCAACGAAACGGTCCAGTTCGGTGCCCTGCAGGTGACGCCGAAGGCCTGCTATTCGCGCGACCAGTCGGAAGCCCAGAAGATCGATGGTTTCGTCGAAGTTGACGAGATCACACTGGATCGCAAGATCCGCCGCATCTTCACCGGCTGGATGTTTGCCGACAGCCCGGGCCTCAATGCCGTCGAGCATCCGATCTATGACGTCTGGCTGAAGGACTGCAAGCAGAACTCCGACGTCCCGCCACCGGACAGCGCCGGCGCTAAGTAAAAGCGTGCACCTGATCGGCCAGACTTTCGGCTGCGAGATACGATCTACAGCAAGACGATGGCGGCGCCGGATGCGTGTCGCATACAATCGGTTCGATGCGACACGCCTGTTGATGCTGGTCGCTATGCGTTTGGCGTTTTGTTGCCCGTGAAGAGCTTCTTCACAAAGCTGAACGCCCCGCCAAATACCACGAAGACGAGGATCCAAGCCTTCTTCAGCACGGCGGCGGCGATAGCCAGCAGCCCGATCTTGGCGGCAACCTTGGCGCCAGCACCTGCAGCGATCATGCCTGCCATCCCATAGGCAGCGATCTTGTCGCCATCCACGTGATCGCCGTAGGCCATTCCCTTGTCGAACTGTACCAGCTTGGTCACGGTCGGGACGGCGGTCTCGATTTCCTTCAGCTGCTCGAGACCGGCAACGAAGTCGAATTGAAAGACCCCCTCACGGCCTAGCGTGCGCACGGAATAGTTCAGTGTATGCTGCGTGTTTCCATTCTCGTTGAACAGCAGGTCGCGCGCCCAGTGCAGGGCGTGTGCGGATTGATCATAATGCGGGGCAGAAGCCCAGCCGACGAGTGTCACAGTCGGAAAGCCCTGCTTCTGTCGCTCGGTATTGCTCTCCGAAATGGAGTCCTTGATGTTCTGCAGCAGGTCATCATAGTCGATCGTCGCTGCGTCGGCGTCCGATACATAGCCATCCGCGCTGTATTCGACGACCGAACCCCATGACCCGGCATCAGTCGGGGAGTATTGCGCAGGAAATAGCATGCCCAGTGCGTCAGCCGCTGCTCCCGGAGGGTTTCCCCAGATGTCGACAAGCACGGTTTTCGTATCTTCGGGGCTTAGAAAATAAAACCCTTCAGGTACGTTCAACGTCGCCTTCGCAGTCGGCAGCTTGATTGCCCCTTGCTGGAAATCGAGCTTCTCCAGAAGCGACTTCTCTTCATCGGAGAAGTCAGTCCTGTTCGAAAACATTTCCTGATAGGGGCGCGCATCTGCTGCTCCGGCAGCGAGCGCGAGCAGGATTGCAGCCGCAATATATCGCTTCAAAATTCCATCCTCCGTTGTATTTCGACCTTAATTGAATCGGTCAAAAAATCAACGCAGGGATGAAAATTTCAACCTTAAAACAGCAGATGTGGTGATTCCATCGCATCGGCGAGCAGCAGCGCATAATCCGCCTTTGGCACGTCGAGCGCCCCGAACGTCTTCAGATGCTCTGTGGTGAACTGAGTATCGAGCAGCGTGAAGTGTTTCTGCCGCAAACGTTCCACCAGATGTACGAGACAGATCTTCGAAGCATCGGTGCGCCGCGAGAACATGCTTTCCCCGAAGAAGGCGGAACCGAGCGATACGCCATAGAGACCTCCGACGAGTTCATCGCCATCCCAGGCTTCTACGGAATGGGCATGGCCCATGCCGTGCAGGGCGGAATAGAGCGTTCGGATCGTCTCGTTGATCCAGGTGCTCGGACGATCGGTCGTCTCTTGCGCGCAAGCGGTCATCACGGCATCGAAGGCGCTGTTGAAGCGGATCTCGAAGGGCTTTTGCCGGATCGTCTTTCGAAGACTTTTGGAAACGTGGAAACGGTCGTCGAGCGGCAGGACGCCGCGGACATCAGGTTCGACCCAGAAGATCTCCGGATCATCGGCAGATTCGGCCATGGGGAAGAGGCCGATCGAATAGGCGCGCAGGAGGATCTCCGGGGTAATACCTGGCGATTTCCTGCGCGCTCCTGCCATTCTGTCCTATGCTGCCGGCTTGCTGTTGGCGAGATACTTTTCCAGCCAATGGATATCATAGTCGCCATTGGCGATATCCTGGTTGGAAACGAGATCCTGGAACAGTGGCAGCGTTGTCTTGATGCCGTCAACGACAAATTCATCGAGCGCACGGCGCAGGCGCATCATGCATTCGACACGCGTCCGGCCATGGACAATCAGCTTGCCGATCAGGCTGTCGTAGTAAGGCGGGATCTTGTAGCCCTGATAGGCGCCGGAATCGATGCGCACGCCAAGACCACCCGGTGCATGGAAATGCGTGATCGTGCCGGGGGAGGGCACGAAGGTGCGCGCGTCCTCCGCGTTGATGCGGCATTCGATGGCATGACCCTGGAAATGCACCTCGTCCTGCGTGACCGACAGACCGCCGCCGGAGGCGACGCGGATCTGCTCATGCACGAGGTCGATGCCGGTGATGGCTTCGGTGACCGGATGCTCCACCTGCAGGCGGGTGTTCATTTCGATGAAATAGAACTCGCCATTTTCGTAGAGGAACTCGATCGTGCCGGCGCCACGGTATTTCAGCTTCTTCATCGCGTCGGCGCAGACCTGGCCGATCTTCATGCGCTGTTCGACGTTGAGCGCCGGAGAGTTGGCTTCTTCCCAGACCTTCTGGTGGCGACGCTGCAGCGAGCAGTCGCGTTCGCCGAGATGGACCGCATTGCCCTCGCCATCGCCGAATACCTGGATTTCGATATGGCGCGGCTTTTCGAGGTACTTTTCCATGTAGACGGCGTCGTTGCCGAAGGCAGCGGCGGCCTCGGTGCGGGCCGTCGACCAGGCCTCGATCAGATCGGCTTCGGTCTTGGCAACCTTCATGCCGCGTCCGCCACCGCCGGCCGTTGCCTTGATCAGCACCGGATAGCCGATATAGGCAGCCGTCTTCAGCGCATCCTCTTCGGTCTTAACCTCGCCGTCGGAACCGGGAACGACGGGAATGCCGAGCTCCTGCGCCGTCGTCTTGGCGGTGATCTTGTCGCCCATGATGCGGATATGCTCCGCCGTCGGGCCGATGAAGGTGATGCCGTGGGCTTCGAGGATATCGGCGAATTTGGCGTTTTCCGACAGGAAGCCATAGCCTGGATGCACGGCGTCAGCGCCAGTGATCTCGCAGGCCGCGACGATCTGATGGATGTTGAGATAGCTCTCACGCGACGGCGGCGGGCCGATGCACACACTCTCGTCAGCGAGGCGAACATGCATGGCGTCGGCGTCTGCCGTCGAATGCACGGCAACGCTTGCAATGCCGAGTTCCTTGCAGGCGCGCAGCACGCGAAGGGCGATCTCGCCGCGATTGGCTATGAGGATCTTCGAGATCATTGGCAAAGCCTTATTCGATGACGACGAGTGGCTGGCCGTATTCGACGGGCGAACCGTCTTCGACGAGGATCTCCGTGACCTTGCCGGACTTGGGCGAAGGGATCTGGTTCATCGTCTTCATCGCTTCGATAATGAGCAGCGTCTGGCCTTCCTTGACGGTGGCGCCGAGTTCGATGAACGCGCGCGCGCCCGGGGCCGGAGCCATGTAGACCGTGCCGACCATCGGCGCGTTGACGGTATTGGCCGGGTTACGTCCGACTGCCGCCGGAGCCGCAACTGCGGCAGCCGCGACCGGGGCTGCAGCAGCTGGCGCCGCATAGGCGGGAGCGCCGATCGGCGCCTGGATATACTGGGGCGTGCCTGCGCGCGAAACGCGGATACGCAGATCTTCCTGCTCGACTTCGATCTCGGTCAGATCCGTGTCCTTGAGGATGTTTGCGAGATCGCGGATCAGCGCCTGATCGATACCGGATTTCTTTTCAGCCATGAGTGTAGCCCTGTCTTCTTCTTATGCCGTGATGTTCTTCAGCGCGTGCAGCGCCAGGATGTAGCTGTGAGGCCCGAAGCCGCAGATCACGCCCTTGCATGCAGGCGCGATCATCGACTTGTGGCGGAATTCTTCCCGTGCATGCACGTTGGATATGTGGAGCTCGATGACGGGAATGGAAATGGCACGGATCGCATCGTGCAGCGCGACCGACGTATGCGTATAGGCGCCTGCATTGATGGCGACGCCGGCGGCCTTTTCATCCGCCTCGTGGAACCAGTCCACCAGCATGCCTTCGTGATTGCTTTGACGGAAGTCGATGTCGAACCCGAGTTCGCGGCCCGCAGCCTTGCAGTCCGCCTCGATGTCCTTGAGAGTCTTGCCACCATAGATGCCAGGTTCTCGCTTGCCCAGCATATTCAGGTTGGGCCCGTTCAGGACAAAAATCGTTTTCGTCATCGAATGTTCCGTTTGGCGCACCGGCTCTGGACCTCGGTGGATCAAGCAACCGTACGCGGTTCAGTGTATTCCTCGCGTCCGATGCCAGCCTCTCGGTGACAAAGGCACGGGAATGCGCGAGCGCCACCTATAGACTCCACGCGGACTTATTGAAAGCCCTTACGGAATCGGCAGGGGGCGCCGCGCCATGTTTGTCCACATGGCTGAAGCACTTCGATTTAGGCGATTTGATGGGCGGTGCGTCAGCAGCTCGTCTTGCCGCAGGCCCGCATGTTCTTCACCTTGGCCTCAAGATCGTCGATGCCGACGGCGCCGGGCACCATTTCATTGCCGATCACATAGGACGGCGTACCGCTGATGCCGAGATTGGCGGCGAGCTGATAGGTCGCCTGCACGATATCGTCGTTCGGGCTTTTTTTCATCTCCGCGCGGATCTTGTCTTCGCTGACACCAAGGGAAGAGGCGACCTGGATTGCAGTGTCCTCGGAGGCGCGGCCGTCACTGCCGAGCAGAGCGACGTGGAAATCGCTGTACTTTTCCGGCGCAATCCGGCGGAAGGCATCCGCAACGCGGTGCGCGGCAACCGAATCCGGCCCCAGGATCGGGAATTCCTTCAGCACGAAACGGACATTCTTGTCCTTCTTCAGGAGCGCCTGCATGTCGGGCAGGGCGTGGCGGCAATAGGTACAGTTGTAGTCGAAGAACTCGACGACGGTGACATCGCCCTTCGGGTTGCCGAGTGTTACGTCATTCTTGGAATCGAAGATGCCGTCGGTATTGTTCTCGATGGCCATGGTGGCCTTCACCTGCTGGGCCATCTGCTGCTTCTTCTGCAGCGCATCCTGCACGTCGAGCATGATCTCAGGATTTTCGATCAGATACTGCTTGATGAATTCGCCGAGTTCCTTCTTCTGCTGGTCGTCGAATGCAAATGCCTGAGCCGGAAGGGCGATGGAGGCTGCAAGCGCCAGTGCGGTGAGCGTTTTGGAGAAGAAGGCCATGGTATCCTCGTCGTCGGCTGATGGGTTTTCGAAGCGAAATTACCATTGCCGGGTTAATGGGCTTGGATGCGTCCGCATCAAATTACGGCGCGTCGGGCCGCCATCAAACAGGAATTTTCCTCCGATCCAAGCCCTCGCGGGATTGTGATGAGCCGATTATTGCGGCAATTGTCTGGCCGTCATCTGAAGCCAGGCAGGAAGTGATCGTGTTTTCCATCTCGAAACGCAGCGAAGTCGAACCGTTCCATGCAATGGATGTTCTCGCCGAAGCGACGAAACGACGTGCGAGCGGCCACCCCGTCATTTCCATGGCCGTCGGCCAGCCCTCCCATCCGGCGCCCAAGGCCGCACTCGATGCTTCCCGCGCGGCACTTGCCGAAGGGCGCATCGGCTATACGGATGCGCTTGGCACGGCGCGGTTGAAGCAGGGGCTCGCCTCGCATTATCGCAACCGCCATGGCCTGGAGATCGATCCCGCCCGCATTGCCGTCACGACCGGCTCATCGGCCGCCTTCAATCTCGCCTTCCTGTCGCTCTTTGATGCCGGCGACACGGTCGCAATCGCCCGGCCAGGCTACCCGGCCTACCGCAACATCCTCGGCGCTCTCGGCCTCGACGTTGTCGAAGTGCCGGTCACGGCGGACACGCATTTCACGCTGACGCCCGAAAGCCTCGAAGCGATCCAGCTGGAAAAGGGCGTGAAACTGAAGGGCGTGCTGTTGGCAAGTCCTGCTAATCCAACCGGCACTGTGACCGGCCGCGAAGGCCTGAAGGCGCTTGCCGCCTATTGCGATGCCAATGACATCGCCTTCATCTCCGACGAAATCTATCACGGCCTGACCTTTGCAGGAGAAGAGACGAGCGCGCTGGAACTGACGGACGAGGCAATCGTCATCAATTCCTTCTCCAAATATTATTGCATGACCGGCTGGCGTATTGGCTGGATGGTGCTGCCCGAGCGGCTGGTGCGTCCGATCGAACGCGTGGCCCAGAGCCTCTATATCTCGCCGCCGGAACTTTCCCAGATCGCTGCTACTGCTGCTCTTGGCGCCAACGAAGAATTGGATTGCGTCAAGGCAAGCTACGCGGCAAACCGCGAACTGCTGCTCGACCGGCTGCCGAAGATCGGCTTAGCGCCGGCCTCCCCGATGGACGGCGCTTTCTACGCCTATGTCGATGTCTCGCGCTTCACCAATGACAGCATGGATTTCGCCCGTCGCATGCTGGCCGAGATCAATGTCGCTGCCACGCCCGGCCTCGATTTCGACCCGGTCGAAGGACCGCGCACGCTGCGCATGTCCTATGCCGGCTCGCAGGCTGAAATCGCCGAGGCGATAGAACGCATCGGCGCCTGGCTGAAGTAACGGCGCTTAGTTCCGGTATTCCGGCGCTTGGCGGTCGAGAACGCGCCTGACGCTTTCGAGATGCAGCCGTGCACTTTCCGGATCGCCTTCGCGCATCTGTCGGGCAGCCTGCTCGGCGATGTCTGTCGAAACCGGGATGAGCCGCCGACCGGTGCTCATCGCCTTGAGCTGAACCTCGGCTGCCCGCTCCAGATAATAGAGATCGTCCCAGGCTTCGGCGATATTGGGCGCGCAGACCATCACGCCATGGTTCTTCATGAATAGAATGTCCTTGTCGCCGAGCACGGCGGCAATCCTGTCACCCTCGCGTTCGTCCAGGGCCAGCCCGTTATAATTCTCGTCGACGGCAACGCGGCCGTAAAATTTCAGTGCCGTCTGACCGGCCCAGACGAAAGGATCGCCCTCGACCATGCTGAGTGCGGTTGCATTCGGCATATGCGTGTGGAAGGCGGCTCCGACGCGCGGCGACATCCTGTGCAGCCGGGCATGGATGAAAAAGGCGGTTGCCTCGGGCACGCCATCGCCGACAACGACATTGCCTTCGAAATCGCAGATGAGCAGTGACGAGGCGGTCGCTTCCTGAAAGGCCCAGCCGAGCCTGTTGACGAGGAAAAAATCGGGATGACCGGGTACGACGGCCGAGAAATGGTTGCAAATGCCTTCCTCGAGCCCAAGCCGAGCCGCCATTCTGAGGCACGCCGCCAGATCAACGCGCGCCTGCCAGATCTCGTCAGTATCGAGCGGCAGGTTGCGCAATATTGCCGGCTGCCCTTTCGCGAGGTTCAATTCATGAGCCATGTCTCGTCTCCAGTCGCGTCAATTACATCCAGCCCTTCGCTGCAAAGATGGCAGGCACCTTGTCGAGCGTCGGCACGATCTCGCTGGGGCGGTAGTCGCTGAGGGGTTTGCGCCCGGTGCCGCGATCCACCCAGATTGCACGAAAACCGAGTTCGCGCGCCGCGACAAGGTCAAGATGCGGGCTTGCGCAGATATGCACGAGATCATTCATATCGATGCCGAGCGTTTTCCATGCATGCCGGAAGATTTTCGGCGACGGCTTGTAGGCTTCCGCCTGCTCGGCGGTGATCACCCGGTCGATGAAACCGCCAAGCTGCGCGACATTGCCGGCGATGATCGCGTCGTCGGTATTGGAGATAATGGCAAGCCTGAAGCCGGCGGCTTTCAGCTTGCCGAGCGTCGCAACGACTTCGGGGAAAGGTGGCATCCGGCCGATTGACGAAGTCAACAAGTCGGCATCGGCGCCATCGAAGGGCAGGCCGAATTCCTTCATCGCCAGTTCGAGCGCGAGCGCGGTGACCTGTTTGAAGGATCGGTGCGGCCTTTGCTCTTCGAGTTCATGTTCGTAACGGTCATAGACGGCGATAAAGGCTGGCTGGTCGATATCGCCGCCCTTTGCCGACAGGATCTCATTCATGGCGGCAAGCAGGCCTTCATCCCATTGAATCAGCGTGCCATAGCAATCGAAGGTCAGCCAGCTCGGCCGGTTTCCGGGAAGTGTCATCGGTGGTCTCCATGCTTTTCCTCATATTGACAAGAAAGCAGCTCATTGAGAAATTAAATGTCCTAATAACCGGCAGTGGAAAATCGAATGAGCTTCCCCTTCGATCTCGATCTTCTCCGAACTTTTGCGGCTGTCGTCGACGCCGGTGGTTTCACACGGGCGGCCGAGCGCATTCATCTCACTCAGTCCACCGTCAGCCAGCAGGTCCGGAAGCTGGAGGCCAATATCGGCCACACCCTTCTTCTGCGCGACAAGTCGACGGGTGGCATTCAGACGACCGAAGAAGGGGAGCTTCTCTTGAGTTATGCTCGACGCCTGCTGGCGACAGCCGAAGAGGCGATGGAGCTTATGCGCAAGCCCGCCGCACCCAAGGCCGTCAGGCTCGGCGTTCCCGAGGATTTTGCCGGCCGCAGGCTCATCGATCTCCTCTCGGGCTTTTCAGCGGCTTCTCCGCATATAAGGCTCGATACGGTGAGCGGCTGGAGCGTCGAGCTTCGCCGTCTTCTGGAGGCAGGTGAAATCGATCTTGCGCTCATCAAGCGTGAACCGGGCGATGGTAGCGCGCTGGCAAGCTGGACGGAGGAATTGGTCTGGGTTGAAAGCATGCATCGGCCGGTGCGGGACGAGACGGTACCGCTTGCCGTCTTTCCTGTCGGCTGCATCTACCGCGAAAGAGCAATCCGTTTCATCGAGCGCAGCGGGCGGCGCTGGCGTATCGCCTATACGAGCCAGGGATTGATGGGTGTGCAGGCTGCTGTGGCTTCCGGCCTCGGCATCAGCCTGCTGCCGTCGGATGCAGTCCTGCCGGAGCATCGTGAGCTTGGAGCCGCGGATGGCTTCGATCCGCAGCCGGCGTCCGAACTCGCCCTGGTCAAAGGACGGCTCCGTCTGTCTGCGGAGAGCCGTTCCCTGGCGGATTTCCTCGCGGCTAAGCTTTAGGTCCGCGAAGAGAAGAGCGACGCGAGTGTCGAAGCCGGCTTGTTGTTCATCCGTGGCACGACGACGAGCTGCCGGATGTCACCGCGCCTGTAGGCGGCCAGGAAGCGCTTGTAATCCTTGAAGGAAACGCAGCCGTTGGAATCGCCGTTCTTGCCGAGCATGTAGGTGTGGGCCAGAAGGCCGACGCGGTTGAAGATTGCGTCCGAACCCTGCACTGGCGTCAGGCGAATGGCGGCCACGCCATGGAACAGGGATTCGCGCATCGTCAGATTATAGGTATGTGGCGGCGTCGGTCCGCGCATTTTCTGATTAGTGTAGCGCGGGTTGTCGCGCATCTTGCCCAGACCGGAATGGGCCTCCAGCCGCTCGCCGTTCGGAAGGTAGACAGTCGCGTTTTCGATGTCGTAGATCGCAACACCGGCACGCACGCGCGGCGTAAAGACCGGCTTGTCATAGCGCGGCACCGCATCGTCATCGTCATCTTCGATTGGTGAGTTCGGCTTGGCATAGGCAAGCACGGGCTCGGCAGAGCGCTGAGAGCCCTTGGAAGCAGGAGCCGGCTTGCCGACAAGACCGTCGGGCCGCGCCATCGGCAGCGGGACAGAATCCTCATCGGGGGCAAGAACCAGATCGAAAGGCGGTGCACCGTCCGCTTCGGCAACTTCGATTTCCGCCGGCTTGTCGGCGGCAGGAGCAACTGCGCGGCTAAGCTGCTGCGGATCAACCGGAACAGGCATGACACGCGGACCCGCGTCGGCAAGGGCGACCATTGCGGGCATTTCGGCCGCAGCCACGGCTTCCTTCGACGGAATGATGATCCGGTCGGCATCACCTGCGCCAGCCGCCAATGAAGCGGTTTTCCACGGTCGCATCGGGCGTCTTGATTGTATCGTCCTTGCTGAAGCGCGAATTCCCGGAGGCGGCTACCGGCTGAAGTTCCGCGACGGCAACGGCAACGCCATTGGTCTTGGCCAGCGCCAGCTTTGCATTCGAGGCAGCCGATGTGCTTTGCGCATGCGACTGGATCAACTGCGCCGTCAGAGGCACTACCGGCTTTGCGTCGAATGCCGCAAGCCGTGAAGCCTTGTTCACATGGATGAGACGCTCATGCGTGACGGCAACCCGTGTCGCCCTTAACGCGGTGGCAACCGGGGAAATCTCCTTTTGTGTGGAGAACGGCATCGACACCGATTGCATCGTCGCGACAGTGCCGATAAGCCACGTGGAGGTCAAAAATCCGGCGATTGCGATGCCGGTTAGAAAACCGCGAGATCTGCCTGAACGAACAGGGGATCCGCCAAAAGGGGCGACGTTATTGAACGTCCCTACCGCAAACGCCATACTCTACTCGTCTTCCAAAACGCGCTACGCAGGCCGGCAGCACTGGCTTACTGATTTTTGCCGGAGCCGCTAACTGCCCAAAAAGGCCGAATTTGGGCCTGTTCGCGACATGCGACCGTTTCTTAAGGATGACGAACTATGGTTTCCAATTGGTTTACAGGCGAAGCGCTCTGCTTCGATTGTCGCGAAAACAGACGCAATATTTTAGAAGAAGCTCTTTTTCAAAGACTTGCCGTAGCCCGCTGAAGGCAAGCCGGCGACGGGAAATTTTTCCGCGTTCAGCTGCGCGCCATCACATAGCTTCCGGGAGCTTCCTCGATCGCATTGAGCGCTGCTCCTCCGACCTTGCGGGCAGCCACATGCTCGCCGGCTTGCGATTCGATCCATCCGTGCCAGTGCGGCCACCAGGAGCCTGCCGTCTCCTTCGCCTTGGTGAGCCATGCGTCATAATCGCCTTTGGCCGGGCCGCCCGTCCAGAACTGATACTTGTGCTTGTCTGGCGGGTTGACGACGCCGGCAATATGGCCGGAGCCTGCGACGACGAACTGCACCTTGCCACCGAAGTACTGGCTGCCGACGAAGACAGACTTTGCCGGCGCGATATGATCCTCGCGCGTCGCAAGATTATAGATCGGGATCTTGATGTCCTTCAGCGATAAGGTCTTGCCGTCGAGGATCATCTCGTCCTTGGTCAGCGCATTCCGCAGATAGCAGTTGCGCAGGTAGAAGGCATGGTTCGCCGCCGCCATGCGAGTCGAATCGGCATTCCAGAACAAGAGGTCGAAGGGCAGGGGCTCCTGGCCCTTCAGGTAGTTGTTGACGAAATAGGGCCAGATGAGCTCGCCCGCCCTGAGCATGTTGAAGGCGGTCGACATGCGTGAACCATCGAGATAGCCGAGCTCCTGCATGTGCGCTTCCAGCGCCTGAAGTTGCTCCTCGTCGACGAAAACCTTCAGGTCGCCGGCATGGGTGAAATCGACCTGGGTGGTGAAGAGCGTTGCGCTCTTGATGCGCTTGTTCTTCTCCCTGGCGTGCAGGGCGAGGGTTGCGGCAAGGAGCGTGCCCCCGACGCAATAGCCGATGGCGTTGACTTCCTTTTCACCGGTCGCCTTTTCGATCGTTTCCAGCGCGAAATCGACCCCCTCCCGCGCATAAGCGGTCCAATCCTTCAGTGCATGGCGGCTATCCGGATTGACCCAGGAGATCACGAAAACCGTATGTCCCTGGTCCACGCACCATTTGATGAAGGATTTCTGCGGGTTGAGGTCGAGAATATAGAACTTGTTGATCCATGGCGGGCAAATCAGCAGCGGCCGCTTCAGCACGGTCTCCGTCGATGGCTCGTACTGGATGATCTGGCAGATCTCGTTCTGGGCGATCACCTTGCCTGGCGTCAGCGCCATATCGCGGCCAACGGCAAATTTGGTCATGTCGGTCTGACGCAGCCGCAGCTCGCCGCGACCGGCGATAATATCCTCGGTCAGCATCTTCATGCCGCGGACGAGGTTTTCACCGCTGGTCGCTATCGTCTCGCGATAGACCTGGGGATTGGTGACCACGAAATTTGTGGGCGAGAGCGCCGCCGTAATCTGCTTCACGTAGAAGCCGGCCTTGTGCTTGGTGTGCTCGTCGAGCCCCTCGGTCTCCGCAACCAGCTTTTCGGCCCAGTCGGCAGTGACGAAATAGACCTGTTTCAAGAATTCGAAGAAGGGGTTCTTCTGCCAGTCCTCGTCGGCGAAGCGCTTGTCCTTGCGCTCGACCTCCTGTTCGACCGTCTCGCCCTGCATGCGCTGCATCGAGCGCATCCAGATGCCGAAGAAGGAGGTCATCAGCTGTGTCTGCGCCTCGAAAGTGCGGCGTGGATCGGCGATCCAGTATTCCGTCACCCTGGAGAGCGTTTTCACCATATCGGTGACGGGTTCTACGGCCGTGTCGGTGATTTCGCCGCGCTCGCGTGGGCCGAGCCATGCCGAAGCTGCCTTGCCGAGGTTTTCGAGCGCACGGGCGAAATTGAGCGCCATGGCCTCGGGATCCTTCAGCATATAGGGATCGAGATCCTTGGCGTCGAAATCCAGCTTGGCACCATTCTCCCGCTTGCTGTCGGTCACGCACTTCCTCCGGCGGCAGCATCCATTGTTTGTCCGTTGTACATCTGCTGCGTTGAAGAAAACAAGTTCCGCCCGCCCGCTCTCATGCTATTGCTTTGTCGCTGCGACGAATTTAACAGTCGAAGCAGGCAGGATTGGATCATCAGGCATGACGACGACAGGCATTGGGCATTTCGTGACCTTCACCCGCACCGCAGCAATCTGCGCGGCGGCCGCGGCCATGGCCTTCGCGCTTGCCGGATGCAACAAGACCGCCGAGGAGAAAAAGGCCTTCGCCCAGCGTATGGCAGCACCGACTGCAGTCGTGATGCCCGCTTCCAAGGGCGAACCCGTTGAAGGCGGCCTGACCAAGAGCCCCGACGGCTACCCGTCGTTCGGTGCGCCGCTGACGGCCGCCAACGTTCAGATGAACGACGAACAGGCGGCCGAGTTGCAGCATCAGCTGAGCGCCCTTGGTGCCAAGCGCCAGGCGGGCACAATCTCCGAGGCGGAGTATCAACGCCGCGTTGCCGAGATGCGGAAGCTGGCCGCCGACCACGGGGCCGAAACGCTCTCCGAAATCACCAAATAAGCCTTGCCTTTCAGGCGATTTGGACGCAAAGCCTTCCGGATGGATCGGAAGACACAATTTTCCCGATAATGCGCTTCGTGCGCGGCTTCTCCGTCAAAGATTTGCCGCGCAGTTAAGTTGAAGAGGAATACGGCGCTGCGAGTCTGAAGCTCGTATCGCAGCTGCCGGGAGACGGAACGAGCTTCGACAGCGGTCACGTTGGCCGCATTTCCATGGGGAAAGAGATGGAAGAGTTTCACAAAGTCCGGCGTTTGCCGCCTTACGTTTTCGAACAGGTCAACCGTTTGAAAGCGAGCGCGCGAGCGGGCGGGGCCGATATCATCGATCTCGGCATGGGAAACCCCGACCTTCCGACCCCTCAGGCGATCGTCGACAAGCTCTGCGAAGTCGTCCAGGACCCGCGCACGCACCGTTATTCGTCCTCCAAGGGCATTCCCGGTCTGCGCCGCGCCCAGGCTGCCTACTATGCGCGCCGATTCGGCGTGAAGCTGAATCCCGACACGCAGGTGGTCGCGACCCTCGGCTCCAAGGAAGGCTTTGCCAACATGGCGCAGGCGATCACCGCGCCGGGTGACGTCATCCTCTGCCCGAACCCGACCTATCCAATCCATGCTTTCGGCTTCCTGATGGCCGGCGGCGTGATCCGTTCCATGTCGGTCGAGCCGGACGAAAGCTTCTTTCCGCCGCTCGAGCGCGCCGTGCGCCATTCGATCCCGAAGCCGCTGGCGCTGATCCTGAACTATCCGTCGAACCCGACGGCACTCGTGGCGACCCTCGACTTCTACAAGGACGTCATTGCCTTCGCAAAAAAGCACGACATCATCGTGCTGTCGGATCTTGCCTATTCGGAAATCTATTTCGATGGCGAGCCGCCACCGTCGGTCCTGCAGGTTCCGGGGGCAATGGATGTGACCGTCGAGTTCACCTCCATGTCCAAGACCTTCTCCATGCCCGGCTGGCGCATGGGCTTTGCGGTCGGTAACGAGCGACTGATTGCAGCGCTGACGCGTGTGAAGTCCTACCTCGATTATGGCGCCTTCACGCCGATCCAGGTTGCCGCAACCCATGCCCTGAACGGCGATGGCTCCGACATTGCGGAAGTCCGCAATGTCTACAAGCGCCGCCGCGACGTCATGGTTGAAAGCTTCGGCAAGGCGGGATTCGACGTGCCTCCACCGGCCGCTACCATGTTTGCCTGGGCGAAGATTCCGGAAAAGTTCCGTCATCTCGGATCGCTGGAGTTTTCGAAGCTTCTGGTCGAGAAGGCTGACGTTGCCGTTGCCCCGGGCATCGGCTTCGGCGAGCAGGGCGATGATTACGTTCGTCTGGCACTCGTCGAGAACGAACACCGCATCCGCCAGGCTGCACGCAACATCAAGAAGTTCATGTCGACGGCAGACGAGACGATGCACAACGTCATCTCGCTCAACGCCCACCGTTAATTGCAACCTAGAAAGACAGCCGCATATTTGCGGCTGTCTCTCACCAGACATTTCAGGATCGATCCATGGCAGACGCCCTCAAAATCGGCATTGCGGGCTTGGGTACCGTTGGTGCCTCGCTTGTTCGCATCATCAAGCAGAAGAGCAATGAACTTGCAGTCACCTGCGGCCGCCCGATTACGATTACGGCAGTTTCGGCTCGTGACCGTTCGAAGGACCGTGGGATCGATCTGACCGGCATCACCTGGTTCGACCGTCCTGAAGATCTTGCCGAGAAGGCCGATATCGACGTTTTCGTTGAACTGATCGGCGGCGCTGAAGGCGCGGCCAACGTCGCTGTTCGCGCCGCTCTCTCCCGTGGTCTCCATGTGGTGACTGCCAACAAGGCGCTGCTTGCCTATCACGGCGTCGAGCTTGCAACGATTGCCGAGGAAAAGGGCTCGCTTCTGAATTTCGAAGCAGCCGTTGCGGGTGGCATCCCGGTCATCAAGGCGCTGCGTGAATCGCTGACGGGCAACACGATCTCGCGCGTCTATGGCATCATGAACGGCACCTGCAACTACATCCTCACCAAGATGGAGAAGGAAGGCCTGTCCTTTGCCGATTGCCTGAAGGAAGCCCAGCGCCTCGGCTATGCCGAAGCCGATCCGGCCTTCGACATCGAAGGCAACGACACCGCCCATAAGCTCTCGATCCTGACCACGCTCGCCTTCGGCAACAGGATCGCGGCCGATGATATCTATCTCGAAGGCATCACCAATATCTCGATCGAGGATATCCGTGCCGCCGCCGACCTCGGCTACCGTATCAAGCTGCTCGGCGTCGCTCAGCGCACGGAGACCGGCATCGAACAGCGCGTGCATCCGACCATGGTGCCCGTCGATTCCGTCATCGCTCAGGTCGATGGTGTCACAAACGCCGTCGCGATCGAATCCGATATCCTCGGTGAGTTGCTGATGGTCGGCCCGGGTGCAGGCGGCAATGCCACGGCGTCTTCGGTGCTCGGCGATATCGCTGACATCGCCAAGAGCCAGCCGGGCGCCCAGCGCGTTCCCGTTCTCGGCCATCCCGCCAAGTCGCTTGAGACTTACCGCAAGGCACAGATCCAGAGCCACGAGGGCGGCTATTTCATCCGCCTGACCGTTCTCGACCGCACCGGCGTTTTTGCCAGCGTCGCCACGCGCATGGCGGAAAACCAGATTTCTTTGGAATCGATCGTCCAGCGTTCCAAGCAGCATCTGGCGCCTTCGCACCACCAGACGATCATCCTCGTCACCCACGCGACGATGGAAGACTCAGTGCGCAAGGCAGTTGCTGCGATCAAGGAAGAGGGCTACCTCGTCGGGGAGCCGCAGGTAATCCGCATCGAGCGTCCTAAGGAAGAATCCTGACATTTATTCCAGATTGGAGCAGATCAGCCCGTCCGGGATCACTCGGACGGGTTTTCTGTTATTAATCAAAGTACTTCACAAAAATTTATATTAACAGATATGCGGATATAGATATAATCATCCCGGGAGCCGTTGGAGTCGCGGGTGAGGAAGATCAAGCAGACGCATGACATACGCATCGAGCCCGAGAGTCCTCGGGCGGGTTCACCGAAATTTGATCCGACAGCGCTTGGAGCCGCCCTTGAATGCGAGCCGCCTCAGGGACGAAATTGGGCCACGCTGCTGATTCTGCTGTCGATCGTTTTCGTCCAGCTGTTTGTTATCGGATTGGTTATCTGGACAATTTTCCGGTAATCCACAGGGCCTGAAATCAACCGCTTTGCTATCCGTCCCGCATCTGTAAAAAGGGCAGATGATGAAAGCGGAGTTTGGCATGGCAGATCAGGTCGATCCGGTACCGCGCGCCTTCCTTGGCGTCGAAAAATCGGTTCTCGACAATCGCTGGGTTTCGCGCCTTGATCAGGCCGGGCAGAACCGCGCGCTCGCCATGTCGCAGATGCATGGTTTACCGGATCTGATCGCACGCGTCCTTGCCGGCCGCGGTGTGACCGTCGACGAGGCCGTCGAATTTCTGGATCCGACGATCCGCAGCCTCATGCCCGATCCCTACAAGCTGACGGATTGCGAGAGGGCGGCCAAGCGTATTGCGGCTGCGATCCGTGATGGCGAGCCGGTCGCGATCTTCGGCGACTATGATGTCGATGGCGCGGCATCCTCCGCACTCATGTATCGTTTCCTGACCCATTTCGGCATCAAGGCGCATATCTACATTCCCGATCGCATCTTCGAAGGTTACGGCCCCAATCCAACAGCCATCAATCAGCTGATCGACAATGGCGCTAACCTGATCGTCACGGTCGATTGCGGCTCCACCAGCCATGAGGCGCTGGCTGCTGCCGCGGACCGCAACATCGATGTCGTCGTCGTCGATCACCATCAGGTGACACATGAGCTGCCGCCTTGCCATTCCCTCGTCAATCCAAACCGCGAAGACGATCTTTCCGGTCTGGGCCACCTTTGCGCGGCCGGCGTCGTCTTCATGGTGCTTGTCGCAACGCTGCGCCTGCTGCGCGAGGCAGGCGACAAGCGCATCCTCGCGATAGATCTCCTGCAGTGGCTGGATATCGTGGCACTTGCAACCGTCTGCGATGTCGTGCCCCTCAAGGGCCTCAACCGTGCCTATGTGGTCAAGGGACTAGTCGCCGCGCGCCACCAGAGCAATGCCGGCCTCGCGGCGCTATTCCGCAAGGCGGGCCTTGCTGGCCCGGCTACGCCCTATCATTTCGGCTTCCTGATCGGCCCGCGCATCAATGCCGGCGGGCGAATCGGCGATGCAGCGCTTGGAAGCCGTCTGCTGACGCTTGATGATGCCGTAGAGGCCGAAGCTATCGCCCAGCGGCTGGATGAGCTCAACCGCGAGCGTCAGGCCATGGAAGCCATCATGCTGCAGGAGGCCGAAGCCGAATCACTTGCCGAATACGGAGACGGCGAGGGCGCTTCCGTCATCGTTACCGCCCATGAGAAATGGCATCCCGGTATTGTCGGCCTTATTGCCGCGCGCCTGAAGGAAAGGTTCAAGCGACCTGCCTTCGCCATCGCCTTCGATCCATCCGGCAGGGGTACCGGCTCGGGCCGCTCGATCAATGGCTTCGACATGGGCAGGATGGTGCGCGCCGCGGTCGATGAGGGACTGCTCGTCAAGGGCGGCGGTCACGCCATGGCGGCAGGTCTGACTGTCGAGCGTAGCAAGCTCGGTCTCTTGCGCGCCTTCTTCACCGAGAAGGCACAGAAGACGGTCTCGGCCCTTGTCGCCAACGAAACGCTGAAGATCGATGGTGCCATCGCTGCAAGCGGCGCGACCATTGAGCTCATCGACCGTCTGGAAACCGCAGGCCCCTATGGCTCGGGACATTCCCAGCCGGTCTTTGCCGTGCCGGCGCATCGTGTGCGTGATTCCCGTCTGGTCGGCGAACGGCACGTGAAAGTGACATTGGAAGCCATGGATGGCGCGCGCCTTGACGGCATCGCCTTCAGGGCCGCGGAGACTCCGCTCGGCAACCTGCTCCTCAACTCACGCGGCGCCAATCTGCATGTCGCAGGCTCTCTCGGTGCTGAACATTATCAGGGCTCGCGCAGGATCCAGCTGCGCATCAGTGATGGCGCGCCGGCCAAGTGACCGCCCCAAGGCCATCAGGCCGGCTGCGGCTGTGACAACGGCGCCTTTCTGCGAAGGCGGCTTACGGCCAGGGCGAGCAATAGACCGCCCGCGATGATGCCGACGGCAAGCAGCGGCCTGTAGGCGAACCAGGCAATGGCGATGACAACAGGGCCGATCAGCAGTGTCAGCACGAAGGCCGCGATGCTCGTACCCAAGCCAATGACCGTGCCGATAAATGGAATCAGGTCGCCAAGAATGGGCAGGAGCCCAAACATCAGCTTGAAGCTGATGAACAAGCCGATGAGACCGGCAATGCGCACAAGCCAGGTGATGATATTGTTTTCACTCTCGGCCGATTGAAACATCCGGCTGGCATCCACATTGCCGACAGCGGTCAGGAAGATATCGCGGTGGTTCGTCGTTTCGTAGGGAACGAGTTCGCTATGATTCTGCTTGCCGACAACGCTTGCCGTTTCCAGGTCGATCCGATGATAGCTGATCCTGAGGTCGCCGATGGCAGGCAGGTTTTCGTTCACGCCGATATAGGCACCCTCTGCATTTCGCTTTGCCGGCCGGCCAGCGCCAATCTCTGCTCCTATGCGCTGCACGTCGCTGTCAGCGAGCGCGAGGCGTGAAGAGTAGCCGATGCCTGCCATGTTCTTGCCAGGCACGGAGAAGACGCCGACATGGGCCGTATTTGCGGTGAAGGTAGCGCCGTCAGGCATGCCGGTTGGATTTTGATGGTCATCCGGTTGCTTGAAGCGGCTCGAATCGACCACATCCGGGCTCCATTCCCTCGTGTAGGAATAGGTGGTCGTCGTCTCCTCGCCGCCGCCCAGTGTCTTTTTGGTCTGGCTCTCGCTCTTTTCCACCCACTGATACATCTCGACTTCGCGGGAGAGACCCACAGCGCCATCGGCGGTGATGCCGAATTGACTGTCCTGCGGGAGCTGATCGGATTTCACCACCCCGCTGATATGGACCAGCTTGCCTTCATTGGCCGGATCGACAGCCATACCATCGACCGAAATCACCTGTGACGCACCTTCGGAGAGGGCGCGATAGGTCTGGATCGCACGCCCTTCGTTCCAGATCAGCAGCCAGATACATCCGATAAGCAGGACAAGGCCGACCAGTGCACCCGTCAGCGCGCTTTTGATGCGCGCAAACCACGAAGTATAGGTCGTGTCCGTATAGCTCATGTCCGAAATCACCCGTCGCCGAGAGGCCTGTTGGATTGGCGGTCTGCAAAAATATTTCAATAAACTAAGCGACGACCGCTAATCCCCGGTAAATGCCGAAAATGATTCTTGGCTTGTCATGCCATTGAAAACAATGACCTTTCGACAAAGCCGCCGAGAGGAGCCAGAAACCGAACTTTGCGTCACAGAAAGCAGTGCCGGATGGGGGAAATGTCACCCCATTTGCCTCATCAATTCGCATGGCAGGCGTAGCTGCGCCCGCAAAGGCAACACTATGAAAAATACGGGGAAATAACAAGGAGACAGTGGCACGCCCTAGGGGAGTCGAACCCCTCTTTACAGAATGAAAATCTGTCGTCCTAACCGATAGACGAAGGGCGCGTGCTCTGTGGTGGCGCCCTTATAGTCAGCACCTTTCTGCGCCGCAAGCGGCAAAATGAGAATTTTTTACCGGATTATGCAGATTTTTTCCGGGCTTGTGGAAAAGTGGGAACCACACGGCCCTGCAGTCCCGTGCGGAGGCGCTGGAAATGCCCGGTCGCCTTACGCCCGGATGAAGGACACTCCATCTATTCGATCCGCCCATCAGGCTTTCCGAGAATCGATTCCGAATTTCGGGCCGATGCTGGAATGGGAACGTGTAAGACGAAGCATCAGCCGCTCGAGAGCTTCGACTCATCTGGTCTGCTCGATGGCAGCCACGGGATTCTCAGAGATTCTGGTACGCCCTAGGGGAGTCGAACCCCTCTTTACAGAATGAGAATCTGTCGTCCTAACCGATAGACGAAGGGCGCAGGCACTCAGCTCAAATAGGAAGGCGCAAGGCTTTCCACAAGCGGTAGATAGGACATCGGATTGGAAGAAGAAGTGGCACGCCCTAGGGGAGTCGAACCCCTCTTTACAGAATGAAAATCTGTCGTCCTAACCGATAGACGAAGGGCGCGTGCTGTGGTGGCGCCCTTATAGTCAGGCACTTTCGATCCCGCAAGCGGCAAATTCGAAATTTTTCAAAAAAATGACAGGCCGTATCCGCATGTGGAAAATGTAGATTATTGCAGCCGAATCAAAGAGCTGCGGCGGGAGCCGGAATCGGGTTCCGGCCGCTTCACTCAACGTCAGGCTTTCAGAGGTTGAAGGTCAGATCGCTCTTGCCGAAGCGATCGGCGCGCTCTTGCGGCCGCAACCCCAGTTCCAGTCGCGGGCATTGCCCGTGTCCAGGTGGACCGAATCCGTATGGCAATAGGTGCCGACGCCGCCGCGGTTCGGGAGTGACCGGATATATTGGGCGATATCCCATTTGCTGATGCCGTCGATCTGGATGTCGGCTGCTTCGCAGCTCTTGTGCATCGATTCTTCGGCGCCCCCGACTTCACGATTGTGCTGAGGGTCGCGGTAACCGGATGTGACGACGACTGGCTTGCCGAAATGAGTCTCGACTGTCTTGATGACCCGCATGAGATCAGGCTTGAAACAGCCGACCTGGACGCTGTCGTTCTGCACATGCAGGCCGTTTGGCGCGACGCGCGTCATCCCAGGCAGCGATGCCTTCTGCAAAAGCCCGGAAAGGCTGCTGAGCAGGTTCTGCTTCGGCGCGCTGTAGAGCGCATTCATGGTCGATCCCGGAATGTTTCCGCCGGCAAGCGAGGCGGTCTGCACGGGCGCGATCTTCGTGCTGGTATTCTGCGATGATTGCTGTGGCAGCATCTCGCCCTGTTGCGGCTCGGGCGGCGCGCTGAACACGCTCGATCTTGGGCCGGCGTTCAGTGGCGCATAGGCGTTCCCACCCTGCGGCTGGATGATCGTCGAGGTCGAATTGTTCTGCGGCGGCGGCTGGCGATCGGAGAAGATGCTCATTGCCTGCGCGTTGATTCGCGTCGACTGCATGACCAGACCACCGATATTGGCCGGTTGCTGCTGCTGTTGCATTGACGGATCGACGGGTGCCGCAGCCGTTGCCGCATTCGGATCCTGCACTGCTGCCTGCGGATTGACGCCGGAAACATTGGTCAGCATCGGATCGCGATAGAGCTGTTTCGGCGCGGGGGACGATGCGGCAGGCATTGCCGCTGCAAGCCGTGGTGCCGGCTGTCCCTCCGCAGCCGGTGTGGCGACGGCGGCCGAATCAAGCGCCTTCTTGTCGGAGACGCATCCGGAAAGCGCCAGGATAGAGCCGGCGATCAACAAAGCTCCGATAGCCTGCCGGCTCGGAGGGGCAATCTTGTTGTTTCTGGTCAACCGAGAAATCTCCGGTGAATGCGGAAGGCGCTCGAAAGCGCGCTTCCGTTACGATTGGGCCGGAGAGTGCCTTGTGAAGCTTGCCCGCAGCTTGGCTCGGCTTACCAGGCGCCGGTATTGCCCATGGAAAGCCAGGGTTCGGCCGGGGCCAGTTTTTCGCCCTTCTGCAGGATCTCTATCGAGATGCCGTCGGGCGAGCGTACGAAGGCCATGTTGCCGTCGCGCGGGGGGCGGTTAATCGTAATACCATTATCCATCAACTTCTGGCAGATCGCGTAGATGTCATCCACCTCATAGGCGAGGTGACCGAAATTGCGTCCTCCGGTATAATCTTCCGTGTCCCAGTTATAAGTGAGCTCCAGACAGGGGGCTTTCTCGCTGCGGGCGCGGTCGAGATCATCGCGAGCGGCCAGGAAAACGAGCGTGAAGCGGCCCTTCTCGTTCTCATGGCGGCGGATTTCCTCGAGTCCGAAGAGTGTAGTGTAAAAATGGAGGGAAGCGTCGAGGTCTTTGACGCGAACCATGGTGTGGAGATAACGCATTGTGTTTCCTCTCTCTATTTAGGCTAGCCCATCTGGAGTAACAGACACCAGCTTCGGGCAAGTCATCTCGATAAAATGTACAGTTGGGAATAACCGAAAACTAGGACTTGCGCTTATCCGTTACCAAGATGTTAATCTTGATTTCAAGAATCAGTTAACCGTAACAGTGTGACGCGTATTGAGGGGCTGGCGACATGGCTGACAGGATTTCATCGAATGGCTTCACCGACATTGAAGAGTTGTCGGCGGAACCGGTTGACCTCGTTGAAATCACCGGCGTGGTGAAATGGTTCGACGTGGCCAAGGGCTTTGGCTTCATCGTACCAGACAATGGCATGCAGGATGTACTGCTGCACGTGACCTGCCTGCGCCGCGATGGCTACCAGACCATCCTTGAGGGCACCCGCATCGTCGCGCTCATCCAGCGTCGCGAACGTGGCTACCAGGCTTTCAAGATCCTTTCCATGGATCAATCGACTGCGGTCCATCCGTCGCAGCTGCCGCCGGTTCGCACCCACGTGCAGGTCACGGCAACGAGCGGCCTCGAGCGCGCTCTGGTGAAGTGGTTCAACCGCACCAAGGGCTTCGGCTTCCTGACCCGCGGTGAGGGTACGGAAGACATCTTCGTGCATATGGAAACGCTGCGCCGCTTCGGCCTGACCGAACTGCGCCCCGGCCAGGTGGTGCTCGTGCGTTTCGGCGACGGCGAGAAGGGCCTGATGGCCGCCGAGATCCATCCTGACGTTCCGAGCCCGGTTGGCCGGTCTCACTGATGCGCAGCCTGTTTTCTGTTGAGATGATGAGAAGCGCCTTCTTGGCGCTTTTTTTCATCGCCGCCCTGCCGGCATTCGCGCAGCAGGACATGCGCTTCGACAAAGAACCGCTGATCATCCAGACGACCGCCGGCAAGATGCTGCACTTCACCGTGGAGATCGCCGCCACCGGCGAGCAGCGCGCCTACGGCCTGATGTTCCGCAAGTCGATGGCCGAAAACGCCGGCATGATCTTCGATTTCGGCGTATCGCGGCGTGTGACCATGTGGATGGAAAATACCGTCCTGCCCCTCGACATGCTGTTTGCAGACGACAGGGGCGTGATCACCCATATCAAGGAAGACGCCACGCCTTATTCCCGCGACATCATCGATTCGATGGGGGAGGTCCGCTATGTGGTCGAGGTGAACGCCGGCGTCGCCCGCAAGCTCAATATCCGCCCCGGCGATCGCCTCGTCAGCGCCACGATAACGAAAAAGGCGAAGTAAGCCTGTGAAATCTGCCGGGTCCGGTGGATTTATGGGGTTGCTAGGGCAGGGGGAAGCGTGTATTCCCGCTGCCATCAACGGCTCGGAGTGTAGCGCAGTCTGGTAGCGCATCTGGTTTGGGACCAGAGGGTCGGGAGTTCGAATCTCTCCACTCCGACCATTATTCTCCCAATATTTTCCGCAATTTGAGTCAGTCTCGCATCTGACCGATGCCTTATGGGTATAGGCCCGATCTTTGGCTCGCGAGTTCGCAATTGGGAAGATGGTGACGATGTCATCGATGTCGCGAAGCACGCCTATCCAGGCGTGCCGTGATTCAGCCCTGAGCAAGCAGGCCGACATACTGAGCATAGCTGATCACTGCATAAAAAAACGCAGTGATGGTAGCACCGATCATGATGGCATGAAATTCTGCAGAGGTTCTCATAGCTCGCACCCGTGTCACAACGGTTGGTAGGCACCCTAGTCGCCTCCGCCGGTCATAACAATTAGAAAGCGATCAAAACATGCAACAATCCGAAACATATCGGATCGTGTGACAAGATTGCCCGCTTATCCACACCCGGCTGCGAACAAGGGCTGCGCTCAAGCGCTCAATCCAATAAACGCGCCACGAGACATTCGGTTTCGTTGCTCAGTCACTGCAGTGGCAAAGGCGCTTTTCCCTTGAAAAAACGGGGATTCGCGGATAAGCAAAATTCACTTCTTCCTGCCATCTTCGGTGTGGAAGCGGCCTGTCCCTTGGCCGAGTTATGAAAGGCGGGAAATGCCCGCATATCGGAGGCGCCGCAGTCATGTCTGCTAAGATCTATCGTCCGGCCAAGACCGCAATGCAGTCCGGTAAGGCCAAGACCCACCTCTGGGTGCTGGAATTCGATCAGGAGCAGCCGCGCAAGATCGACCCGATCATGGGCTACACATCTTCAGGCGACATGCGCCAGCAGGTGAAGCTGACCTTCGAAACGCAGGAACTCGCCGAAGCCTACGCCAAGCGCAACGGCGTCGAATATCGTGTCATCCCGCCGAAGGATCCTGTTCGCCAGGTGGTCGCTTACCCGGATAATTTCCGCTATACCCGCACGCAGCCCTGGACGCACTGATCCGTCCGAGGTTCAGGAACAGAAATGCTGGTGCCGTTCGTGGCGGCATCCAGAGGCCCCTTAGCTCAACTGGATAGAGCAGCTGCCTTCTAAGCAGCAGGTCGCAGGTTCGAGTCCTGCAGGGGTCGCCATCTTTTCAATAGCTTAGCAGACCACTTTTCTTGACTGTTCGCTTTGGGGTAACAGCAGCAGCAAGCAATGCTTTTGCAATCTCGACGCCAGAGCCATCGAAGGCTTCAGGGTATGGCAGGAGACAAAAGACAGACCGTCATCTCGCGCTGAGATGAAGAGGCTCTTCCAGCGCGCCGCGCCGTTGCACCTGAAGCCAGGGGCACCGCCGAATTGTCACCCATCCCGAACCTCCACCCAGAAATGCAATCAAAAATTGCATTGCTTGCTGCAGATGTCGAGCGCCCTGGGTCACATCACGCGAAAATTTTCAGCCGATCAGAAGGCAGGACCATGACAGGCAGACGTACCGAGGCGGGCTTCGTCGTAGCCGCGATTGGTGGTGGCCGGCATGAAAGCGTTACCGCGGTTGGCTCGTGCGCCGCTGGTCGACGATACGACCATCTCTTTGACGTATGCTGATCTCGTAGCTCACCCCGCGGCGGACTCCGCGATAGGTAAAGTACCTGCCGCGGCAATTAACCTGACGGACGCCGCGAAAGCCTCGCGTACGAAGCAGCCGCGCACCCTGAGGGCAGGATATACCTCGTCCGTGGTTTAGGCTGGTGCCGGAGCCGACGATAACCTGAGCGCTCGCTACTCGGGGAACCGCGACCGGTGAGACAAAGGAAGCCAGAGCAAGCGTACATGAGAGAAGCGAAGATCCAAGAAGAGACTTGATACTCATAATCAACCTCCGGGTTAGCCGCGAAAAAATCAGGCTATGAGAAGGTCGCCTAAGTTGTGAGTCAATACAAGATGTGAAGGTCATGCGGTCGTGTGGCTGCCTGGGGCGTGATCCTGTTCGAGCCGTTTTGCACCACTATAGGCCACCCCTGCGCTACGGAACGGGCTGACCCGGCGTGAAAAGCACCAGATACGCCACTGCGACAATGATCGCGATGACGAAAATCGTCAGCACGAACTTGATCATGCCCTTGCTGGCTTTTTGCTCTGTGTTGATCATGCACTAGCAACAAGCTTGGTACGAAAAAGGTTCCGGGCGATGGCGCGGATAAGCAGCAATCCGCGCGATAGAAGAAGTGTGTCATTTCTATTGGCAAATCTCAGATTGTGCGCTTCCTTATTGAGCCAGGGGAACGCCAATTGAACGAGAGGGGCCAATATGAGCGAACCGCAAATCTTATCACCGATTGCCGTGCCGGCGTCGAAACTAACGCCAGATCAGATTGGTTACGATGAGCAAGAAGACCGGCTTCTGCGGATCATCTCTGAATCTCTCGACTACTACCGCAAGCAAATCGAAAAAGCAGGAAAGTGGCATCGTAGACTGACCGTTTCCACGATGGTTCTGTCTCTTTTAGCGCCGGTTTTCGTTGCAGGGTCCGCGGCGGCGGATGCGCTAAAAATCCCGGGCGCAGCGCTCGGAGTAATCGGTGTGCTGATAACGCTCGCAATTGCAATTATAGAGGGTGTGAAGCAGATCTATAAATTTGGGGATCAGTGGTCGTCGGCCTACACCGCGAAGTTGGCTATCAGGCGAGCGCGTGATGAATACAAGTTCAACCGAATTGGTCTCGTGCCAGGTGATGATGCTTGGAAGCAAAACTACCATTCGCTTCGGGCGGCTTACGAGAGCGCTTCAAACGCGCAGACGCAGGATTTTTTCAAGACTTTGCAGCAACCCGACAAATAGAGGATTGCTTATCACTGGGGCCGGGCAATGTTTGCCGCGTGCATATCCGCCAGATCTGGAACGGATGATCCGCCGTGTCTGCTTCAAGCGCGGTTTCGAAAACCGCCAGTGGCTCGCCGATCGGCTTGAGCTTCACTATTCGAAAATCGCGATCGGACCGCGTCTTGAGCGCGCTAAGGAAGTGCGTATGATCGGTGACGTCGAGGAGAGCGTCGAGAACGGCGAATTCGATCCGAAGAAGCCGCTCAAGAAGTCCGCGCCATACCTGAAGCTGATCGCCCGGTACAACAAGGCCGGCCGCGCGACCTCAGTCGAATGCGCGGCCGGCCTTGTTTTTTAAGCCTTTTCGCCGTCTCAGCTGCCAGGCGTCAACGTCATGGAAGTGCCGGTTGCAGCCACATTGATGCCGAGCTGGCCGGTGACGCTGATGACCTGAAGATGGATCGAGCCGGACGTACCGCCGAAGAGAACGTTGGTGCCGATGCCGCCAACCAGCGTCGCTTCAGCGGTTGCGCCCTGGTAGAGGCCGGCCAACGAGCCGCGATGGTAGCCGGCGGTCGGGGCGAAGACAGCCCAAAGGAGGCGGCCGCGCGTCGTGAAACCAAGGTCGACGCCGAATTTGCGCAATGCGCCGCTATAGTGCTCCGGCGCTTCGGCATTGCTTGTCGGCTGGAAGACGCAATCGATCTGTTTGGAGGAGCCGAGCAGGTAGCCGACGCCGCCGCCGATATCGCAGCTGAGGTAGCCGATCTTTACGCCCCCGCTGACATCCGGTTCGACAGCCGGGCTTGCCCGTACCATGTCCGCGGCGCTGGCGCCCATGGCGAAGGTCTGAAGCAGTGCGGCTGTAGCGATTGTGGTTGCGAGTATCTTTTTCATCTCAATCTCCTATGGATATCGCAGGAAGGATATAGCGTCGGCTTTGTCATAACCAAGGCAGGAAAGTCTTTGCTGTTATTTTGGTTCCAGGAGCTGACTATGCCAAGCTGTCGCGGTCGTCTTTTAGGGAACCCTATTGGCCCGCATCGGTTGTCCAGATGTCCATTTTTCAAGCGATGGAGATTAGGATGAGTAAGACCAATGCAGACGATATCCGCAAGCGAACAGAGCGGCAGGTAGAGAATACCAGTGCCGGAGGACATCTTGGCGGAACTTATTTCGGCCAGCAGCCTGATGGCAAAACGGCTTCTTCCAGCAGCACAGAAGCGCGCAAGTCCCGCCCGAATGACGGTAGCAACTGACATAAAGGGACAACTGCGAGCATCGCGGCCGGCTGGAAAGGCCGGTCGCCCCTCATCCGAAAGGTGTATGTGTCTCATTGTGAAACAGGCTATGAGATTAATTTTAGAGGTCCCTAACTATTCCGCCTTTCCAGATGCTTGCCTGAAACATTCACAACCTTACGGCGTTTAATTCGAACGGGTTACGTCCACTTACGGCTGGCTCGCTCGATCGAAGGTACGCGCGTTCCTCGGTTTATCGCCGGAACTATCCGGCTCAAAAAACGGAGGAAGTCATGAAGTGCATTTCTCAAAGACGGTCGCTTGCGCTTTTCGCCTCGGCCTGCATTGCCCTGTCACTGCCTGCCGCTGCTGCGCGAGCGCTCGATCTCGGTGTTTCCGCAAATGTTGGAGGAATCAGTGCTGATGTCGGCGCGTCAACGAGTTCGCGTGGGCTGGATGCCAACGCGAACGCCTCCGCCGGCGGCGCCAACGGCGTCAATGCGGATGCCAACGCCTCCCTCGGCGGTAGCAGCGTTGCCAACGCTGACGTAGACGCGACAGTCGGTGGCAGCCGCGGGGTTGCAGCCCACGTGGATGCGGACGTCGGTGGTCGGGATGGCATCGACGCCAATGTCAATCTCGGTGCCGGCGGAAGCAATGGACTGAACGCTGACGTCAAAGCCCGCGCGCTCGGGCGCTCGGGGACGGGTGCAAACGTCAATGCCCGACTCGGCGGTGGAGGTGAAACAGGGTCTACGCTTTTCGGCCCGAACGGGTTGAATCTCGGTCTTGGACTCGGCGGTGCCGGTGCAGCCTCAGGCGCCGGTAATGGCAGTGGCACAGGCGCAGGGAGCGGCAGCACCCAGTCGGCTATCGTTCAGCGCTTTCGTGAAATGCCGGTCAATGACCAGCGTAAGCTGCTGATCCGTTGCCGGGATATATCTGTCTCCAGCGGCTATGATTCCGGCCTTGCAGGGCTTTGCGGCCTGCTGCGCTCCACGGCCTCCCGCTAGAATGCACGAAAAACCCGCCGGCACGTTAACCGGCGGGTTTTACACAATTTCAGATCGGTCCTGTTAATGCAGGATCTGGCTGAGGAACAGCTTGGTGCGCTCGTGCTGCGGATTGTCGAAGAATTCGGCCGGTGAATTCTGCTCGACGATCTGGCCCTGGTCCATGAAGATCACGCGGTTCGCAACCTGACGCGCAAAACCCATTTCGTGGGTGACGCAGAGCATGGTCATGCCTTCTTCGGCAAGGCCCACCATCGTATCCAGCACTTCCTTGATCATTTCCGGATCGAGGGCCGAGG
This sequence comes from Sinorhizobium sp. B11, assembly GCA_039725955.1. NCBI lineage: Bacteria > Pseudomonadati > Pseudomonadota > Alphaproteobacteria > Hyphomicrobiales > Rhizobiaceae > Sinorhizobium > Sinorhizobium sp. B11. The sequence goes on from CP091034.1 coordinate 1,671,467, forward strand.
TCGGCTCGTCGAACAGCATGATCTTCGGGTTCATGCAGAGCGAGCGGGCAATCGCCACGCGCTGCTGCTGGCCGCCCGAAAGCTGACCCGGATATTTGTTGGCCTGCTCGGGGATCTTGACGCGCCTCAGGAAGTGCATGGCGATTTCTTCGGCCTGCTTCTTCGGCATCTTGCGCACCCAGATCGGCGCCAGTGTGCAATTTTCCAGGATCGTCAGATGCGGGAAGAGGTTGAAGTGCTGGAACACCATGCCCACTTCGCGGCGCACTTCGTCGATTTTCTTGAGGTCGTTGGTCAGCTCGGTCCCATCGACGATGATCTGACCCTTCTGGTGTTCTTCCAGACGGTTGATACAGCGGATCATCGTCGACTTGCCGGAACCGGAAGGGCCGGCGATGACGATGCGCTCGCCGCGCATGACCTTGAGGTTGATATCGCGAAGAACGTGGAAGTCACCGTACCATTTGTTCATATTGATGATCTCGACGGCAACATCGGTCGCCGACACGGTCATCTTTTTTGATTGGGCTTCTGCCATTGCTTGTTCCTCTTTTTATCGTTTGTGGCCGGTGTCGAGATGACGTTCCATGAATGCTGAATAGCGTGACATGCCGAAGCAGAAAAGCCAGAAGGTGAAGCCGGCGAAAATCAGCCCGGACAGCGGCGTTACGGCGGTTGCCCAATTGGCGTCGGTGAAGTTGAGGCGAACGATGCCAAGCAGATCGAACATGCTGATGATCGATACCAGTGACGTATCCTTGAACATGCCGATGAAGGTGTTGACGATGCCGGGGATCACCAGCTTGATCGCCTGCGGTATGATGATCAGCCGCATCTTCTGCCAGTAGCCAAGGCCGAGTGAATCGGCGCCCTCGAACTGGCCCTTCGGGATTGCCTGCAGGCCGCCGCGAATGACCTCGGCCATATAGGCGGAGGCAAAGATCGATACACCCACGATCGCGCGCAGCAGTTTGTCCACTGTCCAGCCTGCCGGCAGGAAGAGCGGCAGCACGACGCTTGCCATGAAGAGCACCGTGATCAGCGGCACTCCACGCACGACCTCTATGAAAATGATGCTCACCATGCGGATGACAGGCATATGCGAGCGCCTGCCGAGAGCCAGGAGAATGCCGACCGGGAAGGAGACGACGATGCCGACAAACGAGAGCACCAGCGTCACCATCAGTCCGCCCCAGAGCGGCGTGTCGACGACCTCGAGGCCGAACCCGCCGTACAGCAGGACGAAGGAGATGACCGGCAGCACGATGAAGAGCAGGATCGCATTCAGGCCTTTGCGCGGCACTGATGGAATAAGCATCGGCACGAGCAAGAGCACGAAGAGAATGCCGACCAGCGTCGGGCGCCAGCGCTCGTCGAGCGGGTAGCGCCCGTAGATGAACTGGTCGAACTTGGCATTGACAAAGGCCCAGCAGGCACCGCTCCACCCGTCCGGCTGAATGCCGCCCTGAACTGTCGTGGCACAGAAGGTGCGGTCCGGGCCTGTCCAGACCGCCTGTACGAACAGCCAGTCGATGGCATGCGGCAAGGCCCAGGCGAGGAAGGTCACTGCCAGAAGGGTGAGGACGATATCCTTGGGTGTCGCAAGCAGGTTGCGGCGTATCCAGGCTCCGGCGCCCTTTTCTCCGGATGGCGGCGGCTCCTGCGCCAGCATGGTGGTTCTGACAAAACTATTGCTCATCTTACCTCTCCACCAGGGCCATCTTGGCATTGAACCAGTTCATCAGCAGCGAGGTGAGGATGCTGAGGCTGAGGTAGATCACTGCCCAGATCAGGATCACTTCGACCGACTGACCGGTCTGGTTGAGGGTCGTGCTCCCGACGGCGACGAGATCGGCAAAACCGATGGCAATCGCCAGCGACGAGTTCTTGGTGAGGTTCAGATACTGGCTGCTCAGCGGCGGAATGATGATGCGGAAAGCCTGCGGAATGACCACCAGGCGGGTGATTGCTGAGGGATGCAGGCCGAGTGCCGCCGCCGCCTCCGTCTGCCCTTTCGGCACGCCACGAATGCCCGAGCGCACGATCTCGGCGATGAAGGCAGCCGTATAGAAGGAAAGCGCCAGGAATAGCGACATGAATTCCGGGCCAACCACCGAGCCGCCCGTCAAATTGAATTTGCCGGCGACCGGGAAATCGAAGGAAAGCGGCGCACCTGCGATGAGGAAGGCAAGGAGCGGCAGGCCGACGATGAGGCCGACCGAGACCCAGATCGTGTGGAAGGGCTGGCCCGTTGCCGCTTGCCGGCGATGCGCCCACCGGGCGGTGACGATGGCGGCGATGATCGCGACCAGGAAAGCAATGCCGACCAGCCAGAAACCCTCGCCGAAGATCGGCTTGGGGAAGGCGAGGCCGCGATTGTTCAGATATGATCCGAGCGGCAGATGCAGCGAGTCACGGGCGTTGGGCAGGATCGCCAGAACGCCCGAATACCAGAAGAAGATTACCAGCAGCGGCGGGATGTTGCGGAAGACTTCCACATAGACTGTGCAGAGCTTTGCAATCAGCCAGTTCCGCGACAAGCGGCCGATACCGATGATGAAACCGATGATGGTCGCGGTGATGATGCCGGTAACGGCGATCAGGATAGTATTCAGAAGGCCGACGAGCAGCGCACGGCCATAGGTCGAATCACTGGAATAAGGGATCAGCGACTGGCCGACTTCGAAGCCGGCGCGACCGTTTAGAAATCCGAAACCCGATGCGATATTGGCGCGCGCCAGATTGACTGCCGTATTGTGAGCAATCGACCAGATCAGTGCGACCAGCAAGATAATGGTAAGAGCTTGGAAGAAGATGCCCCGAATTGTCGGGTCATAGAGGGCAGACTGGAAGCTCCAGCCGCTCCGAGTCAAAGACGATGAATCCGCAACCTGATGCGTCATGCCTGGCCAATTCCCCACGTTATGCGCCCCTTTTCGGAGCTTTTTTATAGGAGGATGAGGAAAGGCGGTTTCCCGCCTTTCCGGCTTTTCATGCCTGAAGCCGATTAGCGAACCGGCGGAGCGTACTGAATGCCGCCCTTGTTCCAGAGAGCGTTAAGGCCGCGTGCGATCTTCAGCGGGCTGCCCTGGCCGATGTTCTTTTCGAAGACTTCGCCATAGTTGCCGACATTCTTGACGACGTTGTAGGCCCAGTCATTGGTCAGGCCGAGGTCGGTACCGATCTTCGTATCGGCTTCCACGCCGAGGAAGCGCTTGATATCCGGGTTCGGCGAGTTCTTCATCTCGTCGACATTGGCCTGCGTGATGCCGAATTCTTCGGCATTGACCATCGCATAGCCGACCCAGCTGACAACATCGAACCACTGGTCGTCACCCTGGCGAACGGCCGGAGCAAGCGGCTCCTTGGAGATGATTTCCGGCAGGATCATGTGCTCGTCGGGGTTCTTCAGCGTCAGACGCAGTGAGTAGAGACCCGACTGGTCAGTCGTGTAGACGTCGCAACGGCCGGAGTCATAGGCAGCGTTGACTTCGTCAAGCTTCTCAAAGACCACCGGATTGTACTGCAGGTTGTTGGCCTTGAAATAGTCGGCGAGGTTGAGCTCGGTCGTGGTGCCCGACTGAACGCAAACCGATGCACCGGAAAGTTCGAGCGCCGACTTCACGTTCAGGCTCTTGCGAACCATGAAGCCCTGGCCGTCATAATAGTTGACGAAGCGGAAGTTCAGGCCGAGCGCGGTATCGCGGTTGATGGTCCAGGTCGTGTTGCGGGCAAGCACGTCGACTTCGCCGGACTGCAGGGCAGGGAAGCGGTTGGCGGCGCTGAGGGGGGTGAACTTCACCTTGTTGGGATCGCCGAAGACCGCAGCGGAAACCGCGCGGCAGAAGTCGACGTCGAAGCCCGACCAATTGCCGGACGCGTCAGGAGCAGCAAAGCCGGCAAGACCGGTATTGACGCCGCACTGAACAAAGCCTTTTGCCTTTACGTCTCCGAGAGTTGTGGCCGAAGCGGCCGAAGCGCCAAGAGCGAAAACTGCTGCGCCGACAGCTGCGGACAGGAGCTTGTACTTCATTTTTCCCAACCTTTTTTCCGTTGTCTTATATTTTATCATATTGGGGAGCGGCCGAATTGAAATTGCCCGTGTGCCTCCCCGTTTCCCGCAACCCTCCCGGCGCGAGTGGGTCTATCACAGTCGCAAATGTCACTATGGTCAAGTGTCGCGGCCAATAATTGCGGCAAATTTCAGCATTTTGACAGATTACGCTGTACGCATGGGCATTTGGCTAGAAATTGGGCGCCAAGGTGAGGAAAAATGGCGCTAAAATCGCGAGGTCAAACGTTGGCGGCTTCGCAAGGCGAGACGATCACGTCAAGTTGTAGGGGTTGACCCTGATGGCGACGGGGTTCAAAAGTTCGGGCTTCGCATACCCTCGCCAGAAGGCCATTTCCCAAATGAAAGATCTAGACAGTCTCCTGCCGGGCGCCGGCATAAATACCCGTCTTTCCCATATCGGCTATGATCCCAGCGACTATCACGGCTTCGTCAACCCGCCGGTGGTGCGTGCATCCACCGTGCTCTTTCCCGATGCCAAGTCCATGGAGACGCGCAACAAGAAATACACTTACGGCACCCGCGGGACGCCGACGACCGACGCCCTTGCCGAGGCAATCAATGCGCTCGAAGGTTCGGCCGGAACTGTGCTTGTGCCTTCCGGCCTCGCCGCCGTCACGGTCGCTATCCTTGCCTATGTAGCGGCAGGCGATCACGTCCTTATTGTCGACTCCGTATACGGTCCCACTCGCCATTTCTGCGATACTGTCCTGAAGCGCATGGGTGTCGAAGTCGACTACTTCGACCCGGCGATCGAGGCCGGCATCGAAGCGCTTTTCAAGCCGAACACCACGGTCGTGCTGACCGAAGCCCCCGGTTCCAATACCTTCGAGATGCAGGATATCCCGGCCATTGCCGCTGTGGCGCACAAGCACAGCGCCGTGGTCCTGATGGATAACACCTGGGCCACGCCTCTCTATTTCCGGCCGCTGGACTTCGGCGTCGATGTGTCCATCCATGCCTCTACCAAATATCCGTCGGGCCATTCCGACATCCTGATGGGAACGATTTCAGCCAATGCCGAGCACTGGCCGAGGCTGATCGAGACGCATGGCACGCTCGGCCTTTGCGGCGCGCCCGACGATTCCTATCAGATCCTGCGCGGCCTGCGCACGATGGGCATCCGGCTGGAGCGCCACTACGAAAGCGCACTTTCGATCGCCACGTGGCTCGAAAACCGCGAGGAGGTTGCCCGCGTCCTGCACCCGGCTCTGCCGAGCTTCCCGTCGCACCATATCTGGAAACGTGACTTCAAGGGGGCCAGCGGCATCTTCTCCTTCGTGCTTGATGTAAACGATCCGCAGAAGGCAAAGCCGAAGGCGCATGCCTTCCTCGATGCACTCTCCTATTTTGGGCTCGGCTATTCCTGGGGCGGCTATGAAAGTCTCGCCGTGCTGGTCAATCTCTCCGACCGCAAGATCGCCAAGGCACCGGTCGAAGGCCCCGTCATTCGCCTGCAGATCGGTCTTGAGGATATCGTTGATCTCAAGGCTGACATCGAGCGCGGTTTTGCGGCGGCAAACGCCGTCTGATCAACCGCTGTCGGATCAGCCGACAGGGCGGTAGCCGTAAATCCAGTCGAGATCCGCCGCGAGGCTTTGCGGCGGTTTCAGCGACAGGACAATATCCCGGCCGATCCGGATCGGTCCGCTTGCATGATAGGCAAAACGGTTGAAGGCGCCGCGCTGACGCAGCTTGGCGATGCGGGGCGCGCGGTGCCGTTCGTAGAGCGGGATGGCTTCGGAAGCCGGGCGGGTGGCGAGGAAGGCTGCGAGCTCGAATGCATCCTCGATCGCCATTGCCGCGCCCTGGGCCGCAAAGGGCATCATGGCATGTGCGGCATCGCCGATCAGCACGGTCTTGTTCCCATCCTGCCATTTGCCCGGCGTTACTTCGAACAGTGGCCAGAAAGTGATGTCGCTGTGCCGTCCGAGCAAGCCGGTGACAGACGGATGCCAGCGGCGGAAGCGTGACCGGAGAAGCTCCATTTGAGCCGGTTTCGGTTCGCCTTGCCAGACCTGCGGTAAAATGTTGCCGGCGGTGATCGCCACCATGTTGAAGCCGCCGGTTTCCTTCAGCGGATAGCACACCATATGCGCCGACGAGCCGAGCAGGGCCGAGACACTGGCAGGATCGAGAAACCCCGGTGCCTCTCCTTTTGCGATGGTAAAGCGGAAGGCGACATTTCCTGAGAATCGCGGGGCAGGGGCGCCTGGTATTGCCTGCCTCAACCGCGACCAGACCCCATCAGCGCCGATGACGACATCGGCCGGACGCTGGCCCTGCGGCAGATCCGACTCGAAGCGTATTCCCAAATGGAGCGTGCAGAGCGGATTGATGCCAACAGCACCCAGAAGCGCCTTCTGAAGCGTCTTGCGGTGCAGGACGCCGTATGGTGCTCCCCAGCGATTCCTGGCGAAGCTCCCGGCAGGAACCGCAGCGAGTTCGCGCAGCGAACTACCCGAAATCAACCGGATGGATTGCGGCTCGAGCCAGACGCCGGTCAGCTCGTCGAGAACACCGAGCTCGGCAAGCACGCGCGATGCATTGGGAGAGATTTGCAGGCCGGCACCCACCTCTGCAAGTTGGGTTGCCTGTTCGAAAATATCCGAGCTGATGCCCCGTCGCGCAAGCGCCAGAGCGGCTGTTAGCCCGGCAATTCCGGCGCCGATGATGGCGGCATGTTCGACCGGCATGGGATATCCGATCTATAGAAGAGGGAAATTACGCCGCCTTGACGTGAAAGACGCAGCCCGGCGGGTTGGTCTGGTTGGATTTCAGCGAGGCGTTGTAGCGATAGAGGGTCGAGCAATAGGAGCAGACCTTCTCATTGTCGTCGCCCATATCGATGAAGATATGCGGATGATCGAAGGGAACGGATGCGCCGGTGCACATGAATTCCTTGACGCCGACTTCGATAACGCGGTGACCGCCGTCGTTCTGGAAGTGGGGAATGCTGTGGCCGGCCATGTCTGTCTCCGAATGCTTTGAATTCTGCGCGGACCTTATAGGCCTTCGAAACAAAAGTGTAGTGCCAAAGCATGGCTCCCCTGCGAGTTTTTGGCTTCCCGCTTGGGGGGCGCTCGACTATGGTCGCGCCAAATAAGGACGGCCCGATGAACCTGAATACGCCTGCATTTTCGAGCTTCATGCATGATGGATTGAAACTCGCTTTCTTCGATGAGGGCGATCCCTCCGGCCCGCCGGTGCTCCTGATTCATGGCTTTGCCTCGTCAGCCAACGTCAATTGGGTTCATCCGGGCTGGCTGAAGACTCTGGGTGATGCCGGCTACCGTGTCATCGCCATCGACAACCGAGGTCATGGCGACAGCGACAAGCCGCGCGATGCCGAAGCTTACAGGCCGTGGTTCATGGCGGGCGATGCGATCGCTCTGCTTGATCATCTCGGTATCCCCGAGGCCAATCTGATGGGCTACTCCATGGGCGCCCGCATCTCCGTCTTTGCCGCACTTGCCCATCCGAACCGCGTCCGCTCGCTGGTGCTTGGTGGCCTCGGTATCGGCATGACGGACGGAGTGGGCGACTGGGATCCGATCGCCGATGCACTGCTTGCCCCTTCTCTGGCCGATGTCACCCATCCACGTGGCCAGATGTTCCGTGCTTTTGCCGACCAGACGAAGAGCGACCGCGAGGCGCTTGCCGCCTGCATCAAGGGGTCGCGTGATCTTGTCGCCCGCGCTGATATGGGCAAGATCGACGCGCCCACCCTGATCGGGGTCGGAACCAAGGACGATATCGCTGGTTCCCCCCAGGAGCTCGCGGCGCTGATGCCCGATGCCGAAGCGCTGGATATCCCCGGTCGCGACCACATGCTCGCCGTGGGTGACCGGGTGTTCAAAAAAGCCGTGCTGGAATTCTACGCAAAGGTTGCTGCCGGCTGATGTCGCCAGCGGGTGACATAATCGTGATCTCCAGGAAAAAGCGTTGAATCGGTGTGCCCTCGGCACCCATTTATGTTATCGGCGTTTTCCTCTATATAATCGCATCCCAACGGGAAATGAGGAGGCCGGAAATGGTCGCTAAGACGGATATCCGCACGCTGGACGCAGCCCATCCGCTGAAAGTGATGGATCCTATCTGGGACAGTCTGCGAGAAGAAGCGCGCCTTGCGGCGGAAAGCGATCCGGTGCTGGCGGCTTTCCTCTATTCGACGGCCATCAACCATCGCTCGCTTGAAGAATGTGTCATCCATCGCATCTGCGAGCGCCTCGACCATCCCGACATGCAGGCAAACCTGCTGCGCCAGACTTTTGAGGAAATGCTCGACGACTGGCCGGAATGGAGCTCGATCCTGCGCGTGGATATTCAGGCAGTCTATGATCGCGACCCCGCCTGCCTGCGTTTCATGGAAGCCGTCCTCTACTTCAAGGGCTTCCACGCCCTGCAGACGCACCGGCTGGCGCATTGGCTGCTGAACCGCGGCCGTCGCGATTTCGCGCTTTATCTGCAGAGCCGCTCCTCCAGTGTCTTCCAGACGGACATCAATCCGGCCGCCCGCATCGGCAAGGGCATCTTCCTCGACCATGCGACCGGCCTCGTGGTCGGCGAAACGGCTGTCATCGGCGACAACGTCTCCATTCTGCACGGCGTCACACTCGGTGGCACCGGCAAGGAGGGCGCCGACCGCCACCCGAAGATCGGAACGGGCGTGATGATCGGCGCGGGTGCCAAGATTCTCGGCAATATCGAGATTGGCTTCTGTTCGCGTGTTGCCGCCGGGTCGGTCGTGCTGAAGCCGGTACCGCCCAAGACGACAGTGGCCGGTGTGCCCGCCAAGGTCGTCGGCGAGGCCGGCTGCTCGGAGCCGGCACGCGTCATGGATCAGGTTATCGGCGCAGATATCTGAGCCTTCATTGGAAAAATGCGGAAAAGCGCCTAGATCCTGGCAGGGACAGTCATTGCTAACAGGATCTCGCGACCTTTACAGCGCCGCTTTACCTGTGCAAGAAGCGGCCAACCGAGATTGCTTACGGAGATGAGAGAGTGAAGCCAGAAGAAATCAAGAAGCTCGACGCCTATTTCAAACGCACGCTGAATCCGCAGATCGTGGTGAAGGCGCGCCCGCGCAAGAACGACTCCGCGGAAGTCTATATTGGCGAAGAATTTCTGGGCGTCATCTACATCGACGACGAGGACGGCGACCGTTCCTACAATTTCTCGATGGCAATTCTCGACGTCGATCTCTGATCGAACGTCACGTTGATCAAAAGCCGCGCATCGCCGGGCGATGCGCGGCTTTTTTGTTGGACGGCCGCCGCCAAATGGGCGTATTCGCCAAAATTTCTGCTAACCCTGCGGTTGCATGCGGCTGATATATTTTAGCAAAATCAATAAAAGACGGACGTGCCCAAAAATTCGGTCTCTGGCGTGAATACTGACTGCAACCACTGGATGTTTTGCAATGCACAAGACTACTTGACTCTTTGTGCGTTGCAGCTACCCTCTGCCTGCAACAGCCAATTGGAGGATGGTCATGTTCAATTTCGACGATGCGAACCGGAAGAGCAAGGAAACCGTGGACTCGGTGCTCAAGAGCTATTCCGATACCGCCAAGGGTTTTCAGGCGATCGCCTCTGAGGCGGCCGAATATTCCAAGAAGTCCTTTCAGGATGCCGTCACCCATTTCGAGACGCTGTCGGGCGTAAAGAGCTTCGAGGCGGCCTTCGAATTGCAGACCAACTATGCGAAGTCTTCCTATGAGGCTTTCATCACTGAGGCGACCAGGCTCGGCGAAATGTATGCCGATCTCGCCAAAAATGCTTATAAGCCCTACGAGACGCCGATGGCTGCCGCTGCCGCCAAGGTCTCGAAAGCCTCTCCGGTAACCCCTGCCGCCGCATAAATCTGGTGGCGCATCGCGCCCCACCTATTGAAAATCAAAGACCGGCACCGCATTTGCGGCCGGTCTTTTTTGTTTCCCGAAGCATGCTCCGGTTTTTACGCAGACTTTTTTGGCCTTTGCGTCAAGTCCTGCGGAATTGTGATTGCAGTCGGAAACAAGGGGCTTAAAATCGCTCTATTATGAACTACCTTAGTGTTTCAGATATTCGGCGGGAAAGCACCCCTCCCATGCTGCTCGCCGGATTGATTGAGGAATGAATGAAAATGATCGCCAAACCGATCCGGATGCAGAACGACAGCGAAAGGAACGGGGACAACGGAAATCGAACCTCGGTCATCACGCGCACCAAGCCGAAGACCAAGAAGCCCAACGTTTATCGCGTACTGCTTTTGAATGACGACTACACCCCAATGGAATTCGTCATCCATATCCTGGAGCGTTTTTTTCAAAAGGATCGGGAAAGTGCCACCCGCATCATGTTGCATGTCCATAACCATGGCGTCGGCGAATGCGGAATATTCACATACGAGGTAGCGGAGACCAAGGTGAGCCAGGTGATGGACTTTGCCCGGCAGCATCAGCATCCGCTGCAATGCGTCATGGAAAAGAAGTGAGGAACTGAACGTGCCAACATTTTCGCCTAGTCTTGAGAAGGCGCTCCATCAGGCACTGACCTTTGCCAACGAGCGGCATCATGAATATGCGACGCTCGAGCATCTGCTGCTCGCCCTGATCGACGATGCCGATGCGGCTGCGGTCATGGGTGCCTGCAATGTCGACCTCGACGCGCTCCGTAAAACGCTCCTGGAATATGTCGATAACGAACTCTCCAACCTGGTCACCGGTTATGACGAGGACTCCAAGCCGACCTCCGGCTTCCAGCGCGTCATTCAGCGTGCGGTGATCCATGTCCAGTCTTCGGGCCGCGAGGAAGTAACCGGCGCCAACGTGCTGGTTGCGATCTTCGCCGAGCGTGAAAGCCATGCTGCCTATTTCCTGCAGGAGCAGGAAATGACCCGCTACGATGCCGTCAACTACATCTCCCACGGCATTGGAAAGCGCCCCGGCGCATCCGAGAACCGGCCGCCGCGCGGCGCTGAGGATGAGTCTGAATCCAAGCCGACCGCACGCGGCGGCAATGAGGAAGAAGGCGGGCCGAAGAAGCAGCAGGACGCCCTGAAGGCTTACTGCGTGAACCTCAACGAGAAGGCCAAGGGTGGCAAGATCGACCCGCTGATCGGCCGTCACGCCGAGGTGAACCGGACCATCCAGATCCTGTGCCGCCGCTCCAAGAACAACCCGCTCTATGTCGGGGATCCCGGCGTCGGCAAGACTGCCATTGCTGAAGGCCTCGCCAAGCGTATCGTCGAAGGCAAGGTGCCGGAAGCACTGGCTGACGCAACCATCTTCTCGCTCGACATGGGCACGCTGCTTGCCGGCACACGGTATCGCGGCGACTTCGAAGAGCGCCTGAAGCAGGTCGTCAAGGAACTGGAAGAATATCCGGGCGCTGTGCTGTTCATCGACGAAATCCACACCGTCATTGGCGCGGGTGCAACGTCGGGCGGCGCCATGGATGCCTCGAACCTCTTGAAGCCGGCCCTGTCTTCTGGAGCGATCCGCTGCATCGGTTCGACCACCTACAAGGAATATCGCCAGTTCTTCGAAAAGGATCGGGCTCTGGTCCGTCGCTTCCAGAAGATCGACGTCAACGAGCCGTCGATCGATGATGCGATCGAGATCATGAAGGGTCTGAAGCCCTATTTCGAAGAATACCACCACCTGCGCTACTCGAACGAGGCGATCAAGACGGCTGTTGAACTGTCGGCCCGTTACATCTCGGACCGCAAGCTGCCGGATAAGGCGATCGACGTCATCGATGAGACCGGTGCGGCCCAGATGCTGCTGCCGCCGTCAAAGCGCCGCAAGCTGATCACCGAAAAGGAGATCGAAGCGACGATTGCGACGATGGCCCGCATCCCTGCGAAGACCGTCTCGAAGGACGACGAAGCCGTTCTTGCCAATCTCGAGCAGGAACTGCGCTCGGTGGTCTATGGTCAGGATACGGCGATCGAAGCCCTGTCCACCTCGATCAAGCTGGCACGTGCCGGCCTGCGCGAGCCGAACAAGCCGATCGGTGCTTACGTCTTCTCCGGCCCCACGGGCGTCGGCAAGACGGAAGTCGCCAAGCAGCTTGCCGCCTCGCTCGGCGTCGAGATGCTGCGCTTCGACATGTCGGAATATATGGAGCGGCATACGGTTTCCCGTCTGCTCGGTGCACCTCCCGGCTATGTCGGTTTTGATCAGGGCGGCCTTCTGACCGATGGCGTCGACCAGCATCCGCATTGCGTGGTCCTGCTCGACGAAATCGAAAAGGCCCATCCGGATATCTACAATATCCTCTTGCAGGTCATGGACCACGGCACGCTGACCGACCATAATGGCAAGAAGATCGACTTCCGCAACGTCGTTCTGATCATGACGACCAACGCGGGCGCTTCGGAAATGGCCAAGGCCGCCATCGGCTTCGGTTCGTCCAAGCGTACCGGCGAAGACGAAGAGGCGCTGACCCGCCTGTTCACGCCGGAATTCCGCAACCGTCTCGACGCGATCATCCCGTTCGCGCCGCTGCCGACGGCCGTCATTCACAAGGTCGTGCAGAAGTTCATCATGCAGCTGGAAGCTCAGCTCTCCGAACGCAACGTGACCTTCGACCTGCACGAGGATGCGATCGCCTGGCTGTCGGAAAAGGGTTACGACGAGAAGATGGGCGCCCGCCCACTTGCCCGCGTCATCCAGGATGCCATCAAGAAGCCGCTGGCGAACGAAATCCTCTTCGGCAAGCTGAAGAAGGGCGGCGTCGTCAATGTCACCGTCGGCACGAAGGAAGACGGCAAACCCGGCCTCATTCTGGAAGCCATTCCGGAAACGGCCCCCATCAAGCCGAAGCCGGAAGCCGAACTGGTTCATCCGGAAGCGATCGACGAGGATGATGGCGAGCTGAAGACCAAGCCAGTCAAGAAGACGAAGGCGAAGACCGTGCCGCAGCCTGAGCCTGAAGTCCGCGACGCTCCCAAGAAGGGCTCGACGGTTCCGAAGGTTCCGCGCAAGAAGTAAGCTTCGGGACTGATAATAAACAAAGGCCGCTGAGAAGCGGCCTTTGTTGTTTTTAGCACAATGTTCAGAGCTTCGCGTAGTCGATCTCGAGGAAATCCGCGACCTCGGGCACCCAGCGATCGCGCACAAAGGCCACATGCAGCGGGTGGACGTTATAGGCGTCGTAGCCAGCCTGATCGTCGAACTCCATCGAAAAGCCGAAGGTGAAATCGTTCTTCGGGCTTGTCTGGCGCAGTTGCTCGAAATTTCTGACACTCGGGATCTGCCTGAGCGTCAGCGCCTCTCCCAGGAAAGCCTTCTCTTCAGCGGATCCGGCAGGGTGCTTGAGACGGAACGCAACAGTGTGGCGGATCATGGTTTTCTCCTAAATCAATGAAGCAACTTGGCATTTCGAAAAGCAGGGTGGCGTTTCCGTTACGCGAGTTCCGCTTTGATCTTCTCTGCATTGGCGGCAAGCACGGCGCCGTCCTCCATCTTGCCGGAATGCGGCTTGAGCGCCACGCCCTCGTGCCGAGGGATGACATGGAAATGCAGGTGGAAAACGGTCTGGCCCGCCGCCGGCTCGTTGAACTGGGCGATGAACACACCATCAGCGTCGAAGGCTTCCTTGACCGCATTGGCGACTTTCTGGACGACGGTGATCGTATGGGAAAGGGAAGCGGGGTCGGCATCAAAAATATTGCGGGAAGGTGCCTTCGGCAGGACCAGAACATGGCCCGGCGCTTGCGGCATCACATCCATGAAGACAACGGTCTTGTCGTCCTCGTAGACGCGATGTGACGGGATTTCACCGCGCAGGATCTTGGCGAAGATATTGTTGTCGTCATAGGCGGCGCTGGTCATGGCGAAATCTCCTCGTGTTTCCCATCGCGTAGCGCGGCGGAGCCAAGCGCGTCAATCCTCCTGCAGCCGTTCGCCCTTGCGGAAGGGCGTATGCTCGGCAAGCATCTCATTCATGTATTCGACATCCTCTCGCTCGCGCTCGAGATAGTCGGAAACCGCACGCCGCAATCCCGCATGGGCGATATAATGGGCGGAATGCGTTGTCACCGGCAGGTAGCCGCGGGCAAGCTTATGTTCGCCCTGCGCGCCTGCCTCCACTTTCTTGAGGCCCTTTTCCAGTGCGAAATCGATGGCCTGATGGTAGCAGACCTCGAAATGCAGGAAGGGATGGTCCTCGATGCAGCCCCAGTGCCGCCCGTAGAGCGTATCTCCGCCGATGAAGTTGATAGCGCCTGCAACATAGCGGCCATCGCGTTTAGCCATGACGAGCAGGATGTCGTCAGCCATCCGCTCGCCGATCAGCGAATAGAATTTGCGCGTCAGATAGGGCCGCCCCCATTTGCGGCCGCCGGTATCCATGTAGAAGGCAAAGAACTGGTCCCAGATCTTTTCGGTCAGATCCCGTCCCGTCAGCCAGTCGATGGTAATGCCGTTCTCCACCGCCATTCGACGCTCCCTGCGGAGTGCCTTGCGCTTGCGGGAGGCGAGCGTTTCCAGGAATTCATCGTGGTTGGCATAGCCTTCATTGATGAAATGGAACTGCTTGTCAGTGCGATGAAGATAGCCGTCGGTGTCGAAGACCGACATCTCGTCCTCGGGCACGAAAGTGATATGCGCCGAGGAAATATCGAGGCGGCGCACCACCTCCTTGAGGCTTTCCGCCATGGCATTCTGAATCGGCAGTCTTGCAAATCCGTCGGCCACCAGCAGACGCGGACCGGTCGCGGGCGTGAAGGGGATCGAGCATTGCAGCTTCGGATAATAGCTGCCGCCGGCCCGTTCAAAAGCGTCGGCCCAGCCATGGTCGAAGACATATTCGCCCTGGCTGTGGTTCTTGAGATAGCCGGTCAGGGCGCCGACGAGCTCACCCTTGTCCGTCTCCAGAAGCATGTGGTGGCCGAGCCAGCCCGTCTGGGCGGTGGCCGAGCCGGATTCTTCCAGTGACGAGAGAAAGGCATGCGACACGAAGGGGGTATAGGCGACGGTGTCGCACGTCCTCGATGCTCCCGAAAGCCTGGACCAGCGCTCGGGGGAAATCGCGGTGAAAGATCGCTCGATGCGAATGGAAAGTTCGTCTGACGATTCGTCTGTCATGAAGCAAATGCGAAGCCGTTGGGAGGAGGGAGCGGGCTCCCTCCCAGTCTGCGCACGATCTTGTCGAAAAAGCGAGCGTCAAACCGCCGCGCGCGGATCGAAGCCCTCGAAAGTCATTTGGTCGGCATTGTCGAAGGTGCGCTTGCGGGCATCTTCGTCACGGACTGTCCAGGTTATGACAGGAATGCCCTTGTCGCGCTGGCGCGAGATGAAAGAGTTCGGCAGGTCCGCATAATAATAGGAGATGAAATCGAGACCGAGCTCCATCGCCTTCTCATGCGTGGCATATTCTTCCGCCGTGTTGCCGTTGGCCGTCAGCCCGACCGGGTAGGGGGCGCCGAGCTCCTTCAGGTCCTTCAGCAGCCAATGGTCGAAGCTCATCAGCGCGACCTTGCCTTCATAGCCCTCGAGGACTTCGAGAACGCTTTCGGCAAAGCCTTCGTCATCGGCCTCGCGGCCCTTGAGTTCCAGAACCAGCGGCACCTTGCCCTGCACGAGGTTGAGAAGCTGCTTCAGTGTCGGCACCTTGTCCTTCGTGCCACCGATGGCGATCAGCCCGAGCTCCCCGGAGGTCCGCTCACGCACGTCGCCCTTCAGGTTGCAGAGACGTTCCAGATCTTCGTCATGAAAGATGATTGGCACGCCATCCGACGCGTAATGCAGATCGCATTCGATGGCAAAGCCTGCTTCGACGGCTCGTGAAAAAGCCGAGAGCGTGTTTTCCCAGACGGTATTGTTGAGGTCGTGATAGCCACGGTGCGCAACCGGCAGCTCTTTGATCCAGGCGGCATTCGTCATTATGCGATTTCCATGATAGCATCGATTTCGACTGCAGCACCAAGGGGCAGGGCTGCCATGCCGACGGCAGCGCGGGCATGTTTGCCGGCTTCGCCGAGTATGTTGGCAATCAGGTTCGAAGCGCCGTTGATGACAAGGTGCTGTTCGATGAAATCAGGCGTCGAGGCAACGAAGCCGTTGAGCTTGATGACGCGGCGGATGCGGCCGAGATCGCCGCCGAGGGCCGCCTTTGCCTGAGCGAGAATATTGATGGCGCAAAGCTCTGCCGCGCGCTGGCCGGTGGCGACATCGACATTCTTGCCGAGATGGCCCGACACGGCGACCTTGCCGCCTTCAAGCGGCAGCTGGCCGGAGATGGTGAGCAGATTGCCGCTGATGACATAGGGGACATAATTGGCGGCGGGTGCGGCAGCTTCGGGCAGGGTTATCCCCATTTCCGAGAGACGCGTTGCGATTTGATCGGACATTTTCGTCTCCGCTTTTGTTGTCAATTCTTCAAAAATTATGCATCAAGACTAGAATCTTTAATGTGACAGTTTCGAGCCTCGACTTGGCCGCCTCGATTTGGCCGAAACGGTTCTTATAACATCGCGGACGAGTCCAACAGGAGTTAATGAATGTTCCGATCGTCACTTGCCGCTCTTCTTCTCGCGAGCGTCTCCGCCAATGTTTCGGCGGCCGCGCCGGCGACGAGCGCTGCGATCGCGACCGGGCTTGTCGCTCACCGCGCCGTCTACGACCTGGAACTGAAGGATGCTTCGGAACGCTCGGGCATCGCTTCCATGTATGGCCGCATGGTCTATGAGTTCGACGGCAATTACTGCGAAGGCTTCACCACCAACTTCCGCTTCGTCACCCAGATCGACACCGGCGACAACGTGCGCGTCAGCGATCAGCAGACCAAAACCTTTGAAAGCCTGAAGGACGGCAAATTCACTTTCGACACCAAGTCATTCACCGATGATCAGCTCGACAAGGAAGTCAACGGTGCGGCCGAAGACAAGCCGGAGGGTGTGAAGGTCGATCTCAAGCAGCCGGCAAGCCGTGAACTGCAGCTCGCGGAAAGCCGTTTTCCGACCGAGCACATGCTCGACGTCATCCAGAACGCCAAGGACGGCAAGCGTTTCTTCGAGGCGCGCGTTTTCGACGGCTCTGACGACGGCGACAAATCCCTGGTAACGACGACGATCGTGGGCAAGCAGGAAACTCCGGCTGCGGACGAGGCCGATGCCGACAATGCCGGCGAGTTTGCGAAGTCTTCGTTCTGGCCGGTGACGATCTCCTATTTTAACGAGAATGCCAAATCCGACACGCTGCCGGTCTACCGCATGTCGTTCAAGCTCTACGAGAACGGCATCACCCGGGATCTGACGATGGATTATGGAGACTTCGTCCTGACCGGCAAGCTCGCCAAGCTCGAGCTGCTCGACAAGAAGGCTGCGCCTGCCTGCCAGTAAGACGGCTTTTGCGCCGACGTAAGCGCCTGTCATAAAACAGTATTTCTAGTACAGCTAAACTGTCGTCCCGCAGATGAGTCGCCGCGGGCCGGTCTTTGCGGAATTCTGCCTTTCCGGTCCTGCATGGCGTTTGACCCATTTGCTCCGATTATGGGGTCGCAATTCGTAACACCAATTGCGCCACAAGCCGAGAAAGACGACCCGAATGGCCGATACCGATCTCGCGACTGTCCAGAATGCTCCCCTGCCGGCGATCGCCGCCGATCCTAAGGAAGTCGCCCGGATTACGGACACTATCCGCATTGCAGACCGTGCCGGCATCTCCGTTTACGGCGACCGCGCGCAGCAAGCCGTCAGTGACTATGCCGACAGGATCCTGCGCGAGGTGCGCAATAAGGATCTTGGCGAGGTCGGAAAGCTTTTGACCGACATCATCCTGAAATCGAAGAGCCTTGATCCCGCTTCTATCAAGGACAGGGGTTTCCTGAGCCGCATGTTCCTCTCCGCCAAAGCGCGTCTCGAGCACTTCAAGGAGGAGTTCGAGGATGTCGCCGGCCAGATAGACCGCATCGGCCTGGAGCTCGACCGCCACAAGGATACGCTGCGTCGCGACATCGCCCTGCTCGACGACCTGCATGAAGAGACGAAGCAGTCGATCGTGAAGCTCGATGCCTATGTCCAGGCAGGCAAGAATTTCGCCGAGCAGTTTCGTTTGATCGAGCTGCCGAAGTTGAAGAGCGCGGCCGATGCCGCATCCTCCAGCCCCGGCGGCGGCATGCTGGAAGCCCAGACCTATCAGGACAGTGTCCAGGCGCTCGACCGGCTTGAAAAGCGCATTTTCTATCTGCAGCAGGCGCGCCAGCTCGGCATTCAGCAGCTTCCGCAGATCCGCATCGTCCAGGCCGGCGACGAGACGCTGATCGAGAACCTGCAGGCGACCTCGGCGCTGACGGTTCCCGCCTGGAAGCAGAAGATGGTGATCCTTCTGGGGCTCACACGGCAGAAATCGGCCCTGGACCTGCAGAAGACGGTGACCGACGCCACCAATGACATGATCCGCCAGGCCTCCGAAATGATGAAGGATCAGGCGATCGCCATCGAGCAGCAGTCGCAGCGCGGCATTGTCGATATGGAAACACTTGCCAAGGCCAATCAGGATCTGATCGATACCGTCACCGGCGTGCTGCGCGTGCAGGAAGAGGGGCGCAAGAAGCGTGCACAGGCCGAGCAGCAGATGGAACAGCTGACAATCGACCTCAAGAAGGCGATGACCCAGGCGTGAGCGGCAAAATCATTATCCGATCACTCGTGTCCGCGCTCACCCTGTCCGGCCTGGTGGCACTTGCAGGATGCGATGCTTTCACCAGCGGCCCGAATTTTTCCATCGTTTCCGGCTCGGAAAATACCATCCTGCAGCCGATCGTCGAGGAATTCTGCAAGGAGAAACACGCGACCTGCTCCTTCAAATATGAGGGCACCCTCGATATCGGCCTTGCGCTGCAAAGCGATCAAGGCGTGGAACAGGATGCCGTGTGGCCGGCCTCCAGCGTCTGGGTCGACATGTTCGATGCCAAACGCAGGGTCAAGGACCTGACATCGGTGGCGCAGACACCCGTCATCCTCGGCGTGCGCAAGTCGAAGGCCGAGCAGCTCGGTTGGGTCGGCAAGGATGTCTTCATGAAGGATATCCTGACAGCGGTGAACAGCGGATCGCTGAAATTCCTGATGACATCGGCCACCCAGTCGAATTCCGGTGCCAGCGCCTATCTCGCCATGCTTTCAAGCGCGCTCGGCAACAAGCCTGTCATCGAGCCGGGCGATCTCGACAACAAGACTGTGCAGGACACCGTTCGAAGCCTGCTTGCCGGCGTCGCGCGCTCCTCCGGCTCGTCGGGCTGGCTTGCCGACCTCTATACGGACTCGGCCGGCAAGGGCACGGTCTATGATGCGATGTGGAATTATGAGGCTGTCATAAAGGAAACCAACGACAAGCTGTCAGGCATCGGCAAGGAGCCGCTCTATGCCATTTATCCCGCCGATGGCGTGGCGATGGCGGATTCGCCGATCGGCTTTGTGGATCATGGCCGGGGTCCCGAGGTCCAGGCCTTTTTCAAGGATCTGCTCACCTATCTACGTTCGCCCGATGTGCAGAAGAAGATTGCCGAAACCGGCCGCCGCCTGCCGCTCGGCAGCGTCACCGCCGAAGCTGAGCCGAGCTGGAATTTCGATCCTGCCAAACTGGTGACCGCGATCCGCATGCCGGAGCCGGCCGTGATCCGCCAGGCGCTCACGCTCTATCAGGCGGCGCTGCGCAAACCGTCATTGACGGTACTCTGCCTCGATTTCTCCGGCTCGATGCAGGGAGATGGCGAGAACAGTCTGCAGCAGGCGATGCGCTTCTTGTTCACGCCCGAGGAGGCAAGCAAGGTTCTGGTGCAATGGTCGCCGGCCGACCGCATCTTCATCATTCCGTTCGATGCCAATGTCCGCGATATCTTCTCGGCCTCGGGCGACATGATGGAACAACAGGGGCTTCTCAACGCCGTTTCCGGACAGCATGCAGGGGGCGGCACCAATATGTATGCCTGTGCCGAACGCGCGCTCCAACAGATGACGAAGACCGGGGACCTCGGCAATTATCTGCCGGCGATCATCATCATGACTGACGGCAGATCGGATGACCAGAGTGCAGCCTTCATGAGCGACTGGAACGCGATGGAACCACGCGTGCCGATCTTCGGGATCACCTTCGGCGATGCGGACAAGACCCAGCTCGACAGTCTGGCGGCAGCGACCGCGGCACGTGTCTTCGATGGCCGGTCGGACCTTGCGACGGCATTCCGCACCGCCCGCGGCTACAACTAGGACCGGCATGCGCAACTGGCTCGGCAATGACGGCAACTGGATCATGGCGGGATTGGTGACCGCCATTCTCGTCCCCGTCCTGACGTTTGCCGCCGGCATGCCGTTCTGGATTGCCGCCGTCATCGGCCTTCTGGTTTTTGCCGGCCTCGTTTTCCTTCTGGCGCCGCGCAGGCTTTTCGAAGGTCTCGATATCAAGGTGATCGGCCGCGGTCGTCTCGCCTTCGCAAGGGAATTGCTGGAAGCGGCGGTGCCGTCTGCACAACGGCTGGAGGCGGCAGCCGACGATATTACCGATAAGCCGACCGCAGCGCGCGTGCGTCACCTGGCTGAAATAGCCGCCGATGTCTTCCGCACGGTGGAGGCAAAGCCGGAAAGTGCCAATGCCGTGCGGCGGTTCCTCAGCTACTATCTACCGCGTGCGGCCGAGGTTGCAGAGGGCTTTGCGGCAATCGAGGCGAAACGCGCGCCTGACATCAAGCAGTTGGAGGACGTCCGCGCTGTACTGGTAAAGCTGGAGGATGCCTTCGTTCACTATGCCGACAGCCTTGTTGATGATGCGCTTGGCACGCTCGACACCGACCTGCGCCTCATTCAGGCATCGCTCAAAGAGGATCTCGGACGCTGATGGCTCTCTCCCGCCGCGCCTTTGGAGTTGGATTGCTTGCCACCGGTATCGCCGGCACGGGCGGTTATTTCGCCGTTCGCGACCGGCCGGAGCTGCAGGGCCTGCTGGGGACGCGTACAAAGCTGTTCGGCTTCGTCGGTGGCGAGAAGGAGGCTTTCCTTGCCGATCCCGACGTCGTCGACGCCGTCAAGGACTACGGCCTATCGATCGACAGTCGCGTCGCCGGCTCGGTCGAGATGGTTCGCGAGCAAGCCTTGCTGTCGCAGAACCCGCAATTTCTCTGGCCGTCGTCGTCCATCATGGTGGATATCGCCCGCCAGAGCGGCGTGAAGATCCGCGATGACAGGGTCATGCTGAACACGCCTGTCGTCGTCTACACATGGCAGCCTGTCGTGGATGGGCTGATCAAATCGGGTCTCGTGACCGTAGTTGACGGTCATCATCAGCTTGACCTTAAGGCCTTGCTCGATGCCATTCTTGCCGGCACCGACTGGTCGAAGCTCGGCGTCGCCACACTCTACGGCCGGGCGCGCATCGTCTCCACCGATCCGAACCGCTCGAATTCCGGCTTCATCTTCTCGGGCCTTGCGCTCAGCCTCTTCAGCGGCAATGTCGCAACACCAGATGATCTCACCCGGGTTGGCGGCAAGGTGCAGTCGATCTTCCGCAACATGGGTTTCAAATCGCCGTCTTCAGGCAAGCTGTTCGATCAGTATCTGGCAGGCGGCCTCGGCGGCGAGCCGATGATCATCGGCTACGAGAATCAGCTGGTCGAATGGGCGCTTGCCGATCCCGGCAGGTGGAGCCGCATCCAGTCGGGGCAGGGCGCCAAGCCTGTTGTCCTCTATCCGCGCCCGACCGTCTACTCGGCCCACCCGCTGATCGTCGTCGACCAAACGGCCGAACGACTGATCGAGGCACTGACGAGCGCAAGGCTGCAGGAGCTTGCCTGGACCAAACATGGTTTCCGCGGACCGCTCGGCACGGCGACCGGCGATACGCAGGGGACGATTGCCGGCCTTCTGCCATCCGAAATCGATGCGGTGCTGCCGATCCCGGATGCCGGTGTCATGCTGGGGTTGCTCAACATGCTGGCAAACTGAACCGTTCGGGTCTATATATCGAGCGCTGTCCAAGGCAGATTTTTTGGCACAAGCCTTGCTTTTGCGGAAAATCGAATGTAAGGGCACGCGCATTCCACACGTAAGGCATGGGATCGTCCGGGAGAAATCCGGCTTTTCCGCCCGGTGGCATCTTCAAAGAGGATGCTGTTCGCCTTGCGGAGGTTCAACCGGCAAAGGAGTAAAAGGCATGGCATTGCCTGATTTTTCTATGCGCCAGCTTCTCGAAGCAGGCGTCCACTTCGGTCACCAGACGCACCGCTGGAACCCGAAGATGAAGCCCTACATTTTCGGCGATCGTAACAACATCCACATCATCGACCTGGCTCAGACCGTTCCGATGCTGTCGCGCGCCCTCCAGGTCGTGTCCGACACCGTTGCTCGCGGCGGCCGCGTTCTCTTCGTCGGCACCAAGCGTCAGGCTTCCGAGCTGATCGCTGACTCGGCCAAGCGTTCTGCCCAGTACTACGTCAACTCGCGTTGGCTCGGCGGCATGATGACGAACTGGAAGACGATCTCCAACTCGATCCAGCGCCTGCGCAAGCTCGACGAAATCCTGAGCTCCGAGCAGTCCGGCTACTCCAAGAAGGAGCGCCTGAACCTCGAGCGCGAGCGCGAAAAGCTCGACAAGGCCCTCGGCGGTATCAAGGACATGGGCGGCACGCCGGACCTGATGTTCATCATTGACACCAACAAGGAAAAGATCGCGATCGACGAAGCCAAGCGCCTCGGCATCCCGGTCGTCGCCATCATCGACTCGAACTGCGATCCGGACCTGATCGACTATCCGATCCCGGGCAACGACGACGCCTCGCGCGCCATCGCTCTCTACTGCGACCTGATCGCCCGCGCTGCGATCGACGGTATCGCCCGTCAGCAGAGCGGATCGGGCCGCGACCTCGGCGCTTCGACCGAAGTTCCGTTCGAGCCGGCGCTCGATGAGGCGAGCGAAGCCTGATAAAAGCGGGTGGAGCAAAGCTCCGCCCAAGCTTGCAAGGATTGGGAAAGGCCGCTCGCGACTCTCAGAAGTTCGGCGGCCTTGCCCGTTTCAGGCGGAAGCTGTGATTGCTTTTGCCTCCATGAATTCTGTATGGCGCGTCTTCATAACGCTGTCATACATACAGGTACATTTCGTGCCTCAATCCGGTGCCGCACCGCGTTCTGCGGGCCACCGAATAAACCGACAAGAGGAAGCTTATGACCGAGATTACGGCTGCACTGGTGAAGGAACTGCGCGAAAAGTCCGGCGCAGGCATGATGGACTGCAAGAAGGCGCTGACCGAGACCAACGGCGACATCGAAGCCGCGATCGACTGGCTGCGCGCCAAGGGCATCTCCAAGGCCGACAAGAAGTCCGGCCGCGCCGCTGCTGAAGGCCTGGTCGCCATCGCCGGCGCTGGTCACAAGGCTGTCGTCATCGAGCTCAATTCCGAAACTGACTTCGTTGCCCGTAACGATGCCTTCCAGGATCTCGCACGCGGCATCGCTGAAGTTGCGCTCTCCACCGACGGCACCGTCGAAGCTATTTCGGCTGCGATCTATCCGGCATCCGGCAAGCCGGTCGCCGACACCGTCAAGGAAGCGATCGCAACCATCGGCGAGAACATGACGCTTCGTCGTGCAGCCAAGCTGGAAGTCGAGCACGGTGTCGTCGCCACTTACATCCACAACGCTGCCGGCGACGGCATCGGCAAGCTCGGCGTTCTCGTCGCGCTGAAGTCGGTCGGCGACAAGGCCGTCCTGTCCTCGATCGGCCGCCAGGTTGCCATGCACATTGCCGCGACCAACCCGCTGGCGATCCGTGCCGAAGAAGTCGATGCCGCAGTCGCCGAACGCGAACGCAATGTCTTCATCGAGCAGTCCCGCGAATCCGGCAAGCCGGAAGCCATCATCGAAAAGATGGTCGAAGGCCGCATGCGCAAGTTCTTCGAAGAAGTAGCCCTTCTCTCGCAGTCTTTCGTCATCAACCCGGAACTGACGGTCGGCGCTGCGGTCAAGGCAGCCGAAAAGGAAGCCGGCGCTGCGATCGAAGTCGTCGGCATGGCCCGTCTGCTCCTCGGCGAAGGTGTCGAGAAGGAAGAGACCGACTTCGCAGCCGAAGTCGCTGCTGTCGCCAAGGGCTGATCTTTCAGCCATATTTGGGAAAACCGAAGGGCATCGCGTGACAACGCGGTGCCCTTCGTGTATCGGGCAATTGCGGCAATATACGAGGAGCCAACATGACGTCGGAACCAATCTACAAACGTGTTCTACTCAAGGCTTCTGGGGAAGCCATGATGGGTTCGCAGGGCTTCGGTATCGACGTTGCGGTGGCAGACCGCATCGCGTCCGACATTGCCGATGCGCGGCAGATGGGTGTCGAAGTCGGCGTCGTTATCGGCGGTGGCAACATCTTCCGTGGCGTGGCCGTTGCGTCCAAGGGTGGCGACCGCGTCACCGGTGACCACATGGGCATGCTTGGCACGGTCATCAACGCGCTTGCGCTGGCGACCTCGCTGCGCAAGCTGAATATCGATACGGTGGTTCTGTCGGCAATCTCCATGCCGGAAATCTGCGAGAGCTTCTCGCAGCGCGCCACGTTGTATCACCTGTCGCTCGGCAGGGTGGTTATTTTCGCCGGCGGCACGGGCAATCCTTTCTTCACCACTGATTCTGCTGCAGCGCTGCGCGCCGCCGAAATGGGCGCCGAGGCAATCTTCAAGGGCACGCAGGTCGACGGCATATACACCGCCGATCCGAAGAAGGATCCGGAAGCGACGCGTTTCGACCATCTGACGCACAAGGAGGTTCTCGACCGGGGCCTTGCGGTCATGGATGTGGCCGCTGTTGCACTCGCGCGCGAGAATTCCATTCCGATCGTTGTTTTCTCGATTCACGAGAAGGGACGTTTCGCTGAAATCTTGACGGGTGGTGGTCTCAAGACCATCGTGTCCGACAACTGATAGGGAGCTGTGCCGTTGCCGGCGCAAATCTTCTGAGACAGGAGAATAGGTATGAGTGAAGGTATCGACATCAAGGAACTGAAGCGCCGCATGGATGGCGCGGTTTCCGCGTTCAAGAGCGACATTGCATCGCTGCGCACGGGCCGCGCTTCGGCCAACATTCTCGATCCGGTGACGGTGGAAGCCTATGGTTCGCGCATGCCGCTGAACCAGGTCGCCAACATCACGGTGCCGGAGCCACGCATGCTGACGGTATCCGTCTGGGACAAGAGCATGGTCGGCGCAGTAGACCGTTCGATTCGCGAATCAAATCTCGGCCTGAACCCGATCGTCGACGGTCAGAACCTTCGCATCCCGCTGCCGGAGCTCAACGAAGAGCGCCGCAAGTCACTCGTCAAGGTCGCCCATGACTATGCCGAAAAGAGCAAGGTTGCGATTCGCCACGTACGACGCGACGGCATGGACGGCCTTAAGAAAGCCGAAAAGGATGGCGTAATCGGCCAGGACGAAAGCCGGGCACAGTCGGAACGTGTTCAGAAAATGACGGACGATACGATTTTGGAAATCGACCGCTTGCTTGGCGAGAAAGAAAAGGAAATCATGCAAGTCTAGTATACTTGCGTCCCCGCCAAGAAAGACCGGACAGAAAATGTCGGAAACCTCATTTTTGACTGCGCCAGAACATGTTGCCATCATCATGGATGGCAACGGTCGTTGGGCAAAGCAGCGCGGCCTGCCGCGGACGATGGGACACCGCAGAGCGGTCGAGACCGTTCGCCAGACCGTGCGCACTGCCGGCGATCTTGGCATCAAATATCTGACGCTCTTTGCCTTTTCCTCGGAGAACTGGCGTCGCCCGGAAGCCGAGGTCACTGATCTTCTCGGCCTTCTGAAGGCTTTCATCCGCAGCGATCTCGCAGAGCTTCACCGGCAGAATGTGCGCATCAGGGTGATCGGCGACCGCGTCAACCTGCGCAGCGACATTCTCAAGCTCCTGCTGGAGGCCGAGGAAACGACCAAGGCCAATACGGCGCTGACACTCGTCATCGCGTTCAACTACGGATCTCGCGACGAGATCGCCCGCGCCATGATGAGCCTCGCCAAGGATGTGGAGGAGGGGCGCCTCAGGTCGCAGGACATCACGCCCGCGCTGATCGATGCCCGGCTGGATACGGCGGGCATTCCCGACCCCGATCTCATCATTCGCACCAGTGGCGAAGAGCGGCTCTCCAATTTCCTGTTATGGCAGGCTGCCTACTCGGAATTCGTCTTCCTGCCGGAATATTGGCCCGACTTCAGCCGCGAGCTCTTCCTTTCGGCGCTTGAGAAGTTTGCCTCGCGCGATCGCCGCTTCGGTGGTCTTTCCGCTCAGGCCGCAGCAGTGAACACCTGACGATGAAGCAGGAACTGAAGCTCCGTATCGTTTCAGGCCTGATTCTCGCGATCATCATTCTTGCCGCCACCTGGTATGGCGGCTTTATCTTCCGCATTGTGGCGGCGGCGATCGCGCTCCTGATCTATTATGAATGGTCGACGATTACAGGCATCGCCCGCGACCGGGTCACGAACGTGCTCGGCTGGGTGGGCGAGGTGGTGGTTGCCCTGCTCGTTTTGGCAGGCGCATTCGAATATGCCTTGGGAATGTTGATCGCCTTGACCGCTCTCGGCATCGCCATGATCTTTCTGCATCGCGCCAGCCGCTGGTTCGCTCCGGGCCTTTTATATGCAGGGGGTACTGGACTGGCGCTTGCCGCGATCCGCGGCGATGAAACGCTTGGCCTCTATGCGATGCTCTTCATCTTCGCGGTGGTCTGGGCAACCGATATTCTCGCCTATTTCGTCGGACGCGCGATTGGCGGTCCAAAGCTTGCTCCGCGCATCTCGCCTGGGAAGACCTGGTCCGGGGCCGTAGGTGGTGCCATTTCGGCTGTCATTGCCGGAGCCGTCATTGTCCATTTTCTTGTTCCGGAAGCCGTGGATCGCGCCGCAGTGATCGCGCTCATCCTGTCCGTCTTCAGCCAGTCAGGCGATCTTTTCGAAAGTTTCATCAAGCGAAAATTCGGCGTGAAGGACTCCAGCCGTCTCATTCCGGGACATGGCGGGGTCATGGACCGTGTCGATGGACTGATTTTCGCCTGTTTTTCAGCGTTCTTGCTTGCTGGCCTTTTTTCGCTGATAAAGGGCACCGGGACGACCTCGCTCGGTGCGGCATTGTTCGGCCTTTGATCGTTGCGGCCAGATAGAAGAAGGAACTCATGGAAGCGGTGACCGGAATATTCGGTTTTTTGACGGGCTATATCGTCCCCTTCGTCATCGTGCTGTCGCTGCTCGTTTTCGTGCATGAAATGGGCCACTATCTCGTCGGGCGCTGGAGCGGTATCCGTATCCTCGCCTTTTCCGTGGGCTTTGGCCCGGAGATTGTTGGCTTTACCGATCGTCACGGAACGCGCTGGAAGATCTCGGCGATCCCGCTCGGCGGCTATGTTCGCTTTTTCGGGGACGAGGATGCGTCCAGCAAGCCGGATACCGACAAACTGGCAGTGATGACGGACGAGGAGCGCGAGCGTTCCTTCGCCGGGGCAAAGCTGTGGAAGCGTGCCGCAACCGTCGCAGCCGGCCCGATCGCCAATTTCATCCTGGCTATTGCCATCTTCACGGTTCTTTTCGCGGTCTATGGCCGCACTGTGTCCGATCCGGTCGTCGCCGAAGTGAAGCCGGATAGCGCAGCTGCGGCGGCCGGCGTATTGCCGGGCGACCTGCTCGTCTCCATCGACGGGACCAAGGTCCAGACTTTTGACGACGTGCGCCGCTATGTCAGCATTCGTCCGAACCAGAATATAGTCGTCACGGTCGAGCGTAACGGCGAGAAGATGGATTTGCCGATGGTGCCGCAGCGCACCGACATCACCGACCAGTTCGGCAACAAGATCGAGGTCGGTCTGATCGGGATCGTCACCAACGAAGAGGTCGGCCACTTCCGACTGCAGACCTTCACGCCGCTGCAAGCGCTGCATGAAGGCGTGATCCAGACCTGGCATATCGTGACCGGCACCTTCAAATATATCGGCAACCTGCTCACCGGAGCAATGAAAGCCGATCAATTGGGTGGGCCGATCCGCGTGGCGCAAGCTTCGGGCCAGATGGCTACGCTTGGAATAGGCGCGCTGCTGCAGCTCGCTGCGGTTTTGTCAGTTTCGATTGGATTGCTGAATTTGATGCCGGTTCCGGTACTTGATGGCGGCCACCTGATGTTCTATGCGGTGGAAGCGGTCAGGGGAAGGCCGCTCGGTTCTTCGGCTCAGGAAATTGCGTTTCGCATTGGCCTGGCCATGGTGCTTACATTAATGGTTTTTGCGACCTGGAATGACATTAGCGCGCTCATTGGGTAGTGCGTATGAGTGAAGGAAAATTACTGTTTATTTACGATGTTTCAAAGCTGTAGTGGCGAATGGGTCACGGTTCGAAATGAAGTAAACAGAAATTAACGAGCTCCCTTGCTTGTATGTCAAAAGCGGGTAAAACGACACACGTGGCCGGAATCGGGTCTCTCCCGGGGCCGGAGACGAGGGAAAAAGGTAATGGGTGAAATGAAGGCTGGTTCAAGGTTTTTGAACGCAGTATCGGCGATTGCGCTGTCTGCTAGTGTTGTTGCTTCTGGCGCAGGTGCTTTGACTTTCGTTTCGGCTACGGCTGCGCAAGCTGCCGTCATTCAGCGGATTGACGTGCGCGGTGCGAGCCGTGTCGGTGCCGAAGCCGTTCGGTCGAACCTCACCATTACCCCCGGCAAGAGCTTCTCCAACACGGATATCGACGACTCCGTAAAGCAGCTTTACGGCACCGGCTATTTCTCTGACGTCAAGATTTCGGTTTCCGGCAGCACGCTCGTCGTCAACGTTCAGGAAGCCCAGCTCGTCAACCAGGTCGTCTTTAACGGCAACCGCAAGGTCAAGGACGACAAGCTCGCCGCCGTCGTCAAGACGCATGCCGCTGGCCCGTACAGCGATGCGCAGATCCAGTCCGACATCGCCGCGATCAAGGAAGCCTATGCGGCGACCGGTCGCAGTGAAGTCGAAGTGACGACGCAGGTCGTGCCGCTCGGCGAAGGCCGCGTCAACCTCGCTTTCGTCATCAACGAAGGCGACCGCACCAAGATCGCCGCCATCAATTTCGTCGGCAACCAGGCCTATAGCGCCGGTCGTCTTGCCGCTGTCATTCAGACCAAGCGTTCGAACTTTCTCTCGTTCCTGACCCGCAAGGACGTCTACAACGAAGACAAGCTGCACGCTGATGAAGACGCGCTGCGCCAGTTCTACTACAACCGCGGTTATGCCGACATGCGCATCGTTTCTTCTGATGCCGCGTTCGACGAATCCACGAACAAGTACACGCTGACCTTCAACATCGAAGAGGGCCCGCGTTATGACTTCGGTCCGGTCAGCGTCCAGTCGACCGTTGAGGGTGTCGATGCCCAGCAGCTTCAGTCGCTCGTCGATACGCGGGAAGGCCAGGTCTACAGCGCCAAGGAAGTCCAGAAATCCATCGAGGCGATTTCGGATCAGGTTGCTTCGGCCGGTTATCCCTTCGCGCGCGTCACGCCGCGCGGCAACCGCGATCTGAACAACAATACGATCGGCGTCGAATACCTCGTCGACCAGGGCGAGCGCGCCTATGTCGAGCGTATCGAGATCCGCGGCAACAGCCGCACGCGCGATTACGTTATCCGTCGCGAGTTCGATCTCAGCGAAGGCGATGCCTTCAATCAGCAGATGATTACCCGCGCAAAGCGCCGTCTTGAGGCGCTCGGCTACTTTTCCTCGGTCAACATTTCAACCCAGCCGGGCAGCTCGCCTGACCGTGTTGTCATCGTTGTCGATGTGCAGGATCAGTCGACCGGTTCGTTCGGTATCGGCGCCGGTTATGCGGCTGGTGGCGACGGCCTGCTGCTCGAAGCTTCGATCGAAGAAAAGAACTTCCTCGGCCGCGGTCAGTACATCCGCGTTTCGGCCGGTGGCGGTGAGGAAGGCTCGCGCTCCTACGGTATTAACTTCACCGAGCCCTACTTCCTCGGTTATCGCCTTGCTGCCGGTTTCGATGTCAATCACAGCGAGACGTCGAGCAACGACAACTACGATTACGAAGAAACCAGTGGTGTCCTGCGCGTAACGGCGCCGATCACCGAAGATCTGGCAACGACGTTCCGCTATAACTACAAGCAGATGAAGTACGATTCCAGCGGAAGCAGTCTGGACGATTTGTCCGCTACCTATCAAAACCTGGTCAACGAAAGCCCGTGGACTCGGTCTTCCATATCGCAGACGCTGACCTACAATACGCTGGACGATACCGTCCTGCCGCGTGAAGGTATCTATGCCACTGCGACGCAGGAAATTGCGGGCCTGGGCGGCGACTCCCAGTACTACAAGATCTACGGTAAGGCCCGTTACTACCACCTGCTCGCTGACGATGCCGACATCATCGGCTCGGTCTCGGCTTCAGCTGGTTATGTCGTTGGCTTCGGTGATCACCTGAACGTCTTCGACCAGTTCACGCTGACCAATTCCGATATCCGCGGCTTCGAGAACAAGGGCATCGGCCCGCGCATCACCAGCCCGGACGATCCGCTCGGTGGTACGACCTACTTCACCGCTTCTGCCGAAGCGACGTTCCCGATGCCGGGCTTCCCGCGTGACTTCAACCTGCGCGGCGCAGTCTTTGCGGATGCCGGTACGCTGTTCGGCAATGATGTCGAGCTTCTCGGCGCGGATACCGAAGAAGGTGATGGTTCGTCCCTGCGCGCTTCGGTTGGTGTCGGTGTGATCTGGCAGTCGCCCTTTGGCGCGTTGCGTGTCGACTATGCGATCCCGGTCTTGAAGGAAGACTTCGACAAGACTCAGCGCTTCAAGTTTGGCATTAACAACCAATTCTGATATCGGCAGTCCGGAACTGTAAATTTCAATTCCGTTCTGGAGTTTTGCCGATGGAGCAAAATACTTTTTTTCTGCCCCATGAAGGCGTGAAGCTCGTTGAGTTGGCGCAATTTCTTGGGGCGGAACTTGCCAATTCCGCTCATGGCGATGTCATCGTCCGTTCGGTCTCGCCGATCGCGAGAGCGCAAGCGGGCGATATCTGTTATATCCTCTCGCGCCGTAATCTTGACGAGTTCTCGACCTGTTCGGCATCGGCGGTGATTTGCGACAAGGCGATGGTCGGGCTCGTGCCGTCGAATATCCCGGTCGTGATCTCATCCAATCCACATGCAGCCTTTGCTATGGCCGGTGGATATCTTTATCCCGCAGCGCTGAAGCCGGTGACGTTTTCCTCCGGCGAGACGGAGATTGCGCCAAGCGCGATCATCGATCCGACCGCACGCCTCGAGAAGGGCGTGATCGTCGAACCGATGGCGATCATCGGCCCCGGAGCGGAAATCGGAGAAGGAACGCGCATCGGCGCGCAATCGATCATCGGTCCGAACGTCAAGATTGGCCGAAACGGCTCGATTGCGACGGGCGTGAGCATTCTCTGTGCGCTTATCGGCAATGGTGTCATCATCCATAACGGCGTGCGCATCGGTCAGGATGGCTTTGGTTACGCACCTGGCCCGCGTGGCATGATCAAGATCGTGCAGATTGGCCGGGTGATTATCCAGGACAACGTCGAGATCGGCGCCAATACCACGATCGACCGCGGCGCCATGGACGATACCGTCATCGGCGAGGGAACCAAAGTCGATAACCAGGTCCAGATCGGCCACAACGTTCGCATCGGCCGTCATTGCGCCATCGTTTCGCAGGTCGGCCTTGCCGGCAGCACGATTGTAGGCGATGGCGTGCAGATCGGTGGACAGGTCGGCCTGAAGGGGCATATCACCATTGGAGACGGCGTACAGATCGCTGCAAAGAGCGGTGTGATGACCGACCTTGCTGCGGGCGGCCGCTATGGCGGAATACCGGCGCGTCCTCTAAATGATTATCTGAAAGACGTTGCC
Organism: Sinorhizobium sp. B11; assembly: GCA_039725955.1. NCBI lineage: Bacteria > Pseudomonadati > Pseudomonadota > Alphaproteobacteria > Hyphomicrobiales > Rhizobiaceae > Sinorhizobium > Sinorhizobium sp. B11. The sequence continues at coordinate 1,703,409 of CP091034.1, forward strand.
CAGATCATGGCAAAATCTGGAGTGCGCGGAAAAAAGGGAGCCAAGAATGACTGAGGAAACAGCCAGCACGCTTTCTTCGGCAGACATCATGGAAATCATGAAGCTGTTGCCGCACCGCTATCCGTTTTTGATGGTCGACAAGATCATCAATATCGACGGCGACAATGCAGCCGTAGGCATCAAGAATGTCACGGTCAATGAGCCTCATTTCACCGGTCACTTCCCTGAAGCACCGATCATGCCAGGCGTACTGCTTGTCGAAGGAATGGCGCAGACGGCAGGCGCGATCTGCGCCAAGAAAGAAGGCCAGACCGGCAACCTCGTCTACTTCATGACGATCGACAATGCCCGCTTCCGCAAGCCGGTCGTGCCGGGCGACCGCGTTGAATATCACGTGCAAAAAATCAAGCAGCGCGGCAATATCTGGAAATTCCATTGCGACGCAAAGGTCGAGGGCGCGCTCGTCGCCGAGGCCGATATCGGCGCGATGATCGTACGTAAGGACAATGCATGAGCATGATTGCCGAAAGCGCCAGAATTCATCCCATGGCCGTTGTCGAGGACGGTGCCACGGTCGGTGAAGGCGTGGTGGTCGGCCCTTTTTGCCATGTTGGCCCCAAGGTCACGCTTCAAGACAATGTTGAACTGATCAGCCATGTGGTTGTTCTCGGTCTGACGACCGTTGGTGCCGGTACGCGTATATTTCCTTCGGCCGTCATCGGCGGAGACTCCCAGAGTGCCCGTCACAGTCACGTTGATACGACCTTGATCATCGGCCGCAACTGCACCATTCGCGAAGGCGTCACGATGAACACCGGCACCGTCGAGCATGGCGGTTCGACTGTCATCGGCGACAACAGCCTTTTTCTCGCCTATTCGCATGTCGCGCATGATTGCCGGGTCGGCAACCATGTCATCATGTCCAACAACGTCATGCTGGCTGGCCACGTTGCGATCGGCGATCACGCAATCATCAGCGGTGGCGCGGCTGTGCACCAGTTCACCCGTGTCGGCAAATACGCCTTTGTCGGCGGTCTGTCCGCCGTGAGTTACGATGTCATTCCCTACGGTATGCTGAATGGCAATCCGGGCATCCTGAGCGGCCTCAACGTCGTCGGCATGACACGCGCCGGCGTTGATCGCGCTGTCATTCATACCGTTCGCCGTGCCTACAAGGCGATCTTCGAGGGTCCCGGCTCGATCCGCGAGAATGCCGCCCAAATTCGTGACGAATATGCCAATTGCGAGCAGGTGGTCGAGATCCTCGATTTCATCGCGGCCGAGAGTGATCGCGCGCTGTCTTCGCCGAGCCGGGGACAGAAGGGCTGATCGGTGGCTTCTGTTGGTGACACCGCTGAAGGGCGGCTGGCGATTATTGCCGGCGGCGGCCTCCTGCCGTCCTATGTCGCCGAGGCCGCACGTTCTGCCGGCGAAAACCCTGTCATCGTGGTCCTGAAGGATGAGGGCGACCGTCGCTGGGACGGCTTCGACCATGCCACGATCGGTATCGGTGATTTCGCTGCCCTGGATAGGCTCTTCAAGAAATATCGCATTGACCGCGTCGTCATGTCGGGCAGCGTGCGCCGTCGGCCGGAATGGCGTGAGGTGCGGCCGACACTGCGCATACTGCGCAAGGTTCCCTCGGCCATCCGCACGCTTCTGTCTGGTGGAGACGACACGGTTCTGCAGATGGTCATCAAGCTGATCGAAGGCGAGGGATTGCGCGTGGTCGGCGCGCACGAGATTGCGCCCGATCTTCTGGCAACTGTCGGCCCTCTCGGCGCTATTGTGCCTGGCGATGACGATCGGCGCGATATCGCTCGTGCTGGCGAGGCGGCGGAGGCACTTGGCCGTCTGGACATCGGGCAGGGCGCTGTGTCGATCGGCGGTCGTGTTGTCGCGATGGAGGGGCTGGAGGGCACGGACGGCATGCTCGAGCGCGTGGCAGCTCTTAGGGCCGCGGGCCGTATTTCGCCGCGTCGCCGCGGTGTGCTCGTCAAGCTCTGCAAGCCGCAGCAGGATATCCGCGCCGATCTGCCTGCGATTGGCGTTTCCACTATTCTCAACGCCAAGACTGCTGGCCTTGCGGGAGTCGCGATCGAGGCTGGACGATCTCTGGTGCTGGATCGTGACGCACTTATCAAGGCAGCAGACGAGAACGGTCTTTTTGTCTGCGGTATCGACAAGGGGTTGCCGGGATGGGGGCTTCAATGAACGAAAGACCGCTGAAGATTGCCGTCATAGCCGGCGAAGTCTCCGGCGATCTCTTGGGTGCAGATCTCATCGCCGGACTCAGGAAGATCTATTCCGGACCTATCGAGCTTGTCGGCGTCGGCGGTGAGGGGCTGCAGGGCCAGGGACTGAAATCGCTGTTCGATTTCTCCGAGCTTTCCATCATGGGCATCACCCAGGTGCTGGCAAAGCTGCCGAAGCTCTGGTCCCTCATCCGGCAGACGACGGCGTCGATCATTGCCGCGAAACCCGATATTCTGCTCATCATCGATAGCCCGGATTTCACCCATCGCGTCGCAAAACGCGTGCGCGCGGCGCTACCGGATCTGCCTGTCGTCAACTATGTCTGCCCGAGTGTCTGGGCATGGAAGGAATATCGCGCGCAGCGCATGCTCGCCTACGTCGATCATGTGCTGGCCGTTCTGCCTTTTGAGCCCGAAGCGATGCAGCGCCTCAATGGACCGACTACCACTTACGTCGGGCATCGTCTGGTCGCGGATCCCGCGCTTCTGGAGACCCGCCGCCTGCGCGACGGCCGGAGGCCGGGCAATGGCACGATCCTGCTTCTTCCCGGCTCGCGTTCGTCAGAGATCAGGAAGCTTCTGCCTTATTTCGAGGCTGCCGCGCATGAGCTCGTTGCCCGCAATGGAGCGATGCGCTTCATTCTGCCGACGGTAGCGCACAAGGAGGCACTCGTACGCGAACTGACGGCGGGATGGTCGGCCAAGCTTGACATCGTCGTCGGTGCCGAGGCGAAGTGGAAAGCCTTCGCTGAAGCCGATGCGGCCATGGCGGCATCCGGAACCGTGATCCTTGAACTGGCGCTTGCCGATGTTCCCGTCGTTTCCGCCTACAAGGTCGACTGGATCATGCGCATGCTGACATCGGGCATCAAGACCTGGACCGGCGCATTGCCCAATCTGATCGCCGACTACGCCGTCGTGCCGGAATATCTGAACGACATTGTTCGTGGTGCCAGCCTCGCACGCTGGATGGAAAGGCTGTCGGCCGACACCTACCAGCTCAAGGCGATGAAGGAAGGTTACGAGCTCATCTGGCAGCGCATGCGGACGAAGAGTCCACCCGGAGAGCACGCGGCGCAGATATTGCTCGATGTTCTCGCCAACAAAAAACCCGGTCATTCCTGACCGGGTTCTTTTTTGTCTAAAGGTTAGCTCTTAGCGCTTGGAAACCGGCACGTAATCGCGCTTCGGCTCGCCGATATAGAGCTGGCGCGGACGACCAATGCGCTGTTCCGGATCTTCGATCATTTCGTTCCACTGTGCGATCCAGCCGACGGTGCGAGCGAGAGCGAAGAGCACGGTGAACATCGTCGTGGGGAAGCCCAGAGCTTTCAGCGTGATACCCGAATAGAAGTCGATGTTCGGATAGAGCTTCTTCTCGATGAAATAGGAGTCGGTCAGAGCGATACGCTCGAGTTCCATCGCAACTTCGAGAAGCGGATCGTCCTTGATGCCGAGTTCGCCGAGGACTTCATGCGTGGTCTTCTGCATGATCTTGGCGCGCGGATCGTAGTTCTTGTAGACGCGGTGACCAAAGCCCATCAGGCGGAACGGATCATTCTTGTCCTTGGCGCGAGCGACATATTCCGGAATGCGGTCAACCGTGCCAATTTCCGTCAGCATGTTGAGAGCTGCTTCGTTAGCACCGCCGTGAGCGGGGCCCCAGAGGCAGGCGATGCCGGCAGCGATACAGGCGAACGGGTTGGCGCCCGAAGAGCCGGCGAGACGGACCGTCGAGGTCGACGCGTTCTGCTCGTGATCGGCATGCAGGATGAAGATACGGTCCATGGCGCGTGCAAGCACCGGATTGACGACATATTCTTCGCACGGAACGGCAAAGCACATGCGCAGGAAATTCGACGCGTAGTCCAGGTCGTTCTTCGGGTAAACGAAGGGCTGGCCGATATGGTACTTGTAGGCCATGGCAGCGAGCGTCGGCATCTTCGCGATCATGCGCAGGCTGGCGACCATGCGCTGGTGCGGATCGGTGATGTCGGTAGAGTCATGATAGAAGGCCGAAAGCGCGCCGACGCAGCCGCACATGACGGCCATCGGGTGGGCGTCGCGGCGGAAGCCGGTGAAGAAGCGGCTCATCTGCTCGTGCACCATGGTGTGGTGCGTGACGCGATAGTCGAAGTCCTTCTTCTGAGCTGCGGTCGGCAGTTCGCCGTAAAGCAGCAGGTAGCAGGCTTCAAGGAAGTCGCCGTGTTCGGCCAGTTGCTCGATCGGATAGCCGCGATGCAGCAGCACACCCTCGTCACCGTCGATATAGGTGATCTTCGATTCACAGGATGCGGTCGACGTAAACCCGGGATCGTAGGTGAAGGAAGCCGTGTTCTTGTAGAGTGCACCGATATCGATGACATCAGGTCCAACCGTGCCTTTTCGCACGGGCAGGTCGACTGATTTTTCACCGATTTTGATTGTAGCGCTTTGATCCGTCATGCTGATCCTCCGGAGTGGCGGTGGCGCCGCAAAAGCGCCATAAGAGTTAAGCGTCCTCAGCGATAGCTATATGATCGGGAAGCTAATGCCAAGTTACCGTGATGCCATTTTGTGCATCGCGGCATCATCTTTTAGGCAGTGCAGCGATGAGCTGAATGCATAGCAGAACACCATGATTTGACTGGTTTTTTCGCTCCTGTGAATTTTCCTCGTATTTCAATCGATTATTGTTTGCGCGTTTTGATCTGAGGTTGCATTCTGACGGTATCCGGGGGCGGGTCCAGGCGATTATGACGGGGTTGGAGACAAGAGAACGGTACGAGCAATCCATTGATGAAAATATGGATTTTGCTGGTGTCGTGCCGCGCGCCGTTGTGCCTCTATCGGTTCGGACGCAGGTTGCGATCCCGTTTCGATGGCGATTGGCAACCGTGCAAAACGATACGCCGGGTCGTCCGTGCGTATGGCGGCCGAAGAAGCCGGCCACGGTCGCCTCGTTCTCTTCTCGCCGGTCTTCCTTGGTGCGGGTGCTGCGACCTGGTTTCTGGCAGCCTCGAACGTTCCGGCGGTCTCGCTCGGCCTTTGCCTGCTCGTTCTCCTCATTGCCGTTGCGCTCTGCGGCCACGCCCGGACGAGACTGCGGGCAATACTGCTTGCCCTGCTTCTCTTTGCCGGCGGAATGCTCTCGGCACAGATCGAAACATGGCGGGCAAGGACGCTGATCCTCGATTCAGCCGTGACGACAACGCTGACTGGCCGGATCGAACGGCGAGAAGGCGATGGTGAAGGGCGCTGGCGTTATATCCTTGACGTCACCGGCACGGACGCCCCCGAAATCAAGCGTCCGCCCGAGCGCATCTCTGTGCTCGTACGCGGCGCCGCCCGGCCCTTTGAACTCGGCGATATCATAGAGGGCAGGGCGCGTCTGACGCCTCCGGCAGGACCCGCGCTTCCTCACCTCAACGATTTTGCCTTCAGCGCCTATTTTGACGGCATTGGTGCTAACGGCTTCTTCTATGGAGCACCGAAGAAGGTTACAGAACAGCCGGAACAGGCGGGCTCTGTCGGCGAGACCGTCCTGGAGTGGTTCTACCGCCTGCGAAGCGGCATCGGCGATCGGATCCGCTCCACTCTGCCGGGCGACACCGGGGCCTTTGCCGCTTCACTTGTCACCGATGAGAGACGAGCGATCTCGGATGAAACGACGGAGGCACTGCGGCAGTCCGGCCTTGCCCACATCGTGGCGATCTCCGGCCTCAATATGGCACTCTCTGCCGGTATCTTCTTTGTCGGGCTGCGCGTGACTCTCAGCCTGTTTCCGGGTATTGCGCAGGCGTGGCCGACCAAGAAGATCGCGGCAGCCGGCGCACTCGCTGCGGTGACGGCTTACTATCTGATCTCGGGTTTTGCCGTTTCAGCCGAACGCGCCTTCATCATGATGGCGATCATGCTGGTTGCCGTCTTCTTCGACCGGCCGTCTATCAGCCTCAGAAACGTGGCGCTGTCGGCTCTCGTGATCCTCGCGGTCTCACCATCGGAAGTGCTCGGACCGAGCTTCCAGATGTCTTTCGCCGCAACACTTGCCCTTGTCGCCGGGTACGACCTCTGGAAAGGGCGGCCGATGCGGGAGAACGCCTTTGCCAAACTTCCGATCATGAAACCCTTCTTCATGGTCGGCAGCTTCTTCGGCGGCATTTTCCTGACGTCTCTCATCGGTGGTTTCTCGACGGCGCTGTTTTCGATCGAGCATTTCCACCGGCTGACTGCTTATGGCCTGCCGGCAAATCTCGCGGCCATGCCGGTTATTTCCTTCATCGTCATGCCGGCCGGCATGCTGGCGATGCTGCTGATGCCTTTTGGTCTGGATGGCTGGCTATGGCCGGTGGCGGGCTTCGGGCTCGACCTGGTAATCGCTATTGCAAAGGCGGTGGCGGGTTGGGGCGGCAATATAGATGTTGCCCGCTTACCCGGCTGGTACTTTCCGGCAGCCGTCTTCGGCTTCCTGTTGCTGACCTTGCTCAGAAGCCGGTTGCGGCATATCGGAACCGCAATAATCACTGTTTCAACGTTCGCCGTTGTGTTGATTCCATCAGAAGCGATGCCCGACGTCGCCATCTCGGAAGACGGCAGCCTGGTCGCTGTAATCGATGGAGAGGCAATGGCTTCAAACCGCGAAAAGCCGCCAGCCTTCATTTTCGAACAATGGCAGAGGGCACTTGCCATCGAAGAGCATCAGAAGCCGGTTATGCTTCAAGCAACCAAGACACCCACCATGTCCGATGGCAAAAGATTGCAGCTGTCAACCGATCAACAGAATGAAGCCAGAGAGGCAATGAGGCAGGCACTCGCCATCAGCCCAACGTCACGATTCTCTTGCCAAAAGCGCACCTGGTGTACCGCCTTGCTAGGCAATGGAAAGAAACTGACTGTCATCGAAAATGCTGCCTACCTCGGGCCGGCCTGCGATACGGCCGATATTGTCGTAACCCCTGTCCGATTGCGCTTGGACCGTTGTCGTTCCGGCGCGCTGCTCTTTACCGGCGAGACGCTACGCAAGACAGGTTCTGTCGAGCTTCGCTTCACAGATAGTGGAATCGATGTCGCAACCGCATTCGGCCCATTGCAACGCCCCTGGATGCGCCACCGCGCCTATGACTGGCGCAGCGATACATTCACAGACGCAAGCCAGTCACCAGTCAGTGATAGCGGCGAATGAGGCCGACGAGCTTTCCCTGAACCTTCACTCGATCCGGTGGGAAAATTCGGGTCTCATAGGCTGGGTTTGCAGCCTCAAGCGCAATCGATGCACCCTTGCGGCGAAAGCGCTTGAGTGTTGCTTCCTCGTCGTCGACGAGGGCAACGACGATATCACCCGGGTTGGCAGTGCTGCCATTGCGGATGATGACGGTGTCGCCATCGAAGATGCCGGCTTCGATCATCGAGTCGCCGCGAACTTCGAGCGCATAATGTTCGCCGGAGCCGAGCATATCGGCAGGAACGGTGATGTCATGCGTATTGTTCTGGATTGCCGAGATTGGCACACCGGCCGCGATGCGACCCATGACCGGGACGGAGACCGAGTTGCCGTTATCGGCAGCAGGCGCTGGCTTTGCCGGAGCAGGCGCTGCAACGGGCTGCGGCTTGCCGAGGCTGCCTTCGATGACGCTCGGTGAAAAGCCGCGACGTGGCTGCAGGCTGGGGCTGTAGGCCTCCGGCAGTTTGATGACTTCGAGCGCGCGTGCGCGGTTCGGAAGCCGGCGAATGAAGCCGCGTTCCTCAAGCGCCGTGATCAGCCGGTGAATACCGGATTTCGAGGCCAGATCCAGCGCATCCTTCATCTCGTCGAAAGACGGAGGAACGCCTGACTCCTTCATCCTTTCGTGAATGAAAAGAAGGAGTTCCTGTTGTTTGCGCGTAAGCATGGCGTGCACCCCAGTCTTGAAACAAATCCAGAACGGACACTATATGTTCCATATGTGTTCCGCAAGTAGCTAAATTTTCGTAAAACTTCTGTCCATTCTGGTGAGAATTTTATTTTTCTCGCGCCCGGGCCTTCCCGGCCTTGTCTCGCAACATCTGCTGAAGCACATCTCCTTGTGACTGTTGGAGGGGACCTAATGAGCCGAGATACGCTTGCAATCGATCATCTCGTTTTGCCGGTTACCGATATCGACCTTGCCCGCGAAAGACTGGGCAAGCTTGGTTTCACCGTGGCGCCGGATGCCCGTCATCCTTTTGGGACCGAAAATGCCTGCGTTTTCTTTGCCGACAAAACCTATCTGGAGCCCCTGGGCGTCGCGAGCGTCGAAGAGAGCGAGGAGGCAGCACACGATGGCAATGTGTTCACCGCCCGCAATCAGGCTTTTCGCTTCCGCTGCGGCAGCGAAGGACTGTCCGCGATTGCCTTTGCGACGGCAGATGCAAAGCACGAACATGCTCGATTCGTGAAGGACAGTCTGAGTGCCGGTTCTGTGCTGCAGTTCGAGCGCCCTGTTAAAATGCCGGATGGCACCGAGAATATTGCCGGCTTCCGGCTGGCCTTCGCTGGCGACCTGCGGGCACCGGATTTCTTTCTCTTCGCAGTCGAACGCGTTAATCCGCTTCCTGCCGACCGGACCGCGCTTGAGACCCATGCCAATGGTGTCACAGGCATTGCCGAGATCGCGCTCGCGGCCCCCGAGCCGACAGCCTTCGGTGAGTTCGTTCGCTCCGTGGCAAAAGGCGCATCTACTGAGCTCACGAGTTTCGGGCTGGACGTGCCCACCGGAAACGCAAAGATCAGCCTGATGACCCCGGAAGGGCTGGAGGCTTATTTCGATCTTGCCACGTCGGATACCGATCGTGGTCTGCGCGGTCGGGCGATCCGCTTTGCTGTCGGCGATCTGGCCGTGACAGAAGCGCATTTGGCTGCTAACGGGGTGACTTATACACGCAAGGGCAACCGTATTCTGGTGAAGCCTGCGCCCGGCCAGGGCGTACTCTTCGCCTTTGAGGAAACATCATGAGCTCTACTACCAACTCCGTGGTGACGGTCGGCGAAGGCGCCGGTAAGGTCACCTTCTCCAATGCTTCACGCCTGTCGCTGATTGCTGGCGCTTGCGAAATGGAAAGCCGCGATCATGCGTTCATGGTTGCCGGCACATTGAAGGAACTCTGCGCCAAGCTTGGCATCGGGCTCGTCTACAAGACCTCCTTCGATAAGGCGAACCGGTCTTCCTTGTCGAGCAAACGCGGTGTCGGCCTTGAAAAGGGGCTGGAAGTTTTCGCCGATCTCAAGAAAGAACTCGGCATTCCGGTTCTGACCGACATCCACAACGAAGAACAATGCGCCGAAGTGGGTAAGGTCGTCGATATCCTGCAGATACCAGCCTTTCTGTCTCGCCAGACGGATCTCCTGGTTGCCGCTGCCAAGACCGGCCGCGTCATCAACGTCAAGAAGGGCCAGTTCCTGGCGCCTTGGGACATGAAGAATGTGCTCGGCAAGCTGAACCAGAGCGGCAATCCGAACATTCTGCTCTGCGAGCGTGGTGCGTCCTTCGGTTACAATACGCTAGTCTCCGACATGCGTTCCCTGCCGATCATGGCAGCAACGGGCGCGCCCGTCATTTTCGACGCCACGCATTCAGTCCAGCAGCCCGGCGGGCAGGGGGAAACCTCCGGCGGTGAGCGGCAGTTCGTGGAGACGCTGGCCCGTGCAGCCGTGGCCGTCGGCGTTGCCGGTGTCTTTATCGAGACCCATCAGGATCCCGATAACGCCCCCTGCGACGGGCCGAACATGGTCTACCTCAAGGACATGCCGCGGCTTCTCGAGAAGCTTCTCGCCTTCGACGCGATCGCCAAGGCCGCCTGAACGACAGGCGGCATCAGGCTGCCGCGCGGGACGAGCGCCTTTCCTCCAGTGCGAAGCGGGAGAGCATGCGCCCGAGCTGGGACGCCTCAGTGCCGAGCTCCTGGCAGGCGGCGTTCGTTTCCTCGACCATGGCCGCGTTCTGCTGGGTCACCTGATCCATCCGGTTGACGGCAGCGTTGACCTCGACGAGCGCGACCGACTGTTCCGAAGACGAGCGCACGATCGCTTCGATCAGCGCCGTCACCTGCAGCACCTGGCGGTCGATGTCGCCGAGTGCCTCGCCGGTCCGGTTGACAAGTGCAACGCCCGCGGAAACCTGTCGCGACGACGTCTCGACGAGAAGCTTGATCTCCTTGGCGAGATTGGCGGAGCGTCCGGCGAGTTCGCGGACTTCCTGGGCGACGACGGCAAAGCCTTTGCCCGCGTCTCCAGCGCGTGCTGCCTCGACACCTGCGTTGAGCGCCAGAAGATTGGTCTGAAAGGCGATCTCATCGATGGCGTTGATAATATCGCCGATCCTGACCGCTGAGTCCTCGATCTTCTCCATGGCAGTCACTGCTTCACGAACGATCTCGGCGGAATGCGCCGCGCTCTCCTTCGTGGCTGACATCATCGCATTGGCTTCATGGGCCCGCTCCGAGGAGTTTTTCACCGTGACCGTGATCTGATCCAGTGCCGAAGCCGCCTGTTCGAGGGAAGCTGCCTGGCTCTCGGTGCGCTGTGCCAGATCATTGGTGCTGAGCGCGATTTCGCGCGAACTGTCGCCGACAGTATTCGTGGCGGCATAAATGTCTTTCATGGCATCGGAAAGAATGATGATGCTGGTGTTGAAGGTCTCGCGAAGCTTCTCGTAAGTATTGGCGAACTGCTCGTCGAGACGTACGGTCAGGTCGCCGCGTGAGAGACGTTCCAGGCCTGCGCTCAGGCTTTCAATAACGCGCTGGCGCGTGGCATTCTCCACGCTCTTCGATGCGTCGAGTTCGGCATCGCGGCGCATCTGTGCCTGCCGCTCTTCGTCCTGAAGCGCGCGTATGGCGTTGCGTTCTTCTGCCGATTCGCGAAAGACCGTGACCGCGCGCGCCATTTCTCCGATTTCGTCGGATCGTCTGACATAGGGAACTTCGCGGGAATAGTCGCCGCTCGCAAGCACCGCCATATAATCGCGCATCGCCGATAGCGGCACGATTGCGCGCCGGCGGAACATGTAGAGCCCGACGACGATAATCACGAAGGAAAGCGCGGCGGCCGATAGCGTAACGGCGGAGAGCAGTTCCGTCTGTTCCGCTGCCTGCTTTTCGGCGTCCATCTGGAAGGCGTTGGCCATCGCCACGAGTTCGTTTACGGCCGCTTCGTGAACATGAAAATTCGTAGCAAGCTTGGGGAGCGCCGATTCGATGGCGGCCTTGTCGCCCTTCACGATTGCGGGTATCGCCTCCTCGTTCATGACTTGCCAGAACGCGTCGCCCTTGACGAGAACGTTGTCGAGAAGCTTGCGCTTGAGATCGGCGCTGAGCGGCGTTTCGGACCAATATTTGCGGCGGTCTTCATAAGCTGACTTCAGAACCGTTTGGATGCGTTCGATATTGGCCTTTGCCGAGGCTGGCTGCTCGACGGCTTCGAGCGCGAGCATGTAGGGTTCGATGACATAGAGCGGCGGCGGGAGAATATCGGCGACAAGATCCTTGCCGTAGATGATCTGCTTATACATCAGCCCGTTCACACGAAGCATGTTGAGTGCGTAGTTCTGCAAGCCGATGGAGGTCACCAGTCCGAGGATGACAACGGCACCGAAAATGGCAAGGCTGCGTGCAATATTGAGTTTCATCTGTGCCCCATGTGAAATGCCGCCAAGAGAGTCGATAAAATCGCGTTCTGGTTGTTTTTGGCGCGAGGCTGCAGCTTTTCATCCCTGCCGTTCCGTATCGCCCCAAGGGTTGAAACGACTGACTTCTGAGGATCTCACACGGGTATTAAAATTAAGCCGGGATGGTTACCGAAGGCTAAAATCAAGGGGCGTGTAACCGTCCAAAATTGGGGCTATTCCAGGGATTTTCAGCCGTGGGTTGCTATCGACGGTGGCGGCCTGCCAACATTCTGCCCGGATGGACTGTTTATCATCTTTCGATGGGTGGGATATGCTGACCGGCGACTGCCGTTCCCTTCAAAACCCTGACATGAATGTGCTATAGGCCACGTTTGAAGCGCTGCTGAACGTGCAAAATTGCGGCTTTGTAATTTGTACGCCTTCGATTAAGACGATTTCAAACGATTTATCCACCCACCGAGCAGGAAGAGACCATGACTGCAATTACCGATATCATCGCCCGCGAGATTCTCGATAGCCGTGGTAACCCCACCGTCGAAGTCGACGTCTATCTCGAAGACGGCAGCATGGGCCGTGCAGCTGTTCCCTCGGGTGCTTCGACCGGCGCGCACGAAGCCGTCGAAGTCCGCGATGGCGGCAAGCGTTATCTCGGCAAGGGTGTTGAAAAGGCTGTCGAAGCTGCCAACACCGAAATCTTCGACGCCATCGGCGGCATCGATGCTGAAAACCAGATCCAGATCGACAAGATCATGATCGAACTCGATGGCACGCCAAACAAGTCGCGCCTCGGTGCCAACGCCATCCTCGGCGTTTCGCTCGCTGTCGCCAAGGCTGCAGCGCAGGCTGCCGGCCTGCCGCTCTATCGTTACGTCGGCGGTGCTTCCGCAAGCCTTTTGCCGGTCCCGATGATGAACATCATCAACGGCGGCGCGCATGCCGATAACCCGATCGACTTCCAGGAGTTCATGATCCTGCCGGTCGGCGCAGATTCGATCCGCGAAGCCGTCCGCATGGGTTCGGAAGTTTTCCACACGCTGAAGAAGGAGCTGGCGGCACAGGGCCACAACACCAACGTCGGTGACGAAGGCGGCTTCGCACCGGGCCTCAAGAGCGCTCCGGAAGCCCTCGATTTCATCATGAAGTCGATCGAGAAAGCCGGCTACAAGCCGGGCGACGACATGTGCCTCGGCCTCGATTGCGCCTCGACCGAATTCTTCAAGGACGGCAAGTACGTACTGGAAGGCGAAGGCCGCACGCTCGAGCCAGGCGCCATGGCCGAGTACCTGGCAGAACTCGCTGCCAAGTATCCGATCATCTCCATCGAAGACGGCATGGCTGAAGACGACTGGGAAGGCTGGAAGACTCTGACCGATCTCGCCGGCAAGAAGTGCCAGCTGGTTGGCGATGATTTGTTCGTCACCAACTCGGCTCGCCTGCGCGACGGCATTCGCATGGGCGTCGCCAACTCGATCCTGGTCAAGGTCAACCAGATCGGCTCGCTGACGGAAACGCTCGATGCCGTCAACACGGCGCACAAGGCAGCCTACACCGCCGTCATGTCGCACCGCTCCGGCGAAACCGAGGACTCCACGATCGCCGATCTCGCAGTTGCCACCAACTGCGGCCAGATCAAGACCGGCTCGCTGTCGCGCTCGGATCGCCTTGCCAAGTACAACCAGCTGATCCGCATCGAAGAAGGTCTCGGCCCGCAGGCTCAGTACGCCGGCCGCTCCATCATCCGCGCCTAATACGCGCTTATAAATCAGCCATTTGGAACCCGCGCTCCGGCGCGGGTTTTTTGTTGAGTCTGGCCGGGAATGGCTCAGAGTCAACGAACGGTTAATCTCTGCGCGTTAGATTGAAATGATTGGTAATGCGTTAGAGCATGCGTGTATGTGGACAAAGCATCATAAGAAGAGAAAGACAGGTCGCTTCGTCATTCCGGCCATGACGGTCGCCTTCCTCTCCTATTTCGGTTATCATTGCATTCACGGTGACTATGGTCTGCGTGCGACGGAGGCGTTCGAGCGCCAGCGTGTTGCGCGCGAGAAGGAACTGGCTGTGCTGAAGGCCAAGCGTGAGCATCTGGAGGCGCAGGTTGCGCTCTTGAGTGACGGCTCGCTGGACAAGGATATGCTCGACGAAAAGGCGCGGTATCAGCTCAACATGTCGCGCGCGGACGAGATCGTCATTTACAATCATTACCGCAATTAACCGAATTTAGGTTAATCTGAAATTCCTGTTATTTATCAATAATTTAACGGCGAATATGAGCCATGCAATTATGGCATTGCTGTGGTCGTTTTTCTTCCCTATGGTACGCGCCACCTGAGAACCGATAAACCCATAGGGAGGGTTGAATGGCGTTGCGCAAAACCGCGACCGTTTCCAGCCGCAAAAATAGTGCGAAGTCTGCAGCCAAGGCATCGAATGGCGGCCCTGTCGCCGATTTCGATCGCGATGAAGAGCTGAAGGCCTATCGCGAGATGCTGCTCATCCGCCGTTTCGAAGAAAAGGCGGGCCAGCTTTACGGCATGGGCTTCATCGGTGGTTTCTGTCACCTTTACATCGGCCAGGAAGCTGTCGTCGTCGGTATGCAGATGGCGCAGAAGGAAGGCGATCAGGTCATCACCGCCTATCGCGACCACGGTCATATGCTGGCTACCGGCATGGAAGCCCGGGGCGTCATGGCGGAGCTGACCGGCCGTCGTAACGGCTATTCCCACGGGAAGGGCGGTTCGATGCACATGTTCTCCAAGGAGAAGCATTTCTACGGCGGCCACGGCATAGTCGGTGCCCAGGTTTCGCTCGGAACCGGCCTTGCCTTCGCAAACCGCTATCGCGGCAATGACAGCGTCTCGATCGCCTATTTCGGCGACGGCGCGGCCAATCAGGGCCAGGTCTATGAGAGCTTCAATATGGCTGCTCTCTGGAAGCTGCCGATCATCTATATCGTCGAGAACAACCGCTACGCCATGGGCACCTCGACGGCGCGTGCTACCGCGCAGTCGAACTATTCGCTCCGTGGTTCCGGCTTCGGCATTCCAGGCATTCAGGTCGACGGCATGGATGTTCGCGCCGTCAAGGCTGCTGCCGATGAGGCGCTCGAGCACTGCCGTTCCGGCAAAGGTCCGATCATTCTTGAAATGCTGACCTATCGCTATCGCGGTCACTCCATGTCCGATCCGGCGAAGTATCGTACCAAGGAAGAAGTGCAGAAGATGCGCTCCGAGCAGGACCCGATCGAGCAGGTTCGCCTGCGCGTGATGGAAAAGGGCTGGGCGACCGAAGACGATCTGAAGGCGATCGACAAGGAAGTCCGCGATATCGTTGCCGACAGCGCCGATTTCGCCCAGGCCGATCCGGAGCCGGATGCATCCGAGCTCTATACCGACATTCTGCTCTAATCGGGGAGGGAACCCATGCCTATCGATATCCTCATGCCCGCCCTTTCTCCGACGATGGAAGAAGGCACGCTGTCTAAGTGGCTCAAGCAGGAAGGCGACAAGGTCACTTCAGGTGACGTGATTGCCGAAATCGAAACCGACAAGGCGACGATGGAAGTCGAAGCCGTTGACGAAGGCGTCATCGGCAAGTTGCTGGTTCCGGCCGGCACTGAAAACGTCAAGGTCAATGCCAAGATCGCCGTCCTGTTACAGGATGGCGAATCCGCCGACGCGATTTCCGCAGCCCCGGCTGCCGCTCAGCCGGCTCCAGTTGCCGCCCCTCAGGTCGCGCAGGAAGAGAAGCCGACGAATACTGGTTCGGCTGCCGCTCCAGTTCCGGCTGAACCCAAGGCTTTCGTACCGAACGATCCGGAAATCCCGGCCGGTACCGAAATGGTTTCGATGACGGTGCGTGAAGCGCTTCGCGATGCCATGGCTGAAGAAATGCGCGCTGACGACAGCGTCTTCGTCATGGGCGAGGAAGTTGCCGAATATCAGGGCGCCTACAAGGTGACCCAGGGTCTTCTGCAGGAATTCGGCGCTCGCCGCGTCATCGACACCCCGATCACCGAACACGGCTTTGCCGGCGTCGGCGTCGGTGCTGCCATGGCCGGCCTGAAGCCGATCGTCGAGTTCATGACCTTCAACTTCGCCATGCAGGCGATCGACCAGATCATCAACTCTGCTGCCAAGACGCTCTATATGTCAGGTGGCCAGATGGGCGCTCCGATCGTCTTCCGCGGCCCGAACGGTGCTGCTGCCCGCGTCGGCGCCCAGCACAGCCAGGACTACGCAGCCTGGTACAGCGCGATCCCGGGCCTGAAGGTCGTCATGCCCTATACGGCATCCGACGCCAAGGGTTTGCTGAAGGCTGCCATCCGTGATCCGAACCCGGTCGTCTTCCTCGAAAACGAGATTCTCTACGGCCAGCATTTCGATGTACCGAAGCTCGATAATTTCGTTCTGCCGATCGGCAAGGCCCGCATCCATCGTCCGGGCAAGGATGTCACCGTCGTCTCCTTCGGCATCGGCATGACCTATGCAACGAAGGCGGTCGCCGAACTCGAAAAGATCGGCATCGATGTCGAACTGATCGATCTGCGCACGCTTCGTCCGATGGACCTTCCGACCGTGATCGAATCGGTCAAGAAGACCGGTCGCCTGGTTACCGTCGAGGAAGGTTATCCGCAGAACTCGGTCGGCACGGAAATCGCCACCCGCGTCATGCAGCAGGCCTTCGATTATCTCGATGCGCCGATCCTGACGATCGCCGGCAAGGACGTTCCGATGCCTTACGCTGCCAATCTCGAGAAGCTCGCGCTTCCGAATGTCGGCGAAGTGGTCGATGCGGTGAAAGCCGTTTGCTACAAATAAGGAGAGGGCCTTTCGATGCCGATCAATATCACGATGCCCGCCCTCTCTCCGACCATGGAAGAAGGCAATCTGGCCAAGTGGCTGGTCAAGGAAGGCGATAAGGTCAAGTCCGGCGATGTGATCGCCGAGATTGAAACCGACAAGGCGACGATGGAAGTCGAAGCCGTTGACGAAGGAACGGTCGCCAAGATCGTCGTCGCGGCCGGCACCGAAGGCGTGAAGGTCAATGCCCTGATCGCTGTTCTCGCCGCTGATGGCGAAGATGTCGCCGCTGCTGCAAGCGGCGCCGGCTCTGCCGCTCCGGCACCGAAGGCTGCCGCCGCTCCGGCTCAGGCCGAAACAAAGGCTGAGGCCGCACCTGCTCCGACCCCGGCGGCGCCGGCTGCTGCCCCGGCGCCGGCTGCAGTCTCTTCGAACGGCGCACGCACCTTCTCCTCTCCGCTGGCCCGCCGCCTTGCGAAGGAAGCCGGTATCGATATTTCCGCCGTTGCCGGCACCGGTCCGCATGGCCGTGTCGTCAAGAGTGATATCGAGGCTGCCGCTGCAGGTGGTGGCGCCAAGGCGGCCCCGGCTACTGCTGCAGCTGCCCCGCAGGCTGCTGCTCCGGCCGCTGCCGCTCCGAAGGGCGCTTCGGACGAAGCCGTGCTCAAGCTCTTCGAACAAGGCTCCTACGAGCTCGTACCGCATGACGGCATGCGCAAGACGATCGCCCGCCGTCTCGTTGAATCCAAGCAGACCGTTCCGCACTTCTACGTTTCGGTCGATTGCGAACTCGACGCGCTGATGGCGCTGCGTGCGCAGCTGAATGACGCCGCTCCGCGCAAGGACAGCGCGCCGGCCTACAAGATCTCGGTCAACGACATGGTCATCAAGGCCCTGGCGCTTGCACTGCGCGACGTTCCGGATGCCAACGTCTCCTGGACCGAAAACGCCATGGTCAAGCACAAGCATGCCGATGTCGGCGTCGCTGTCTCGATCCCCGGCGGTCTGATCACCCCGATCGTCCGCAAGGCCGAAGAGAAGACGCTCTCGACCATCTCGAACGAGATGCGCGATCTCGGCAAGCGTGCCAAGGACCGCAAGCTGAAGCCCGAGGAGTATCAGGGCGGCACGACCTCGGTCTCCAACATGGGCATGATGGGCGTGAAGAATTTCGCAGCCGTCATCAACCCGCCGCATGCGACGATCCTCGCAGTCGGCGCGGGCGAGCAGCGTGTCATCGTCAAGAACGGCGAAATGGCGATTGCAACGGTCATGACCGTCACGCTCTCGACTGACCATCGCTGCGTCGATGGTGCTCTCGGCGCCGAGCTGCTTCAGGCTTTCAAGGGCTACATCGAAAATCCGATGGGCATGTTGGTCTAAGCAGGACGCGGGAGGGCGGACATGACGAAGACTGTTCTTTGCTATGGTGACTCGCTGACCTGGGGCTATGATGCCGACACGATCGGTCGTCATGCCTATGAGAACCTCTGGCCGAGCGTGCTTCAGGCTACGCTCGGAAGCGAGGCTCGCGTCATCGCGGAAGGCCTGAACGGCCGCACCACCGCCTTTGACGACCATCTTGCCGATTGCGATCGCAACGGCGCACGCGTTCTGCCGACCATCCTGCAGACGCATGCGCCGCTCGATCTCGTCATCCTGCTGCTCGGCACCAACGACATGAAGCCGGTTGTCGCCGGCTCGGCCTTTGCCGCATGCCAGGGCATCGGCCGTCTGGTGCGGCTGATCCGCAATCATGCCTGGCCCTTCGAATTCGACGGGCCGGAGATCCTGATCGTGGCGCCGCCGGCGATCTGCGAGACGGGCAATGTGCCCTTCGCGGCATCCTTCCCCGGCGGTATCGAGGAATCGGCAAAGCTTCCGACGCTTTACCGTGACCTTGCCGATGAACTCGGCTGTGGCTTCTTCGACGGCAATTCCGTTGCCAGGACCACGCCGCTCGACGGCATTCACCTCGATGCAGAAAATACACGCGCGCTCGGTCGGGGCCTGGAACCCATCGTGCGGGTGATGCTGGGGCTCTGACAGTGGCCGCCTTCCTCGCCCTCCGAGAGGCGTCCCGCCGGGATGCCTCGGAACTGGCGATCCTGGCGGATATCGCGTCTCACGGTTTTGCCTCATGGCTCTGGTTTGCCGATGTTGCCAGCGGCATGAGCGATACGCCGCTCGAGCGGGGCCGGTTGAAGATGAGCGATGAAGCGCTCGGGGGCTGGAAGAACGCCATCATTGGCGAGGCCTATGACGAGATCGCCGGAATGGCGATCGGCTATGAAGTGGATGAAGGCATACGCGATCTCGAAGCCCGGCATCCGGCCTTGGAGCCGATGCTGGCGATGCAGAGATCGGTGATCGGACATTGGTTCATTGGCAGTCTCGCGGTCTATCGCCATATGCGCGGTATCGGCATCGGCAAGAGGCTGCTGGAAGATCAGCTCGCAAGGGCAGATCGGCTGTCGGTCAGCCTGATCACGTCGGATAGTAACGAAGCGGCTCTGTCGCTTTACGGAAGAAACGGATTTTCGGAAGCGGCGCGTATGAATGCCGTGCCGCTCTTCGATAACAGCAAGAAGCACGCATGGGTTTTGATGACCCGCGCGGGAGCGTAACAAAGGCAGGAAAGCAATGGCTCAATCCTACGACGTCATCGTCATCGGTTCCGGTCCGGGCGGCTATATCGCCGCCATCCGCGCCGCACAGCTCGGCCTCAAGGTCGCCTGCGTCGAGCGCGAACATTTGGCTGGTATCTGCTCAAACTGGGGCTGCATCCCGACCAAAGCGCTGCTGCGCTCCGCAGACGTCCTTCATACCGCCCAGCATGGCAAAGACTACGGCCTCGTGCTGGAAGGCACGATCAAGCCCGATATCAAGGCGATCGTCACCCGTTCGCGCGGCATCGCGCATCGCATGAACAACGGCGTCGGCTTCCTGTTCAAGAAGAACAAGGTCGATGTCATCTGGGGTGAAGCCAAGATCACCAAACCCGGCGAGATCGTCGTTTCAAAGACGACGAAGAAGCCGATGGAACCGATGGGTCCGGTGCCGAAGAATGCGCTGGGCGAGGGCACCTACACCGCCAAGCACATCATCGTTGCGACCGGCGCCCGTCCGCGCGCCCTGCCGGGCATCGAGCCGGATGGCAAGCTGATCTGGACCTATTTCGAAGCAATGAAGGCTGACGAACTGCCGAAGTCCCTGCTTGTCATGGGCTCGGGCGCCATCGGCATCGAATTCGCAAGCTTCTATCGCACCATGGGTGTCGACGTTACTGTCGTCGAAATCATGAGCCAGGTCATGCCGGTCGAGGATGCGGAAATCTCCGCGCTCGCCAAGAAGCAGTTCGAACGCCAGGGCATGAAGATCCATCTCGAAGCCAAGGTGGCCAAGGTGGAGAAGGGTGCAAACTCGATCACCGCGACCATCGAGAAGAAGGACGGCACGACCGAGACGATCACCGCCGACCGCATGATCTCGGCCGTCGGCGTGCAGGCCAACGTCGAAGGCATCGGCCTGGAAGCTGTCGGCGTCAAAACCGATCGCGGCTTCATCGTCATCGATGGCTACGGCAAGACCAACGTGCCCGGCATTTACGCAATCGGTGACGTCGCCGGTGCGCCGCTTCTGGCGCATAAGGCAGAGCATGAAGGCGTCATCTGCGTCGAGAAGATCGCCGGCCTGCCGAATGTCCACCCGATGGACAGGCAGAAGATCCCGGGCTGCACCTACTGCAATCCCCAGGTCGCCTCCGTCGGCCTGACGGAAGCCAAGGCCAAGGAGCAGGGCCGCGATGTCAGAGTCGGCCGCTTCCCCTTCAGCGCCAATGGCAAGGCCGTCGCGCTTGGCGAAGACCAGGGTCTGGTCAAGACAATCTTCGACAAGAAGACCGGTGAGCTGCTTGGCGCCCACATGGTCGGTGCCGAAGTCACCGAACTCATCCAGGGCTTCGTTGTCGCCATGAACCTGGAGACGACGGAAGAAGAACTGATGCACACGATCTTCCCGCATCCGACCATTTCGGAGACGATGAAGGAAAGCGTGCTGGATGCTTACGGCCGCGTTCTGAACGCTTGATAATTTCCTGATCTGCCCTTTATCCGGGGATGGAAAATTCCGTCCCCGTCAGGGTGGAAAAAACGAAAGGAAATCATCATGTCTATGGGCACGCAGTCGCTTCTCATCTTTCTGCTGATCGGCCTTGTCGCGGGCTTTCTCGCAAGCCTGGTCGTTGGTGGGGGTGGGTTGATACGGTGCCTGCTCAGCGGCATCATCGGCGCGTTCGTGGGCGGTTTTCTGTTCAATGCGCTGGGTATATCGCTGGGCATTGAAAATGCATTGGTGGTTCAGATCATCCACGCAACAGTCGGCGCCATTGTCGTGGTGCTGATCGCAAGGGCGATAGCGTAGGGCAAGGAATAGGATGGAAGGCGTCGGCTGGATATCGGCAATCATCATCGGCGGACTTGCAGGCTGGCTTGCGGGCAAGCTGATGGAAGCGCGTTATGGCGTCTTGCTGAACATTGTCCTCGGCATCGTCGGCTCGGTCGTCGCTACCGCCATCCTGGCGCAATTCCACATTGAGGTCGCCGGTGGAAGGTTCGGCTATTTCGTAACCGGCTTCATCGGCGCCTGCCTGCTGATATTCTTCGCGCGGCTGGTTCGAAGATAAAGTGCGAAGATCGGGCGCATCTCCTCAGATCGAAAGATTTGAATAAAGGAGCGATGCGCAATATGAGAAGCCGGGCCGCATGGGGCGGCGGAAAGTTGAACTGACATGGTCACCATTCTCGACACGATCAATCCCGACGTAAAGCGCGTGCGGCATCCGGAAAAGGCGCATCGCCCCGATACGGAAGTCCTGCGCAAGCCGGACTGGATTCGTGTGAAGGCGCCGACTTCGAAAGGCTATGCCGAGACCCGTTCGATCGTCAAGGAGCACAAGCTCGTCACCGTCTGCGAAGAGGCAGGCTGCCCGAATATCGGCGAGTGCTGGGACAAGAAGCACGCCACCTTCATGATCATGGGCGAGATCTGTACCCGCGCCTGCGCCTTCTGCAATGTCGCCACCGGCAAGCCGAATGCGCTCGACATGGCCGAGCCTGAAAACGTCGCAAAGGCCGTCAAGCAGATGGGCCTCAGCCATGTCGTCATCACCTCTGTCGACCGTGACGATCTGGAAGACGGTGGCGCCGAGCATTTCGAAAAGGTGATCTGGGCAATCCGTGCCGCATCGCCGCTGACGACGATCGAGATCCTGACGCCAGACTTCCTGAAGAAGCCCGGTGCGCTGGAACGTGTCGTCGCCGCCAAGCCCGATGTCTTCAACCACAATATGGAAACCGTTGCCGGCAACTACCTGACGGTTCGCCCTGGCGCACGCTATTTTCATTCCATCCGCCTGCTGCAGCGCGTGAAGGAACTCGACCCCACCATGTTTACCAAGTCCGGCATCATGGTCGGGCTCGGTGAGGAACGGAACGAGGTTCTTCAGCTCATGGATGACCTGCGCACCGCCGATGTCGATTTCCTGACGATCGGCCAGTATCTGCAGCCGACCCGCAAGCACCACAAGGTCGAAAGCTTCGTGACGCCGGAAGAGTTCAAGTCCTACGAGACGGTCGCCTACACCAAGGGCTTCCTGATGGTCGCTTCCAGTCCGCTGACCCGCTCCTCGCATCATGCCGGCGACGACTTCGCCCGCCTGAAGGCTGCACGCGAGAAGAAGCTGCTGCTGGCTGCGGAATAAGCCCTTACATCTTGACTTGAAGAGGCCGCGGCGATTTTTTGCCGTGGTCTTTCTTTGTGCGCTTCGTTGTCATCTTCAGGTCATGTGAAGCAGCTAGCCAGCACGCCGCTTTCCCGGTTGCCATCGGCAAACGGCTAGGAGGAGTGGAAGCATGCAAGGGCAGGCCGACCAAACGATCAACTATGTCGATGACGTCTTTGCAGCCGCCCGGATCCGTGATGCAAGGCGCATCATGGTGATCGGCTGCTCCGGCGGTGGCAAGTCGACGCTTGCGCAGAAGCTGGCGCGTCGGTTCGAACTCACCTATCTCTCGATCGACCGCGAGATTCTCTGGCTGCCCGGCTGGGTGGAACGCAGCAAGGAAGAGCAGCGCCAGCGGATCGTCGAAAGGATCGCCGGCGAGCGCTGGATCATGGACGGCACCAATACCTCCACCTTCGATATCCGCCTGCCGCGCACCGATATCGTCATCTGGGTGCGCATGCCGCGCCTGCTCTGCGTCTGGGGTGTGGTGACGCGCTGGCTGAAGCATATCGGCCGCACACGTCCGGACATGGCGCCGGGCTGCATAGAAAAGGTGGACTGGAAGTTTCTGGAATTCATCTGGACCTTCGAGACGAGATTTTCGCCGCGGGTGACTGCCGCCATCGCAACTCATGGGCCGCATGTGCCGGTTTTGCAGGTGAAATCCCGCAGCCAAATGCGCGCGCTTCTTGATCTTCTCGGTGTGCCGGCTTAACTGCGCTTCATGCCGCAATTCGAAACGCATCGCCCCGTCCCGCACACGCCCGACCAGATGTTCGACCTCGTGTCCGATGTCGAACGTTATCCGGAATTTCTCCCGCTTTGCGAAGCCCTGTCGGTGAAGAACCGCAAGGAACGCGACGGCAAGTTGCTGCTGATCGCCGATATGACCGTCGGTTACAAGGCGATCCGCGAAACCTTTACCACGCAGGTGCTGCTGAACAGGGCCGAACGCATCATCGATGTCAAATATATCGACGGTCCGTTCCGCTACCTCGACAACCGCTGGCGGTTTGTCGAGGCGGAAGGCGGCGGCTGCACGGTCGATTTCTTCATCGATTATGAGTTCAAGAGCCGTATTCTTGGCGCGCTTATGGGCTCAATGTTCGACAGGGCTTTCCGCATGTTCACGGAAGCCTTCGAAAAGCGGGCAGCGACGATCTACAGCCGGTAGAACCTTGGTCAGCGATCGATGAAATGGTCGAAGATCTGTGTTGCCGGATAGGCAAAGGAACCGCGATCGGTGAAGCTGTAGCGATACAGGCAGCCTCTGAGCGCAGCGTTGTAGAGCAGGCTGGTAGTATCCGGCGATCCGCGATAGCCCAACGCTTCCGGCTGGCAGCGGCTGAGCGCATGGTCGTATTTGCGCAGCAGGACTGGATCGGAATCCACCCGCACACCGCCGTAAACCTGATAGTTGGATGGTGCTTCAGCCGCAGAAACGCAGGCGAGGCTCAAGACGACACCGATGCATGCGAAATATCTCATTTGACTGGTTCCTCAATACGGTTCTTGCCTGGACGCGGCAGAAACTCACGTTACTGCCTTTTGTTGCGTTACTCAAAATCACACAATCTCGATAAGCATTTGAAGTGCCGTGCGGATCGTCGCCAGCCGGACATCCGTGCGGCCGATGTCTCCGTACAGCATCTTACGATGGACAAGCTTACCTGAACGTGATTTCGCCGCAAGATGCACCAGCCCGACCGGCTTTTCCGGCGACCCGCCGCCAGGACCGGCAATACCCGTGACAGCGACCGCCAGGTGGGCGCGGGAGCGGAAGAGGGCGCCATGCACCATTTGCCGGGCCGTCTCCTCCGAAACCGCACCGAAACGGGCAAGCGTTTCCTCCTGTACGCCGAGCATCTGCATCTTGGCCACGTTCGTATAGGTCACGAAGCCACGGTCAACGACAGCGGACGATCCCGAAATTTCCGTGAGCGCGCCGGCAATCAGTCCGCCCGTGCACGATTCCGCTGTCGAGACCATGAGGCCTGCAGCCGTGAAGTCCCGGATGATGTCTTCCGCCATCGACGTGATGTCTGCGGGAAACAGGCTCATCGCTTCGTGCTTCCATAGACGACGGTTGCGGTTGCGATTGCCGCGATGCCTTCGCGGCGGCCGACGAAGCCGATCTTTTCGTTGGTGGTGGCTTTTACCGAGCAGCGCTCGATGTCTATGCCGAGAAATTCCGAGAGATTGGCGCGCATGGCCTCGCGATGTGGTCCGACCTTCGGCGCCTCCGCAATCAGCGAGACATCCGCATTGGTAATCGTGCCGCCGTGCGCGCGCACGATCTTTGCAGCATGCTCGATGAAGATACGGGATGCAGCACCCTTCCATTGCGGATCGGAGGGCGGGAAATGGTCTCCGATATCGCCGGCGCCACAGGTGGCAAGCAGCGCGTCCGTCAGCGCATGCAGCGCCACATCGGCATCCGAATGGCCCTTGAGCTTCTGGTCGTGCGGAATGAAGACGCCGCAGAGCGTCACGCCGTCGCCGGGCTCGAGCTGATGCACGTCATAGCCGTTGCCGGTCCGCACATCGGGAATACGGGCGCCCGAGAGCTTGTCGTCGGCCATGGTGATATCGCTCTTCACTGTCAGCTTCACGTTCGTTGCAGCGCTTTCGACGATGGTCACGGGAATGCCGAACCACTCGGCAATCGAGGCATCGTCGGTGAAATCCGTCTTGCCGCTTTCCGCTGCCTTTTCATGCGCTTCGAGGATCGTGGCAAAATCGAAGGATTGCGGCGTCTGGGCCGCATAGAGCTGATCGCGCGGGATGGTCTTGAGCACGGTTCCGTCGCTGCTGGCCTGCTTCAGCGTGTCGGCAACAGGCACGGCAGGCAGCACGGCTGGCGCGCCGGCCGAAAGCGTATCGGCGATCCGGTCGAGAAGCTGGTGGTCGAAGAAAGGACGCACTGCATCATGGATGAGCACATGGCTGATGCCCTTATCCCTAAGGTGCCGAAGACCTGCCAGCACCGACTGCTGTCGGGTCGCGCCACCGTGAACCGTCTCGATCGGCGTTGCCGAGATGATGTGCCGGGACGCTCTGGCAAAGAGTGCCTCGTCGTCGGGATGGATGACGACGACGATCTGCGTTGCCGGTTCCCATGTCATGAAATTTTCAAGCGTGTGGACGATAACCGGCTTGCCGCCGATCATCCGGTATTGTTTGGGGCCTTCCTCCGACGATCCGGCGCGTTCCCCACGGCCTGCCGCAACGACGACAATCCCAGCCGATATCGGTTGCTTAGTATGCATTTGCAGCATAAATCCCTGAAATATGCGGAATGGATGTCAGTTGCTCTATCGTCTTGCTTCGGCCTTTTCCAGCATTTGCCCAAAAAATATCAATTCGGGCTCGACCCTCTTGGCAAGCCGTAGATCTATGGCTAAAAATAATGCAGTTACATGGTGTGCCTGAAAGATAATCATT
Organism: Sinorhizobium sp. B11; assembly: GCA_039725955.1. Taxonomy (NCBI): domain Bacteria; kingdom Pseudomonadati; phylum Pseudomonadota; class Alphaproteobacteria; order Hyphomicrobiales; family Rhizobiaceae; genus Sinorhizobium; species Sinorhizobium sp. B11. Next base: position 1,729,315 of record CP091034.1, read on the forward strand.
TGATTTCCAAGGACCTCGCAACGCCTTTTCGAATCGGACCGGTGTCCGTGCGGAACCGCGTTGTGCTTGCGCCGATGTCGGGTGTGACGGACATGCCGTTCCGAGAGCTCGCCTGGCGTTATGGCGCAGGCCTCGTCGTGACCGAAATGGTGGCGAGCCGGGAGCTGGTGAACGACACTGCCGAATCCTGGGCACGCCTTCGGGCCGCCGGTTTCCGTCCGCACATGGTGCAGCTCGCCGGTCGCGAGGCATACTGGATGGCCGAAGCCGCCAAGATCGCGGCCGATCATGGCGCCGACATCATCGACATCAATATGGGCTGCCCGGCCAAGAAGGTCATCGGCGGCTATTCCGGTTCGGCGCTGATGCGCGATCCGGATCATGCGCTTGAGCTTGTCGAGGCGACGGTCAGGGCTGTCGATATCCCGGTGACGCTGAAGATGCGTCTCGGCTGGGACGAGAATTCCATCAATGCGCCGCATATCGCGAAGCGCGCCGAAGAGGCGGGGGTGAAACTCATCACCATCCATGGCCGCACCCGCATGCAGTTTTACACGGGCAGGGCGGACTGGGATGCAATTCGCCCCGTACGCGATGTCATTTCCGTGCCCCTGATCGCTAATGGCGATGTCGAAACGGCTGAGGATGCGCAGGAGATCTTGCGTCGCTCGGGCGCCGATGCCGTGATGATCGGCCGCGGCAGCCAGGGCAGGCCGTGGCATGCCGGTGTCCTGGCAGGAGCCCGTGAACCCGAGCGCGAGGAGATTGCTGCAATTGCCATCGAGCACTATCGCATGATGCTGGAATTCTATGGCGAGGCAGTTGCCGTCAGGCACGCCCGCAAACATCTCGGCTGGTATCTGGAGCGCTTCGCGCCGGACCTTTCCGGCGAGGGAAAGGCTGCGATCATGACATCGCGCGATCCTGATGATGTGATCGCCCGTTTTGGCGATGCGATGGCGGCTGGTGCGGTAGAGCGGCGGGAGGCGGCATGAGCACGGACGGCACGACTTCCCCTGAAAATGCGGTCAACACCATGGCGATGGCAGTGCTGAACGCTATCCAGAACCCTGTCGTCATGGTCGATGAGGGCGGTTTCATCATCTTTGCCAACTGGGAGGCCGAAGCCTTCTTTGGTGCCAGTGCCGCGCATCTCTCCCGCTACCGCATTTCGACCTTCATTCCCTTCGGCAGCCCGCTCCTGGCCTTGATCGACCAGGTGCGCGAACGCAAGGCCCCGGTCAACGAGTACCGCGTGGATTTGAGCTCGCCGCGTCTCGGGCAGGACAAGCTTGTCGATCTCTACGTTGCGCCCGTCATTGCCGAGCCGGGCTCGGTCGTTGTCGTCTTCCAGGAGCGGTCGATGGCAGACAAGATCGATCGGCAGCTGACACATCGTGCGGCAGCCCGCTCGGTCACGGGTCTCGCCTCCATGCTTGCGCATGAGATCAAGAATCCGCTCTCCGGAATCCGCGGTGCTGCACAGCTTCTCGAACAGTCCGTGATCGACGACGACCGCGCGTTGACGCGGCTGATCTGCGACGAGACCGACCGCATCGTTTCGCTGGTCGATCGCATGGAAGTCTTTTCCGATGAGCGCCCGGTCGACCGCGTGCCGGTCAACATCCATTCCGTGCTTGATCACGTGAAGGCCGTTGCCAAGGCGGGCTTTGCCCGCAATATCCGCGTGACGGAGAATTACGACCCGTCGCTGCCGGCCGTCTACGCCAATCGCGATCAGCTGGTGCAGGTCTTCCTCAATCTGGTCAAGAACGCTGCCGAAGCCGTCGGCGATCGTCCGGATGGTGAAATCATCCTGACGACCGCCTATCGCCCGGGCATCCGCCTTTCGGTCGCCGGCACGCGCGAAAAAATCTCGCTGCCGCTGGAATTCTGCGTCATCGACAATGGTCCTGGCGTGCCGACGGACCTGCTGCCGCATCTTTTCGACCCCTTCATCACCACCAAGACGAATGGCAGCGGCCTGGGTCTCGCCCTCGTTGCCAAGATCATCGGCGATCATGGCGGCATCATCGAATGCGACAGCCAGAACAACCGCACGATTTTCCGCGTCCTCATGCCGGCCTCCAAGGATGCCTCGCTTGATGACGCCGCTATTGCAAGCTCGACAGGACCCAATAGATGACAGCCACGATCCTCGTTGCAGATGACGATGCGGCCATCCGCACGGTGCTCAATCAGGCCTTGAGCCGCGCCGGTTACGATGTGCGCATTACTTCCAATGCCGCGACGCTGTGGCGCTGGGTTTCAGCCGGCGAGGGCGATCTCGTCGTCACCGATGTCGTCATGCCCGATGAGAATGCCTTCGACCTTCTGCCCCGCATCAAGAAGGCGCGACCGGAGCTGCCCGTTCTCGTCATGAGCGCGCAAAATACGTTCATGACGGCGATCAAGGCATCGGAAAAAGGCGCCTATGACTACCTGCCGAAGCCGTTCGACCTGACGGAGCTGATCGGCATCATCGGCCGGGCGCTCGCCGAGCCGAAGAAGAAGCCGGCCAAGCTCGACGAAGACATGCAGGACGGCATGCCGCTCGTCGGTCGTTCCGCGGCCATGCAGGAAATCTACCGTGTTCTCGCCCGCCTGATGCAGACGGATCTGACGCTGATGATCACCGGCGAGTCCGGTACCGGCAAGGAGCTCGTGGCGCGCGCGCTGCACGATTACGGCAAGCGTCGCAACGGCCCCTTCGTCGCCATCAACATGGCCGCCATCCCGCGCGATCTCATCGAATCCGAGCTCTTCGGCCATGAGAAAGGTGCCTTCACCGGTGCGCAGACCCGCTCCACCGGTCGTTTCGAACAGGCCGAAGGTGGCACGCTGTTCCTCGATGAAATCGGCGACATGCCGATGGATGCCCAGACGCGTCTTCTGCGCGTGCTGCAGCAGGGCGAATATACGACCGTCGGCGGCCGCACGCCGATCCGCACCGATGTGCGCATTGTGGCTGCCACCAACAAGGATCTGAAGCAGGCGATCAATCAGGGTCTGTTCCGCGAAGACCTCTATTATCGCCTCAATGTCGTGCCGCTGCGCCTGCCGCCGCTGCGCGATCGTGCCGAAGATATCCCGGATCTCGTCCGTCATTTCGTCCAGCAGGCCGAAAAGGAAGGTCTCGGCTCCAAGCGCTTCGATCAGGAGGCGCTGGAGCTGATGAAGGCCTATGCCTGGCCCGGCAACGTGCGCGAACTGGAAAACCTGATCCGCCGCCTGATGGCGCTTTATCCACAGGATGTCATCACCCGCGAAATCATCGACGCCGAGCTTCGCTCCGATGTCCCCGATAGCCCGATCGACAAGGGCCCGATCCGCAGCGGCACGATGACGATTGCTCAGGCCGTCGAAGAGAATATGCGCACCTATTTCGCCAGTTTCGGCGAAAACCTGCCGCCGCCGGGCCTTTACGATCGCATATTAACGGAAATGGAATATCCGTTGATACTTGCGGCATTGACGGCCACCCGCGGCAACCAGATCAAAGCCGCCGATTTGCTGGGCCTGAACCGCAATACGCTGCGCAAAAAGATCCGCGAACTCGGCGTTTCCGTCTACAGAAGCTCCCGTACCGCCTGACCTTCGACCTTGACATTGTGGCAAAGTGCGTTGCATTTTCGCCACAATGCGTTGCTTAAAGGTCACGCATCGGGTTTGGACATTCGCCCACGATCGAGTCGTTTGGACGCCGGTTTTTTGAAACCGGCGTTGGTTTGGCTTTCTCGTTGGGCGCGGCGGCGCTGCCGACCGAAGAGAGGCTGGATGGACGAAGAAGGGGTATCGCCGGAAACGGTGAACGAGGCGGTGACAACGGTGACCGACCGCCGCGCCCTGTTTGCCGTACCCGGCCTTGTGCTTGCCGGCGGCGCGCTGGTCTGCGCGACCGTCACGCTCTTCGTGCTGCTCGGCGTGACGCCGATTGCGCCGACCTCGCACGTCGTTATCGGCTCTGTCGTCATCAATTCGTTTTTTGTCCTCGGCCTGATCGCATTGATCGGTCGTGAAGTCGCGCGGCTTTTCAAGGCCCGTACACGCGGCCGTGCGGCTGCCCGCCTGCATATCCGTATCGTCGTGCTTTTCTCGATCGTCGCGATCACGCCGGCGATCCTGGTGGCGATCTTTGCCAGTATCACGCTGAATGCCGGCCTTGACCGGTGGTTTGCGCTCAGAACCCAGGCGATCGTCAGCTCGTCTCGCAACATCGGCCAGGCCTATATGCTGGAAAATGCCAGCTATCTGCAGGGTCAGACGGTTTCGATGGCAAATGATCTCGAGCGTAACCGCGCGCTCTACAGCCTCGACAAGACCGGCTTCGCCGACCTGATGACGCGCCAGGCAAGGGGCCGCGGCCTGCTCGGCGCCTTCCTCGTCGAGCGCGATGGCTCGGTCAATGTCCAGGCCGACATCACGACCGAAAAACCGCTGCCCGCGATACCGCAGGATGCGTTGGAAAAGGCGGCCGCCGGCCAGCCGACGCTGATCCCGCCGGGCGTGACCAATCTTGTCGGCGCCATAATCAGGCTCGAATCGATCCCCGGAACCTTCCTCTATACGGTGCGTGCCGTGGACCCCAAGGTCATGAATGCCATGCGCATGATGGAGGAGAACGCCACCGAATACCGTTCGATGGAAGCCGGCCGGGTCTCGCTGCAGATCGCCTTTGCGGTTCTCTACATCGGCTTCGCTCTGATCGTGCTGCTTGCTGCGATCTGGACCGCGATTGCAGTCGCCGACCGTATCGTGCGGCCGATCCGCCTGCTGATTACCGCTGCCGATAGCGTCGCATCGGGTAACATGGATATTGTCGTGCCTGTTCACGCCGTCGATGGCGACGTCGCCAGCCTGTCGCGCACCTTCAACAAGATGATCTCGGAAATCCGCACGCAGCGGGACGAAATCCTCGAGGCGAAGGATGAAGTGGACGATCGCCGCCGCTTCATCGAGGCCGTTCTGTCGGGTGTGACGGCTGCTGTGATCGGTGTCGAGCAGGACCGGCGCATCACCATCGTCAACAGTTCTGCCGAAACGCTGATGGCGCTGCAGGCCGACGAGTTGCTTGGCAAGCAGCTGTCGGAGGTCGCGCCGGAAGTGGATCAGGTGCTGACGGAAGCCGCCGCACGCTATCGCGGCGATTTCCGCAAGCAGATCGCGCTGGTGCGCGGCGGCACGGTGCGTACGCTCAGCGTCCAGGTGACGCGCGAGGAAGTGCGTGATCTGAGTGAATCCTACGTCATCACCCTCGACGACATCACCGACCTCGTCATCGCCCAGCGCTCCACCGCATGGGGTGATGTCGCCCGCCGCATTGCTCACGAGATCAAGAACCCGCTGACGCCGATCCAGCTATCGGCCGAGCGTATCCAGCGTCGTTACGGCAAGCAGATCGACGAAAATGATCGCGCAGTCTTCGACCAGTGCACGGATACGATCATCCGCCAGGTCGGCGATATCGGCCGCATGGTCGACGAGTTCTCGGCCTTTGCCCGCATGCCGAAGCCGACCAAGGAGCCGAGCGATCTGCGCTCCATCCTCCACGACGCGATTTTCCTGCGTGAGATGGGCAACAACCATATCGCCTTCCTGCAGGAACTTGGCGAGGAGCGGCTCGAAGGCATGTTCGATAGCCGCATGCTGGGGCAGGCTTTCGGCAATCTGATCAAGAACGCGGTGGAAGCGATCGAAGCCGTGCCGAGCGAGGAGCGCGAGGAGCGCAAGATCCTGGTGCGCACGTCGCTCGACGAAGCGCGCGACCGCTTCACGGTCGATATCATCGACAACGGACGTGGCCTGCCGGTCGAAAACCGCCATAGCATTCTGGAGCCCTACATGACGATGCGCGAAAAGGGCACCGGTCTCGGCCTGGCCATCGTCAAGAAGATCATCGAAGAACATGGCGGGCAGCTCGAACTGCATGATGCGCCCGCAGATTTTGACCAGGGAAGAGGAGCCATGATCCGCGTGCATCTGCCACGCCGCGATGTGGCCACAGCCCCGGCAGCCAGTGACAAGGAAAGCGTTTATGGCCTCTGATATTCTCGTCGTCGACGATGAACACGACATTCGCGAGATCGTTGCCGGCATCCTGTCGGATGAAGGGCACGAAACCCGCATGGCGCATGATAGCGATAGCGCCCTGGCGGCGATTTCCGATCGCGTGCCGCGCCTGGTCTTTCTCGACATCTGGATGCAGGGCAGCAAGCTCGACGGCCTCTCGCTGCTGGACGAGATCAGGACCCGCCATCCCGAGCTTCCCGTGGTGATGATATCAGGTCACGGCAACATCGAGACGGCTGTTTCCGCCATCAAGCGTGGCGCCTTCGATTTCATCGAAAAGCCCTTCAAGGCGGATCGCCTGATCCTGATCGCCGAACGGGCGTTGGAAAACTCCAAGCTGAAACGCGAAAATATCGAGCTCAAGCGCCGCGCCGGCGATGCGCTGGAGCTGATCGGCACCTCGGTCGCCGTTTCGCAGCTGCGCCAGACGATCGAAAAGGTCGCCCCCACCAACAGCCGCATCATGATCTTCGGCGCATCCGGCTCCGGCAAGGAGCTGGTGGCGCGCATGATCCACAAGAAGTCGACGCGCGCCAACGGCCCCTTTGTGGCGCTCAATGCCGCCAACATCACGCCCGACCGCATGGAAGTTGCACTGTTCGGCACCGAGGGCGCGCCAGGGCAGGCGCGCAAGATCGGTGCACTGGAAGAGGCTCATCGCGGCATCCTCTATCTCGATGAAGTCGGCGAAATGCCGCGCGAGACGCAGAACAAGATCCTGCGCGTGCTGGTCGATCAGCAGTTCGAACGTGTCGGTGGTTCCAAGCGCGTCAAGGTCGATGTGCGCATCATCTCCTCGACCGCCTACAATCTGGAAAGCCGCATCGCCGAGGGCTGGTTCCGCGAAGATCTCTATCATCGCCTCGCCGTCGTCCCGGTGCGCGTGCCACAGCTGTCCGAACGCCGAGAAGATATTCCCTTCCTCGTCGACCAACTGATGCGCCAGATTTCCGAACAGGCGGGTATCCGGCCACGCCGCATCGGCGATGACGCCATGGCGGTGCTGCAGGCCCATGACTGGCCGGGCAATATCCGTCAGCTCCGCAATAATATCGAGCGGTTGATGATTCTTGCCCGCACGGACGGTCCGGATGCGCCGATCACTGCAGACATGCTGCCGACCGATCTGGGCGACATGCTGCCGAAGGTCTCGGCCAAGAACGACTACCACATCATGACGCTGCCGCTGCGCGAAGCTCGCGAGATGTTCGAGAAGGATTATCTGATCGCCCAGATCAACCGCTTCGGCGGCAACATCTCGCGCACGGCCGAATTCGTCGGCATGGAGCGCTCGGCGCTACATCGCAAGCTGAAGTCGCTCGGCGTCTGATGTTTTTCCGGCGCGGGCTCGTGTTCGCGTCGGTTCCCTCCTTTGCCTGAAGCAGGTTTCAATGCCAAGAATTGCCTATGTGAATGGACGCTACGTCCCGCATTCCGATGCCATGGTGCATGTGGAGGATCGTGGCTATCAGTTTGCCGATGGTGTCTATGAAGTCTGCGAGGTCCGTCACGGGCTGATCGTCGACCTGACCCGGCATCTGAACCGTCTCGACCGTTCGCTGGGGGAATTGCGCATCGCCTGGCCGATGAGCCGTGCAGCGCTGACGCACGTGATTCGCGAGACGCTGCGCCGCAATCACGTCCGCAACGGTCTCTTCTATTTGCAGGTGACGCGTGGCGTCGCCCGCCGTGACCATGTCTTCCCGGCAGCCGGCACCCCGCCCTCGATCGTCGTGACCGCCAAGAGCACGGATCCATCCGTCATCGCCAGGAAGAATGCCACTGGCATCAAGGCGATCACCGTTCCGGACAATCGCTGGGACCGAGTCGACATCAAGTCGGTTGGGCTATTGTCGAACGCGCTTGCGCGCCAGCAGGCCAAGGAAGCCGGTGCCCAGGAAGCGATCTATATCGATGCCGAGGGCATGGTGAAAGAAGGGGCTGCAACCAATGTCTGGATCGTCGATGCCGACGGTACGCTGGTAACGCGGCCTGCCGACCATGGTATCCTGCGGGGTGTCACGCGTACGACTCTCATCGATGTCGCAGCCAAATTGGGGGTCAAGATCGTCGAGCGGAAGTTCTCCGTTTCGGAGATGATGGCAGCCCGCGAGGTCTTCATCACCGCCGCCACAAGCATTTGTTTTCCGGTCGTTTCCGTTGATGGACAGGCCATTGCGAATGGTCATCCCGGAAGCCTTTCGCAGAATATTCGGGAAGCCTTTTTCGACGTTGCGGAAAAGATTACGATTTGATACCAAGATTTGCTGGGCAGGAGGAATGAGGGTGCCACCTGCCTTGCTGGAGAGGTTGATTGATATTCTACCGGCTTGATCAGGCCGGCAATAAAGAAAGAAGCGGCGCGATGGCGGAACGTTCTCAGAATCTGCAGGACTTATTTCTCAATACTGTACGCAAGCAAAAGATTTCCCTGACAATCTTTCTGATTAACGGCGTAAAACTCACAGGCGTTGTCACGTCTTTCGACAATTTCTGTGTTCTTCTCCGTCGTGACGGACATTCGCAGCTCGTGTATAAGCACGCGATCTCGACAATCATGCCTGGTCAGCCAATGCAGATGTTCGAGAGCGAAGAAGCAGCGTCCTAACCAAGGCCGGCCGTCATTTCGACACGCGATACAAAAAACGATTCCATCATCCCTGAAGCTGCCAAGCACAGGGATGATATGCGCGCGACCGTCGTTGTGCCGGTGCTGAAATCGCGCTCGCGCGGCGGGCAGAGCGAATCGGCATCGACCCGCACGCCGGAAAGCCGTCTCGACGAGGCGACCGGCCTGGCGCAGGCGATCGATCTCGACGTCGTCAATGGCTCGATCGTCCCGGTCAACGATCCGCGCCCGGCTACGCTTCTCGGAACGGGCAAGATCGAGGAAATCAAACACCTTCTGGACGAGCGTAATTCCGGTCTTGTGATCGTCGATCACCCGTTGACGCCGGTGCAGCAGCGGAATCTGGAAAAGGAATGGAACGCCAAGGTCATCGACCGGACGGGCCTGATCCTCGAAATCTTCGGCCGCCGTGCCTCGACCAAGGAAGGCACGCTGCAGGTCGACCTTGCGCATCTGAACTATCAGAAGGGCCGCCTGGTCCGAAGCTGGACCCACCTTGAACGCCAGCGTGGCGGTGGCGGCTTCATGGGCGGTCCGGGTGAAACCCAGATCGAAGCCGACCGGCGTCTGCTGCAGGATCGCATCATCAAGCTCGAACGCGAGCTGGAACAGGTCGTCCGCACGCGCCAGCTTCATCGCGCCAAGCGCAGGAAGGTGCCGCATCCGATCGTGGCGCTCGTCGGTTACACCAACGCCGGCAAGTCGACGCTGTTCAACCGCATTACCGGAGCAGGGGTCCTCGCTGAAGACATGCTCTTCGCCACGCTCGACCCGACACTGCGCCGCATGAAGTTGCCGCATGGCCGCACCGTCATCCTGTCCGATACAGTCGGCTTCATCTCCGACCTGCCGACCCATCTGGTCGCCGCCTTCCGCGCCACGCTGGAAGAGGTGCTGGAAGCCGATCTCATCCTCCATGTGCGCGATATGTCTGACGTCGACAGTCAGGCCCAGAGCGCTGACGTGCTGCGCATCCTGAATGACCTCGGTATCGACGAGGCTGAAGGCGAACGCCGCATTCTCGAGGTCTGGAACAAAATCGACCGGCTCGAACCCGAAGCCCATGACGCCATGGTGCAGAAGTCCTCCGGCATGAAGAATGTCATTGCCGTTTCCGCCATCAGCGGCGAGGGCGTGGACGGGCTTATGGATGAAATCAGCCGCCGTCTATCCGGCGTCATGACGGAAACGACTGTCACTTTGCCTGTCGACAGGCTGGCGCTGTTGCCCTGGCTCTACGACCATGCCGTCGTCGACAGCCGCGAGGACAACGAGGACGGTTCCGTGACGCTGGACCTCCGCCTGTCCGAGACGGAGGCCGCCGAACTCGAGCGCCGCATCGGCAATGGTGCGAAGCCCGCCAAGGAAGACTGGGAGCGATAATCCCATCTGGGCGAAGTTTCACTCCGCCTCGGCTACGACAGCCCGCTCGATTGCCTTGGCCGCCTGCCAGATCTCTTCCATCCGCTCCAGGCTGGCCGCTTCCAGGCTCTCGCCTTCTGCATCAAGAACCGTCTCTATGTGATTGAATCGGCGCCTGAACTTTGTGTTCGTTCCGCGCAGTGCTTGTTCCGGATCGGCCTTCACATGCCGACCGATATTGACGACAGCGAAGATCAGGTCGCCGAGTTCGTCGCTGACCTTTGACTTGTCGCCGTCGCGCAGTGCAACACGCAGTTCATCGACTTCCTCCTCGATCTTGTCGAGGATCGGTTCGGGCGCTGACCAATCGAAGCCGACCTTGGCCGCACGTTCTTGTAGCTTCAGCGCTTCTGTCAGCGCCGGAAAGCTGCGTTGCACCGAGCCGAGGAAGCCGGCCTTGAAATCTTCTGTCATGCCGCGCCGCGCCCTACGCTCGGTGCGCTCGCGCTTCTCTGCCTGCTTGATCTCGTCCCACTGTTTCTTCACGGCGTCGGGCGTGTCGGCATCCGAACGGGCAAACACATGCGGATGGCGGCGGATCATCTTGCGGGTGATGGCTTCCACCACATCGCCGAAGGAGAACTCTCCGGCTTCCTCGGCCATGCGCGCATGAAAGACCACCTGCAGCAGCAGGTCGCCGAGTTCATCGCAGAGGTCGTCCATGTCCTTGCGCTCGATCGCGTCGGCAACTTCATAGGCTTCTTCGAGCGTATAGGGTTTGATGCTCTCGAAATCCTGCTGGACGTCCCACGGGCAGCCGGTCTCGGGATTGCGAAGTGCCGCCATGATTTCGATCAGGCGCGAAATGTCTTTCGAAGGTTCCATGGTCTCTCAGTTCAGCGGAATGTCGTTGGCACTCTTGGTGGCCTGATAGGTGTTGGAAAGGGCGTCATAGCGGGACTTGATCCGTGCGGTCTGCCGCTTGAGGTCGGCTTTTTGCTGTTCATCCTCGGTCTCGACGAGATCGGCGATCGCAAAGCTGTTCCAGAAGGCGTTTTGCCGCCGGTAGCCGCCGGGTTCAAGGCCGAAGACCTCCTTCAGGATTTTCAGGTCATGCGGGATCGCGAAGCTGTCGCGCGAATCCTCGTGGCTGAAGAAATAGTAGAAATTATCGAAGCCGGCCCACGTGATCGCCGACATGCACATGGTGCAGGGTTCATGAGTGGAGAGAAAGACCAGGTCCTTCGTCGCGGGTTTGTCGTTGAGCTCGTAGAAGCGCTTCAGCGTGTGCACTTCGCCGTGCCAGAGCGGGTTTTCGAGCTCGTTATTGGTTTCGGCGACAATGAGCGAAAGATCGGATTTGCGCAGGATAGCTGCCCCGAAGACCTTGTTGCCGGTGGCGACACCAAGTTCCGTCATCGGAAGGATATTCTCTTCCATGACCTGCAGCAGGCGGGAGGCGATTGTCTTTTCCGGCATGAAATTCTCCTGTTCGTGTTATCCTACCGTCCATCGGAATGAAGCGGAATGCGCAACTGTTTCGCGGGCGACTTTGCCACAGGCTTTATTGGTGTCGCTTCCCGTGCCGCCCCGCAGTCCGCAGCGAAAAACCTAATCGACACGCTCAGAATATGTGGCTTTTGCGCCGCACGGGTGAGTTTTCTCAAATCATTGATCAACCGGGTAAAAGAATACGTGACTGGCCGGCCTTTGGAATTCTGTTTCTTCATTCGCTTGTCCAGAGAATGCATATTCGGGCAACTTCGAAGTGGATTGAGAATGCCTCCCAGGACTGAACAGCTTTCGGTATTTCCCGCCTTCTTTCGCGTGGAAGGCCGGGTTGCCGCCGTTTTCGGCAATGGCGACGAAGCATTCGCCAAGGTTCGCCTGCTGTTGAATACGCAGGCGCGCATTGTTGCGCATACTGATCGCCCTGAAGCCGATTTCCACGCTTTTCTGATTGCCAACCGCATCGATACCGTCCGCGAAGCCTTTACGTCTGACCAGGTCGATGGTGCCGTCCTGGTGTTCGCGGCAACTGGCGACGCGGAACAGGATCGCCGTATCGTCGATGCCGCTCGCGCGGCCAAGATCCCGGCCAATGCCGTCGACCAGCCGGATTATTGCGATTTCTTCACTCCGGCTCTCGTCAATCGCGCGCCTGTTGCAGTCGCGATCGGCACCGAAGGGGCAGGGCCGGTGCTCGCCCAGATGATCCGCGCCCAGATCGATCAGCTCCTGTCACCCTCGCTCGGGCGTCTGGCGGCTCTGGCGACGAACTATCGCAAGACGGTTGAGCATCTCGTTCCACGCGGCGTTTCCCGTCGCATCTTTTGGCGTCGCTTCTTCTCCGGCCCTGTCGCCGATGCTGTCGCCAACGGTAACATCCCGCAAGCTCGCCGCGCCGCCAACGGTCTGCTGCGTTCGCTGGATCACGTCGAAGGTCATGTCTGGCTCGTCGGCGCCGGTCCGGGCGCCGAGGATCTCCTGACCTTGCGTGCGCAGCGCGTGATGATGGAAGCCGATGTCATCGTCTATGACGCGCTCGTACCGCAGGCGATCGTCGATATGGGGCGCCGTGATGCAGAGCGTCTTTCTGTCGGCAAGCGCAAGGGCTGCCATTCGAAGTCTCAGGAAGAGATCAACGATCTCTTGGTCGATCTCGGTCGCCAGGGCAAACGCGTCGTACGCCTGAAGAGCGGCGATCCGCTAGTCTATGGCCGGGCAGGCGAAGAGATGGCCGCCCTGCGTGCCGCCGGCATCTCCTATGAGATCGTGCCTGGCATCACCTCGGCATTTGCCGCCGCCGCTGATTTCGAGCTGCCATTGACGCTTCGCGGCGTCGCCTCTTCGCTGGTTTTCACGACCGGACATGATCTGACGGGTGACGTGCTCCCGGACTGGGCAAGCCTCGCCGTATCGGGCGCCACGATCGCCGTCTATATGGGCCGCACGGTTGCAGCTTCCGTTGCCGAGAGGCTGATGCAGGCAGGCATTCCCGCCGAAACCACGGTTGCCGTCATCGAGAATGCCAGCCGTGCCGATCGCCGGCTGCTTCATGGCATTTTGCGCGATCTTCCCGACCTGCAGCATCGTGACGAATTGACTGGCCCGGTCATGGTCATTATCGGCGATGCTGTCGCAGGCGCCAATTTCGAACTGTCCGAACCTCTGGTGCGTGAACGCGCCCGGTTCGATGAACTTGCAAGGAGCTGACATGGTAGACAAGGTTCTGACCGCCAACCGCCTGGGCGACGGCATCGCCGTCTGGCTGAACGCCAACGGCGAGTGGGTGACCTCGTTGCAGGAGGCACTCGTTGCCCGCCATGCCGAAGCCGTCGCTGCCCTTGAGGAGATCGGCAAGAAATCCTACGCCGACAACAAGGTCGTCGACGTTGCCGTCGTCGACGTCCAGGAGACCAACGGCCAGCTCTGGCCGCTGCGCCTGCGTGAACGTATCCGCGCCCAGGGCCCGACCATGGAATATGCGCCCGGCTACAAGCCGGCCGATCCCGAATTCATTGCAGTCTGAGGAAGACGATGTACCGTTACGACGAATTTGACCACGCCTTTGTCGCCGAGCGCGTCGAGCAGTTTCGCGATCAGGTCCAGCGCCGCCTTTCGGGCGAACTGGCCGAGGACGCATTCAAGCCGCTGCGCCTGATGAACGGCGTTTACCTGCAGCTTCATGCCTACATGCTGCGTATTGCCATTCCCTACGGCACGCTGAGCTCGCGCCAGATGCGCATGCTCGCACATATCGCCCGCACCTATGACCGCGGCTACGGCCATTTCACCACGCGCCAGAACCTGCAGTTCAACTGGCCGAAGCTGTCGGACATGCCGGACGTTCTTGCCGAGCTCGCAACGGTCGAGATGCACGCCATGCAGACGTCGGGCAACTGCATCCGCAACGTGACGGCCGACCACTTCGCCGGTGCCGCCGCCGATGAAGTCGCCGATCCGCGCCCCTATGCCGAAATCCTGCGCCAGTGGTCATCAGTCCATCCGGAATTCTCCTTCCTGCCGCGCAAGTTCAAGATTGCGGTAACAGGCGCCGAGCGCGACCGCGCGGCCATCCAGGTCCACGATATCGGCCTGCATCTGAAAAAGAACGACAAGGGCGAGATCGGCTTCGCCGTCTACGTCGGTGGCGGGCAGGGCCGCACGCCGATGGTCGCCAAGCTGATCCGCGATTTCCTGCCGGAAGAGGACCTGCTGTCCTACACGACCGCCGTCATGCGCGTGTATAACCTGCATGGTCGCCGCGACAACAAGTACAAGGCCCGCATCAAGATCCTCGTCCATGAGACCGGCGCCGAAGAACTCGCCCGTCAGGTCGAGGTCGAATTCGCCCAGTTGAAGGATAGCGAGCTGAAGCTGCCGGAACGGGACGTTCAAGCCATCACCGCCTATTTCGCGCCGCCGGCCCTGCCGCAGCGTGCCGAAGGCTGGGAAAACCTCGCCCGCTGGAAGAAGGCCGATCCGGCTTTTGCCCGCTGGGTGCAGCAGAATGTCCAGCCGCACAAGAACCCCGATTACGGCATGGTGACGATCTCGTTGAAGCCGATCGGCGGAATCCCGGGCGACGCCTCCGACTCGCAGATGGATGCCATTGCCGGTATCGCCGAGGAATATGCCTTCGACGAAATCCGCGTCAGCCATGAGCAGAACCTCATCCTGCCACATGTGGCGCTCGCTGATCTCGAAGCCGTCTATCGTGGCCTCTTTGCGATTGATCTCGCCGAAGCCAATGCCGGCCTGATCACCGATATCATTGCCTGTCCGGGGCTGGACTATTGCGCACTTGCAAATGCGCGCTCCATTCCGGTTGCGCAGGAAATTTCCCGCCGCTTCGGCGATCCGGCCCGTCAGGCCGAGATCGGTGAGCTGAAGATCAAGATCTCCGGCTGCATCAACGCCTGCGGCCACCACCATGTCGGCCATATCGGTCTTCTGGGTGTTGAAAAGAAGGGTGCCGAACTCTACCAGATCACGCTTGGCGGTTCGGGCGACGAGCATACCTCGATCGGCGAAATCATCGGCCGCGGCTTCGAGCCGGACAAGGTGACGGATGCCATAGAGACGATCGTCGACACCTATCTCGGCCTTCGCCTCGATCCCTCGGAAATCTTCCTAGCGGCCTATCGCCGCGTCGGTCCGCAGCCTTTCAAGGATGCGCTCTACGGTTCGGCTCAGGAAGCGGCATAAGGAGGGGATGATGACGAAGATCTGGAGAGAAACCGGTTTTGTCGAGAACGACCCGTGGGTGATCGAAACCGACGAGGTCAAGGCATCAGGCGACCAGAAGCCGCTGCTGACGCTCGACGAACTGATCGCCAAGGCGGATGAAAGCAACGATGTTGGCCTCGGCGTGGTTATCAAGCCGGCTGACGACGTGCTGAAGCTTGAGCCTTATCTGTATCGCCTGGAGATCGTGGCTGTGGCATTTCCGGCCTTCAACGATGGCCGCGCTTTCAGCCATGCGTCGCTTCTTCGCCAGCGCCTCGGTTACACCAACGAGCTGCGTGCGGTCGGCGATGTGCTGATCGACCAGGTGCCGCTGATGCTGCGCGTCGGCATCGACAGTTTCGCGGTCACCAACGAGACGGCGATCCGCCGCCTGTCGGAAAAGCGCCTGCCGTCCATTCCGCATCATTATCAGCCGGCGGTGCGTGACGCCGAAGCCGGCAAGGGCTATAGTTGGCGCCGTCAGGCAAAGCCGGCCGCCTGAGGCTGCCGGTTCTGCCATCTTCTTGATGACGGAACGATAGCATGAGCAAATTCGAAGTGGCGGTGATCGGCGGCGGTCTCGCCGGCATGATCGCCGCAGTCGCCCTGGCGCGCGGCGGTCGCAATGTGGCGCTGGTCGCTCCTCCCGCTCCCAAGGAGGACCGCCGTACCACGGCACTGATGGACCAGTCGATTCGCTTCCTGGATCGGCTGACACTCTGGGAGAAGCTTCGTCCGGCAGCCGCACCTCTTAGCAGCATGCGCATCATCGACGGCACAAACCGCCTGCTGCGTGCTCCGACCACGACGTTCCGCTCTGCCGAAGTAGGGCTCGACGCCTTTGGCTACAACTTCCCGAACAAGGCGCTGATGGATGTGCTCGAAACCGCGATTGCGGCGGAAGGCAACATTACCCGTTTCACCAGCATGGCCGAGACGATCGGCGTTGCTCCTGAAGCCGTGACGGTCACGCTCGCGGACGGCGAAGAGATCGTAGCCGAATTCGCCGTCGGCGCCGATGGCCGCAAGTCGAAGCTCAGGGAAACGGTCGGCATCGACGTCCGCACCTGGTCCTATCCGCAATCGGCCATGGTGCTGAATTTCGCCCATACGCTGCCGCACCAGAATATCTCCACGGAATTCCACACCGAGCACGGCCCCTTCACGCAGGTGCCGCTGCCGGGCAATCGCTCCAGCCTCGTCTGGGTGCAGAACCCCTCCGATGCCGCCGCCCGCATCGAGCTGTCGCTGGCCGAGCTTGGCAATGTCGTGGAGGAGCGCATGCAATCCATACTCGGCAAGGTCACTGTCGAGGAAGGCGCGCAGATCTGGCCTCTGTCAGGCATGATGGCGCATCGTTTCGGCAAGGGCCGCGTAGCACTGGTCGGCGAGGCAGCACATGTCTTCCCGCCGATCGGCGCGCAGGGCCTCAATCTCAGCCTTCGTGATATCATGGCGCTGAGCGATCTCCTCTCTGCTCGCGCGGAATTGCCCGTCGCCGCCGACGCCGGCAGCAGCTTCGACCGCAAGCGTCGTGCCGACATCATGACGCGCACCGCAAGCGTCGATCTCCTCAATCGTTCGCTTCTTTCCGATTTCCTGCCGGTGCAGGTGCTGCGCGCCGCAGGACTGCATGTCCTGTCGGCCATCCCGCCCTTGCGCAATATCGTGATGCGCGAAGGCATCGAGCCGGGGCGCGGCTTCCGCGATATCCCGGATGCGATCAAGGAACGATTGAAGCGGAAGAAAGCCTGAATTCCATTGCAATCGGCCAGAGCGTCTTTGCTCAGCCGATTTGCATCAGGATCGGAAAGCTCTGTTGAAACCAGATCGCCACGTTGCTGACCCAGCCGAGCAGAAAGGCGAGGCCGGTCAGCACGAGGAAGACGCCCATGATCTTCTCCACCGTGCCAAGGTGCCGGCGGAAGCGCGACAGGAAGCGCATGAAGGCGCCTGAAAAGCCGGCGGCAATCCAGAAGGGCACGGCAAGGCCGAGCGAATAGACGGCGAGCAAACCCGCACCTGAGCCAACCGTTTCGCGCGACGCCGCAACCCCAAGGATCGCCCCGAGCACCGGCCCGATGCACGGCGTCCAGCCGAAGGCGAAGGCAAGGCCCATGATATAGGCGCCTGTCAGGGTCGCCGGCTTGCCATTGCCCTGAAAGCGGGCCTCGCGCGCCAGAAGGCCGATTCGGAAAAGCCCCAGAAAATTCAATCCCATGACGATGATGATCAGGCCGCCGATCTTGGCGAGCAGGTCGAGGTGCTGGCGCAGCACCATGCCGATCGTCGATGCACCGGCGCCAAGCGCCACGAAGACGGTCGCAAAGCCGAGGGTGAAGAAAAGCGCCGAGAAAAGCACGCCGCGCCGCACGTCCGGCCCGGCAGCAACCGCGCCGCCGCCACGGAACTGCTCGACCGAAATGCCCGCCATATAACAAAGGTAGGGTGGAACGAGCGGAAGCACGCAAGGCGACAGGAAGGAAAGCGCTCCGGCAAGCAGCGCGCTCCAAAGGGAAATATCGGCAATCGACACGCATTCTCTCCGGCGGCAGTCTGAGCGATGTTCCTAGCGCCGTGGCGGGGCGATTGCCAATCACCTTTTTGCGCGGACATAGCAGGCCGGATCTCCAGATTGCCGCAGGCCATGCGGGATGCTCCATTTATCCCAACATGAGACAAGGCGCGTGGATATTAACCGCGCGCAAACCATCATTGGCTCTCTGAGTAGATCGACTCAGACGTGACTGGTGGTATTGCCCGGCATTTGCAGGCACCCCACTGCAAATGCCGGGAGGTCCGGTCTGCGTCCATACGAGGCTGGCGCCGGACCTTCCGCGTGCTCTCCTGCCTGTTAACGGCGGAACAGGATCAGTATGTTCTGCGTCGATGCATTTGCGATCGATAGCGCCTGAATGGCGAGCTGCTGTTGCGTTTGAAGCGCCGCAAGCCTGGTTGCCTCTTCTTCCATATTGGCATCGACGAGGCGGCCAATGCCGGACTGGATCGAATCGCGGAGATCGCTGACGAAGTTCTGCTGCATGTCGATTCGTTTCTGCATCGAACCGAGCTTGGAAGCGGCATCCGTCATCTTGCCGATCGTCAGGTCCACGCCCTGGAGCGCTACCTGCAGATCGCCAAGGCTCATGTTGGTGACGTCGATTGAAAAAATCGAGGGCATGGTGATCGAAACGCCGCCATACGAACCGACGATGGATGAACCAAGCAGGCCGGACGATGTGTCGATCATGCCACTTGTATTGAGGCCAAAAAGGACGTTCCCGCTCGTGGAGCTGTCGAGAGCGTAATCGGTCGTCTTGACGCTCACACCATTGCTTGCATCGCGAACGAAGGAAGAGATGACATTCTTCGTGCTGTTGCCGCCGACAAGCCAGTTTTCGCCGGCAAAGGAGGCAGACTGGGCAATGCTGAGGAGCTGGGATTGAAGCTGGCTGATTTCGTCCTGGATCTTGGCCTTGTCCACACCCTTTTCGGTTGCGGCGACGATCTTGGCCTTGATCTCGTCGACAACGCTGATGGCGCTGTCCATTGCGGCATAGGCTGTATCGAGTTTGGCAGCGCCGAGACCCAGCGCATCCTGAACGGCGGAAAGCGCCTTGTCATCGGAACGCATTGTCGTGGCGATCGACCAGTAGGCCGGATTATCGGAGGCCTTGTTGATACGATAGCCGGTCGCCAGGCGTTGCTGCGTTTCAGCCAGTTGCTTGTTGATGCTGCGCAACGTTTTTAGCGCTGCCATTGCCGAAGTGTTCGTCAGGATACTGGTCATCGTCTCGTCACCAAAGAAGAGGAAGGCCTATCCGGCATCCTGCCGATCGACGGTACCCAGCATCATGCTCCGACTCGCAAAGGCGTCGGGCCGTTCGTACGTCTGTTAGACGCCATGATGGCTAATACATTGCTAATAACGTAAAGCTAGAAGTTGCAATGCCGAGGCGGCCGCGATTGGAGGGCCGTGCGATTCCGAATAGGGATAGCCACGCGAATCAGTCAGGTGGAAATGGGCTGTAAGCCTTTTCCGGCATAAGGCCATTCCGTTGTTGTGACCGCGTGATAGATTATCGCGAGAGAATCCAAGAGGAGAAATATTGATGAGCAGGTTTCGGGCATTTGTGGCAGTTGGCGCGCTGATTGGCATTTCCGTGCTGACGGCATGCGCGACGCCCCCGAATTCTTATGGCTCCGCCTCCGGCTACGTGCCTGGAGATTCGATGAACCTTGCCTGCCGGGACGGTTTCAGGCCGAATGATGGACGCTCCTGCAGCTATTGAGAGTGAGTGAGTCGGGGCGTCAAGCTGCCGGGATTGTGCCTGGCAGTATCCCGTCAATGCAGCTGCGGTTCATCCTCATCGAGAAAGCTCTGCACGCCATCGCGTTCTGCGGTGGCCAGGAATTCTTCCCAAGCATCCAGATCTGTCGCGAACTTGTCTTCCCAGGTCGTCACGACTTCCGTCTGTGAGATGACCTCGAGCGTCCAATCGCCATTGGTGCCAGCCGGCCGATATATGTCGACCAGCACGGTCACTCCGCCGTCTTCGAATTCGCCGGAGAAGTCGGAATGCTCGAGTTTGGGTTCTTTGGGTGTTTTCGGCATTTGACTTCCAGCACCCTCACGCGGCGTACAGTTGGGAAACAAAAGGACTATGGTGAGAGCGTCGGGGTTCGAACCCGAGACCTACTGATTAAAAGTCAGTTGCTCTACCGGCTGAGCTACGCTCTCCCTTTCCGCGAGTGCGAAGCACCCCGGCTGGAAGTGCGCGGAACATATGCAGGCGACCTATCGCGGTCAACCGAAAAAATCTCCTTGTGGACGCATTGCGCACATTTCTTGATGCTTGCCATCGTCGGAGGGCGGTATTGCAGCGTCGAGACATTCGAGCATTTTCTGCCGGCGCCCCGATTGGTGTGGACGATCGATCGACCGAGCGGGACGCTACCGCCGCCGTCGTTCCATAAAAGCGACTGCCTGCAAGGTTGCGATGATGACGGCAATGCCGATGAATGTGCGGAGATCGGGCACTTCATCGAAGAAGATGTAGCCGCTGGCCGTCGCAAAGACGATCGACAGATAACCGAAAGGCGCAAGCAGGCTGGCGCTCGCAATCTGATAGGCTCGGAGGAAACAGAATTGCCCGACCTGTGCCAGAAGCCCGATTCCGAGCAGGGCAGGCCAGTCTTCGCCGCGCACGGGCTGCCAGACGAAGAGTGCGGGAATGAAGGTGATGAGGGTCAGGCCCGCCGTATAGAAGACCATCATGACGGTCGTGTTCTCATAATGCAGCATCCGTGTCTGGATCGTCGCCAGTGCCCCGAAGATGATCGACAACAGCACCGCGATCAGCCCGAGATTCCAGGCGAACGTATCCGGCGCCAGCATGATGAGCACGCCGACAAAGGCAAATACTGCGCCGACCCACCGCCAGCGGCTGACCTTTTCGCCAAGCATGACGACTGCCATCAGCATGGAGACGAGCGGCCGCGTGAAGCCGAGCGCATTGACGAGCAACAGCGGCAGCATGGTGAGCGCCACGAAATTGCTTGTCAGCGCGACGGCATTGCAGCTGATGCGCATGATGTTTCGCAAAGGATCTCTGGAATTGGCAAGCTGCCGGCGATGCCGCCAGATCAACGGCAGAATAAGCACCAGTCCGATCAGTGCGCGAATGAAGACAAGCTGGATGGCCGGGTAGGATGCGCCCTGCATCTTTACCAGCACCGTCATGCCCGTCACCAGTGTCGTATCGGAAAGCAGCCAGAGAATGCCGAAACGGCTATCCCTGGCTGTGGCAAGGCCATCCATCTCGCGTGCCTCAGGCGGGCTGCACGAGATTGGCAATCAGCCGAAAGGCGCCAGATGTCAGCTTGTCGAGCTGGTGATGCAGCACAAGGCTCGTATGTGTATGCCGGCCCTTGCCGATCTCTGCTGATATCAAGGCACCCTTGAGCGGCTGCTCTTCAGGGTCATGCATGGCAAGCAGCGGCACATAGGCGTCGTCCCAGCGGGCAGCAAAATAGAGGCCGCGCTCCTTGTCCCAGCCATCCCAGTCTGCCGATGTGATTCTGTTCGGACCCCGCAGCAGCGGATGGTCAGGCTCCAGCACGGTCACCTCTGCCGTCGGATCGGTCACACGCCAGCGGACCGAGGGCGACCCGATGTCGATTCGTTTCGGTGGCGTCGCATCCGGCTGCCAGCCATCAACAGGGCGATGATAAAGCGTTAGCAGGTGGCCGCCCTCTTCGACGAAGCGATGCAGGCGGGCAGTCGCGGCCGCGAGATCCTTGCGGATGCCGAAGGCGAAGATGCCGACGACGATGGTCGTGAAGTGCGAAAGATCGCCTGACAAAGCCTGAGCATCGAGTTCGGTGACGTCGAGCCCCATGCGACCAAGCCACAGGCCGACGCGATCTGCGCCGCCGCCGACATAGCCGATTTTGGCGCCTTCAGGCAGTTTGAGGTCGAGGGCCAGAACCCGCAGCAGTTCCGGTTCGCGGAAGCTCGTATGGCCGATATGCGGATAGGCGATCGGCGAGATGCGCATGGCCGGTTGCCCGTCCACGAGCGGCGTGATGGTGACGAGGCCAGGTGTTATGACATCAGGAGCTGAAAGGGTGGTCGCGCCATCAGCCTGGCTGATTGTCCAGCCGGGCGGCGTGGAAAAGCCAACATGCCCCGCTGATAGAGCCTTGATCGTCAGCTTCCGCCCATCGCTTTCTACCGGAATGATGAAGGCATTGGGCTGAAGGGTCAGCGAGTGCCGTGGGGCGATAACGAGCGGCTCTTCGAGATCGACGGCCACTGTGACCGAACGGCCGCCGATCTGCGCCCTGATATCGACGGAAGCATTGCCATTGCCGCCGAGGCTCGACCATCCCGGCTGATACTGCCGGGTCAGCGGCGCGTCCGCTGTCGACGTCAGCTCATAGGCGATTCGCAGCGGGGAGGTTTCTTTGAGGCTTGCCGAAATGCCATCAGGCAATCTTGCATCGGCATTGACGACTGCAGCGCCGGCATTGCCGCTGAGATGAAGAGTGAGCGTGCCGATCGCGCCAGGCGAAAGCTCGGCCGGCTCGGCAACGGCGCGAACGAAGACCTGCTCGGCCTCGCAAAGGGCTGCATCGATTTCGACAAGCTTTCGCCGCAGGCGATGCTCGTGAGCACTGCGGAATGCCTCGGGTGCTTGTTCGAGCGCCTTTTCGATCTCACACGCCGCTTGCAGCAACGCGTTCACGATGGCGGATCGTTCCGGAAAACGTTCGATCGCCTTGCCGATCGCGCCATCCGCTCGCATCAGCGCATCGACGACACCCTGCGGCAAGTCCGTTTCGCGCGCGAGATCAGCCAGCCTCGAGGGAAGCGAATCGAGGATAGCGCTTTCTGCAACAGTTCCCTCGGCACTGAGCTTTAAGTGCAGTGGCCAACTATTGTGGCCGATATCACGCCAGCGGCCCATGCCCTGAGAGGCATGGTAGTAGCGCGACCACTCCCCGATATGACCGTAACTGACCCCGCTGATCGGCTCGAAACTCGCGACACTGAGCGCCAATGTCGTGGCCGGTGGCGGAACTTCGTCGTCATAGGTGTCGCCGCCGCCCGACCACGCAGGCAGGTAGAATTTTGCCACCTGCCACGGCGTCAGGCCATCTTCGAAATGTTCCGGAAAGGCGGCGGGATCGGCGGCAAGGCCGATGGCGGTCTCCGCCGCCCGCGTCATGGCACGATGGTGTCCATGCTGTCCCGGCACGTCGAGGAAGGTCGGCAGCACGATATCGGGACGTTCCTGGCGATAGGCACGGACCAGCCGCTCGACGATCCGCTTTTCGCCCCAGCGGTCGAAGGTCCGGTCGCCGTTTTTCGAGAAGCCGAAATCGTGGATTGGATCTTCGGGGCCGTGGCCGAGCCAATGGATATCGGCGTCGAGTTCCCGGGCTGCCTCTTCCATTTCCCGACTGCGCAGGATGCCGAGCGCGCCGAGCCGCTCCGGACCAAGTGCATTCTGTCCGCCTTCGCCGCGGGTCGAGCAGGCGACGACGACGCGCATGCCGAGGCCGAGACGCAGATAGGCGAGCAGGCCGTTATGCTCATCATCGGGATGGGCGCCGGTATTCATCATGGTGACGGTCGAGGTCAGGCGGGAGAGTGCCCGGTGCAGCCGCGTGAGCGAAAGGCTGCGCTTCTGTTTCTCAATACGATCTCGGTCGGTCAGCATGGTTCCTCCATTGGGGCAGACCGGCGGCGCATCTCAAGCTGCGTTATCGGCGGCGGTCGGTGATATGTCGAGTTTGGGGGTGACGGCTTCGAAGAGCGGCAGGGCAGCGGCACCGAGTGCGGCCGTCAACTGGCCGGTCTGGCCGCGAATGACGCGCGGCAGCGCGCGCGTCCGCCGGCTGGCGACCGAGACTGGAAGCGTCTGCATGGCCGCGACGATATCATCGATAATGGCGTCGGGCAGGGCGCCGCCGAGGATGACGGTCTCCGGGTCGAGAACGTTTTCCAGCATTGCCACCATCGGCGAAAGATAGTCCGCAGTCTCTGCGACCCACTCCTTCACGACGGGATTACCCTCCCGGTGCAGCACTTCGATGGCCGCAAAATCGGTATTCTCATAGCCGGCCTCTGCGAGCTTCTCCTTCAGTGCATGCAGCGAGGCATAGCGCTCCAGGCAGCCGCGCTGGCCGCAAGGGCAGGGCTTGCCGCGCGGAGCGACAACGACGTGGCCGATTTCGCCGGCATTGCCGAAGGCTCCACGGAAGGGCGCGCCGTCGTGGATGAGGCCGAGACCGACGCCGACGCCGAAATAGATCAT
This sequence comes from Sinorhizobium sp. B11, assembly GCA_039725955.1. Classification (NCBI taxonomy): domain Bacteria; kingdom Pseudomonadati; phylum Pseudomonadota; class Alphaproteobacteria; order Hyphomicrobiales; family Rhizobiaceae; genus Sinorhizobium; species Sinorhizobium sp. B11. The sequence goes on from CP091034.1 coordinate 1,753,432, forward strand.
GCAGAAATTGGAGATAGCGCGGCCCGCACCGAACAGCCTTTCACCGACGGCCGCCGCATTCGCGTCGTTTTCGACGATGACGGTCTCGCCGCTGGCTTCGCTCAGAACCGCGGCCGGATTGATGCTGCTCCAGCCGGGCAGGGTAGTGGGGCCGACCGAGCTCATGCCTTCGATTTCGAAAGGGCCGGGCATGACCACGCCGATGCCGAGAAGCTTCGACGGGAAACGCTTGCGCACCTTCTTCACTTCACCCGCGAAAAGCGGAACGATATGTTCCGGGTTGGTATTCACAACCGGCATGATCGTTTCGGAACGGACTTTTCCCGAGAGATCGAGCACCGTCGTCACAATATGGTCGGCAGCGATTTCGACGCCGATCGTCACCGCTCCGTCAGGGTTGACGGCAAACTGGATCGGTGGCTGGCCGCGGCCGGAGCGCAGCCGGCCAATCTCCATCAGCAGCTGTTCGTCGACGAGTTCGTCAACGATGTTGGCGACGGCCTGCGCGGTCAGGTGTGTCAGCTTGGCGATATGCATGCGGCCGAGCGATCCATGCATGCGCACGACATCGAGCACGACACGACGATTGTGGTCGCGGCTGCGCTCGGGGTTCTTGCCCATCGCGATCTGCTGCTTGCCGGATTGCCGTGTCATCTCTCCGCCCTCGTCTCTGCCGGTATGGATAGCGCCGATATCATGAAGTGGGCAATAGAATAATTAAACTAAATTATCTTATTGACAAAGCCTCCCATACGAACCAGCCTGAAAGGGTCGCAGTGCGATGCCGAGGAAGAGGAGCCTCAGTTCCATCTTTCCGAGCCAATCAAATCGGGGCGCTGCCGATGTGCGGGATGCCCTGGGGAACCAGATGAGCGCGAGCGGAAGGATGCCGGCTCGGGCAATGGAGGAATAGATTATGCGTCGCGGAATCTTATTGGCTGGCCTGTTTGCCGGCATCAGCATGGTTGCGGTCAACAGCGCCCAGGCGGTCGAAATCGAATATTGGCAGTATGTCTATGATACGCGCGTCAAGGCGATGGACCAGCTGATCGCCAATTTCGAAAAGGCCAATCCCGACATCACCGTCAAGCAGACGACCTTCCCCTATGCCGATTACCAGACACGCGTCGTTGCCGCCAATCTCGCCGGTAACGGCCCTGACGTGATGCAGCTCTTCTATGGCTGGCTCGACCAGTTCATCGCCGGCGGCCTGCTGCAGCCGCTGCCGACAGACGCTTTCCCGCATGACCAGATCGAGAAGGATTTCTTCCCGATCGTGACGGCGATGAAGCGTGGCGACGATTATTACGGCCTGCCGACCGCCGTACGCTCGCTGGCGCTCTTCTACAACAAGAAGCTCTTCCAGGAAGCAGGCCTAGACCCGAACAAGCCGCCGCAGACGGTCGATGAATTCGTCGCCGCCGCCGAAAAGACCGTCAAGCGCGACGCCGCCGGCAACATTGCCGTCGAAGGCACGACGCTCGATATGGGCGGCCAGGATCACCAGTGGTGGCGTGAGGTACTGATCCGCCAGTTTGGCGGCGAGCCCTATACTGCTGACTATTCCAAGGTCACCTACAACAGCGATGCCGGCATCAAGGCGCTGAAATTCTACACCAGCCTGCAGACTGAAAAGAAGGTCGGTCAGACCGGCTTCATGGATGAGGGCCAGGCAGCCTTCCGCGGCGGCAAGGCGGCGATGACGATCGACGGCACCTTCCGCCTCGGCTCCTTCGGCAGCATCAAGGACTTCGAATGGGGCGTCACCGAGCTTCCCGCCAACGCTGACGGCGTGCGCTCCAACTATGCGAGCTATTTCGCCAACGGCATCGGCGCCAAGGTCTCCGGCGAAAAGCTTGAAGCCTCCAAGAAGTTCCTCGCTTACGTCACCTCGCCGGAAGCCATGAAGATCTGGCTCGGCACGGTTGGCGAACTTCCGGCTCGTCGCGAGGCTGCTCTCACCGACGAAAACCTCAAGAACCCGATCTATGCGCCGTTCCTGAAGGCACTCGCTTATTCGCACACTTCGCTCTTCGTGGATGAAGCCGGTCAGCGCCAGAACGCCATCGATATGGTCAACCGCGTTCTGCTTGAGGGCCAGTCGCCCGAGGATTCCCTTGCTCAGGCCGCAACCGCCGAGCAGGAAATCATCGACAACGCAAAGAGCAAATAAGGGACGGCCATGAGCTCCGCACCCGCGAATACGGAAGGGGCGGCTATCAGCCGTCCCGCCGGATCGTTCTGGGATCGGCTGACGATGCGCCAGAAACGCCTTGTCTGGGTCTGGACATTCCTGGCCCTGCCGATCCTGTTTTACTGCGTGATCCGCTTTTATCCGACGCTGCAGGCCTTCTACCTGTCGTTCACCAATTGGAATCTGATGAAACCGCCGAAATTCATCGGCGTCGCCAATTATGTGAAGCTCTATAACGACCCGCAGTTCTGGAAGGTTTTCCGCAATACTTTCACCTATCTCATCATCGGCACGCCGCTGAGCCTGATTATCTCTTTCGTCGTGGCCTTCTTTCTGGATCGCGTGCGTTTCCTGCACGGCCTGATCCGCGCACTCTATTTCCTGCCGTTCCTGACGACGGCGGCCGCCATGGCCTGGGTCTGGCGCTGGTTCTATCAGCCGGCCCCGATCGGAGTCATCAACGACGTGCTCGGCATGATCGGCCTGCCGCAGCAGCAGTTCATCCGCTCCGTAGATCAGGCGCTGCCGTCGATCATGGTGACCTCCATTTGGGCCGGCCTCGGCTTCCAGATCATCATCTTCATGGCCGGCCTTCGCGCCATCCCGAACACATTCTATGAGGCCGCGAAGATCGACGGTCTCGGCGAATGGCCGATCCTCTGGAAGATCACGCTGCCGCTCCTGAAGCCGACGACCGTCTTCCTCGTCGTCTTTTCTTCGATCGGCTTCCTGCGCATCTTCGACCAGGTCTACAACATGACGACCAACGATCCCGGTGGCCCGCTCGGATCGACCAAGCCACTGGTTCTCATGATCTATCAGACGGCCTTTTCATCCTACAACATGGGTTATGCAGCTGCGCAGACCGTCGTGCTCTTCGCAATCCTGCTCTGCGTCTCCCTGCTGCAGCTCTGGATACTGAGGGAACGCAAATGAGTGCCGTGACCACGAACACCGCGGCACCCTTGCCGAAAGCCAATATCCGCCCGGGCGCCATTATCACGTGGACGCTGCTTTTCATCGGCGGCCTCATCATGGTCTCGCCGCTGCTCTTCATGTTCTCGACCTCGCTGAAGACGGCAGGCCAGGTCTACGACCTGCGTCTCATCCCGGCCGAGCCAACGCTGCAGAACTACATCACCGTTCTCTCCGACGGTCGCTTCATGCGCTGGTTCCTGAACTCGACGATCGTTGCCTGCACGGTGACGCTCTCGAACGTCTTCTTCGACAGCCTTGTCGGCTATACGCTCGCCAAGTTCGAATTCCGCGGCCGTTACCTGATCTTCCTGGCGATCCTCTCGACGCTGATGATCCCGACGGAAATGCTCGTCATTCCCTGGTATCTGATGTCGGCACAGCTCGGCTGGCTGGACAGCTATTGGGGCATCATGTTCCCGGGCATGATGACCGCTTTCGGCACCTTCCTGATGAAGCAGTTCTTCGAGACGGTCCCGAACGATTTCCTCGAGGCTGCCCGCATCGATGGCCTGAACGAATTCCAGATCTGGTGGAAGGTGGCGATGCCGCTGGTCACACCGGCGCTGTCAGCGCTCGCCATCTTCACCTTCCTCGGCAACTGGACGGCCTTCTTCTGGCCGCTGATCGTCACCACCAGCCGCGAACTCTATACGCTGCCGGTTGGCCTCTCGAGCTTTGCCGTCGAGCAATCCATCCAATGGGAAATGATCATGACCGGTGCGGCACTCGCGACATTGCCGACGCTGCTCGTCTTCCTGGTGCTGCAGCGCTACATCGTGCGCGGCGTCATGCTGGCCGGTCTGAAGGGATAAGACATGACCGAAACCAATCCACGCCTTGCCGACAAGAGCGTCTTTCCTGACCCTGTCTACAAGGAAACGGTGCTGAAGCCGCTCTTCGATGGCGCCAAGACGCATCATGTCGACGGTTTCCGCCGCATCGACCGTGCCCATCTCGTCATGCTGGTTGAAACCGGCATTCTCGACCGCGAACAGGCCGGCAAGATCGCCGCCGCACTCGAAGCGATCGATCGCGACATCAACCCGCAAAAGCTCGTCTATACCGGCGAGGTCGAAGACTTCTTCTTCCTCATCGAGAAGGAGTTGAAGGCCCGCATCGGCGTCGATATCGCCGGTCGCCTGCACACTGCGCGCTCGCGCAACGACATTGACCACACGCTGTTCAAGCTCGGCCTGAAGGAGCGCATCGACGCTCTGATGGTCAAGGCGCGTACGCTCCTCGATGCCATGATTGCGGCAGCCGACTGGGAAAAGGAGACGTTGATCGTTGCCTATACGCACGGGCAGCCGGCCCAGCCGACAACCTTCGGCCATTATCTTTCGGCGGCGATCGAAGTGCTGATCCGCGATATCGAGCGCTTTGCCGAGGCGCGCGAGATCGTCAACCTGAGCCCCATGGGTGCTGCAGCGATCACCACGTCAGGCTTCCCGATCGATCGCGCCCGCGTCGCCGAACTGCTGGGCTTTGCCGCGCCGCTCCGCAATTCCTACAGCTGCATCGCCGCGGTCGACTACACAACCTCGACCTACAGTGCGATCGAGTTGATGTTTCTGCATCTCGGCCGCCTGATCCAGGATTTCCAGTTCTGGACGAGCTTCGAAGTGGGCCAGATCTATGTTCCCAATGCGCTGGTGCAGATCTCCTCGATCATGCCGCAGAAACGCAATCCGGTGCCGATCGAGCATATGCGCCATCTTGCAAGCCAGACCTTTGGTCGCGCCCGCACCGTGCTCGACGTCATGCACAATACGCCCTTCACCGACATGAACGACAGCGAAGGCGAAACGCAGGGCATGGGCTACGAGGCCTTCCATTCCGCCGGACGCGTGCTCGACCTGCTGGCAGCCTTCGTCGCGCAGATCAGCATCGATCCTGAGCGCGTGGCGAACAATATCCGCCGCTCCTGCATCACCATCACCGAACTCGCGGATTCGCTGGTCCGCCTCGAAGGATTGTCCTTCCGGCAGGCGCATGAGATTGCCGCAACGGTCGCCCGCGCCGTCGTCGCCAAGGGCGGCGGTCTTTCAGACGATGGCTATGGGCCTTTCCTCGTAGCTTTCGAGGAATTGGCCGGCCGCAAACCCGGCATCGACAAGGCACAATTTGCCGAGATCGTCTCGCCGGAACATTTCGTTGCCGTCCGCGCGCGCTTCGGCGGTCCCGCGCCGGCACCGATGGCGGATGCGCTTGCAGCCTACCAGGAAAAGGCTGCCGCATTCGCCGCAGATGCGCAGGAAAACGCAGCGCGCGAAGCCGCCGCTGCCGAGGAACTTCAAACCAGATTCACGGCATTGATGGGGGCCGCCTGATGGCAAATATCGAACTGCAGGGGCTCGTCAAACGCTACGGCAAGCTGGATGTCGTCCACGGCATCGATCTTGCGATCGCCGACGGCGAGTTCGTCGTCTTCGTCGGCCCGTCCGGCTGCGGAAAATCCACGACGCTGCGCATGATCGCCGGTCTGGAAGACATATCCGGCGGCACGCTGAAAATCGGCGGCGAGGTGGTCAACGAACGCGAGCCGAAACAGCGCAATATCGCCATGGTGTTTCAGAACTACGCCATCTATCCGCATATGAGCGTACGCCAGAATATTGGTTTCGGCCTTTACACCTCGAAGCTGTCGCAGGTGGAAAAAGACAAGCGCATCGACGAGACGGCGCAGATCCTCGGCCTGACCGATTATCTCGCTCGCCGCCCCGCAGCACTGTCAGGCGGCCAGCGCCAGCGCGTCGCGATCGGCCGCGCCATGGTCCGCAATCCCTCAGCCTTTCTCTTCGATGAGCCGCTGTCGAATCTCGACGCCCAGCTTCGCACCCAGATGCGCATCGAGATCAAGCGCCTGCACCAGCGGCTCGGCACGACAATCGTCTATGTCACGCACGATCAGGTGGAGGCCATGACCATGGCTGACCGCATCGTTGTCATGAAGGACGGCCACATCCTGCAGGCGGGAACGCCGATGGATATCTACGAGAACCCCGCCGATGTCTTTACCGCACGCTTCATCGGCAGCCCGTCGATGAACCTGCTTCCGGGCACGGCGGCAGCCGATGGTCTGCGCATCGGGCAGGGCGGTCCCCATCTGATCGGCGTACGCCCGCATGATCTTGTCATTGGCGAGGAAGCCGGCGTTCTGTCGCTCTCGGGCACGGTGACGGCCGTCGAGCCGCTCGGCGCCGAAACGCTGGTGCATTTCGATGTCGCCGGAACATCGGTGATTGCTACGGCCCCCGGTAAGGTGATACCGGCCGTCGGAAGCGCGGTGACTGCCCATGCAACGTCAGGTGCTCTCTATGTTTTCGATGCAAAAACGGAAAAGGCCCTCGGGCGCCAATGACATCTGACAGTGACATCCGATCGGCGGTGCTCAGCATTGGCCGGACCTACTGCGACCTGATTTTCACAGGTCTGGAGACTATGCCCGTTCTCGGGCGCGAGCTCTTTGCTGATGACCTGCGCATTGCCGCAGGCGGCGGCGCTTTCATCATGGCCGCTTATTCCGCCCATATCGGCCGCAAGACCGCCTTGCTCTCCCGCCTCGGAACGGACGGACTTTCCAACGGTCTGGCGGGCGAACTGCAGGCAAGTGGGGTCGATCTGCGCTTTCTCGACCGGGCGGTCGACGCTGGTCCGCAGGTTACCGTCGCCATCAACAATGGCGAGGAACGCGCCTTTCTGTCGCGCCGCGCTGGCAGCGCTGAACCTGCAACGCTCAAAGAGGCGCTTGCCTGGAGCGAGGCGCGTCACCTGCACATCGCCGAATTCGCAACCCTTGCGGAAATCCCCCACTTGATTGCGAAAGCCAGGGAAAACGGGCTTACGGTATCGCTCGACCCGAGCTGGGATGAGGCCCTGATCTACCAGCAGGATTTCCTCGATCGCTGCGAAGGCATTGATCTCTTCCTTCCCAATGTCGAGGAAGCCATAGCGATTACCGGACGTTCCGATCCGACAGAAGCACTCGACAGGCTCGCCGAGCGCTTCCCGGCCGTCGCGCTGAAAGCAGGCGCCGGCGGTGCTTATTTCGCGGCCGCCAGCGTCCGGCTCCATCAGAATGCTCCCACCGTCAAGGTCGTGGATACGACGGGAGCAGGGGATGCCTTCAATGCCGGGCTCATCCATGCCTGGCTTGGCGGCGCGAGTGCCGATATCTGCCTGCGCGAAGGCATTGCCATGGGCAGCCTGGCGGTTCAGGCTGCGGGCGGCGCTGCGATCCTTCCCTCACGCTAGGCTCTGGGCGATGCCGCGGTCTTTTCAGTGCCGCGGATCGCTCTAATTAAGCTGAAGCGGCGCGGAAATCGCTGCACCGGACGGAACCCGGAATATTGGCGTCGAGCCCGCGGGCTTGCTGCGGAACAGCTTGCACTTGCCGCGCTATCCAGCTGTTTCCTTACGAATATTTCATGAAATTCAGCCGCATTTCCGTACCATCATCAGGGCATCGGTAATGTTGGGTTCATGTTCGTTGTGATTATTCTGGCGCGAACAGGCCAGGCATGGCGAAGCATATTTCGAGGATGACATGGACAATCTGGAGGCTGGTAAAGAGACCGGTTCCAAAAATGGCGCAAACGCCGATCTTGCTGCCGTGCTGGCCGCTGGCCGGCAGAGCAGGGGCCGGCGCTGGCGCGGACGCCTGATCGCGCTGGTGCTCCTAATCCTCGCCGCAGCCGCTGCAGCCTATTTCTACACGGGCCGCAGCCGTTCCGAGATCAGCTACACGACCCAGCCTGTCAAGCGAGGCGATCTTACAGTGCTTGTCACTGCTACAGGTTCGGTCCAGCCGACCCAGCAAGTCGATATATCGAGCGAATTGTCGGGCACGATGCGTGAGGTCAATGTCGACTACAACAGCGCAGTGAAGGCAGGCGATATTCTGGCTGAACTCGATACGAACAAGCTGGAGGCAGACGTCAAGAGCTCGCGCGCCAAGCTCAACTCGGCAAAGGCAAATGTGGTCAAGGCGAATGCCGATATGCAATCGGCCGCGACCTCGCTCGACCGCCTGAAGAGCCTCGTCAAGAGCAACGTCTCCACGCAGCAGAGCCTTGACGACGCGACCTATAAATATGACTCGGCTGTCGCCGCCAAGGATATCAACGAGGCCGAGGTCCTGGCCTCGGAGGCGGACCTGCAGCTTGCCGAGGTCAATCTTGGCAAGGCGAAGATCGTCGCACCGATCGATGGCGTGATCCTGACCCGCTCGGTGGATCCGGGTGCGACCGTTGCTGCCTCGCTGTCGGCGCCCGTGCTTTTCACCATTGCCGGCGATCTCAAGAAGATGGAGCTGCAGGTGGATGTCGACGAAGCCGATGTCGGCCAGATCGCCGTCGGCCAGAAGGCAAAGTTCACAGTCGACGCCTATCCCGACCGCACCTTCCCGGCCGTCATCGAGCAGATCCGCTTTGCCTCTCAGGTGGTCAACAATGTCGTCACCTACAAGGCGGTGCTTTCGGTCGATAACGCCGACTTGCTTCTGCGCCCCGGCATGACGGCGACCTCCGATATCACCGTGGAAGCCGTAAAGGACACGCTGATGGTCCCGAACGCGGCCCTGCGTTACGCTCCGCCGCAGGCAGAAGGCCGTGGCGGCCGTGGTATCTTCAGCCTGTTCCGCCCGCCGCGTCCGCTCCGCAGCGGTGGTGGCGGTGATGCCAAACTGACCGGCACGCAGCGCCGGGTCTGGGTGCTGCGCAACGGCCATCCCGCAGCCGTCGTGATCCAGGTTGGCTCCTCGGATGGCCAGTTCACGCAGGTCACCTCGGGCGAGCTTACCGAAAAGGATGCGATCATCACCGATACCGCGACGCGGACGAACTGACGGGAGCCGATGATGGAACGCCCGCCGCTTCTGGAATTCAGGCAGGTCTCGAAGATTTACGGCGAGGGTGCTGCGGCAATCCGCGCGCTCGACCACGTGGATCTTTCAATCCGCACCCATGAATTTGTCGCCATCATGGGACCGTCCGGTTCCGGCAAGTCGACGGCGATGAACATACTCGGCTGCCTCGATGTGCCGACCTCAGGCGACTATGTTTTCCAGGGCATTTCGACCGGCGGCTTTGACCGCAGCCAGCTGACGCTGCTGCGCCGGCATATGCTGGGTTTCGTCTTCCAGGGTTTCAATCTGCTGTCGCGCACCTCGGCGGTCGAGAATGTCGAATTGCCGCTGATCTATCGCGGCATGGCGGTCGGCGAGCGGCGCAAGCGGGCGAGGCAAGCGCTCGGCCTCGTCGGCTTGTCGGGCAGGGAACATCACAAGACGCAGGAACTCTCCGGCGGCCAGCAGCAGCGTGTGGCAATCGCCCGCGCTATCGTCACCGAGCCAGCCTTGCTGCTCGCCGATGAGCCGACCGGCAACCTCGATACCAAGACCAGCATCGAGATCATGGACCTGATGACGCGGCTGAACCGCGAACAGGGCATCACCATCGTCATGGTCACGCACGAGCCTGATATTGCTGCCTATGCAGGGCGCTTGTTGCGTTTCGTCGACGGCAAGCTGGAAACCGAAGTAGAGCATCAGCGGAGGGCGGAACATGTTCTTTGAAACGCTGAAGCTCGCGCTTCGCGCAATCAGCCGCAATTTGCTGCGCTCCTTCCTCACCGTACTCGGCGTGGTCATCGGCGTTGCCGCCGTCATCGCGCTCGTCACGATCGGCAACGGCACGACGGCGCAGGTTTCGACCGAGCTGTCACGTCTCGGCACCAACATGCTCTTCGTGCGTCCCGGTCAGTTCGGACCCGGCCGTGCCAGTTCCGAGGCGCGGCGCTTCACGCTGAAGGATGTCGAGGCGATCCGCGATCAGGTTCCGGGTCTCCGAGCGGTTGCGCCCTCCAACCAGTCGACGGCAACCGTCATTTTCGGCGGCCAGAACCATTCAACCACGGTCTATGGCACGACCAACGACTATTTCATCGCACAGGACTGGGATCTGGCGCTTGGCCGCAATTTCACGCCGGCAGAAGAGCGCGGCCAGTCGCGCTGCATCATCGGCGAGACCGTGCGCGAGCAGCTTTTCGGGGCTGCGGATCCGACCGGCCAGCTGATCCGTGTCGGCAAGGTTTCCTGCCCGGTTATCGGCGTCCTGGCAAAGCGCGGCCAGTCCGGCATGGGCAACGACCAGGATGATGCCGTCATCATGCCGGTCAAGGTCTTCCAGCGCCGCATCAGCGGCACCTCCAATGTGCCGACGATCCTCATCTCGGCGCGAGACGGCGTCTCTACCTCAAAGGTGCAGGCCGATGTCGAGAACCTGCTGCGTGAACGCCGCAAGATCATTCCTGGCCGTCAGGACGATTTCAACGTCAATGACATGACGCAGATCGCCGAAGCCATGACCGGAACCACTACGCTGCTGACGGGTCTGCTTGGAGCGGTCGCCGCCGTCAGCTTGCTTGTTGGCGGCATCGGCATCATGAACATCATGCTGGTATCGGTGACGGAGCGCACCCGCGAGATCGGTATCCGCCTTGCGATCGGCGCGCTTGAAAACCAGGTGCTGACACAATTCCTTGTCGAGGCTGTCGCCTTGTCACTCTTCGGCGGCATAGCGGGCATCATGCTCGGCCTGACGCTTGCCTACGGTACGGTCAGCTTCCTCAATGTACCCTTCGTAGTCAGTCCGCTCATCATCTTCATTGCCTTCGTCTTCTCGGCGGCTATCGGCATGATTTTCGGCTTTTTTCCGGCGAGACGCGCAGCCCAGCTCAATCCCATCGAGGCATTGCGCCACGAGTAGAGAGAATGCTCTCGCGCACGGCATGGCTTTGATATATCAGGATAACTTGTCTTCGGCATTCAACCGTGCCAGTATTGATATATCAGCCTCGGATTCGCCCGCATGCAGGAATCGCTAAGCCATCTCGCCTATCTGGCGCTGGAGCACGCTATCGTGACGCTGGCTTTGGCACCGGGTGCGCTGGTGACCGAAAAGCAGCTTATCGATCTTGCTGGCCATGGCCGCACGCCGGTGCGGGAGGCAATCCAGAAGCTTGCCTGGCAGGGGCTGATACTGGTCAAGCCGCGTGTCGGTCTGCAGATTGCTGAAATTCATGCTGAAGACCACGCCAATGTCATGCAGGTGCGCCGCAAGCTGGAGCCGGTTGCTGCGGCTCTAGTGGCAGATACGGCCAACGAGGAGCAGAGGGGACGGCTTGTCGCCTGCGCGCTGGCGATGGAGGAATGCGCCGTCCGCGGCGATCTCGCGGGCTTCTTCGCCGCCGACAAGGCCTTTGACGAGATCCTTGAGGACGCTTGTCCGAACAGTTTCATGATCGCCGCATTGGGGCCGGTCCAGACCCATTCCCGCCGTCTTTGGTATTCGACCGCCAATCCGGAACGGATGGATCGCTCGATCTCCCTGCATGTTACGGTCATCAAGGCCATTCATCAGGGTGAGGCCGAGCAGGCGCGCGAGGCCATGGCCGACCTCATCGATTATCTGAGCCAGAAATAGAAACGGCCCCGTTTCCGGAGCCGTTGCATGTGGAGCGGGATTACAGCCTCAGCCGACGAACGCGCGTTCAATCACGAATTCGGCGGGCTTGCTGTTGGCGCCCTCGTCGAGGCCGGCCTTTTCCAGAAGCTCCTTGGTGTCCTTCAGCATGGCGGAAGAACCGCAGATCATGCCGCGGTCAATAGCCGGATCGATCGGCGGAACGCCGAGATCGGTGAAGAGCTTGCCGGAGGAAATCAGGTCGGTGATGCGGCCGCGATATTCGAAATCCTCGCGGGTGACGGTCGCATAATGGCGCAGCTTGTCGCCGACGACTTCCTGGAGGAGTTCGTCATTCTGGATCTCATGGACGAGGTCGAAGCCATATTTCAGCTCGGAAATCTCGCGCGCCGTATGGGTGAGGATGACCTCGTCGAACTTCTCGTAGGTCTCCGGATCGCGGATGAGGCTCGCGAAAGGTGCGATGCCCGTGCCGGTCGAGAACATGTAGAGGCGCTTGCCGGGGGTCAGCGCATCGAGAACAAGCGTGCCTGTCGGCTTCTTGCGCATCAGCACCTGGTCGCCCGGCTTGATGAGCTGCAGATGCGAGGTCAGCGGGCCATCCGGCACCTTGATGGAGAAGAATTCCAGTTCTTCTGCCCAGGCCGGGCTTGCGATCGAATAGGCGCGGAAAACCGGCTTGCCTTCGACCATAAGGCCGATCATCGCAAACTCGCCCGAACGGAAACGGAAGCCGTCTGGCCGGGTCATCGTGAAGCGGAAGAGCCGGTCGGTATAATGCGTAACGCTCAGCACCGTCTCGGCATAAACGCCGGCGGGGATGGCGGAAGCGAATTCTTCGGTCTTTGCGGGTGCGTTCATTTCGATATCGGACTCGTCGTTCGCAAGAAGATCATCACATGCGAGGCAGATATTACAAAACCCCGTTGAATTAAAGGCAATCCATTCCATCGCATGGCTGGGGAGCGAAATATGCATGTCATTGTCAGGAATCAGTGCTGTGGTGAACTGTCGCTTTTGCACTGGCTAAGCTATTCAAAGGATGCATATTAAAGCATGTCTCGCAAAACAGTTCGGCGGTTTTGCGCTAAGGACACGCGGCAAGTAAAAACATAGAGCGTGGCGAGCGATCCGAAAAATCGTCACATGCTTCAATAAAAACGACGCCCACCGCGACGCGGGCGCGACAGGTGGTTACGGGGGAACATGAAAATCTTCAACTATAAGCGCGTTCCATACGCGGAAATGCGCGCATTTTCCGTCCATATTCTGACGGCCTCCGGTTCCTTTCTCGCATTTCTTGGCGTGGTGGCGGCTGCCGAGCACCGCTTCGTCGATATGTTCTGGTGGCTGGGTCTGGCCCTTCTTGTCGATGGCATTGACGGCCCGATCGCCCGCAAGGTGCGCGTCAAGGAAGTGCTGCCCAACTGGTCGGGTGATACGCTCGACAATATTATCGATTACGTGACCTATGTGCTGTTGCCGGCCTTTGCTCTCTATCAGAGCGGCATGATCGGCGAGCCCTGGTCCTTCGTCGCCGCCGGCATGATCGTCGTTTCGAGCGCCATCTATTATGCCGATATGGGCATGAAGACCGAGGAATATTTCTTCTCGGGCTTCCCTGTCGTCTGGAACATGGTCATCTTCACACTCTTTGTCATGCACGCGAGCGAGATGACGGCCTTTATCGTCGTCACCGTTTCGGTGGTCCTTACCTTCCTGCCGATCAACTTCCTGCATCCAGTGCGCGTCCAGCGGCTGCGCCCGTTGAACCTCGGCATCTTCCTGCTCTGGTCGGCACTCGGCGCCTATTCGCTGCTGAAGCATTTCGATATGCCGCAATGGGCAGTCGTTCTCTTCATCGTGAGCGGCATCTACCTTTACGTCATCGGCGGTGTGCTCCAATTCTTCCCTGCGCTCGGACGCAAGTGAGGTAAACGGCGATGGCAATGACGAAGGCGGTTTCTTTTTCCAAAAATGGCGGACCTGAAGTTTTCGAATATGTCGATATCGATCTGCCGCCGCCTTCCCAAGGTCAGGTGCAGATCCGCCAGGAAGCGATCGGCCTGAATTTCATCGACGTCTATTTCCGCGACGGCACCTACAAGGCTCCGCATCTGCCCTTTGTGACCGGCAAGGAAGCTGCCGGCATCGTGACATCAGTCGGTCCCGGCGTGACTGATTTTGCCGTGGGCGACCGCGTTGCTTATGCGGGCTCTGATGGCGCCTATAGCGCAGAGCGCAACATCGAGACGAAACATCTGGTGAAGGTGCCCGACGGCGTCAGCCTGGAAACAGCAGCCGCCATGATGCTGAAGGGTATGACGGCAGAGTATCTGCTCAACCGTACGTTCAAGGTCGGCCCTGAAACCGTGCTGCTCTTCCATGCCGCAGCCGGCGGCGTCGGCCTCATCGCCGGCCAGTGGGCAAAGGCGCTCGGCGCAACCGTCATCGGCACGGCAGGCTCCGCCGACAAGGTCCAGCTGGCGCTCGAACATGGCTATGATCATGTCATCAATTACAAGACCGAGAACTTCGCAGAACGCGTGCGGGAGATCACCGGGGGCAAGGGCGTCGACGTGGTTTATGACTCGATCGGCCGAGACACATTCCCACAATCACTGGATTGCCTGAAGCCACGCGGCCTCTTCGCATCGTTTGGTCAATCTTCGGGCGCGATCGAGAATTTTACCATGGCGCACCTCGCCCAAAGAGGCTCTCTCTATGCCACGCGCCCGACGCTCTTCACTTATATTGCCTCGCGTCAGGAACTGACCGATTGTGCAAACAATCTATTTGATGTTGTGCAGAGCAACAAAGTGCGTATCAATATCAACCAAACCTATCCGCTGCGTGAGGTTGGGCGGGCGCACGCGGATCTGGAAACAAGAAAAACAACCGGAACGACGCTGCTGATTCCATGAGATCCAAAAGGACCGGTCGGCAGAAGAAATGAGGGGAACGTGTCGCCATTGAATGTGCCGGCTTCCGGCGCGTTGTTATCGGTGCAAAAGCTGACGAAATTCTTCGGTAGCTTTGCCGCCTGCAATGAAATCGATCTCGATATAGCGCCGGGCGAAATTCATGCGCTCCTCGGCGAAAATGGCGCAGGCAAATCCACGCTGGTCAAGATGCTCTTCGGCGTTCTGGAACCGACGGATGGGCATATCCTCTGGGAGGGAGCGCCGGTTGCGATCACCTCGCCGGGCGAGGCCCGCAAGCTCGGCATCGGCATGGTCTTCCAGCATTTTTCGCTGTTCGAGGCGCTGACCGTTGCCGAAAATATCGCGCTTTCGCTTGATGACAGCATTCCGATCGGCAGGATCGCCGAAGAGGCGAGGGCGCTGTCTGCGGCCTATGGCCTCCCGCTCGATCCGCATGCGCATGTCGCCGATCTCTCGGTCGGCGAGCGTCAGCGCATCGAAATCGTCCGCGCGCTCTTGCAGAACCCGAAGCTCATCATCCTCGATGAACCGACATCGGTGCTGACACCGCAGGAGGCCGACAAGCTCTTCGAAACACTTTTCAAGCTGCGTGCCGAGGGGCGCTCCGTTCTCTATATCAGCCACCGCCTGGAAGAGGTGCAGCGTATTTGCGATCGCGCCACCGTGCTCCGCCACGGTCGTGTGACCGGCGCCTGCGATCCGAAGCAGGAAACGCCCGCCTCTCTCGCCCGGATGATGGTCGGCAGTGAGGTGGCGGCTGTGACCCATCCCGAGCGTAGCGATAAGGGCGAGGTGCAACTCGCCGTTTCGAGCCTTTCCGTTGCAGCGCGCACGCCCTTTGCCATGCCGCTGCGCGATGTCTCCATGAGCGTGCGATCGGGCGAAATCCTGGCGATCGCCGGTGTCGCTGGTAACGGGCAGAGTGAGCTGTTCGATGCGCTGTCCGGCGAATATCCTGTGTCGTCGGCCGAAGCGATCGTGATCCGCAAGAAGCCGGTCGGAACGCAGGGAATCACGGCCCGCCGCCTGCTTGGCGCCGGTTTCGTGCCGGAAGAGCGGCATGGTCATGCGGCGGTGTCGGCCATGAAGCTCTCTGACAATCTGGTGCTGGCCCGCAGCCAGTCGGACCGAAAGGCCTTTCTCGGTGTCCTCGGCATTATCAGGCAGGGCGCGGTGAAATCCGCCGCACGGCGCATTTCAGAGGCCATGGACGTGCGCAAGAGCGGCGATGATCCCGCCGCGGGCTCACTCTCCGGCGGCAATCTGCAGAAATTCATCGTCGGCCGCGAACTCGACCGCCAGCCGGCTGTGCTGGTCGTCAACCAGCCGACCTGGGGTGTGGATGCCGGTGCTGCAAGCCGCATCCGTCAGGCGCTTGTGGACCTGGCAAAAGCGGGCTCCGCCGTCGTCGTCATCAGCCAGGATCTCGACGAAATCTTCGAGGTGGCGACAGATATCGCCGTCATCTCCGAGGGACGGCTTTCAAAACCCTATGCGGCAGGTGAACTCACGCGCGAGAAGATTGGCTTGCTGATGGGCGGCCTGCATGAAGGCAAGCATGCCGCGGAGGCCGCTGATGCGCATTGAGCTTGAAAAGCGCCCGCAGGTCTCGAAGCTCTACGCCTTCGTTTCTCCGCTTCTCGCTCTCGTCCTGACGCTTATATTTGGCGCGATCATGTTCGCTATGCTCGGCAAGGATCCGGTCGAGGCACTCGATGCCTTCTTCCTCGAGCCACTTTTGGAAGTCTGGTCGTTGCACGAATTGGCGGTCAAGGCAGCACCGCTGATCCTGATCGCCGTCGGTCTTGCCGTCTGTTATCGCTCCAACAACTGGAATATCGGCGCCGAAGGCCAGTTCACCATCGGCGCGATCACCGGCTCCTATGTCCCGATCATCTTCTACGACTGGCATTCACCGCTTGTACTGCCGCTGATGCTGGTTCTGGGAGCGCTCGGCGGCGCGCTGTTCGCAGCCGTTCCGGCATTATTGAAAGCGCATTTCAACACCAACGAGATCCTGACGTCGCTGATGCTGGTCTATATCGCCCAGCTCTTTCTCGATTGGCTGATCCGCGGCGCATGGCGCGATCCGAAGGGTTTCAACTTCCCGGTCTCGCGCGACTTTGCGCCGGAGGCGATCGTGCCGGCAATATGGGAGGAGTCCGGCCGCGCCCACTGGGCCTTCATTTTCGCGATCGTCGCGGCTGTTCTCGTCTGGTTCATGATGCGCTTCACTCTGAAGGGCTTCGAAGTCGTCGTGCTCGGCCAGTCGGAACGGGCAGGGCGCTTCGCAGGCTTTTCCTCGAAGAAGATGATCTGGTTCAGCTTCCTCTTTTCCGGCGCGCTCGCAGGCCTAGCCGGGATCTGCGAGGTCTCGGGCTCGATCGGCCACCTGCAGCCGGCGATTTCGCCCGGTTACGGCTTCACCGCCATCATCGTCGCCTTCCTCGGTCGCCTCAATCCGCTCGGCGTCATTGCTTCCGGTCTTGTGCTGGCGCTGACCTATCTGGGCGGTGAGGCGGCGCAGCTTTCGATCGGTGTTTCGGACAAGGTCACCCGCGTCTTCCAGGGGCTTATCCTTTTCTTCGTGCTCTCCTGCGACACGCTGATCTATTATAAAATCCGCATCGTCTGGTCGCGGGTGAGAGGCAACGCGGCATGAGCATCTTCGAAGCCATTCTCCTGACGGTTATCACCGCCTCCACGCCGCTCGTCATCGCAGCCCTCGGTGAGCTCGTGACGGAGCGCTCCGGCGTCCTCAATCTCGGCGTCGAGGGCATGATGATCATGGGTGCTGTCGCCGCCTTTGCCGGCGCGCAGATCTCCGGTTCGCCCTATGTCGGCATCATCTGCGGCATTGCCGCCGGCGCGCTTTTCTCGCTGCTCTTCGCCTTCCTGACGCTGACACTGGTGGCAAACCAGGTGGCGACCGGCCTGGCGCTGACCCTTCTCGGCCTTGGCGTCTCCGGCCAACTCGGCGAGCCCTATGTCAGCGTCCCCGGCATTCAGCTGAAAGAGATCGTCGTCCCGCTTCTGTCCGATATTCCCGTTATCGGCCCGGTTCTCTTCAAGCAGGATCTGATCTTCTACCTGTCGATTGCCTTGCTCTTCGGCGTGAGCTGGTTCCTGTTCAGAAGCCGCCCCGGCCTGAAACTCAGGGCGATCGGCGACAGCCACGGTTCTGCCCATGCGCTCGGCATTCATGTCATCCGCACGCGCTATCTGGCTGTCATGTTCGGCGGTGCCTGCGCGGGTCTTGCCGGCGCGCAGCTTTCGCTCGTCTATACGCCGCAATGGGTGGAGAACATGTCCGCCGGCCGCGGCTGGATCACGCTGGCGCTGGTGGTCTTTGCTTCCTGGCGCCCGTGGCGGGTCTTTGCCGGCGGTTATCTCTTCGGAGCGGTCACGATCCTGCAGCTTCATGCGCAGGCCTTCGGTCTCGGCATCCCATCGCAGTTCCTCTCGATGCTGCCCTATGCCGCGACTATTGTGGTTCTCATCATCATTTCTCATAATCGACGCACGACGTTGATCAACACGCCCGCGTCGCTTGGAAAAGCCTTCGTACCGGAGCGATAAAACAAGAACACGGACGGGTTTCCGGAATAACTTCAAACCAACAGGGGTCATCATGAAGAAGTTCGCACTCACACTTGCCGCATCGGCCGCAGCCGTGATCGGCATATCCTCGGCCGCCGCGGCGGCGGACAAGACGAAGGTCTGCTTCGTCTATGTCGGCGCACACAATGACGGCGGTTATTCGCAGGCGCACGATGTCGGCCGCCAGCAGATCCAGGCCGAATTCGGTGACAAGATCGAAACGCCCTACCTCGAAAACGTTCCGGAAGGCCCGGATGCCGAACGCGCCATCGAGCGCCTCGCACGTTCCGGCTGCCAGCTGATCTTCACGACGTCTTTCGGTTTCATGGACGCGACGGTCAAGGTTGCCGCCAAGTTCCCGAAGGTCAAGTTCGAGCACGGCACCGGCTACAAGGCCGGCCCGAACCTCGCGACCTACAATTCGCGCTTCTATGAAGGCCGCTACATCCTCGGCCAGATCGCCGCCAAGACCTCGAAGAATCATGGCGCTGCCTACATCGCCTCCTTCCCGATCCCGGAAGTGGTCATGGGCATCAACTCCTTCGAGCAGGGCGCAAAGTCGATCGACCCGAGCTTCAAGCTCAAGGTCATCTGGGTCAACACCTGGTTCGACCCGGGCAAGGAAGCAGACGCTGCCAAGGCCATGATCGACCAGGGCGTCGACGTGCTGACCCAGCACACCGACACGACGGCGCCGATGCAGGTTGCCGAAGAGCGCGGCATCCACGCTTTCGGCCAGGCATCGGACATGATCGCAGCCGGCCCGAAGGCTCAGCTGACGGCGATCGTCGATACCTGGGGCAACTATTACTCCAAGCGCGTTCATGCCCTTCTCGACGGCACCTGGAAGTCCGAGCAGAGCTGGGACGGTCTGAAGGATGGCATCCTCAAGATGGCGCCTTACACCAACATGCCTGACGACGTGAAGAAGATGGCTGAGGAAACCGAAGCCAAGATCAAGTCCGGCGAACTGCATCCTTTCACCGGTCCGATCAACAAGCAGGACGGCACACCCTGGCTGAAAGCCGGCGAGAAGGCTGACGACGGCACGCTGCTCGGCATGAACTTCTACGTCGAAGGCGTGGATGACAAGCTGCCGGCACAATAAGCAGATTTTGTAACTCGCAGTTGCGAAAAGGCGCTCTGAAAAGAGCGCCTTTTTTGCTGCAGTGCATACCAAAATGCGCATTTACAAAAGTATTACTATATGATTTTTTGACCCTGCGCCGCGAGACGCGGCATTGGGAGAGGAAATCATGAAATTGAAGACTGCACTTTTGAGTGCCACGATTCTGGCTGCCTGCATGTTCGGTTCGGCTTCGGCCGCCGGCTTGACTGTTGGCTTCTCGCAGATCGGTTCGGAATCGGGCTGGCGCGCGGCTGAAACGACAGTGACCAAGGAACAGGCCAAGAAGCGCGGCATCGATCTGAAGTTTGCCGATGCGCAGCAGAAGCAGGAAAACCAGATCAAGGCTCTGCGCTCCTTCATTGCTCAGGGCGTCGATGCCATTCTCATTGCTCCCGTTGTCGAAACCGGCTGGGACGACGTTCTGAAGGAAGCCAAGGAAGCCAAGATTCCGGTCATCCTTCTCGACCGTACGATCAAGGCTCCTGACGATCTCTACCTGACGGCGGTTACCTCCGACCTGGTCCACGAAGGCAAGGTCGCAGGCGACTTCCTGGTAAAGACCGTCGGCGACAAGAAGTGCAACGTCGTCGAGCTGCAGGGCACCACCGGTTCGTCGCCGGCCATCGCTCGCAAGAAGGGCTTCGAAGAGGCTCTTGCCGGCCACGACAACCTGAAGATCGTTCGCAGCCAGACCGGCGACTTTACCCGCACCAAGGGCAAGGAAGTCATGGAAAGCTTCCTGAAGGCCGAGAACGGCGGCAAGGACATCTGCGCTCTCTATGCCCATAACGACGATATGGCGGTTGGCGCCATCCAGGCGATCAAGGAAGCTGGCCTGAAGCCGGGCAAGGATATCCTCGTCGTCTCCATCGACGCCGTGCCCGACATTTTCAAGGCCATGTCCGAAGGTGAGGCCAATGCCACGGTCGAGCTGACGCCGAACATGGCAGGCCCGGCCTTCGATGCGCTCGATGCATACCTGAAGGACAAGAAGGCTCCGGCGAAGTGGATCCAGACTGAATCCAAGCTCTATACGCCTGCTGACGACCCGATGAAGGTCTACGAAGAAAAGAAGGGCCAGGGCTACTGATTTGAACCTGCAACCGCACCGGTCCATCATGGACCGGTGCGGAACTGCCGGTGCCGGGCCGGGCGTCATGCCCGGTTTTGGCGCAGGCGCAAGGCGCAATATCAGGAAACAGCAGCCCTCATGGTTCACAATTTCGAGAATATTCTCGCAGCCTCGGCCATTTCGAAATTCTTCCCCGGCGCTGTCGCCCTGGACAAGGTGGATTTCACGCTGCGCCGTGGCGAGGTTCACGCCTTGCTCGGCGAAAACGGCGCCGGCAAGTCGACGCTCATCAAATGCATTACCGGCGCCTATCGCCGCGATGGTGGAAGCCTGACACTGGAAGGTCACGAGATTGATCCGGCCGATACGCTGGCCGCCCAGAAGCTCGGCATCGGCACCGTCTACCAAGAGGTCAACCTCCTCTCCAATCTCAGCGTCGCGGAGAATCTGTTCCTCGGCCGCCAGCCGAAGCGTTTCGGCATGATCGATGCCCGCACCATGAACCGGAATGCCCGTGAGCTTCTGGCAGGCTACGGTCTCGATATCGACGTCACCGCGCAGCTCGACCGTTTCTCGGTCGCCGTCCAGCAGATCGTCGCGATCGCTCGCGCCGTCGATCTGTCGGGCAAGGTGCTCATTCTCGACGAGCCCACCGCCAGCCTCGATACCCATGAAGTCGAGATGCTTTTCCGCATCATAAATGACTTGAAGAAGCGCGGATTGGGTATTGTCTTCATTACTCATTTCCTCGAACAGGTCTATGCCGTCAGTGACCGCATCACCGTGCTGCGCAACGGCCGGCTTGTGGGGACGCACGCGGCAGCCGAACTGTCGCGGCAGAACCTGATCGCCATGATGCTCGGGCGCGAACTCGCGCAGACGGAACATGCCGCCAAGGAACGCATGATTGCCGCCGGCGAGGTCAAATATGCTTTCGAGGGCTTTGGAAAACGCGGCAAGGTGAAACCCTTCGATCTCGAGGTCCGCGTCGGCGAAGTTGTCGGCATTGCCGGACTTCTCGGCTCCGGTCGCACGGAAACGGCAGAACTCATGTTCGGCATCGAAAGCGCCGACAGCGGCGTCGCCAGGATCGATGGCACGCCGGTGACGCTGTCGAGCCCACGTGCCGCAATCGCCAGGGGCTTCGGCTTCTGCCCGGAAGATCGCAAGACGGATGGCATCATCGGCGACCTGTCGATCCGCGAGAACATAGCGCTTGCCCTGCAGGCGCGCCGCGGCTGGGCGCGGCCGCTTTCGCGCGCCGAACAGAATGCGATCGCCGACGAATATATCAAGGCGCTCGATATCCGCACGACCGACCGTGAAAAGCCTATTCGGCTTCTGTCGGGCGGTAATCAGCAGAAGGCGATCCTTGCTCGCTGGCTCGCCACCAATCCCGATTTCCTGATCCTGGACGAACCGACCCGCGGCATCGATGTCGGTGCCCATGCCGAGATCATCAAGCTGATCGAGCAACTGTGCGCCAGGGGCATGTCGCTGATCGTCATTTCTTCGGAACTGGAGGAGCTGGTTGCCTACAGTTCCCGCGTCATCGTGCTGCGCGATCGCGAACATATCGCTGAACTGACCGGTGAGCGCATAACCGCCGCCGGCATCGTCGACGCCATTGCTGCGGGCGACAAACGAACGGAGGATGCATGACTGCCTCGCTGAAGGCGCTGGGCTTTCGTCTTGCGCCGCAATTGATTGCGCTTTTGGTTGTTCTTCTTTTGAATTTCAGCTTCTTCCCGCAATTTCTTGATGTAATTGTTCAAAATGGCCGGCTCTACGGAAGCGTTATCGATGTGCTCAATCGCGGCGCGCCGGTTGCGCTGCTGGCGATCGGCATGACACTTGTGATCGCCACCAAGGGCATCGACCTTTCAGTCGGCGCGGTCATCGCGATTTGTGGCGCCGTTGCAGCCTCGTCGATCGTCGAAGGCAATTCGCTTGCCTATACGCTGGCACTCACTGTTGTCGTCGGCCTGCTCTGCGGCTTCTGGAATGGCTTCCTCGTCGCCGTCCTCAACATACAGCCGATCATCGCCACGCTCGTTCTGATGGTCGCCGGCCGCGGGATCGCCCAGCTCATCACCGAAGGCGCCATCATGACGTTCAACGATGACGGGCTGATCTTTCTCGGCAGCGGCTCCTTCGCCTTCCTGCCTATGCCCGTTGTCATCTGGCTGATCGTCGCCCTGATGGTCATCCTGCTGGTCCGCCGCACCGCCCTCGGCATGCTGATCGAGGCTGTCGGCATCAATAGGCGCGCGAGCACGCTGTCAGGCGTACAGACGCCGGTGCTGTTGATGGCGGTCTATATGCTGAGCGGCCTCTGTGCTTCCATCGCGGGCGTCATCGTCGCCGCCGACATCAAGGGTGCGGACGCCAACAATGCCGGCCTCTGGCTCGAGCTCGATGCCATCCTCGCCGTGGTCGTAGGCGGCAACTCGCTGCTCGGTGGCCGCTTCAGCATCATCGGCTCGCTGGTTGGCGCTATGATCATCCAGGCAGTCAACACCGGTATTCTGCTTTCCGGCTTTCCGCCGGAGTTCAATCTCATCATCAAGGCGATCATCATCATCGTCATTCTGGTCATCCAGTCGCCGGCCATGCAATCGCTGACCAGCTTCCTGAGCCGCCGGACGGACGCAAAGGGGCGCAAATGAATTCCAAATACTTGCCGCTCTTTGCGACGATCGTCATCTTCGTGCTCGCCTACGCAGTTTGCACGCTGCAATATCCGAACATCCTGTCGACACGCGTCATCGGCAATCTGCTGACGGATAACGCATTTCTCGGCATCGCCGCCGTCGGCATGACCTTCGTCATCATCTCCGGTGGCATCGATCTGTCGATTGGATCCGTTATCGCCTTCACCGGTGTTTTTCTCGCAGTGATCCTGCAGAATACCAGCATTCATCCGCTGGCCGCCTTTGCGATCGTTCTCATCATCACCACCGCCTTCGGTGCCGTGATGGGTATGATCATCCATTTCCTGCAGATGCCGCCGTTCATCGTGACACTTGCCGGCATGTTCCTCGCTCGCGGCATGGCCTATGTCCTGTCGATCGACAGCATTCCGATCAATCACGAATATTATTCGACGCTGACCAGCCTCTATTATCGTTTGCCGGGTGGCGGACGTCTGACGCTGATCGGCGCCATCATGCTGATCGTGTTCGCAGCCGGCATATTCATCGCGCACCGCACCCGCTTCGGGACCAATGTCTATGCGCTGGGCGGCGGCGTGCAGACGGCACAGTTGATGGGCGTTCCAGTGGCGCGCACGACGATCCAGATCTACGCCTTGTCGGGTTTTCTGGCGGGCCTATCCGGAATCGTTTTTTCCCTATACACCTCTGCAGGATATTCTCTTGCGGCGGTGGGCGTCGAACTGGATGCCATCGCAGCAGTCGTCATCGGAGGGACGCTGCTGACAGGAGGAGCGGGATTCGTGGCAGGGACCTTCATCGGTCTGCTGATCCAGGGGCTCATTCAGACTTACATCACTTTCGACGGCACGCTGTCGAGCTGGTGGACGAAAATCCTGATTGGCCTGCTGCTTTTTGCATTCATGGTGATGCAGAAGGCCATCCTTTTCCTTTCCAGTCTGAACAGGAGATATGGCTAGGAGGAGAGTCGTATTGCGCAACAGATCGCTTGAAACCCGTAAGGTAGGGCGAAGAACCCGAACAAGCCACGCGCATGTCGTCGATGAACTCGGCCGGGGAATCGTTGCCGGAACCTATCCCGTCGGCGCTATCCTGCCCGGAGACGGAGAACTGGCGCAGCGCTTCAAGGTTTCGCGTACGGTGCTGCGTGAAACGATGAAGACGCTCGCCGCCAAGGGCATGGTCGTTGCAAAGGCGCGCGTCGGTACGCGTGTTACGGAAAAGAACTTCTGGAACATGTTCGACACCGAAATCATATCCTGGCATTTCGCCAACGGTGTGAGTGAAGAATTCCTCCTGCAGCTTTACGATATCCGTCTCGCTTTCGAACCTTTCGCGGCCGGCCTCGTGGCCGAGCGTGCAAAACCGGACGAGATCGAATGGCTGCGCGGCCTGGCGCTCGACATGGCCGCAAGTGACCATACGGCCGACAGCCTGGCACTTGCCGATCTGCGCTTCCATCTTGCCGTTTCAGAGGCGTCCCATAATCCCTTCATGCGCACGCTTGGCGGGCTCATCGAGGCGGCACTCGTTGGCATGTTCCGCATGAGTACGCCGCCATCCGAGAACGGTTTCGCCAACATTGCTGAAACCCATATGCGCATCGTCGACGCGATTGCGGCAGGCGACGCCGCCGCGGCTCGCAAGGCGATGGAAATTGTCATCGTTGAGGGCAGGGACCACGTCCACGAAGCCTTCTCCGCGCTTTCCGAGCCCATCGTTTCCCTGCCGATTTCGTCTTTTTGAAGCGTCGCCTTGCTGCTATGAGCGGCGGAAGAGCCGCCTCGCAATGGATTCTCGGAGTCTGCCATGGAACGCACCTGCCTTGCCGTCATTCTCGCCGCCGGTGACAGCACCCGAATGAAATCCGCAAAGTCGAAGGTGCTTCATGAGGTCGCCGGCCGACCGATGATCGCTCATGTCGTCGATGCCGTGGCCGCAACCGGAGTGTCTTCCGTTGCCCTCGTCGTCGGTCGGGATGCCGAGAAAGTAACAAAGGCTGCCGATATCGGTGGCGTGACGGTCAAATCGTATGTTCAGGAACAGCGCCTCGGTACCGGCCACGCCGTTCTCGCCGCCCGTGAGGCGATTGCCGAAGGCTATGACGATGTTCTCGTGACTTACGGCGACGTGCCGCTGCAGACCGCCGGTCCGCTGCTCGAAGCCCGCAAGGCATTGGCCGAAGGCAGCGACATCGTCGTCATCGGTTTCCATACGGACCGTCCGGCCGGCTACGGACGCCTGCTTGTCAAGGATGGCGAATTGATTGCCATCCGGGAGGAGAAGGACGCCACGAACGCCGAGCGTGCCGTCAAGTGGTGCAACAGCGGCCTCATGGTGATCAACGGCCGCAAGGCGCTCGACCTGCTGTCGCGCATCGGCAACAGTAATGCCAAGGGCGAATATTATCTGACCGATCTCGTCGAGATCGCCCGCTCGCTCGGTGGCCGCGTCACTGCCGTCGATGCGCCTGAGGTCGAGATGGCCGGCTGCAACAACCGCGCCGAGCTCGCGGCGATCGAACGCTTCTGGCAGGAGCGCCGCCGCCACGAACTGATGCTCTCGGGTGTGACTATGATCGCGCCGGAAACGGTATTCCTTTGCTACGACACCGTCATCGGCCAGGATGCACTGATCGAGCCGAATGTCGTCTTCGGCCCCGGCGCCGTCATCGATGGCGGTGCGGTCATCCATGCCTTCTCGCATATCGAGGGCGCGCATGTGAGCGAAGGCGCGACGGTCGGTCCTTTTGCCCGTCTGCGTCCGGGTGCCGATCTCTCGGTTGGATCCAAGGTCGGCAATTTCTGCGAAGTCAAGAACGGCAAGATCGGCGAGGGCGCCAAGGTGAACCACCTGACCTATATCGGCGATGCCGCTATCGGCTCCGGCACTAACATCGGCGCCGGCACGGTCACCTGCAATTATGACGGGGTGAACAAGTTCGAGACCGTCATCGGCAAGGACGCTTTCATCGGCTCGAATTCCTCGCTGGTTGCTCCGGTCACGATCGGCGATAGCGCCTATATCGCATCGGGCAGCGTCATCACCGCAGACGTGCCTGATGATGCACTCGCCTTCGGCCGTGCCCGACAGGAGATCAAGCCCGAACGCGCCAAGCTCCTGCGAGAACGGGCGCTCGCCATCAAGGCTGCAAAGAAGGCCAAAGGCTGAGCCTTCTTCGGTAACGTGCCGAAACCGAAAGTGACCGCCGTACCAATTGAGAAATAAGCGGGAATCGCTAGGAGTGGCCTCACTGAACAGGTCTGAGGGGACGTTTGCATGTGCGGAATTGTTGGGATCGTCGGAAATGCGCCGGTTGCGAGCCGTCTTGTCGATGCGCTGAAGCGGCTGGAATATCGCGGCTACGATTCCGCCGGTGTCGCCACCATCCATGATGGCGTGATGGATCGCCGCCGCGCCGAGGGCAAGCTTTTCAACCTCGAAAAGCGTCTCGACAGCGAGCCATTGCCCGGAACGACCGGCATCGCCCATACACGCTGGGCAACCCACGGTGTGCCGAACGAGACTAACGCCCATCCGCATTTCGTCGAAGGCGTCGCCGTCGTCCACAATGGCATCATCGAAAATTTCTCCGAACTGCGCGACGAACTGAGCCACGAGGGCGCGGCCTTTCAGAGCCAGACCGACACGGAAGTCGTCGCCCATCTGATGGCGAAGTATCTGCGTGAAGGCCTGACCCCGCGAGAAGCCATGCTGAAGATGCTGAACCGCGTCACCGGCGCCTATGCGCTGGCCGTGATGCTGAAGAGCGATCCCAGCACGATCATGGCAGCCCGCTCCGGCCCGCCGCTTGCCATTGGCTATGGCAAGGGCGAGATGTTCCTGGGATCGGATGCTATCGCGCTGTCCCCCTTCACCAATGAAATTACCTATCTCGTCGACGGTGATTGGGCGATCATCACCCGCGAAGGCGCGACCGTGCTCGATTTCTCCGGCAAGGTGGTCAAGCGTCCGCGCCAGATTTCCCAGGCGACCGCCTATGTGGTCGACAAGGGCAATCACCGCCATTTCATGGAAAAGGAAATCTACGAGCAACCTGAGGTGATCTCCCATGCGCTCAGCCATTACGTGGATTTTGCTGCCAACACCATCAGCCCGAACGCATCAGCCATCGATTTCAAGGCCGCCACCGGCCTTGCGATCTCGGCCTGCGGCACTGCCTATCTCGCCGGCCTGATCGGAAAATACTGGTTCGAGCGCTATGCCCGCCTGCCGGTCGAAATCGATGTCGCCTCTGAGTTCCGCTACCGCGAAATGCCGCTGCAGCCGTCGCAGGCGGCCCTCTTCATCTCGCAGTCCGGCGAAACCGCCGATACGCTGGCCTCGCTGCGCTACTGCAAGGACAATGGCCTGAAGATCGGCGCCGTCGTCAATGTGCGGGAATCGACCATCGCTCGCGAATCCGATGCCGTCTTCCCGATCATGGCCGGGCCGGAAATCGGCGTTGCCTCCACCAAGGCTTTCACCTGCCAGCTTGCCGTCCTTGCATCACTGGCGATCGGCGCAGGCCGGGCTCGCGGCACGATCAGCCCCGATGACGAGAAGGCGATGGTCCGCCACCTTGCGGAAATGCCGCGCATCATGAGCCGTGTCCTCAATCTCATCCAGCCGCAGATGGAAGGCTTGTCCCGCGAACTCTCCAAGTGCAAGGACGTGCTCTATCTCGGCCGCGGCACCAGCTTCCCGCTTGCCATGGAAGGCGCGCTGAAGCTCAAGGAGATCTCCTATATTCACGCCGAAGGTTATGCGGCGGGCGAGCTGAAGCATGGGCCGATCGCACTGATCGACGAGAACATGCCTGTCATCGTCATTGCGCCCCATGACCGGTTCTTTGAAAAGACGGTGTCCAACATGCAGGAGGTCGCAGCCCGTGGCGGCCGCATCATCTTCATCACCGACGAGAATGGCGCTGTTGCTTCCAAACTGCCGACCATGGCGACGATCACGCTGCCCAATGTCGACGAAATCATCTCGCCGATGATCTTCTCGCTGCCAATCCAGCTGCTTGCTTACCATACGGCAGTCTTCATGGGCACGGACGTTGACCAGCCGCGCAACCTCGCAAAATCGGTGACTGTGGAGTAAGCCCTTCGAGGCTGAAACATGTTGTGCGACAAGGCGAATTCTGGCAATTTTGTGCCTTGCGGACACAGGGGGAAGGTCGGTCAACCGGCCTGTCTAAAGACTGAAACGGAGTTCATCAGAAAAGATGTCCGAGAAGGCCCCCCGAGTGCCGGTCGCCATGCGGCTACGCAATAATTTCCTCGCTGGACTGATTATCTGCGCACCGATCGCCATCACCATCTGGCTGACCTGGACCTTCATCCACTGGTCGGACAGCTGGGTGCGCCCCTATATCCCGGCGCGCTGGAATCCCGAGAGTTACATAAACTTCGCCATTCCCGGCTTTGGCCTGTTGACCGCGGTGATCATCATCACGATCGTCGGCTTTCTCGGCAAGAATCTGATCGGTCAGAGCATCGTCCGCTTCGGTGAGTCCATCGTCCAGCGCATGCCGCTGGTGCGCACGATCTACAGAAGCGTGAAGCAGATCTTCGAAACGGTACTGAAAGAGCAGTCCAATTCCTTCAAGAAGGTCGGCCTGATCGAATATCCCGGTCCGGGCCTCTGGGCGCTGGTCTTCATCGCGACCGATGCCAAGGGCGAGATCGGCTCGAAGTTCAACGCCATGGGGCAGGACATGGTCGCCGTCTTCCTGCCGCCGACGCCGGTGCCGACGGCCGGCTTCCTGATCTTCGTGCCGCGCGAAAAGATCGTCATGCTCGACATGAGCCCGGAAGATGCCGCCAAATTCCTGATATCGGGTGGCCTCGTTGCCCCGGAACACCTGCCGGTCGTGCGCCCCAAGCCGAAGGCAATATCCAAGGTCGACTAGAGCCTTTCCCGATCGGGAACGACTCTATCCGGCTCGGAGGAAACGGATCGCCTCGTCGCGGCGGAAGAGATAGAGCAGGGTGCGCACGGCCTCGCCACGCTCGCTCGTCAGGTCCGGATCGCGTTCGATCAGATAGGCGGCATCCTTGCGGGCGATTTCCAGCAAATCGGCATGCGCCTCGATACTGGCGATACGGAACCCGGGCGTGCCTGACTGGCGCGTCCCGAGGATTTCGCCTTCGCCGCGCAGTTTCAAATCCTCTTCGGCAATCCGGAAACCGTCTTCCGTATCGCGCATGATGGACAGACGTGCATGGCCCGTCTCTCCGAGCGGCCCCTTGTAGAGCAGGATGCAGGTCGAGGCCTCGTCCCCGCGGCCGACGCGACCGCGAAGCTGGTGCAACTGCGCCAATCCGAAGCGCTCGGCATGTTCGATCACCATGATGGTCGCATCGGGCACGTCGACGCCGACTTCGACGACGGTCGTCGCCACCAGAAGCCGCAACTCGCCGCTCTTGAAGGCGAGCATGACCGCGTCCTTTTCCGGACCGCTCATGCGCCCATGAATGAGGCCGATGCCAGGGCCGAGTGCGGAAACGAGCGTTGCGTGTCGCTCTTCCACCGACATTAGATCGACTTCTTCGGACTCTTCGACCAGCGGGCAGATCCAATAGGCCTTCTTGCCTTCGGCAAGCGCACTCTTCAACCGCCCGACGATTTCGCCGGTCCGTTCTGTCGGGATGGTGATGGTGGTGATCGGCTTTCGGCCGGCGGGCTTTTCGGTCAGCTTCGAAACGTCCATATCGCCGAAAGCGGCCAGAACCAGCGTGCGCGGGATCGGCGTTGCCGTCATGACCAGCATATGCGGCGAGATGCCCTTTGCCGTCAGCCGCAGGCGCTGGTGCACGCCGAAACGATGCTGCTCGTCGACGACGGCCAGCATCAGGTTCTTGTAGTTGACGCTGTCCTGGAAGAGCGCATGCGTGCCGATGACGATCTGCGCCTCGCCGGAGGCGATGCGTTCGAGAATGTCCTCCCGCTCGCGCCCCTTGGTGCGCCCCGTCAATACTTCGACGCTAAGACCGGCGGCGGCTGCGAATTTCGAGATCGTCGCATGATGCTGGCGTGCGAGGATTTCCGTCGGCGCCATCAGCACGGCCTGTCCGCCGCTTTCGATGACGGCGGCCATCGACAACAGCGCCACCAGCGTCTTGCCGGAGCCGACATCGCCCTGCAAAAGCCGCAGCATGCGTTCTTCGCCGGCCATATCCTTCAGCACGTCGGCTACGGCTCCGGTCTGGCTCTTGGTTGGAGAAAAAGGAAGATTTTGCAATATCTTGCCGCTGATTTCTCCAGTGGCATGTACGGGTTGTCCGGCGACCTTGCGCAGCCGCTGGCGCACCAGCGCCAGTGACAGCTGGCCGGCCAGGAATTCGTCATAGGCAAGGCGGCGGCGGGCAGGCGTCTGCGGATCGATATCGGACGTATCCCGCGGCTCGTGCAGAATATGGAAACTGTCGCGGATCGTCGGCAGGCCCTGTTTTTGCGCGAGCGCCAGATCGATCCATTCCGGCAATTCCGGCATGCGCGGCAATGCCGCCTCGATGATCTTGCGCAAGGTCTTAGGAGAAAGCCCTGCCGTCAGCGGATAGATCGGCTCGACCAGCGGCAGGTTCTCACCTTCGCTTGCCCTGACGATATAGTCGGGGTGAACCATCGAAGCGCGACCGTTGAACCAGTCGACCTTGCCGCTGACGGTCACTTCCTCGTCGATCGGCAATTGTTTTTCCAGCCATGCCGCCTGGCCGCGGAAGAAGACGAGCGTCAGCTCGCTGGTCTCGTCATGCAGGAACACCCGGTAGGGAACGTTGCGATTGCCGCGGGGCGGCGCCTGATGCCGGTCGACACGCGCAGTGATGGTTACGATCGCGCCTTGCGGCGCGCGGGCAATGCCCGGCTGGTTGCGGCGGTCGATCAGTGAGGTGGGCGCGTGGAACAGCAGATCGATGACCCGGCAATCATCTGGTGTTTCACGTCCGAGCAGCTTGACGAAAAGCTCGGAGATCTTCGGGCCGACGCCTGGAAGGCCCGAAACGGGAGAAAACAGCGGATCGAGAATGGCGGGGCGCATGGGCGCCAAAATGCGATGAACAATAGGGCCTTGGCAAGGCTGACAAGCCGCTTTCCAGGGTCTATAGAGGCGCATCAACAAGGAAGGTGATGCCATGACAGGAGTAACGCTCACGAGCGCCGGTCTCGACCCCCGACGCCGCCGGATTCTTTTCCGCTGTTGGCATCGCGGCATCAGAGAGATGGACCTTGTCTTCGGCCAGTTTGCTGAAAATGAACTTCCCACGATGAGCGACGTCGAGCTCGATGAATTCGAGACGATCATGGCGGAAGAGGACAATGACCTGGTGCGCTGGATCATGGGAACCTGGCCGACGCCCGAGCATTTACAGACGCCCATGTTTGCCCGCATTGCCGCCTACAAACCCGACTTCGAGACCCCCAGGACGCCGGAATGATCCCTGGTTTTGATGCCAAGAAGCTCGCAGCCGCCGCCGAGCCGCTGACGATCGGCAATGTGCCTGCAGGCATGGAGCCGCTGCTGCTGGCCGAGCTCGCACGCAATGGCGAGCCGGTCGCCTATGTGCTGTCAGATGGTCAACGCATGGCTGATCTGGAGCAGATGCTGGGCTTCGTTGCCCCTGATATTCCGGTCCTGACGCTGCCCGCCTGGGACTGTCTTCCCTATGACCGCGTTTCGCCGAGCGCCGATACTTCGGCGCGGCGGCTCGCCGCCCTCTCAGGCCTGATCGCCCATCGCAAGAAGCCGCATGCGGCAATCGTGCTGGTGACAGCCAATGCCATGCTGCAGAAGGTGGCGCCGCAGGATATCATCGAAAGCCTGACCTTTTCCGCGCGTCCCGGCAATCAGGTCCGGATGGACGATATCGCCGGACGGCTGGAGCGCAACGGCTTCGAGCGTGTGGCGACCGTGCGTGAGGTCGGAGAATATGCGGTGCGCGGCGGCATCCTCGATGTCTTCGTGCCCGGTTCGGAAGAACCGGTTCGCCTGGATTTCTTCGGCGACACACTGGAGAGCATCCGCAGCTTCGATCCGGCCAGCCAGCGCACGATCGGCCAGGTGCGCTCCCTCGATCTCAATCCGATGAGCGAAGTGACTCTGACGCCGGATACGATCAGCCGTTTCCGCAAGAACTACCTCTCTACCTTCGGCGCCGCCACGCGTGACGATGCGCTTTACCTCGCCGTATCGGAAGGTCGCCGCTATCCCGGCATGGAACACTGGCTTCCGTTATTCTACGAGAAGCTGGATACGGTGTTCGATTACCTCTCGGGCTTCCGCATCGTCACCGATCACACGGTGCGTGAGGCGGCCGAAGAACGGTCCAAGCTCGTCTACGACTATTACGACGCGCGTCTGAATTCCGGCCAGCAGGGCAAGGGCCAGATGGCGCAGGGCACGCCCTACAAGCCGGTCTCGCCCGGTCAGCTCTATCTCGACAGCAAGACCTTCGCGCGCACGCTCGATGCGATCAACTCGATACGCATGTCGCCTTTCAACGAGCACGAAGGCGAGGCGCGCCGCGTCGTCAATCTCGACGCGCGCCAGGGGCAGCGCTGGGCGCGCTCAAATGCCGAAGGCGGCGGTGATGCCGAGCGCGTCAATGTCTTCGACGTCGTCGTCAAGCACATCGCAGACAAGCGCGCCGGCGGTGCGAAGATCATCATCACCGCCTGGACCGAAGGGTCGCTCGAGCGTCTGCTGCAGGTGCTGAACGAACACGGCCTCGAACGCGTCAAGCCGATTACGGCGCTGGAGGATGTCTCCAGTCTTTCGAAGGGTGAGGCGGCCGCGGCTGTGCTCAGCCTCGAATCCGGCTTCGAGACCGGCGATCTCATCATCATCGGCGAGCAGGATATTCTCGGCGACCGCATGGTGCGCCGCTCGCGTCGCCGCAAGCGCGCCGCCGATTTCATCTCGGAAGTCGCGGGTCTGGATGAAGGCTCGATCGTCGTCCATGCCGAACACGGTATCGGCCGTTTCGTCGGCCTGCGCACCATCGAGGCGGCCGGTGCGCCGCATGCCTGTCTCGAACTGCAATATGCCGATGAGGCAAAGCTTTTCCTGCCGGTCGAAAACATCGATCTCCTGTCGCGCTTCGGCGGCGAGGGCACGGAAGTGCAACTCGACAAGCTCGGCGGCGGCGCATGGCAGATGCGCAAGGCCAAGCTCAAGAAGCGCCTGCTGGATATGGCCGATGCACTGATCCGCATCGCGGCCGAGCGCCTGACGCGTCACGCGCCCGTCCTGACGACGCCGGAAGGGCTCTACGACGAATTCGCCGCCCGTTTCCCCTATGACGAAACGGAAGATCAGGAAAACGCCATCGAGGCCGTGCGCGGCGATCTCGGCGCGGGCCGGCCGATGGACCGGCTCGTGTGCGGTGACGTCGGCTTCGGCAAGACGGAAGTGGCACTTCGCGCCGCATTCGTCGCCGCAATGAATGGCGTACAGGTCGCTGTCGTCGTACCGACCACGCTGCTCTCTCGCCAGCATTTCAAGACATTCTCCGAGCGCTTCCGCGGATTGCCGGTGCGCGTGCAACAGGCTTCGCGCCTTGTCGGCTCCAAGGAATTAGCGCTGACCAAGAAGGAAGTCGCCGATGGGAAGACGGATATCGTCGTCGGCACCCACGCGCTGCTTGGCTCGGGCATCAACTTCGCCAATCTTGGCCTGCTCATCATCGACGAAGAGCAGCACTTCGGCGTCAAGCACAAGGAGCGGCTGAAGGAGCTGAAGAGCGACGTGCATGTGCTGACGCTCTCGGCAACGCCGATCCCGCGCACGCTGCAGCTTGCCATGACCGGGGTGCGTGAGCTCTCGCTCATCACCACGCCGCCGGTCGATCGTATGGCGGTGCGCACTTTCATTTCGCCCTTCGACAGCCTCGTCATCCGCGAAACGCTGATGCGCGAGCATTATCGCGGCGGCCAGAGCTTCTATGTCTGCCCGCGTCTTGCCGACCTCGAAGATATCCACGCCTTCCTGCAGTCCGACGTGCCGGAGCTGAAGGTCGCCGTCGCTCATGGCCAGATGCCGGCCGGTGAACTCGAAGACATCATGAATGCCTTCTACGAAGGCCGTTATGACGTGCTGCTCTCGACCACCATCGTCGAATCCGGCCTTGACGTGCCGACGGCCAATACGCTGATCGTCCACCGCGCCGATATGTTCGGTCTTGCCCAGCTTTACCAGCTGCGCGGCCGTGTCGGCCGTTCGAAGGTGCGCGCCTTCGCGCTCTTCACGCTACCGGTCAACAAGGTGCTGACGGCAACCGCAGAGCGTCGCCTCAAGGTGCTGCAGTCGCTGGATACGCTCGGTGCCGGCTTTCAGCTCGCAAGCCACGACCTCGATATCCGCGGCGCCGGCAATCTGCTCGGCGAGGAACAGTCCGGCCATATCAAGGAAGTCGGCTTCGAGCTTTACCAGCAGATGCTGGAAGAGGCCGTTGCCGAAGTGAAGGGTGTCGACGAGATTGCCGATACCGGTTGGTCGCCGCAGATTTCCGTTGGCACTCCGGTCATGATCCCCGACAATTACGTGCCGGATCTGCACCTGCGCATGGCGCTTTATCGTCGCCTCGGCGAGGTGAGCGAGCTCAAGGAGATCGATGGCTTCGGCGCCGAGATGATCGACCGTTTCGGTCCGATGCCTGTCGAAGTCCAGCACCTGCTCAAGATCGTCTACATCAAGTCGCTCTGCCGCACGGCCAATGTTGAAAAGCTCGATGCAGGCCCGAAGGGCGTCGTCGTCCAGTTCCGCAACAAGGAATTCCCGAACCCGGCCAATCTGGTCGGCTATATTGGCAAGCAGGGTGCGATGGCGAAGATCCGTCCCGACCACAGCCTGTTCCTGACCCGCGACTTGCCCACCCCGGAAAAGCGCCTGCAGGGCGCGGCCGTCATCATGACGCAGCTTGCGGAACTGGCCAAAAGTTAAGGGCAGCCCGGCGAAACCGGACTGCCCTTACTCTCATCCGTTAGCTGGGATCGTCGGTGTCAATTCATCCCGGCGCGTGCTTCGGCCTTTGCCTTGGCGATTTCGCGCAGCGCTTCTGCCAGCACATCCGGTGTCTGTGCGCCACTGACGGCATATTGCTGGTCGAAGATGAAGAACGGCACGCCATTGACGCCCATGCGCTGCGCCGCGTCGATTTCCGAGAGAATGACGCTGCTGTCGGCATCGGACGCGAGCAGGGCAGCAATGACGGAGCACTGCAGGCCTGCCTTCTCGGCGATATCGAGCAGCACTTCATGATCGCCGATATTGCGGCCCTCTTCGAAATTGGCCTTGAACAGTGCCGAGACCACGGTCTCCTGCTTCTGCCTGTCCTCGACAACTGCCCAGTGGATCAAGCGGTGCGCATCGAGTGTGTTCGGCCCGATCTTGATGGCTTCGAAATTGAAGTTGATGCCGACTTCACGACCGTAGTTGGTCAGCATCTTGTGCGCCTCGGCCACACGTTCGGCGCCACCGAGTTTCTGCTCCAGCATCTTCTTCTGATCGACGCCTTCGCGCGGATAATCCGGATTGAGACGATAGGGGCGCCAGTTGATATCGACACCGATTTCGTCCTGAACCTCGGCGATCGCGAGCTCCAGCCGCGCCTTGCCGAGATAGCACCAGGGGCAGACGACATCAGAGACGACGTCGATGGTGATGCGTTCCATTGTAATTCCCTATTCTGCCATCCCTCAACAAGAGTTGGCTCGATGCATAGAAGATGTTGCCGGCGATCTTTAGAGGAAGGCCGAGGCAAGAGAAAGGAAATAGAGCGCTACGCTCAATGATGTGATTATTGCGCGCTCGTATCCCACCACGTCTGCAATTGATAGCCATAGAGCGGCACCGCATCCGGATGACCGATGCGTTTGTTGCGGGCAACCCATTGCTGATCGATGTGGTAGAGCGGCAGCACATAGTGGTTGGAGAGCAGCAGCCGGTCATAGGAGCGCACAGAAGCGGTGAAATCCTCCGTCGAGCGGGAGCGCAGCAGGTGATCGATCAATGTATCGAGATTGGGATCATTGGCCCCCGCGAAGCTGTCTGTACCCTGGCGCGTGCGTGCCGCCGACGACCAGCGGCCGAGCTGCTCATTGCCGGGTGACAGTGAAGAGGTATAGGCCTTCATGATCATGTCGTAGTCGAAACTGTTCGTCCGGCTCTGATATTGCGAATCGTCGACGGTGCGGATCGACGCCGCGATGCCGATCGTCTGCAGCGAACGCTGGTAGGCGACGGCGAGTTTTTCCTGATCGGGATTTTGCGTCATGATCTCGAAGGCAAGCTGCTTGCCGCTCGCATCCGCCATCTTGCCGCCCTGGATCGTGTAGCCCCCCTGTTTCAGGAGGTCGACAGCCTGCTTCAGCACCTTGCGGTCGCGTCCCGAACCGTCCGTCACCGGCAGCTTGTAGCTGCCGTCAAGGATGGTGGGGTCGATCCGGTCCTTGATCGGTCCGAGCAACGCCAGTTCACGCTCATCCGCCGGTACCCCGAAACTCGACAGATCAGAGTTCTGCCAGAAGCTTTGCGTGCGCTTGTAAGCGCCGGAGTAGAGGTTCTTGTTGGCCCATTCGAAATCGAAGACCAGCGACAGGCCTTCGCGCACCTTGATATCGCCAAAGATCGGCCGCCGCGTATTGAAGACGAAGCCCAGCATGCCGCTCGGCAGTTTCGGCTTGAAGACATCCTTGACAACCGTGCCCGATGTTGCGGCCGGGAAATCATAGGCATTGGCCCAGTGCCCGGGATTGCCCTCCAGATAGATATCGACATCACCTTTCTTGAATGCCTCGAAAAGCGTCGTGTCCTGCAGAAAATACTGCACGGTGAGCTGGTCGTAATTGTCCATGCCGACCTTGGCCGGAATGTCCTTGCCCCAATAGTTCGGGTCGCGCTCGTAGGTGATGCTCTCGCCGGGTTTCAGGCTCTTGATCTTGTAGGGACCGGAGCCGATGGGAGGCGTGAGCGAACTGCGGTCGAAACCATCAAGTGCGATCGCATGTTTCGGCAGGATCGGAAACAGGCCGAAGATCATCGGCGTCTCGCGATCTGCCTTGTCGTTGAAGGTGAAGCGTACGCTGTGGTCGCCGACCTTCTCCATTTTCGAAACGAGATTGAGGCGGCTGGAGAAGGGCACGCGTCCCTTGTCACGCAACAGTTCGAAGGAAAAGATCACGTCTTCGGGTGTAACCGGCTGCCCGTCCGACCACTTGGCTTTCGGGTTGAGGTTGAACTGAATGAAGGTACGGTCTTCATCCCATTCCACCGTTTCCGCCAACAGGCCGTAGAGCGTGAAGGGCTCGTCGCTCGAACGCTGCAGCATGGATTCATAGACGAGGTTGCCGAATTGCGGATCCCACATGCCGCGCGCCGTTGTACGCATGCTTTTCAGGATAAAAGGGTTCAGGCTGTCGAAAGTGCCGACCACGCCATAGGTGATTTTCCCGCCCTTCTTCACGTCGGGATTGACGTAAGGGAAGTGCTTGTAATCGGCAGGCAGCGCCGGCGCACCGTGCATGGCAATACCATGTACGGGCTCAGCAGCGGCGGCGCCACTGATCAGCGTGAAAGCGGCGAGAAGGGCGATCCGAAGCATTCTGAAATTCCTCGATGCGTGGCGACGGGCACGATTCGCCGGCAGGGTAACATGCGAGCGTCCAATTCCAACCGGACCCGCCGTTTTCTTTACCTATGTGCCAAAATGCCCGCGAAATTGCCAAAGAAATGCTGGATATCTTCCACAGCGCGATGTAACACGTGACCCGAAGTTTTGGGGTCATGCATTTGCCTTAATTTTTTAAGAGGTGGAGTGCCGAACGACCCGGTGGTTGGGGCGGCCGAACGTAGCCCCGCAACGGATATCAGGAGACGGAATTCGTTATGATGTTCAAGTCTGAAAAGAAAATGCGGGCAGCACTGTCCGTTATGGCAGTGATCTTCGGTGCCTCGGCTCCGGTCTCGTCCTTCGCACAGGATGCAGCCGCCCAGGCTCCGGCAGCGTCGGCTGACGCGCCCGCACAGGCCGCAGGTGCACCGCGCCTCGGCTGGTACAAGACCTGCAGCAAGCAGGAAGACAACGACATCTGCGTTGTTCAGAACCTGGTTCTCGCCAATGGCGGCCAGCTGGTTACGGCCGTTGGCTTGATTTCGGTCTCCGGCAAGATCAACCGCAAGATCCTTCAGGTTTCTGTTCCTGCTGCGCGCCTGATCCCCCCGGGCATTGCAATGCAGATCGACGGCGGCAAGGGCCAGAAGCTCGATTACGCCGTCTGCCTGCCCGACAAGTGCACGGCTGAAATTCCGCTGACGGACGCCATGATCGCAAGCCTCAAGAAGGGCAGCGACGTGGTCTTCACCTCGATCAACTTCCGCCGTGCTGCAAACCCGATCAAGGTTTCGCTCGAAGGCTTCACGGGCGCTTATGACGGCGAACCGGTTTCCGAATCGAAGCTTGCCGAAAGCCAGCGCAGCCTGCAGGACAGCATGCAGAAGAAGGCTGAAGAAGCCCGCAAGAAGTTGGAAGACGCCCAGAAGGCAGCAAAGGCCCAGTAATCGGGACTTTCACGAATTGACGAAAAACCCGGTTTCAGGCCGGGTTTTTTGTTGCCGGCTTGTCGCGCAAAAGTGTGAAGCCGTTTTTGCGCGACATGCGAGAATAGAAAAAGGCCCCGACATGCGGGGCCTTGTCATAGAGGTCATGTGATCCGACTTAATGGGCGAAGCTCATCTTGGGTTTGAACTGGCCCGTCGGGCCGCGGTCGAAGATCTGCTCGACCTGCGGATTGCGAAGCGGCGTATCGCTCTCGTCGCTCACCAGGTTCTGCTCGGAAACATAGGCGACATATTCGCTGTCATCGTTTTCGGCAAGCAGATGGTAGAACGGCTGGTCCTTGCTGGGGCGGACTTCCGCGGGAATGGAATTCCACCATTCTTCCGTATTCGCGAACTCCGGATCAACGTCAAAGATGACGCCGCGAAACGGAAAAACCTTGTGCCGAACCACTTCGCCTATGCTGAACTTTGCAACTCTTTCTTTCATGGTACGACTTCCTTTCTCACCTGATTTGGTGATCGGCCCCCCGCAAATC
Organism: Sinorhizobium sp. B11; assembly: GCA_039725955.1. Lineage (NCBI taxonomy): Bacteria > Pseudomonadati > Pseudomonadota > Alphaproteobacteria > Hyphomicrobiales > Rhizobiaceae > Sinorhizobium > Sinorhizobium sp. B11. The sequence goes on from CP091034.1 coordinate 1,792,606, forward strand.
AAGATTTTTTGCGGGACTTCGTCACATGATTGTCATGTCTGCCCATCGGTTTTCATGACCTCGGGGTCGAAAAAAGCCCCGGCGAACCGGGGCTTCTCTCTTGTTTTATGCCGAGTAATACATGTCGTACTCGACCGGATGCGGCGTCATTTCGAAGCGCATCACTTCAGCCATCTTCAGCTCGATGAAGGCATCGATCTGATCGTCGTCGAAGACGCCGCCAGCCGTCAGGAACTTGCGGTCCTTGTCGAGGCTTTCCAGCGCTTCACGCAGTGAGCCGCAGACGGTCGGGATCTTCTTCAGTTCCTTCGGCGGCAGGTCGTAGAGGTCCTTGTCCATGGCCTTGCCGGGATGGATCTTGTTCTTGATGCCGTCGAGGCCTGCCATCAGCATGGCGGCAAAGGAGAGGTAAGGGTTCGCCATCGGATCCGGGAAGCGGACTTCGACACGCTTTGCCTTCGGATTGGTGCCGAACGGAATGCGGCAGGAGGCCGAACGGTTGCGCGCGGAATAGGCGAGCAGAACCGGTGCTTCGTACCCCGGGACGAGACGCTTGTAGGAATTCGTCGACGGATTGGTGAAGGCGTTGATCGCCTTGGCATGCTTGATGATGCCGCCGATATAGTAGAGGCAGGATTCGGACAGGCCTGCATATTCGTCGCCGGCGAAGGTCGGCTTGCCGCCCTTCCAGATCGACTGGTGAACGTGCATGCCCGAACCGTTGTCACCGAAGATCGGCTTCGGCATGAAGGTTGCCGTCTTGCCATAGGCATTGGCGACCTGATGGACGACATACTTGTAGATCTGCATCTTGTCGGCGTTGCGAACGAGCGTGTCGAACTTGATGCCGAGTTCGTGCTGGGCGGCAGCCACTTCATGGTGATGCTTTTCAACGACGACGCCCATTTCCGAGAGAACCGTCAGCATTTCCGAACGCATGTCCTGGGCGCTGTCGATTGGCGGAACCGGGAAATAGCCGCCCTTGACGCGCGGGCGGTGGCCGAGGTTGCCGGTCTCGTAGTCGGTATCGTCGTTCGACGGCAGTTCGGTCGAGTCGAGCTTGAAGCCGGTGTTGTAGGGATCAGCCTTGTACTTGACGTCGTCGAAGACGAAGAATTCGGCTTCCGGGCCGACGAAGATCGTGTCGCCGATGCCGGATGCCTTCAGATAGGCTTCGGCCTTCTTGGCAGTGCCGCGCGGGTCGCGGTTATAGGCTTCGCCGGAAACCGGGTCGAGGATGTCACAGACGATGACCATGGTCGACTGCGCGAAGAACGGGTCCATGTGCACGGTGTCCGTGTCGGGCATGAGCACCATGTCGGACTCGTTGATGGCCTTCCAGCCGCCGATCGAGGAGCCGTCGAACATGACGCCATCGGCGAACATGTCTTCATCGACGCAAACAACGTCCATCGTTACGTGCTGCAGCTTGCCCTTGGGGTCGGTAAAGCGCAGGTCGACGAACTTGACGTCGTTTTCCTTGATCTGCTTCAGGATTTCGCTTGCACTCGCCATAAGATGCTTCCTCTGTTTTGTGATGATGTTACGTTATGTGCGATGAGGATGGGTGAGCTTGCCCGAAGGCAAAGCTTTCAGATGGCATCGATACCGGTTTCACCGGTGCGGATGCGGATGACCTCTTCGACGTTGGAAACAAAAATCTTTCCGTCGCCGATGCGCCCCGTCTGCGCGGCCTTGCGGATCGCGTCGATGACGGCCTCCGCATTTTCATCTGCGAGCACGACCTCAACCTTCACCTTCGGCAGGAAATCGACGACGTATTCAGCGCCGCGGTAGAGTTCGGTGTGGCCCTTCTGGCGACCGAAGCCCTTCGCTTCCGTGACGGTAATACCCTGCAGACCGACTTCCTGAAGGGCTTCCTTCACCTCGTCCAGCTTGAAAGGCTTAATGATCGCTTCGATCTTTTTCATGAGAAAATGTCTCTCCGCTTCTCCTGTTACAGCAGGAACGTTCCCGCTCGCGGAATATGATGCAGATATCGTGCCAGTTTGAAATCCGTCTCGCGCAAAAAATCGCGGAATTTTATGTGCGCGACCTTGTTTGCCAGCGTTTCAATGTCGTTTTCATGAAAAATGAGGTGAGTAGGGGCGCATTTTTATCGAAAATGATACAAAACCTGAAAAAACCATTCCATTTTCGACTTCTCGATGGCTCTTACGATTCGATGAAAAATTAATCAGATGCACAAAATATGATCTTTTGTTTTCTCGATCATGCGGTTGTTTTTTAGGCGTTTTTTGAATTGAATAGGGCCATGAGCCAACGCCTTTCCGATCTCCTCCTCACACCTGCCGAAATGGCCGCCGCTGATAGGGCTGCCGCTGAAACCGGAATCGACTCCTACGGCCTGATGGAGAAGGCGGGTGCCGCTGTCGCCGCCGCTGCGCTGCGGCTTTATCCGGGCACTGCACGTTTTGCCGTCCTCTGCGGTCCCGGCAATAATGGCGGCGACGGCTATGTGGTTGCCCGGCTTCTGCAGGAGAGTGGCGCACGTGTGGAGATCTTCTATCTCGGCGATCCGGAGAAGCTGAAGGGAGACGCGGCACGGGCGAGGGCAGCCTGTGCGCTGAAGGGCTTGGATATAGGCAACTATGATCCAGTGCAGGGCGATATCGTCGTCGACGGTCTCTTCGGAGCGGGCCTGGCGCGCGATGTGCCGCCCGATGTCGCCGATTTGATCCGCAAGGTCGGCAGGGCGGGCACGCCGGTCATTGCTGTCGACCTCCCATCAGGCCTCGACGGGCGCACCGGTGCCGTGCTCGGAGCCGCCTTCCGCGCGGCGCATACCGTGACCTTCATGACCCGTAAGCCCGGCCATCTTCTGATGCCGGGCAGGGAGCTTTGCGGCAGCCTCGAGGTCTTCGATATCGGTATTCCGAGCCGCATCATCCAGGCGCAGACGACTGGCCTCGTGGCCGAGAATACGCCCTGCGCCTGGCGCGCTGCCATGCCGGCCGAGCAGTTGGAAACACACAAATACAAGCGCGGCCACCTTGTCGTGTTTTCGGGAGAGGCGAGCAAGACGGGCGCAGCCCGCATGTCGGCCATGGCGGGCCTGAAAGCCGGGGCCGGACTGGTGACGATCGCAGCGCCGACCGAAGCCCTCTCGGCCAACAGCGCCCATCTGACCGCCATCATGCTGCACGCCATTGATGACGCGGCGGCGTTGAAGGGTTGGCTTGGAGATGCACGGCTTCAGACCTTCGTTCTCGGACCCGGTTTCGGGATTGGAAAGAAAGCCCGTAAATTTGTGTCTCTGCTCCGGGACCGGCACGTCGTTCTCGATGCTGACGGTATCAGTTCGTTCAAGGATGACCCGCAGGCGCTGTTCGATCTGTTCAAGGGGGAACCGCGCCTCGTGCTGACGCCACACGATGGCGAATTCGCTCGCCTCTTTCCCGATATTGCCGCCGACGAGAAGGCGGGGAAGGTCGACAAGGCGCTCGCAGCCGCAAGCCGCGCCAACGCCGCCGTCATATACAAGGGTGCCGATACCGTCATCGCCTCGCCGGATGGGCGGGCACTGATCAATTCCAACGCGCCGGTCTGGCTCGCCACCGCAGGCTCAGGCGACGTATTGGCCGGCATCATCGGCGGCCTGCTTGCCCAAGGAGTGCCGGCTTTCGAGGCGGCGGCTGCCGGCGTCTGGCTGCATGGCGAAGCCGGCGATCGCGCCGGCAAGGGCCTCACCGCCGAAGATCTCGCCAGCCACGTGCTGCCGTTTTGAGCTCTTAACCGTCTACACGCTTCTGCAGGGCGATTGCCCCATGCGGCGCATTGACCTTGCCCTCATGAATCATGAAGGCGAAGACATCGCGCGGTTCAATTTTGACCTTGCGGTCCTTGTCGATCAGCGGCAGGTCGTCAGGCACCTTGCCTTCGGCCCAGACCTGCAGCCGTTTGGTCCAGTCCTTCAGTTCCGGCTCCGGGTAGCAGGTCGGAATATCGTCCGATCCCTTCTGCAGACGCGTGTAGACGAAATCCGCCGTTACGTCGGCAATCATCGGATAGTCGAAATGTTCGGCGCAGACGGGCGCCACCCCGTATTTTTCGAGCAGCGCAATGAATTCAGGCACTTTGAAGGAATCGTGCCGGACTTCGACGACATGGCGCAGCTTCAGCCCGTCCTGCTTTTCGGGCAGTAGCTTCAGGAAGGCTTCGAAATCATCGGGCTCGAATTTCTTGGTGGGCGCAAACTGCCAGAGCAACGGGCCGAGATGATCGCCAAGCTCGCTGATGCCGGACGAGAGGAACCTCTCCATCGACTCCCAGGCTTCGGCGAGCACGCGCCTGTTGGTGGTGTAGCGCGTCGCCTTCAGCGAAAAAAACGAAACCATCGGGCACGTCGGCGGCCCATTTGGCGAAGACTGCCGGTTTCTGCGTGCTGTAATAGGTGCCGTTGACCTCGATGACCTTCAACTGGCGGCTGGCATAGTGCAGCTCGTCCTTCTGCTTGAGATCGTCGGGAAAGAAATGGCCGCGCCACGGCTCGAATGTCCAGCCGCCGATACCCACGCGGATCGTGCCCGATTTGCTCATCTCTTCCTCCTCGCTTGCGATCCCTCAGATCGCGCCAACCTTCTTCGTCCTGTCGATCGTTTTCGACATGTCGACGATAGTCCACCCTGGCCGATTGGGATGGGGGCGGCGACCCGTTTCCTGAAAACCGAAGGCGGAATAGAGCGCTATGTTCCGCTCCATCAGCGCATTGGTATAAAGTCGGATCTCCGGCACAGCCCATTCCCGCGCTCTGTCCTCCAGCCAGGTAAGCATTGCAACGCCATGTCCCGATCCCTGAAACTCAGGCGCGACGGCGATGCTGAAGAGCATAAGATGGTCCGGGTGGCGTTCAACAACGACCAGTCCCGCAATCCTGTCGTCAGCCTCCCGCAACCAGATCTCTCCGCGATCGAGCCGAGGCCCGTAATCTTCGGTTACGGGCACCGGCGGCGCGCCGAAGCTTTGTGTATATGGGGCAAAGGCAGCTGCCGTCAGCGCCACGACAACCGGTAGATCCGCTTCCGTGGCACGCCGCATGGTCATTCCGCCGCCGCGAACGTCTTCTTGACCGGTCGCCGCTCCAACAATTCCTTCAGGAAATGACCGGTATAGGAGCGCTTCTCCTTGACGATGGTCTCCGGCGTCCCGACGGCCACGATCTCGCCGCCGCCGTCACCGCCTTCAGGGCCGAAGTCGAGGATCCAGTCGGCAGTCTTGATGACTTCGAGATTGTGCTCGATGACCACAACCGAATTGCCCTGATTGACCAGCTCGTGCAGCATTTCCAGAAGCTTGGAGACGTCATGGAAATGCAGGCCAGTTGTCGGCTCGTCGAGGATATAGAGCGTGCGGCCCGTCGAACGCTTCGACAGTTCCTTGGCGAGTTTGACGCGCTGCGCCTCACCACCCGAGAGCGTATTGGCCTGCTGGCCGACCTTGATATAGCCAAGGCCGACATCGAAAAGTGACTGCAGCTTATCGCGCACGCCCGGAACCGCTGCGAAGAACTCGACACCTTCTTCCACCGTCATGTCCAGCACGTCGGAGATCGACTTGCCCTTGAAAGTCACGTCGAGCGTTTCGCGGTTATAACGCTTGCCGTGGCAGACGTCGCAGGTGACATAGACGTCGGGCAGGAAATGCATCTCGATCTTGATGACGCCATCGCCCTGGCAGGCTTCGCAGCGGCCGCCCTTGACGTTGAAAGAGAAACGGCCCGGCTGATACCCGCGCGCCTTGGCCTCCGGCAGGCCGGCGAACCAGTCGCGGATCGGCGTGAAGGCGCCGGTATAGGTCGCCGGATTGGACCGCGGCGTACGGCCGATCGGCGACTGGTCGATATCGATCACCTTGTCGATATGTTCGAAACCGTCGATGCGATCGTGATCGGCAGGGATTTCGCGCGCGCCCATGACACGACGCGCTGCAGACTTGTAGAGCGTTTCGATCAGGAAAGTGGACTTGCCGCCTCCCGAAACACCCGTAACAGCCGTGAAGACGCCGAGCGGAATGGCTGCGGTGACGTTCTTCAGATTGTTGCCGCGCGCGCCGACGACCTTGATCTCCTTGCCTTTCTTCGGCTTGCGTCGCTCGTCGGGCAGGGCCACCCCGAGTTCGCCCGACAGATATTTGCCGGTGAGCGACTTCGGATTGGCCATGATCTCCTGCGGCGTGCCATGTGCCACCACCTGGCCGCCATGGACGCCGGCAGCGGGGCCGATATCGACCACATCATCAGCCGTCAGGATCGCATCTTCGTCATGCTCGACGACGATAACCGTATTGCCGATATCGCGCAGGTGCTTCAGCGTTTCGAGAAGCCGGGCATTGTCGCGCTGGTGCAGGCCGATCGACGGCTCGTCGAGCACGTAGAGAACACCCGTCAGGCCCGAGCCGATCTGCGAGGCAAGCCGGATACGCTGGCTCTCGCCGCCCGACAGCGTGCCTGAATTGCGCGACAGGCTCAGATATTCGAGACCGACATCGTTGAGGAAGCGCAGGCGGTCGCGGATTTCCTTGAGAATGCGCACGGCAATCTCGTTCTGCTTGGCATTGAAGGTCGCCGGTAGCGTCTCGAACCAGTCGCGCGCGATGCGGATCGACATTTGCGTCACTTCGCCGATATGCAGCTTGTTGATCTTGACCGCGAGCGCTTCCGGCTTCAGGCGAAAACCATTACAGGCCGGGCAGGGGGCGGCCGACATGAAGCGCTCGATATCCTCGCGCGCCCAGGCCGAATCCGTTTCCTTCCAGCGCCGCTCGAGATTGGGCACGATGCCCTCGAAATTCTTCGAGGTCGTGTAGGAGCGCGCGCCATCGGCATAGTGGAATTCGATCTTCTCCTCGGTGCCATTGAGAATGACATCCTTGGCTTTCTCAGAGAGATCGTTCCAGCGGCTGCCGAGCTTGAAGCCGAAATGCTTGCCGAGCGCCTCAAGCGTCTGGTTGTAATAGGGCGAGGTGGACTTGGCCCACGGCGCAATCGCGCCATCCCGCAACGTGCGCTCCGGCTCAGGCACGATCAGGTCGGTATCGATCTTCTGCTGCGAGCCGAGACCGTCGCAGGTCGGGCAAGCACCGAAGGGATTGTTGAACGAGAAGAGCCGCGGCTCGATTTCCGGAATGGTGAAGCCGGAGACCGGGCAGGCGAATTTTTCCGAAAACAGCACACGCTCATGCGTCTCGTTGAGCGACTTGTTGGCAGAGCCACCAGCCGAGGTTTCCTCCGGCGGCAGCGGCTTGTCGGCAAATTCCGCAACGGCGAGCCCATCGGCGAGCTTCAGAGCGGTCTCGAAACTGTCGGCCAGACGCGAGGCCATGTCGGGGCGCACGACGATACGGTCGATGACGATATCGATATCGTGCTTGTATTTCTTGTCGAGAGCAGGCGCATCAGCGATCTCGTAGAACTGGCCATCGATCTTGACGCGCTGGAAGCCCTTTTTCATGAGCTCCGCCAGTTCCTTCTTATACTCGCCCTTGCGGCCGCGGATCATCGGCGCGAGAATGTAGAGCCGCGTGCCTTCCTCGAAAGCGAGCACCCGATCGACCATCTGGCTCACCGTCTGGCTTTCGATCGGCAGGCCGGTGGCCGGCGAATAGGGCACGCCGACGCGTGCGAAGAGCAGGCGCATGTAGTCGTAGATTTCGGTGACCGTACCGACCGTCGAGCGCGGGTTGCGCGATGTCGTCTTCTGTTCGATCGAGATTGCCGGCGAAAGCCCGTCGATCTGGTCGACGTCAGGCTTCTGCATCATTTCCAGGAACTGGCGGGCATAGGCCGAAAGGCTTTCGACATAGCGGCGCTGTCCCTCGGCATAGATCGTGTCGAAGGCGAGCGAGGATTTGCCGGAGCCGGAAAGGCCGGTCATAACGATCAGCTTGTTACGCGGCAGATCGAGGTCGATGCCCTTCAAATTATGCTCGCGCGCGCCACGGATGGAGATCGTCTTCAGTTCGCTCATCGTCTCTGCTTCAAGTCGTTTGGGGAATAACAGCCCTTATTTAGTGATGCCGACGGGCGAGTCGAGGCTGAATGTCCGGAACAACAAAGGTTTTCGATTCTGTTGACAGGATCATAGCGAATAATTAGAACAAATAAAGAACAAAATTCCTTGTGGATGACAGGAACTGGATACGCACCGCCTGTCCTCTATGGTTTAAGGTGCGCCGATGATTTTTAAACGCCGCCGGGCAGGGCGGCAGTAAGGTGAATGATATGGCTGGCAGTGTGAACAAGGTAATTCTGATCGGAAACGTGGGCGCCGACCCCGAAATCCGCCGTACGCAGGATGGCCGGCCGATCGCCAACCTTCGTATCGCGACCTCGGAAACCTGGCGTGATCGCAATTCCGGCGAGCGCCGCGAGAAGACCGAATGGCACACGGTCGTTGTCTTCAATGAAGGCCTCTGCAAGGTTGTCGAGCAATATGTGAAGAAGGGCGCCAAACTCTATATCGAAGGCGCGCTGCAGACCCGGAAGTGGCAGGACCAGACCGGCAACGACCGCTACTCGACGGAAATCGTGCTGCAGGGCTTCAACTCGACCCTGACAATGCTCGACGGTCGTGGTGAAGGCGGCGGCGCAGGGTCCGGCTTCGGCGGCGGTCGCGGTGGTGACGACTTCGGTGGCGGCGGTTACGGCGACGATTATGGTTCCAGCCCGTCTTCTGGCGGCGGTGGCCGGAGCGGCGGTGGTAACCGTGGCGGTGGCAGCAGTGGCGGTGGCAGCAGCGGCGGCAACTTCTCGCGCGATCTCGACGACGATATCCCGTTTTAGGAGGGAGCGTCAACGCTTTTGTCAACTAAGAGCCGTAAGTCGTTTAGAGACAACGACTTACGGCTTTTTCTTTGACCGGAGATCCGTCGCGCTACAAAACCTAGTAGAGGAATTCCTAACACCGTAAACTTACACCGCAGCCGTTTACTGCTATCCAGTGCGAAAGTCAGGCCTGGGAGCAGGTTGAAAGAAAATCTAGGCCGGCAAGAAAAAAATATGTTGACGTGTCGGCAGGACTCCAGTTAGTTCACGCATTGACAGATTAATTATAATTTGTAGCTTTCACCGTTATTTCGGTGGGAGCTTTTTGTGCTGTTGTCTTCGCAAAATCCTTACAGCGTTCGATGGTCGATTTTTTCGTCCGGCGAGCGCATGCCCTTTTTGGTGCGAGCGGACACCGGGTTGCCTCTCGAGGCTGCCACCTTCTGGATCATGGCGAGCAGTCGGCCTCTCGGCCATCAGCCGAACACCATGTTCAACCAACTCCGGTCGCTGATGCACCTCTACCTCTGGGCGGACCTGCGGGGTATCGATGTCCACGGGCGCCTCCGGGAAGGCGTTTTCCTGTCCCTGAGTGAAATCATTGATCTGACCGGTTTCTGTGGCCGATACCTGGCGGACATACTTCCCGAACTTGAACAGCGTTCTTCAAATGTCGTGGAACTGGTGAAGCGGGCAAAGCCGCAGCGAGAGCGTTCAGTTGTATCGGCCGAGAAGCGAAACCGACTGAACGTGATCTATGGGTTCCTCGAATTCACGAGCGCTGACCACCTTGCCGAACTTCAAAAATGGCCTGATCGATGGTTGGCCTACGACAAGATGCGGCGGGAATGTCTCGATCGAATTAGAGCGTACATTCGGGGCATCAGAGCGCCGAAGCGCGACGATGTCGGGCAGCGAGAGGGCGTCGACCCGGAGGTGGTGCAGCGGCTGTTGACCATCCTTGAGCCGGACCACCCCGAGAACCCCTTCCGAACGGAAGTACGCTTCCGAAACTATCTCATCGTGAGGCTGCTCATAGAGCTCGGCATTCGGCGCGGAGAGCTTCTGGGTCTCTACGTAGCCGATTTGGCACTCAGCGGGGCAAAGGGCTCTGTCACAGTGCATCGACGGCCGGATGACAAGCAGGACAACCGCCGGGAAAAACCAGCCGCCAAGACTGCAGCGCGGATACTGCCGTTGAGCGCCCGCGCCACGGAAATGGTTCATGAATGGGTCGTCAAGTATCGATCGAAACTACCGTTCGCAAAGCTGAATCCCTTCCTGATTGTCAGCATGCCCGACGGCAAACCAATGTCGCTGTCAAACGTCAATAAGATCTTCCTGGCGATACGTAAACGTGTTCCTGGACTGCCGGATGAGATAGGGCCGCATCCGCTGCGCCACTCGTGGAATGATGCTTTTTCTGAACTGATCGACCTCAAGGGCACCATCTCTCCGGAAGACGAGATCAAGTGGAGGAAGAGGCTCATGGGGTGGCGGAGCGATTCGACAGCTCAGCACTATCTGCGTCGTACCATACGGCGGAGGTCGGACGAGTTCCTTGCCGAAATTCAAGAAGACTTGGACATTCGAATTTGCAGTGAGGAGAGTGACGTATGACGTCGGTTCGTAGATCTGCCGGTTCCGATGACCTCCCGCGGCTTCCGACGGAGGCAATCACACGCGATGGAGTAACCTTTGATCCTCACTTAAATCAGTGGTCCCTGGGTGGCCTTTCCAATAGGCAGATCTTCAAATTCGACGAATTTGACCGTCTCTCGGAAGGGATAGTCCTGCGGCTCAAGTGGCTATTGATAGCGAAGCTTCAGGAGGCATCGTTCCCCCATTCAGTCAACCTTTTCAGAAACTTCCTCTTGTTTTATCGATCGGTGTTTTCGCGGTTGAACACTTGTTGCGAACGCATCGAACTCAGCCATGTTCTTACTTTCCAGGCGACGCTCAACGAGACGACAGAGTGGAAGCTTGGAGTTGTTCGTATCTTCCTCACGGAAATGAACAGGCTCGGTTTCGGTATCGCCTCGGAAGAGTTGCTCGAGTACCTCGACAGCTCGACCATCCGCGGCAATATCAAGGGCACTTCGATCCGCACTCGCGACTCGAAGCAAGGAGCGTTCAACGACATAGAGCTTTTGAGTATCCACTCTGCCCTCAACGATTCATATGCGCGCGGCGAGATTAGTCTGTTCCGTTTCGCAGTCGTCTGGTTGTTCCTGGCGTACGGCTGTCGTCCGATCCAGATCGCCGCAATGAAGGAGAAGGACCTCCTCGTAATCGAAAACAGCGAGGGCAAGTCATACGCGCTCCGCATCCCGCGAGCGAAACAGATAGGCAGTGGAATTCGAGGTCAGTTCAAGACTCGGTATTGCAGCAAGGATGTCGGGGCGCTGCTTGAACGTGTGATCGATCAAAACAGAGCTCGGCCGGAAACCCTGCGACTGCGCCCCGGTGAAGCGCCTTTGTTTATGTCAAGGCAAGTTGGCCTTATGCCGGGGTTGGAGTACCACCGGACCGCTCAAACTATTGGCGCTGCGGTGAACAGCACCATCGACCGCCTAAGCGGTCTTAAGGGGAACACGAAGCGGTTTAGGATAACCCTCGCTCAGCGCGCCGTCGACGACGGAAAGGACAAGTGGACCGTTGCGGAGCTGCTGGACCATTCGGACACGCAGAACGTCGAAGTATACTTCGAGGCTAGCCCTTCGATGGTCCTGCGTCTCGATCGGCACCTCGCCATGGAGCTCGCGCCTCTCGCCCAAGCCTTCGCGGGCGTCGTCGTAAAGACGGAAGGAGAGGCTCGACGCGGCGGCGATCGAACCAGTCGTATCTACGACCGAGCCCTTATCGACAACGTCACCGACCCTCTTGGGACATGCGGGCAGATGAGCTTCTGTGGTCTGGCCGCACCATACGCATGCTATACGTGCCGGCACTTCCAACCATGGATCGACGGGCCGCACGAGGAATTCATGGCCGCGCTCATCGCCGATCGCAATCGCATGGAGGGGGATGGAATATCGCGCAAGATCTTCACAATCAGGGATCGGACAATCATTGCAGCGGCCGAAGTTATTCAGCTCTGCTCCCTGGAGCGGCTGGTGGCATGAGCGGCACGGTCCATGAGTTCACCGGCGGCGAGGCGACGAACCCGTCCGAACGCGTTGCCAAGTTCATTGCCCTGGCACGGGAGATCGAGGCTCTCGTGTCGAACGACGAGTGGAACTTAGACATCTGGCAGGTCGGATCCTCCTTCGTTACGAAAGGGCAGAACCGGGACAGCCGTGTCCTAGCGTACTACAATCGTGATACGACGCTTACTAACAGGCAGGAGGTGGTCGGTGGAGCTCCTCTCCTCGGACAATTCAGGGAATTCGCCAAAGCCTACGTCAGATATCATCATTCGACGTCGCCGGTCCTCTTCGAGCCCACGGTCAAGCGCCTGCGAGCCTTACAGTTGATAGAGGCGAGCTTCAGATGCTTGAATCTCGAACCGCGCATCGAATCCTTGAATGTCAGCGTCCTCAACGCGGCCGTCGCCTTGGCTCAAGAAGGGGTAGGACCTGGGCGGCATTACCAATTCGCCGTGACCATCCAGAAGGTCTATCGCTTCTGCATAGACCGCAAGTTCCTCCACGCGCCCTTCCAGTGGAAGCACGGAGTGAGGAAGCCAAAGGAAAAGACTGAGGAGATAGGCAAGGAGGCGAGGGAATGGAGAGAACAGAAGCTTCCGAGTCCAGAAGCCTTCCTCGCGTTGGCGCATATTTATCGGAACTCGGAGGGCTTCGTCGATCGTCTCTACTCCGCCATCACTGCCATCTTCGTATCGATCCCCATACGCATCCACGAAGTCCTTCAGCTCCGAGAAGACTGCGAGGTCTACGATAAGGTAAAGGATCCCGCCACGGGTGATACATCTGACACTTACGGCATTCGGGTCTTCCCCGGAAAGGGACACCCGCCGCAGGTGAAGTGGGTGCCGACGCTGATGGCATCGCTCGTACAGGAGGCAGTCGCTCGGATCCGGGAAATGTGTGCCGAGGCTCGCTTGGTAGCGGCGTGGTACGAGAAGAATCCAGGACAGTTGTGGTTACCCGGCGATCTCGAGAAGTTCAGATCGTCTGACTGGCTGCCGAAAGACGGCCTTGTGCGGCTGATGGATATTCGTCCGGCCAAAGACGCGGCCCGGTGGCTGAACGTGCAAGGGGTTGAATGGCGGTCCGATGGAAAGACGCCCTTCATGAAAGAAGCGCGCATCTCGTCGTTGGCCGCGGTGCACCTCAAAGATCTGCCGGGAGATTTTCCTCACCTCAACCGCTACGACGATCAAAGATACTCGGAAACGCTTCTCGTCCTGTTCGGCAACCAGGCTCATTCCGACAAGAGAACCTATCGGACGCTGATCGAGAAAGGGACCGTCCAATCTTACGACCATTGGCTGTCCGGACACGACGGGGGGAGGAAGCCGAGCGTATTCGAGCGATTTGGTTACACGGAAAGCGATGGCAGCCCGATAAAGATCAGTAGCCACGCGTTTCGCCATTGGCTGAACACGGTCGCTCAGTTGAAGGGCATGAGCGATCTCGACATCGCCAAGTGGAGCGGGCGAGAAGTCCCGCAGAACAAGGCTTATAATCATGTGACGCCCGAAGAGACCTTGAGTCAGATTAGGGCGGCGCTGGATGACGGAACCGGTAATGGCCCCATGTTCGAGGAAGGCAAGATGGTCGGCATCAACCGGCCCGTCGACCGCCGGGAGTTCGCCGAGGCCCGGATCGGCGCAGCACTAACAACGGAACTCGGCATCTGTGTACATGACTATTCACTCCTTCCGTGCGAGACGCATGGCCACTGCATTGACTGCTCCGAGAACGTCTTTATCAAAGGCGACGTGAAGCATCAGGAGAGAGTATCGAAACGCCTCGTACTGAGCGCGAAACAGCTCGATGACGCCATCCGGGCTATGGGTGAGGGTCACGTTGGAGCCGACAGATGGGTTCGCTCTCACGAGGCTAGCATCGCCAAGATGCGATTAATGCTCTCAATGCATGACGATCCCTCGATTCCCGATGGTACCGTGATGAGTCTCCCAGGTGCATCGCGTGATGGCGAAGTGGCGATGGCCCTCCGCGACAGGGACGTCAATGAGCGTTCCTCCCGAGCCGGCAGTGTGGATGACGATCTGGTCGATGCCTTGGTGGACATGTGGGAGGATTGACTGGTGGCAAAGGCCCGTCTCAAGACCGATGAAATCGAACGGATCGTCGATATGCTGACTTCGTGGCGCGGCGATCTAACCTGGGATCGATTACTGCAGCGCGTGGAAAAGCTTCTCCGCCGCAGCTTTACACGACAAGGCCTTGCCAAGCAGGAGAATATCCAGACGGCGTATCAGCAGGCCAAGGATCGTTTGCGGACAGATAAGCCGCGTGATACGGCGCCGCGGCCTGAAATCGAACTCTTGCAGAACACCATTGAAAGCCTAAGAGCAAAGATTGCCGTGATCGAGGCCGAGAAGGGCCGCTTCGAGGAGAAGTTCGCGACATGGCTTTACAACGCGCGGAGCCGTGGCATCTCAGAGTTGGACCTGAACAGACGACTGCCTGACGTGGACCGCGACGGGAGTGTGAAGGAACGATGAGCCAGAACTCCTTCCAACAGATCAGTGAGGAGCACTTCATCCGCCTCGAGGCCTACCTCGAAAAGATAGAGGCCGCTGGCCTGAAGCTGCCAAGCCGGGGCGGTAAGGTCAACAAGACGGCCGTCGCCACAGCGTGCGGGTTCAATCGGGAGACGTTCACTCAGAACAAGCGCTTCGAGAGGAGGCTCAGCGATGCAGTCGTCGCGCTGGGGCTTGATGGGCCAGCCGCTCCAGAGCCGCCGCGACGGGACGGAGCCGACAAGGCGCGTATCACCATTCTTGAGCAGCAGCTCGCCTCACTACGCGGTGAGAACTACGAGCTGCGGCGGAGGTTGGCAAGGTATGAGCATGCCACCTTGACAGGCAAGCGTGTGATCCCATGACGAAAATGCCACGCGGGCATCACATCGTGGAATTCCTCGCCTCTCGACCGGAGTTCGTCGGCGTCGGTAAGGCCACTGCCCAGCGTCTGTGGGAGACGTTCGGACCAGACCTCTATGCGATTCTTGGGGACGGCGATTTCCACCGCCTGTCGGAACTGCTCGACCGCAATCAGGCCGCAATCGTCGTCGAGGCCTGGCGCAATCAGCAGGCGCTCGCCGACTGTGTAGTGTTCTTCGACGAGCAGGGGATCGAGCTGAACGTCGCCCGTAAAGCCGTCGCCTTCTGGGGCGACGAGGCCGTCTCGAAGATGAAGGACAACCCTTACCGGCTGCTGACCGTCTGCACATGGCCGCAGGTCGACAGGGTGGCTACGGCTTTGGGCGTCAGCGGGAGCGACCCCCGTAGGCTCGTTGCTGCTGTAGAGAGCATCCTTTACGACCGCCTCGACCGAAAACATACCTGGTGCGGGGGACCAGTTCTGGTGGGTCTGGTGGCGAAACGACTGTGCGTGTCCGAAGAAGATGCTTTGACGGCGGTGGAACTTGCTGTCTCCGACGGGGCCGCGATCTCTATTGACGGTGGTTTTCAGCCTGCCGGCGCGGCCTACATGGAGAGATTCATCGAAGCCCGGATCGACGCCCATGTCCGGCGCACCGTCGGCAATGACCTGTTCCTCGACGGCATTCGCTCCGAAGACGTCGCCAGCTTCCTCGCGAGGTTCGATCCATCAAGATCTCTGACGAACGAGCAATGCGACGCAGTCGGAATGGCTTTGAAGAACGCCTTCTCCCTCCTTATCGGCGGCGCCGGCGTAGGCAAGACCACTACGCTCCGCGCAATCAACGCAGGTGCCCGCCACTTCGGCATGAACGTCTTTCAGCTCGCCATCGCCGGACGGGCCGCGGGACGGATCGCCGAGGCGACGGGAAGGCCTGCACAGACCGTTGCGTCCTGGCTGAAGGGCGTCGCCGATGGGCGTATCGAGCTCGGTCGACACACCCTCGTGGTAGTCGACGAGGCTTCGATGCTCGATCTTCCTACGCTCTACCGTATACTCTTTCATCTTCCGGAAGACGCCCGCTGCCTTCTGGTGGGTGACACGGCTCAGCTCCCGCCGATCGGTTTCGGTCTCACCTTGCATCGTCTCGTCCTGGAGAGTCGGATACCGAAGACAGAACTCACCAGGATTCTAAGGGCGTCGGAGGAAAGCGGCATTCCTCGGGTTTCCGTCGCTATACGCGAGGGCCGGGCCCCGCAAGTTCCGTCGTATAACCGCGAGCGAGCAGGCTGCACTTTTGCGGATGCGCCCGAGGCCCGCATCGTCGAAACCATCGAAGACATTCTTCACGATCTCCAGAGCGAGGAGGTGCAGGTCGTGGCGGCAGTATATGGCGGCGTCGCGGGAATCGATTTTATCAATGCTCATTTCCACGCTCTGAGAACGAATGCCGGATTCAGCGCCATGAATGGATTTGCCGAAGGCGACCCATGCATCTGGACTGTCAACGACTACGACCGCCACCTGTGGAACGGATCGATGGGAGTGGTGGACGGCTTCTATGGTGATAGCGTCGTCGCCGTATTCGACGGGAAGAGGCACTCAATCGGCGCTGGCGAGATCCAGAAGCTCAGCCTTGCCTACTGCATCAGCGTCCATAAGGCTCAGGGCAGCCAGTTCCGGAACGTGGTCATGCCCGTCCTGCCGACGGCGAATATGGATCGAGCAATGATCTACACGGCCATAACAAGGGCTATCGACAGGGTCATCCTCGTGGGGTCAGAAGCCGGGTTTGGCAGGGGGGTCAGACCAGATCCGAGGTCGCTCGACAGAGACGTGTCCCTGAGGCTCAGATCGAATGAACCGGCGGCTCATTCCCTCTCGAGCGAAGCCTGAAAGCGAGTCCAGGCCGGTTCGAGTTGCACCGGCGCACGTCGATCGGAAACTTATCATGAAAGAAAACACCGCCCACATGGAGGTATTCACGTCCGTCTTCTTCGACGCAACGCTGCACTTTCTTACGCTTCCCGATGGCAGCCACGACGAGGCCTGGGACGTCCTAGGGATCGAAAGACTGATGGACAAGCATCTCGGAAGTGACGCCGGAGACGCGAAACATTTCTTCCGCCGCGTTGATCAGTTATTCCCGGCCGACTACGAAATGACCGTAACGATCAGAGACGCCGATATTTATCACATTACGATTACCTGCGATGGGAAGACTGAAGTATACCCTAATCGGTTCGTCTTTTTTGAGTCATGATCGATCGAGTCGATCCAAATTGGTCATGTACCAGGGGCAGACGTCCTCGACCGGCACGCCCATGCCGTGCGGGATATCTCAGCCGGATACTCTCTCGGTTGCCGTTTCTAGCGGGACATGAACTACTGCAGTGGAACATAATGATTCTCGCGGGCCGACATGGCGACGATTCGAAAGATCGAAATACTGAATTTCCGTGGCATTCAATCGTTGGTGTGGCATCCGCAACCGGGATTGAACTGCTTGATCGGCCCTGGCGATGGCGGCAAGTCCACCATCCTCGACGCGATCGACCTCTGCGTAGGTGCGAGACGGACGGCCCAGTTCACGGATGCAGATTTCCATGCGCTGAAAGTGGGCGCCCCGATCGACATCTCCATCACTCTGGGCGACCTCGCGCCACCCCTTATGTCAGTCGAGACTTATGGGATCTATCTTCGCGGCTTCGACAAGGACAAGATGGAAATCCACGACGAGCCTACGGTCGGTCTGGAAACCGTCATCACGCTGAACTTGCGCGTGGAGAGCGATCTCGAGCCTGTCTGGTCGCTCCAATCCGATCGGGCTGCAGCCGCCGGCCAGAGCAGGAATCTTTTGTGGTCGGACCGTGTCGACCTCGCGCCCGTTCGCATCGGAGCCCTATCCGACCATAATCTCTCATGGCGTCGAGGTTCCATCCTCAACAAGCTTTCCGACGAGACCGCCGACGCCTCGACGGCGCTCCTGGCCGCGGCGCGGGAGGCGAGGAAGGTCTTTGGCAAGGACGCCGACAAGAACCTGACCAAGGCGCTGGACATCGTCACTACCGTGGCGGGAGAGCTTGGCATTGACGTCGGTGCAAAGGCCCGCGCGGAGCTGGAAGCGCATGCGGTCTCCGTGACTGCCGGCACGATCTCGCTGCACGACGAGGTGGGCGTTCCGCTCAAGAAGCTGGGAATCGGTTCGTCTCGCCTGATGATTTCTGGGCTGCAGCAGAGGAACGCGAGCAAATCTTCGCTCCTGCTCGTGGACGAACTCGAGCACGGGTTGGAACCACATCGGATCATCCGCTTCCTAGGGAACCTCGGCGCCAAGAACAAGGATTCGAAACTCCAGGTCTTCGTCACGAGCCACTCGCCGATCGCCGTCCGGGAGCTCGCCGTCGGGCAGCTATTCATCGTTCGCAAAATCGCCGGCGGCCATCACGTGCTATGGGCGGGCGATCATCCTGATCTGCAAGGAACCCTCAGGGTCCATCCAGAGGCCTTCCTGGCTCGCTCCGTGCTGGTATGCGAGGGGGCGAGTGAAATAGGCCTTGTGCGAGGCGTTGACCAATACCTGTCGGACGCCGGGAAGAAGTCCATGCACGCCGAGGGCACCTGCCTTGTCGACGCAGGTGGCTACAAGAAGATAATGTCCCGTGCCCAGGCCTTCCAGAGGATGGGATACCGTACCGCAACGTTCCGCGACGACGACTATCGTCCCGAAGAAGTCGAGGAGACGGCCTTCGAGGCTTTGGACGGCAGGATCTTCAAATGGCGCGAGGGCAAGAAGCTGGAGGTGGAGCTGTTCGAGAGCCTGCCCGTGAAGGCGGTAGAAATCCTTCTGTATAGATCCTTGGAGGACAGGTCCGAGCAGGAAGTCGACAGCCAGCTCAGAAGCTACTCCGACAACAAGGTGACGCTCGAGGTTGTGCGAAAGGAAATCGGAGAAGGGGAACTGAGCGCTGCAAGTAGGTTTGCGCTTGGAAATGCCGCCGGGGGAAACAAGGAAGGCAAGAAGAGCTGGTTTAAGACCGTGTCCGATATGGAGGAGATCGGCCGGGACGTCATCGTGCCCTACTGGGCGGAATCCGACCAGGATTTCCGAAAGATCGTGAAGGCGCTTCGGGACTGGACCATCAATGGCTGATCACGAGATCGACCTTCTCGATATCCGTTGTGGCTCGGTGACGGCGCCGGCGGGATGCGGCAAAACCCAGCTTATTGCGGATTCCCTTGCAAGGCATTCCGGGAATAAACCGATACTGATCCTCACGCACACGAATGCAGGCGTCGCCGCACTTCGAGCGAGGCTGGAACGTGCCGAAGTCCGTGCGTCGTCGTACCGGCTTGCCACGTTGGACGGTTGGGCGCTCAGAATGCTAAAAACGTTTCCAGGCCGGTCCGGAATCGATGCCAGGCATCTGGATCTGAAGACTCCTGGAAAGGACTACCCGGCAATCAAAAACGCGGTGGTCGAACTTCTACACGGCCAGCACATCGACGACATTCTGGCCGCCAGCTATTGCCGGCTGATCGTCGACGAGTATCAAGACTGCGGCCGGGAGCAGCACGTCATCGCCTGCCATCTCTCCGGCATCCTCCCCACGGTCGTGCTTGGGGATCCGATGCAGGAGATTTTTAGTTGGAACGGCGACCACCCGGACTGGAACGACGACGTCTGCTCGAACTTCTTTGAGGTCGGTGAACTGAAGACGCCATGGCGGTGGATCAACGCGGGCGCAAAAAATCTTGGAGAGTGGCTGCTCGAGGCTCGCAAGACCCTTCTGGCAGGAAACCAGATTGACCTTCGGAACGCCCCCGCGGAGGTCGAGTGGGTTCATCTCGACGGTGATGACGACGAAAAGAAACGGCGCCGGGCCTGCAACGCGAGATCACCGCAGCGCGGAGGCGAGGTCCTGATTATGGCCGCGGGAAATCAGAAGAGGCTTCAGCAGCGGATCGCCATGCAGACGCCCGGAGCGGTAACAGTAGAGGCGGTGGACCTCACCGACCTGACTGACTTTGCCGCAGGTGTCGTCCTCGACCGGCCCGGTGATCTTGAATACGTACTGTCCTTCGCCTCGCAACTCACCACGCAGGTATCTAAGGACGAGCTGATGAGGCGGGTCTCCGTCCTCGAGCGAGGCGCCGGGCGCAAGGATGTGACCGCTTCGGAGCTCGCGGCCATCGACTACAAAGCGACGGGCTCTGCGCAGCATCTCATCGATCTCTTCAAAGCGCTGGAAAACAACCCAGGGGCAAGAACCTACCGACCGGAGATCCTCCGCGTCTGCATCAACGCTTTACGCTCGTCCGCTCCGAATGAACCCGACGGATTTCTTGCAGCGGCCATCCGCATCCGCGAGCAGAGCAGGATGCTGGGACGGTGCGTGCCGCCACGCGCGGTCGGCAGTCCGCTTCTGTTCAAGGGGCTGGAGGCCGACGTTGCCGTCATCCTGGATGCTTCTGACTTCGACAACGTTCCAGAGAGGAACATGAAGAACCTCTACGTCGCGATTACGAGGGGCTCTAAGAAACTGGTGGTATGTTCGACAAGTCCGCTTGTGGGCTAGTAACACCAGGGCTTTTTCTTAGACGATCTCCCGCGGGCTCCTGCGGCATGATCGACGCCGGAGGATCTTGATCGGTGCTGCAGTACGGTTAAGGGCGAAATGACAACGGACTGACCTTCGCCAGTCCGTCGTCGTTCACACGGTCATCGCCGTCCCCGGCTGTACCGTGATTGGCCTATAGCATGGAAATCGTTCACGCGAAATATCCTAGCGGGTGAATGCCGGCCCCAGGGGCCGGCAGAGGGGCGGCAATGAGCCCCTCGATTTCCGCTTCCCTGTAACGGTTGGTCGCCCTGTGGCCCCGCACGCGCCTCGATATCGAAGTAGCGCAGCTAACCCATCTTCGTCCCAGAGCGAGGCTTCAATTTTACAGGCGGAAGGCGACTTAGTTGGGCATCATCTTCGACTAGATTGTTGTTAATGAGGCCCCATCCTCTACCGTTCTCCGGCGGCAGGAAGACGATGCCGTTGTTGGTGTAGAACTTCGTTAGTTCCGCTGCGGAATTCAGCATCACGGCCATACCGCGTTCCACCCTTTGGATGCTTGATCGCGAAAGTCCAGAATGCACCTCAACCATCTCTTGGCTTAGGCCAAGGAATTCCCTTGCAAGCTTCATCATGATCGGTGGCGGTAGCAACATAAGGATTCAATTGCATGGATCCTATTGCTCGGCAAATCAGCCGAAAAGGATCTTGACGACTGACGCCTTAGGCGTCAGTTAAGACGCCATAGGCGTCGCTGAATGCTATCGTCGAATCCTTTGTCCGGATCGGAGACCGAATCATGACTGATGCTCTGCTAAGGGAGGCGCAACGCCTCGAGTGTCTACTGCGCGGCCTGAGTCTCCAGGAGAGCGACTTCAGAGTCGACGGGACCGTCGATGTACCGGCGCATCGAGATCACAAGAACTGCCCTCGCAGGGCGCCCTGTTTGGAGAGAATGGTGGACGGCCATCATACGCTGCCGGGCGGGAGCCGCGAGCTCCACACGTTTCTGAAGCAAGATGGAAAGTTGTATGCGCGAACGTTAAACACTTCGTCCCGGCTGCGAACATTTGTCGGCTCGAGGTACGCGGCATGAAGCACCGGATCTCACCTAGTGCCTTCGCGGAGCTGCGGAAGAACCTCGGCTACTTTCTTGCATACAGCTCGCTGCGAGCCACCCTTCGACCTTTTGAACAGTTCAGAGGCAATGTTCGTGGAATTCTGATTGTCGTTGTCGATGAGGTTTGGATCGACCGGTACGGTCGTGCTGCGGAACTCCTAATGACAGGGCAGCGCCGGACCCTTTTGTCGTCGCGAGAGGCGTCGCGAAGGATTGTCCAGGTACTGAGGCCGTCCACGAAACCGAAGTCGATTGATTGGATCGATCCGTTAGGCCCTCATCGCCAGTTGATGATCGTGACGACTTCGGTGGACTTGGTGCCAATGACGCTACTGAAGGCCGCGGACGTCATTGTCAATACGTTTCCACCAACCGCACGTCAGAT
This sequence comes from Sinorhizobium sp. B11, assembly GCA_039725955.1. Taxonomy (NCBI): domain Bacteria; kingdom Pseudomonadati; phylum Pseudomonadota; class Alphaproteobacteria; order Hyphomicrobiales; family Rhizobiaceae; genus Sinorhizobium; species Sinorhizobium sp. B11. The sequence goes on from CP091034.1 coordinate 1,814,495, forward strand.
GGCAGCAGGGCGCCGTCTCGCCGGGCTGCCAGCACTTCCATCTGATCTACTTCAGGAGCTTACGAGGGCTGATCTCGGCGTTATCGGCGCTCTCATCGGCAGACGCGCACTGTCAAAGGAAGATCTGCAGAACACTGCGGCTAGACACGGTAGTTCTTCTGCGAAGCCCCTCAGCGAGGTACCTGGTTTTTCCAACGTGCGTCCGTGGGTACAGGCGCTGGCTCGAGACCTAGAGGATTGGAAGGCCGGCACGCTTACCTGGAAGGACATTGACCATGGGGCGCTTCTCATAGGCCCTCCAGGAACAGGTAAGACATTCTTCGCCTCGGCACTGGCCGCCGAACTTCGTGTACCCCTTGTCGCGACGTCGGTCGCAGCCTGGCAAGCCAGCGGAGATGGCTACCTAGGAGATATGCTGAGAGCAATGCGGGCGTCCTTCGCGGAGGCACGCAGGAGCAAGTGCGCCGTTCTCTTCGTTGACGAGCTCGACGGGATCGGCCGGCGTAGATCCGGTGGGAAGAACGCTTATTACGAGTCCAACGTCGTCAACTGTTTTCTGGAGCTGACGGACGGGCTTGTTGATGTTGAGGGTGTCATCCTGCTCGGTGCCACTAATAGATTCGAAGACATTGACTCGGCGGTCATTCGTTCCGGCCGGTTCGAAGAGCATTTCCACATCGATCTTCCGGATGAAAATGAGCGGGCGGCCATACTAGCCCATCACTTGGCGGGAGCCGTCGATGCAGCGGAGATTCGCAAGGCTACGGACGCTCTTCGATCCGCGACACCGGCTGATTTACAGAGGCTTGCCCGGAAGGCTAAGCGCGCGGCCCGAATCCATGGGCGGATGGTCACTGCCGAAGACATTAAGGCAAGCCTCCCCCAGAAAACAAAGCTTCCGGAAGCGGTGGTTCTGCGAACGGCTGTTCACGAATGCGGGCACGTATTGGTCGCGCTGGCCTCTAAGCTGGTGGGGGATATCGTTGTGGAACTGGAGGAGAGCGTTTCTGATCAAGGATTCGACGTACAAGAAGGAGGTCGGGTGCATTATCGAATGATTGACGAGATCCTTCCGACGGAAGCGACTTTGCTGGCTCGCATCCGGATTTCGCTAGCAGGCATGGCGGCCGAAGAGGTAGTTCAAGGAAGCCGATCCATCGGCGGTGCTGGCGTTACCGGCTCCGACATCGAAACTGCGACGACAATTGCAGCGCAGATGGTTCTATCCTACGGAATGGGCAAGAATATGCGGTTCTATGCCGATAGGAGCAGAATTGGCGGCCTCTGGCCCGTACCTCCAGAACTGACTCAAGAGATCAACGCCATCCTGGCTCGCGAGTACCGCGCCGCAAAGGAGCTTCTGATCAAGGAGAAGCCCAGGCTGATGCGGCTAGCAGCCGAGCTTGTTGTGGATAGGAGGATGGAGTTTAAGCGAGCGGAAACCGCGTCCCGATAGTCCAGCGACCTGTTCTCCGCCGCCCGCAGGCGAAGAGCGGAAAGACTGCAGAATTCGATGAGGCTCTTCGGTCGCTTCTTTGGAACCGGCACGCTGTTCATCAGGCAGCCAATGACTGTCGGCACGCTCATCGTGGAGGACAGCACCGTGGCACCTGGGTCGACGCCGGGACTTAAGGCGTCGAATCTTTCAGGGGCCGCGCAGATTACAGAGAAGGGTGTTGCCACGCTGGAAGGGCAGCCGACGCGTCCCTAAACGTCTTGGACACCTTCCACCCATTATCTTCGGTCGGCCGGGCTCGAGTCGGCGAAATTCGACCGCGCATTAACGCTATCACCATCGATCGCCAGGGAACTGCGGTTAACTCCTCTTGTCGACCGCGAGCTCAAGGTTGGCCGGCTGCACTTCGGCACCGTCCACATGACAAACGGGAATCCCGAGATGATGTCCGACGGCGAATGGCTAGTCGCCAAGGCGGCCAGAAACATCTTGTTCGCATGCAAGTAGCCCAGCACAGTAACAGCGGCGTACCGCTCGTGGCCCTCACGAGTGCCGCTGCAGAAGAGGCATCAGCTAGGGCCTCACAACCAGCACTTGGGCTTTAAGGGATTGATCCAGCTTTGACCGATTCAATGACAGGGGAAGAACGGCGGAAGCTCCTACGGAACTTGACGCTATCAATACAAACGGTCATTTCGTGCGGACATGCCATGCGTGTTGCCGTGGCCGACATGCTCCAAGATTTCGAAAACCTGCGAGAACTCGCAGAGGGGGATCCGGAGGCAAACAGTTTGTGCGAAAAACTGGAGAGCGTCGTGGAAAGCGACATCGATCAGAACCGTAAAGTTTTCGGGATGTTAGGGCTCAGTATTCGAGAAAAAAATGATTAAGGCTATCGCCTGTAGTGGCATCCTCTGCCGTCCGCAGATACTTCGTGATATCTGTGAAATCTTTCACTGATCTCTTTCCCCGTTGATGCAATTCCGGAATGGCTAGGTTACAACCTCAAGGAATGCTTCATGGACCGGAGGCACCTGAGATATCTTAGTCCTGCGGGATAGAGGCAATCGATGAGACTGCTACGGAATAGCGGCACGGACCGTGTAATCGACCAGCTTCGTGACTGGCTCCGGACGGGTACAGCGATCGACCTTATGTCGCCACAGTTTTCGCTGCATGCCTTCGCGGAACTCCGAGACATATGGGAAAAGCCAGGTAATGTCAGGCTGCTTCTCGGCGAACCGAGATTGCTCGTTGAGCACCTTTTCGGTGGACCTACCGACATTCCCTATCGCAACAGGCTTCAGGGAAGATGGCTCGCTCGCGCTGCCCAGGATTGGATTAGGAGGCAGGCTGAGATCCGGTATGCGGTTGCCGCCCCTCCACAGTCCATGTTGGTAGTGCATGGCGACGCCGCACCACGTGCTCTTCTTGGCACTTGCGCCTTTACGACTGAGGGATTCGGCGTCACGCCGAGCGCACAACTCGGTCTGGTACAGGTCGCCGACAGCAGCAACGAAGCAACCGTCTTCGAAGAGTGGTTTCAAGCCAACTGGAGCGCAATAAAGCCTCAGTCACTCCACGAAGACGTTTTCACAGCCTATCTCGGCGAAGCGGCGTCGCAACGCGCTCCTTCCCTCATTTACTTCAAGTTTTTGTTCGATCTATTCAAGGATCTAGGCGACGAGCTCGACGAAGAACGGATTGTGAAATCCGCAACGGGTATCCGCAACACGACCGTATGGAAAAGGCTCTTCAAGTTTCAGCGCGACGGCGTCGTCGGCGCGATCGATAAGCTTGAACGCATCGGCGGTTGCATCATTGCCGATAGCGTAGGTTTGGGTAAAACTTTCGAGGCGCTCGCAGTCATCAAGTACTATGAGTTACGCAACGACCGAGTCCTTGTCCTCTGTCCAAAGCGGCTGCGCGACAACTGGACGCTGTACAAAGCCAATGACAATCGCAACGTACTTGCCGGTGACCGCTTCAATTTCGACGTCCTGAATCACACCGATCTGTCCCGCGATGGCGGGACCTCGGGGGACATCGATCTCTCGCATGTGAACTGGGGCAACTACGATCTTGTAGTCATCGATGAATCTCATAATTTCCGTAACAAGTCGACACACAAGGATCGCGATACGCGCTACGACCACCTGATGAACCGCATCATCAAGTCTGGCGTGAAGACCAAAGTCCTGATGCTTTCCGCAACTCCGGTTAACAACAGGCTAGCTGACCTGAAGAACCAGATTGCCTTCATGACCGAGGGCAACGATCTCGCTCTGTTCGGTCACGGCATTTCCAGCATTGAAGCGACGATCCGGAAGGCGCAGGGGCAGTTCAATCGTTGGCTCGACCTGCCTGAGGTCGAGCGCCGGCCTTCGCGTCTCATGGACATGCTAGGCTTCGACTACTTCAAGCTCCTCGATATGCTGACCATCGCCAGGTCTCGCAAGCATGTGCAGCGGTATTATGGCACTGCCGAGACCGGTGAGTTTCCGGATCGGCTCCGACCCATTAACATCAAGGCAGACGTTGATCTGGCGGGCGAGTTCCGACCGATCCGCGAGATCAACAACGAGATTAGGCGTCTTACGCTAGGCGCCTACGCTCCGTTGCGGTATGTCCTTCCCAACAAGCAGGTCGCCTACGACGAGAAATACAGCACCAAGATTCGCGGTGGCGAAAGCTATTTTCGCCAGGTGGACCGGGAAGAGAGCCTAATCCACCTGATGCGCGTCAATCTTCTGAAGCGCATGGAAAGCTCTGTCGCTTCATTCGCGCTCACTATTGAACGGCAGTTGGGCGACATCAACGCTCTTCTCGCCAAGATTGGCTCCCACGCGGAGTCTATCGATGAATTGATGATCGACGACGTGGACATCGACGATCCTGCCTTCGAGGCGCTTCTCGTTGGCCGGAAGGTGAAGGTTCTGCTGCAGGATGTGGATCGAGTTCGTTGGAGCCAAGATCTCGTCGAGGATCGTAATCGGCTGGCGACCCTTCTATCGGCGGCCCAAGCTGTGACCGAGGACCGCGACTCCAAGCTTGCCGAGCTGAAAAAACTTATCGCGCTTAAGGTCGGTGCGCCGATAAACGGCGAGAATCGCAAAATTCTGCTATTCACCGCTTTCGCGGACACCGCCGACTATCTTTACCGGGAGCTTGCTTCCTGGGCGTATGAAGCCCTCGATATCCATGCTGCCGTCGTGACCGGCACCGGAGCCAACAAGACGACCCTGTCTCGTCTGCGCTCCGACATGAGTTCGATCCTAAGTGCCTTTTCACCTCGCTCGAAGGAGAGACCGGCGGACCTCGCTGGAGAAGGGGAGATTGACCTTCTAATCGCCACCGACTGCATTTCTGAAGGCCAGAACCTTCAGGATTGTGACTTCCTTATCAACTACGATATTCATTGGAACCCAGTTCGCATAATCCAGCGTTTCGGCCGCATCGACCGTATTGGCTCGACGAACACCTGCATCCAGCTTGTGAATTTCTGGCCCAATATAGAACTCGACGAGTATTTGGATCTCGAATCCCGCGTCAGCGGGCGCATGGTACTGCTCGACGTATCTGCCACCGGCGAGGAGAACGTCATCGAGTTCCAGGCCGGAAATCAAATGAACGACTTGGAATACCGCCGTGCCCAGTTGCAGAAGCTCCAGGACGCGGTGATCGACCTTGAAGATCTTTCCAGCGGCGTGTCCATCGCCGACCTCACGCTCAACGATTTTCGCGTCGATCTGGCCGGGTACATTCGGGAGAACCGTGAACGCCTCGAATCCTTGCCGCTTGGTTCTTACGCCGTCGTGGCTTGCCCGGATGATCTACCTGGAAATACGGAATATGCCATACTACCTGGCGCGATCTTCTGCCTCCGGGCTGTGGGCGAAGTGGCGGAACGCGCTGCGGAGCCGGGCTATCCTTTGAGCCCGCATTATGTCGTGCATGTCAGCGAGGCCGGGGAGGTGCTCTTTTCCTACACTCAAGTCAAGCAGGTACTCGACCGGCTCAAGAAGGTCTGCATCGGCCGCGACCTTCCCGACGCCGGGGCGTGCGCCCGCTTTGACAAGGCCACCCGCTTCGGCCGAGACATGGAGACCTACCAGAAGCTCCTGTCGCGGGCAGTCGCATCCGTAGTCGGCAAGAGCGAAGAACGTGCGGTTGCTAGCCTGTTCTCACCTGGAGGTACGCATGCCCTCAAGGGCGAGTTTGCCGGTATCAATGATTTCGAGGTTGTTGCCTTTCTTATCATTGCGTCAGAAGCGGAAACGGCATGACGGCCGACGCGAACATGCGTGTCGTTGTCGATGCGCTAGGCTTGCCGGTCGGCGCACGTGTGGACGCCCGCGTACCCAAAAAGCTGTTGGTCGACCAAGGCGCCCCGACGCCAGCCGACAGACGTGCCGTTCAGGACGGAATCGCAGAGCTGCAATGGTTTGCCGCTTGTAAGCCAACGACCATTGGCGTGCCATCCTTCACAGACGATACAAGGGAATATCTTGAGATTGCCGTTGTAGGATGTGTTTTTCCGACCAGGCGCCAAAGCAGTCCGGTTGATTGAATTGATCCACCGCGCCATCCCATATCCGGTCCTTCTTGTGACCGCTGATGAGAACGGCATAGCCGTATCAGCAGCGCACAAGCGGCGGGCACAGAACGAGGCAGCACGCGTGGTCATAGAAGGGGTCGTCGCCGCTACCGGCTTGAAGTTCGGCGCAAGCCATCCGGTGCAAGCGGCATTCCTCAATAGCCTGCTACTGGCACAGCAGCCTCGAGGCAATCTCTACGACCTCTATGCCGGCTGGCTAAGCCGTATAGAGGCTCTGCTTGCCGGACGTTTGACAGGCGTCTTCAGCGCGATTGAGGATGGTGAAGCGATTGAAGAGCGCCGGAAGGCACTCGAAGAACATAAGCGTCTGTCCCAGGAAGCGGCTCGGCTAAAGGGGCTGGCCGGCCGCGCGAAGCAGCTTCGCCAAAAAGTCGATCTCAATAACCAGCTTCAGCTCGTCAATGACAAGCTTTTACGGCAAAGAAACATTTTAGTCGGGGGGGCGTGAAGTGAAGGCGCTAGTGCTATGGAGGCGCATAAGCTCAACAGATTTTAGAGCGATGAATGGAAACGCCTCTCCCCATGGAAGAGGGGGAGGCGCAATGCATATTGCGCTGGGTGTCTGCTCCAGCGGCTTTCCTATAGACGACTTTCTTGACGCGTCTGGGAAGACCGAAGCGGTCATTTCCGCTGCGGCGGACCCAGCACAGACAATAGCCATGCAGTTGGCCTTCGACGGAAACCCGAACCGACGAGGCGGCGAGTGGCGTATTCGCGATCAATACAGTCATCGACATCCCGCCTGGAATTTGTCGGCAGGCTTCCCGAACACCTACGACCCGAACAACCCGCCCTTCATATTAATCTTCAGACTCGGGAAGTCTTTTCACGCGCGTTTCGCTCTCGAAAAACAACTGATAGCGCTGAAGGCCATCAGCGGCTCAGTGCGAATGTTCGTCGCCAACACTGGTATTGCCGTCGCGCCCTCTGTCCTGCTAACTGCCTTGAAGGTACCCGATCCAAGCCGGTTTGACGATTTTCTCTCGCAAGCTGATACCGTCAGTGTGGACGATTTTGATCCCAAGAACATTCCTGACGGCAGGAGACGCATCATCGCCTCGGTCATACGTAGGCTTGGCCAGCAAGCGTTCCGTCGCAAATTGGTTTCGGCATATGCCGGACAATGCGCTATCACACGGTGCAAAACTCTTTGGGTACTGGAAGCCGCGCATATCTCGCCATATAGAGGTATTAAGACGAATCTCGTGACAAATGGGCTGCTCCTGCGAGCAGATGTTCACACACTGTTTGATCTCGCGTTGATCTCCGTGGAACCCAAGTCGCTGGTCGTCAAGACCTCTCGATTGCTCAAGGGATCCCAATATGAGTCGCTTGACGGCAGAGGTCTGAGTTTGCCGGCGAAAGCGTCAGTCCATCCCAATACCGCAGCACTTGAGTATCATTTCAGTCAGTTTCACGGGTAGCCAAGCAGTAAACGACATAATAGCCGACCCCTTCAGCATGCGAGATACGAATGACTACAGATAACCAGAAATGGGATGCACTGGAAAAGCATAGCGCCGACCCGGTCGCTGAAAACGTTGCGGTGTTGAAAACGTTGTTTCCAGAGGCGTTTGCTGATGGTGACCTCGACTGGAACATCTTACAGGATCTGCTTGGAAAGCCTGGCGATCGACGTGATGAGAAATTTGGCTTAAACTGGCACGGAAAAAGGCGGTCGCGCCAGATTGCTCTCACCCCCTCGACGGGCACTCTACTTCCGTTCCCTAATGAAAGCGTAGATTGGGCGACAACTCGCAACTTGCTGATCGAGGGCGACAATCTCGAGGTCTTGAAACTGCTGCAAAGAAGCTTCTCTGGCAAGGTGAAGCTCATATACATCGATCCTCCATATAACACGGGAAACGACTTCGTTTACTCAGATAACTATACTGATAGCATCAAGAATTATCTTGAGGTTACAGGGCAAGTCGAGAGTGGGATGCGAACGAGTTCGAATACGGAAACGTCTGGCAGATTCCACACTGACTGGCTGAATATGATGTATCCTCGACTAAAAGTCGCGAGGACACTTCTTCACCCTGACGGCGTGATCCTCGTATCTTGCGACGATGGAGAGGTAGCAGACCTTCGGCTCATCCTAAACGAAATATTCGGTGAGGAGAACTTCGTCGCACAGTTCGTCTGGAAAGCGCGTCAGTTCACCGACGCGCGAGCAAACACGAACGTGTCCACTGATCATGAATACATTCTGGCCTATTCCCGCGATGAGAACTTTTCACTGAGGGGGGTAGGGCGCGACGAATCCAAGTTCTCCAATCCAGACAATGATCCCCGTGGGGATTGGATGAGTCGAAGCATTCTTGGGCTTGCCACGCGGGATCAGCGACCAAATTTGCACTACGACATTTTAGAGCCGTCGACCGGTCGTGTGTTTCCGCCCAGCCCTTCGACAGGATGGCGCTACTCAAAACAGAAAATGGAGGAGCTGATCTCGCAGGGCAAAATTCTGTTTCCCAAAAGCGACCAGGGAAGACCGCGCGAGAAGAAATTTCGTCAAGAGATGCGAGCCGAATTCATTGCATTCCGGTCGATCATAGACGGTGTTCACACCGCTGACGGTACCCAGGAAATTCGGTCCTTGTTCGGTAGTGACGTCTTTCAGTTCCCCAAACCCACAGGTTTGATTTCCAGCCTCATTGAGCAGGTCACGACAGACGGAGACATTATCCTCGACTTCTTCGCCGGATCAGGAACGACCGGACACGCCTCACTCAAGCAAAATGCAGCAGAGAACGCTGCACGGAGATATATTCTCGTGCAGCTTCCGGAGCTCCTCGACCCCAACAACAGAGAGCAGAAAGTTGCAGCGGAGTTTTGCGATAGCCTCGGTGTGCCACGAAGATTATCTGAGCTGACTAAGGAAAGATTGCGTCGCTGCTCTAAGCAAATAAGCGATGCAAACTCGCTATTCAAAGGAGACTATGGCTTCCGTGTATTCAAGCTTGCGCACTCAAATATCCGAGCTTGGGCACCGGAGCCGTCCGATCTGGAGGGCACGCTTCTAGCTAATGCTGAGCACCTAGTCCAGGGACGCAAAGAGCAGGACGTGCTCTACGAACTGCTGCTGAAGCTTGGCCTCGATCTCTGTGTCTCCATGGAGGAAAGGCAGATCGCGGGCAAGACCGTTCACGCGATTGGGGGCGGCGCACTGATCGTTTGCCTTGCCGACGGCCTGACCAAAGATGTCGTCGAAGAACTTGGCAACGGCGTTGTCGCGTGGCGTGCGGCCCTCGCGCCGGCCGTCGATACCCGTGTCGTCTTCAAGGATTCCGGCTTCTCTGATGACGTGGCCAAGACCAATATGGCGGCCATCCTGAACCAGAACGGTATCCACGACGTGAGGAGCCTGTGATGAGCTCGGTTCCGTTTATCACCTTCGCCTACGGCTCCAACATGTCAACCGCCCGCATCCGGGCACGATGCCCGTCTGCGCGGTTCTTGGGCGTTGCCGAACTGCCCGGCTACCAGCTTCGCTGGCACAAGAAGAGCAAGGATGGCTCGGGCAAATGCGACATCGTGCGTACCGACCTCTCGGGCACATCGGTATTCGGCGTCTTGTATGAGATTGCCGGCGATGAGAAGGCCGACCTTGACAAAGCCGAGGGCTTGGGTTCCGGCTATGACGAAACTGAGATCGAGGTACATTACGGCCCTGACTTGCTCGCTGTGAAAGCATACGTGGCGACAGATACCGACCCGGCGCTGAAACCTTATAGCTGGTATCGCGCGCTCGCTGTTGCAGGTGCGAAGGAGCACGGCCTTCCCGCCGATTACATCGAGAGCATGGCGTCGGCCCATGCCAACGAAGACCGCGACCGGACGCGTCACGACCAAAACATGCGTATTATAGGCGAGGTGCAGGCATGAAACTGCATTTCGAACCCGACCTAGACTATCAGCACACCGCAATTGAGGCTGTATGTGACCTGTTTCGGGGCCAGGAGATCAACCGCACCGAATTTACTGTCACACACGCCGCCCAGACGGCGGTGCCCAGGGAGAACTCGGTTTCGCCGAAAACGAGCGCGGTATCGGCAATCGGCTTACGTTGCTCGATGACGAGATCATAGGTAATCTCAAGGAGATCCAGTTGCGCAACGGCCTGCCGCCATCCGCAGGCCTAACCTCCGGCGACTTTACCGTCGAAATGGAGACGGGAACCGGAAAGACCTATGTCTATCTCCGCACGATCCTTGAGCTGAACAAGCGCTTCGGCTTCACAAAATTCGTTATTGTCGTGCCATCCGTGGCGATCAAGGAAGGCGTCTACAAGACGCTTCAGATCACGGAGGAGCATTTCAGGGGCCTCTATTCCGGCCAGCCCTTCGACTATTTCCTCTATGATTCCGCCAAGCTCGGCCAGGTGCGCAACTTCGCCACCAGCCCGACCATCCAGATCATGGTGGTGACCGTAGGGGCCATTAACAAGAAAGACGTAAACAACCTCTATAAGGACAGCGAGAAGACCGGCGGCGACGCGCCGATCGACCTTATCCGCGCGACCCGGCCTGTCATCATCGTGGACGAGCCGCAAAGCGTGGACGGCGGTCTCGAGGGGCGCGGCAAGCAGGCCCTCGGCGAGATGCACCCGCTCTGCACGCTGCGCTATTCCGCAACCCATGTGGACAAGCACCACATGGTCTACCGCCTCGATGCTGTGGACGCCTACGACCGCAAGCTAGTCAAGCAGATCGAGGTCGCTTCGCTAGAAGTGGAAGGCGGACACAACAAGGCGTATCTGCGCTTTGTGTCGGCCAGCAACGCGCGCGGCACAGTGACGGCGAAGGTCGAGGTGGACCGCGCCATCGGCAACGCGGTACGTCGCGACATGATTACAGTCCAAGATGGTTTTGATCTCGAAGACGAAACGGGACGGGCGATTTATAAGGGCTGCCGTATCGGCGAAATCCGCGTGGCCGGCGAGGAGTCCTTGTTGGAGGTGAAGACCGACGGCTCGGAATCTTTCCTCCGTGTCGGCGAGGCCATTGGCGACGTGGACGCCAACGCGATCAAGCGGCTGATGATCCGCCGCACGATCCACGAGCACCTCGAAAAGGAAAAGCGCCTAGCCCCCCTCGGCATCAAGGTGCTGAGCCTATTCTTCATCGACGCCGTCGAGCATTACCGCTCCTACGACGGCGACGGGAACGCGGTGAAAGGCAAATACGCCACAATATTCGAGGAGGAATATCAGCGTGCCGCGAAACACCCTGACTTTGCCAGCCTGTTCGAGGAAGTTGACGTGATCTCTGACGCCGAGGAGGTGCATAACGGCTATTTTTCCATCGACAAGAACAAGCGGTGGACCGACACGGCCGAGAACAATCAGGCCCACCGTGACAATGCCGAGCGCGCCTACAACCTCATCATGAAGGATAAGGAGAAGCTGCTGAGTTTCGACACGAAGCTCAAGTTCATCTTCTCCCACTCCGCCCTGAAAGAGGGGTGGGACAACCCCAACGTATTCCAGATTTGCGCGCTGCGCGAGATCGGCACAGAGCGCGAACGTCGGCAGACAATCGGCCGTGGTTTGCGACTCTGCGTCAACCAGAAGGGCGAGCGGCGTCGCGGATTCGATGTCAATACGCTTACGGTGATCGCCACCGAAAGCTACGAGGCTTTTGCCGAGAACCTGCAAAAGGAAATCGAGGCCGACACCGGTATCCGATTTGGCGTCGTCGAGAAGCACCAGTTTGCGATTATCCCGATCCAGAAAGAGGATGGCACCACGGTGATGTTGGGATTCGATGAGTCCGCCGCGATCTATGAGTGGCTCAAAGGCGAGGGATTCATCGACTCCAGGGGTAAGGTGGAGGATAAGCTGCGAATGGCTATCAAGGACGGCACCTTGACCTTGCCCGCCGCGCACGCTGCCCATCTGCCGCACGTCAGGGAAGTCCTGCGCAAGATCGCTGGTCGGCTGGAAATCAAGAACGCCGACGACCGCAAGCCGGTCAGGGTGCGTAAGGAAATCTACCACAGCGCCGAATTTCAAGCGCTTTGGGATCGGATCAAGCACAAAACAACTTATCGCGTTCATTTCGACAACGCCAAGCTCGTCGCGGATTGCGTTAAGGCGATTGCCGAGGGGGCGCCGATCTCGAAGGCGCGTGTGACGATACGCAAGGCCGATCTCGCTATCGGCCAGGGTGGCGTACTTGCCACCGAAACATCGACCTTCGGTCCAGTCACCATAGAGGAGGGAGACATAGTCCTGCCCGATGTGCTGACTGATCTGCAAGACCGCACACAGTTGACGCGCCGCAGCCTTGTCACCATCCTGACGGAAAGTGGCCGGCTGAACGACTTCAAGCGCAACCCGCAAGCGTTCATCGAGCAAGCGGCAGAACTTATCAACCGTGCCAAGCGTCTCGCAGTTGTGGACGGGATTAGGTACCAACGTGTCGGCGACAACGATTTCTACGCCCAGGAGTTGTTCGAGCAGGAGGAACTGATCGGCTACCTAAAGAACATGCTTGAGAACACGAAGAAGTCAGTGTTCGAGCACGTCATCTATGATTCCGCCGGCGTCGAGCGCACCTTCGCTGAGCAACTCGAAAAGAATGACGCGGTGAAGGTATATGCCAAGCTTCCTGGGTGGTTCAAAGTTCCGACCCCCCTTGGGGGCTATAATCCCGATTGGGCGGTGCTAGTGCAGATCGACGGGCAGGAGCGTTTGTACTTTGTTGTAGAAACAAAGGGCAGCCTGTTTGCCGACGAGCTCCGCGATCAGGAGGTTGCAAAGATCGCTTGCGGCGCGGCACATTTTCATGCGTTGGCGATGGATCGCGACCCGGTCCTGTATGTGAAGGCGACAAAGCTAGGCGACGTTCTGGACCATGCGTAGTCAGCGTGGCGCGAACGGGAGGAAGGTCATTATCTTGCGATGGATCCAGTCCAGTGATGTGTTTCGTAAACTTAGCACGTAGAATCGCGTCCAGAACAGCCGCTTGTTGACACTTTCGAGCATCGAGGGACAGTCGTGCAAAACTAAGCCATTGATGCGAAATGCGTTCTCTCTCTCAGTTTACATTTTTACTCCACATTACCATTTTGAGCGACGCTATTCCCGAGCTTTGACGACGGCGCCCCAGGGCGCCGTTTTCATGTCGGCGTGGCGCTGATCAGATTAAGAGCGGATTTTGCACCGTCCACGACGAACTGCGCGGCAAGTGCTGCGAGGATTACACCGAGGAGGCGGGTCAGGATCGCGCGGCCGGTCACCCCGAGGAAACGGTCGAGCCGGTCGGCGAGGAACAGCACCATCAGGGTGATCAGCAGACATGCAGCGATGACGCCGATCAGCTGCGCACGTTCGACCGTGGAGGGCAGGGTTCCTCCGAGCAGGATCGTCGCCGAAATGGCGCCCGGTCCGGCAATCAGGGGCAGGGCAAGCGGGAAGACAGCGATATTCTCGATATGATCCTTGGTAATTGCCACTTCCGTCGTCTTTTCCTTGCGATCCTGGCGCTTCTCGAAAACCATTTCGAAGGCGATCCAGAAAAGCAGCAGGCCGCCCGCCAGCCGGAACGCGCCGATGGAAATGCCGAGCACGCCGAGCACGCTGGAGCCGAATAGCGCAAAGACCGCAAGGATGATGAAGGCGATGGTGGTGCCGCGCAGCGCCACCTGCTTTCGCTCCGGCCGGCTCATGCCGACAGTGAGGCCGAGAAAGAGGGGCGCAAGCCCCGGCGGATCGATGGTGACGAGCAGCGTCGTGAACGCGTTGATCAGTTGGTCGGCGCTTGCCATCGCTTCTTCAAAACCCCATATAGATGCTTGTTTTTCATGATTGTGCTGTGCCGATTCCGATTTGGCAAATGCGTGATCGCTGATTGTCTACCTATCGCGGGCAAATACCATTATTTGCCCTCTTTCGACCGTAAAAGCCTGTTCAAAACCCCTGGCCAAATTGGCGCGGGAACAGGCTTTCCGCTATAAATCTTCGAGTGATTCTAGAAGAGAACGTGAACCGTTTTGACTGAGCAAACACCCCCCGGCGGCGGGAAGCTCCCGCCAGGCATCGAGCCGATCTCCATTATGGAGGAAATGCAGCGGTCATATCTCGATTACGCGATGAGCGTGATCGTGTCCCGCGCACTTCCCGACGTGCGCGACGGCCTGAAGCCCGTGCACCGGCGCATCCTCTACGGCATGTCCGAGCTCGGCATCGACTGGAACAAGAAATACGTCAAATGCGCCCGCGTCACCGGGGACGTGATGGGTAAATACCATCCGCACGGCAATGCCGCGATCTATGACGCGCTCGCCCGTATGGCGCAGGACTGGTCGCTTCGTCTGCCGCTGATCGACGGCCAGGGCAATTTCGGCTCTGTCGACGGTGACCCGCCGGCGGCCGAACGTTACACCGAATGCCGCCTGCAGAAGGCCGCGCATTCGCTGCTCGACGACCTCGACAAGGAAACGGTCGATTTTCGCGACAACTATGACGGCACGCTCTCCGAGCCTGTCGTCGTTCCCGCAAAATTCCCGAACCTTCTGGTCAACGGTGCTGGCGGTATCGCCGTCGGTATGGCGACCAACATTCCGCCGCATAACCTCTCCGAAGTCATCGATGGCTGCATTGCGCTGATCAATGATCCGGCGATCGAACTGCCGGACCTGATGCAGATCATTCCGGGTCCCGACTTCCCGACCGGAGCCAAGATTCTCGGCCGCTCCGGCATCCGCTCGGCCTACGAAACCGGCCGCGGTTCCGTCGTCATGCGCGGCGTTGCCACCATCGAGCCGATGCGCGGCGACCGCGAGCAGATCATCATCACCGAGATCCCCTATCAGGTGAACAAGGCGACGATGATCGAGAAGATGGCCGAACTGGTGCGCGAGAAGCGCATCGAAGGCATCTCCGACCTGCGCGATGAATCCGACCGCCAGGGCTATCGCGTCGTCGTCGAATTGAAGCGCGACGCCAATGCCGACGTCATCCTGAACCAGCTTTATCGCTACACGCCGCTGCAGACCTCCTTCGGCTGCAACATGGTGGCGCTGAACGGTGGCAAGCCGGAACAGCTGACGCTGCTCGACATGCTCCGCGCATTTGTCGCCTTCCGCGAAGAAGTTGTTAGCCGGAGAACTAAATTCCTGCTTCGCAAGGCGCGCGAACGTGCGCACGTCTTGGTCGGTCTCGCGATTGCTGTTGCCAATATCGACGAAGTCATCCGTGTCATCCGTCAGGCGCCGGACCCGCAGTCGGCCCGCGAAGAACTGATGACCCGCCGTTGGCCGGCAGAAGATGTCGAAAGTCTGATTCGCCTGATCGACGATCCGCGGCATCGCATCAATGACGACCTGACCTATAACCTCTCGGAAGAGCAGGCCCGCGCCATCCTCGAACTGCGCCTTGCCCGTTTGACGGCTCTCGGCCGTGACGAAATTGGCGATGAACTCAATAAGATAGGCGAGGAGATCAAGGATTACCTCGATATTCTCTCGTCGCGTATCCGCATCCAGACCATCGTCAAGGACGAGCTCACTGCCGTCCGCGACGAGTTCGGCACGCCGCGCCGCACTGAGATCATCGACGGCGGTCTCGAAATGGACGATGAGGATCTCATCGCCCGTGAAGACATGGTCGTTACCGTTTCGCATCTCGGCTATATCAAGCGCGTGCCGCTAACGACTTACCGTGCGCAGCGCCGCGGCGGCAAAGGCCGTTCCGGCATGACCACCCGCGACGAAGATTTCGTTAGCCGGCTATTTGTGGTCAATACCCACACGCCGGTTCTGTTCTTCTCCTCGCGCGGTATCGTCTACAAGGAGAAGGTCTGGCGCCTGCCGATCGGCACGCCGACCTCGCGCGGCAAGGCGCTGATCAACATGCTACCGCTCGAACCTGGCGAGCGCATCACCACGATCCTGCCGCTGCCCGAGGATGAGGACAGCTGGGATAACCTCGACGTCATGTTCTCGACGACGCGTGGTACGGTCCGCCGTAACAAGCTCAGTGACTTCGTCCAGGTGAATCGCAACGGCAAGATCGCCATGAAGCTGGAAGACGAGGGTGACGAAATCCTCTCCGTCGAGACCTGCACCGATCAGGACGACGTGTTGCTGACGACGGCGCTCGGCCAGTGCATCCGCTTCTCGGTCGATGACGTCCGCGTCTTTGCCGGCCGCAACTCGATCGGTGTGCGCGGCATCAACCTCGGCGATGGCGACCGGATCATCTCGATGACGATTGTCGGCCATGTCGATGCCGAGCCCTGGGAGCGCGCTGCCTACCTCAAGCGCTCCGCCGCCGAACGTCGTGCGACGGGCGTGGACGAGGAGGATATCGCTCTGGTTGGTGAAGAAGTCACCGAAGAGGGACAGCTCTCGGACGAACGCTATGAAGAGCTGAGGGCACGCGAACAATTCGTGCTGACGGTCTCTGAAAAGGGTTTCGGCAAGCGCTCTTCCTCTTACGATTTCCGCATCTCCGGCCGCGGCGGCAAGGGTATTCGTGCCACCGATACATCGAAGACAGGCGAAATCGGCGAACTCGTCGCCGCCTTCCCGATCGATGATGGCGATCAGATCATGCTCGTCTCGGATGGCGGTCAGCTGATCCGCGTCCCGGTCGGCGGCATCCGTATCGCCAGCCGCGCTACCAAGGGCGTAACGATATTCTCCACCGCCAAGGATGAGAAGGTCGTCTCGGTCGAGCGTATCAGCGAGCCGGAAGAAGAAGAGACGCCCGACAATGGTGACGAAGCCGTGGTTTCCGAAGGTGAAGCTCCGGCAGCGGGCGAAGCCGACGAAACCCCATCGGCTGAGTAATTCACCACAATCACATAGCAAACCGGGCGGCACCTGCCGCCCGGTTTTTTTATTGCGCTATGAAGAGCTTGCCGATTCATCCTGAGGGGAATGTTGTGGGCAGCTGGACAGGCGGGGTGTGTTGGCCGGTGTTTCGGCTGCAACCGGCGCGGCGGCGCGGCGCTTCCTGCTTCTGCCGCAAAGTGATCCCGGACCAGCCTTTCCAGCGGAACTTCCCTTGAAGATGGCGCTGCCGTATTTGCTGCAATAGGTGAGGTCCCGGCTGCCGTGGTCTTTCCGGCCGGCAACATCCAGCCCGGCACTTTGCCCGAGGGTGTCTCGATCCTTGCGATGGGGCAGGGCTTTGCCGTCGTTACAAGCCAACGCAGCGACTATCTGCGCGCGCTCTATGGCAACGGGCTCTATTGGTTCTGCCGTTGCGAGACAGCGGCTGTCTGGCGCTTCGGCCGCCATTCTCGACATGAGAAAAGCCGGATGCAAAACATCCGGCTTGCATTCATGCTTTTGCGCTGCGGGAGCGGCTTCAGAAAGCCTTGTGCTTTTCTTGGAGCGATTTCACTTCCTCGCTTTCACGGCGCAGAGCGGAAATCGTGGAGGTCACGGACACAATGAACATGATGCTGATGAGTGCTGTGAAAACTGTCAGGATCGTGAACATGGTGGCGTTCCTTTCTTTAGGGAGTTGCGTTCAAGCTCCTCAGTACTGACCGAGAACGCTTACGGAGCGAGCCGAAGCGAACGGACCATATACCTTGGAAGCATCGACCTTCTGATTGTCATAGAGAGCGATTGTGGCAGTCAGCATGCCCGTGACCATTACCATCCAGAGCATGTTAATCATCGTGATCTTGCCAGGCATCTTTGTTCCCTTCCTGCCGCGCTTACGCATCTCATATGTGTCGATCATTTGAACGCATCCGTCTTTAAAAGGTTCCGCCGGATGTTGGCGGGGTGTTTACCAATCGTGATCTGAAGCGACCTTGAATGTCTCGTTCATCTGCCGTTCAGAAATCAAATCGATTAGAACGCGTGCGGCCAAGCTGTCTCATGATCGCCGCATGTTCGCTGACCTCCGGGCGTACCCAGCCAATCTGATGCCTGTCGGCGACGTAACCGTAGAAAAACTCGGCAAACAGCGAGGAAATAACGGCTACTGCGATGAGGATGATCAGCATGATCGGGGTCTTTCCGGGGAGTGACGCTACCGGGACCGGCAGCGTCTGGGTTGATGATGCGAATTAAGCAGATCCCATCTGAGCGGACCTTGAACGCGCCGTTCATTCATCGTTCAGCCGCATCGGGCGGTCTGGCTAAATGACTTGCGGGAAACGGGCTTCCATGACAAAAGGCGTCAAACGAACGGCCGGACCAAATGACCACAGCTTTCTATCCGGGGTCCTTCGACCCGATCACCAATGGACATGTTGATGTGCTGGTCCAGGCGCTCAACGTCGCCGAAAAGGTGATCGTCGCGATCGGCATCCACCCGGGGAAGGCACCACTCTTTTCATTCGACGAAAAGGCAGCGTTGATCCGCGCGTCGCTCGCTGAGGTGCTGCCGGAAAAGAGCGCGCATATCGATGTCGTCTCCTTCGACAATCTCGTCGTCGACGCCGCGCGCGCGCATGGTGCAAGCCTGCTGATCCGTGGCCTGCGTGATGGCACCGATCTCGATTATGAAATGCAGATGGCCGGCATGAACAGGCAGATGGCGCCTGATATCCAGACTATCTTTCTGCCGGCAGGCACGGCCTCGCGGCCCATTACCGCCACATTGGTGCGCCAGATCGCAGCCATGGGCGGCGATGTCAGCGCCTTCGTGCCGGCGGCCGTCTTGCAAGCCCTGAAATCCAAGCGCAAAGCCTAGGCGGATACCGCCGCAATGGAGCTCACATGAAACTCTTCTATCTTGCATTTGCCGGCGTGCTCTATCTCGCCTCCTTCGCGGGCGACGCTTTTGCGCAGGCGGCCGATCACTACATCACCATCCAGCTGAAGAGCGGCCCTGTTGTCATCCAGCTGCTTCCGGATGTGGCGCCGAAGCATGTGGCGCAGATCGAAGCGCTGGTGAAGAAGGGCGAATATGACAATGTCGCCTTCCACCGCGTCATCCCGGGCTTCATGGCCCAGACCGGCGACGTGAAATATGGCAACATGGAAAAGAACTTCGATGCCGCCCAGGCCGGCACCGGCGGCTCCGACCTGCCTGACCTGCCGGCCGAATTTTCGAAGACGCCTTTCGTGCGCGGCACGGTCGGCATGGCACGCGCCCAGGACCCGAATTCTGCCAACTCGCAGTTCTTCATCATGTTCGATGACGGTTCCTTCCTGAATGGCCAGTACACCGTCGTCGGCAAGGTTGTTTCGGGCATGGAAAACGTCGACAAGATCAAGAAGGGCGAAGGCCAGAACGGCGAAGTCAGCAATCCTGACCGCATGATCAAGGTCACGATGGGCAAGAAGTAAATTCACGACAAGAAGGAGAACGACAATGGCCGAGATCAAGGATCCGGAAAACACCATCATTCTGGAAACCACCAAGGGCAAGGTTGTCATCCAGCTTCTGCCGCAGGTCGCGCCCGAGCATGTCAAGCGCATCAAGGAACTCGCCCGCGAGAAGGCCTATGACGGTGTCGTTTTCCACCGCGTCATCGCCGATTTCATGGCGCAGACGGGTGACGTACAGTTCGGCAAGAAGGGCGGCGACAACTTCAATCCGGGCCGCGCCGGCATGGGCGGCTCTGAAAAGGACGATCTGAAGGCTGAATTCTCGGCAACGCCGCATGTTCGCGGCACCTGCTCGATGGCCCGCTCGCAGAGCCCGAACTCGGCGAACTCGCAGTTCTTCATCTGCTTCACCGACGCTCCCTGGCTGAACAAGCAGTACTCGGTCTGGGGCCAGGTCATCGAAGGCATGGATAACATCGACAAGATCAAGAAGGGCGAGCCCGTCTCTGATCCGGATTCGATCGTCTCCATGCGGGTTGCCGCCGACGTCTGATTGTGATTTCTGCAGGAACCCGCCCTTGCGCGAGAGCGCGGGGCGGGTTTCGCTTTGCCTGGAAGTGCTTCGATGCGCGTAGACCTCTTCGATTTCGACCTGCCGGATGAACGCATTGCGCTGCGGCCTGCTGAGCCGCGCGACAGCGCGCGGCTGCTTGTCGTCGATCCGGACGGGCAGCCGGTTCTTTCCGATCATCGCGTCTTCGACCTGCCGTCCTTCCTGCGCGCGGGCGATGCGCTGGTCTTCAACGATACCAAGGTCATCCCGGCACAACTCGAAGGCATCCGCCACCGCGAGGGTGCGGGCGGTCAGCAGGTTTCGGCGACGCTGCATATGCGGATCGGCGCCAACAAGTGGAAGGCCTTCGCCAAACCCGGCAAGCGTATCAAGGAAGGCGATCGTATCGCTTTCGGCCATGGTGGCGAAAGCTGCATGATCGGCTCGCTCGACGCGACCGTGGAGGAAAAGGGTGACGCCGGCGAAGTGACGCTCGCCTTCGATCTTTCCGGACCTGCATTGGATGAGGCAATCGCCAGCGTCGGCCATATTCCGCTGCCGCCCTATATCGCCGCAAAGCGTCCGGAGGACGAACGCGACCGCGCCGATTACCAGACCATCTATGCGCGAGAGGAGGGCGCCGTCGCCGCCCCGACCGCCGGTCTGCACTTCACGCCCGGACTTTTCGAGGCACTGGACAAAGCTGGCATCGAACGCCACTTCGTGACGCTGCATGTCGGCGCCGGCACCTTTCTGCCGGTCAAGGCCGACGATACCGACGATCACAAGATGCATCTCGAAAGCGGCTATGTCAGCGCCGAGATTGCTGCGAAGCTGAATGCCGTCAAGGCAAGGGGCGGACGCATCGTCTGCGTCGGCACGACCTCGCTCCGGCTGATCGAGAGCGCCGCCGAAGAGAGCGGCGAGATCAGGCCCTGGGCGGGCGCGACAGGCATCTTCATCACGCCTGGTTACCGCTTCAAGGCGGTCGATATACTGATGACCAATTTCCACCTGCCGCGCTCGACGCTCTTTATGCTGGTCTCTGCCTTCGCCGGTTTCGAGACCATGCACGCGGCCTATACGCATGCTATTTCGACAGGCTACCGCTTCTATTCCTACGGCGACGCGAGCCTTCTTTTCCGGAAAGACCGATGACCACTGAGAATTTCCAGTTCACCCTGAAGAAGACCGATGGCGGCGCCCGTCTCGGGGAAGTTTCCATGCCGCGCGGCACCATCCGCACGCCGGCTTTCATGCCAGTCGGCACGGTCGGCACGGTCAAGGCCATGTATCTCGATCAGGTGCGTGACACCGGCGCCGACATCATTCTTGGCAATACCTATCACCTGATGCTGCGCCCGACGGCAGAGCGCGTTGCCCGCCTCGGCGGATTGCATAAGCTCATTCGCTGGGAGCATCCGATCCTGACGGATTCCGGCGGCTTTCAGGTCATGTCTCTCTCCGGTCTGCGCAAGCTCGATGAGCAGGGCGTCACCTTCAAGTCGCATGTCGACGGCAGCCTGCATCACATGTCGCCGGAGCGCTCGATCGAGATCCAGGGGCTGCTCGGCTCCGATATCCAGATGCAGCTCGACGAATGCGTGGCACTGCCGGCCGAGCCCAAGGAAATCGAGCGCGCCATGGAGCTTTCGCTGCGCTGGGCCGAGCGTTGCAAGGTCGCGTTCGGCAATCAGCCGGGCAAGGCGATGTTCGGCATTGTCCAGGGTGGTGACGTGCCGGCCCTGCGTGTCCGGTCGGCCGAAGAACTGGCAAAGCTCGACCTCAAAGGCTACGCCGTCGGCGGTCTTGCTGTCGGCGAGCCGCAGGACGTCATGCTGAAGATGCTGGAGACGACGCTTCCGGTCCTGCCCGGTGAAAAGCCTCGCTATCTGATGGGCGTCGGCACACCCGACGACATCCTGAAATCCGTCGCCCGTGGTATCGACATGTTCGACTGTGTCATGCCGACCCGCTCGGGCCGTCACGGTCTGGCCTTTACCCGTCGCGGCAAGGTCAATATCCGCAACGCCCGCCATGCGGAGGACATGCGCCCGCTCGACGAACAATCGAACTGCCCGGCGACGCGCGACTATTCCCGCGCCTATCTCCACCATCTCGTCCGCGCCAACGAAGCGCTCGGCGGCATGCTGCTCTCCTGGCACAATCTGAACTATTATCAGGAACTGATGCAGGGTATCCGCAAGGCGATTGCCGAAGGTCGCTTCGCCGATTTCATGGCGGAAACGATCGAGGAATGGGCGAGAGGCGATCTCGAACCGGTGTGATCAGATGCCCTTGCTGTCGGCGTTCGGCACGATCTGCACGCCGTTGATCTTGAAGCTGCCGTCCGGCTGACGAGCGACCTGATAGATCGCAGTCCAGTCCTTGCCGTCGCGGCCGGAAATCAGCACTTCCTGATAGATCATTGCACCGTCGTCGATCGATCTGCTGCGCCCGAAGGCATAGTTGCCAGGGTGATAGACCGGCTCGTAGCTTTTCTTCACCATCGCGAAGAAGAGGTTTTTGTCTGGATACATGGCCTTGATGCCGGGCGCAGCGAAGGAATAGGCGGTATCCGCGTCGTCCTTGAGGAATGCCCTGATCTGCTCCTCGATCATCGTCTGTGTTGCCTGCACGGGATCTTCGGCGCGGGCCGCCATGCCTGACATCACGGATACAGCACACAGAACCAGCACTGCGAAGAAGGCGCGCATAGGATCATCTCCGGCTATGTCAGCAGAAGTGTAGGCTATTTTGCGCGCAAGGAAAGAGCCCGATAAACCAGGGCTCAGGACCAGCGACGGAAGAGAGCGCTGGCATTGACGCCGCCGAAGCCGAAGCCGTTGGTAATCGCATATTCCATCGCCACCTTGCGGGCCACCCTGCCCACGAGATCAATGCCTTCTGCTGCGGGATCGGCCGTCTCGAGATTGCGGGTCGGCGGGGCGAGCTGATCGCGCAGCGCGAGGATTGTGAAGATGGCTTCAAGCCCGCCGGCTGCACCCAGGAGATGGCCCGTCGCCGACTTGGTTGCGCTGACGGCGATGCCGCCGTCGCGACCGAAGACCGTACCGATTGCAGCGATCTCGCCCCTGTCACCGACCGGTGTCGAGGTCGCATGGGCGTTGAGATGCTTTACCTCGGCGGCCGGGATCCTGGCTTGCCGCAATGCTGCTTCCATCGCCCGGCGGGCACCGTCGCCATCTTCCGGGCCTGCCGTCATGTGATAGGCGTCAGCGGCCGTGCCGTAGCCGACGAGTTCGGCAAGCGGCGTTGCGCCGCGCGCCAGCGCATGCTCAAGGGTTTCGATGACGAGAATTCCGGCTCCTTCGCCCATCACGAAACCATCGCGCGCTGTATCGAAGGGACGTGACGCAAGTTCGGGTCTGTCGTTGAAACCGCTCGAGAGTGCGCGCGCTGCTGCAAAACCGCCGAGGCTCACCTTGTCGATGCAGGCTTCCGAGCCGCCGCAGATAGCGACGTCAGCCTCGCCGGAGCGGATCATCCGCGCCGCATCGCCGATCGCCTGAACACTTGCCGCGCAGGCCGTTACCGGCGCGCCCAATGGCCCCTTGAAGCCGTAGCGTATGCTGACCTGACCGGCCGCCAGGTTGACGAGGAAGGAAGGCACAGTAAAGGGCGACAGCCGTCGCACGCCGCGGGTCTCAGCCGTGCGCACTGCATCCGTTATTGCCGGAAAGCCGCCGACACCCGACGCGATGATCGTGGCTGTCCGCTCGCGCGCATCGACGCTCTCTGGCATCCAGCCGGCCTGGCGCACCGCTTCGTCCGTCGCCATCATCGCAAACTGGATGAAGCGATCCATCTTCTTCTGGTCCTTGGGCGGCACGGCGCGATCGGGATCGAAACCGGCTTCACTGTCCTCCTCGATGGAGGGAACGACGCCGCCGACCTTGGCGGCGAGATCGCCGACCACATTCTCCGGCAGTACGCGCAGGCCGGAACCACCGGCGACGAGCCTGTTCCATGCGGTCTCGACGCCAACGCCAAGCGGCGAAACAAGTCCCATACCGGTGACAACAATGCGTTCCATGGATTTGACCTTTCTAAAGCAATTCCAGTAAGAGCGCGAAGCGGGGTTGCGTCCGGAATTGCGTAAAAACTAAGAGTTAGAGCATTGGAAATGCTCTAGGCGTCGATGCCGAGGTAGTAGGCACGCATGCGGGCGATCCGTTCGCGGTCGCCGTCATCGGCAGCCGGTCCCGGCAGCAGGCAGGTGTTTTCGGGTTTCAATTCTTCGCCGCTGGCTGCATCCACCAGCATGGGCTCGCGTTCCTCGCCGGAAGCGGCGTTGCCGAGCAGGAAGGCAAGATCCTCCTGCGGAACGTGCCGGCGTCCCCAGGAAAACAGAGCCATCAAAACGGGGAAGAAATCACGTCCCTTGGCAGTCAGCACATATTCGTAGCGGGCAGGGCGCTCGTTGTAGAGGCGCTTTTCGAACAGTCCTTCATCGATCAGATGCGCAAGCCGCCGCGTCAGGATGTTCGGCGCGATGCCGAGGCTCTTCTGGAATTCGTCGAAACGCGTCAGCCCGTGAAAGGCGTCGCGAAGGATCATCATGCTCCACCAGTCGCCGACGCTGTCGAGCGCGCGTGCGGCGGGGCATTTGAAATTGGCAAAGCTCGTTCGTTGCATGATGCAAGTCACTACAGAAGTAACTTGCATCATGCAAGTGACTTACGCGCGTAAGCGACTTGTCAGGCATCATACCGCTCGAAGATCCGCGCTAGGAGAACGCCGGTTACGAGAACGCCGGCTGCTACAAAAACAGTGTCGCCCGGCGTCCCGATATAAAGCGGCCCGATATTGGCAAAGAGCAGGAAGGCGACGAGGAAATTGAACCAGCCCCAGATGACATTGGTGGCCGGAGAACTGAGCTTCGCCCCCTGCAGGCGAGCAAAAGGTGTGCGAAAAGGTCGGCCGCTGACGCCATTGACGAAATGCGGCATGCCATTGGTCAGGAATGCGGCGGCGATGAAATGAATGATGTAGGCAGTCCAGGGCAACGGTCTCTCCGCTCGGCTGATGGGATCCTGCTGACAATGTTGGGCAGGACCGGCGCAGGACAAGAAAAAGGGGCTCCGAAAATGGAGCCCCTTCCAGGACCGCCGCTTGAAGACGTCAGGGTCGGATGTCAGATGAACAGGAAATCATCGTGATGAAGCGCCGCCAGATTGGAGAGTGTCGCGATCTGTACGGCCGCGCCGCGCCCGCTTCCGTCTGCATCGTAGAAAAGTTTTCCCGATGTCTGGTCGTAGATCAGACGGTCGTTCGAATCCAAAGCCTTGGTGCCGAGCACGAAGTTTTCGGCCGAAAAACTCGCTGGATCGATGGCGGTGAAAATCTCGTGATCGAGCACGATCTTGTCACCGGTGCTTTCCGAGAAGTCCTCGATCTTGTCGATGTTGTTGTAAGTGCTGGGCTTGAAGTCGAAGACGAAAGTATCGGCTCCAGCTCCGCCGTTCAGGACATCGTTGCCGTTGCCGCCGATGAGCTTGTCGTTTCCTGCGCCACCCGACAGGGTATTGGCTGCATTGTTGCCGGTCAGCACGTTATTTTCGCCGCTCCCTGTGGCATTGATCGCCGATGAGCCTGTAAGCGTCAGGTTTTCAACTGTTCCAAGGGCATTCTCAAGATAGAAGGATATGGAGGCATTGACAGTGTCGATGCCACCGCCGCCCGTCTCGTCGACGATGTCGCCCGCCGAATCCACCTTATACGTGTCGTTGCCAAGGCCGCCGATCATTCGGTCTTCGCCTCTGCCGCCATCGAAATAATTGTCGCCGGAATTGCCTGTCAGAACGTTGTTCATGACATTGCCGGTCGCATTGATGTCGTCGGCACCCAACAGGGTCAGGTTTTCGACAGTTCCGGTCACGTGGTCCTTGTCCATCAGGCTGAGGGAGACATAGGACTTGATGGCGTCCTTGCCGGAGCCGCCAGCCTCGATGACCACATCATTGATGTTGTCGACGATATAGGTATCGTCACCACCACCGCCCTTCATGGTGTCTGCGCCCGCGCCGCCATCCAGCACGTTGGCTCCGTAGTTGCCGACGAGAATATTGGCAAGGTTGTTGCCAGTCGCGTTGATATTGGCGTTGCCGGTCAGTGTCAGGTTTTCGATGGCGCCGATCGCATGTGCGGCATCAGCCAGACTGAAGCTGATCGACGACATGACGGTATCGGTTCCGCCGCCGCGGCTTTCATCGACAATGTCGGTCGGGGAGGTGACCGTAAACGTGTCGTCTCCGGTGCCGCCGTAGATGTGGCCGGGTTCCGGACGGGCGCCGCTACCTGCGGCTATGTTGATAATGATGGGATGGTCGACAACGTCCAGGTTGAGCGAGGATATGTTGCTGAAGCTTTTGACCGGCGTATCGCCCGCCAGCGGGTCGTAGACCTGCACGGTCCCGAAAGCTCCGCCCAGGTTGACGCTGACGTTGGTCGCAGCCGCCTGGATCGCCTTGTCGGTCGTCTGGTTCCATATATCCGGCTCGTTCCAGATGATGATCTGGTAGCTTCCGTCGGATTTCTCCGTCAGGTAGCTGCGCGCCGTGGAAGGCAGTCCGTTGATGGAATAATTGAGCGTGCCCGGATTGAAGCTCGCCTGGGTCGCGCCGTCGTCTTCGAGAATTTCGGTCAGATTGTGGATCGCCATTGCTGCCGGTTTCGGCGTGTAATCCAGGCGAAACAGCCCGAAATGCTTTTCCTGATCGGAACCCTGCGGATCCGAATAGGCATCGAGAAGCTGGTAGATGAAGGTTCCCTTGGATCCCAGAAAGGCGCCGTCCATCAGAGTGTTGAGAAGCAGTTTTGCCTGCGTCGTCTCGTCGACGCCTTCCCATCCGCCGTTGGTATCGGCGGTCAGCGATGTGTGATAGCCGATCTCGGTGATGGTAAGCGGCTTGCCGGGATCGGCCTGCATCTGGTTGCCGGATTCACGCGAGAGCCAGGAGAAGGGCTGGTCGCCCTCCTTCGCATAGGTGTGGATCGTCGTGTAATCGTTGGAAGAGGCAACCGTGTAACCGGTAAAGCCGAGAACCGGAATATCCTTCAACAGCGGATCGGCATTGACCGCATTGAACAGGTCCTTCTGGTAGGCAACTGCCGCAGCCTCTCCCGACAGACCTTTATAAGCCACCGGCCAGTTGTTGACCTCGTTCGGGCCTTCGATGCCGACGATCGAACCCGGATGCGCTTCGACGAAAGCATGCAGCCGCTGGACGACGGTGGCGGGAGTGTCATCTCGCCCGGAAACAAAAACGAATTTGACACCCGCATCGGCCGCATCCCCAAGATGGCCTTGACCGTAGGGGTCGGAGACAGGGGTAGGGGCATGATCTCGAACTGTGTCGAGACCAAGGTAGCCCAGGGCTTTAACAACTTCCGCGATATTGGAATATTTCCCGTCGGTGTAGTCGATATGTGTGTCGATCCCGAATGAATCGATAACGTCAGTAATTCTAGTAGCTTGGGCCATTTCATCCTCCTCGCCTGGACGTGGAAAACATTACTTCGATGGTATAGTGATTCCCTTCAAAAGTAGGGCCTGATTTACAGTAGAATCCGCCAAAGTTATGATTGCGTTAACCATATTGTATTGTTCGCAATATGATTGCTGAGCGCTGCGTTGGAGGCGATCCGATATTTGCGGACACGGCATCTCGGCTGTCGGAGCGGCGGGAAGAGCCTTGTTGCCCAAAGCGATAAGGCTTGGTCGCAGAGCGGAAGAACGCCGCAGGCGATATCGATGATATCGTGCTCGGCCGGAGGGCCGGTGTCCGCATCAATGCTTACGGTCAGGGGTGATGCTGGAATTGAAGGCGAGGTCGTGTCGGTTCGACCCGATGTAGTGGCCGCGCAGCACGGCGACGCAGACTACGCTCCAGTGCTCATCAAGCCGGAACCGGCAAGCTCGCAAGAGCTCGCTCACATCGCGCTCTATTCAGGTGTCGGCGGAGGTCTTCATCAAAGTCGCGGATTGCGCCGTCATTTCATGCGTGACGACGCCGCTGATGACTGAGATCAGCCATACATTCTGTCAACAGTCGTTGGCTGGCGAGGATGTAGGGGAGGCACGGTCGATCGTATTACCAAGAGGGAATGCCGGGGCGTTTCCGCCCCGGCACATCATATCGATCACGCCGCTTTGGCAATTGCGCCATGCGGGTCGAGAACGAATTTCGTCGCAGCACCCTGGTCGAAGCTCTCATAACCCTGGGCGGCATCCTCAAGCGAGATCACCTTGGCATTGACGATATCGGCAATGGGCAGCCGGTCGTGCAGGATCGCCTGCATGAGCTGGCGGTTGTATTTAAGCACAGGTGTCTGACCGGTGTGGAAGGACTGCGCCTTGGCCCAGCCGAGACCGAAACGCAACGACAGGCTGCCCTGCTTGGCCGCATTGTCCACCGCGCCCGGATCCTCCGTGACATAGAGGCCGGGAATGCCGATGGAGCCTGCGGCCCGGGTGATTTCCATCATCTGGTTCAGAACGATCGCCGGCTGCTCGCCGCCGGAATGTCCACGTGCTTCGAAGCCGACGGCATCGATGGCGCTATCCACTTCATTCGTGCCGACCACCTCTGCGATCATGTCTCCGAGACGGTCACTCTTCGAGAGATCGATGGCCTCGAAGCCGACGCGGCTGGCATGGGCGAGGCGATCCTTGTTGAAATCGCCGATCATGACGACGGCCGCGCCGAGGATACGGGCGGATGCTGCCGCTGCGAGGCCGACCGGGCCGGCACCTGCGACATAGACGGTGGAGCCGACGCCGACGCCGGCCCTGACGGCACCGTGGAATCCGGTCGGCAGGATGTCGGAAAGCATGGTGAGATCACGGATCTTGGCCATCGCCTTGTCGCGGTCGGGGATTTTCAAGAGGTTAAAATCGGCATAGGGGATCGTGACATAGCGGGCCTGGCCGCCGATCCAGCCGCCCATGTCGACATAGCCATAGGCGCCGCCGGCCCGCGACGGATTGACCGTCAGGCAGACGCCGGTGTCCTGTGATTTGCAGCAGCGGCAGCGCCCGCAGGCAACATTGAAGGGCACGGAGACGATGTCCCCGACATCGAGCATTTCGACGTCGATGCCTTTTTCGATGATCTCGCCGGTAATTTCATGTCCGAGCACCAGACCCGGCATGGCTGTGGTGCGGCCACGGACCATGTGCTGGTCGGAACCGCAGATATTGGTGGAGATGACCTTCAGGATGACGCCATGTTCGATACGACGCCCATCTGGTGCCTCGAGTTTCGGATCGTCAATGTCGCGGACTTCCACTTTTCCGGGCCGCAAGTAGACGACGCCACGGTTCTTGCTCATTTCCGTCTCCTCCGTTGAAATGCAGCAACGCGCAGCAGCTCCTCCCGCAGCGGTTGCCTGTCACAGAGTAGACCAGAAAGATCTGAGCGCCGTCCCGAAAGCGACGCCTTGCGGGCGGAAACCGCAAAACCGGGTCAAAGGGCAGGGCGCTCGATGCGGTCCGGCCACCCGCTTCGGCGGACTCGAAGACAGGTGGCCTTTCCCCGGCAGGCGGGGTGCATCCTGCCAGGGCGCCGCATTAGCACCGTCGTGACGGATACAATATCAAAACGGTAGCTCCCTTTTGACGTGGGTTCCGCTATAGTTGCAGGGATAGAGCCTGGGGGCCATCATGACGCAGCGCGGCCGTGCCTTCGCAGACATCGTCTACACTATCCTGATCGTGGAGAAGGCCTATCCGGTAGAGGTCGTCGCGACCGCGTTGGGCATGAATTATGCGGCCTTTCACTCACGTTTGATCAGCCGAACATGTTTTTCCGCAGAGGAAATCCAAAATCTGCTGGAAGTCGTGCCGGATCCCCGCTTGGCATCCTATCTGTTCGAGAAAAGTATCTTTGTTGCGGCGGAGCGTTCTTCCGACTGGCAACAGCAGCAGCCTGCCGGGTCGCTGCAGCGGGGCGCCACCCGCGTGGTCATCGAGGCGACGGACGTGCTCGAAATTGTGGATGCCGCACTTGCCGGAGGCGGGATGGATCACCGCAAGCAGCGACTGGTGCTCAAGGAAATCGAGGATGCGGAGAGGGCGCTTGCATCCCTTCGCCTCTCTCTCAACGGCGCCTATGCCGGGCCGTCCTTGCGCATCAGCAAGAGATAGCCTTCACCCTCTTCATCGAGCGAGAGCATCGCTTCGATGATCGTCAGGCGCGTCTCCTCAAGGAAGGACTTCCAGGCGCCGCCGGCGGTCGCCAGCTGCCGTTCCACGGAAAGAAGCCGAAGTTTCAAGAGGTTTTTCTGGCGCACAATGCGTGCATATTCCTGGAGGGGATGAGAATGGTCGGAAGACATGCGAAAGCCGGTGATTTTTGCTTACGCATCTAGCCGGCCTGACCGAGCTTCGCCATCAAAACGATCCTGTCGTTTTTACGCAGGCCGACGAACAGGATCGGAACATATCCCGAAGCGACAGCTCGCTTCGGGATCCAGTCTTGAAACCTAGCGAACCGCTGCCGGAAGCACCTCGAATTTCCAGAACTTTTCCGGCTGGAAGTAGGTCGTGGCAAACTGGCGAATGTCCTCAGCGGTGACTTTGTCATAGCCGGCAAGATTGTCGCGTATCCGCTCCAGACGGCGAGGGTCCGTTTGAGCGCCGTTCAGATATTGTACCCAATATTCGTTGCTCTGCTGCTGGTGTTTCAACGTCTCGATAATCGGTGCGCGAGCCCTGACCAGTTCGTCCGGCGAGACATCTTTCGATCTGAGGTCATTAGCGATCTTGTCCACGAGCGCATAGAAATTCTCGACCTTGTCCGGCGTTGTCTCGACATAGAGATAGGCGTAGCCGTAGCCTGGAATGTCCCACGACAAATCCATCGCGCCCTGCGGACTGTAGGTCGCGCCTTCGGCAATCCGGAACTGGTCGATCAGCCTGTTTTCGAAGATCTGGCCGGCGACGTTGGCGACAAAGCCCCGCTGCATGTCCGAGAGCATGTCGCCAACGGGGGCAGCGACGATCGCCGCGGCGTTGTCGCTCCGGCCGTTATGAGTCCGCATGACGGGTTTTTCGGTGGGGGCGGGGAAACGCACATCGTTTGCAACGTTGTCCGATGTTGCATCCGGGCGAGCCGGCAAAGCCCCGAAGGTTTCAGCCGTCAGGCGGATTGCTTCGTCCGCCGTTATGTCGCCGACAATGGTGATATCGATCGGGCCTGCGGAAATTTGCGGCCGGAACAGCGCTTCGAAATCTTCCAGTTTCGTGGCGGACAATTGCGCCTTGTCCGGGAAAGTCCAGCGCGGGTCGCCGGAATGCACGAGGCCCGCGAAATCGCGGCCGATGACGGCCCCTGGCGTCGCCTCATACTGATCGAGGTTGTTCAAATAGGCTTGCCGCACGCGCTTGAAAACTTCCGGCCGGTAGGTGGGATCGGAAGTGTAGGCGGCCATGATCTGCAATTGCGTCGCCAGATCCCCCGTCTGTGTCTGGCCGGTGAACTGGAAGGAGCTGTCATCCACCGAGAAATCGATGCCGGCGATTTTGGCGGCCAGCGCTTTCTGTAAATC
The DNA here is from genome assembly GCA_039725955.1 of Sinorhizobium sp. B11. Lineage (NCBI taxonomy): Bacteria > Pseudomonadati > Pseudomonadota > Alphaproteobacteria > Hyphomicrobiales > Rhizobiaceae > Sinorhizobium > Sinorhizobium sp. B11. Next base: position 1,845,947 of record CP091034.1, read on the forward strand.
CGGGTAATCCATTGCCTTGGTGCCCGACAGGACCACGGCCGGCGATGTCCAGATCGGCAGGGGACGGTCATTCGGCAGTCCCAGCCGGCCGTGACCAATATCCTCGCGTACCAGCACTTCGTTGGCGCGCAGCTTGGTCGGCTTGATGGTCAGCCGCACGCCGTTGGCAAAACGCACCATGGTCAGGCCGAGATCCTCGACAACGCGGCGTTCGACAACAGCGCCGGGTTCGCCGAAATGGGTATAGGGCCAGACGACCGCCGCTGCGGCGGACGGCGCGGTGACCGGAACGGCACGGGAAGCGTCATATGCCTGCCTGATGTCGCTGGCGCCGCCTTTTGGCGCTTGAGCAGTCTGCAGGACGAGCTGCGGGCCGTTCCCGGAAAAGACACGCGCGACAACCTCGTTGACCTCGGCCGCTGTCAGCCCCTTGGTGATCGTCTCGAACATCGAAAGATCTTCCGCGGGGGAGGTGAAGACCTCATTGTCGTCCACGCTGCTCGCCAGCATGGAGGCGATGTCGGTGCTTGTGCGCGTCGCAGCACCGGCGGCCGCCGCTTCAAGGAGAGAGCGATATTCGACGATTTCCCGGTCGAGCTCGGCCTGCTCGGCGCCGAATTGCTGGAAACGGCGCTGTTCCTGATCGATGGCCGCGAGCGCCTGCTGCCATTTGTCCGTCTCGGAATTTGCGGTGACGACAACGATATGGGCCGAGTCGAAAAGATCCTGAGAGCCGACGGCGGCGCTGATGAAGGGAGCATTGGCCCTGTTGGCCATGGCGCCTAGCCGACGTTTGAGTACCAGAAGACCGAGATCTTCGACCAGCTGCTGGCGACGCTTGGCAAAAGTGTCAGGCGAAGCATCATAGGGCCGCGTCCAGGCGATCTGAACATTTGTTGTGCCGCCCGGAACCGCGATGACCTCGGCGCTTTCGCTTTTCGGCTTCAGCGTGCCGAGATCGGGCTTTGGCGGGGCAGGGATGGCGACCTTCCAGTCGCCAAAGCGCTGCCTGATCTCCAGTTCCATGGCAGCGGGATCGACATCGCCCACCACGATCAGCGTGGCGCGATCGGGCCGATAATTCGCATAGTAAAAATCACGCAGCAGATCGACAGGGGCATTGCTGATGATGTCGACCTTGCCGATCGGCGCGCGCATCGTCACGCGCTGGCCGGCGAGCATGGAATTCGTGACGCCGATCGCCGCGCGGTATTGCGGCGTGTCGCGCAGCCGCTCTTCCGAAAGGATGACGCCGCGCTCGCGGTCGAAGGCGCCGGCATCGAGCGTCAGCTCGCTTGCCGTCTCGCGCATCAGCATCAGGCCGGTGGAAATCGTATCCGCGTCAACCTCGGGCAGATCGAGCGAATAGACGGTCTCGTCATAGGAGGTGTTGGCGTTGGTATCAGGCCCGAAGGCCAGGCCTTTGCGCTGCAGGATACGGATCATCTCGTCCTGTCCGACCTGCGTCGAGCCCTTGAAAGCCATATGCTCGAGGAAATGCGCAAGCCCCTGCTGGTCATCTCTCTCGTCCAGCGAGCCGGCGCCAATCCGGAAACGGATGGCCGCTTGTCCAGTTGGCGTGGCATTGCGCATGATCGCAAACCGCATACCATTTTCGAGCGTGCCGAAGCGTATGCCGGGTTCAGCCGGCAGGTCGCTGATCGTCTGCGGCCACGGCGCGGATGGATTTTCCGCAAGGGCCGGTGAGCCTGAGATGAAGAGTGCGGCAAGCGAGGCCGCTGCCAGGAGCCTAGAAAGAATAGGAAACTTCATATGTTTAAGGGGCATTTTGTCCTGGTGCCGAGCACGGGGTGTTTGACTTCGGCCGGACTATCAGACAGGTCGCGACTCGCATCAACGTCTATTTTCCGTCATGGATAAGAGTTGAGAAAATGCACCTATCTATAAAATCAGGAAAATTTGAGGAAGGTCGGTCGGACTTCGACTTTACCTGCGAGAAACGTACCAGCTTCCGGAGTTCAGCCCGCCGTTCTCAAGCCATTCATGCGCTGTCACACAGTAGCAGCCATTGAGATCCGGAATCAGCTTGTCGACGAATGTGTTGCGCTTGAGCTCACGAAAGATCGTAGATTGATGCCGTCCGGGCTTCTCGGCAATGATCTCGACAGCCGCGGCGCCAGCGGGCGATCTTGCGTCGTTCATCCACATCGATATGCGAGTAGGTAGGTTTCATCGCGTCTTCCTTGCGAGTGACAACCCATTGGTATCATTCGCAAGTCGCACTTTATCCTTGAACTCACCTCTTCGTACACAAAGATCGCATAAGATAGATTATGGAACTAAAACGGATACCCAAACCACATCACACCTAATGCTAGCCCACTACTGCGCCGCCTGCATCTCCGGCTGCGGCCACCGCTGCAATGCGTCGCGTCCGGCCTCCGTCAGACCGTAGACGCCTCTGTCGAGCCGTTCGAACCAGCCATAGACATTGGACAGCAGGATCTTGCCAGCCTCCGGCACGCCGGATCGGATGTCACGTACGCGCAACGGACCTGATGCCAGTGCTGCTGCGCAGCCAAGCGCCTGCTGGCGATATGCCGTCATGACCGGAGCGCGCGTACTGCCGCCAAGCGCCGGATCGCCGCGCCGTTTCTGGTGCTCGCGCATCAGCCTCGAACGTCGCTTCGGATTGGTCCGCGGCATCGGTGACACGGAGCCGACAATGACGCTGACGTCGCCGGTGTCCGAAATCCCGAGCATGCCGATGCCAAGCCGCCGGCAAAGGTCGCGGTAGCGTTTGTCTGCTTCCCGGCCTTTGCCCTTGGCTGAAATTCGCGCCGCGATCCAGACTTCGTCCGATACGGCCGCGCGATCGACGGCCTGCAGAATGAGCTCCAGATTGAAGCTCATCTTCAGCTCGCAGACGACGACAACAGGCGGATCGTCATCGCTCAGGCCGACGAGATCGCAGCCGGCGACTTCGCCCTTGACGACATAACCTGCCTTTTCGAGAAAGCCTTTCACGGGCAGATAAAGCGAAGTTTCCATGGGCCTGCAGATCGAAGAAGAGAATCGTTCCATAATCTACATCGATCCGCTGATACGGGACACCGCATCGATTGCCATCAGCCGGATTGCCTGGGATAGCGTGGATGGGCATTATCGCATCCCTTCCAAGGTTGACGGAAAACCCTCAAGACGCTAGCACGCTCGAAGCGTATTCCGGGGGTAATTCAATATGGATATTTTCACAGCGGCCGGTTTGACGGCTCTGCTGCAGGTCATTGCTATCGACCTTGTTCTCGCCGGCGACAATGCCGTCGTCATCGGCCTTGCTGCTGCCGGCCTGGAAGCCACGCAGCGTCGCAAGGCAATCATTGTCGGCATTCTGGCGGCAACGGTGCTCCGCATCCTGTTCGCATCCGTGGCCGTCTATCTGCTGGCAATCGTCGGATTGCTGCTCGCCGGCGGCCTGTTGCTGCTCTGGGTCTGCTGGAAGATGTGGCGTGAGCTGCGTGCCGGCCATGGTGAAGAACATGCGGCCGAGGCTGGCGCAGCTGCGCCGAGGAAGACCTTCTTTCAGGCTGCGACACAGATCGTCATCGCCGATGTTTCCATGTCGCTGGACAATGTTCTTGCCGTTGCCGGCGCCGCTCGCGAACATCCGAGCGTGCTGGTGCTGGGCCTCGGTCTTTCCATTGCGCTAATGGGCATCGCCGCGAACTTTATCGCCCGCCTGCTCAACAAACATCGCTGGATCGCCTATGTCGGCCTGCTGATCATTCTCTATGTTGCACTCGACATGATCCATCGCGGATATCTCGAAGTCGCGCCTTTTATCGGCGCCTAGAGCTCGACTTCGAAGCTCATTTGATCGAACGCCGGCACCACATGGTCCGGCGTTTCAGCCATAACCACGTCATAATCGAGCGGCGTATGCATATGCGTCAGGATTGCCCGTTTCGGCTTTAGCCGCTCGATCCAGTCCAGCGACTGTTCCAGTGAGAGATGGCTGGGGTGATAGGCATATTGCAGGGCATCGATGATCAGCATGTCGAGCTTTTGCAGCTTCTCGACCGTCTGCGGCGGAAAATCGCTGACATCGCTGCAATAAGCCACATTCCCGATGCGGAAGCCGAGCGAATGGATATCACCATGCTGTTGCAGATGCGGCATGAAGGCGATCGTTCCGCCCGGCCCATGGATTTCAACGGGCTTTTCCAGGTCCTCGATCACGATTGGCAGCACTATCGGCGGGTAATTGCTGCCCGGCGGCGTTTCCAGGCAGTAGCCGAATGCTTCCCGTAACCTGCCCATGGTGAACTGGTCGGCAAAGATCGGCACGCGGCGGCGGGTATTGTGGAAATAGCCGCGCAGATCGTCGATGCCGTGAATATGGTCGGCATGCGGATGCGTGTAGAGGACAGCGTCCACATGATCGACCCCTGCCCTGATCATCTGCTCGCGAAAATCCGGACCTGTGTCGATAACGACAGTCGTTGCCGCGCCGCTGGCCGAAAACTGCTGAACCATAAAGGCTGCGCGTGTTCTCTTATTCTTCGGATTGTTGGGGTTGCAGGCACCCCAGTCACCTGTAATGCGCGGCACGCCGGGTGATGACGAGCAGCCGAGAATGGTGAACCGCAGCCGCCGTGTCACGCCGCTAGATCCTCGGCATCTTTGAAAACAGGCGGAAAGCGTTGTCAGTCGTGATCCGTGCGACTTCCTCGTAGGGAAGGCCGATCGTATCGGCCAATACCTCGGCCGTATTCACGACGTATGACGGCTCGTTGCGCTTGCCGCGCCAGCGCTTGGGTGCCAGATACGGCGCATCGGTTTCGACAAGCAGCCGGTCGTGCGGAATGGTCTTTGCGATCTCGCGCAGCTCTTCGGATTTCGGAAAGGTCAGGATGCCCGAAAAGGAGATATAGCCGCCGAGCTCGACGCCAGTCTTCGCAAGCTCCGGGCCGGCCGAGAAGCAATGCAGGATGAAGGGGAAGGCCCCCTTCCCTGTCTCCTCGGTCAGGATCGCCGCCATGTCGGCATCGGCGCTGCGGCTATGGATGACGAGCGGAAGCTGTGTTTCCCGGGCAGCGGCAATATGGCGGCGAAAACCGGTCTGCTGGTCCTCCGGCTTCTGCGTGTCATAGAAATAGTCGAGGCCAGCCTCGCCGATCGCGACGACCTTCGGATGTTCATTGGCGAGCCGAACGAGATCTTCCGTCTGGATATCCAGTTCGTCGCCCGCATTGTTGGGATGCGTGCCGACCGAACAGAAGACGGAAGGATATTTCTCGGTGATGGCGAGCAGTCCGTCGAGCTTGCGCACGCGGGTGCAGATCGTCACCATCTGCGCCACACCGGCCCCATGGGCACGTGAAACGATCTCGTCGCGCTCCGCATCGAAATCGGCAAAGTCCAGATGGCAATGCGTATCGACCAGCACGGCTTTAAGCCTCCGGAGCCACGTAGCGCGGGAAGACCGGCGTCGGCGCCTCGATCGGCGTTCCCGGCACCAGGCGGCCCGCTTCGCCAAGGCTCGTGAAATCGCGCTTGTCAGTCGGAGCGGCCACGAGGTCGAGCAGCTTACCGGCCGATTCCGGCACGAAGGGCTGCAGCAGGATCGCGATCTGGCGCACCACTTCTGCGGTTACATAGAGCACCGTACCCATGCGCGCCGGATCGGTCTTCTTGAGCGCCCAAGGCTGCTGACCGGCGAAGTAGCGGTCGGTTTCGGAGACGACGGTAATGATAGAGGCCAACGCGCGGTGAATGAGCTGCTTGCCCATGTCTTCGCTTGTCGAGGCATGCAGCGCATCGGCCTGGGCCAGCATTGCCTTGTCCTCATCGGTCAGAGGTCCGCATTCCGGGATCTTGCCGTCGCAATTCTTGAAGATCATCGACAGCGAACGGCTGGCAAGATTGCCGATGCCGTTGGCAAGATCGGAATTGATACGCGTGCCGATCGCCTCTTCGCTGTAGCTGCCGTCCTGGCCGAAGGAGACTTCGCGCAGGAAGAAATAGCGCACCTGGTCGAGACCGAAATGGTTCACCAGATTCACTGGATCAACGACATTGCCGAGCGACTTCGACATCTTCTCGCCCTTGTTGAGCAGGAAGCCGTGGGCGAAGACGCGCTTCGGCAGCGGCAGCTTTGCCGACATCAGGAAGGCCGGCCAATAGACGGCGTGGAAGCGGATGATGTCCTTGCCGATGATATGCACGTCGGCCGGCCAGTATTTCGCCCGCGGTCCGTTGCGGTCTTCGATGTAGCCCGTGGCAGTGATGTAGTTGGTCAGTGCGTCGACCCAGACATACATGACATGGGCGGGGTCGTTCGGTACCTTGATACCCCAATCGAAGGTCGTGCGCGAAATCGACAGATCCTTGAGGCCCGACTTGACGAAGGAGATCACCTCGTTGCGGCGCTCGGCCGGACCGATGAAATCGGGGTTCTCCTCATAGTGCTTCAGCAGCCGGTCCTGGTATTCGGAGAGCTTGAAGAAATAGCTCGCCTCTTCCACCCATTCGACTGGCGTACCCTGCGGCCCGTAGCGCACGCCGTCGGCGCGCAACTCGGTTTCGTTTTCCTGGTAATAGGCTTCGTCGCGCACCGAGTACCAGCCGGCGTAGGAGTCCTTGTAGACATCGCCGTTGTCGGCCATCAGGTTCCAGATGTGGCGCGAAGTCTCGTGGTGACGCTCCTGCGTGGTGCGGATGAAGTCGTCGTTCGAAGCATTGAGCAGCTTCGCCATCGCCTGGAATTCACCGGAATTGCGGTCGGCAAGCGCCTGCGCCGTGATGCCTTCGGCGCGCGCCGTCTGCTGCATCTTCTGGCCGTGTTCGTCAGTCCCCGTCAGGAAGAACACATCCTTGCCGTCGAGGCGCTGGTAGCGCGCCATGGCATCGGTCGCAATCAGCTCGTAGGCATGGCCGATATGCGGCTTGCCGTTGGGATAGGAGATCGCGGTCGTGATGTAGAAGGGGGTCTTGTCTGTCATGGCGGCCAATTCCGGCTTACTCTATAAATCGTCCGCCGCTCTTAGCGCATGTCTCGCACAAGCGAAACATCAAGTTTGGCGGCCGCCTACGATTTCACGGACGTTCGGTCGTGAACTTGACTCACGTTCGGGCGCCATCTACCCCTTGTCCGGCAACGGGGTGGGACAGACGCGAAGTGCCATTTTTCATCGATCGGAATAGTCACGGCCGCGCGCCTTCGGAGGCGCTTATTTGACGTTCGAGCCTCTCTATTCCCTGTCCGGTCTCATGGTGGGAGCGTTGGTCGGGATCACCGGCGTCGGCGGCGGTTCGCTGATGACGCCCCTGCTCGTGCTCCTTTTCGGTGTCCACCCGGCAACCGCCGTCGGGACCGACCTTCTCTATGCAGCAATCACCAAGACGGCCGGCACGGCTGTTCACGGCATGCATGGACGCGTCAACTGGAAGATCGTCGGCAGTCTCGCGGCCGGCAGCGTGCCCGCCGCGCTGTCGATGCTCTGGCTCATGGCCGGCGTCGACCGTAAGAGCATTGGCGTCACGAATACCATCACCACCGCGCTCGGCTGGCTGCTGGTCATGACCGCAATCATGCTGATTTTCCGCAGTCAGATCCTTGAATTCGCTCGTCGTGCCATCGGTGAGCGCATGCCGCCGAAGCCGGCAAGCATCGTCGCCTTCACCGTCGTTCTGGGCTTCGTGCTCGGTGTGCTCGTCACGCTGACATCGGTCGGCGCCGGCGCTCTGGGCGTGACGATCCTGCTGATCCTCTACCCCAGGCTCGACGTGCGTGAGATCGTCGGTTCGGATATCGTCCACGCCGTGCCGCTCACCCTGATCGGCGGTATGGGATACTGGTTCATTGGAGAGATCGACTGGGCTATGCTCCTTGCCCTGCTCGTCGGTTCCATTCCCGGCATCATCCTCGGCAGCCTGCTTGCGCCCAAACTGCACGAACGCACCATCCGCATTGTGCTCGCCATTACGTTGGCGATTGTCGCCTGGAAGCTGCTGACGGGCTGACCGGAGGAATTCCTGCAAACTGTGCGGCGGTTTCGCGTCCGCAAATGCTTAAAAACAAAGACGCTTCAGGCGCGCGGTTGCTTGATTTCGGAAAGCACTTCCATGATCGTCTGCTTGCGATCGAGATTGTAAGCGCCGGAGATGGTCAGTTTCTCCGTGATTTCGGAATAGAGCCGCGCAAGGCGGTCGGCCGCCGCGATTTGTCCCTCGACGGCAGCAAGGCGCGCGCGGTTCATCACGTCATCGCCGACATGGCTGACGAAGAAATCGAAGATCGTCTCGGCCTCCCTGCCGGAAAGTGCATCCGCAAGCCGATGCATGGCCTTGCGTGCCGCAGGTCCCTCGGAGGACAGAACCTCGTTATAGGCCTGGATGATCTCGCCGCCGCCATAATTCAGCAGTTTCAGAGCCTCGCCGACACTGCCCTTTGCGGCAGAAAGCAGGGCCTGCCCCTCCCCCTCGATGCCGAGATGGGCAAGGGCTGAAACAAGGGCGCGATCGTCGAGCGGCGCAAGCTTCAGCGGCAGGCAGCGCGAGCGGATCGTCGGCAGCAACTTGCCCGGCGCATGTGAAAGAACGAGGAACATTGCGCGCTTCGGCGGCTCCTCGAGGATCTTCAGAATGGCGTTTGCCGCATTCCGGTTCATGTCGTCGGCGGGATCGATGATGACGATACGCCAGTTGCCCGTGCCTGAGGTTTGCGAGAAGAATTTGCCGGCCCGGCGCACTTCGTCGATGGTGATCGCCGATTTGACCTTGCCGGTCTTCTCGTCGACCGGGCGGGAAAGATGCAGGAGATTGTGCGAGGCTCCCGAGGCGATCTGTCGGCTGACGGCCGAGGCTGGATCCGGATCGACAATGCGCTGCGGTGCGCCCGCGGGATGGGGATGCGACAGAACGTGATTGGCGAAGCGGAAGGCCAGCGTCGCCTTGCCGATGCCCTCCGGCCCCTCGATCAGGATTGCATGATGTCCTTTGCCCGAGCGGTAGAATTGCGCCAGGAAATCCTCTGCCTCTTCATGACCGAAGAGCTTCGTATTCTCGGCCGGCCATATGGCGCCGTCGAGCAGTCCGGGTCTCTCCTCACTCATGATGGGCCGCTTCCGGCATCCGAACTTCGGCTGATGGTTTCAGCAATTGCCTGACGATGGTAACGATCTCCGCGGCGATCGCCTCTTCCGTCTGCGTGGCATTGACGACATGGCAGCGTTCAGGCTCGCGCGCGGCGATGTCCAGATAGGCCTCGCGGCGCTTCTCGTGCGTTTCGAGCGTTTCCTTCTCGAACCGGTCGGGACCGTCGGCATTTCGCTTGCTGACGCGCTCCAATCCCTGCTTGGCCGGAATATCGAGGATCAGCGTACAGTCGGGCATGACGCCGTTGATGGCGATGCGCTGCAGCGTCTCGATGAAATCAGGTTCCAGATTGCCGGTGACGCCTTGATAGACGCGCGAGGAATCCATGAAGCGGTCGCAGAGCACGATCTTGCCCGTGTAAAGCGCCGGGCGGATGATCTCTTCCACATGATCATTGCGGGCAGCGGCAAAAAGGATCGCCTCCATGCGGGTGCCGAAGGCTTCCGCCGCGCCTGAAAGCAGCACATGGCGCACCGCTTCGGCGCCTGGCGAACCGCCCGGTTCCCTGGTCAGCAGCACGTCATGGCCATCGGCCTTCAATGCCTCGGCAAGTCGGCGGATCTGCGTGGACTTGCCCGCGCCCTCTCCGCCTTCAAACGTAACGAACAAACCCTTACCGGATGACAATGATACTTTCCCGCATTCTGAGCGCCGCGCTCTTTCTCTATCTATCCGAAGATAGTGCGCAGCGAAACCTTTTGCCGCGGCGACATATTCGCCTTCCCCGGCAAATTACGGCTATCTGCGCCCGAAAAGAAGCGTCAGCTCTGCTCGGACTTGTCCCATAGCCAGGAGAAGAACAGCGATTCGCCAAGCTCGAGCAGCGCATCGATCGCACGGCTGCTGAGCGAGCCCACCTCCACGGATTGCACCGTATAGAGCGGCACTTCTCGCAGCATCCTGTTGCCGGAAACGATCCGCAGCGTGCCGACTTCCGTATCCGCCTTGACTGGCGCCATCAGTGGCCAGTGATAGACGATGCGGGCAGCAAGCCGGTCCGGATTGTTGATCGGAATGTAAACGCTGACCGGCGCCTTGGCGACGAGATCAACTGTCCGCGCCGTGCCGCCATAGACACTTGCCGCTCCGATGACTTCCGTGTCTGCAAAGACCTGACGGCTCTCGAAGGCTGTCAGCCCCCATTCCAGCACGCGCTTGGCTTCTTCCGTGCGCTCCTTGTCGGAGGCGATGCCGGCAAGCGCTAGGAAGAGCCGCCGTCCGTTGCGCTGCACGGAGGCGACGATTGAATAGCCCTCGCCTTCCGTGAAGCCGGTCGCGAGACCGTCCGCTCCGAGATCCATGCCCAGCAGCGGATTACGGTTGCGCTGGAAGATCTTGTTCCACTCGAAGTCAGGCTGGGCGAAATAGGAATAGAGATTGGGATAGGATGTCTGCAGATTCGTGGCGAGCGTCACCAGTTCCCTTGCCGTCACCTTGCTCTTGCCATCCGGGATTCCGGTTGAATTGCCGAAGACGGCCTTGTCCATGCCGAGATCGCGTGCGCGACGCGTCATCGATGCCGCAAACTGGTCTTCGCTGCCGCCCATGCCCTCGGCAAGGATGATGCAGCCATCATTGGCGCCCTGGATCGCCACACCCTTGATCAGATCCTCGACGCGAACCCTCGATTTCAGCGCCGCAAACATCGTGGCGGCACGCGAAGGCGCACCGCCCGTGCGCCAGGCGTATTCGGAGACGGGATATTCGGTATCGAGTGAAATCTGCCCCTTGCTGACGGCATCGAAAACGAGATCCATTGTCATCAGCTTCGCAAGCGCGGCGGGTGCGAAAACCTGGTTCTCGTTCTTGGCGAGAAGCACGGTGCCGGTCGACGCCTCGATCATATAGGCCTGCGCGGCCTTGGTGACGAAACCGGCCTCGGTTCCTTCTGCCGCAACGGCAGCAGAAGCAGGCAAAAGCAGGCATGCAAGAAGGCGAAGCAACGGCTTCAACATCGCAATTCCCATTGATGGTGCGGGTTGACTCAGGAGGGTAAAGCGAGCCGGAAGCCGATGCAATTACACTTTATCGTTGGGCTTTATCGCGCCTTTGCGCTGCCGCCATTCTGGCGCTTGAAGGAGGCGAGAATGGATTCCTGCGTCAGACCGTCATTTCGCACCATCACGGCATCGAATGCGAGCGGAACCTTCACGGTGATCGCATCCTGATAGTTCATCGCAAGCGACGCGCCCTTCGACCAGCCGTTCGGGCGTTCAAGGGGAATGGGTCCGATTTCCGGCAGGACCACGGCCTGTTCCATCGCCTGCGCGCCATTGGCGAAAGCCGGGGGCGGCTGCAGGAAATGGCCGCCTGCCGGCGCCCGCATCGGCACGGGGGCCTGAGCCGGCGCCGCATTGTATTTGGCGCTCGGCGAGTTGCCCGCATAGGCAGCGGACGAGAATGGCACCGGTACGCTGTCAGGCGAAGGGTCGGAATAGCCGCCGAGGCTCTGCAACTGGTCGCCGGTGATCTTCTTGCTGTTTGAGGCAACCATCACGCCGCTCGCGATCTGCCCACCGCCCGGATAGATGCCCGGAAGACGGCTACCCTTCGGAACATAGGAAGCCATCAGATAGGGCATATCATGACCGTCGAGCGGCGCCTTGCCGACATACTGAACCCGAACGTTGCCCGTACCGCTGTGCTGCAGGTCGAGCATGGATGCGGTCTTGTTCGAAAGGTCGATGATGCGACCTTCGTGATAGGGACCACGGTCGTTGACACGGACGATCACGGACGAACCGGTTTCAACGTTCGTCACACGCGCATAGCTCGGCAGCGGAAAGGTCGGATGCGCAGCGGAAAGATGCATCTGGTCATAGACTTCGCCGTTCGCAGTCAGGCGGCCGTGGAAGGCAGAGCCGTACCAGGAAGCGATGCCCACCTTGTTATAGGAGTAGTCCTCCCTCGGGTAATACATCTTGCCCTTCACCACATAGGGATCGCCCACCATGTAGCGGCCACCGCCCTTGGGGATATTGTTGCCGTTGGCAACACGCGGGCTGGCTTTGACGCCATACTCGCTTTCGGAGAAATATTCCTTGCCGTGGGATTTCTTCTTGGGAACCGCCTGCGTTGTGCCGCAAGCCGCCACCGTTGCGCACACCGCCGACAATGCCAGCCACCGTGCCGCCGTTGCGAAAGACGCCGCCCCGTAATTCAGTTTCATATGCCCCACGCCACCAAAGACCGTTATGGTTAAGGAACTCACTCGTGAATGAGTTGGAGTGCCTTATTCCGTGCCTTCCTAACGAGACTTTAATCTTGTGGATATCATGGCGAATTTGCGAACGATTTCGGCACGATAGCGAGAATTCTAATGATTATGGTTAATATTTGGTTGATTTTAATCTGTGCGGGAATGAAATCGCGCATGTATTTCCGCATGTTGGACCGTTTCGGATCGTGACAGTACCTTTTGGCAACCACGATTGTCCTGCCCCGCAGCAGGACACATTATGGCAGTTTATCCGTCGGAGCTGTCAGAGCACATTGACGCTGAAATCCGAACCGCTATAAAGCCAGCCAAACCGCGATTTGGCCGTCGGCGGGACGAGTCCTTGTCAAAACGAGGGCCTGTCAGCAAGGACGGACCGGATCAACTGGATGGAAGAGTGTCCGAGTGGTTTAAGGAACCGGTCTTGAAAACCGGCGTGCGGGAAACCGTACCGTGGGTTCGAATCCCACCTCTTCCGCCATCCGTCAATGAATTTATTAGCTGTTTCTCCTCCTGTCGCCGAGTTCCTCATCGCTTGTTCCGGCGAAGACGACCCGGGCTAGGCGCCTCAAATCGTATTTCATCATCCTCTTGATTTTGGGATAGGTTCGCCCGAACGATATCTGAAAGCTGGATTGCGTTGTCCGGGCTCCCAAAACGGCGAGTTCAGTAACGCAGGTGGAGGATGGAGGGGAATTGCATGGCGGAGGTACTGGACCTCGACTGCGTCGTCGTCGGCGGAGGGGTCGTGGGGCTTGCGGTCGCGCGCGAACTTGCAATGTCCGGCCGCGACGTGGTTCTTCTCGAGGCGGAGCCGATAACCGGCAGCATTACATCGGCCCGCAACAGCGAGGTCATCCATGCCGGGCTCTACTATGCCACCGGCAGCTTGAAGGCTGAACTCTGCGTTGCCGGAAAACATCGGCTTTACGACTATTGCCGGGAGAGAAATATCCCCCACAGGGCCTGCGGCAAACTCGTTGTCGCGGCGAATGAGGAGGAGGTTGGATATCTTGAAAAGCTGTCGAGGCAGGCTGCCGCCAACGGCGTCGAAGACTGCTATCTGATCGATGCTGCGGAGCTTGCCCGCAGGCAAGCACAGATCAGGGGCTTCGCCGCACTTGTCTCGCCGTCAACCGGCATTATCGACAGCCATAGCCTCATGCAGGCCTACATCACGGATATAGAGGCGAATGGCGGAGCCGTTATCTGCAATTCTCCAGTCATCGACGGTGAGTTCACTGCCGACAAGGTTCGCCTCGCAGTCGGCGGCCGCGATCCGGTAGAGATCGAGACACGCCTTGTGGTCAATGCCGCCGGCCTGAATGCCTGGGCGCTGTCAGAAAGCCTGTCCGGCCTGGACGCCGGCACGATCCCGCCGCGTCACTACGCCAAGGGATGTTATTTCGCTCTGTCCGGCGGTGCGCCCGCAACGCAACTGATCTACCCCGTCCCTGAGCCCGGCGGTCTCGGAGTGCATCTGACACTCGACCTTGCTGGCCAGGCACGTTTCGGTCCTGATGTCGAGTGGATCGAGACGATTGACTATGACGTCGATCCGCGCCGCGCAGACAAATTCTATTCCGCAATCCGCCGCTATTGGCCCAATCTGGCGGATGGCGCGCTGCAGCCCGCCTATTCGGGTATCCGTCCGAAAATCGCCGGACCAGCCATAGGCGGCAGCGGCGACTTTGTGATCCAGGGGCCGGAGCAAACCGGTCACCCCGCCTACGTGGCACTCTACGGAATTGAAAGCCCCGGCCTGACCGCCTCGCTCGCCATCGGGCAGAGGGTGGCAAGACTTGCCGGATAGACAATCTTCTGTCGTCCGCCGGCTTTGATCGAGCGAGAGCCGTAGAGATCCTATCGACCAAAGTTTCTTCTCTGATAATGCAAATTGAGAATGCTCCGGTTCCAGGTGATTTAATATTAGGTCTAGCGCATGTAATGACGTGGCAATTTTACTTAAATTTCATGCTTAACTACTTATTAATGAGCGGCTTGCGCAGTTGAGGCGATAAACTATGCTTGCTCCCAATAAAGGGAGGATATGATGTTCAATAAGAGCTTGCTGATGCCGGCTGGCTTTGCCGCATTGGCCTTTTCCGGCCTGATGTTTCAGATCGCGACACACGCACTCTCGACGCCAGTGACGGTGCTTCATCCCTGACGCCGGCAAACCGCTGCCGCGACGGAACTTATTTCGATTGTGCGCGTTTTATTTCACGTTTTGCCTAGGAGGGAGATCACTATGGAAAACGAAGGTGTGGGTTGGATTGCAGCCATCATCATCGGCGGCTTCGCCGGATGGCTGGCGGAGAAATTCATGAACAGCAACATGGGCGTGTTCATGAACATATTGCTCGGCATCATCGGCGCGATTGTCGCCAACTGGATTCTCGGTATCCTTCATATCCAGCCGTTGACCGGCTGGCTCGGATACCTGGTCACGGGTTTTGTCGGGGCATGCATCCTGATCGCGCTCGGGCGCCTCGTCCGCCGCTGACCTGACACGGAAAGATCGCTGGAAAGATTGAAAAGCCGGACGTCCTGCGTCCGGCTTTTTTCATTATCGGCGGCTGAGGAGACCGAAGAGATAGGCGACGCCTGCCGTGATGGCAATTGCGGTCAGGGGCTCTTCACGCACCTTGTCGCGGACGCGCTCGGTCATGACAGAGGCTTCGTCGGCCACTGCGGTCTTTGCGCCCTGCCCCAGCGCGATCACGCTCTCCGAAAGGCGGGCCAGATCCTCGCGCAACGCAGCAACCTGCGCGGACAGATCTTCGGCGGCAACTTCAGCCTTGACGCGCGCAGCGGTGGATTCGGCGGAAGCGGTTTTCAATTCGGCCATGGTCTGCTCCTGTTTGATGGAATGCCGCTTCAACGAAATGAAGACTGGAAAGGTTCCGCAATGTAGCATCTTTTGTCGCTCGCGGCGGGTCAGCGAGA
This sequence comes from Sinorhizobium sp. B11, assembly GCA_039725955.1. NCBI lineage: Bacteria > Pseudomonadati > Pseudomonadota > Alphaproteobacteria > Hyphomicrobiales > Rhizobiaceae > Sinorhizobium > Sinorhizobium sp. B11. Next base: position 1,861,233 of record CP091034.1, read on the forward strand.
GCGTGTGCAAGCCTCGCAAGCTTTTCGTGCGACAAGCCTTCATTTCCTCGCAGCTTTGTTTTATGGAACGACGAATGTCTGCCCTTCCGGGGCCAATGATAATGCGAGGTTTGCGTTTCCATGTTCCATTTTCTGAGAAGAGCTGCTCAGACCTGGGTTGCCAAGCTGCTCCTGCTCCTCCTCGTCGCCTCCTTCGGCATCTGGGGCGTGTCGCGTGAGCTGATAAGCGGCGGCAACAGCACGACGGTGGTCACCGTCGGCGACCAGCATGTGGACGTCAACGAATTCCGCCTCGCCTATCAGCGTCAGATTGCGTCTCTGAGCCAGCAGTTCGGCATGCGGCTCACACCCGAGCAGGCGCGCGCTTTCGGCGTTGAACAGCAGGTCCTCGCCCAGCTCGTTGCCGGCGCCTCGCTTGATCAGCTTGCCGATGACATGGGGCTCGGTCTTTCCGAGGACCGTCTTGCTCAGCTGATCGGTGACGATCCGGCTTTCAAGGCAGTCAACGGCCAGTTCGACCGCTCGCTCTTCACCTCGCGTCTGCGCAATGCCGGCATTCGGGAAGACGACTATATCAAGGATCGCAGCAAGCAGGCTGTCCGCAGCCAGATCATCGAAGCCGTTGCCAACGGCTTCCAGGCGCCCGCGACGCTCGTCAACGCGCTGAAACTCTATGGCAGTGAGAGCCGCAGCGTCGATTACCTGCTGCTTACGAACGCCAATATCGAGCCGATCAAGGCGCCGGCCGATGACGTGCTCTCCAAATGGTTCGAAGATGCCAAGCAGCGCTACCGCGCACCGGAATATCGCAAGATCGCCTATCTGAAGCTTCAGCCGGATGATATCGCCGATCCCGCGACCGTCACCGACGACCAGATTAAGGAAGCCTTCGACAAGGCCAAGGCGGCTTACACGACGCCGGAAAGCCGCACGCTGGAACAGTTGACCTTTGCCAGCAAGGATCTCGCCAATGCGGCCGAGACCGCGCTGAAGACCGGTACGAGTTTCGATCAGCTCGTTACCGATCAGGGCAAGACTGCGGGCGACGTGCTGCTCGGAGAATTCACCAAGGACAAGGTTCCGGATCAGGCCGTTGCCGACGCCGCCTTCGCCGTCAAGACCGATGGCGGCACGACGCCTGTCGTCGACGGCAGCTTTGGTCCTGTGATCCTGCGCGTGACCAACATCAAGCCGGAGACCACCAAAAGCTTCGACGAGGTCAAGGAAGAGCTCCGCAAGCAGCTTTCGGTCGCCAATGCTTCGCAGGAAGTGATCAACGTTCACGACCGTATCGAGGATATGCGCGCCGGCGGCACATCTCTTGAAGAGATCGCCAACCAGCTCAAGCTGAAGGCCGTCGTCATCGACGCCATCGACATGACGGGTGCCGACAAGGACGGCAATCCGGTAAAGGATATCCCGGCGCAGCAGCAGCTTCTGGCCGAAGCCTTCAAGACCGATGTCGGCGCCGATGCGGTTGCCATTTCCGTCGGCAATGACGGCTATGTCTGGTTTGATGTCCGCGACATCATGCCCGAGCGTGACCGCCCGCTTGCCGAAGTGCGCGACAAGGCCGTTCAGGACTGGACCGCCGAGCAGCAGAAGGCCGAGCTTGCCAAGAAGGCAGCCGAGTTGAAGGCCGAGGCGCAGAAGGGCACGTCGCTTGCCGATATCGCCACGCCGCTCGGAATCGCCGTCGAAAGCAAGAGCGGCTTTACCCGCTCGACCGACGATCCGGTTCTCGGTCGCGCCGGCATCAACGCAGCCTTCTCTGGCCCTGTCGATACCGTGGCAGCAGCCGTTGGCGCCGACCCGAGCACCCAGATCCTGCTGAAGGTGACCGAGGTCAACGACCAACCGACGACCGATGCCCTTGATAACCGCGACCAGCAGATCACCGCCATGGCAAATGCCGCCGGCGACGATATTCTGGATCAGATGGTCAACCTGTTGCAGAGCCAGTACGGTACACAGGTCAACCAGAAACTCGCCGAACAGGCGACCGTCCGCTAGGGGGAAGCGACGCATGACCGATCTGAAGCCGCTTCTGGCCAAGGCAGCAAGCCGCGAGCCCCTGACCCGTGACGAGGCCCGCCAGGCCTTCGATATCCTGATGTCCGGCCAGGCAACGCCTTCGCAGATCGGCGGCTTCCTGATGGCGCTTCGCGTTCGCGGAGAGACGGTCGACGAGATCGTTGGCGCCGTCACCACGATGCGCTCCAAGATGCTGCGGGTGGAAGCGCCTGCCGACGCGATCGATATTGTCGGCACAGGCGGTGATGCCAGCGGCACCTACAACATATCGACGCTGGCGGCGCTGATCGTCGCCGGCGCGGGCGTTCCGGTCGCCAAGCACGGAAACCGCGCGCTGAGCTCAAAATCCGGCGCCGCCGACAGCCTTGCGGCGCTTGGCGTCAATCTCGAGGTTACCCCGGAGATGATCTCCCGCTGCATTGCAGAAGCTGGTGTCGGCTTCATGTTCGCGCAGCAGCATCATTCGGCCATGCGCCATGTCGGGCCGACGCGCGTCGAACTCGGAACGCGTACCATCTTCAACCTGCTCGGTCCCCTCTCCAATCCGGCCGGCGTCAAGCGCCAGCTTCTCGGCGTCTTCGCGCCGCAATGGGTGGTACCGCTTGCCGAAGTCATGCGCGACCTCGGCGCCGAGAGTGTGTGGGTCGTCCATGGCGACGGCCTTGATGAAATCACGACGACCGGCACGACCAGCGTTGCAGCGCTCGAAAACGGCAAAATCCGTACCTTCGAGCTTTCGCCTGCTGATTTCGGTGTGGCGCCTCGCGTGCTCGCCGAGATCAAGGGCGGCGACGGCACCGTCAATGCTGCAGCGCTGCGCGAGGTGCTCGGTGGCGCCAAGAACGCTTACCGCGATATTGCGCTCGCCAATGCCGCCGCGTCCCTCGTCATCGCAGGCAAGGCAGAGACGATCCGTGACGGCATGACGCTTGCAACGGAATCGCTCGATAGCGGCGCAACGGCATCTGCGCTCGATAAACTGATCGCCGTATCCAACGATATCGACTAGGATCGTCTCATGACCGATATCCTGAAGAAGATCGAAGCCTACAAGCGCGAGGAAATCGCTGCCGCCAAGGCAAGGACCTCGCTTGCCGATCTCAAGGCCATGCAGGCAGGGCAGTCCGCCCCGCGCGGTTTCCACAAGGCGCTCATCGCCAAGCGCGACGCCGGAGAATTCGGCCTGATCGCCGAGATCAAGAAGGCAAGCCCCTCCAAGGGGCTCATCCGTCCCGATTTCGATCCGCCTGCTCTCGCCAGGGCTTACGAAGCCGGTGGTGCTGCCTGCCTTTCCGTGCTGACCGATACGCCGAGCTTCCAGGGCGCACCGGAGTTTCTGACGGCAGCGCGCGCCGCCTGCGCCCTGCCCGCACTGCGCAAGGATTTCATGTTCGAGACCTATCAGGTCCATGAAGCCCGCGCCTGGGGTGCCGACTGCATCCTGCTCATCATGGCCTCGCTCAGCGACGACGATGCCGAGCGCCTGCAGGACGAAGCCTTCTCGCTTGGCATGGATGTGCTGGTCGAAGTCCACGATGCGCCGGAAATGGAACGTGCGCTCAAGCTGTCTTCGCCGCTCGTCGGTATCAACAACCGCAACCTGCGCACCTTCGAAGTCAGCCTCGCCGTCAGCGAGACGCTGGCTGCAATGGTTCCTGACGATCGTCTTCTTGTCGGCGAAAGCGGCATCTTCACCCATGAGGATTGCAAGCGTCTGCAGGCCGTCAGGATCAACACCTTCCTCGTCGGCGAAAGCCTGATGCGCAAAGATGACGTCGCGGCCGCCACACGCACTCTCCTGACAGGCGAAGCCGCAATCGCGGCCGAATGAGCATGAGCGGCGAAAAGCCAGGCCTCACCCATATCGGTGCCTCCGGCGAGGCGCATATGGTCGATGTTTCCAACAAGGCCGAGACCGTGCGCATCGCCACTGCCGAAGGCCACGTGAAAATGGCGCCGGAGACGCTTTCGCTCATTCGTCAAGGCAATGCCAAGAAGGGCGACGTCATCGGTACCGCTCGCCTTGCCGGCATCATGGCCGCCAAGCGGACGGCCGACCTCATTCCTCTCTGCCATCCGCTTATGCTGACAAAGGTCACGGTCGAGATCGAAGAAGATGCCGACCTGCCCGGCCTGCGGGTCACGGCCACTGCCAAGCTCACCGGCAAGACCGGTGTGGAGATGGAAGCGCTGACTGCTGTCTCCGTCGCATGCCTGACGATCTACGACATGGCCAAGGCCGCCGACAAGGCGATGGAGATCGGCGGTGTCAGGTTGCTTGAAAAATCCGGCGGCAAATCCGGAGATTTCCGCCATCCGGAGGCAAGATGAACCTTCTGCCGGTCGCCGAGGCCTTAAGCCGCCTGCTGTCCAGTGCCGCGCCCGTCATGGCGTCCGAAACGCTGCCGCTCGCAGAGGCTGAGGGTCGCGTTCTGGCCGCCGACCTCACGGCAGGTCTGACCCAACCGCCGTTCAACTCCTCCGCCATGGATGGCTATGCGCTGCGCCGTAAGGATGCGCCGGAGCCAGGCGCCGTTCTGAAGGTCATCGGCACATCGTCTGCCGGCCACGGTTTCGAAGGTAGCGTTGGTCCGGGCGAGGCCGTCCGCATTTTCACCGGCGCACCTGTACCGTCGGGTGCCGATAGCGTGTTGTTGCAGGAGGACGCGGAAAAGATCGAAGGCGGTATCAGAAGCAATTTCCCGGTGCGGCAGAACCAGCATGTTCGCCCGCGCGGTCAGGATTTCACTGAAGGCGAAGTGGTGTTGCCCGCCGGTACGATCCTCGATTTCTCGCGGCTGACGGTCGCGGCCGGCATGAACCGGCCCGATGTCGAGGTGTTGCGCCGTCCCCTCATCGCCATTCTTGCGACCGGCGACGAACTTCTGCCGCCCGGAAGCACGCCTGGTCCCTCACAGATCATCGCCTCCAACACCTTTGGCGTCGCTGCCCTTGCCCGCCGCGCCGGTGCCGACGTGCTCGATCTCGGCATCGTGCCTGATGACAAGGCGAAGATCACGGCAGCGATCGACAAGGCGCGCAATGCGAAAGTCGATGTGATCGTCACCCTCGGTGGCGCCTCGGTCGGCGATCATGATCTGGTGCAGGCGACATTGATCGAAGCCGGCATGAAGCTCGATTTCTGGCGCATCGCCATGCGTCCCGGCAAGCCGCTGATGGTCGGCAGTTTCGGAAACACCCATGTTCTCGGCCTGCCCGGCAATCCCGTCTCGAGCCTCGTCTGCTCGCTGCTCTTTCTGGAGCCGCTGATCCGTAAGCTTGGCTCGCTGCCATCGGTCCCGCGCGAGACGATGGTGGAGGCCGCCGTCACGCTGCGCGCCAATGATCACCGTCAGGACTATGTGCGCGCCAAGCTCTCGAAATCCGCCGCTGGCGGCTGGCTTGTCGAACCCTTCGACAAGCAGGATTCATCGATGATGAAGACCTTCGCCCTTTCGGACTGCCTCATCATTCGCCCGCCGCATGCGCCGGAACTGCCGGCGGGAGCCACCTGCCCGGTCATGCTTCTGCGGCCAGATCTCCTCGCCTGACATTTCCTGAGGCGACCGCAAGCCAGAAGCAGAGCTGTGCCAGCACACTTGCGCCGAGGATGACGGTCGCGGCGGCAAGTCCGGGGTCACCGCCTATGCCCGAAAGCGCGCTGCAGATGGCGCCGACGGCCATCTGCGTCGAGCCGTAGAGGCCGGAGGCCGAGCCGGTGACTTTCGGATTGACGCTGACGGCGAGCGTCAGCGCATTGGGCGAGGCCACGCCCGCGCCGATCGTATAGACCATGATCGCAGCCATCATCGGCAGAAGCGTCAGATGATGGCTCACGGCGAGGCCGAAGAAGACCAGTGCGGCAGCAATGCTGACGAGATTGGAAATCACCATCAGTCGCTTCATCGCAAACCGGCCGATCAGCCGCGTGGCGATCATGCTGCCGATCCAGTAGCCGAAGATCAACAGTGCAAGACAAATGCCGACCTCCGTTGCCGGGCGGCCAAGCTCGTTGATGACGATGAACGGGGCGGATGCCGTGAAGGCATACATGGAGGTCGTCGCACAGCCGCCGCCAACGGCATAGCCGACGAATGAGCGCGACGCGAGCAGCCCCAGATAGTCACGGCTCAGTGACTTCATGGAAGCCTCGGAGTTGCGGATGCCAGTTTCCGGCACCTTGCGCCATGTCAGCAGCAGATTGACGATGCCGAGCGCGCAGAGGGCCACGAAGATCGAACGCCAGCCGAGCGTAGAAGCAAGCGCGCCGCCGACGATGGGGGCAAGCCCCGGCCCGACCGTGACCATCAGGTTCATGATCGCAAGCCGCTTGGCCGTTTCATCGGGGCTGGAGGTGTCGCGTACGATGGCGCGGGCAATGACAAGCCCGGCGCAGCCACCGAAAGCCTGGAAGAGCCTGGCTGCGATCAGCGCATGCACGCCGGGCGAGACAAGCGCGGCGACGCCGGCGAGCGTATAGAGCACAAGCCCGCTCATCAGCACCGGCCGGCGTCCGTAGCGATCCGAAAGCGGACCATAAACGAGCTGACCGACGGCAAGGCCGAAAATGTAGAGACTGACGGTCAGTTGCATCTCGCCGATCGAGGCACCGAGATCGGTGGCCGCTGCCGGAAGCGCAGGCACGAAAATATGCATGGCCAGAGTGCCACTGAAGGTGATGAGCCCGAGCAGCCAGACCGGTATGTGACGCTTTGCGCCAAGTGGTCGCGCTTCGCTCATCGGGCCTGGATGCGTATTCACTGTTCTGGTTCCTCGAGCTGCCGGGCAAGCACGTCGCTGATGTGATCGAGCACGCGCCACGTGGTTTCGATGTCCTCGCGCGGCACCAAGGCAAGCGCCTCCTCGCGGATGCCCTGCGCCACGCGTTCGACCGCCTCCACGGTCCTCCTGCCCTCTTCCGTCAGCAGGATTTCCTTTGCACGCCTGTCTTCACCTTCGCGTCGCTCGACCAGTCCCGCCTTCTCCAGATTATCGATCAGGCGTACGACGGAGGAATTGTCGAGTGAGAGCGAGGCGGCCAGTTCCTTCTGGTGCATCGGCGTCGGCGAGCGGGCGATACGCAGCAGCGGCAGCCATGTCGCTTCCGTCAGCCCGAAAGGCTGCAAACGCAGATTGGCGACACGCCGCCAGTAGCGAGCGGTCTGGGAGATGAGGCTCCCGAATGAGGTTGTGATCTTGTCGTCGGTCATGTCAATATCGATGGGATAGCAATAAATGACATGTCATCTATTGTGGCGCAAGACGAAAGTGTGATTGGTGCGTCGTTTCAAGCGATGAACTTTTCTCGGTTCACTTCAGTCGGAAAACAGCGCTGTCGGCGGTCGAGAGGCTCTGGGCTCCGCCAAAATCCGGCACCGCATAGTTTGCAAGCCGCAGCAGTGAGTTCGTGGGAAGGGGCGCCCTGCCGGGATCGCCGACGAGCACATCGAGACCGGCCATGCGGCAGCGTTCGAGAAACGGCAGGACACGCCCCGCCAACGCCTCGTCATAGAAGATGTCACCGGCCAGCATTACCTCGGCAGCAGGCGGAGCATCTCCCATGATGTCGCCGAGTTCCGTGTCGATCATGACACCATTCGCTGCAGCGTTCATCAGCGTAGCAGCAATCGCCTTGTCATCTATATCAACGGCCAGAGCATGTGCTGCACCGCATTTCATTGCCGCTATGGCGACAAGACCGGAGCCTGTGCCGAGATCGATGATGCGTTTGCCGGCAACCGTTTCGGGATGGTCGAAGAGATAGCGCGCAAGCACGGCGCCACCTGCCCAGGGATAGGCCCAGTAGGGCGGCATCAGATCGGAATCATCAGCCATTGCAAGCCGATAGAGGCCGCTCCTCGGTGTCGCCGTATGCAGCCTGACCTTAGGTATGGAAGGCACTTCCGAAAGCGGCAGGTTCGCCTTGATGAAGGCCGTCAGGTCGAGACGATCATCTGTGGACGCCGGTCTCATCTACTATCGATTGCCTCGTTGCGACAGGCCTTCAGGCCGCCCGGACGGCATAATACCTCGCTGGACCTTTGTATAGTTATGGAAGCCCGCGCCCCCGCGTAATTTCCACACGCGATCCCCCAGGGGTTCGCCCCTATTTTCTAAAGCTGGAGGAACTTATGCAACCGATCACCAGACGCTCATTCTCGGCCGCTCTCGTTGCAGGGGCCGCACTCAGCATGTTTCCGGCCGCCAGCCGGGCCGCCACCGTAACCAAGGCAAAGAATGTCGTTCTCGTCCATGGCGCTTATGCCGATGCATCCTGCTGGCTGGATGTCATCCCTCATCTGCAGGCCGCCGGTCTGAACGTGATGGCCGTTCAAAACCCCCTCACCTCTTTTGCCGACGACGTCGAAGCCACCAAGCGTATCCTGGCACTGATGGATGGTCCGACCGTGCTTGTTGGCCATTCCTATTCCGGCATGCTCGTCACTGAAGCTGGTGTCGATCCCAAGGTCACCGCGCTCGTCTACATCGCCGCTCGCGCGCCGGATGCCGGCGAGGATTATACCGCGCTTGCCAAGCAATATCCGACGCCGCCGGCCAGTGCCGGCCTTGTTCGCAATGGCGGTTACGCCCAGTTGAGCGAGGAAGCTTTCGTGAGAGACTTCGCCGGCGATCTGCCAGTTGCCCGCGCTAAGGCGCTCTATGCCGTGCAGGGCCGCATTTCCGATACGCTGTTCACTGCCAAGACGACGGTTGCCGCCTGGCGCTCCAAGCCGTCATGGTATGCCGTTTCGAAGAACGACCGCACCATCAATCCCGATCTCGAACGCTTCATGGCAAAGCGCATGAATGCGACGACTGTGGAGCTCGACGCCAGCCACGCTTCGCTGATCTCGCAGCCGCGCGCCGTCGCCGATCTCATCCTCGCAGCAGCCGGTCAAGACGAACATATCTGAGACCTTTGCCGCATGCCGGCCGCATTGCCTTACCAGTGCGGCCGGCGACTGCGTTAGCGGTCCTTTTTCTTGCCGAACTTGCCCTTGCCGCCTTCGAACTTGCCGCCTTCGAATTTCGGCTTCGGGCCTTTCTTCGTCCAGGGCTTGTCGTCCTGACGCTCGGCGCTGGCGGGCCTGTCCTTGCCGAACTTGCCCTTCGGCTTGTCGCCGCGGAAACGATCATCGCCACGATCCTCGAACGGCTTCTTGGCAAAGGGTTTGGCAGCCGGTTTGCTGAAATCGGGCATGCCGTTCAGCCTGACCACGCGGATACCGCGTTCCATCGTCTTGTTCGGGCCGAGCGCGCCGAGAAAGCCATCGGCGCTATCAGCAGCAATTTCCACAAAGGTTTCATCCGGCTGCATCTTGATGGCGCCAATCTCACGCTTCGTGAGATTGCCGTTGCGGCAGAGCATCGGGATCAGCCAGCGCGGCTCGGCATTCTGCTTGCGGCCAACGGAGACCGAGAACCAGACGCTCGGACCGAAGTCGTCGCGCGGTCCCTTCTGCGCCGGAGCAAATTCGCGTGCCTCGCCGTTGTCGCGGCGTTTGCGGGCGCGGTCGTCCTGCACAGAAACCTCGATCAGGTCTTCCGGCGCCGACTGATTGGCGCGGTAGAGGCGCACGAAAGCGGCGGCAAGCGTCTCCGCACCATGGCTGGCGATCAGCTTCTGTACGAGATCCTGTTCTTCATCCTGCGGCTTGTCGGCAAAGATCGGATCTGCGAGCAGCCGCTCGTCGTCGCGTTCAGTCACTTCTTCGACGGACGGCGGACGTGCCCAGGTGGCATTGATGCCGGCATTTTCCAGCAGTCGCTCTGCCTTGCGGCGAACGTTGAGCGGCACGATGAGCGCGCTGACGCCCTTGCGTCCCGCACGGCCCGTACGGCCGCTGCGATGCAGCAGCGTTTCCGGATTGGTCGGCAGGTCGGCATGCACGACGAGATCGAGGCCCGGCAGGTCGATGCCGCGTGCGGCGACATCGGTTGCGATGCAGACACGCGCGCGTCCGTCGCGCATAGCCTGCAGCGCATGGCTGCGCTCGTTCTGGGTCAATTCGCCGGAGAGTGCCACGACATTGAAATTGCGGTTGTGGAACCGTGCCGTCAGGTGATTGACGGCCGCACGCGTCGAACAGAAGACAATCGCATTGCGCGCCTCGTAATAACGCAGCACGTTGATGATAGCGTTTTCACGGTCGCTTGGAGAAACGACGAGCGCGCGATAGTCGATATCGATATGCTGCTTCTCTTCCGCCTGCGTGCTGATGCGCACGGCATCGCGCTGATAGCTCTTGGCGAGCTTGGCGATCGCAGCTGGAACCGTTGCCGAGAACATCAGGGTACGGCGCTCATCGGGCGCCGCTTCGAGGATGAATTCCAGATCTTCGCGGAAGCCGAGATCGAGCATCTCGTCTGCCTCATCCAGCACGGCAGCCTTGAGTTCGCTCATGTTGAGCGCATGGCGGCGGATGTGGTCGCAGAGACGTCCCGGCGTGCCAACGACGATATGCGCACCGCGTTCCAGCGCACGGCGCTCGCTGCGGATATCCATGCCGCCGACGCAGCTGACGATCACGGCGCCTGCCATTTCGTAGAGCCATTCCAACTCGCGCTTGACCTGCAGTGCCAGTTCGCGCGTCGGCGCGATCACGAGAGCAAGAGGTGCGGCGGCTGGCCCGAAACGCTCGGCGCCTTCAAGCAGCGTCGGCGCAAGCGCCAGGCCGAAGGCAACGGTCTTGCCCGAGCCGGTCTGGGCGGAAACGAGAGCGTCAGATTCTGCGAGCGCCGGATCGAGCATCGCCTTCTGGACGGGGGTAAGTTCTGTATAGCCGCGCTTCTGCAACGCCTTGGCGATCGCCGGAGAGACGCCGTTATAGTCAGTCATTTGTTCGATCTTTCGGAGCTGTCAGGCGCAGCGAGCGCCGTAGCCGGAAACGTCCGGCCGAAGAGTTGGGCCGTTCCTACTCGCTCCGGCTGCGAATGTCAAAGTGTCTCGCCGCGCCATGTGTAGATGGCGATGCCGCCGGAGCGGCCGCGGAGTTTCGTATCGAACGGTCCGGCCAACCGGCCCGTGTGCAAGGGAATGGCATCGGGACCGGCGGCGTCGAGCAGTCCGGCGCTGAGTGCAAGCTCCGCACCGCGGCTTGCCGCCACTTCCATCAGCCGCTGCGCGACATTGACGGTATCGCCCGTCGCGGTGATCTGCTGCCGGTCGCCGGTGCCAAGACGCGAAGCGACGATCGGGCCGCAATGGGCGCCGAGCTTGAAGCCTATCTTCCTGCGCCGAAGCTCAGGATGGCCTGCGAGGAAGAGGCGCGTGCGATCGGCAAGCCGTATGGCGCAGGCTGCGGCCCGCGCCGCATCGTCCGCCGCCGGTGCCGGCAATCCGAAGAGGATCATGGCGCCGTCGCCCATGAAGCTGGTGATCGCCCCGCCGAGAAGCCGTACTTCCTCATCGATCAGTTCAAAGAAGCCGCTGAGGATCTCGCGCACCATGGCCGGTCCAACCGCTTCGCTGAGGCCGGTGAAGCCCGAGAGATCGATGAAGACGACGGAAGCATTCTGCCGCACGGGCTCGGCCAGGAACGCCGGGTCGCGCGCCAGCCACTCCCCGAGGCCAGGCGCCTCGATGCGCTGCAGGCGCTCGGATTGATCGGCAAAGTGCCGCGCACGGCGGCGATCGCGCCAGAGTTCTGCGGCGCCGAAAATAATCGCAGGCGGGAGTGCAGCCGCAATCGGCAATGCAGCACTCAGCCAGTAACCGTTCGCGAAAGCGGCAAGGTTGAGCATCGCCCAGGCAATGACCGTGAGGCATATGATGATAAAGCCGAGAGCGCTGCGGCGCCACGCGACCAGCGCGACCAGGAGAACAGGCAAGGCCGTCGCAATGCCGGCATCCGCCTGCCGTGTTCTGCTGTCGCGAACCATGCCATCGCCGGCGATCAGATGGGTGATTGCCGTCGACATGACTTCGACACCCGGCAGGATGGGATCGAACGGTGTGGGAAAGACATCGCCGCCGCCGGTGACTGTTGCGCCGATCACCACAACCTTGCCGGTGATGGCATCCGCCGGCAGCTTGCCATCGAGCGCATCGGCAGCGCTGAAGGTGCTGATGCTGCCCGCAGGACCATAGAACGTCAGCGGCAGGCGCTGGCCCGTATCCGTTGGAATGCGGTGAGCACCGAGCCGGATGCCATCGTTTTCGATCAAGGGTTCGGCCCCGAGCGCAATCGAGGCCGCGCGCAAAGGAAAGGCTGCGTCCAGACGGTCGGCGGCGCGAGAAAACAGCGGGATGAAACGCGGCACGCCGCTCTGGTCCGTCGCGACATTGACGATGCCGAGTGGCGCAGCCTCCACGAAGCGCGGCTGCGGCAGCAGAAGCTGCTGTGCTTCGGGTACCGTTGCAAGCGGATCCTCGGCATTTGCCGTCACCGACTGGAGACTTTGTGGAAAGGTCGCGGCGCCGGCGATGATGCTGGGCGCGGATTTGATCGCCGTTGCGAGCGCCGCATCCCCTTCCTCCGTGCCGGGATCGACGAGCAGTATATCGAGAGCCAGCGCCCTTGGTTTCAACGCCCCGATGGAGGTTACGAGTTGTGCAAGCGTATCCCGCTTGAGCGGATAGCCATGTGCCGCGGCGGTGCGGTCATCGATCGCGATAATGGAAACAATATCGGGCGGAGACCGGACACCGACGATCATGCTGCGCAGATCGACCAGCGTGGCTTCCACACGCTCGATCAGGCCGGAGTTCGACTGCTGCTGCAGATGGAAATAGCCGAGGGAAGCGCCCCACAGACCGGCGAGCAGCAGTGCGATCACTGTCGGAAGCCGGTGGTTCATGAGACCGCTTATTGACCGAGGCGTGAAAGAAGAGCCGCGACGCGGGGCGCCGGCCAGGTGCGAACGGTGAGCGCAGCCGTTCCGCGCGTCACGTCTACGCCCTCGCCCGGTCCAAGCACGACGGCTGCCCCTGCCGGACGGCGTACGCCGACGCGGCCGCGTGTGACCAGTACGGAGGTCGTGCCGCCTTTGACATCGACGGCCCATTGGGTGCCGCGAACGGCCGCGATCGCCTGCGGCGTCACCACCTGGAAACCGCCGCGATGCTGGCTGCTGTCCACGTCGACAAGGGCAGCCTTGCTGCGCAATGACAGGGAATCCGGGCTGCCGTCGCGATTGCGATCGATGAGTGTGAACGATGCTCCGCGTTCGGCGGTTATATTGACGCCGCCAGGGCAGCGGAAGATCTGGTTGCCATTCGCCGCCCGCGAAATCGCGCAGCTGGCGGACTGGGCATAAGCTGCTCCCTGAGGCAGGAGCCCGATTGTCAGAACAGCGAAAAACAGGCTGAGGGAGATTGCTGGGATGGCTTTCATGATCCGCCTCTCATGACCGCCGGTACATCCTCGAAGGCGCCGGCCGATCGATACTAGCTGAATTCGCCGGTTTCCCTATGCAAAAATCGGGGGCCGTGCAAGCCATTCGGAAACATTCAGGGTCCGCTCGGTGACGGCCCGATGTAGCGAGCGCGAGGGCGAATCAGATGGCCGCTTTCGATCTGCTCCATCGCATGCGCCAGCCAGCCGGCTGTGCGCGCCAGTGCGAAGATGATGATCGGCGCCTCCTCCGGCAGGTTGAAGGCGGCCGTCATGGCGGCAAGCGCGAAATCGGCGTTGACCGGCTCGCCCACCATCTCTTCGCCGGCCCGCTGAACATCGCGGAAGATTGGCGGCACGTCGAAAGACGAGAGCAGAACGCGTGCCCGCACATCGCCGTCGGGATAAAGCGGATGTCCGAAGGCCCCCAGCCTGCTTCCCCGCAGCAACTGGTGGCGGATCGCGCGCTCCGCCCCGATGCTGGATGCGGCTTCGACAAGGGCATCGATACTCCGCCACGCCGAGCCATGCAGTGGGCCGGTCAGCGTCGAGAGACCCGAGAGCACGGCCGCAGAAAGTGCCGCTCCCGTCGAAACCGTGACGCGGACAGCGAAGGTCGAGGCATTCAGCTCATGATCGGCGAACATGACGAGCGCCCGACGCAGGCAATCGGCGGCCTCCGGCCTGCCCCAGCATGCAGCGAGACGGTGATGCAGGGAATGGTCCGACGGGCCTGGCGCCAGTGCATCGGCAATGGTGGAAAGCACGCTGCATGCTTCCATCTGCAAGGCGGGGCGCGCACGTCCGAGCGACGGCAGATCGGCGCTCACCCGTCCTGCCAGCGCCAGAAGTGCAGCCTGAATGGCAGGCGCTGCCGGCTCTGGCGCGCGCGCTGCCACGCAGGTAAAACTTTCCGCGTTCCAAAGGAGCAGCGCAGTCTCCTCCAGCGTCGCATGCACTGAAAGCTCCGCCGCATCCCGCCCCCGATAAAGCAATCGTCCCGCGGCAATGGTTGAGATCGCGGATGCCAGCACGGGATCGCCCCAGCTGATTGCCTCGGCGGCGACCGTCTCGCTCTTGCGTCGGCCGGCATGCCGCTCGGCAAGTCGTTTGACGTCGCTTTGCTGATAGAGGCTGCGGCGCGGGTCGGCTGGGTCGGCCTTGGCGCGGATGCGACCCCGGCTGACATTGGCATAAAGCGTCTGCGGCTTGGTGCCGAGTTCCGCCAACGCTTCCTCTGCTGTCAGCCAGGTCAAAGCAACCTCATATTGATCAATTACATCAAGATTGACGTCAACCAAACTAGGTCCGATCTTTCCTCTGGTAAAGGAGAAAACCCATGAAAAATGGTTTGGAAGATGTCATTGCCGCTGAAACACAGCTCTCGGATGTCGACGGCGAAGCGGGCCGGCTGATCATCCGCGGCATATCCCTGGATCATCTGGCCGGGCGCAGTACCTATGAAGATGTCGCCGCGCTGCTGCTGGATGGATTGATCGAACCGCATCTCGATGCAACCGAGTTGCGCCGCCGGCTTGGCCAGGCGCGACGGGAAGTTTTCGCGGAAGTCAAAGCCGCCGATTCCCGCTTGCTGGCGCTGCCGCCGGTCGATGCGATGCGAGCACTCGTCGCGCGCCTGCCGGACGGTGAAGATATCGATACTGCGCTTCGCCTGCTTGCAGCACCCGCTGTCTTCCTGCCGGCGGTTCTGCGCCTGCAGCGCGGCGAGAAGCCGGTAAAGCCCGATGCCGGCTCGTCGCAGTCAGCCGATATCCTGCGGATGCTATCGGGCACGGTGCCGAGCGCCGAGCAGACGGGTGCACTCGACACCTATCTCGTAACGATCTCCGATCACGGCCTCAACGCCTCAACCTTCGCATCGCGCGTCATCGCCTCCACCCGCGCCGGCCTCACCTCCTCGGTGCTGGCGGCGATCAGCGCACTGAAGGGGCCGCTGCATGGCGGCGCGCCGGGGCCGGTGCTCGATATGCTTGACGGTATCGGGAGCGATGCCAATGCCGGCCCCTGGCTGCGCTCGGCGCTCGATCGCGGCGAACGGCTGATGGGCTTCGGCCACCGTGTTTACCGCGTGCGCGACCCGCGTGCCGATGCACTGAAAAATGCGCTGAAGCCGCTTGTTGCCGCAGGTCAGGTGAATACCGGCCGCATCGCGCTTGCCGAAGCCGTTGAGCAGGCAGCGCTCGCGATCCTGAAGGAGCGCAAGCCAGACCGGCCACTGGATGTGAATGTGGAATTCTATACCGCGTTGCTTCTGGAAAGCCTCGGCTTCCCGCGCGATGCCTTCACCGGCGTCTTTGCGATCGGCCGCACTGTCGGCTGGGTCGCCCATGCCCGCGAACAGGGGCTGGAAGGTCGCCTCATTCGTCCCCGCTCGGTCTACGTGGGACCGCTGCCGCAGGCGGCGTGACGGAATGAAAAAAGCCGCTCCCTCGTTTCGGAGGGAGCGGCTGGAATTGTGTAACAGCGAAGAATTAGACCAATCGGCTCTGTTCCGTCGCCGCTTCGATGAAGCTTGCAAAGAGCGGATGCGGATCGAGCGGGCGGGACTTCAGTTCAGGATGGTACTGAACGCCGATGAACCAGGGATGGTCGGGATATTCGATCGTCTCCGGCAGGACGCCGTCAGGCGACATGCCTGAGAAGACGAGGCCGCAGTTTTCCAGCCGGTCCTTGTAGTCGATATTGACTTCGTAGCGATGGCGGTGACGCTCGGAAATATCGGTCGAGCCGTATATATCCGAAATCTTCGTGCCCTTCTTCAGGGACGCCTTGTAGGCGCCGAGACGCATCGTGCCGCCGAGATCGCCCGCTGCCGTGCGCTTCTGCAACTCGTTGCCCTTCACCCATTCCGTCATCAGGCCGACAACCGGCTCCGGCGTCGGGCCGAATTCGGTCGAGGAGGCGTTCGAGACATCGGCGAGGTTGCGCGCAGCCTCGATGACGGCCATCTGCATGCCGAAGCAGATGCCGAAATACGGCACCTTGCGCTCGCGGGCAAAACGCGCCGCATGGATCTTGCCTTCCGAACCGCGCTCGCCGAAGCCGCCCGGTACCAGAATTCCGTGCACCTTCTCGAGATACGGTGCCGGATCTTCCTTTTCGAAGACTTCCGACTCGATCCATTCGAGCTTGACCTTGACGCGGTTGGCGATGCCACCGTGATGCAGCGCTTCGATCAGCGACTTATAGGCATCCTTGAGGCCGGTATACTTGCCGACGATCGCGATCGTGACTTCGCCTTCCGGCGTGCGGATGCGGTTGCAGACCTCTTCCCACTGGTCGAGGCGCGGCTTTGGCGCCGGCTCGATGCCGAAGGCGGCAAGCACTTCGTCGTCGAGGCCTTCCTTGTGATAGGCCATCGGCACGTCGTAGATATTGGCAACGTCGAGTGCCTGAATGACGGCGGAAGGGCGCACGTTGCAAAACAGCGACAGCTTGCGGCGTTCGGCTTCCGGGATTTCCCGGTCGGCACGTACCAAGAGGATATCGGGATGAATGCCGAGCGCCTGCAGTTCCTTGACGGAATGCTGCGTCGGCTTGGTCTTCAGCTCGCCCGCTGCCGGAATGTACGGCATCAGCGTCAGGTGGACGTAGATTGCGGTGCCGCGCGGCAGGTCGTTGCCGAGCTGGCGGATCGCTTCCATGAAGGGCATCGCCTCGATATCGCCGACCGTGCCGCCGATTTCGCAGATGACGAAATCATAGTCGTCATTGCCTTCGATGACGAAATCCTTGATCTCGTTGGTGACGTGCGGGATGACCTGAACGGTCGCGCCGAGATAATCACCGCGGCGTTCCTTGTCGATGATGTTCTTGTAGATGCGGCCGGTGGTGATGTTGTCGGTCTTGGTCGCCGAGCGTCCGGTAAAACGCTCGTAGTGGCCAAGATCGAGGTCGGTTTCCGCGCCGTCGTCGGTGACGAAGACTTCGCCGTGCTGGGTCGGGCTCATAGTGCCCGGATCCACGTTCAGATAGGGGTCAAGTTTGCGAAGCCGGACCCGATAACCACGGGCCTGCAACAACGCTCCGAGAGCCGCGGCCGCAATTCCTTTTCCGAGGGAAGAAACCACGCCGCCAGTGATGAATACGTATCGCGCCATGGGAGTCACCGGATACCTTTTCAAAAACGATTCCACCAGCCCAAAAATTCTTTTCCAGAACTTTTGGTGCGTGGCGCAGGAATCTGAACAAAAGAAAACCGGCAGACCCGAGGGCCTGCCGGCGGTTTATTTTCTGGACCGGCTTATTGTCCCGTGGGGACGCCGGAAGGCTGTGCCGGCGCGGTCGCGGCGGGAGCCTCAGGCTGAGCCGGAGCCGTCGTCGGAGCAGCCGGTGCGGTCGCCGCAGGGGCGCTTGCAGCCGGTGCCTGCGTTGCAGGAGCCGGCGTTGCCGGGGCAGCCGGCGCCGGAGCCGCAGCGCCGCCATTCGGAATGCCGCTGTTATCGGCAGGCGTGGCCGGAGCCGCTGGGTTGCCGCCGCCGAGCGAATCGAGAATGCCGTTGCCCTGCCCGCTCGTTGCCGGAATGCGATTGAGAATATCGGTCGGGCGGCTTTCGTAACGGGTCAGGATGCCGAGGCCGAGCGAAGTAAGGAAAAACAGCGTCGCCAGGATCGCCGTCGTGCGCGTCAGCGCATTGGCCGTGCCTCGGGCCGACATGAAGCCCGATCCGCCGCCGATACCGAGACCGCCGCCTTCGGAGCGCTGGATGAGCACGACGCCGACGAGCGCGAGCACGATCATGAGATGGATGACAATCAATACGGTCTGCATGGGTCCAGTCCTGCCCGTCTGAGGACGGACATAAAGTAAAAATCTGGCGGCTCTTTACATGAGGTCATCAGCTATTCCAAGCCCTTCGGCCAGGAATATGCAATCGACTCAGGCGAGCAGCGCCTCGTATGTGCCGTAGATGGCGAGGAAGTCGGTGGCTTTCAAGCTCGCCCCGCCGATCAGCGCGCCATCGACATTGTCGACGGCAAGCAGTTCGCGGGCATTGCCGGGCTTGACCGAGCCGCCATAGAGAATGCGCATGCCCTTGCCCTCATCACCGAAGCGGTGGACGAGTTCGGAGCGGATGAAGGCATGGGCGATTTCCACGTCCTTTGCCGTCGGTGTCAGCCCGGTGCCGATCGCCCAGACGGGCTCATAGGCAATGACGGTATTGTCAGCGGTTGCTTCCCCCGGCAGCGAGCCGGAAAGCTGGCGCTTGAGAATGTCGAGCGTCTGATAGGCGTCGCGCTCTTCGCCGGTCTCGCCGACGCAGACGATCGCCGTCAGGTCCGCCTGATAGGCGGCTTGCGCCTTGCCGCGGATCATATGGTCGGTCTCGGCATGGTCGATGCGCCGTTCCGAATGACCAACGATCACGTAAGTGCCGAAGCAATCGGCGATCATGTCGGCCGAAATATCGCCGGTATGCGCGCCGGACTGGGCCTGATGGCAATCCTGTCCGCCGATCGCAAGTGGGCTGTCGGTCGCAAGCGCGGTCGAGACGTAAAGCAGTGTCGCCGGCGGGCAGATCAGCGTTTCGACCTTGTCGGACAAGGGAACCATGACGCCCTGGGCAATCGCCTTGATCTGGTCCAATGAATCGCGCGTGCCGTTCATCTTCCAGTTCCCCGCCACGAGCGGGCGTACGTCAGGTGTCATGCTGCTCTCCCAAAATCCGCATATCCGGCGGCCTTAGCAAAAGCGTGGCTCAAAGGAAAGCGCCTGG
This sequence comes from Sinorhizobium sp. B11, assembly GCA_039725955.1. Lineage (NCBI taxonomy): Bacteria > Pseudomonadati > Pseudomonadota > Alphaproteobacteria > Hyphomicrobiales > Rhizobiaceae > Sinorhizobium > Sinorhizobium sp. B11. The sequence goes on from CP091034.1 coordinate 1,880,341, forward strand.
GGTGGCCTCGGCGAAATATGATGGCCTGAAAGCCCTACGTGACCTGGAATCTGCCTGCTCAGGACGCCAGAACCCAGTTCAGCACCCTGCGCCAGTCGATCATGCGGATCGGCGTCCCATGATTGCCATTCTGGAAGAGCGTGAAATGCGTCGGGTATTTTGCCTTGTGGAGCTTTTCGTACAGCGCCTGCTGGTCGGTGGCGGCATAGACAGGGTCGCGGCTTCCATGGGCAAACCAGAGCGGCAGCTTGGCCTTGTAGAACGGGCTTTTCGCAAAATCCGGGTCCGAAACGCCGCTCATGATCAGCATGCCCTTCAGCCGTTTGACGCTCTCGGCGTCACGGGTGATGCCCCAGCAGATCTGGCTGCCCATCGAGGCGCAGCTGAGGATGACCGGGCGGCCGGGAGACTGTGCGCTTGCATAGCGGATGAGCCCGGCAATGGCGGTCACGCCAGTGGCGTCGAAGGTTTTGACCGTCGGCGAATAGTAGACGCCCCCATTACCGGCCGTAAGGTTCTTCAGCCGGTTGAAATTGCCGCCGAAGGAATAGTCGTTGGCGCCGAGGCGCCGGTCGCCGTCGCGGCCATGGATGAAGATGACCGTGAAGGCGGCATTCTCAGCCGGTCCCACCCTGGTGACATCGAGCTTGATACCGTCGAGCGACAGCGTTTCATCCGCCTGCAGTTTCTTGATGCCGAGCGAGACATATTTCTGCTGCACCCGCTTTTGAGGGATCTGGTCGCGCCCATTAATGTCGCGCATCTCGTCGTAATCGATCACTTCCGATGCGCCGTCATCGCCCGTCTGCAGCACTTTCTGCGTCGAAAACAGATCGTCCTTGTAGGGCGGCAAGGTCTCGGCCGAGGTGGTCGTGACAGCCGCGGACAGGAAAAAGGCCGCAATTGCAGTGATTATGGTGCAATGACTTGTGGACATCGGCATGCAGATGGTTCCCAAAGAGCTGCCGCGACTTGCCATTCGGCGCCCGGCAACGCAAATCACATCTTGAAAAGCTCCGCAAATCCGGGGCGCGTCGCGTATCGGGGCGCTTTCTGTCAGAATTCCCCTGATTCGCAAACGCGATACGGACCGCGACTATTGTGGGCCAGCGGCGGCCCTTCACGAGAATGAAGATCTGAACGGTTCCATGGAAGACAGCAACGACCTCTTTTCCGGAATGCCCCTCACGCAAAAGCAGGAGGAGGCTGCAAAGCCTGCGGCACCTGCCGAACGGCCCGCCGCGGCTGCGGCACCCGCTGCCGCGCGCCCTGCCCCGGCAACGTCGAACGGCGATGATTATGGCGCCTCATCGATCCGTGTTCTGGAAGGTCTGGAACCGGTGCGCATGCGCCCCGGCATGTATATCGGCGGTACCGACGAAAAGGCACTGCACCACCTCTTTGCCGAAGTCATCGACAACTCGATGGACGAAGCGGTGGCCGGCCATGCCGATTTCATCGACGTGCATCTCGATATTCAGGGTTATCTGACTGTCACCGACAACGGCCGCGGCATTCCGGTCGAGAACCATCCGCAGGTTCCCGGCAAGTCGACGCTCGAAGTCATCATGACCAAGCTTCATGCCGGCGGTAAGTTCGACGGCAAGGCCTATGAGACCTCTGGCGGTCTGCACGGCGTCGGCGTCTCCGTCGTCAATGCACTGTCGGATGTTCTCGAAGTCGAAGTCGCTCGCAACCGCAAGCTCTACCGCCAGCGCTTCTCGCGCGGCGTGCCGCAGGGCGGGATCGAGGAACTGGGCGATGTGCACAATCGCCGCGGCACCAAGGTTCGCTTCCACCCCGACCCGCAGATCTTTGGCGACCACGCGAAGTTCGATGCGGGCCGAGTCTTCCGCATGGCCCGGTCGAAAGCCTATCTCTTCGGCGGCGTCGAGATCCGCTGGAGCTGCGATCCGGGCGTGCTGCCCGAAGGCTCCGACGTGCCTGACAAGGCCGTCTTCCACTTCCCCGGCGGCCTGAAGGATTATCTGCAGGCGACGATGGGCAAGGAATTCACCGTCACCCGCGAAATCTTCGCTGGCAAGAGCGAAAAGGTTGCCGGCCACGGTGCGCTGGAATGGGCGATCACTTGGTATGGCGGCGATCCGCAGGTTCACTCCTATTGCAACACCATTCCGACACCCGAAGGCGGCACGCATGAGGCGGGTCTGCGCATCGCGCTGACCAAGGGCCTGAAGAGCTATGCTGAACTGACGCAGAACAAGCGCGCTGCACAGATCACCACTGACGACGTGATGATTTCGGCCGTCGGCATGCTCTCGGTCTTCATCCGCGAACCGGAATTTGTCGGCCAGACGAAGGATCGACTGGCGACGGTCGAAGCCCAGCGCCTTGTCGAAAACACTCTGCGCGACCCGTTCGATCACTATCTCGCCGATAATCCGGGTGAAGCCGAGAAGCTTCTCGACTGGGTGATCGAGCGAGCCGAAGAGCGCCTGCGCCGCCGCAAGGAGAAGGAAGTCAACCGCAAGACCGCGGTTCGCAAGCTGCGCCTGCCCGGCAAACTTGCCGATTGCTCGCAGAACACCGCCGAAGGCGCCGAACTTTTCCTGGTCGAGGGTGACTCGGCAGGTGGCTCCGCCAAGCAGGCGCGCAATCGCGCCAATCAGGCGATCCTGCCGCTGCGCGGCAAGATCCTCAACGTTGCCAGCGCCGGCCGCGAGAAGCTCGGGGCCAACCAGCAGATCTCCGATCTCGTCCAGGCGCTCGGCTGCGGCACGCGCTCGAAATATCGCGAAGAGGATCTTCGCTACGAACGCATCATCGTCATGACCGATGCCGACGTCGACGGCGCGCATATCGCTTCGCTGCTCATTACCTTCTTCTATCAGGAGATGCCGGAGCTCGTGCGCGGCGGTCATCTCTTCCTCGCCGTGCCGCCGCTCTACAAGATCACGCAGGGCGCAAAGTCTGCCTATGCCCGTGATGACGAGCATCGCGCCGAACTGATGGAGACGGAATTCAAGGGCAAGGCCAAGATCGAGATTAGCCGCTTCAAAGGTCTCGGTGAAATGCTGCCCGCCCAGCTCAAGGAAACCACTATGGACCCGTCCAAGCGCACGCTTCTGCGCGTGCTGATCGACGAGGTGGATTTCGAAGGCACGCGCAATGCCGTCGACGACCTGATGGGGACCAAGGCCGAGGCACGCTTCCGTTTCATCCAGGAACGTGCAGCTTTCGCCGAAGACCTCGATATTTAAGCATTGGCGAATTCATAGAACTGACGAAGAACCGTTACGCTTCCGTCAAAATACCGGCGCAATAGAACGGCCGGCGCTCTGCCCTCCCGAGAGGTCACTGCAGCGCCGGCCCTTTTGTTTCAACCCTTTGCCGGATATTTGCCATGACCAAGCGTTTTCTCGCGACTGCCGCTTTCGTTTTCCTGTCCAGCACCGCTTCCGTTTTCGCAACCGATATTGGCGCGACCGTCGAGACCGCCTGCCCCTTCGGCGATTGCGCCGCTGCAATCTCACTTTCCTATCTCGGTGAATTCGTCATCCCGACCGGTCAGATGGAAAACGGCGTTGAATTCGGCGGCATTTCCGGCCTCGATTTCGATGCCGCCACTGGCCATTACATTGCCATCAGCGACGATCGCTCCGAAAAGGCCCCGGCCCGCTTCTACGATCTCGACATCGATGTCAGCACCGCCGGTCTTAAGGGCGTCACCGTCGTCAAGCATGTCACCTTCCAGGACAAGAACGGCCAGCCTTTTGCCTCGCGCACCGTCGATCCTGAATCCATCCGCTTCGGCAAGGACGGCATTTACTGGGGTAGCGAAGGCGACGCCAAGGCGCTGATCGCCCCTTTCGTGCGCGTCACCTCTCCTGATGGCGCCTTCGTGCGCGAGTTCAAGTTGCCCGACGGTTTTGCACCGACCGCCGACAAGTCGACCGGCATCCGCGACAACCTCGCTTTCGAGGATATCGCAGTGTCTCCATCCGGTGATGTCTTCGTCGGCGTTGAGGCAGCCCTCTATCAGGACGGCCCGAACCCCAGCCTGACGACAGGCAGCCTGTCGCGCATTATCCGCTATGACGGCGCAACCGGAGAGCCGAAGGCTCAGTATGTCTATGCGGTCTCGCCGATCCCGCAGGCCGCCACGAAGGCCGATGGCGGCAACGACAACGGCATGTCGGAAATGATTGCGCTTGATGATCACCGCCTGCTTGCCGTCGAGCGCAGCTATGCCCAGGGCTTCGGCAACAACGTCAAGCTTTTCATGATGGATCTCGACGGCGCGACCGATGTCTCCGCCATCGCCTCGCTTGCCAAGAACGACCAGCGCGTCGTCCCGGCCCGCAAAAGCCAGGTGCTGGATCTGCGCGCCATCGGCCTGACGCCCGACAACATCGAGGCCATGGCAATCGGCAAGGCGAAGGACGGTACTGATGTCCTGATCCTCGGTTCGGACAATAATTTCTCGACCGGCCAGAAGAGTCAGTTCTACGCCTTCAAGATCAACCACCGCCCTCAATAATATCGAGGCGATCGGAAGCTAAAAACAGCCACGCTTTGTATACGCTTTATCCGGGCGGACCTTGAAACCGCCCGGTTCATAGCCCATAAACTAGGACAACAATAAAAAGAGGCGCGCGTGGGTGTGTTTGACCGTCAGAAAACCAATACGGAGCCGCGATGGCTGGGGCCATCGGCGACGATACGTACGCCGCTGATACCCTCCATTTCGGCTGCCCGCTGGCTGCTCGTGCTTGTTGCCGCAGCCGGCGTCTATTTCTTCTACGGCTTCGTGGTGCCGGTGCTTGCAGCCCTCGTCATCGGCTTTGCGAGCTGGCCGCTTTACCGCAAGCTCCTCGCCCGCGTGGGCGGCAATACGACCATTGCCGCGACCATCGCAATCATCCTTATTCTCACCTTCCTCGTCATTCCGATCGGCCTTGCCGTTGCCTACACGACCGGTGAAGTGCGCACCTGGGTTGCCTGGGCGATTCACGCCAACCGCTTCGGGGCGGAAACGCCGCAATGGATCATCGCGCTGCCGTTCGCCGGTCCCTATCTCGATGAGCTCTGGACGAAATATATCGGCAGCCCCGGCGCCATGGGTGAACTCATCCAGGCCGTCAGCGGCGCTCATATCGGCAACATTTACCGCGCGGTTCTGGCGGCGGGCGGCGGCGCCTTCCACCTGCTCCTGACGCTGCTGTTCATGCTGATTGCGCTCTTCTTCGTCTATCGCGACGGCTTCTCCTTCTCAAAGCAGATCGACATGCTGGGCGAGCGCATCCTGCCGAACCGCTGGGAGCGTATTTCCCGCGTCGTGCCTGCCACGATCAGTTCGACCGTCATGGGCATGACGCTGATTGCCATCGGTGAAGGCATCGTGCTCGGCGTCGCCTATTGGATTGCCGGCGTGCCCTCTCCGGTCACGCTTGGCGTGCTGACCGGCGTCATGGCGCTGATCCCGGGTGGCGCGCCTCTCTCCTTCACGCTGGTATCCGTCTATCTGCTCGCCAGCGGTTCGCATGTCGCCGGTATCGGCCTCTTCGTCTGGGGCACGGTCGAACTCTTCATCGTCGACAAGACGCTACGCCCGAAGCTCGTCGGCGGACCGATCAAGCTGCCGTTCCTGCCGACTTTCTTCGGCCTGGTCGGCGGCGTGAAGACGATGGGCTTCCTTGGCCTCTTCATCGGCCCGGTGCTGATGGCGCTCCTGGTCGCTATCTGGCGGGAATGGATACATGAGGTCCGCACCGCCGATACGGGCCCGCAGATCCTCCTCGACGAGCAAGCCCCCCCGGTGCAACGCGCCGCCGAGGGCTGATTTCCCCGTCGGCGAAGGTCGTCAGACAGTCAGCCGTTTTTCCATGAACAGGCTGAGCGGATCTGGCTGATAGGAGCCGAAGGGCTCGATTTCGATGTATCCGTATTTCCTGTAGAGGCCGATCGCCTCGGGCTGGTAGATGCCGGTTTCCAGACGCACTGCTGCAAACCCTTTCTCCAAGCCAATTTCCTCCAAGCGGTCCATCAGCCGGCTTGCGACCTTCAGGCCCCGCGCTTGCGGTCGACGAACATGCGCTTGATCTCGGCCGTGCCGTCGCCCGCCTCGACCAGCGCGCAGCAGCCCACGATCTCGTCGCCGTTGCGCGCCACAAGGAAGCTCACCGACGGCTTTTCCAGCGTCGAGATATCGACGAGATGGTTGCTCTCGGGCGGATAGAGCGACTGCGGATAGGCGTCGGAGAGATCGAGAAGGCGGATCACCCCGTCCTGGCGCGGCGGTTCAAGAGCGATGGTGACGGGCATTTTCTCTCCTATTGCGACGAAGGACGCGAATTTTCCCGGATGACGGGGAGTTAACGTCGCTGCCTTCATTCCGTTGGAATTGTGCTGTCGAAGGTGATGACACGCTCAATAGCCATGGAGGCAAAATATGCAAGCCGTCCTCATCGCCATGACGATCCTCGGTTGCGACGATTCCGTCAGCCAATGCAATTACGTGGCCACGGTCGACAAGCACTGGGAAACTGTCGTCGCCTGCGATGCCGAGGCTGAACAACGGTTGAAAAACTATGCCAATGCCAGCTATCCAACGGTCATTGCCGTCTGCGAGGCGCCGAAATCGCTTGCCGCTGCCGAACCGGCCAAGCCGGCAACATCCGCTCCAACAGCGCCCGAGGTCGCCGAACAACAGGATGGTATTGGGGCTTTCGTGGACAATATCGCCGGGCGTGTTCGCGCCAATCTGCCTTCCGGCCAGGACGTGAAGAATACCCTGGCGAAGCCATTGCATTTCGTCTCTGCGAGCTATTCCTGGGCCGCTGCTCGCTTTACCGACTAGGCGGCAGCCAGCGACGCATAGACACGGGCCGAGCGGCGCTGCTCGGCCACATGCAGCTTCTCCACCATATCGAGCAGCTCGCCGACGGCATCATGCTGCCCCACCCGGCCGTGGAATTTCTGAAGCAGACGCCCGCAGATGCTACCGAGCAGCGAGGTCGATGTCTTGCGGGAAGCCTCACGCCACAGGAACGTCGCTTCCACGAAGATGATGCTGATATCCCGCGGCAGACCTGCCGATTCATAGAGCGCGCGCACGGCATGCATGCGGCCGGTGGCAAGGATTGCCCGTACGCGCCGGTCGCTGCATCCGGACAGATTGACGATGGCGCAAGCGAAGAATTCCACCTTGCCGCAGCAGAGTGCGTGCATGAGGAAGGACGGCGTCAGACGGTCATTCAGGCGAAGATGTTCGACCAGATCAGGCACTTCGATGGGCGCGATATCGCCGGCAATGGAAACGATCGCCGCTTCGGTCGCTTCACGGCTGATGCGCTGCAGCCTCTGCAGGCCGATTGCCGCCTGCGCCAGCGGCAGGCCGACCAGCGCATTGCTGACATGCTGTGTCAGAAGCTGGCGGGCATCTGCCGGCAGGTCGATGCGGTCGAGAAGCAGGTTTCTGATGTCGCTGACATTGCCAAGCCGTTCGGCAATCCGTTTCAGGGACTGGGTGGAAATCGTGGCGCCATCGTTTTCCAGGAGGCAGAGAACTTCGTCCTCATCGCCAACCTCGGCAAGTGCTGCGGAAACCGGGCGCGTCACATGGGCGCGTGCCGCAATCAGCATCCGTGTCGTGCCACTGCCGCGTGCTGCGAGATCGACGAGATCGGCGTCGGTCAGGATGGGCGAGCAGGTGACCGCATGGCAGGCGATCTCCGGCTGGTCTTCGGCGAGCGAAAGAATGATGTTGCGCGGTGCATGCGGCGCCCAGGCGATCGCTTCGGCGAGCGCTAAGCGCACACGCGGCGACGGATCGTCGAGCAGATAGGTCATTGCCTTCTCAGCCGCGTCGCGCCGCTCGTCCGACATTTCGCATCTGAGGTAGACGCGTCCGAGGGCATTTGCAGCGGCCGCCCTGTCGGCGGTCTTGGCCGTTTCAGCCCAACGAAGAAATGCCTCTATGATCACGACGACGCCCCAGCACTGAACGCGATTCCTTCGCGTCTCATTCAATACAGCGACGGTAGCCTGAAAAAGTTTATGATTGGTTCACCATATTTGTTAGGGTTTGCGCGGCCTTACGCGGAAATCGTCAGACCTTCGGCCTGAACATCTCGAAGACCTCGCTTCCTTCGCAATAGTCCATATAGCCCATGCGCGCGACCGGGCGCGCCAGCGCCTCATCGAACCGGCCATTGTTGATGATAGCCTCATCGATATGGATGCCGACAACCTGCCCGAAGACGAAGACATTCTCGGTCGCCTCGCCGGACAGCGTCTTCGGCTCGATGATCTCGGTCACCTTGCATTCCAGCACGGCAAAAGCCCCAGCCACATAGGGCGCATCGATCAGTTCGGCCTGCTTCGGTGTCAATCCTGCGAATTCGAATTCGCTCGTACCGTAGGGTAGTGCTGCCGAGGAAAGGTTCATCTTCTCCGCCAGATTACGGCTGACGAAATTGCACGTGAAAACACCGGTCTCCCTGGCATTTCGCTGGCTGTGCTTGTGCCCAATCGACGAAAACATCACCAGCTTCGGCTTGTCGGCTACCGCGTTGAAGAAGGAATAGGGCGCAAGATTGAGCGTTCCGTCCCTGCCCTTGCTGCCGATCCAGCCGATCGGGCGTGGTGCCACGATCGCCTTGAAGGGATCATGCGCCAGCCCGTGCCGATTGGTGTCCGTCGTATAGAACATCAGTCTTCCCCGCCGACCCAGGTGACCGTTTCGGTCAGTTCAGGGCGCGGACGCTCGACGGGCGGAAAGGTCGTCGAACCGATATGGATGAAGCCGGCAACCTTTTCTCCCGGCTGGACGCCGAGCAGTGGATAGGCGCGCTCGTCGAAGGCGAACCATTCCGTCAGCCAGTTGGCGACATAGCCGTGCGCATTGGCGGCCAGGATGACATTGAGGCATAGCGCGCCCGCCGACATGATCTGCTCCCATTCCGGGATTTTGAAATGCGGGCCAGCCTTGCTGACGATGCCGACAATGACGGGCGCACGGGTAAAGCGCGTACGCTCCACCTGGATCATTTCCTCGGACAGATCGGGTTTTGCTTCGAGGGCAAGCTTCAGCAGTTCTTCGCCAAGCCGCACGCGTTCCTCGCCGCGATAGACGATGAAGCGCCAGGGGGCGAGCTTGCCGTGATCGGGAACGCGTGAAGCAAGGCGCAGGATTTCTTCGATTTCCGGCTTCTCCGGTCCAGGTTCGCACATCTGGAACGCGGGGATGGAGCGGCGCACGGAGAGGTAATCGATCAGCTTGATATCGGATTTCATGCGGGGGAAACTCTCATTTGTATGCAGAGGGAGGCCGGAGGTCTTGAATTTGCCACGGCATTGGTCTTGAAGTGGACTTTGCGATTTCAGAAGTCAATCGGTTCACGAACAGGATGTCTGGCATTTTGCCTTTTGCACGGATCGGCCTTGCTCTTGCCCTGATGCTGACGCCGTTTGGCGCTGCCGCCCAGGATGCCTTCAAGGAATTCAAGCAGCTTGAATCCACGCCCAAAATGCCGAAGCTCAACGCGTTCATCGCGCCGGGTGCGGCTCAGGAAGGCGTGCGCCTGCGTGATGTCTCGCTGGAAGCCAAATTGACGGCCGATGGCGCGCCGGTTGAAGACGGGCTTTCCTGGTATGTATTCAGCCCTGTTGCTGGAAATGACGGCAAGCTGCCGCTGATCGCCAGTTCTCGTGGCGGCACTGCGGCCTTCCAGCTCGCTGCCGGAGATTATTTCGTCAATGTTTCCTTCGGCCGCGCCGGCGTCACCAAGAAGCTGACGGTGCCGGATGATGGCGAGGTCGATAAACAGGTCATGGTTCTCGATGCCGGCGGGCTGCTGCTCAATGCCGTCTCCGGCTCCGACGTCCGTATTCGCCCGGATCAGCTGAGCTTCTCGATCTATTCCGCCGAGGTGCGCGACGATGGCGAACGCGGCCTTGTCATGGCCGATGTGCCGCCGAATACGGTCGTGCGTCTCAACGCCGGCACCTATCATGTCGTTTCCGAATACGGCGACGTGAACGCGAGCATCCGGGCCGACATCCAGGTGGAGGCGGGCAAGCTCACCGAAGCGACGATCCAGCACAGGGCGGCACAGATCAATTTCAAGCTGGTTTCGGAAACCGGTGGCGAAGCGATAGCCGATACGGCCTGGTCGATCCTGACGGCAGCAGGCGACAGCGTCGGCGAAAGCGTGAGCGCCTTTCCGACCATGGTCCTGTCCGAAGGTGAGTATACGGCGGTCGCCCGCAACAAGGACAAGATCTATCAGCGTGACTTCACCGTCGCTGCCGGCGTCAATACCGATGTCGAAGTGCTGATGAAGAACCAGCAGGCACAGCAGCCGATTGCCCCGGCTGCGACAGCCTTATCCCCGGGACCGGCCGCCGCCGGGCCGAAGGGCGTGCCGCAGCCCGGCGGTGAGATTCCGCCGCAGCCGGCTTTGCCGTCTTATGAGGATCTTCAAAACGGCGATGGCGCCAGCCTCGACTGACGTCGCCTCATCCGAACGATCGGGAAATTTCAGCTTGCGCGCTTGAGGAAGGCTTTCTTCTTCGGCGCCATCGAGAAGACGGCGTCAAAGAGGCGGACGAGCAGATCCTTGCGGTCGCTGCCGCTGCTCAATTCTTCCCAGGACAATACCCTGCCGACATGCGCCGTGATCGTGCTGCCTGAGAGACGGCGAAATTCGCGGATCAGGAGCGACAGACGCAGCGTCATCGAAACCCGGCTGGCGAGATGGAAGAGCCGGCCGTTCTGGCCCTCAAAATAGATCGGCAGCACGCTGGCGCGCGCCGCCTGGATGAGCTTAGCCGGGAACATTTTCCAAGGCAGGTCCTCGGCGCGGCCGAAACCCTTCTTTGCTGTAGCGACACCACCGGCCGGAAACACCACGATGGTCGTACCTTCCTTCAGCAGGCGGACAGCCTCGTGACGGCTCTTCATGTTCATTGCCATCGCTTCCTTTGTCTCCTCGAAGGAGATCGGCAGCGAGTAAGGGGCCATTTCCGGCACCTTCAGGAGATCATTGTGGATCAGCACCCGGAACGGGCGGCCAAGCTGTTCGGCAAGCGCCAGCACCGCAATGCCGTCGCCGATGCCGAAGGGATGGTTCGCAACGATGACGATGGGCTCGGTCGGCACCGGCTCAAGCGGCCAGTTGCCCTTCACCTCGACTTCCACATTGATGAGATCGAGCATCTTGCCGAAGACGCGATCGCTCTTGCCGACGATGTCGCGGCGCCAGATGTCGTAGAGCCGTACGTAACGGTCACGACCGGAAAGGCCCTCGATGGTGCGGATCAGCCAACGCTTCAGGCGCGGATCCCGTTCGTTCGCGTAGGAAAGCTCTTTGAAGCGCACTCTAATGCCTGCCGGGATAAACCCGTCCCCTGTTTTGTGGCGGCTATATTACTGTTGCATGTCAGATTTCTGACAGCGCCGGACAGATCGATGCCGGGCGCTGCCATTGTCCAAGAAGGCAGTTTCAGGCTGCTTTGGCCTTCTTTGCCTCGAGCTTACGACGGATATCGGGCGCAGTTGCCTCCAGGGCAAGGCTTTCGATCGCCGAATCCAGCGACATCGACGTTTGCTCCTGGCTGCCGAGCCGGCGGATATTGACCGTGCGCTCTTCCGCTTCCTTCTTGCCGCAAACGATGATGACGGGAACTTTCGTAACCGAATGTTCGCGGATCTTGTAATTGATCTTCTCGTTACGGAAGTCGGTCTCGACATGCAGACCGGCGTCGCGCAGCGCATCGGCCACTTCCTGGCCGTAAGCATCGGCTTCCGAAGTGATCGTGGCGACGACGACCTGCAGCGGCGAGACCCACAGCGGCAGATGGCCGGCGAAGTTCTCGATCAGGATGCCGAGGAAGCGTTCCATCGAGCCGCAGATGGCGCGATGGATCATGACCGGCTGCGTCTTCTCCGAATTGCTGTCGATATAGAAGGCGCCGAAACGTTCCGGCAGGTTGAAGTCGACCTGCGTCGTGCCGCATTGCCATTCACGGCCGATGGCGTCCTTCAGCGTATATTCGAACTTCGGCCCGTAGAAAGCACCCTCGCCCGGCAGAATGCCGGTCTTGATGCGTCCTTCGGACTGCGCCTCGATCGTCTTCAACACATCGGTCATCACGGCTTCCGCCCGATCCCACAGCGCATCAGAGCCGACGCGCTTTTCCGGACGGGTGGACAGCTTCACGACGATTTCCTTGAAGCCGAAGTCTTCGTAGACCGAGAGGATCAGGTCGTTGATCTTCAGGCATTCGGCGGCCATCTGCTCGTCGGTGCAGAAGATGTGCGCGTCGTCCTGCGTGAAGCCGCGCACGCGCATCAGGCCGTGCAGCGCGCCCGAAGGCTCGTAGCGATGCACGAGACCGAATTCGGCAAGACGGATCGGCAGTTCGCGATAGGACTTCAAGCCATGCTTGAAGATCTGCACGTGGCCGGGGCAGTTCATCGGCTTCAGGGCAAAGACACGGTTATCCGCTTCCTTGTCTTCCGGATGCGTCATCGCATGCGCCGATTTCACGGCGAACATGTTTTCCTGATACCAGCCCCAGTGCCCCGAAGTTTCCCAGAGCGAGGTGTCGAGAACCTGCGGTGCGTTGACTTCTTCATAATCGACCGCCAGCCGGCGACGCATGTAGGAGACCAGCGACTGGAAGATGCGCCAGCCCTTGCCATGCCAGAAGACGACGCCGGGGCCCTCTTCCTGGAAATGGAACAGGTCCATTTCGCGGCCGAGCTTGCGGTGGTCGCGCTTTTCAGCCTCGGCCAGCATATGCAGGTAGTTGTCGAGATCGGCCTGGTCAGCCCATGCCGTGCCGTAGATGCGCGACAGCATGGCGTTGTTGCTGTCACCGCGCCAATAGGCGCCGGCAACCTTCATCAGCTTGAAGGCACTGCCGATCTGGCCGGTGGAGGCCATGTGCGGACCACGGCAAAGGTCGAACCATTCGCCCTGATTGTAGATCTTCAGATCCTGGCCTGCAGGGATCGCGTCGACGAGTTCGACCTTGTACTGCTCGCCCTTGGCGGCAAACACTTCCTTGGCCTTCTCGCGCGACCAGATCTGCTTGGTGAAGGGCGCATTGCGGGCAATGATCTCCTTCATCTTCTTTTCAATCTTCGGCAGATCGTCGGGTGTGAACGGTTCGTTCTTGGCGAAATCGTAATAGAAGCCGTTCTCGATGACCGGGCCGATCGTCACCTGCGTGCCGGGCCACAGTTCCTGCACGGCTTCTGCCATCACGTGCGCAGCGTCATGCCGGATAAGCTCCAGCGCGCGCGGGTCCTTGCGCGTGACAATCTCGATCTTGCCGTCGGTCACGGCATCGGAAAGGTCTTGCACGGTACCGTCGATCGCAATGGCGACGGCGCTCTTGGCAAGCGATTTGGAAATGGATTCGGCGACATCCTTACCGGTCGCGCCAGCCGGGAAGCTGCGCACCGAACCATCGGGAAATGTCAGGGAAACGGATTGGGACATTCAAATTCTCCTTGTCCAGTCCCGCCAACGAATGCGGGTGGTTGAAACGGAAGCGTCATCTGCTCGGGATGCCGCTGCCGCCTGATACTGATATTTGGTGTCTGAGTAAAGGAAAAGCGAGGCACTTCCGACGCAGAGACGGGAGGGAGCGCCTATCCGCCATAGCTATTCTTATAGTTCTTGAGGGCCGATTTCAGAGGCTGATCGATCTCATCGTCCATGGGGCCATCGTAGAGACCGCGTCGCGACAGGCTTCTTTTCAGCGCCGTGCGCGTGAAGGGCGAAAACGATTTCAGCTCATCGGCAATCTGTCCGTCGCCCTGCCGGATTGCCAGAAGGATGTTCTCCGCTGCATTATCGGAGCTGAAAGTCACGTCATAAGCATAGGCAAGTCGATAGGCGGCTCTTTTGTAGCCCATGTCTGCCGCTCGCAGATACCATTTGATGGCTTCCTGCCGGTTGACGTCAGTGCCTAGCCCATCGTCGTAGAACCGCCCAAGCGCGAACATGCCCTCGGCCGAATTGAGTTCGGCTGATTTCTTGTAATAGTTGAAAGCGATCGCTTGATCCTGATCCTTGCCGCTTTCGTAGTACCACGCGAGATTGAGGGCACCGGCCGCAGATCCGGCGTCGGCCGCCTTCTGATACCAGTCGCGAGCGACGGTCTGGTTCTCTTCCGTGGCGATGCCATTCTGATAATAGTAGCCGACGGCATTCATCGCGTCGGGGTATTGCTTGAAGGCTGCCATCATGAACCAGCTGAGCGCCTTGGAGCGGTCAATGGGCACGCCCTGCCCATACTCGTACATATCGCCCAGGGAATATTGTGCTTTCGCATTGCCGTTGGCGCCGGCCTTCGTCAACCATTCGAGGGCCTTGCCATAGTCCTTCTGGTTTCCATCCGCCAGGCGATAGAGTGTCCCGAGCCTATACATCGCGTCGGCGGATTTCTTGTTGGCCGCAGCTTCGTACCACTCGATCGCTTTGGCATAGTCTCGGGCGACCCCATCGCCATCCTCATATTTGATCCCGAGCAGGATCATCGCCGTAGCGTTGCCGGCGGCGGCACCCTTTTCCAGATAGTCGGTCGACTTGCCGTCGTCCCGCGGCAGCGTGGCATCATTGGCGTACATTTCACCAAGCTCGACAAAGGCCTCGGCATATCCGTTCTCTGCCGCGACCTTGAACCAGTGCACCGCCTCTCTGGAATCCTGGGTTGTCCCCTCGCCTCTGCCGTATAAAAGCCCGACGGAATATTGCGCCTTGGCCGAGCCACTTTCCGCCGCCTTGAGATACCAGACAAAGGATTTTTTGACGTCGGCCGTCGTCCCGGCGCCGCTATAGAAGCAGTCGGCGACCTCGATAAATGCCTCGGTATCTCCCGCGTCAGCCGCTTTATGGAACCATTCGAAGGCTTTTACCGCATCCTTTGGGAGGCCGTTACCCTTTTCATAGGAATAGGCGAGCGCCCGCATGGCATAGGTGTCGCTGTAGGCCGCAGCTTTTTCCAGCCATTTTACGCCAGTCGCGATGTCGCGGGGGCCGCCTATTCCGAAATAGAGCGCGTCGCCGAAACGCCGGGCGCCGGCAGTACTTCCAAGCTTGGCAGCTCTCTCATACCAGATGCGCGCTTCGCCTTCGTCCGCCAGCACACCGTTGCCGCCCTCGTAGAGCATGCCCACATACGCCATGGCAGAGGCGTCGCCACGACCGGCAGCTTCCTTCAGCCAATACATGGCCTCGCCATAGCGCCGATCAGGCATCTTAAGAAACAGCATGCCCTTGCCATAGTATGCGGCCAGCGTTCCCTGTCCTATTGCTTCATCCAACAGGCTTTCGGCCTTGGCGAAGTCGCGCGGCAACTCCTTGCCCGCGATATAGACATCCGCCAGCTGTTTCATGGCATCGCCGTCACCAAGCGCGACCGCTTTCTCAAGCAGTTCCACGGCAGTCTTTTTCTGGATTTTGTCGCCGTCTCTCAAATAGTATCGCGCAAGCCTTCTCATACCTTCGACAGAGCCGCTTCGTACCATATCGTCGAACATGACGACGGCGCGCGTAACGTTCTTTTCCGTGCCGATGCCCCTGGCGGAAAGATAAGCCAACTCCGCTGCTGCGACATCGTTGCCTTGCTGCGCCGCTATGGAAAGCAGCTCGAAACCTCGCTTGGGGTTGATTGGAACGCCAGCCCCGTCAATATAAAGCCACGCAAGCGAACGTTTGGCAGGGATGTAGCCGAGTTCATCTGCAAGCTCGAAATAGAAGCGCGCCGTCGCGAAATCCTGAGCAACACCCCACCCCAGCCTATACATCTCTCCCAGATATTCGGCCGAGCGCGCGTCACCGGTTTTCCATGCCTTTCTCAACCAAGACAACGCCACGTCGAAGTCTTGCTGGCGCCCTTTGCCGTTCGCATAAGCGGTCGCAAGATAGACCATCGAGGGCGCGTGCCCCTGTGCCGCCAGGGCTTCGAAACCGGCAAGCGCCGGCTCGTATTGCTGAAGGTTGAACTGGCTGGCGAGCGTGAAATAACGAGCATCCCTAGAGTCGGGGGCCGCCTTTAAATAGGTCTGGCAGGCGGCAAGCGCGTCCCGCCAATGGGCGAGATAAGCGACATCGACCTCGTCCCCTGCCAGACGGCGGCACTCGGCCCAGGTGGTGTCGGTCACATTTGCAGCGTGTGCCGAAAAACTGGCGATGGAGCAGGCAAGAAAGAGCGACGCGGTCGCGAAATATTGAAAGAGTTTCATGAGCGCAAGATTTGAAAAACGGGGCGGGAAACACAGTGATATCCCCAAGTTTTTCAACTGCAAGTATATTTTTTGCCGAGAGGCGAAAAGCGCGGGTGGCGTGCTCTTCAGGCGGCGCCTAGACCACCATTTCAAAAAGGCCGCGCACGGTGTTCCAGTTGCGCATCGTGCCGACGCCCATGCGCTTGGTCGTCAGCGCCGAAAGCAGTTTCGACTGGCTCGGCTTGCCGTGGAAATCGATCCAGAGATCGCAGCCGACCAGCTTCATTCGTTGTCCCTCGACAAGAAGCTGCTTCAGTGCCTCCACCTTTTCCGGGTCGATCGGCAGGCGGTTGACGCGCACGATCACCTGATCCCCGATACCGTCCTTGAAGGGATTGGCACCGCAGAGCGCCATCCAGGTGCAGTCGCTGCGCACGATAATATCGACATGCTTGCCGAACTTTTCTTCAAAAGCCTCTTCCAACTGCTCTTCGACCTCATGCGGCCGCATTCCATCCGCCTCGAAAACGAGGTTGCCGGTGGACACCAATGTGCGCGGGTCGTGATAGCCGAGTTCTTTGGCAAGCGCGCGCAGATCTTCCATGATGACGCGTCGCTCGGAGGTGAGGACGATGCTGTGCAGAAGTGCGATGAAGGTACACATCTTATGCCTCCTTCCGCCCAAGGGCGAAATAACGCCAGGGCGTGAACCAGCGGAAACGGGATGCGAGAATGTCCGGCACCGGGTCGAGCCCGCTTGTGCCGCCGGGGCCGCATCGGCCGACGCGGAAAAGCGTCATCCAGCCGCCGGCCCACAGCCCGTGGCGCGCAACCGCCTCATAGCCATATTCGGAGCAGGTCGGGATATGCCGGCAGGAATTGCCGATGAAGCCCGAGAGTGTCAGCTGGTAGAGACGGATCAGCCCCATGCCAAGCAGGCGGTCCGGCGTCTTGCGGAACGGACCCTGGTAGTTGCGCGAGAATGTTTTCTGCGGCTCGGCGCGAGGCTTCGGGGCGGCGGCACCGCCCTCGTCCTCCTCCTCACGTAGCAGACAGAATTCGCACATGGCTCACGCCTCGACGGTTTCAGCGCGTCTTGCCTCTATCTGTCCGATGGCGTCCACGACGGCATCGAAGGTCAGCATGGTGGAGGCGTGACGCGCCTTGTAATCACGCACGGGAAGAAGATAGCGCATGTCGGCGAACCGTCCATCCGGACCTTCACCATCTTCTTTCAGCATGGCGAGCATATCCTCGCGCGCCTTGCGCACTTCGCCCGATGTCGCGCCGACGACATGGCGGGCCATGATCGAGGAGGACGCCTGGCCGAGCGCACAGGCCTTCACGTCATGCGAAAAGGCGCTGATCGTATCGCCATCCATTTTCAGCCAGATGCGCACTTTCGAACCGCACAGCCTCGAATGCGCCTGGGCGCTCGCATCCGCGTCGTCAAGCGTGCCGGTCAGCGTGATATTGCCGGCAAATTCGAGGATTTTGCTGTTATAGATGTCGTCCATGACGGATTTGGCTCCAAAAACGCCTAAAAGCGACGCTAATTCCTATGTGATTGTCGTGTAAACAAAAAACACACAGTCAAACGACAGCATACTTACATACCGGGGTCGTCTTCCTATATGTATGTCGTTCGAGGGTCATCGAAATGCAATGGCCCCGAACAACTTTGATTGGAGAACCAATAAGTTTGCCAATCGGGTTTGACTGGGAAACCGTGCCGGAAGGGTTCGAGAAAACGAGCCTGGAAAGCCCCGGAACCTGCCAAAGGTGCAAGAATTCCCGCTTGGGGTACCAGTGGCTAGTCCGACTACGGTCCGCGTTGCGGGCAGGAGAGCATTGAATATGGACGCCATCGTCAAGAATTTTCCGCATACCGTTCACGAATCCGATCGCCCTTCCCAGCAGGAAGCAGAGGACGCCGTTCGCGTCCTGTTGCGCTGGGCCGGTGACGACCCGTCGCGTGAGGGCCTGCTGGATACGCCTGCCCGTGTTGCCAAATCCTATCGCGAGCTCTTCGCCGGTTACGAGATGAGCCCGGAAGACGTGCTCGGCCGGACCTTCGAGGAGGTTGCCGGTTATGACGACATGGTGCTGGTGAAGGACATTCCCTTCTTTTCCCACTGCGAGCATCACATGGTGCCGATCATCGGCAAGGCGCATGTCGCCTATATGCCTGACGGCCGCGTGCTCGGCCTTTCCAAAATTGCTCGTGTCGTCGAAATCTACGGCCGCCGCCTGCAGACGCAGGAAACGATGACTTCGCAGATCGCCAAGGCCATCGACGAAACGCTGCGTCCGCGCGGCGTCGCCGTCATGATCGAGGCCGAACATATGTGCATGGCCATGCGCGGCGTTCAGAAGCAGGGCTCGACCACATTGACGACAACCTTTACAGGAACGTTCAAGACTGAGCCGGCCGATCAGGTCCGATTCATGACAATGGTAAGGGGCCGCTGAGACCGGCTCCCTCAGGAGGGCCGCGATGAGTGAACTGATTTTCAATCAGCCATCGGACGATAAATCCGAGCTGGAGGACGCTGGCGATTTCACGCCGCGCTTCGACGATCGCGGCCTGATCACAGCCATCGTTACCGATGCCGGCGACGGCGAACTGCTGATGGTCGCCCACATGAATGCCAATGCGCTGGCGCTGACCATCCAGACCGGCATCGCCCACTACTTCAGCCGCTCGCGCGGCAAGATCTGGAAGAAGGGCGAAACCTCGGGCAACCTCCAGACTGTGAAGGAAATCCGCACCGATTGCGACCAGGACGCCATCTGGCTGAAGGTCGAGGTCGCCGGTCATGACGCGACCTGTCACACCGGCCGCCGCTCCTGCTTCTACCGCACCATCACCCTGGAGGATGGAAAGCCCATGCTGACCATTGTCGATGACGACCTGCATTTCGATCCCAAGGATGTGTACGGAAAATAGACCGAATCCCCGTCACCTGCCCCTTATTGCGACGCAAGTCGGTTCCATATACCCTTTGGAAAGGGTTCGGGGCTGTTAATGGGAACCCGAGTGTTCTGCCGGGAGGGAGGAACGCCATGCTGGGCTGGAATATGCATCGTCAAAGCGCCGAGGGCGGAGGTTCTGCCACAACAGCGCTCCAGGATACGGCAATTCCCCCAGTCGAAACCCCCTCAGAAAAGAAAGCAAAGCTGGCGCTCGCGCTCGGCGGCGGCGCCGCGCGGGGCTGGGCGCATATCGGCGTATTGCGTGCGCTCGACGAAGCCGGCATCGAGATCGGCATGATCGCCGGCACCTCGATCGGCGCGCTCGTCGGCGGCTGTTATCTCGCCGGCAAGCTCGACGAGCTGGAAAGTTTTGCCCGTTCGCTCACCATGCGCCGCATAGCAAGTCTTCTCGACCTGACGATCGGTGGCTCCGGTCTCTTCGGTGGCATGCGCCTGACCAAGCGCATGCAGGAACATCTGGAAGGCCTGACGATCGAGGAACTCGACCGGCCCTTCGTTGCCGTCGCGGCAGAGGTCAACACGGGCCACGAAGTCTGGATCGCCAATGGCTCGCTGATCACGGCGATCCGTGCCTCCTACGCCCTGCCCGGCATTTTCGAGCCGGTGCGCAGCAATAACCGCACATTGGTCGACGGCGCGCTCGTCAATCCCGTGCCGGTTTCCGTCTGCCGCAGCTACGAGCAACCGCTCGTCGTCGCCGTCAATCTCAATTATGATCTCTACGGCCGCTCCGCCGTCGTGCGCCACAATGCCAGCCTCTCGCCCGCCGAAGTGCAGCAGCAGAAGCAGGCTCCCTATTCCGCGCGTATGGGCATGACCGGCGTCATGGTGCAGGCCTTCAACATCATCCAGGATCGTATCGCGCGGGCCCGGCTTGCCGGCGACCCGCCGGACATTTCACTGCAGCCGCGCCTGTCGGACATCGGCCTGTCGGAGTTCCATCGTGCGGGGGAAGCCATCGAACGTGGCTATGAAGAAGCCCGGGCAAGGCTGCCCGAGCTGCAGCGAATGCAGGAACTCTACGCCAGGCACCCCTAGTGCCTGGTGCGAAGCCTTATTCCCTTAACTAGCAATATAAGCCTTGATCTCTTCGGCTTCTCGCTCGACTTCGGCGATGCGTGATTTCACGACGTCACCGATCGAAATGATGCCGGCAAGCTTGCCGTTGGCTTCCACGGGAATATGGCGGAAACGCTTGCTGGTCATCAGCTCCATGAGCTCGTTGACCGAGGTCTGCTCGTTGCAGCGAAAGACCTTCGAGGTCATGACGGAAGAAAGCGTCTGATCGAGCCCGTCCTTGCCGGACTTGGCGATGACATGCACGAGATCGCGCTCGGTGAACATGCCGGAGATCTTGTTTTCCATGCCGACGACGACGATCGCGCCGATCTTCTTCTTGCTGAGAATCGCAGCAGCTTCCGAAACCGTGGTATTCGGCCCGGTAGTGACGACGTCACGACCCTTCAGATCGAGTATTGCTTTGACGGAACTGGCCATATGGACCTCCTATGGAGAAAGTGAAACACTTCTCGGAAACACAGGTTCCGCGGCGGTCTCTCCTCCCATCGCGGAGATCAATGGTGCACTCGTTGGGTCAGGATTGCAACTCGTCGTCCGGCCAAGCCTGTTGGAAATTCTCCTGCGGCGGCTTCCGGTCGAAGAGCGCAAAAAGGAAGAAGCCGAAGACGAAACCGCCGATATGCGCATCCCAGGCAATCTCCTGGCTGCCGTCGCCGACGAGCGGAATGCCGACGGCGATAAGCGCGTTGCCGACCAGCCACAGCAGCATGAAGATGATCACCGTGCGGCTCTGCATTGCCTGCAGCACCGACAGTTGCGGATTGAGATGCGCGGGACGAACCATCTGTCGCCCGGAGGGAAAGGCAAAGCGGCAGGCCGCGCCCATGAGGCCGGAGACGACACCGGATGCACCGATGAGCAGCCCATCACTGCCCCAGTTCAGCGCCGCATGCAGCGCGGCCGAAGCGATGGCGGAAAGAATCCAGAAGATGATGAAGCGGAACGCGCCGATGCGGCGTACGACCGGCGCGCCGAAGGCCATCAGCCACAGGCCGTTGAAGACGATATGCTCGATGCTTCCATGCAGCAGCGAATAGGTGACCGGCGTCCAGTAGAGCTGCGGCCCCTGCTCTGCAAGCGAAACGGCATAGCGCAGCGGAATGAAGCCGAAATTGAACAGAAACCAGGAAAGCCCGTCGGGAGACAGCAGCGACTGCCCGGCGTAAATCAGGATGAGAAGCAGGAGCGTGGCAAACAGCGCGGGCGGAAGATTGAAAACCGGCTGGCGCGGCGGCCTGGCCGGCGGTTCGGGCTGCATAGGCTGGAAAGCCTGATCAGGCCCGGACGTCTGTTCGTTCATGCTCATCTCGCCTCGTTGGAGGCCACAGCCATACAGGAGCCGGCTTCAAAAAAAAAGCCGTCCGGAACTGGCCGGACGGCTCGCCTGGGTTCCCCGAAGGATGGCCCCTCCCCTGGCAGTCTGTGCAGAACTTCACTGTTTGAAGTGATGGAGAGACGGTCTCACGACAGGCCTTGGCGCTCAAGCGAAACCCTTCCTTAACCTTAACTCGCCGGATTTGGCATGAAATCCGCAAGGTAGAAGGTGAAGGGGCGAAAACCGCCCGCCAATGAACCGAAATGAGACATTGCCATGCGCCTTCAGATCACGATCGACATTTTCGAGTACTGGAATGCTCTGCGCGGCGGGCGCGATGCGCCGCTGAAATCGCAGATCGAGCCTGGCGCGATCCCACATCTCCTGTCGAGCCTCTTCATTCTGGAGATGGAGGAAGACCGGCATATCCGCTTCCGTCTCGCCGGCACGAAAATCTGCGATCTCTTCGGCCGTGATCTGCGCGGCGAGCGTTTCTCCGCCCTCTGGGCCAACGGACAGCACGAGGATATCGAAAAGACAGCACAGGGCGTCATGGCGCACGCCATCCCGACGCTTTTCAACGCGACGGGCTACAGCACCGCCGGCCATCACGCGGCCTTCGAAATCATCATGATGCCGCTGCGTTCGCCGGAGGGCGGCTGCGACCGGCTCCTCGGCGCCATCGCCCCTGCGGCCGCTGCAAGCTGGCTGGAGATCGTACCGCTCGAGCTGCTCGCGCTTGATCGCAGCCGCCTGCTGCACGACAAGTTCGGCCGCACGGTCGAGGCGGAACCGCGCCGTCCCGTCGAGATCGCCGTGGAAAAACAGGCCACGTTCGGCCAGGCCATGCTGCGTGTCATGTCGCATTTCCTGCATGGAGCAGCCGCTCGCTGACTGTTGCGTTTTAGGTCGCCGCCCCTAGTACTTTAGGGTTAGGCGCTGCCTGTTTCCACAACCTTCTGTTAAGGGATTGCGGGTAAGGATTGGGCTCAGCGATTTCATAAAGAAGCCCTTTGATGCACTCGTTCCAGCCCGCTCAGACGCACCGACCTGCGCCGCGCCCAGAACAGGGAGTGTTTCAGCGCGTGCCCATCAATATGCAGGGCCGCCTGATGCTTGCGAGCTACGAAGAATTCGAATGCATGGTGATCGATATGTCGCCCGGCGACATGTATGTCACCTGCGCCGGCCGCCCGCGCGCCAATGAACGTGTCGTCGCCTATATTGATCACCTCGGCCGCGTCGAAGGTCATGTGCAGACAGTCGACATGCGTGGCTTCACGATGTCGATCAACGCCACCGAGCGCAAGCGCGAGAAGCTTGCCGCCCAGCTCACCTGGCTTGCCAACAAGCACGAGCTCGGCCTGCCGGAAGATCGCCGTCACGATCGTCTGACCCCGCGCGAGACCAAGACCGAACTCACGCTGGAGGACGGCACGCGCTACATGTGCCGCATCATGGACCTGTCGCTTTCCGGCGCCGCCGTCGATGTCGAAGTGCGCCCGACGCTCGGCACGCCCGTTCGTCTCGGTAACATGCGCGGTCGCGTCGTTCGTCATTTCTCGGAAGGCGTTGCGATCGAATTCCTGTCGGTCCAGTCGCGCGAGACGCTCCGCGAATTTCTCTAGAGCAATTCCAGAAAAAGTGCGCAGCGGTTTTTCGTCCGGAATTGCGCCAAACCAAAAAGCAATTCCAGAAAAAGTGCGCAGCGGTTTTTCGTCCGGTTTCGGCCTGTCAGTCTATGCGGCACGGATGCCTTGGAACTCCACATCCGTCATCTATCCGTCACAGACTTGAAGGATACAGCGCGCCTCAACCAAGGCACGGTCATGTCAGTCCTCTTTCCCGAAATCGAACCGCATGAACATGGCTTGCTCGACACCGGTGACGGCAACCTCGTCTATTGGGAAGCTTGCGGCAATCCGTCGGGCAAGCCCGCGCTCGTCCTGCATGGCGGACCGGGGTCCGGCTGCTCGACAACGGCACGGCGCTATTTCGATCCTTCGGTCTACCGCATCATCTTGTTCGATCAGCGCAACTGCGGACGTAGTCTGCCGAACGCCGCCGACGCCGCAGCTGACCTCTCGCGCAACACGACTGCCCATCTCATCGAGGACATAGAGCAGCTGCGCAGCCTCTTCGGCGTGGAAAAGTGGACGATCTTCGGAAACTCCTGGGGCTCGACGCTGGCGCTCGCCTATGCGCAAACCCACCCCGGCCATGTCAACGGCATCGTCATTTCGGGCGTTACGACGACGCGCCGCTCCGAAATCGACTGGCTCTATCGCGGTATGGCGCCGCTCTTCCCCGAGGAATGGCAGAGATTCGGCGAGGCGCTGCCGCCGGCGTTGCGTAACAGCGATCGGGTGAGTGCCTACCATCAACTGCTCAATCATCCCGAGGAACAGGTGAGGCTGCAGGCCGCGCACGACTGGCATGAATGGGAGGCTGCCACGATTCTGCTTGCCGACCCCGCTGGCCTGCCCCGGCGCTGGTCCGATCCGCTCTATCGTCTGGCACGTGCCCGTATCATCACACACTATTTCCTCGAGGGCGCCTGGCTCGAGGACGGCATACTCCTGAAGAATGCCGGGCGTCTCGCAGGCATTCCTGGCGTCCTGATCCACGGACGTTTCGACATAGAGGCACCACTTGTCACCGCATGGGAACTTGCGCGCGCATGGCCCGGTGTCGAACTCGTGGTGCTGCCGAAGGCCGCCCATTCCACCGAAAACGCTGATATTGCCGCCGCGATCGTGGCTGCGACGAACAGGTTTCGTGATCTCTGACGAAATTATTTTTTCGCCGGCACATACGGACATGAGCCGGAATCGGATTTTGGAGAAGCGATTCAGCCCATTTGTGAGCTGCGGCCGGATTTGCCCCAACTACGGTTCTCGCCATAGGCGGCCGCATAAATTTGTTCGGCTTACCAGATCTCGTTAACGGCCTGCCCGGTTTTCGGTCATTTCCGGTCCAAAAGTCTTTTTCCCAAACCTTCAATTTTAATCGAATTTGCGACGAATGCGTCTTTAATTTTAGTCGTATTCGAGATGGATTTGATTCAACTTCGCTGCGTATTTGAATCAACTAAGCCATTAATTTGATTGCGTAATTTTGCGTGAGATAAAAACGTCCGTGTCATTGTCGTCCTCATAACGGGGAGACGATAATGTCAATTCGAAATCTACTGAAGAGCGGCCTTCTGGCCGTCGGCATGATAGCGGCAATGGCGGGCGCAGGACAGGCATCACCCGCCAGCATGACGCTTGCAGGCAATGCGAGTCCGCCGATCGGGCACTATGAATTCTGCCAGGCCAATCCGAAAGAATGCGCCTATGCCGGCGGCGATGCCGGAGCTGCGATCCTTACCGAGGATCGCTGGAAAAAGATCCTTGAGATCAACTACACCGTCAATTCCACTATCCAGCCGATGACGGACATGGAGATCTATGGTGTCGAGGAGCGCTGGGCCTATCCGAAGACTGCTGGCGACTGCGAGGATTTCGCGCTCCTGAAGCGCAAGATGCTGATCGATGCCGGCTTCTCTCCGTCCGATACGCTGATGACCGTCGTGCTGCAGCCGAATGGTGAGGGTCATGCTGTGCTGACGGTGCGTACCGACCACGGCGACTTCATTCTCGACAACATGCGCAACAAGGTGCTGCTGTGGTCGGATACCGAATACACCTACCTGAAGCGCCAGTCCGCCGATGATCCGGCCCGCTGGACGAAGCTGCAGGACGGCCGCGCCGTCGCAGTCGGTAGCGTGAAGTAACAGGCATACCGGCTCCGGTCAGTCCCCGCATCCCCGTCCCGACCGGCGCCCAGAGCCGTTCCCGCTGTCCCGGGAACGGCTCGCTTCTTTTGTGGTGCTTCCTTTTGGTTGAGTTAACGACCCGTTAACTCCCGCTATTCCATCATCTCCCCGAGATTCATCACCGGCACCGACGACTCGCGTTCTTCTTACGGCGGCCCGATATCCGAGGAAGACGATGAGCCATTCCGCCGCGGGCCATCCTGCCGAGCAACCCCTTCTCTCGACCCGGTTCCTGGTTCGTGTCACCGCGACGATTGCGGCTCTGGCGCTGCTGACGGTTGCGATCAGCATTGCCGGTCGCTGGTTCGGCCGTCACATCTCGCTTGCCGGCAATACGGAAAACACCGATGGGATCACACTCACCATCGGCCGCGATACGATCGGCCTGCCCGCCAACACGATTCGCTTCCCCAGCGAACGGCATGACGGCGCCGCCGAACGGGTCGATCTTTACCTCACCTGGCCGGAAATGCAGGGCTACAGCAAGGAAACGCGCCAGCGTTTCGACGACATCGCCCAATCGTCAGGCCTGATTTTCCTGCAGATCACGCAAGGCACGATGTCACGGGATATGTCGGGCCGGTTGGAACCGATCTATTCGCATCTGATGGATGGCGCCGCCGAACCCTTCTCGAATGGCTTGACGCTGCACCGCCTGCGGGCCGATGCCGGCTACAACGGTGAGATATTGTTGACCGCATCGCGTGAAGGGGCTGCAGATTATGTGGTTCGCTGTGTCTTGCCCTCGTCTGCCGAGGTCGCGACCAGCGGCGATTGCCAGCGCGATATCAAGGTCGGCAAAGATTTAAGTGTGCTTTACCGGTTCTCAAGTCGTCATTTGGCCGACTGGGACCATATTGATGCCGCGATCAGGACCTTTGTGGAAACCCGGCTTGTGAGCCGGTCTGCAACACCCCGCTAAAATCCCCGCAAATGTCTGAAGAAACGATTCATCATAAACGGATTGGTAACGCTGAACCGGTAGTTTTCCAAGACAGCCGGTTACGCAGTAGGGGGTGCGTGGCCCGCCAAACATCCGAAATGCAAGCGAAGAGTGGAATAGTGTCAAGGTCAATTTCCTCCGTATCATCGCCGTGGTCTGCCGGTTTCCTCGCAAAGGTGCTGACGATCCTTTCGATGGCTATCGCGATCGTCGCGGTCGACTCGGTCAATGCCGAAGCGGAAGCTGCAAATCCGAAATATGCCGGCATCGTCGTCGATGCCCGGACGGGAAATGTTCTCTACAGCGAGAATGCTGACCGTCTGCAGTATCCGGCGTCGCTCACGAAGATGATGACGCTCTACATGACCTTCGAGGCACTCGAGCAAGGCCGTATCCGCCTCGATACGCCCGTCCCCTTCTCTGCTCACGCATCCGCTCAGGCGCCGACCAAGCTCGGTGTGCGCGCCGGCGGCACGATTACTGTCGAACAGGGTATCCTCGGTCTCGTGACGTTGTCTGCCAATGACGCGGCGACTGCACTCGGTGAAATGCTCGGTGGCTCGGAAGATCGTTTCGCCCAGATGATGACGGCCAAGGCGCATGCGCTCGGCATGACGCGCACGACCTATCGCAATGCCAATGGCCTGCCGAATACCGCGCAGATGACGACGGCCCGCGATCAGGCTCGCCTCGGCATCGCTCTTCGGCAGCATTTCCCGCAATATTACGGCTACTTCAATACGCGCGCCTTCAAGTTCGGCAATCGCGTCATTCGCAGCCATAACCGCCTCGTCGGCTCCGTCCGCGGCGTCGATGGCATCAAGACCGGTTATACCCGCGCTGCCGGCTTCAATCTGGTCAGTTCCCTGCAGGTCGACGGCAAGTCGATCGTCGGCGTGGTTCTGGGCGGTGCCTCCACCCCTGCCCGCGACTCGCAGATGCGCAGGCTGCTCGATGCCTATCTGCCAAAGGCCGCCGCCAGCGGCGGCACGCTCGTCGCCCAGTCGAAGCAGATGCCCGAGATGATCGAAACGCCCGCTCCGGTTTCTCCTGCCAAGGTTGCCCAGGTCGCGGAAAAGAAAACAATCCCGGCCAATCAGCCGCCAGTCGCGGCAGCCGCTGCCGATCTCGGTCTGCCGCACAAGGGGCCGCTTCCGGATAGCCGTTATCAGACTGCAAGCACCGAAGTTGCCTATGCGGAAACCGCCGCACCGAAGACAGGCAATCCCTTGCTGGCGCAGCCGATGCCGTCTCCGACCAAGGTAAAGACCGTCGCGATCAAGCAGCAGCAAGCCTCCGCCGCCGTCCCGACGCCGGCAGCTGCCTATGTGCCGCCGGAACAGGGTGACACCTCCGTCGACGAATTGACGACGGCCTCCACCAAGGTCGCCCCTGCAAAGGACGTTGCCGCCAAGGAAGTACCGCAGCCGTCCGGCTGGGTCGTCCAGATCGGTGTCTCCTCCAGCCGGGAAATGGCGATGGACCTTCTGGCAAGCGCCAAGGCCAAGGGTGGCAAGGCGCTGAACTCCGCCAAGCCTTTCGCCGTCGCCTATGCCAGCGGAGCCGATCAGGTCTACCGCGCCCGTTTCGGCGGTTTCGACGACCAGCGTGATGCCGTCAATGCCTGCAAGGCCCTCAAGAAGGCCGGCGTGAAGTGCTGGGCGGCCGCACAATGAGATATCTGGCGCTGCCTGTCACTGACTTGGCGGCGCTCCCGCCTGCCGGCTGCGATGTTCGCGCCGCCGGCAGTCTATCCTAGTCGATTTGTATTGCGTACGGGGAAGATGATGTCGATCAACGAGAATGTACCAAATGCGCCTGCGGGGCGCCGGGCGGTCAATAAGGGACGCTCCGGCCTGCACCCGCTGCACGAGGCAGCACTCCGCCTCGCCGAAATCGGCCTGCAACGCCCGAAGGCGAAATCGCCGAAGACCCGTGATCTCATCAACCTGCTGCTATGCCACGGCGCGCGCGCCTGGCGCTACTCGCAGCCGGAGGCGCATATTCACCTGCACATCACCTCGCCCGACGGCAATTCGCCGGTCGTGCTGCGCTTGCGGTAGAAGCAATTCCACCAAGGGTGTGCAGCCTTTTACATCCGGAACCGCTAGGGACGAGAAACCTTACAGCAATCCGAGTTCCGAAAGCTCGCGGCGCAGATCCGCGGGCATTTCTGCAATGCCGGCGCCGAGACTGTGGAGATCGCGCGGCACGTCCTCATCGGGATAATAGCGCCAGCCCTGGAAGGCACGCTTCGGCTGAACCGAGGTTTCGATCACTTCAGGCCCGAGGACGAGATGGCAGCGTCCAATGCCCTCGCCGTCGGTAAACGTCTGAACGTCCAGGATTTTCTGCCGCGCCTGAACCTGCCCCTTGATTACCCAATAGAGCGAGCCGCCGTCGAGGAGCTCGTCCACGCGCTTCGGTACCATGCGGGTCGTATGGACCGAGTGCGGTTCCAGTCCGGCGGCAATGGCGCGCAGCGAACGCTCGGCCACCCATTCGCGCAGGTCTTCGATCGAGTCGCAGCCGACGCAGAGCTTGATGAGATTTAATGCCATGCTGCCGTTGAAATCCTTTTGGCCGGCAGCGTCAAGCGGCTAACGCAAGTCGAGCAAAAGTGTGCAACGGTTTTGCGTCAACGACATGCGCGAAATAAAGCATGTCGAGCAAAAGTGTGCAGCGGTTTTGCGTCAACGAGATGCCCAAAGCAAAGCCTTGAACGTCCGCAAACTCAGCATTCGACGACATTGACGGCAAGGCCCCCTGTCGAGGTCTCCTTGTATTTCTCGCTCATGTCGTTGCCAGTCTGGCGCATGGTCTCGATACAGGCATCGAGCGGCACGAAATGCTGGCCATCGCCCTTCACAGCGAGCGATGCGGCTGTGACCGCCTTAACCGCACCCAGCGCATTGCGTTCGATACAGGGCACCTGCACGAGGCCGCCGACTGGATCGCAGGTCATGCCGAGATGGTGTTCGAGTGCGATCTCGGCGGCATTTTCGATCTGTGCAGGCGTGCCGCCCATGACGGCTGCGAGGCCGGCGGCTGCCATGGCGGCAGCCGAGCCGACCTCGCCCTGACAGCCGACTTCCGCGCCCGAGATCGAGGCATTGTGCTTGATGATGCCGCCGATCGCCGCTGCGGTCAGCAGATAGTCGTGGATCCCCTTCCGGTCCCAGTCCTCGTGGAAATGCTCGTAGTAGCGGATCGTTGCCGGGATAACGCCGGCCGCGCCATTGGTCGGCGCCGTGACGACGCGCCCGCCTGCGGCATTCTCCTCGTTGACCGCCATCGCGTAGACGCTCAGCCAGTCGTTGGCGAGCAGCGGGTTGACGCGGTTGCTGCGCCATTCTTCCTGCAGCTTGTCGTGAATATGCTTGGCCCGGCGCCGGACGTTGAGGCCGCCGGGCATGATGCCCTCGACCTTCAGCCCGCGCTCGATGCAGGAGCGCATTGCTTCCCAGATGCGGTCGAGACCGGTATCCAGTTCTTCACGGCTGCGCTGGCTTTCCTCATTGGCGCGTTTCATCTGCGCAATCGACAGGCCGGAGCGCTCGGCCATATCAAGCATCTGCTTGGCGCTGGCGAAGGGGTAAGGCACCTTGTAATTGCCTTGTTGCGCCTTCTTGCGCGCCCGCATCTGTTCGAGCTCCGTATCGGTGACGACGAAGCCGCCGCCGACGGAATAATAGATGCGCTTGACGAGAAGCCGCCCGTCCTTGTCATAGGCCGAGAAACTCATGCCGTTGGCGTGGCCCGGCAGCGGCTGCTTCTTGTCGAAAATCAGATCCGTCTTCGGCTGAAACTGGTAGCCCGGGTGGCCCTCCGGCGTGATCCGGCCGCTCTTTTCCACGCCATCGATAGTGGCGTCCATATGATCCGGGTCGACCTTGTCGGGCGCCTCGCCCATCAGGCCGAGGATGACCGCCCTGCCCGTACCATGGCCGATGCCCGTATGGGCGAGCGAACCGTGCAGGCTCACCTTGATGGCGGCCACCTGAGCGCCGATGGAAGGACGCGGCCATTCATCGGACAAGATAAGGTCGAGGAACCGGTTGGCAGCCGTCATCGGTCCCATCGTATGCGAGCTCGACGGGCCGACACCGATCTTGAACACATCGAATACCGAAAGAAACATGGAGGCGCCTTCTAAAATTCACGATGCAGACTATGCGAGCCCGGCTCGACATCCGCGTGGCGGACCGACATCGTCTTGAACCGGTGCGACATCAGGCCGGACACTAATGGGAAGCCGCTCATCTTGCCAGTGATTCTCATCTTGCCGGTCATTGCAGCATTCGAATGCATCTGTAGAGTGGCCGCATTTATACGGGAACTGACTCGCTGATGATGACGACCGCGGATTATATCGCGCTTGCCTTCTTTATTTTTATCTGGATGGGCTATTCCTGGCTGCTGCGCGGCCAGACTTTCTTCGGGCGCACCAGCCTGACCCATGCCATGGCGGAGCGGCGGCGTGAATGGATATATAATTCCCTGCGCCGCGATTTGAAGATGATCGACACCCAGATCATGGCCGGGCTGCAGAACGGGACGGCCTTTTTTGCCTCGACCTCTATTTTTGCCATCGGCAGCTGTTTTGCGCTTCTCGGCGCAACGGAAAAGGTCGATGCAGTCTTTGCCGACTTGCCTTTCGTCTTTCATAGCGGCCATGCCGTCTTCGAAATGAAGGTCGGCGGCCTTGCTGCCTTGTTCGGCTATGCCTTCTTCAAGTTCGGCTGGTCTTACCGTCTCTTCAATTATTGCACCATCCTGTTCGGCTCCATGCCCATGATGCACGATACCGACAAGGATATCATTGCCGCCGAGCGCGCCGCCGAACGCGTCATCCGCATGAACGTCCTTGCCGGCAGCCACTTCAACGAGGGGCTGAGGGCTATCTTCCTGTCGATCGGCTACCTCGGTTGGTTCATCAATCCCTATGTCTTCATCGGAACGACATCGATTGTCGTCTTCGTGCTCACCCGCCGGCAGTTCTTTTCGGCAGAACGGCTGGCGATCATGGAGCCGCAAGTGCCACCAAATCTCCATCTTTCTCCTGTTCTGCCCAATACGCCTTCACCGACTGACGGCGACGAATTGTCCGGGAGATTGTGAATGACATTGCCGGCAACGGAAGCGGCGCCTTATGCAAAACCGTCGCGCATCGGCCTTGTGGACACGGCGCGGGGTGCGGCGCTCATTGCGATGGCCACCTATCATTTCAGCTGGGATCTCGAATTCATGGGCTATCTGCAGCCTGGAACGGCCGAGACCGGCTGGCTGAAGATTTATGCCCGGGCGATCGCCGCCACCTTCCTCTTCATCGTGGGTGTCAGCCTCGTGCTCGCCAGCCGGCCGGACATTCGCTGGCCCTCCTTCTGGAAGCGTTTTGGCATGATCGCCGCTGCGGCCGTGCTCATATCGGCGGCGACCGCCTATCTTGTGCCCGGGGAATGGATTTACTTCGGCATCCTGCATTCCATTGCGGTTCTGAGCCTCATCGGCGTGGTCTTCCTGCGCCTGCCCTTGCCTTTGACGCTGCTCGTCACGCTGGCACTGCTAGTTGGCTGGATTGCTGATATTTTCGTGATGCCGGGCGTGCTCGGTTCACACCTGTTCGATCCGAAATATCTTGCCTGGCTCGGCTTTGCGGCCACGCCCGATCGCTCCAATGATTTTGTACCGCTCTTCCCCTGGGCGACACCCTTCTTCCTCGGCATGAGCCTTGCGCGCCTTGCCTTCCGGACGAACCTGCCGCATCGGCTGGCGGCGTTAGGCACAGGCGGCACATGGCTTGCGCGCCTCGGCCGCCACAGCCTCGCCTTTTACCTCATTCATCAGCCGGTGCTGATCGCGATCGCTTACGGTCTGACATTCATCATCGCGCCGCCGAAGCCCGATCCGGTCGCGACCTATCTGCGCCAGTGCAACACGTCCTGCACGGTCGAACAGGGTGAAGCGGTCTGCCGCAGCTTCTGCCAGTGCACGCTCGAGCAGCTGCAGGCGCAGCAGCTCTTCACGCTATTTCAGGCAGGTCAGGTCAAAGCCGACGATGAGAGGATCATGGCGCTTGCCGGCCAGTGCAGCGCCCAAATCGAGCCCGAGCTGCCGCCCGAGCCCCAACAGTGATCAAGCAATGATCAGGTGGTGACGCCGATTTCTGCGAGGCGGCCGAGGCAGGCCTCTTCGATATTGTCGAGCTCGGTGATCGTTTCATCGATATCCTTACGCTTCTGGCGCAGGTCTTCACGCTTTTCGTCCACGCGTTTCATCAGGAGCTTGAGCTGACCGAGCTCGCCCGGCGGCTCCTTGTAGACCTGGATGATTTCGCGGATTTCGGCAATGGTGAAGCCGATACGCCGGCCCCGCAGGATTTCCTGGATGAGGCGCCGGTCGGCAGGTCGAAACAGGCGCGTGCGTCCGCGACGTTCGGGATGGATCAATCCCTCATCTTCATAGAAGCGAAGCGTGCGCGTCGACACTCCGAATTCGCGCGTCAGCTCCGTTATGGTATAGTATTTGTTCACTAGCATCTCATCCCCGTCATCGACCCGACATATTATTGACTTTTACGTAATAGTCAATTTCGGCAGGTTTCAGATGCCGAACCACCATGTCGCGAGGCCGAGGAAGGCGAAGAAGCCGGTGCAGTCGGTGACGGTCGTGACGAAAACGGATGAAGCGATCGCGGGGTCCGCTCCCATCTTGTCGAGAAGCAGCGGCAGCAGGATGCCGGCAAGCGCCGCCGCCATCAGATTGATGATCATGGCTGCTCCGATGACGGCGCCGAGCTGGTAGTTGTGGAACCAGGTGCCCGCGATGGCGCCGAGCAGGATGGCGAAGAGAATGCCGTTCAGAATGCCGACGCCCGCTTCTCTTCGGATGATGCGCCCCGCATTATAGATATCGAGATCGCGGGTCGCGAGCGCGCGCACCGTCACGGTCATGGTCTGTGTGCCGGCATTGCCGCCCATGGAGGCAACGATCGGCATCAGCACCGCGAGTGCGATCATCTTCTCGATCGAACCGTCGAACAGGCCGATGACGCTGGCCGACAGCATCGCCGTACCGAGGTTGATCAGCAGCCAGAGGAACCGCGAGCGCACGGTCGAGATCACATTGTCGGACAGTTCTTCGTCGCCGACACCGCCGAGGCGCTTGATATCCTCGTCCGCTTCCTCATGGATCACGTCGACCACGTCGTCGATGGTGAGCACGCCGACGAGGCGTTCGTTCTCGTCGACGACGGCAGCGGAAAGAAGGTCATACTGTTCGAAGAGCTGGGCCGCCTCTTCCTGGTCCATCTCGGCCGGAATCGGATGGTTCGTCTCCCGCATGATGGCTTCGATCTTTGACTGCCGCTTGGTGCGCAGGATCTGGTCGAGATCGACGGCGCCGAGCAGCTTGAAGGTCGGGTCGATCACGAAGATCTGCGAAAAGGAATAGGGCAGATCCTCTTCGTCGCGCATATAGTCGATCGTCTGCCCGACAGTCCAGAATGGCGGCACGGCGACGAATTCCGTCTGCATGCGTCGGCCGGCGGAGCTTTCAGGGTAATCAAGGGCACGGCGAAGGCGAACCCGCTCCGTGAATGGCAGTTGCGCGAGAATCTCTTCGCGGTCTTCCTGATCGAGATCTTCGAGAATGTAGACGGCGTCGTCGGAATCCAGTTCGCCGATCGCCGCGGCAATCTGTTCGTTCGGCATCTGATCGACGATTTCGCGGCGGATCGTCTCGTCCACCTCGGTCAGCGCCGTCATGTCGAAATCGTCGCCGAGCAGATGCACCAGTGCCAGACGCTGATCCGGCTGGATCGATTCGAGCAGGTCGCCTATTTCCGATTCGTGGAGGCGCGCGACATTCTGGCGGAGAAACAGCGTGTCGCGATCGGCAATAGCGGCGCCGAGGCGCACGAGGAAATCGCTGCGCACATTGCCGTCTTCATTATAGATATCGACGTCTTCATCTGCCGGACGTTTGCGATTGCGGTCTTCGGTATCGGTCGTCGTCATATGCCGCCCTCGCATTTCTGTCAGATTTCAACGACTGTCGCGCCGCATTCGAAAATGTCGGCTGAAAATGCATTGTCAACAAGCGGATAAGCGAATTCCGCCCTGCCCTTTTGGTCGCCGGAATGCACATCGACCTGCTAGCTGAAAGCATTTCTGCCGTAAAGCGTAAACCCATGCTTTCTGATGACAATGCCTGTGGCCAGCTATAGTTTCCGCTGCCATTTATCGAAAGGAAGCTCAGCCGTGCCGATCCGCCCGATTTCTCCGCTATCCGCATCCCGGCCTGAAGACGGTCTGCACGCCGGTGACCGTGTTCGATTCGGCCCTTTACGCCCTTGCCGACGATCTGCTGCAGACGATGCGCGCGGCACCCGGCGTCGGCATCACCGCTGCCCATATCGGCGTCTTCCAGCGCCTGACGGTGCTGGAACTCGACAAGGCGGACGGCGTGCGCATCTACGCCAATCCCGAGATCACGTGGTTTTCAGATCAGACGATGGTTCATATGGAAGGCAGCGTCTCCATGCCGGGGGCGACGGACGAGGTCACGCGGCCGAGCGCGGTTCGTTTCCGCTACCAGGGTCTGGATGGCCATCAGCATGAAGAAGAGGCCACCGGCTTCCTCGCCATCTGCATCCAGCATGAGATCGATCAGCTCGACGGCATTTTCTGGCTGCAGCGTCTGTCGCGGCTCAAACGTGACCGGCTGATCAGGAAATGGGGAAAAGACGAAAAGCTGAGTCGCGCTATTAAACGTGCGAACCAAGTGCGCCCTTCCGACGTTTGCCTTGCAGTGAAACCGGAAGGAGACGGAAATGCCTGGCAACAACGACAAGTCCTCGCTTTCCCGCGAGGAAGACTACCGCGACTTCGAAGAGCGCAATCTGGACGACGGCTGGCCCTACGCGGACGGCAGCGGCGCCAAGGCTGCCGGCAGTGAAAACCGTGCCTACGGCGAAACCTCGGCCAATTTCGACCGCGACCGCAATAGCGGCTTCCGCATCGACGGCACGGACGAGGACGGCAACGAGAATCGCCTGAAGGATTCGCTCGAGCCTGACACGATCGACCGCGACGAAAGCGACGATCTCGAAGCCCGCGTGACCGAGAACCTGGAGAATATCCCCGAGGTCGATATCGACAGTGTGGAAGTTCACGCCGACGGCCATACCGTGACGCTGGAGGGTTCTGTCGAAACGATCGGGATTGCCCGCAAGGTCGAACTTGGCGCCCTGTCGGTAGACGGTGTCCATCATGTCCGCAACCACCTGCACACAACCGGTGTCGATGCCCATATCCCGAACGAGGATTGAGGCGAAAAACACAAAGTCGCCACATTTGAAAACCGGGAAGCGGCCTGCTTTCCGGTTTTGCTGTCTCTAAAATTAAAAATAGTTAATCAATCAAAGATTGCAGGATTGTAATCTTTCGGAAAGCGCTGACATCTCAGGCAATTAACTGTGCCGGCTAAGGTAACGTGCCCGTCAAAAACGTTGACAAATATGTGATTTTATTTGGACAAAACGCCGCAACGCAGCGGTCATCTTTCTCACAAAATCGCCCAAATTGGAGCGCGAACTTATCGTGCCGAGGGTTAGATTTACGTTGTTGAATTCAACAACAGATTGAGGAGATAGACCCATGCGCATGAAGTTCGCCGCCGCCGCCACCCTGTTTGCCGTCAGCATGGCAAGTGCCGCTTTTGCACAGCCGAAATATATGGACGACTATTCCAATAATGGTGATGGCCTCTACCAGACGCCGGTCGCGCCGGCGAAGCCTATTCACTACCCGACCCATGTAGCCCCCCCGGCCTATTCCAGCGACTATACGAATGATAGTGACGGCTTCGCACCGGCCGCGATGGCCAAGCCCGCGAAGGTCGACAACACTGCCACCGCCAGCATCAAGCCTCTTCCGGATTGCCACAGCATGGTCGGCCCGAAGGGTTCGCATCAGAAAGGTGCCGATAGCGGCGCAAGTCGCACTGAGGCCTGCCGCGCAATGCACTGACATGATCCGAGAAAGGGCCGGTTTCCGGCCCTTTTCCTTTGCAATTTCAATGCTCCACACGGCGTAATCCACACCTCGGGCAAGCTTTTAAAAAAAACTGTCATATCGCGCTTGTGTCCGTCAGAGGCTTTTGCTACATGCTGCCTCGCCGACGCAAATCGGCCTACCACGATGCGGTCGTGGCGGAATTGGTAGACGCGCAGCGTTGAGGTCGCTGTGGGGCAACCCGTGGAAGTTCGAGTCTTCTCGACCGCACCAAAGAAACCCGCTTCGGCGGGTTTTTTTCTTTTTGGCCAAAGGTTTAGTTCTCCGGTCCTGATGTCCTCGCCGCAAGAAGCAGCGCGCGGCAGCCCTTTCCCGCCGATATCGCCTCTGGTGGATATCACAGCGAAGCCAGCCGGCACTTGCTGCAATTCTGGTGCGCAATCTGCCGCTTGACTTCCATCTGGAATTGAGAACATAGATGGAACGCTTAGGGGTTCAGGGGTGTTCCTTTCATGAAAAT
Source organism: Sinorhizobium sp. B11 (assembly GCA_039725955.1). NCBI lineage: Bacteria > Pseudomonadati > Pseudomonadota > Alphaproteobacteria > Hyphomicrobiales > Rhizobiaceae > Sinorhizobium > Sinorhizobium sp. B11. The sequence goes on from CP091034.1 coordinate 1,917,239, forward strand.
TATTTCGATCGGCAATTTTTGACGTTTCGCTAGAAGAACTAGCTTCCGCTGATGCCGGTTCCTGCGTGAGGTAGCTCGCGCTCGCTGGCAATCCAGCCTTTCTCATACATTCGAACGCAAGCCGGACATTTCGGCTTGGCGCTTATTCGCTATGCCCGCGCATTTGCATCGCGCCTAACCATGGGGGACGGCATGACATCGGAAGATCGCTACGAATACGTCAAGGGCGGCGTAGCACTCGCGATTCTCGGAACCCTCGTTATGGGCCTTTACATCGACTCGCTGTATCGCGGCGATACCGAGACGGCGGCCTACAAGACGGTCGATGACTGCCTTAAGGACAACAAGTTCGGTCCTGACGACTGCAAAAGCAGCTTCGCGATCGCTCGCGATGAACATCTGAAAAGCTCCCCCTCCTACGATAAACGCGAGGATTGCGAGGAGGAATTCGGCGACAGCCGTTGTGAGCAGACCTCTTCGGTCCATGCGTCCGGAGGAGGACATTTCAGCCCATATCTTGGCGGGTATCTCGTTGGTCAGCCCGATAAGAAGGTCAATGGCGTCTACTATCCGGCTGTGCCCGCATCGGCGTTGTACGAGAGCCGCCATGTTCCGGGTTTCGTGGACGCACGGGGCATTCTGGTCACCAACAAGGTCGGCGGCTTCAAGATGGCCTATCAATCCGCCGCTCACTATAAGCCCGCAGCCCCCACGACGACGCTCGCCCGCTCCGGTTTTGGCGCGCGCCACTTTGCTGCGTCCTGAGGGCTCAAGATGAAGCGCATCGCGACCGGCGAGAGACCTGACTGGGTGCGGAAACTCGAAGACCTCGATTTCACCATCCACCACATGTATGGCGAACTCTATTGGGATGAGCGCAATGCCTACCAATTCACGCTCGCTGAGATCGAGGATGGTCTCGAGGATCCGACCAACGAGATTCTGCAGCTCTGCTACAAAGCAGTCGATCGCATTTGCGCCGATCCCGCATTGATGACGCGCATGGCGATCCCGGCCGAGTTCCACGCCGCCGTCAGCAGATCCTGGAAATGGTCCGATCGTGATATCTACGGCCGCTTCGACCTGCGTTACGATGGCAAGCGTCCGGCAAAACTCTTCGAATTCAATGCCGATACGCCGACGTCACTCTTCGAAAGCGCTGTCATCCAGTGGGAATGGCTCCAAGACATGAAGCGTCTTGGCCGGTTGAGCGCCGATGCCGACCAGTTCAATTCGATCCACGAGAAGCTCATCGGCGCTTTCCAGTATTTCAAGAATGCCAGCGACAGCGGCGTCTTCCATTTCGGCTGCATCACCGACAATGAGGAAGACTATCTGACGACCAAATATCTCGCCGACGTTGCCTTCCAGGCGGGCTTCGAAGTTGTGGTGCTCGATATGGAAGAGATCGGCATCGATCCCGAGAACTGGTTCACCGATCTCGAAGACCGCCGGATGGAGAATCTCTTCAAGCTCTACCCGCTGGAATTCATGGTGCACGAGGAGTTTGGCGCACATCTCATCTCCACGCCCACAAAGATTCACGAGCCGCTGTGGAAGATGACGCTGTCGAACAAGGGCCTCCTCGCCGTCCTCTGGGAAATGGCGCCCAACCATCCGAACCTGCTGCCCGCCTATTTCGCCGACGATCCGCAGGCGCTGCGTCTGGAAAACGCCGTCAGAAAACCGCTCCTGTCGCGCGAAGGCGCAAATGTCACGCTGACGTCGGGGGAAACGATAATCGCGGTGGATGGCGAATATGGCGCAGAGGGCTACATTGTGCAGGAAACCTGCCTGCTCCCGCAGTTCGGCGAGGATTATGCCGTGATCGGCTCCTGGGTCGTCGCCGGCGAAGCCTGCGGCATCTGCATCCGCGAGGACAAATCGCCTATTACCCAGAACCTCTCCCGTTTTGTCCCGCATTTCATTATGGATTGATTGCACGGGGCTGCATCTCCAGGATGGCTGATCGCCACAAAGAGCGATTGAATCGCTCTTCGCCCAAGTCCATATAGAAGCCCGCGCCCGCCCCCTCCATTTTTGCGGATTGCGCCAAGGACTGCCATGCTACGCACCGATCTCGATTTTTCCATGCTCCCGAAACTCGGCTCACGCCCCGTACGCTGGCGCATCTCAGACGGGCTCGTTCCCTATGAGGAAGCGGTGGAGACGATGGAGCGGGAGGTTGCATTGATTTCCGAAGGCGGGGACGAGCTTGTCTGGCTGCTGGAACATCCGCCGCTTTATACAGCCGGCACCAGCGCCGACGCGAAGGATCTCGTCCAGCCGGATCGTTTTCCGGTCTTCGCCACCGGACGTGGCGGCGAATACACCTATCATGGCCCCGGCCAGCGCGTTGCCTATGTCATGCTCGATCTCAAGCGCCGCAGGCAGGATGTGCGCGCCTTCGTGGCAGCGCTCGAAGAGGTCATCATCCGCACGCTCGATTCGATGAATATCCGCGGCGAACGCCGCGAGGATCGTGTGGGCGTCTGGGTCCGACGGCCGGAGAGACCGTTGCTGCCTGACGGCACCATGGCGGAAGACAAGATCGCGGCACTCGGCATCCGTCTTCGCAAATGGGTGACCTTCCACGGACTGTCGTTGAACGTCGATCCCGATCTCGATCATTTCGGCGGCATCGTGCCCTGCGGCATCTCGGCCTATGGCGTCACCAGCCTCGTCGATCTCGGCCTGCTCGTGACGATGGTCGATGCCGACATCCGCCTGCGCGCCGCCTTCGAAGAGATATTCGGCGAAACCGTCAACGATACAGCACTCTGTCCCTGATTGCCGTCCTTGATTGCCCGGGCTTCCTGTGGTTGATGACATCATCCGCAAGAAGCAGCCGTCATGTCCGAATCTCCCTCCACCCAGAATCCCCTCCGGGGCATGGCCATCATGGCCGGCGCCATGGCCATCCTGCCGACGATGGATGCGATTGCAAAATATATGGCGACCTTTGAGGGCATGTCGCCCGGGCAGGTAACCTTCTACCGCTTCTTCTTCCAGCTCGTCTGTACCCTGCCGATCCTTTTTGCCATGTTCGGTAAGCGGGCTCTGTCGGCCAAGCGCCCATGGATGAACCTGCTTCGCGGCGCGCTGCATGGTGCGGCAAGCCTGCTCTTCTTCGTCGCCGTCAAATACATGCCGCTCGCTGATGTCTTCGCCATCTATTTCGTCGAGCCCTTCATGCTGACGGCGCTTTCGGCGCTCTTCCTCGGCGACAAGGTCGGCTGGCGGCGCTGGACGGCAATCGTCGTCGGGTTCGGCGGCGCCATGATCGTCATCCAGCCGAGCTACGAGATTTTCGGCCTGAAGGCGCTGCTGCCGGTCTTCTGCGCCTTCCTCTTCTCGCTCTATCTCTTCCTCAACCGCGCCATCGGCGAGGCAGATTCGCCGCTGACGATGCAGACCATGTCCGGTATTGGCGGTACGATCTTCATGGCGGGCGCAATGTTTGTCGGAAACAGCTTCGGCAATGCCGACTTCACGCCCTCCCTGCCGGCCTCTTGGCTCGGCCTCGTCCTGCTGCTGATCCTGGGCACGATTTCGGGCTATGCGCACATGCTGGTTGTTAAGGCTTTCCGGCTCGCGCCACTGTCGCTGCTGGCACCCTTCCAATATTTCGAAATCATTTCGGCGACCGTGCTCGGTTACGCCCTCTTCGGTGATTTTCCTAATTTTTCCAAATGGATAGGCATCGCAATTATCGTTGCATCGGGGCTCTTCATCATCTGGCGCGAGCGCGTGCAGGCGCGATCATTAAAATCCGCGTGAAATCCCCAAACTGCAGTTAACCCTTCTTCTTGAGGGATCTTCAATTCGGCACCGATAAAACCATTTCCGGCTTCATGATGAAGTCTGGAGATAAAACATGAGTGAGTTCCGTCTCGCTTTTCCGGCGTGTGTCATCGCCGGGAAGCATCGGCTGACGGCCGAAGACATTGTGCTTTTGCGCAAACACACCTTCCCGGAGGGAATCCGGACTTCCGATCATGTCGTAGTGTTGTTGGCGCTCAATAATTCCTGCCCCGAAAAATGCCCCGAGTGGAACACGTTTTTCATCGAACAGCTGGCAGGCTTCATCGTCGATTACACCTATCCGCAGGGCTCGCTGGACGAGATCAATGTCGCATGGATCATGCGCATGTTCACGACCGACGGCGTCGTCAATTCCGCCCTCGAGCTGGAGCTCATCCTGCATGTCATGGAGCTCAGCGCCCACGTACCCGATGAGCTGCGCGCCCTGGCGCTCGATCAGCTCCGCCTGGCGCTCTCAGAGGATCTCGGCGGCTACAAGCTGACCCGCGCGACCGACCGCAAGAGCATCACGCGGCAGGATGTGGATTACCTGATGCGTGTTTTGAGAAACGTCAGCGACGGCGGCGTCATCGGCGTGTCGCCGGTCGAATATGGCGTGCTGCAGCGCATTGATGCGGTAACCCAGCCTGGCGCCAATCATCAGCGCTGGGGCGAGATCATGGCCGCGGTCGAACTCAGGGACTATGCCCAGCCGAGGCGGAGCCGCTGGCTTCGTATTATCGATGAAGAGCCGGTTGCCGCTGCCGCAGTTGCCTGATCTGCCGGTGATTTCTCAGCCCGATTGTGCGTTCCGGCTTTTTATGCGTAAAACTCCGGAGCGCATTTCCTGGGTGGAGACTCGATGTTCAAGAAGATCCTGATCGCGAATCGCGGCGAGATTGCCTGCCGCGTGATCAAAACCGCTCGCCGCATGGGCATTGCCACCGTTGCGGTCTATTCGGATGCGGATCGGGATGCCCTGCATGTCGAAATGGCCGATGAGGCTGTTCATATCGGCCCTGCCCCGGCAGCCGAAAGCTATCTCGTCGCCGACAAGATCATCGCCGCCTGCAAGGAAACCGGTGCCGAAGCCGTGCATCCCGGCTACGGCTTCCTGTCCGAGCGCGCCTCATTCTGCGAGGCCTTGGAAAAGCAGGGCATCGTCTTCATCGGTCCGAAGCCCAAGGCCATCATGGCGATGGGCGACAAGATCGAATCGAAGAAATTCGCCAATGCCGCCAAGGTTTCCACCGTTCCCGGCTATCTCGGCGTGATCGAGGATCCGGCACACGCTGAAAAGATCGCCGCCGAGATCGGCTATCCCGTGATGATAAAGGCGTCGGCCGGCGGCGGTGGCAAGGGCATGCGCATTGCATGGACGCAAGCGGAAGTACGCGATGGTTTCGACCGCGCCCGCTCGGAAGCCAAGAGTTCGTTCGGCGACGACCGCGTCTTCATCGAGAAATATGTCGTCGATCCGCGCCATATCGAAATCCAGGTTCTGGCCGATGCGCATGGCAACGTCGTCTATCTCGGCGAGCGCGAATGCTCCATCCAGCGCCGGAACCAGAAGGTCGCCGAAGAAGCGCCCTCGCCTTTCCTCGACGAGAAGACCCGCGCTGCCATGGGCGAGCAGTCCGTGGCGCTGGCCAAGGCCGTCGATTACCAGAGTGCCGGCACGGTGGAATTCATTGTCGACCGCGACCGCAATTTCTATTTCCTAGAAATGAATACGCGACTGCAGGTCGAGCATCCTGTGACGGAGCTGGTGACCGGCATCGATCTCGTCGAGCAGATGATCCGCGTTGCTGCCGGGGAAAAGCTGCCCTTCGCGCAGAAGGATATCAAGCTCAACGGCTGGGCGGTGGAAAGCCGCCTCTATGCCGAAGATCCCTACCGCAACTTCCTGCCCTCGATCGGACGCCTAACGCGCTACCGCCCGCCGGCGGAAGGCCGCACCGGCGACGTCATCATACGCAATGATACCGGCGTTTTCGAAGGCGCTGAAATCTCCATGTACTACGACCCGATGATCGCCAAGCTCTGCACCTGGGCGCCGAGCCGCCTGCAGGCGGTGGAAGCCATGGGACAGGCGCTGGATGCTTTTGTGGTCGATGGCATCGAGCATAATGTTCCCTTCCTCTCGGCCCTCATGAAACATCCGCGCTGGCGCGAAGGCCGCCTCTCCACCGGCTTCATTGCGGAGGAATATCCCGAGGGATTTGCGCCGATGGCGCCGGATGAGGCGGAAGAGGCAGCCCTTGCCGCCATCGCGCTTTCCGTTTCCCTGATCGAGGCCGGGCGCCGCGAAGGTTTTGCCGATCGTCTGCGGCAGGCAAGCGGCCCGTTGCGCGAAGAATGGGTCGTCAAGTTCGGCGGAAATTACGTGCCGGTGAAACTGGTCGATGGCCTCGTCACCATCCCCTTCGAGATGGAAATGGAGGTTGCCGGCCGCACCGAAACCGTTGTCACCGATTGGCGACCGGGCGACCCGGTCTGGCATGGCAGGATTGCCAGCCGCCCGGTGACCGCGCAGATCCGACCGATCCTCAATGGCCTGCGCATCGACTGGCAGGGCCTTTCGGTCAAGGCGCGGATCTTCACGCCCCGCCATGCCGAGCTCGACCGCCTGATGCCGGTCAAGCTGCCGCCGGATACGTCCAAGCTCCTGCTCTGCCCCATGCCGGGCCTCGTCGTCTCTATTGCCGTCGCCGAGGGCCAGGAGGTCAAGGCTGGAGAGACGCTTGCCGTCGTCGAAGCCATGAAGATGGAAAATGTACTGCGCGCCGAGCGCGATCTCGTCGTCGGCAAGATCAAGGCCGCGCCCGGCGAGAGCCTCGCTGTCGATGCCGTCATCATGGAATTCGCCTGAAGCATCGACCACGATTTCCGGATGGCCCTCTAAGCCTTTTTTGTGCTTGAGCCACCCTTGCGGAGCGTGCAAGAGTCCGCCACGCAAATCACGAGGAGATCGAAGATGGATGTTCGCGCCGCCGTTGCCGTTCAGGCAGGAAAACCCCTTGAGGTCATGACCGTTCAGCTCGACGGCCCGAAGGCCGGCGAAGTGCTGATCGAGGTCAAGGCGACGGGCATCTGCCACACCGATGATTTCACGCTGTCGGGCGCCGATCCGGAAGGTCTCTTCCCGGCGATCCTTGGCCATGAAGGCGCGGGCATCGTTGTGGATGTCGGCCCCGGCGTCACATCGCTCAAGAAGGGCGACCATGTCATTCCGCTCTACACGCCGGAATGCCGCGAGTGCTATTCCTGCACCTCGCGCAAGACCAATCTCTGCACCTCAATCCGCGCGACCCAGGGCCAGGGCGTCATGCCTGACGGCACCTCGCGCTTCTCGATCGGCAAGGACAAGATCCACCACTATATGGGCTGCTCGACCTTCGCGAACTTCACCGTTCTGCCGGAGATCGCGCTGGCCAAGATCAATCCCGACGCTCCCTTCGACAAGGTCTGCTATATCGGCTGCGGTGTGACGACGGGCATCGGCGCCGTCATCAACACGGCCAAGGTCGAGATCGGCTCGACGGCCATCGTCTTCGGTCTCGGCGGTATCGGCCTCAATGTTCTTCAGGGCCTGCGTCTTGCCGGTGCCGACATGATCATCGGCGTCGATATCAACCCCGACCGCAAGGCATGGGGCGAGAAGTTCGGCATGACGCATTTCGTCAACCCGAAGGAGGTCGGCGATGACATCGTGCCCCATCTCGTCAACATGACGAAGCGCCATGGCGACCTGATCGGCGGCGCCGATTACACCTTCGATTGCACCGGCAACACCAAGGTCATGCGCCAGGCACTGGAATCCAGCCACCGCGGCTGGGGCAAGTCCGTCATCATCGGCGTCGCCGGCGCCGGCCAGGAAATCTCCACGCGTCCCTTCCAGCTCGTCACCGGCCGCAACTGGATGGGCACGGCCTTCGGCGGCGCCCGTGGCCGCACCGACGTGCCGAAGATCGTCGACTGGTACATGGAAGGCAAGATCCAGATCGACCCGATGATCACCCACACCATGCCGCTCGAAGACATCAACAAGGGCTTCGATCTCATGCACAAGGGTGAGAGCATCCGCGGCGTCGTGGTCTATTGATGGCTGCGATTGCCTACACGGCTGATGTCAAAAGTCTCGACGAGCTCTCCGCGCGAGAGCTCTACGACCTCCTGCGGATGCGTGTGGATGTCTTCGTCGTCGAGCAGAACTGCCCCTATCCGGAACTGGACGGCAAGGATATCGATGCCTTGCATCTGCGGCTCATGGAGGGCGGCGAACTGCTCGGCTCGACACGGCTCTTGAAGCCCTACGGTGCGCAAGATCCGGCAAAGGTCGGCCGCGTCGTCGTCTCTCCCGCTCATCGCGGCAAGCGACTTGGCGATGCGCTGATGAGCGAATCGATCGCTGCCTGCGAAAGGCTTTATCCGGCAAATCCGATTGCCCTCTCCGCGCAGGCGCATTTGCGCCGCTTCTATGAATCCTTCGGTTTCGTGAAAACCTCGGAGGAATATCTCGAAGACGGCATTCCCCATATCGATATGGTCCGTCCGCTGGCCACCAAGCCCGCTTGAGGATATCGCCATGATCTATGTCGATGCCGATGCCTGTCCCGTCAAACCCGAAATCCTGAAAGTGGCCGAACGCCTCGGAATGGAAGTGACCTTCGTCGCCAATTCGGGCCTGCGCCCGTCCCGCGACCCGATGGTGCGCAACGTCATCGTCTCCAACGCCTTCGACGCTGCCGATAACTGGATTGCCGACAATACCGGCCCGACAGATGTCGTCGTCACCGCCGATGTGCCGCTTGCGGTCCGCTGTGTCGCCAAGGGCTCCTTCGTGACCGGTCCGACGGGCCGTGTCTTCGACGAAACGAATATCGGCATGGCAAGCGCCATGCGCGATCTCGGCGCGCATCTGCGTGAAACCGGTGAGAGCAAGGGCTACAACGCCGTCTTCAGCCCCAAGGACCGGTCGCGTTTTCTCGAAACGTTCGATCGTCTTTGCCGCCGCGCCAAGAACGCCTGACTTCATTCTCCGGGCGCTGGAATCGGGTGGCATGGCAGCTATGCCAATTCCTAGCTTGAAGTCAGCCGTTCCCTCGTCCATATGAAGTGCGACGCAGACGACTGCGGCGCTCGGGTCTGCCCGGGTCGCAAAAGTCGCGGGGACGGCCTCGCTCTTGATATGGAGAGTATGATGGCGTGGTTCCTGCTTTTTCTCGCTGGCCTTTTTGAATGTGGTTGGGCAATCGGTCTGAAATATACCGATGGTTTCACTCGTCCTATGCCGACCATCCTCACGGTCATTTCTATGGTGGTGAGTGTCATCTTGCTCGGTCTTGCCGTTAAAACCCTGCCGATCGGCACGGCCTACGCGATCTGGACCGGTATCGGCACGGTCGGCACAGTCCTGCTCGGTGTCTGGCTTCTGGGCGATGCCGCAAGCGCCTCGCGCCTGATCTGCATTGCTCTTATTGTTGCAGGCATCGCCGGTCTCAAGCTGACGGCCTGAAGGCAATCATCAGAAATAAACAGGGCCGCGGGAAGAAAACCCGTGGCCCAAACCAATGCCCTCAACCCGAAATTCCTTAACCCTCAAGCCTGGCGGCCGAGGGTTTGATTTTACCCGATCTTCTCGGGAGAGTACCATGCCTGCCAGCTTGGTGGCGAAGGCGCTCTCCCCGCATTTAAGCTGTAATTCGTTTCCTTTGCGGCCTCATCCGCAGTTGCCGGAAGTTTCGCGTCCGGATGGGAAACGATTGATCGATGCGTCAACAAGACGTCGTATTCTTGACTATCAGCGAGCACGCTCTCGGCGTTTTTCGACGGGCTGCCTCCAAGGAGGTATGCAATGACAACAGGGACTTCGACAGTATTTCTGGCCGCAACAGCGGCAATCCTGGCCAGCATGTCGGATAGAACCGACGCTCATGAGACAGAGAGCGGCTGGACCTACCCACCTGCCTGTTGCAAGTCTGATCAACTACACCGGGATTGTGATGCCATTCCAACGCTGGATGTCAGGCCAGGGCATCGCGGTTTTTCCGTCTTTCTGCGTGCCGGAGATCATCCGCTTGCCACCAGACCGCATCTCTTTTTCATTCCGTACGGGGATGAGATTCCGTCCGGAGACGGCCGTTATCACATCTGTCTTCATCCGACGGAAAACGACGTGAACTGCTTTTTTGCGCCTCCTGGCAATATCTAGACAGACGTCCGAATGTGGAAGCGCCTGCTAGGCGCTTCCACATCCAGGCCGAGGGCTAAGACGTCACGCTGATGCGTTTCGGTTATCGACGGACCATGCACCGGCGCCGGCAAAGAACAGGTAGAGGAAGATGAAGCAGAACAGCACCGCGCCGTCGCCCTGGTTGAGAGCCGGGAAGAAGCTGTGCGGCATATGCGCCATGAAATAGGCGATCGCCATTTCGCCCGACAGCAGGAAGGCTACCGGTCGTGTTGCGAAGCCGATGAGAATGAGGATACCGCCAAAGGTTTCCAGCAATGCCGCAATCAGGAATAAGGTGGACAGCGGCCCGTCGCCTTGGGCGGCCGGGAAGCCGAAAAGCTTCATCGTACCGTGCTCGATGAACAGAAGCGCGGTCATGATTCTGAGAGCGGCCAGACCATAGGGGCGGTAGGCAGATAGACGCTCGAAAGTTGACATAAAGACTCTCCTTAAGGGTGTACTGCCGAGCGTTATCGTGTCTCTATCGACGACTGAAGACACAATTTGCTGACAGGCGTTCACAACTTTGACTGTGGATAAACACTTGAATAGGCTGTTTTATTCGATCATAGCGGAATGTTGTCGTGCTTCTTCCACGGATTGCTGAGGTCCTTGTTCTTCAACATCTTCAACCCGCGCGCCAGCCGCCGCCGTGTCGAATGCGGCATGATCACCTCATCGACATAGCCGCGTTCGGCAGCCACGAAAGGTGACAGGAAACGGTCCTCGTACATCTTCGTGTGCGCGGCGATCTTTTCCGGATCGGCGATATCCTTGCGGAAGATGATCTCGACAGTACCCTTGGCGCCCATGACGGCGATCTGCGCCGTCGGCCAGGCATAGTTCAAATCGCCGCGCAGATGCTTGGATGCCATCACGTCGTAGGCACCGCCGAAGGCCTTGCGGGTAATGACCGTCAGCTTCGGAACCGTTGCCTCCGCATAGGCAAAAAGCAGCTTGGCGCCGTGCTTGATGAGCCCGCCATATTCCTGTGCCGTGCCCGGCAGGAAACCCGGTACGTCGACGAAAGTGACGATCGGAATGTTGAAGCAGTCGCAGAAGCGCACGAAGCGCGCCGCCTTGCGCGAGGCGTCGCTGTCGAGCACGCCGGCGAGCACCATCGGCTGATTGGCGACGAAGCCGACCGTCGAACCCTCGATACGCCCGAAACCGCAGACGATATTCTTGGCAAAGCTCGCCTGGATCTCGAAAAAATCCCCCTCGTCCGCCACCTTCTGGATCAGTTCCTTGATGTCGTAGGGCTTGTTCGCATTGGCGGGGATCAGCGTGTCCAGCGAATTGTCCGCGTCCGTCACCGACTGGTACCATTCGATTTCCGGCACCGGCGATGTGTTCGACTGCGGCAGGAAGTCGATGAGGCGTCGCACCTGGCTGAGCGTATCGACATCATTGTCATAGGCGCCGTCCGCGATCGACGAGCGTGTCGTGTGCACGCTGGCGCCGCCGAGTTCCTCCGACGTCACGGTCTCGTTGGTGACCGTCTTGACCACATCGGGACCGGTGACGAACATGTAGGACGTGTCGCGCACCATGAAGATGAAGTCCGTCATGGCGGGCGAATAGACGTCGCCGCCGGCGCATGGTCCCATGATGACGGAGATCTGCGGAATGACGCCGGAAGCCAGCACGTTACGCTGGAAGACCTCCGCATATCCGCCAAGCGCCGCTACCCCCTCCTGGATGCGCGCGCCGCCCGCATCATAGATGCCGATGATAGGGGCGCGGTTCTTCAGCGCCATATCCTGCACCTTGATGATCTTCTCGGCATGGGCTTCCGAGAGCGAGCCGCCGAAGACGGTGAAATCCTTGGCAAAGACAAAGACGGTCCGGCCGTTGACCGTGCCCCAGCCGGTCACCACGCCGTCGCCGGCGATGCGGCTCTTGTCCATGCCGAAATCGGTGGAGCGGTGCTCCACGAACATGTCGAACTCTTCGAAAGAGCCTTCGTCGAGGAAAAGATCGATGCGCTCGCGCGCCGTCAGCTTGCCGCGCTGGTGCTGCGCGTCGATACGCTGCTGGCCACCGCCGAGACGGGCAATACCGCGGCGGCGTTCGAGTTCTTCAAGAATATCCTTCATGATTTCCCCTCGCCGCTTGTAACGGCCGATTTTACAGCTCGGGCAATTCCAGCAAATCTGCGCAGCGGTTTTGCATGCGGAATTGCGTTAAAACAAAGAGATAGATCATTCCGGATTCGACGAGAAACGGAAATGATCTATCGCCCGCTGAGTGCGAAGGCGGAGCGCACGCGTGCCGCGATATCTTCCGCAAGAATTTGGTCCGCCAGATCAGGATCTGCGGTCAGGCTGGTGACCTCAAAGGATGTAACTGCAATGACGGATCCGTCCTCCACGGAAGCGGCATCGATACTGACCTTGGCGACGTTGCGGTCCTTCTGGAAGCCGAGACCCTTTGTGACAGAAACGATGCGAATCGTCAGCACCACGCGCGGCAGTTCGGTCGTGCGCACCGTTGCACGGATGGCCGCGTTGACGCGATCGTTGATGCCGGAGAGCAGCTCTGCCGACATGGTCGTGCTGGACAGCACCACGGCACTGCGCACGTCATAGACGGGCTTTTCCTGCTTCTTCGGCATAAGGCTGGCACAGGCCGTCAGCGCCACGCAAACAAGCGCCATCAGGCAAATTCTCGACCTCAGCCACGCCATTCCAAATTCCCGCAAATCCCCGTCCGGAGTCGCAGATTTGGTCATAAAGCCCATCAAAGCAATATGATTCAGGCTCTTAGCGCGAAAAAAACATCCGTTGCCGCTTTGAAATCCTCAAAACGCTTGGCCCGGCGCTGCTCGGCTTCTTCGTCGCTTCCCCAATGTTCGATGGTCCAGTCCTCATCGAGATGGGCGAGCGACCAGGCTTCGTCCGGCGTGATCGCGGTCTCGGCAATGGCAAGCGCCAGCAGCGCCGAACCGGTGATCGTCGTCATCGTGTGGAGAGCTGCGAGCTCGAGGGCACTGTCATGCCGGCGCAGTGCAGAGCCGAAGGCGGCGATCGCCTCGCGCGGCTGCTCATGATGCATCACGCCTTCGACAAGGATGAAGCGTGCGCCGAGATCGGCGGCTGCCCAGTCGAGCACCGGATCCCAGCGTGCCATCTGTCGTTCGACCAGCTTTTCCGGACCATCGGCGCGATAGCAGAGCAGATCGCTTGACGAAAAGCGCAGAATATCCTCGAAGACGGCCTGCGTGTCTGTCGCGACACCGTCGATCGCCGTGTTGACGAGGCGCGTTGCCGGCATCAGCGAGGGATCGATGACCTCGCGCTGTGCGTCCCATTCGGCGGCCACGAGCTTTGCCAGCGCTTCGCTCGGCACGGCCAGGATCTGGCGGGCCGGCGTGCGCACGGCCTTGCCGTCGAGCATGATGGCGAAACCGTCCTCATTCGGTTCGACGGAAACAGCCTGATAGAAACGCTTTGGCAGCGGCTTCTTCATCTGGATCTGCGCGCGGCGGATCGGATCGGGATGGCTCAGGTCTTCGGAAAGGTCGTTTAGCAGGTCGCGCATGGGCTCACCTCAGGAAAAATGGCGCAAGATCTCGTCAGGATGATAGGCGATCGCATCGGCGCCGTTGGCGATCAGCTCATCCACGCTGGCATATCCCCAGGCAACGCCGATCGCCTTGGCGCCGGCGGCCTTTGCCATCTGCATATCGTAAATCGCGTCACCAATGACAATGGTGTCGGTCGCGTCAATGCCGGTTTCGTCGCAGCATTCGCTCACCATGGCCGGATGCGGCTTGGAGGGGCAATCGTCGGCGGTGCGTGCAACGACGAAATGCTTGTCGAAGCCGTGCGTCTCCATCACGAGCTTCAGCCCGCGCCGGGACTTGCCGGTCACCGCACCGATCAGCAGATCCTCGCGCCCGGTAAGCGCATCGATCATCTCGCGAATGCCGGGAAAGAGCGGCTCGCGGTAGTCGAGATCCTGACGCACGACCGAAAACAGAGATTTGTAGTGTGCGGTCATGTCGACATCTTCCTGCTCGACATGCGGCTTGCCCTGCATGCGGGCAATGGCGATATCGAGCGTCAGGCCGATGATCGCCTTGGTGTCCTCGAAGCGCGGCTCGGGCTTGCCGAATTTTTCGAAGGTGCGGCGCATGGTTTCATGGATCAGCCCGGCACTGTCGACCAGCGTGCCGTCACAGTCAAAAAGCGCGAGTTTCATTCGTCGTCTCTCTCAGCCCCGGCAAGGTCGAGGCCGAGCAGGTTCCATGTCTGTACCATGTGCGGTGGCAGCGGCGCACTGACACGCAAGCGCCCGCCGGACGGGTGCGGGATATCGATATGGCGTGCGTGCAGATGCAGCTTCTTCTGGATGCCGCCGGGGAAATCCCAGTTTGGATCTTCGTCGTAATATTTCGGATCGCCGATGATCGGGTGGCCGATATGCAGCGCGTGGACGCGCAGCTGGTGGGTGCGTCCCGTATAGGGCTCCATCTCCAGCCAGGCCAGGTTCTGGGCCGCCGTCTCGCGCACGCGGTAGAAGGAAATCGCGTGATCGGCGCCCTCCTCGCCATGCTTGGCGATGCGCATGCGATCGCCGTCGGCCGTCGGCTCCTTGACGAGCCAGGTCGAAATCCTGTCCTCGTGCTTGCGCGGCACGCCCTTGACCAGCGCCCAGTAAGTCTTCTTGGTATCGCGCTCGCGGAAGGCAGCCGTCAGCTTCTGCGCGGCACCGCGGGTGCGCGCAATCACGAGCACGCCCGACGTATCGCGGTCGAGGCGGTGAACGAGGCGCGGCTTCTCACCCTTCGGGCTGGTCCAGGCTTCGAGCATCTGATCGATATGCCGGGCGACACCGGAGCCGCCCTGGACAGCAAGACCGGGTGGCTTGTTGAGCACGATGACCTTCTCGTCTTCGTGCAGCACCATTCGCGAGAGCAGTTCGAAATCGCTCGAATGCTTGAGATCCTTGCCGGCGATCGGTCCGGCCTTCGCCTTGGCATCGACATCGAGCGGCGGTATGCGCACCATCTGACCGGGTTGCACGCGGGCATCCGACTTGACGCGGCCGCCATCGATACGCACCTGGCCGGAGCGCAAGAGCTTTTGCAACGGGCCGAAGCCGAGACCCGGGTAGTGGATCTTGAACCAGCGGTCGAGCCGCATGCCCGCTTCATCGGGCTCCACCTTGATGTGTTCTATACCTGCCATGGAATTCTTTCGGAAAATATGGGCGCGATCGAAGCCGGCGCCTCTCTTGCCGCTGCCTTTAGAGCATTTTTCGCAAAACGGAAATCGGAATCGAAATCAGATGAGCGCGCGCATCAGGCCGAGGCCGGCCATGACAGCGACCATCGAGAGCCCGACGCTTGCTGCGATATAGATGCCGCCGGCAAAAACCTCGCCGCGCTCGAACAGCGTGATCGCATCCAGCGAGAAGGCGGAGAAGGTGGTAAAGCCGCCGAGAAAACCGGTGATCAGCAGCAGCCGCAGTTCCACCGAAGCATTGAAACGGCGCATGATCATCTCGGCAAAGACACCGATAATGAAGCAGCCGACGACGTTGACGATGAGCGTTCCCCAAGGGAAGCCCGGCCCCATGAGCCGCAGAGAGCCGAGGCCGACATAATAGCGCAGAAGCGAACCGATTGCGCCGCCGACCGCGACGAGCAGAGCCTGGAACATGCCTCCGGTTTATTGCGATTCCGCTCTGATTCCAATCGCAGCTGTGGAATTCTTACCATCCGGTAAAATGTGAATGATTTTCTTAAGCCGAATGCGAAGATCGCACCGGTATGACGGGCGCATGACACAGGTCGTTTCCATATCCGCGAATACTGCGGCTGTCGCCTTCGAATCCCTGCGCATCCCACAGCGCGTGGCAACGGGTACGGCCGCGCGCGAGGCTCGGAAGATCGCGGAACGCCAGCTCAATCAGAGCGGCGAAGATCCCGAGGAAGTGACCAACATCATCCAGAATACCGAAATCGCGCTCGATCTCATGACGAAAGGTTATCGCCAGCCGCAGGCCGGCTTGCAGCAGGCCCTGCAGTCCTACGAGGACGTCTGAGATTTAAAGATTGCTGGGAGGAGCAAAGCCCGCGCCCTGTCGCGGGCTTTTTCTTTGCGGGATCAATTGCCCGATCTTACTTGCCTTGGGCCGATAGTACGTTCAGCACCAGATCGACCTTGCCAGCCTTCTCGAAGGTCAGCGTGACGGGCACCTTGTCGCCCTGCTTGAAGGGCGTCTTCACCTTCTGGAACATCAGATGCAGATTGCCGGGCGAAAGCTCCACGGTCTTGCCCGCCGGAATGGCAATACCATCCTTCAGCTGACGCATTTTCATGACGTTATCCTGCATGGCCATTTCGTGGATCTGCACTTCGCCTGACGTGGGCGATGTGACCGAAACGAGCCGGTCCTCTGTGGCGCCATTGTTCTTCACGGTGAAGCCGCCGCCGCCAACGGGCTGGCCGGGGAGCATGGCCTTGGCAAACCCGCCTGAAACTTCGAGATCGCCGACCTTCACCGTGTCGCCATCCGATGACATGTCCAAGGAGCCCATGTTGCCCATGTCCATGCCCTGCATGTGCTGGTGGTCCTGACCGATAGCCGATCCGGCAAAGCCGCAGGCGCAAAGAAGTGCCGCAAAAGCCGATGTCCTGACAATGCTCATGGAATATCTCCTCGCTCCAGAGCCTTTCCTGACCGGAGTGTTCCGACCTGATCAGGAAAATTCTCTCGGCTGCCGTTAGCCAATTTCGCCGCCAAATGCAAAAGCCCTTTTGCCGCTGCCGCCATCGCTATTCCAAAGCCGCGACAAAAATTTGTGCAGTCGCGACATTTTGCTTGCCAAGGCCTGTCACCCCCGGATAATTGCCGCAACCTTGTTGGGAGAAGCCGGTACGCTGATGCCGGTGCCGAAGGAGCAACCGCCCCGGAAACTCTCAGGCAAAAGGACCACAAGGGGCAGACGGAACTCTGGAGAGAGGCGTTCTCGAAACGTCCGCCGAAGGGATAACAATCTCAGGCACAGGGACAGAGGGGGCTCAAGGAGACAAGGCGTAGCCGCGCCTTCAGTTTTGAGCCCGCGCCCGGAATTTCCGGCGCAAACCCCGGAGGCGTCGTTTGGACGATACTGCTGCCCTCAAGAAAACCCCGCTTCACGCGCTGCATCTGTCGCTCGGCGCCCGCATGGTGCCCTTCGCAGGCTACGACATGCCGGTGCAATACCCGGCCGGCGTGATGAAGGAACACCTGCAGACCCGCACCGCCGCCGGCCTCTTCGATGTCTCCCATATGGGCCAGGTCATCATCAAGGCGAAGTCCGGCAAGTACGAGGATGTAGCGCTCGCGCTCGAAAGCCTCGTGCCGGTCGATATTCTCGGCCTTGCCGAGGGACGCCAGCGCTACGGTTTCTTCACGGATGAGAATGGCGGCATCCTCGACGACCTGATGATCACCCATCTCGACGACCATCTCTTCGTCGTCGTCAACGCCGCCTGCAAGGATGAGGACGTCGCGCACCTTCAGAAGCATCTCTCCGGCACCTGCGACATCACCGTGCTCGACCGCGCCCTGATCGCACTTCAAGGTCCTCGCGCCGTCGAAGCACTTGCCGAACTCTGGGCCGATGTCGCCGCCATGAAATTCATGGACGTGCGCCACTGCCGCCTGCACGACGTTTCCTGTCTCGTCTCCCGCTCGGGTTATTCCGGCGAGGACGGGTTCGAAATCTCCATTCCCGCCGACAAGGCTGTCGATGTCACCAATCGGTTGCTCGAGCATCCCGATGTCGAGCCGATCGGCCTCGGCGCCCGTGACTCGCTGCGCCTTGAAGCCGGCCTCTGCCTCTATGGCAACGATATCGACACGACCACCTCGCCGGTAGAAGCGGCCATCGAATGGGGCATGCAGAAGGCCCGCCGCACCGGTGGCGCCCGCGCCGGCGGTTTCCCGGGTGCCGAGCGTATCCTCGGCGAACTGGACAAGGGCGTTTCCCGCAAGCGCGTCGGCCTGAAGCCAGAGGGCAAGGCGCCGGTGCGCGGCCATGCCAAGCTCTATGCCGATGCCGAAGGCAAGGCTGAGATCGGCGAAGTCACCTCGGGTGGTTTCGGCCCTTCCGTCGAAGGCCCTGTCGCCATGGGCTATGTGCCGGTTTCCCACATGGCACCGGGCACGCAGATCTACGCGGAAGTGCGCGGCAAATATCTGCCCATCACCGTTTCCGCCCTTCCCTTCATCACGCCGACCTACAAACGCTGACCCTTATTGCGAGAGGATTTTTCCATGCTGAAATTTACCCAGGAACATGAATGGCTGAAGCTCGAAGGCGATGTCGCGACCGTCGGCATCACCACCTACGCTGTCGAGCAGCTCGGTGACCTCGTTTTTGTGGAACTGCCTGAGGTCGGCGCCACCTTCTCCAAGGATGGCAATGCCGCGACCGTCGAATCCGTCAAGGCGGCTTCGGATGTCTATTGTCCGCTCGATGGCGAGATCGTCGAAGTCAATCCGGCTATCGTTGCCGATCCGTCGCTCGTCAATTCCGATCCGCAGGGCGCAGGCTGGTTCTTCAAGCTCAAGCTCAAGAACCTCTCCGATGCCGATGGCCTGCTCGACGAAGCAGCCTACAAGGAGCTGACTGCGTAATGACGACGCCTACCGAATTCCAGTTCACCGACTATCAGCCCTATGACTTCGCAAACCGTCGTCATATCGGCCCCTCGCCGTCTGAAATGTCGGATATGCTCGGTGTCATCGGCTACAAGAGCCTCGATGCGCTGATCGACGCAACCGTGCCGCCCGCCATCCGCCAGAAGGCGCCGCTCCTCTGGGGCGCGCCGATGACGGAGCGCGAGGCGCTCGACAAGCTGCGCGAAACCGCCAACAAGAACAAGGTCCTGACCTCGCTGATCGGCCAGGGCTACTACGGCACGATCACGCCGCCGGTCATCCAGCGCAACATCCTTGAAAACCCGGCCTGGTACACGGCCTACACGCCCTACCAGCCGGAGATCTCGCAGGGCCGCCTCGAAGCGCTGCTGAATTACCAGACGATGATCTGCGACCTGACCGGCCTCGACGTCGCCAACGCCTCGTTGCTCGATGAAGCCACCGCCGCAGCCGAAGGCATGGCGATGGCAGAGCGTGTCTCCAAGTCGAAGGCCAAAGCATTCTTCGTCGATGCAGACTGCCATCCGCAGACGATCGAGCTGATCAAGACCCGTGCCGAGCCACTCGGGTGGTCCGTCATCGTCGGCGACCCCTTCAAGGATCTCGATCCGGTAGATGTCTTCGGCGCGATCTTCCAATATCCGGGCACGCACGGCCATGTGCGCGATTTCACCGGCCTGATCTCCCGTCTGCACCAGACGGGCGCGATCGCCGTCGTTGCCGCCGACATCCTGTCGCTGACGCTTCTGAAGTCGCCGGGCGAAATGGGCGCCGACATCGCCATCGGTTCCTCGCAGCGTTTCGGCGTTCCGGTCGGCTACGGTGGTCCGCACGCGGCCTACATGTCGGTCAAGGATGCCATCAAGCGCTCCATGCCCGGCCGTCTCGTCGGCGTCTCCGTCGATGCCCGCGGCAACCGCGCCTATCGCCTGTCGCTGCAGACGCGCGAACAGCATATCCGCCGCGAAAAGGCGACGTCGAACATTTGCACCGCGCAGGTTCTGCTCGCCGTCATGGCCTCCATGTACGCCGTATTCCATGGTCCGAAGGGCATCAAGGCGATCGCCCAGCAGGTCCACCAGAAGGCCGTGCTGATGGCCAAGGGTCTGGAAAAGCTCGGCTATAAAGTCGAGCCGGACACGTTCTTCGACACGATCACCGTCGATGTCGGACATATGCAGGGCCTCATCCTGCGCGCAGCCGTCGCCGAAGGTGTCAACCTGCGCAAGGTGGGTCAGACGAAGATCGGCATGTCGCTCGACGAGCGCACCCGCCCGGCAACGCTGGAAGCCGTCTGGCGCGCCTTCGGCGGCAATTTCCAGATCGCCGATTTCGAGCCGTCCTATCGCCTGCCGAAGGATCTCTTGCGCACCAGCGAATACCTGACGCATCCGATCTTCCACATGAATCGCGCCGAAAGCGAAATGACCCGCTACATCCGCCGGCTCTCCGACCGCGATCTGGCGCTTGACCGCTCGATGATCCCGCTCGGCTCCTGCACGATGAAGCTGAACGCCACGGCCGAAATGCTGCCGATCACTTGGCCCGAATTCTCGGATATCCATCCGTTCGTTCCGGCCGACCAGGCGCTTGGCTATCGCGAAATGATCGATGACCTCACGGAAAAGCTCTGCGCCGTCACCGGCTATGACGCATTCTCCATGCAGCCGAATTCCGGCGCGCAGGGCGAATATGCGGGCCTGCTGACCATCCGCAATTACCACATGGCCAACGGCCAGGGTCACCGCGACGTCTGCCTCATCCCGACCTCGGCACATGGCACCAACCCGGCCTCGGCCCAGATGGTCGGCATGAAGGTCGTCGTCGTCAAGGTTCGCGAAAACGGCGATATCGACCTCGACGATTTCCGCGCCAAGGCGGTGGAACATGCGGCAAACCTGTCCTGCTGCATGATCACCTACCCCTCGACGCACGGCGTGTTCGAGGAAACCGTCAAGGAAATCTGCGATCTCGTGCATCAGCACGGCGGTCAGGTCTATCTCGACGGCGCCAACATGAACGCCATGGTCGGCCTGTCCCGTCCTGGTGACATCGGCTCCGACGTCTCGCATCTCAACCTGCACAAGACCTTCTGCATCCCGCATGGCGGCGGCGGTCCCGGCATGGGCCCGATCGGCGTCAAGTCGCATCTGGCGCCTCACCTGCCCGGCCATCCGGAAACGGACGGTCGTTCGGGCGCGGTTTCCGCAGCAGCCTTTGGCTCGGCGTCCATCCTGCCGATCTCCTGGAGCTACTGCCTGATGATGGGAGGCGAAGGCCTGACGCAGGCAACGAAGGTGGCGATCCTCAACGCCAACTATATCGCTGCCCGCCTGAAGGGCGCTTACGACGTGCTCTACAAGTCGGCTGCCGGCCGCGTGGCACACGAATGCATCATCGACACGCGCCCGCTGGTCGATAGCTGCGGCGTGACCGTCGATGACGTTGCCAAGCGCCTGATCGACTGCGGCTTCCATGCCCCGACCATGAGCTGGCCGGTTGCCGGAACGCTGATGATTGAGCCGACCGAGTCTGAGACCAAGGCCGAACTCGACCGCTTCTGCGAAGCGATGCTGGCGATCCGTCAGGAAGCCCGCGATATCGAGGAAGGCCGTTCGGACAAGCTGAACAACCCGCTGAAGAACGCCCCGCATACGGTGGAAGACCTCGTCGGCGAATGGGATCGCCCCTATTCGCGCGAACAGGCCTGCTTCCCCCCCGGTGCCTTCCGCGTCGACAAGTACTGGTCGCCGGTCAACCGCGTCGATAACGTCTTCGGCGACCGCAACCTGATCTGCACCTGCCCGCCCGTCGAGGCCTACGCAGAGGCAGCCGAGTAGCGGCCAAGCCAGCTGCCCGAAGCGCAAGTGAAGGGCCGAGCAATCAAAGCCCCTTCCATCATGGGAGGGGCTTTCCTAATTCTGATGGAAATGCGCGAAGGAAATTCACACCATGTCTCAGGATCAAAGCGAAGCAAGAATGCAGGCGCCCTGGTCGAAGCCCGTGCTCGTCGCCCTCGAAGAGCCCGGCCAATATGAGACCATCGCCAATACCCAGGCGGCCTCCTGGGCGATGATCGAGGACTGGCCGACGGAAGATGGTGCCGCACTGGATCAGGCGCTGCTGATCTGCGCCGATGTCATCAAAGGCAAGCGCACCGGCGAGGATGCGCGCAAGGCTTTCATCGCCGCCGCAGTCGAAGCTGGCCTCGACATCAAAGCCTGAGCAGCGGCGATTGGCAAAGAGCCGCGAGACTGGACGATGCGCGGCTCTGCTTTCCCGGCGATGAGGGCGTTCAAACTTTTTCGGGACTTTTGTCCGCACCGGTGAACCATTTTCGATTCTCTGCGTAATCATTCATGCTGGATGCTGTAACGACCAGCTGGGAGAAGGGCTGCCTGCCCCTGTACCGGGCGCCCTTCTCCTGTATCTCCCATCTGCGGCAGGTTAACCTTACTGCCTAACCGTCTGTTGAAGCTCCGTTCGCCTGCGGACGTCGTTTCTGGCATAAAGACACCACGCCCCTCGTAGCTCAACGTCAGAGCAGCTGCCTGGTTTGCAGCCGATCCAGGTTCAATTCCTCGGCAGGGGCACCAGTCTCCCGGCCCCCTGCTCTCTGTCGTTGGCGAAGCGAGGGTTTGATGCCTAGAAGCGCTCGCCAACCATTTCTTCACTCCTGGCCCACAATGCCTTCGCCGTTTCGGGATCGAGCGCATAGGAGCGTACGCCCTCGGAAATCGGGCTGATCTCGGCGTCCGTCACGTGTGAGACGTGGCAATTCTCGCAATATTTGCCGCCGATCGCGTCTGCCGGGGCGACGAAACCGGCCCACACGGAAGTCGCTGCACCCTGCGGTATTGTCTTCCACTCGAAGCCCGACTTGCCCTCGGCAGCAAGTGCCGCATTGATCTGCGCCAGCATGCCTTCGATCATGCCGGGGTCGAGATGACGGCCGAGCTCGGTCTGGATGCCGCCGGGATGCAATGCCGTTGCGCGGATGCCGCGCTCCCCGAGGCGCCGGTCGAGCTCCACCGCGAAGAGGATATTTGCGGTTTTCGACTGGGCATAGGCCGCCCAGGGCTCATAGGTCTTGCTCTCGAAATTGAGGTCGTCGAGGCTGAAAGGTGCCATGCGATGGCCTGAGGATGCGACGATCACCACACGGCCACCGGATTTGATGAGCGGCGCGATGCGGTTGACCAGCACGAAATGACCGAGATGATTGGTGCCGAACTGTGTTTCGAAACCGTCGGCGGTGTGGCCGAAGGGGGCGGCCATCACGCCGGCATTGGCAATGATGACATCGAATGGGCGGCCATCCGCAACAAGCGCATCGGCGCAGGCTCGTACGCTTGCCAGAGAAGCAAGATCGAGCTCGACGATCTCAAGGCCGCCTCCATCGGCTGCACCGGCGCGCACGACCTCCGTTGCCACCCTTGCCTTTGCGAGATCACGTGCCGTACCCACGACCTGTGCTCCATGGGCTGCCAGCACGCGCGCGGTTTCCACACCGAGACCGGCCGAAACACCCGTCACCAAAACACGCTTGCCCTTGAGATCGACGCCGGAAAGCACCTCGTCGGTGGTCGATGTCGCGCCAAAAAGTCCACTCATGATTATCTCCTTGATCATGGACGCACCGCTCCGGGCTGGTGGACCATTGCCCGCCGGCCTCTGATGGAATAAAAGGAGGATGCCTCCAGATAAATACGGAGGGATCCTCCGTTTATCAAGGGGACGTCTAGAATAATGGCCGGAAAAAGTGACGGGCCTGCCGTCCGAAAGCCGCGTGCGGATGCCGAGCGCAATCGCCTTCTATTGATGGAAACGGCAAAGACCGTCTTCGCCGACAAGGGCTCCAGCGCCAGCCTGGAGGAAATCGCCCGCCTCGCCGGTGTTGGCATTGGTACGCTCTATCGCCATTTCCCGACGCGCGATGCGCTGATTTCCGCCGTCTATCGCAACGAGACTGCCCAGCTTGCGGCTGCGGCCGGGAGCTTGTCCGAAACGCATCCGCCTGTCGAAGCGCTTCGCCTGTGGCTGGTGCAGTTCGTCGACTATGTGGTGACCAAACACGGCATGTCCGAGCTGCTGGATTCACTTGTTGGAGGCACGTCGCAGCTCTATGCCGATTCCGTTACCCCAATCACCGATGCCGTCAATCTGCTGATCGACCGCGCCACTGGGGCCGGCGAGATCCGCCTCACCATGGACCCGCTCGACCTTCTTCGGGCACTTGCCGGTGGTGCAAGCATCAGCTGCGGCCCGGCCTGGAGGCAAGCGGCCCGCCAGCTCATCGATATCCTGATCGCAGGCATGAGGGCCAATGGCTAAGGCCGCGTGCCATTCCGGCACAGCCGTTTAAACACCCTCGCATTTCGCTAACCGAAGCCGTTCAGCATTCCCTAAATCCTTGCCGATACAACGCTCGTGTCCGGAACAGGGAAACGGTCGATGAGCATTTCTGCAATCACGCATACGGCTCTTTCGGGAATGCTGGCGCAGACGAAGCGCGCAGGCGCGATCGCCAACAATGTCGCCAATGCGAGCACGCCGGGCTACGGCCGGCTGGACACGAGCTTCCAGTCTGTTGAACCGACGGGTGTTCAGGCAAGCGTCACCGCGACCGACCAGGACGTGGATTTCGCGACCGAACTGACCGACCTCGTCGAAACCGAACAGAGCTACAAGGCCAATGCCGGGGTCTTCGAAACCGGCGCCGATCTCTGGGACGTGCTGATGAGCATCAAGCGCGATTAACGCGCTCTCCTGCTCTATACGATCGAATAAGCCACCGAACCGAGCGCCACCGCGCCGAAGGCGATCAGCATGTAGCTTGTCGCTCGGCCGACCTTGGCCGTGAAATCGGTCGAGAGCCGGTCTCTTGCGAGGCTGACGGCGCCGCTCAGGCAGAACCACCAGAGCAGAGATCCCATGAAGACGCCCGAGACGATCATTGCCGAACTGAACCGGCGCGTCTCCTCCGTCAGGCCGAGGCCGGCAAACAGTGCGCCAAACGAGAGGATCGTTGCCGGATTGGAAATGGTCAGCAGGAAGGTCGAGATGGTCGTATGCAGGAAGTCGGCCGCATTGATCTTTGCCGCCTTGATCTTTCCCTTGTTTTTCAGCCCCCGCCAGCCGAGCCAGAGCAGCATCAGGCCACCCCCAAGCGCCAGCGGAACGGTGGCCATCGACATGGTCTCTGAGAAAACGGCAATCCCGGCGACAGCGACCAGCGCATAGCTTGCATCCCCGAGCGCAGTCCCTAGTCCGCCGGAAAAGCCATACCAGAACCCCTTCTCGAGGCTGCGGTTGATGCAGAGCGTTCCGATCGGCCCGAGCGGCGCAGTGATGATGACACCCAGGAGGGCGCCCTTGAGGAACAGGAGGAGCATTGTCCGCTTCGTTTCTTCTTGGTCGCTTGTCGATCTCGGACAGGCTCGTCAAAATCAAAAGGCCGCCAATTATGGCGGCCATCAGGCAATTACAATGGAAAACTGTTAATGCTGAGCCGGAACCACGGCATCGCCGCGCGCGGCTAGGGCTGCGAGATCGGCGGGCTTCAGCTCTACAGATTCACCACACCCGCAGGCCGAGGTCTGATTTGGATTGGTAAAGATGAAGCCGGAGCGCAGTGTCGTCGTTTCAAAGCCGAGTTCGGTGCCGAGCAGGTAGAGAACGGCCGAAGGCTCGATCCAGACCCTGGCGCCGTCGCGCTCGATCAGGTCGTCCTTGGCATTGGGTTCTGTCACCATGTCGATGGTATATTCCATCCCGGCGCAGCCACCCTTCTTGATGCCGACGCGAATGCCTTTGGCATCCGGCCCGCCATTTTCGACGATCGCCTTCACGCGGTCCGCGGCGGCTGTCGTCATGCTCATTACTGCAAAGCCCATGGGCCAAATCTCCTTCCACGACCGGGGTCAAGATCCGGCGCTTCATGAATCAATGTAAGGCGATCACCTTAAGCGATCAATACCACGGTACCGTATCAGTACCAGCCAACCGCGACCTGCGCTTCTTCAGACATGCGGTCCGGCGTCCACGGTGGATCGAAGGTCATGGCAACCTCGACGCCCGAAACACCTTCGACTGCGCCCACGGCATTTTCCACCCAGCCCGGCATCTCACCGGCAACCGGGCAGCCCGGAGCCGTCAGCGTCATCATGATCTTCACCATGCGGTCGTCTTCGATGTCGATCTTGTAAATGAGACCGAGCTCGAAAATGTCTGCCGGAATTTCCGGGTCGTAAACGGTCTTGAGAGCGCCGATCACGTCCTCGCTGAGCCGCGCCAGTTCCGCTTCCGGAATGCTGGAATGCACGATGCCCTCGCGCACGTCGATCTTTTCTTCATCCAGGCTCATGGCTTCTTCCTCAAGCAAAAAACTTGCGCGCATAGTCGAGCGCATCTGCAAGCGCATCCACCTCGGCGCGGGTATTATACATGCCGAAGGATGCACGGCATGTGGAGGTCACGCCGAAGCGTTTCAAGAGCGGCATGGCGCAATGCGTGCCCGCGCGCACGGCAACACCCTGGCGGTCGATTACCATCGAGACGTCATGGGCGTGGATGCCTGCAAGCTCGAAGGAGAAGATCGCGCCCTTGCCCGGGGCATTGCCGAAAACGCGCAGCGAATTGACTGCCTTCAGCCGCTCTTCCGCATAGGCCGTCAAATCAGCCTCGTGGGCTGCGATATTCTCGCGGCCGATCTTGTCCATGTAGTCGAGCGCATAGCCGAGCCCGATCGCCTGCACGATCGGCGGGGTGCCGGCTTCGAAGCGATGCGGCGGATCGTTGTAGGTGACGATGTCTTCGCTGACTTCGAAGATCATCTCGCCGCCGCCCTGGAACGGCCGCATCTCCTTCAGCCGGTCCTTCTTGCCATAGAGCACGCCAATGCCGGAGGGGCCATAGAGCTTGTGGCCGGTCATGACATACCAGTCGCAATCGATATCCTGCACGTCGACGGGCAGATGCACGGCACCCTGCGAACCGTCGATCAGCACCGGAATGCCACGCTCATGGGCGATGCGGCAAACTTCCTTGACCGGGACGATGGTGCCGAGCGCATTCGACATATGGGTGATCGCGACGAGCTTGGTCTTGTCGGTCAGGCTCTTTTCGAAATCCTCGATATGGAAGGCGCCCTCATCGTCGACAGGCACCCAGACGAGCTTGGCGCCCTGCCTCTCCCGAATGAAATGCCAGGGCACGATATTGGAGTGATGCTCCATGATCGTCAGCACGATCTCGTCGCCCTCGCCGATCTTGGGCATGCCCCAGCCGTAGGCGACGGTATTGATCGCCTCGGTCGAGTTCTTGGTGAAGACGATATCGTCTACAGAAGGCGCATTCAGGAAGCGGCGAACCTTTTCGCGCGCCGCTTCATAGGCTTCCGTTGCCGCATTGGAAAGGTAATGCAGGCCGCGATGCACATTGGCATATTCGTGGCTGTAGGCATGCGAGATCGCGTCGATCACCGCCTGCGGCTTCTGCGCGGAGGCGCCGTTGTCCAGATAGACCAGCGGCTTGCCATGCACCTTCTCCGCAAGGATCGGGAAATCCCTGCGGATGGCTTCGACATCATAGGCTGTTGCCGGTACGATCTTGTCCATGGCGTTTTCCGATCAGGCGTGCTTTTCCAGCCAGGCCGAGATGACGCCTTCCAGCGCCTCGACCAGGGCTTCGTCTTCCAGTTCCTCGACAATCTCGGCAACGAAGGCGTTGACCAGCATGGCGCGCGCCTTGTTCTCCGGGATGCCGCGAGCCATCAGATAGTAGAGATGGTTGTGGTCGATATCGGCAACCGTCGCGCCGTGGCCGCACTGAACGTCGTCGGCGAAGATTTCGAGCTCGGGCTTGACCGAGAACTCGGCATCATCGGACATCAAGAGCGTGTTGCAGGCCATCTTGGCATCGGTCTTCTGGGCATCGGGTGCAACCCGGATCATGCCCTGAAAGACACCCTTGGCGCGGTCGAAAACGACGTTGCGGATGACTTCCGTCGAGCCGGTATGCGGCACGTTGTGGCCGAGAACCATCGTCACGTCGGTATGCGTGTCGCCGCCGAGCAGGTTGATGCCGCGCAGCGTCAGATCGGCGCCCTCGCCGCTCACCTTGATGTTCAGTTCCTGGCGCACAAGCCTGCCGCCGGCATTGATGACGAAGAGCTTCAGCTTTGCGTCAGGGCCGAGATCGACGCGGATCTGGCCAAGATGCGTATCCTCGGCGCCCTGCTGCTGCAGGATGATCCAGGTCAGCTCCGTGCCCTGCCCGACCGTGATCTCGCTGACATGCGACACAAGCGCGGCATTGTCGGTCACCGACTGGTGACGCTCGATGACGACACCCTTTACATTGGCGCCGAAGGCGACCGGCAGGCGGGTATGGATGTCACCACCCGCATGGATGAACTGGATTTCCAGCGGCTCTTCCAGCTCGGTACCATCAGGTACCTCAATCGCATAGCCGTCCTTGACGAAGCTGCCATTGACACGGCCGACAGCATCGTCATTGCCAAGCGCGTCGAGGCCGGCAGCGGCAGAACCGTCGATCAGTTTTTCGGAATAGGGAAAAACCTGTAGATCGCCAGCCGAAGCCTTGTTGGCGGCCTTGCCCTGGATGACGGACAGAACCGGAGACCCTTCGACAAGCGGCTGCAGCGATTCCGAACCGGTGTCACCCGCCTGGACCGGAACATTACGCAAGAGGTTCTTGAGGTCGGTATAGTGCCAGGCCTCGATACGGCGCGTCGGCAGGCCCTGCTTCTTCAGGTCGTCGAGCAGCCGGTCACGCAGCGCGGTGACCGCGCCGTTACCCGGCAATTCGCCGATCTTCTCGTTGAAGGCTTCGATCAGCGCCGATTCGGCCGCGGTCAGGCGGCTCGTCGTTTGCATATTCATGGACGTCGTCCTTTCCGCCACGCTCAGGCTGCGGCGCCGATGATATCGGCGTAACCGTTGGCTTCCAGCTCATGAGCGAGCGTCTTGTCGCCGGACTTGATGACCTGGCCCTTGTAAAGAACGTGGACCGTATCGGGCACGATGTAATCGAGCAGGCGCTGGTAGTGGGTGATGACGATAACGGCACGGTCGGGCGAGCGCAGCGCGTTGACGCCGTCGGCAACGATCTTCAGCGCGTCGATGTCGAGGCCGGAATCGGTTTCGTCGAGCACGCACAGCTGCGGTTCGAGCAGCGCCATCTGCAGGATCTCGGCGCGCTTCTTTTCACCGCCGGAGAAGCCGACGTTCAGCGGGCGCTTCAGCATGTCGGTGTTGATCTGCAGCTTGGCGGCAGCGTCCTTGACGCGGCGCATGAAATCGGGCGTCGTCAGCTCGTCTTCACCGCGCGCCTTGCGCTGCTCGTTCATCGCAACCTTCAGGAACTGCATGGTGGCGACACCGGGGATTTCGACCGGGTATTGGAAAGCGAGGAAGATGCCCTTGGCCGCACGCTCGGCCGGATCGAGCTCGAGAATGCTCTCGCCATTATAAAGGATGTCGCCCTCGGTCACTTCATAATCTTCACGACCGGACAGCACATAGGAGAGCGTCGACTTGCCGGAGCCGTTCGGGCCCATGATGGCGGCAACTTCGCCAGCCTTCACGGTCAGGTTCAGGCCACGGATGATCTCGGTGCCGTCTTCGGCGATGCGGGCATGAAGGTTCTTGATTTCAAGCATCTTTGGTTCCTGCGTTTTGTCTGCGTAGCTCATCGGAGCCTCGCGTAATTTCTAAGGGCATTGACATGTTGTGCACGGCGCTACCGCCAAAAGAAACGAATGACACGGAAAATGGCGGCCGTTACGAGCGAAAGCCCCTCAAGATCCGGGCTATCCGCAATCATCCCTCCCGGTTTTGCCATTTTTTCCATGCGCTGCCGGAGAAACACATAGGGTCGCCCCGGCGGCCTTTCCGTCTCGTATCTTTGCTCGCGGGGCCTATCTTCGACAGGATCTCCCCGCGCATATTCGTCAGGCGTTCAAGAATTCGCTTCTTGTCCGCCTCGCTCATGTCAGCCGACCGAGCCTTCCAGCGAGATGCTGATCAGCTTCTGTGCCTCGACGGCGAATTCCATCGGCAGTTCCTGCAGGACTTCCTTGACGAAGCCGTTGACGATCAGCGCGATCGCCGCTTCGGTCGGAATGCCACGCTGCAGGCAGTAGAACAGCTGGTCTTCGGAGATCTTCGAGGTGGTTGCCTCATGCTCGAACTGTGCCGTCGAGTTCTTGGCCTCGATATAGGGCACCGTATGAGCACCGCACTTGTCGCCGATCAAGAGCGAGTCGCACTGCGTGAAGTTGCGGGCGTTCGATGCCTTGCGGTGAGCCGAAACCTGGCCGCGATAGGTGTTCTGCGAAACGCCGGCAGCAATGCCCTTGGAGACGATGCGGCTCGACGTGTTCTTGCCGAGATGGATCATCTTGGTGCCGCTGTCGATCTGCTGATGGCCGTTGGAAACGGCGATCGAATAGAACTCGCCTCTGGAGTCATCGCCGCGCAGGATGCAGGACGGATATTTCCAGGTGATGGCCGAACCGGTCTCGACCTGCGTCCAGGAGATTTTCGAACGGTCGCCACGGCAATCGCCGCGCTTGGTGACGAAGTTGTAGATGCCGCCCTTGCCGTCCTTGTCGCCCGGATACCAGTTCTGGACGGTCGAATACTTGATCTCGGCATCATCAAGCGCAACAAGCTCGACCACGGCGGCATGCAGCTGGTTTTCATCGCGCTGCGGTGCTGTGCAGCCTTCGAGGTAGGAGACGTAGGCGCCTTCCTCGGCGATGATCAGCGTGCGCTCGAACTGGCCGGTATTCTTCTCGTTGATGCGGAAATAGGTGGAAAGCTCCATCGGGCATCGCACGCCTTTCGGCACGAAGACGAAGGAGCCGTCGGTGAAGACAGCCGAGTTCAGCGTCGCATAATAGTTGTCGGTCGTCGGAACGACGGAGCCGAGATATTTCTGCACGAGATCCGGATGCTCGCGGATGGCTTCAGAGATCGACATGAAGATCACGCCGGCCTTCTTCAGCTCTTCCTTGAAGGTCGTCACGACCGAGACGGAATCGAACACAGCATCGACGGCGATCTTCGGCCTCTCGACGCCGGCGAGGATCTCCTGTTCCTTCAGCGGAATGCCGAGCTTCTCATAGACCTTGAGAATTTCAGGATCGACTTCGTCCAGCGACTTCGGGCCTGGCGTGCTCTTCGGCGCCGCGTAGTAGTGGATCGCGTTGAAATCGATCTTCGGATAGTCGACGCGCGCCCAGGTGGGCTCTTCCATCGTCAGCCAGCGCTTGTAGGCTTCGAGACGCCATTCGAGCATCCATTCCGGCTCCTGCTTCTTGGAGGAGATCAACCGGATGATGTCTTCGGAAAGGCCCTTGGGTGCCTTGTCCATTTCGATGACGGTTTCGAAGCCGTATTTGTACTGGTCCACGTCGATCTGGCGGACGCGATCGACTGTTTCCTGGACAGCAGGCATGTCACTCTCCAATCTCGCCGGAGAAAAGGTCCGGCAGCTTGTCAGTGGGGCTATTTTTCTTTGCCCCTGATGTAAGTGGCCAAAAGGGACTTTTCAGCCCTGATGGCAAGTAGAAATTTGCGTTTCCGCAAGATTGTGAGGCATTCAGGCTGCCTCGCCCGCCAGCTTTCGCCGGGAGGCAATTTTCGCAAAGGCGGCAATCGCCCGATCCACGTCGTCTTCCGTCGTCGAAAAGCCGAGCGATATGCGCAAGGCCCCGAGCTTCGGATCGCGGCCCATCGCCGTCAGCACATGGCTTTCGCCGACCCTGCCGGAGGAGCAGGCAGACCCCGCCGAAAGCGCCACCCCTTCGAGATCGAAGGCGATCTGGCCGGTCTCTGCCTTCATGGAGGGAAGCGTGAAGAAGATGGTGTTGGCAACGCGCGGACCGTCCGCGCCGTGGATGATGACATCGGGCGCGGCAGCACGCATGCCGGCTTCCAGCCGGTTTCGCAACGCTGCAATTGCCGCATTCCGTTCCTCAAGGTTCTGCAGGGCGGCGTCTGCCGCGGCGCCAAAGCCGATCAGCGCCAGTGAATTCTGTGTCCCCGAGCGGTGACCCTTCTCCTGCCCGCCACCACGGATCAGTGCCTTCGGCATCAGCGCCTCGCCGCGGGCAATCAGTGCGCCGGCACCCTTCGGGCCGCCGATCTTGTGGGAGGATATGATCATGAAATCCGCGCCGATCCGTTCGATCTCTATCGGCAGACGGCCGGCCGCCTGAACGGCATCGACGACGAAGAGCCCGCCATGGGCGCGCACGATCCTGCCCGCCTCCTCGACCGGCTGGACAATGCCCGTCTCGTTGTTGACGAACATGATCGCCACCATCGGCAGGCCGCTCGCCTTGTCGTGAGCGTCGAGAAGAGCGGCCAGCGCCTTCAGATCGACGATGCCGGCGTCGGTGACCGGAATTTCCGTCGTTTTTTCTTTCGGGAAGCGTCCGCCTTCGCGCACGGCCAGATGCTCGACGGCCGAATGGTAGAGACGGCCGAGCTTCAGCGGCGTGCGGCCCATGCTGAATTCCGGCGTCAGGACCATATTGGCGGCTTCGGTTGCACCGCTCGTAAAGATCACATTGGCGGAATCAGTGCCTGACAAAAGCGCGATCTTGCGGCGTGCGCCCTCGATGGCGGCACGCGCAGCGCGGCCTTCGCCGTGCACGGAATTGGGATTGCCGAAGACATCCACGGCGCGCATGACCGCGTCACGCGCAGCAGGGTGCATCGGCGATGTTGCGTTCCAATCGAGATAAAGGCGTGGCGGCGCCATTGTCTTCGGTCCTGCGCTTGACGAGCTTGCTCGGGCGCGGCGGTGCATTTTTCTTGAAATTTCCGCCGGGCTTGCCGTATGACACGTTCCACGCTGCGTGGATCGCCATGCAAGTTTCGAATTGTTCTAAACTGCGTTTTAGAAAAGCTGACAACCGTCGTCAAGTCATGTTGTCGCCAAACGTAGCGTGAACGCGAAATAAAACCGGAGTACCGATGCCCGAAGTTATTTTCAACGGCCCAGCCGGCCGTCTTGAAGGCCGCTACCAGCCCTCCAAGGAAAAAAGCGCACCGATCGCCGTCATTCTGCACCCGCACCCGCAGTTTGGTGGCACGATGAACAACCAGATCGTCTACCAGCTCTTCTACATGTTCCAGAAGCGCGGCTTTACGACACTGCGCTTCAATTTCCGGGGAATCGGCCGCAGCCAGGGCGAATTCGACCACGGTGCGGGCGAGCTCTCGGATGCCGCCTCCGCCCTCGACTGGGTGCAGAGCCTGCATCCCGATTCGAAGACCTGTTGGGTCGCCGGTTATTCCTTCGGCTCCTGGATCGGCATGCAGCTTCTGATGCGCCGTCCGGAAATCGAAGGTTTCATGTCGATCGCGCCGCAGCCGAACACTTACGACTTCTCGTTCCTGGCACCCTGCCCCTCCTCCGGCCTGATCATCAATGGCGAGGCGGACAAGGTGGCACCTGAAAAGGACGTCAATGGTCTCGTCGAGAAGCTGAAGACCCAGAAGGGTATTTTGATCACTCACCGCACGGTGCCGGGCGCCAACCACTTCTTCAACGGCCAGGTCGATACGCTGATGGCCGAATGCGAGGATTACCTCGACCGCCGCCTGAATGGCGAACTCGTGCCGGAACCGGCCGCCAAGCGCATCAGGTAACGGCCTGCCGCATGGCGGCCGTCATCTCGAATTCTACGCCCTTGACACCTTCGATAAAGATCGGCCCGCGCTCCCGCATGCCGATCTTTTTCAATATGTGCTGCGAGACGAGATTGTCCGGGTGGGTGAAGGCCACGAAATGCGGCGCGATGCCTTCGGCGAAGAACCAGTCCGCGAGCCCCGCTGCGATTTCGCTCGCATATCCCTTGCCCCATTCGCCGGCGTAAAACGCATAACCCATTTCATATTCGCCGGTATGAAAGAGCGAAATCCCGGCTCGCCCGATGAAGCGACCGTCCTCGCGGCTGACGATCTTGTATTTTGTCGTGCCGTCGCGCGCCTGCTCGGCGAAATAGGATCGCAGCCGCTCCTCGCATTTTTCGCGTGACCACGGGGCCGCTCCAGACATGTAGCGCGTCGTCTCGATCGTCGAATGCAGGTCCTGGATCAGATCAGCATCGCCGTTTTCCCACATCCGGGCGACAAGGCGCGGCGTTCGGAAAATAACGTCGCCGCTCATCTTTCGGGCTCCGACAGCACGCCGCCGCTCACCGGCTGGCTGACACCTGTGGTGCCGGGATAGGTCAGCGGCAGGCCCTCCAGCGAGCGGACGGCGAGATAGGCCCAGGCTTCGGCCTCCATGGCATCCCCATCGAAACCGGCCTCTTCGGCGCTCATGACACGAGAGCCGTTCTTGCCGGCCATGTCGGCGAACTCAGCCATGATCGTGCCATTCAGCCGCCCGCCACCGCAAACGATATAGACGGACGGCCTGTCAGGCAGATAACCGGCCGATTTGATGATCGAGCCCGCAGCGACATGCGCCAACGTGCGCGCGCCATCCTCAAGGCTCGCCTCACCGTGCGCCAGTGGCTTGAAATCGCCGCGATCAAGCGAGCGGCGGATATTGCCGCTGAAAAAACGGGCTACCGAGGTAGCGCGCGGCGAGGTCAGGCACCACCTGCCCGCGCCCCGCGATCTCGCCGCCCGGATCGTAAGTCCTGCCCGTGTGCATCTCCACCCACTGGTCGATCAGCGTATTGCCGGGGCCGCTGTCGAAGGCAGCGATGCGCCCCTCCGCGCCGATGTAGGTGAGGTTTGAGATGCCGCCGATATTGACGAAGCAGACGGCCTGTCCATCCTTCTGGAAGCGGCCGGCGAGCGCCGCGTGGTAAGCAGGCACCAGCGGCGCGCCCTGCCCGCCATGCACCATGTCATTGGCGCGCATGTCATGGACGACGGGAATGCCGCATCGGTCGGCCAGAAGCGCACCATCGCCGATCTGAATGGTCAGCGCATCGTCGGGCCGGTGCAGCACGGTCTGGCCGTGGAAGCCCAGCACGTCGATATCGCCCCTGATGAGGCCGAACTTTTCTAGAAATGCCGTAACGGCATCCGCATGACGTAAAGTCAGCTCAATCTCGATTTGACGTAATTCATCCGGCCGCGCGCTGCGATCGGTCAGCGGCCGCGCCAGATCGAGCGCGCGCTTCAGCCTTTCACGAAAGCCGGGATCATAGGCCACACCCAGAAATGGGCCGCGTTCGATGAAGCCCCGCCCGTCTGTCCTCAGAAGCGCTACATCGATGCCATCCATCGAAGTGCCGCTCATCAAGCCGATCGCAGTCCTGACGATATCCATTACGCCATGCGCCTTTCATGCGATTCCCGGATGCACTTTTGCAAAAACAGTGCTAAACGCGCCGCGATGCTTCAACAAGCATCAATCCCATCTTCCGTTCGACGTTCAAGAGACGAAACCCATGTCGCAGTTCAAGTCCGACTTCCTCCGCACGCTGCAAGAGCGCGGCTTCATTCATCAGATCTCTGATGAAAGTGGCCTCGATGATCTCTTCGCCAAGGAAATCGTGACCGCCTATATCGGCTTCGATCCGACAGCACCCAGCCTGCATGCCGGATCGCTGATCCAGATCATGATGTTGCACTGGATGCAGAAGACCGGTCACCGCGCCATCTCGCTGATGGGCGGCGGCACGGGCATGGTCGGCGACCCCTCCTTCAAGGAGGAAGCCCGCCAGCTGATGACCGTCGATACGATCGAAGGCAATATCGCTTCCATCAAGCGCGTCTTCTCGAACTACCTGAATTACGGCGACGGTCCGAAGGACGCGCTGATGATCAACAATGCTGAATGGCTGCGTTCGCTGAACTATCTCGAGTTCCTGCGCGATGTCGGCAAGCATTTCTCGGTCAACCGCATGCTGTCCTTCGACAGCGTCAAGACGCGCCTCGACCGCGAACAGTCGCTGTCCTTCCTGGAATTCAACTACATGATCCTCCAGGCCTACGATTTCGTCGAGCTTGCCAAGCGCTATGATTGCCGCCTGCAGATGGGCGGCTCGGACCAGTGGGGCAACATCGTCAACGGCATCGACCTCGGTCACCGCATGGGGACGAAGCAGCTCTACGCATTGACCTCGCCGCTGCTGACGACCTCCTCCGGTGCCAAGATGGGCAAGTCGGCCACGGGTGCAGTCTGGCTGAATGCCGACATGCTCTCGGCCTACGATTTCTGGCAGTACTGGCGCAATACGGAAGACGCTGATGTCTCGCGCTTCCTGAAGCTCTACACCACGCTGCCGATGGATGAGATCGCCCGCCTCTCGGCGCTCGCTGGTTCCGAGATCAACGAGGTCAAAAAGATCCTGGCGACCGAGGTCACTGCGATCCTGCACGGCCGTGAAGCCGCCGAACAGGCTGCCGAGACGGCCCGCAAGACCTTCGAGGAAGGCGGCCTCTCCGACAACCTGCCATCGGTCGAGGTTCCCGCCTCCGAGCTTGATGACGGCATCGGCCTTCTGTCGCTGATCGTCCGCGCCGGTCTTGCCGCGTCGAACGGCGAAGCCCGCCGTCACGTCCAGGGCGGCGCCGTGCGCATCAATGACCAGGCCGTCAGCGACGAACGCAAGATGATCGGCAGCGGCGAGATCACCGCAGATGGCGTCATCAAGTTGTCGCTCGGCAAGAAGAAGCACATCCTGATCCGCCGCGCGGCCTGAGCCGCGCAAGCGATACGAAAAGAAAAGCCGGCCGTCGCGCCGGCTTTTTCTTTGCCGCCTGTCAGCATGACGGCGGGTAGATTTTCTCCGTCATGACACTATCAGGCAGCGCTGGTCCCCAGCGGATTACTGGAATTCGAAGATCTGACGGAAGACGCCGGGCGCGATCACCGAGAGCGGATTGATCTGCAGGTTCGGCTGATCGAATTTTCCGGTCAGCTTGAAGGTGATGCCGATCAGGCCGCGGTCCGAACCATTGCCGAGGATGACGCCGATCAGCGGCAATTCGGCGAAAAGCCGGTTAAGACCGTAAGCCGGCATGAAAGTGCCGGTCATGTCCATATTGCCCTTCCGGTCGCGCACCATTCCCTGGAACGTGGCGCCGATCTGATCGCCGCGCAGCACGCCGTTTTCGATGGAGATCGTCCCCCCGCGTGAGACGACACGGGCAAAGCCACGCTGGAAGCGCTGCGAGGAGGTATCGATGTCCCGCTTCACGGCTTCGCTGAGACTGCGCTGGTCCGATCCGACCGGTGTGGAGACGATCGACCGCAGGCGCTGTTCGTTGACGATCGAGAAGCGGCGCACGTCGACCGATCCATCCCAGCCGCTGCCTGCGCTGAGGCGGATAGCCAGGTTGAGAAGCCCGCCCTGCATATGCTGGTAAAGATCAGCAAAGCGTGACACGGAGCCGGCATCGCCGCTGGTGATGTTGATGACGCCGCCACCCTGCATCCGGCTGACAACCGCCTCGCCGCTGTCGGTGATGCCGGAGAAATTCAGCGATTGCAGCCGGCTGCCGCTCAGGGCGATCTGTGCCTGGAAATTGCCGATCTTCTCGTCATTGAAGCCGATGATGTTCTGCAGCTTTGCCCGCACGCTTACGCTGGTGTCGTCGCTGCCACTACTGTCCGAATCCGATTTCAGCCTGGCGATGATTGGTCGCGCATCGGCGCTGGCGCCGGCTATGGAAATATCGAAGCCGCCTTTGCTGCGCTTCAGCGACAAGCCAAAATCATCGACGGAAGACAGCTTCACACTATCGAAATCTGCCGATATCAGGCCGCTCTTGCCGATCATCAGTGCTCCGGTCGCCCCGAAGCCATCTCCCTTCAGGCGGAAATTCTTGACCTGCGTATTGTCAGGCGGGCCTGAAACCTCGAATTCGGCATTGGCAGGAATACCGACACCCTTCGACCAGCCGATCCAGGGAAGATCGAGCGATGCTTTGCCGAGGTCGAGCTGCACATCCTGCCGGTTTTCGTCCAGCCGTGTCAGCACCAGTTTGACGCTGCCGCCGAGGATGCTGGACAGGCCCGGCAGCAGCCTGTCGCGCTGGTCGCCGTTCAGTGTTGCCGAAATCACGCGCTGCGGCTCGATGCCGGAAGATTTGTCGACGGGCTCAAGCATGTCGATATCGGCGGAGACGCCATCGATGTCGGCGTTGCCCTTGACCTTTATCTGCTGCGGATCGGCATCGAGCGTGCCGTCAAGATCGGTGATCATGCGTCCCGAAAATGGCTTGGCAAGCGCGACATCGGTGAGCTTCATCTGCGCCTGCCATTCGGGCGGCGGCGGGTTCTGCGAGGACAGAAGTCCGAAATGCGCCTTCACATGCGCGTCGATATTGCCCTTGAGGTCGTCAGGCACGAAGCCCGCGCGCTGCAATACCTTGATCGGCTTGTAGGTCAGAAGCTCGCCGACCGCATCCGCTGAACCTGAGACGGAAATGTCGGCGTCCGCCATCAATGGCTTGTCGTAGGTCGACGGCAGCACGAAGGTGCTCGGCTGCAGCGTCACGGAACGCCCCGACGGAAAATAGGAAGTGCCGCTCTTAAGGGAGATGGTCGCCCGCCCGCCCGATAGGTCGAAATGCGCCGCGGTATCGCGCACCGGCGGTATCTCGCCGGCGACATTCAGGCGAGTCCCGTCGATGTCGAAGGCAATGCGGAGCTGATTTTCGTCAAGCCGCAGCCCCCGCCCTGCTGCCGCCTCGTCCAGGCGCCCTGGCGGGATGTAGACGGAAATGGAGGCATCAGTCACCAGGCCTCCGAAGAGGTTTGCCAGTACCCACACCCGCGCTTTGGACGCCATCCAGAAGGGCCAGAGCTGCTTGATCGCGGTCGTTTGCATCTGCTGCGATTGCCCGGCGAAGCTGATCTCCGGTGATTTCTCGTTCAGCCGGATATGCAGAGCCCCATAGAGGGAGCCAAGCGGCGAGGAAGCCACCATATTCGTGAACTGGAATTCGCGGCCGGCGACGAGATAGCGTCCGGTCGCTTGCAGATCGAAGGACAGCGGCTGCTCGCCGGAATTGGGTGCTGCCGTGCCGCCGCTGATCAGCGCGTCGATGCCGAACCCCTTGCCGGCATTCGGATCCAGCTTGTCGAGATCGATGACCGCGCCGCTGATCGGCAGCACTGTCGGGCCGAGATGCAGCTGCGATTTGGCAATCTCCAATGTCTGCTTGTCGAAGTCATAGGCCAGATTGACTTGCCCATCCGTCAGCTGCTGAGAATCGCCGTCGACATAGATGAGGCCCGGATCGAGTTTGAGAGCGGCATTGAGAAGCGGCTTGGCGCCATCGGCTGCCCTGACCGCGGAAATGGTGAGATCGCCGAAGGTGTTGAGCCCCTGGCGGATCTCGCCCTGTTCATTGCGTTTCAGCGTGAACGGCGTCAGGTCGCCGTGTGATAATGTGGCGATGAGCCGGGTTGCGTGCCCGCCCGCCTGCTCCGTGATTACATTGAGATCGGCCGTCTCGCCGTTGATGGAAATCTGGCCGCTCAGCTGTAGCGAGTTCGGCCCGGCATGTTCGAAGGCGAGATTGTCGACGACGAGCGAAAGCGGCCCGTTTGCCGTATCCGCAAGCTTGATATCGATCCCGGAGAAGCGCACGGAATCGGTGGCCCCGCGTTCGATGAAGTTCTCGAACAGGTCGAGATGGGAAAAGATCGTCTCCATTGCCGCCGGGATGGCATCGACGCGCAGATCGTCAAGCTTGATGGGAGCGCTGGATGGAAGCAGTGAGGTGTCGAGGGCGATATCGTCGGCTTCCACCGATGATATGGCGATGCGGCCGCGGAAGAGTTGCAGCGGATCGAGCGCCATGCGCATGGAAGCTGTGGTCGAAAGATGCTGACCGCTCTGCTGGTCGATCATGTTGACGTCCCGCGCTTCGAGCGCCAGCCGCATGCCGGAGGTGAAGCGGATGACGGTGGAGCCGACTTCGGCGCGGTATCGCGGCCCGAGCGCACTGTTCAGCGCCGACTGCGCCTGCTGCGACAGGGGCGCGTCGATGATCCCGCTTTCGATGGTAAAGACGATCGCCGCTAGGATGAGCAGGATGACTGCGCAGAAACCGCCGGTAGCCTTCGCCGTGCCGCGCATGCGGGAGCGCGGCGGCGGGCAGTGCACGATAAGAGGATCCTGCACCTGCGCTGAAGGCAGGTTGTGCAAGGCGACGATGTCCTTCTTTCGGAACGTGACCTTTTCGCCGCGGATGGCTGACATGCGCCTTGGGAAACTCCTGAGTTTGGTTTGAATCACTCTGTGCGGGACGCCGTTTCGTCCACTATATACCGGTTCGATATAGTATCTCTCCTAAACCCGGCAAAAGAAAGTTATGAGATGTCCGCACCCGGTATTGGCTCCCGTGCTCCCGATTTCAGCCTCCCGCGCGACGGCGGCGGGCATATTTCGCTCTCCGATTATCATGGCAAGCCGGTGGTGCTTTTCTTCTACCCCAAGGATGACACGACGGGCTGCACGACGGAATCTCTGGATTTTACCGCACTTGCAGATGAGTTTGCAGCCGCCGGCGCTGCCATCGTCGGCATGTCGCCCGATTCGGCCGCCTGCCACGACCGCTTCATCAAGAAGCACAAGCTGACGGTGGCACTGGCATCGGACGAGGATAAGACGGTGCTGCAGGCCTATGGCGTGTGGAAGGAAAAGAAGATGTATGGCCGCACCTTCATGGGCGTCGAACGTACCACGTTCCTGATCCGCAGGGACGGCACCATCGCCACCATCTGGCAGAAGGTGAAGGTCGCGGGGCACGCCGAAACGGTGCTGGCAGCCGTCAGGAACCTCGCTGCGTGACGGCGATCACCTCGCTGCGCGGTGGCGCGATCGATGCAATCCGTTCGGCAGATCTCGACCGCAAGACGGAACTGGCGCAGGAAAGTGCTAACAGGTGGTTCGCCCGGCGCATCTCGCTGCGCTCGCCGCTGGATGCACCGCTGCCCGAGCGCCCCGGCAGGCCGGAAAAGCCTCTGCTGGTGCCGCCGACCCAGGTCGAGAAGCGCTCGCTGCATACCGTGCCTGGCCGTATCGCCCTGCTCCACGCGATTGCCCATATCGAGCTCAATGCCGTCGACCTGGCACTCGACATCGTGGCGCGATTTGCTTCGGCGCATGTGCCGAACTCTTTCTTCGACGGCTGGATGCAGGTTGCCTTTGAAGAGGCCAAGCACTTCCGTATGGTGCGCAAGCGCCTCAATGATCTCGGCGCCGACTATGGCGATCTGCCCGCCCACGATGGCCTCTGGCAGGCAGCGCACTCGACCCGCAACGATCTCACCGCCCGCCTTGCCGTCGTGCCGCTGATTCTCGAGGCGCGCGGACTGGATGTTACGCCTGCCCTGCAGGCCAAGATGCGCGAAACCGGCGATCTTGAAAGCGCGGCGGTGCTCGACGTCATCTACAATGACGAGAAGGGCCATGTCGCCGTCGGCGCCAAATGGTTCCGCTTCCTCTGCGCCCGTGAAAAGCGTGATCCTGCAAGGACGTTTCAGGAATTGGTGCGTGCCAATTTCCGCGGTCCGCTGAAGGCGCCGTTCAATGATGTGGCGCGCGCCGAAGCCGGGCTGACGCCCTCCTTCTACAGGGCACTGACCTCGACCAGCCAGAGCTGATTGGTAAGCTCTGGCTTGCTGACGTAAACCGGCTGTTAACCATAAAAGTATGTAATCATCTCCCAATGGGGCAGGCGCTAAAAAGCGAATCTTCGGGGGATCCTCGGTGACGAACGGACATCACAGTCGGGTATTCGGCAAGAGGGCGCAGGAACACGTCCTTATTCTTGCGAGTGGCGACAAGGTGCGTCACATGACGGTCAAACCCTGGATGGCGGCATTGGCTTTCTGCTTCGTCGGGGTCTTTTCGATCGGCTATCTGCTCGCCACCTCCTATCTCGTGCTGCGCGACGATCTGATCGGCGCGACCATGGCCCGCCAGGCCCGTATGCAGCACGACTATGAGGATCGCATCGCGGCACTGCGTGCCCAGGTCGATCGCATCACCTCCCGCCAGCTTCTCGATCAGCAGGTCGTCGAGGACAAGGTCGACAAGCTGATGGAGCAGCAGATGGCGCTTACCTCGCGCCACGGAAAGCTCGACAACCTGCTCGACCGAGCCGAAAGCTCCGGCCTGACGAGCAAGGATTCTCCGGCGGCCGATATCCCGGCGCAGTCCTATGCGCCCGACATCAAGGACAAACGCGCGTCGCTGACCGGCGGCGCGCAGGCAATTGAAAAGATGCTGGCAGGCGACGGCAAACCGGCCGACGCCGAAACCCCTGACAATTCCACCCTTGCCTATGTTCCCGCAGAAGAAACCGTCGGCGATCGCGCCGACCGCATCTTTTCGAAGGTCACGCTCTCGCTGAAGACCGTCGAGCAGGATCAGAAGAGCCGCATCGACCAGCTGACGAGCGACGCCGGCAACGCCACCAATACGATCGAAGGCGTGCTGGACCGCTTCCATATCGCCGTTCCGGCCGAGACGATCGCCGCCAAGGAAGACGAAGACGCAGTTGGTGGCCCATATGTGGAGCCCGAAAGCAACGACGATTTCAACAATTCGCTGATCCAGCTCGATGGCGCGCTGACGCGTCTGGAAGCGGTGCGCAGCACCGCGGAATCCCTGCCCTTCCGTAATCCGGCCATCGGCAAGGAAGTCACCAGCCCCTTCGGCAACCGACGCGATCCCTTCCTCGGCCGGCTTGCGCTTCATTCCGGGATCGACTTCCGCTTTTCGCCGGGGGAAAGGATCCGCCCGACCGCGCCGGGCAAGGTGATTGCAGCCGGCTGGACCGGAGGCTACGGCAACATGGTCGAGGTCGATCATGGCAACGGCATTTCGACGCGCTACGGCCATATGTCGGAAATTCTGGTCAAGGTCGGCGATACGGTTGGCCGCAACAATGTCATCGGGCTTGCCGGCAGCACGGGCCGTTCAACGGGTACGCACCTGCATTATGAGGTGCGCCAGGATGGACATGCGGTCGATCCGATCTATTTCATGAATGCCGGCCTTAAACTTGCCACTTATATAAAATAGCCGGTCGCGGTAACGAATGCTTCACCTCGCTACCTGGGGTGGAGACGCTATTCCTTGACTTGCCGGCCGTTTCGGAATATGTCGCCCACATTGCGGCATGCAATCCTGCCGACTCGCCAGAGACCGGCCGAACGAAACGGAAACAGTTTTCCCTTTGACGACATTTGCTGAACTTGGTTTGAGCCCCAAAGTGCTCTCCGCTGTTACCGATGCGGGCTACACGATCCCCACTCCCATTCAGGCCGGGGCAAT
Source organism: Sinorhizobium sp. B11 (assembly GCA_039725955.1). Classification (NCBI taxonomy): domain Bacteria; kingdom Pseudomonadati; phylum Pseudomonadota; class Alphaproteobacteria; order Hyphomicrobiales; family Rhizobiaceae; genus Sinorhizobium; species Sinorhizobium sp. B11. Next base: position 1,960,246 of record CP091034.1, read on the forward strand.
TCCCTTCGCGCTTGAGCGCCGCGACATCTGCGGTATCGCGCAGACCGGCACCGGCAAGACGGCTTCCTTCGTTCTTCCCATGTTGTCGCTTTTGGAAAAAGGCCGTGCCCGCGCCCGCATGCCCCGGACCCTTATCCTGGAGCCGACCCGCGAACTGGCCGCCCAGGTTGCCGAAAATTTCGAAAAATATGGTAAGAACCACCGCCTCAACGTCGCCCTCCTCATCGGCGGCGTTTCCTTTGAAGATCAGGACCGCAAGCTGGAGCGCGGCGCGGACGTGCTGATCTGCACCCCCGGCCGCCTTCTCGACCATTTCGAGCGCGGCAAGCTCCTGATGAGCGGTGTTGAAATTCTCGTCATCGATGAAGCCGACCGCATGCTCGACATGGGCTTCATTCCCGATATCGAACGCATCGCCAAGCTGATCCCCTTCACCCGCCAGACGCTCTTCTTCTCGGCCACCATGCCGCCGGAAATCCAGAAGCTCGCGGACCGCTTCCTGCAGAATCCGGAGCGTATCGAGGTCTCCAAGCCGGCCTCGGCATCGAGCACGATCACGCAGCGCTTCGTCGCCTCGCACGACAAGGATTACGAGAAGCGCGCCGTCCTGCGCGATCTCATCCGCGCTCAGGAAGATCTCAAGAATGCGATCATCTTCTGCAACCGCAAGAAGGATGTCGCCGAACTCTTCCGTTCGCTGGACCGCCACGGCTTCTCCGTCGGCGCCCTGCACGGCGACATGGACCAGCGCTCGCGCATGACCATGCTTTCCAATTTCAAGGACGGCAACATCAAGCTGCTCGTTGCCTCCGACGTCGCTGCCCGCGGCCTCGATATTCCCGATGTCAGCCACGTCTTCAATTTCGACGTGCCGATTCACTCCGAAGACTATGTTCACCGCATTGGCCGTACCGGCCGCGCCGGTCGTTCAGGGGCTTCCTTCACCATCGTCACCCGCCGCGACCAGAAACATGCCGACGCGATTGAAAAGCTGATCGGCGAAAAGGTCGAATGGCTGAGCGGCGATCTCGCCGCCCTGCCGCCGGCCGAAGAGAGCCGCGACAGCGAGCGCTCTCCCCGTCGCGGCAAGGGCCGTGAGCGGGATAAGGATCGTGGCCGCGAGCGCCGGTCTTCGAGTCATAAATCTGATATCAACGCCGAAGATAATGGTGGCGAAGTCGTGGAAGCAGCAGCAAAGGCCGACAGCGTGAAGAACGAGCGCAAAGCAGAACAGAAGCCGCAGAACAATGCGCGCGGCGGTCGGCCCTATCCGGCAAACGACGACAATCGCGAGCGTCGCCGTCACCGTGATCATGACGATGGCCCCACACCGGTCGGGTTCGGCGACGACATTCCTGCCTTCATGCTGATCGCGGCCAACGCCAAGATCTGAGACCCTCAATGGGCAAGCCCGGCATTGATTTCCCAGGCCTCGGTGTAGGCCTGGTGATTTTGCGTGACGGCAAGATCCTTCTCTACAAGCGCGTGAATCCGCCTGAAGCTGGCTACTGGAATATCGTCGGCGGCAAGGTCGACCATATGGAGCCCGCTGAGGAAGCCGCGCGCCGCGAAGCCGAAGAAGAAACGGGCCTCACAATCGGCCGCGTCGAGCGGATCGGCTCTACCGAGCAGATCATCGAGGCTGACCGCCAGCACTGGATTTCCCTTCTCTATATCGCCCGCGAAGTGACGGGTGAGCCGCAACTGACGGAACCGGACAAGCTGTCGGATTTCGGCTGGTTCGGTCTTGCCGACCTGCCGGAGCCGCTATCGGCTTTCACGAAGGCCGCGATATCGGCCCTTCCGGCCGGCGAATTGCGCTGATCATTCGGCCCGCAGTGCGGCCTCATAGGCAAGCCGCACCCAGCGTGCCATGACATCTGGGTCGTCATAGGCTTCGTCGGGGATGCTCCAATAGGGCATTTTCACCGCAGCGCCCTTCTTGCCCTCGTAGAACCATTGGCTGGCACCTGCCGCGGCAAATTCCGGTGCACTCTCTTCATCCGCCTTCAGCAGGATTTCGTCGCGCACCTCGAGCGCCAGGATACGGCCGAGATGGTAGATGCCCTTGCCGCCGAACATGCGCTTGATGGTGACGGGTCCAAGCGACTGAAACATTTCCTCGATGCCGGCATTGTCCATCGCTTCAGACCTATACCGAGTGATAGCCGCGGTTCAGATAAAGGAGCGCCGGATGTATTTCGGTAAAGCGCACGGCGGCGACCTCGCCGAAAATGACATTGTGGGTCGGCATTTCCTTGATATCGGTCACCCGGCAATCGAAAACGGCAAGTGCATCGGCAAGGACCGGCGCGCCCGTTACCAGCGTCTCGAAGCGGGCGCTCTGAAAACGCTCGTCGTTTTCGAGCTGCGTGCGGCCCGAAAAGGCATCGGCAACGCCTTCATGGTGGGCGCCGAGCGAGTTCAGCGCGAAGATGCCGCTGCGCCAGAAGATCTCGTTCTTCACATTGGTATTGTTGAGGCAGACGAGAACCGAAGCCGGATTGTCGGAGACCGAGCAGGCGGCCGTGATCGTGACCCCGCGCCGCGCTTCGCCGAGCGCCGTCGTCACCAGCTGCACATGGCCTGCATAGCGGCTCATGGCATCGCGATAGAGGCCGGGATCGATATGCTGCCTGTTCAACACATGCTTCTCCACAATCAGTGTCTTGTTTTTGTTATTTTCCCAATATGGCGGGCATCGGTTACATTTTCTACAATAGCACCCGCCAAAAGCTGCAGAATACGCTTGTTTTTCTTTGACGATTGCCGCCGTGCGGATAAAAGGGCATGGACAAGACGAGAGACCTGCACCTTTCATGATGAGCCTGCGTGTCATAGCCGCCCTTCTGTCGCTCATGGCGTTGACGGCCGAAAGCCGCGCGGCCGGCGTGACGATTGGCGTTGTCGCGCCACAGGACGGCACTTTTGCTTCGCTTGGCGCCCAGATTTTTTCCGGCGCGAATTTCCAGATCCGACAGGCGGGCGATACGGTCGTTCCTGTCCCCGAAACCTGCCAGGACAATAGCGGCCAAGCGGTCGCCGATGCACTGATCGCAGCCAAGGTCCAGGTCGCTATCGGCTTCCTTTGCAGCGAGACGCTGGAAGGCGCCCTGCCGAAGCTGAAGGACGCCAATATTCCCGTCATCACGGTGTCCGTGCGCTCGCGCATCCTGATGGAGGATTCGCTGAAGAACGGCTGGCCCCTCTTCCGTCTGGGCCCGCAGGACAGCGATGAAGCCGCCAAGGTCATCCAGATCATCCTGCAGCAATGGACGGCGTCTCCGATCGCCCTTATCGAGGATGGCACGATCCACGGCCGCGAACTGACGGAAGCCGTGCGCAACGCGCTCGAAGAAAATGGCCTGAAGCCCGTTTTCACCGACACCTACCGGCCGGGACAGGAACAGCAGATCGGCCTCGTGCGCCGCCTGAAGCGGGCCGGTGCCACCAAGGTCTTCATCGGCGGAGACAGAAACGATGTCGCCACCATCGCCCGTGACGCGAAGGCCGAAAACATCGCGCTCGACATTCTGAGTGGCGATGCGATGCGCGCGGCAAACCAGCCGCTCGCGCTGGCAGAGGGCGTGCGTGCCGTCGTCATCCCCGAATATGCGCTTCTGCCGGATGCAGCCGCGGCCGCCGAGGCCCTGCGCGCCGCCGGGACCGAGCCGGAAGGTTATGTCCTGCCGGCCGCAGCCGCAGCGCTGATTGCCGATCAGGCTGTGCAGGCGGCGGTGGCTGAGGGCAAGCCGGTGGCGGAGAAGCTTATCGGGACGCAATTCAATACGCCGATCGGCCCAGTGACCTTCACACCGGCCCATGAGCTGGCGCAAAATCCCTATCGTCTTCTCGAATGGCGCGGCGATGCTTTCGTTCCGCCGACCGACGGGACGGACTGACCTGTTGAAACTTGCCGTGAGGCGGCGCGCCTGCTGACGGTTGAGATGGAGATCCAGACCCATGACGACACTGCCCATCCGCATCGCCCCATCGATCCTGGCCGCAGATTTTGCAAAGCTCGGCGAGGAAGTGCGCAACGTTACCGCGGCCGGCGCCGACTGGATCCATCTCGACGTCATGGATGGCCATTTCGTGCCGAACATTTCCTTCGGCCCTGATGTCATCAAGTCGCTGCGCTCCTACACGGATGCGACCTTCGACTGCCATCTGATGATTTCACCTGCCGACCCCTACCTTGAAGCCTTCGCAAAGGCCGGCTGTGACCGCATCACAGTGCATGCAGAGGCCGGACCACATCTGCATCGCTCGCTGCAGACGATCCGCCATCTCGGCAAGAAGGTCGGCGTCACGCTCAATCCGGCAACGCCGCTCTCGGTGGTCGAGAACGTGCTTGACGATGTCGACCTCATTCTCATTATGTCCGTCAACCCCGGTTTCGGCGGCCAGAAATTCATTCCGGCAATGGTAGACAAGATCGCAGCGGCAAAGTCACTGATCGGTGACCGCCCGATCGAGCTTGAGGTGGATGGCGGTGTGACGGTCGATACCGCACCTGCCGTGGCAAAGGCCGGCGGCAACGTGCTCGTCGCCGGATCGGCAATTTTCAAGGGCGGCTCGGTCGAGGCCTATCGCCAGGCCATTACCGCCCTTCGCAACGCGGCTGAGGGGGCTCGCTGATGACGAAGCGCATGTTCATGGGTGGATTTCTTGCCGCCCTGCTGACCGGCATGGCTGCCACGGCCTCAGCCGGCGATATCGCCAATGTGCAGCCTGTCGGCTTTTCCGCCGATGGCAAAGTCTTTGCCTTCCAGGAATTCGGCATGAAGGATGGCAAGGTCCCCTATTCGGACACCTTTTTCATCGATACCGACACCGGTGCCGATCTTGAGGGCACGCCCTTCCATCTGGAATTGACGGACAAGGATGCCGATCTTTCCAAGGCCCGCCGCCAGAACCTGACGGCAGCACGCCAGCAGATGGACAAATACGACCTTCTGACCAATCCGGGCCTGATCGCCGCCTTCAACCCGCCGACCGAGCTCGGCTCGCCGATGAAGACGATCCGCTATACGACGCTTGCAACCGACGGTCCTGCGCGTGGAGCCTATACGCTGCTGCTGGGCGATGCCCAGGTCGCGACGCCCGATGCCTGCAAGGGCATGAACCACGTCGTCGGCTTTACGCTGCAGCTCATCGAGAAGGACGGTGCACCGAACCGCCAGCTCGTCCACGAGGACAAGGCCATCCCGGCCGACCGCGGCTGCCCGGTGGAATACCGCATGGGCGGCGCCCTCGTCTATCAGCCTGAATCGGGCAAGCCCGTCCATATCGCCCTCATCCTGGCGCTGAGCGCTTCTCCTGACGGCCGCAACGGCCGCTGGATCGCCGTTCCGGTACACCCCTGAGAATGAACCGTCTGCGGGCGGCGTGGCCGCCCTTATCCGAATTTTTCATCGGCGCCCCGCTCTGGGGCGCTCAGATGCTGATCTCGGCAATGGCCGGGCTCTACCTGCGCAATGGCATGGAAACGAGCCATGTGCTCGATCTGGCGCTGCTCTATTTCGGCGGAGGCCTGCTTTCCTGGCCCTTCAATCTGATCGCCGGGCGCTACTTCGCGCTCCGTCGAGAGATGGAGACGCGTTTCGCAGCCTTCTTCCTGGCGATGACGACAGGCACGATCCTCATGACGGCCTTTCTCTTCGCCATGGACTACCGGATCTTTTATTCCCGCTGGCATTCGCCGCTCGGTTCCGTCATCTGGATGTTCCAGTTCGTCTTCACCGGTGCAAGCGCCGTCTACCAGTTCCTCGTTCTCGGTCTGGGACTGTTTTTGCCCGTCGGTTTGGTCTGTTTGCTTGCCACCAGCTTCGCTCTTGCCAAACGCATGCGTTGAGATTGCCGGCCGTCTTTGCTACAGGGGCCGCAGCTACTGTCACGAAATGAAGGCGCTCGCCCATGATCCCTCGTTATTCCCGGCCCGAGATGGTCGCCATCTGGTCTCCCGAAACCAAGTTCCGCATCTGGTTCGAGATCGAGGCTCATGCCTGTGATGCGCTTGCGGACCTCGGTGTGATCCCGAAATCGGCCGCCGCCACCATCTGGGAAAAAGGTGGCAAGGCGACCTTCGATGTTGCCCGCATCGATGAGATCGAGGCCGTCACCAAGCATGACGTCATCGCCTTCCTTACCCATCTTGCCGAAATCGTCGGCCCCGACGCCCGTTTCGTCCACCAGGGCATGACCTCGTCGGACGTGCTCGACACCACCCTGAACATCCAGCTCGTGCGCGCTGCCGATATACTGCTCGCCGACATGGACCGTGTTCTCGCCGCCCTGAAGGGCCGCGCCTTCGAGCACAAGGATACGATCCGCATCGGCCGCAGCCATGGCATTCACGCCGAGCCGACGACGATGGGCCTCACCTTCGCCCGCTTCTATGCCGAGATGAGCCGCAACCGCGCCCGCCTCGTCGCTGCTCGTGCGGAAATCGCGACCGGCGCCATTTCCGGCGCCGTCGGCACCTTCGCCAATATCGATCCTGTCGTCGAAGAGCATGTCTGCGCAGCCCTCGGCCTCGTTCCGGAGCCTGTCTCCACGCAGGTCATCCCGCGTGATCGTCATGCGATGTTCTTCGCCACGCTCGGTGTCATAGGTTCGTCGATCGAAAATGTGGCGATCGAGATCCGCCACATGCAGCGCACCGAAGTTCTGGAAGCCGAGGAGTTCTTCTCGCCAGGCCAGAAGGGCTCGTCGGCCATGCCGCACAAGCGCAACCCGGTCCTGACCGAAAACCTGACGGGCCTTGCTCGCCTCGTACGCATGTCGGTCGTTCCCGCAATGGAAAACGTGGCGCTCTGGCACGAGCGCGATATCAGCCATTCGAGCGTCGAGCGCGCCATCGGCCCCGATACGACCATCACCCTCGATTTCGCACTCAACCGTCTGGCCGGTGTCATCGAAAAGCTCGTGGTCTATCCCGAGAACATGATGAAGAACCTCGACAAGTTCCGCGGCCTTGTGCATTCGCAGCGCGTTCTCCTGGCGCTGACGCAGGCCGGCACCTCCCGCGAGGATGCCTATCGCCTCGTGCAGCGCAACGCGATGAAGGTCTGGGAACAGGGCAAGGATTTCCTTGAGGAGCTGCTGGCCGACGCCGAGGTGCGTGCCGCGCTCTCCGAGGCGGATCTGCGTGAGAAGTTCGATCTCGGCTATCACACCAAGCATGTCGACACGATCTTCCGCCGTGTTTTTGGCGACGCTTGATCGACACAAGACAGATCATGAGACGGCGCCCGTGAGGCGCCGTTTTCATTTTCGCTTCCGGGAAGCGGTCGCCGGTGCAGCGCGCTTCTTTTTCTCCGGCTTGTCCACCGGCGTATCGGCCGGCTCTTCCGATATCTCGCAAATCTCTGTTGCGCCTCGGCCTTTTGCGGCCTTGGCCACCAGGCGGTCGAGATGCTTTAGGTCCTCCTCGTCGAGATTTTCGATGCCGATGAAGCGGTTCTCGGCGTGGCTCGTGAGGATGATTTCGTTGAGCTTCGCCTGGATGGCTCTTGTATCGCGTGTCTGCGCGTTCTGCAGAATGAAGACCATCAGGAAGGTGATGATCGTCGTGCCGGTGTTGATCACCAGCTGCCAAGTTTCCGAATAGCCGAAGACAGGGCCGAGGGCAGCCCAGATGATCACGGCGATGAGTGCCAGAATGAAGGTTACCGGCTTGCCCGCCCACTCCGATATCTTCGTGGCGAAGCGGGCGAATGCATGGCGTACAGTCACCTTGAAATCCTCCTTCGAAGTCGGCGCAAAACAAACTCCAGGGAGGGTTCCGAGGTTCCAACCTATATCGAAAATCCGGGGTATCGCGTGAATTCGCGATCCCCCGGGAATTCTGGCGTCACATGGCTTCGCGGCTGATCAGCTTGCGGTAAAGATGCCAGGTCGCATGGCCGAGGATGGGGATGACGAGTGCAAGGCCGATGAAGAGCGGGATCGTGCCGATGACGAGTGCCACGGCTACGATCAGGCCCCAGAGCAGCACTGGTATCGGATTAATGAAGGTTGCCCGGACCGAAGCGACCATCGCAGCCACTGCCCCGCAATCCCTGTCGAGCAGCATCGGGAAGGTAACGACGGTGATCGCCAGAACGACGAGGGCAAAGCCGAGGCCGACCAGATTGCCCCACAGGATCAGCTGCATGCCTTCCGGCGTACCGAATACCTGCTGAACGAAGAGCGACATGGAGCGCGGGAAGACTTCTCCGAGGAGGTTTGCGTAGATGGTCTGCGCCGTGACCAGCCAGACGGTGAACATCCCAAACAGCAGGAGGCCGACGGCGATGATCGACGGCAGAGCCGGCGAATGGCGCACGTCGAGTGCATGTGTCCAGGAGGAATCGAGCCCGGCCTCGCGCCGGCGGCTGATTTCGTAGAGGCCGATCGCGGCTATTGGCCCGATCAGCACGAAGCCCGACATCAGCGGAAAGATCATCGGCGCGAGATTGGCGCCCGAACTCAGCATCGTCAGGAAGATGCCGGCGATCGGATACATGAGACACAGGAAAACGTAGTGCGAAGGCTTCTCGCGGAAATCCTCGAAACCGAGCCTGAGCGCGTCGAAGACGTCGGCAATGCTGATCCTGTTAACCACGGGCCGTGCGAAGTTCTCACCGGCACCCGTCATGACATGAAATGTCGTCATGGCTTTCTCCTCCTCAGCCAAGATGAGCCGGAGGCGAATGTGGCGGCACAAAGCGGGCCGACACGAGAACGCAACCGGCATGCAGCCACCATAGCAAATTTCTTGAGCTAAGTCGCTCTTTCCCTTGACATCGCGGTCAAGCTTTCTCACATCGGCGACATTATGAGAGCTTCAGACGCAGATATCCTCATCATTCCCGGCTACACCAACTCCGGTCCCGACCATTGGCAGAGCCGCTGGGAGGCAAAATTGAGCACCGCGCGCCGCGTCGAGCAGGCGGAATGGTCCAAGCCCGTGCGCGAGGACTGGAGCGTCCGCATTGCCGAAGCGGTCAATGCTTCCACTCGCCCCGTGGTACTCGTTGCCCATTCCCTCGGCGTGCCCTCGGTGATCCACGCAATCCCGATGTTTCAGAAGCGCGTTGCCGGCGCCTTCTTCGTGGCGCCGCCCGATGTCGCCAATCCCGATATTCGTCCGAAGCATCTCATGACCTTCGGTCCCTACCCGCGCGATCCGCTGCCCTTCCCCTCGATCACTGTCGCCAGCCGCAACGATCCTTTCGGCACTTACGAGCATGCCGATGATATCGCAAATAGCTGGGGTTCCTTCCTGGTGGATGCCGGCGAGTCCGGCCACATCAATGCCGAATCCGGTCACGGCCCCTGGCCGGAAGGCACGATGGTCTTTGCCCAGTTTCTGAGCCGCCTGCCCGGCTGAGGAAGCCAAAAAATCCGGCATTTCCAGTGAATTAAGCGATCGCTTTCTAAGCATTTCTTAATGGAAAGACCGCAGACTGCGCTGACGCCAGAAAAGCGAGAGCGCGCCCCGTGAAGCAAAGCCATCCGCCCAAGACCGCCGCCGATGTCAATCGCGACGAGCAGGCTGCTGACGGGTTCGCAAGCTACACCGACGATTCAGATATCAACGAGCGCGAAAGCCGATGGAACTACGCGCTCGTCGGTTCCGGCCTCGGCGTCTGGGACCACAATTACCGTCTCGACAAGAAATACTATTCGCAGACCTGGAAGAGTATTCGCGGCATGGCCCCTGACGAGGAGGCCGACGGCGAGTACGAAGCCTGGCTGCAACTCGTCCATCCCGACGATCGCGATTTTGTCGTCGACGCCATCGAGCGCCAGAATGCCGGTGATGCGGACTATCATGTCTTCGAGTATCGCGAACGCCACAAGGACGGCCACTGGGTCTGGATCGAGTGCCGCGGTGCGCCGGTCGAATGGGATGAGAACGGCACAGCCCAGCGCGTCGTCGGCACGGATACCGACATCACCGCACGCAAGGAAACGCAGGAGATGCTGGCGCAGCTCTCCCGCCGCCTCGACCTTGCTTTGCAGATCAGCGACATCGGCGTTTTCGAGGCCGACATCGACAACGGGACCGTCGAATGGGACGAGCGTCTCATTGCCATCTACGGCCTGAAGGGCATCGATCATCTCTCGGCCGTAACTGCATGGCCTGACGCAATCCACCCCGAGGATCGCGAGCGCGTGCTTGGCACTGTCGAGCGCCATGTCCGCGACCAGACCGGCTTCAATCACGAATTCCGAATCATCAGGGGTGACGGTGCCTTGCGCATCATTCGCGCCCGTGGTGCCTTCTTCGTCGACGGCAATGGCTGCCGCAAGCTGATCGGCGCCAATTGGGACGTCACGGAAGAAGTGGCGCTGCGCAACGAGTTGCGGCGCGCCAAGGATCTTGCCGAAGCCCGCAACCGTGAACTCGAAGCCGCCAAGGAAAGCATCGAGCATCTGGCGTTCCACGACTATCTGACCGGCCTGCCGAACCGCCGCTATCTCGACAAGATGCTGGAGGAACGCTCCGCCCATTGTCGCGAGGAAGGTCTGGCGCTTGCCGTCCTTCATATCGATCTCGACCGCTTCAAGCAGATCAACGACACGCTCGGCCACCGCGCCGGCGATCATATGCTGAAACACGCCGCCAAGGTGCTGCGCGACTCCATTCGTGCCACCGACTTCGTCGCCCGCATCGGTGGTGATGAATTCGTCGTTCTCTGCATCGTCGACACCGCGTCCAAGAAGATCGCCACCGTCGCCGAGCGCATCATCCGCGAGCTGCGCAAGCCCATCAAATACGAGGGACATGATTGCCGCTTCGGTGCCAGCATCGGCATCGCCATCGACAGCGGCCCGAAGCTCGATGAGAAACAGCTCCTGCTCAACGCAGATATCGCCCTCTACCGGGCGAAAGGCTCCGGCCGTAATCGCCACGAATTCTTCTCCAATGCAGCGCGCCGCACGATCCTGACGGCCAAGCGCCTGGCCGATGAAATCCTGATCGGCCTGGAGCGCAACGAATTCGTGCCCTTTTACCAGCCGCAGTTCGATGCCCGCACGCTCGATATCGCGGGTATCGAGACGCTGGCCCGCTGGCAGCATCCCGAACATGGCCTGCTCGCCCCTGATCGCTTCCTCGACATTGCCGAAGACCTTGACGTCGTCTCCATCATCGATGCGCTCATCCTGGAACAGGCAATAGCCGACCGGAAAACCTGGATCCGCGAAGGCTTCGCCATTCCCCGCATCTCCGTCAATGTCTCCGGCCGGAGACTGTCCGATCCGCAGCTCGGCAAGAAGCTGCGTTCCCTCAAGATTGAGCCCGGCACGGTCTCCTTCGAACTGCTGGAATCGATCTCGCTCGATGATTGCGACGAGGCAGTTACCGCCAATCTCAAGAAGCTGAAGAAGCTCGGTATCGATATCGAGGTCGATGATTTCGGCACCGGCCATGCCTCGATCGTCAGTCTGCTGCGGTTGAGCCCGAAAACACTGAAGATCGACCGCGAACTCATCAGCCGGCTGCCGCAATCGGCCGAACAGCGCAAGCTTGTGCGCTCGATCATCGACATCGGCCGCTCGCTGAATATTCTCGTTACCGCAGAAGGCGTCGAGACGGCCGATCACGTTCGCATCCTGCAGGAGCTCGGCTGCGACATGCTGCAGGGCTATGCCCTCGCCCGGCCGATGTCCGGCCTGCAGATTCCGGCTTTCATCCGTGGCGAAAGCTGGCGGCGGTCGGAGGGGGAAGCGCGCGCGCTGCAGAGGGATCTGCGCCGGTCGGTCGATCGGCCCGGCTCCAAGACGGCCTCCAGATAAAGCCCTGTATAAACCCTCCGAGATTTTGCCTTCATTCCACCGTAAAGAAAAAGGCGGTAGTCTCCTCCTGGCAAGATTTCGATTCTCTTTGCGGTTTTCCCGCCCAAGGCCGGAAACCGGGGAAGGAGTGACAGGCGGATTGTGAAACTCTCTCTTTTCCTTTAAGGGGACGCCACGAGATCGATCCACGCGCACTATCCCAAGAGCGCCAACAGTTAGAGAATAACCACAATGAACCGTCGCCGCCGTATCTACGAGGGCAAGGCAAAGATTCTGTATGAGGGACCTGAACCGGGCACGCTGATCCAGTTCTTCAAGGACGATGCCACTGCTTTCAACAAGAAGAAACACGAAGTCATTGATGGCAAGGGCGTCCTCAACAACCGTATTTCTGAATATATCTTCAGCCATCTGAACAAGATCGGCATTCCCACGCACTTCATCCGCCGGCTCAACATGCGTGAGCAGCTGATCAAGGAAGTGGAGATGATCCCGCTCGAGATCGTCGTGCGCAACGTTGCCGCCGGCTCGCTCGCCAAGCGTCTCGGCATCGAGGAAGGCGTGGTCCTGCCGCGTTCGATCATCGAATTCTATTACAAGTCGGATGCGCTCGAGGACCCGATGGTCTCCGAAGAGCACATCACCGCCTTCGGCTGGGCCAATCCGGCTGAGCTCGACGACATCATGGCGCTCGCCATCCGCGTCAACGACTTCATGACCGGCCTCTTCCTCGGCGTCGGCATCCAGCTCGTCGATTTCAAGATCGAATGCGGCCGCCTCTTCGAAGGCGACATGATGCGCATCATCCTGGCTGACGAAATCTCGCCGGACAGCTGCCGCCTATGGGATATCGAGACACACAAGAAGATGGACAAGGACCTGTTCCGCCGCGATATGGGCGGTCTGCTGGAAGCCTATTCCGAAGTTGCCCGCCGTCTCGGCATCATCAATGAAAACGAGCCCGTGCGCGGCACAGGCCCCGTTCTGGTCAAGTAAGTAAAAGCAGGGAAAAACACGTGATCAAGGCTCGCGTCACCGTCACGCTGAAAAACGGCGTTCTCGATCCTCAGGGCAAGGCCATCGAAGGCGCGCTCGGCGCCCTCGGTTTCGGCGGCGTCGGCCATGTCCGCCAGGGCAAGGTTTTCGACCTCGAGCTCGAAGGCACCGACAAGGCCAAGGCTGAGGCGGATCTCAAGGCCATGTGCGAAAAGCTGCTCGCAAACACGGTCATCGAGAATTACGCGATCGCGATCGACTGACGATCATAGGCCCGCCGCATGGGCGGGCCTTCAGGATGAAGCGTCATGCAGGCAAAGCTGGAGACGGAAGTCTCGAAATTCATGAGCTATGTTTTGCGCCATGCGCCGGAAGCCGCAAACCTGACGCTCGATGCCGAAGGATGGGTATCCTTCGATGATTTCGAAAAGGCGGTGACATCGAAATATGATGTCACCCGCGACGATATTATCGGGATCATCGAAAACAGCTCGAAGAAGCGCTTTGCGCTGGTCGATAACAGAATTCGCGCCAATCAGGGCCATAGTCTCGAAGTCGATCTGGCATTGAAGGCGGTCGAGCCGCCCGCAATACTCTTTCACGGCACGTCGCTGCTGAACTGGCCGCTGATCGAGCGCGAAGGCCTGAAGAAGATGGAACGGCATCACGTCCATCTCTCTGCGGATGCGCAGACGGCGAAGGTCGTCGCAACGCGCCGCAAGGGCGACCATATAATCCTGCGTGTAGACGCAGCCCGCATGTTTTCAGAGGGGCATTCTTTCTTTGTCTCGGACAATGGAGTATGGCTCGCCGAAAGCGTTCCAGTTCAATATCTTTCGCCAAATGCGGGGACCTTATGAAATCAGCCGTCGTTCAACTTCCGGGCCTCAATCGCGATCGTGACATGATCGCCGCTCTCACCAAGATCTCCGGGCACCAGCCGGTGACGATCTGGCAGACGGAGACGGAAATCCCTGACGTCGACCTGATCGTCATTCCCGGCGGATTCTCCTACGGCGACTATCTGCGTTGCGGCGCCATTGCTGCCCGCATGCCGGTCATGCAGGCAATCATCGAGAAGGCGAACAAGGGTGTGAAAGTGCTGGGCGTCTGCAACGGCTTCCAGATCCTCGTCGAGGCCGGCCTGTTGCCGGGCGCGTTGATGCGTAACGCCTCGCTGAAATTCGTCTGCCGCGAGATCAAGCTGGAAGTCGTCAATGCCGAGACGGATTTCTCCCGTGCCTATGCAAAGGGCCAGATCATCCGCTGCCCCGTCGCCCATCACGACGGCAACTATTTTGCCGATACGGAAACGCTCGCTGCCATCGAAGGTAACGGCCAGGTCGTTTTCCGCTATGCCGAAGGCACCAACCCGAACGGCTCGGTCAACGATATCGCCGGCGTCATGAATGCAAAGGGCAATGTTCTCGGCATGATGCCGCATCCGGAAAATCTCATCGAAGCCGCCCATGGCGGTTCGGATGGCCGCGGCCTCTTTGCCTCGGCGCTCGACGTCATCGCCGCCTGATTTCTGCCGAAGAGCAAGATAGATGCGCCCTCGCCTTTTCGCAGTCGTCACTAACGCCGCTGCCTTTGCCGCCCTTGCTGCGCTCGTCGCTGCCTGCCAGTCCTCGACACCTGTAAAGGGGCCGGACCGGAGTGCGTTGTCGACCATGGAGCGTGTGGCGCTCGGCGCCAATAGCTGCTGGTTCAAGTCGGGCGACGCAGCTTTCGCCGCTTACAGGCTCGCACCGGAACTCAATTCCTTCTCCGGCCGCCCGCGCATCCTCGTGGTGCACAAGGGCAGCCCGGAAAGCCGGCCGCTGCTCGTGGTGCAGGCCGAAGGCAATCCGGCCAAGATGCAGGCTTTCGGTCCGATGATGTCCGAGCCGGTCGCCGGCCGCATCGCTGCCGATGTCACCCGCTGGTCGGGCGGCAACCGTGCCTGCAGCTAGAGCAATTCAGCAAAATCGCGCAGCGGTTTTGCGCCCGGTATTGCTTGAAATGATGGATGGAGCATTTCCCGTTTTCGAGAAAAGGGAAATGCTTCAGCCTTGATCCCAGAAGAACGACTTGCTGACCTCGCGTGCGGCATCGGAGTGCGACAGGCCGATATCCTTGAGCTGATCCGCCGTCAGTCCGCGTAGCGCCCGGCGTCCCTCCCGCTTCTGGCGCCACAGAAGCAAGCTTGCCCACAAGCGGCCGAGCTGAGTCGTGGCCGGCGCCTGCCTCGGGAGGACAATTTCGTGCGGGCTATCGATAGAGACAATCGATACAATATCGCTCTTCATTTGAGGTACAACGGACATCCCTTGCTCCTGTCGTTTCCGTCTTCGTGATTGTCACATAGTCTTGACAGTGTGAGGGTGACAATCTATTCATTGTCACCATGACAAATTGGCTCCCAGATCTCTCGCAGGGCTCCGGCCCGGTCTATATGCGGCTCGCGGACAATATCGAATCCGCCATTGCTTCCGGTGCGTTGCCGGCAGGCAGCAAGCTGCCGCCGCAGCGAAATCTTGCCTATGACATCGGGGTGACAATCGGAACAATCGGTCGTGCCTATGCGCTAGTCCATGAGCGCGGTCTCGTCGCCGGCGAAGTTGGCCGCGGCACCTATGTCCTCGACCGCGCCGATACACCGCCGAGCGAACAGGTGGATCCCGTTACACTTTCGCTGAGTGGCACCCGCATTGCGGATGCTCCGGCGAACAAGCTTCGCTTCGACACGACCGCCGCCCCCGATCTCGGTCAGGGCAAGATCATCGCCGGCATCATGGCAGAGATCGGCGAGCAGCATCTGGCGGAAATCTCCTCCTATTCGCGCAGCTTCCCGCGCAACTGGTTCGAAGCCGGCCGCCTGTGGCTGGCCCGTGCCGGCTGGTCGCCGGACGTCGAAAACGTTGTTCCGACGCTCGGCGCGCATGCAGCCGCCATATCGGTCATAGCCGCCGTGTCTGCGCCCGGTGACAAGATCGTCTTCGAGAACCTCACCTATACGCAGGTCAGCCGCAGCGTCCGCCTCCTCGGCCGGCGCACGCTGACGGTGGAGTCGGATGAGAACGGTGTCATTCCCGAGGATTTCGAGCGGCTTTGCCTACAGCAGCATCCGAAGCTGATCTTCCTGATGCCGACGGTCCACAATCCGACGCTTGCCATCATGCCCTACGAACGGCGCGTCGCCATTGCCGATATCGCCAGGCGGCATGGTGTATGGATCATCGAGGATGATCTCTATGGCGGCATGGCCAATGACGCTACGCCGTTGCTCGCGGCAATCGCGCCCGATCGCACTTTCCTGGTCAACGGCCTGTCGAAGTCGGTTGCCGCCGGCGTGCGTGGCGGCTGGGTCGCCTGCCCGCCGCATTTCGCCCAGCGCATCAAGGTCACCCACAAGATGGTCACGGGCGGCCTGCCCTTCATCCTGGCCGAAACATGCGCGCGGCTGATCCAGAGCGGCAAGGCGCACGAGATCCGCAATGCAAGCGTTGCAGAGCTGTCAGTCCGTGTGAAGCTTGCGCGCGAGCAGTTGCAGGGTTTCGAGTTCGAATCCCATCCGCATGCGCCCTTCCTGTGGCTGAAACTTCCCGAGCCCTGGATGTCCGGCACGTTCAAGAACGCCGCCTACCGGGATGGCGTTCTGGTGGACGACGAGGATGAGTTCAAGGCGGCCCGTGGAGAGAAGGTCTATCATCGCGTGCGCATCGGAATCTCCTCGCCGAAGGATAGAAACGAGATGTTGTCAGGGCTTATGATATTGAAACGTCTACTGGAAAACGGCGGCTCCGCCTATGATGGGGAAATCTGACCTGTTGCAATTTGGTGTCAGGGCCGTGGAAACGACCGTAACTGGAACACCCGCGCTTTACCGCTGATACCCGGATGTTACCTCTGTCCCATTCCGCTGTTTAAGCGGGAATCAAAGGACAGCAGATGAAATCCGATTTCCGTTCATGCCTGCTACGCCTGTCGAGTATCGCGTCAGCCGCAGTTGTTGCCAGCAGCTTGGGAATGTCATCGGCGCATGCCGCAGGCAGGATCTTCGACGAATTGCGCTTCGGCGCCTCCGCCTCCGTTCAAGGTGGCCATTCCCGAGAAGACGGCGTTTTCCCGGAGATTACGGCCCTCTTCGATCCCTTCGGATTTAAGCAGGCCACAGGCTGGAAGCAGCAACTCATGCATCCGCGCGTCCATGTCGGCACGTCGATCGGCACTGAGGGCGAAGCCACGCAGTTTTTTCGCCGGTTTCACCTGGACTGTCGATCTCAGCGACAAGATCTTTGCCGAAGCCGGTTTCGGCGGCGTCATTCATACCGGTGATATCAGGGGCAATGACGACGGTCCGGATCTCGGCTGTCGCGTGCTCTTCCACGAATATCTCGGCGCCGGCTATCGTTTCACCAGCAATTGGAACCTGATGGCGCAGCTTGCGCATTCCTCGAATGCCAATCTCTGCGACGGTCCGAACGACGGCATGACCCGCGCCGGACTGATGGTCGGCTACAAATTCTGATCGGCCGCGACCGTTCACGACATGGCTGCGAATTCTTTGATGCCTGCCCTCTGTTGATGGCAGGCATTTTCCTGTCGCGCGCACTTCCTACATAAGCTAAAGACACGACAAACGCGCTGGGGCATGTCTGTTTTCCGTAAATCACAGGCACGCTCCATCTCTTTGTTTTCACGCAATCCGAATGCAAAACCGCTGCGCACTTTTGCTGGATTGCTCTAGGCAGGGATTTTCGAGAGCTCATGACCATTCCAAACACCATCCAGATCACGCCGGAACTCATCGCTTCCCACGGCCTCAAGCCGGATGAATACCAGCGCATTCTGGATCTGATCGGCCGCGAACCGAGTTTTACCGAGCTTGGCATCTTCTCGGCCATGTGGAACGAGCACTGCTCCTACAAATCCTCCAAGAAGTGGCTGCGCACCCTGCCGACCAAGGGACCGCGCGTCATCCAGGGACCCGGCGAAAATGCTGGTGTCGTCGATATCGACGACGGCGACTGCGTCGTCTTCAAGATGGAGAGCCACAACCACCCCTCCTATATCGAGCCCTATCAGGGTGCTGCGACCGGTGTCGGCGGCATCCTGCGCGACGTCTTCACCATGGGCGCGCGCCCGATCGCTGCCATGAACGCGCTGCGTTTCGGCGAACCGGATCATCCCAAGACCCGCCATCTCGTCGCCGGCGTCGTTGCTGGTGTCGGCGGCTACGGCAATTCTTTCGGCGTGCCGACGGTCGGCGGTGAAGTGGAATTCGACGCCCGCTATAACGGCAACATCCTCGTCAATGCCTTTGCCGCCGGTCTCGCAAAGTCCAACGCGATCTTCCTGTCGGAAGCCAAGGGTGTGGGCCTGCCCGTCGTTTATCTCGGCGCCAAGACCGGCCGCGACGGTGTCGGCGGCGCTACCATGGCTTCGGCCGAATTCGACGAGTCGATCGAGGAAAAGCGCCCCACCGTTCAGGTCGGCGACCCCTTCACCGAAAAGTGCCTTCTCGAAGCCTGCCTCGAACTGATGAAGACCGGCGCCGTCATCGCCATCCAGGACATGGGTGCCGCCGGCCTCACCTGCTCGGCCGTCGAAATGGGCGCCAAGGGCGACCTCGGTATCCTGCTCGAACTCGACAAGGTGCCGGTGCGCGAAGAGCGCATGACCGCCTACGAGATGATGCTGTCGGAAAGCCAGGAGCGTATGCTCATGGTGCTGCAGCCGGAAAAGGAAGAGGAAGCCAAGGCGATTTTCGTCAAGTGGGGCCTCGATTTTGCGATCGTCGGCAAGACCACGGATGATCTGCGTTTCCGCGTCATGCATCAGGGCGAGGAAGTCGCGAACCTGCCGATCAAGGAACTTGGCGATCAGGCGCCGGAATATGACCGCCCGTGGCGCGAATCCGACAAGCGCGCGCCCCTGCCCGCCAACCTCATCGCCGCCCCCGGGAATTACAACGAAGCGCTGCTGCAACTCGTCGGTTCCGCCAACCAGTCCAGCCGCCGCTGGGTCTACGAACAGTATGACACGCTTATCCAGGGCAATTCGCTGCAGCTCCCTGGCGGCGACGCCGGTGTCGTGCGCGTCGAGGGTCATCCGCTGAAGGCGCTGGCCTTCTCCTCCGACGTCACCCCACGCTACGTCGAGGCCGATCCGTTCGAAGGCGGCAAGCAGGCCGTGGCTGAATGCTGGCGCAACATTACCGCAACCGGCGCCCTGCCGCTGGCGGCCACCGACAACCTCAATTTCGGCAATCCCGAAAAGCCCGAAATCATGGGTCAGTTCGTCGGCGCCGTGAAGGGCATCGGCGAAGCCTGCCGTGCACTCGATTTCCCGATCGTCTCCGGTAACGTCTCGCTCTATAACGAGACCAATGGTGTCGCGATCCTCCCGACCCCGACCATTGCCGGCGTCGGTCTGATGCCCGACTGGCGGAAGATGGCCCGCATCGGCAGCGCTGCCGAAGGCGACAAGGTTGTTCTTATCGGCACAGACGGCAGCCATCTCGGCCAGTCGATCTATCTGCGCGATATCGTCGGCAGCACCGAAGGTCCGGCTCCCGAAGTCGATCTCTTCGCTGAACGCCGCAACGGCGATTTCGTCCGCTCGGTTATCCGCAATGGCCAGGCGACCGCCTGCCACGATATTTCCTCAGGCGGCCTCGTGCTGGCGCTCGCTGAAATGGCGATGGCCTCGGGCAAGGGCCTCGACATCAGCCTCAGCGAAGGCAAGGGTGCGGCCCATGCCCTGCTCTTCGGCGAGGATCAGGCGCGTTACGTTCTGACGGTTCCTGGTGATGTCGCCGATTTCGTCTGTGCCAATGCAGAAGGCGCCGGCGTGCCCTTCCGCCGCCTCGGCACCGTCAAGGGCGATGCCCTCGTCGTCGACGATCTGATTGCACTGCCGATTCAGCAATTGCGCGATGCACATGAATCGTGGTTCCCTGATTTCATGGATGGCCGCGGCGAGCTTGTCGCTGCGGAATAATGTGCAAGGAGTAACGATCATGGCCATGAAACCCGGTGACATCGAAGACATGATCAAGGCCGGGATTCCCGGTGCCAAGGTAACGATCCGCGATCTGGCGGGTGACGGCGATCATTACGCTGCCGAAGTCGTCGCGGAAGCCTTTCGCGGCAAGAGCCGCGTACAGCAGCACCAGATGGTCTATGAGGCGCTGAAGGGCAATATGGGCGGTGTCCTGCATGCCCTCGCCCTGCAAACCTCGGCGCCGGATTGAAATTCTGGCTTCGGCCGACTGAAGATCTGAAATGAACAGACCCGGCTGGAAGGCTTCTTCCGCCGGGTCTCTTTGTTTTGAAACGGAAGCGATCGATTCGAAAGTACGCGTCTTCGCCCTTTCTTTGCTGAGCTCTCAGGCCGGCAGCTTGTCCTGCTCGGGATCGGCAAAGACCGATGCCGGCATTGGGCCAGCGGTCAGCAGCGTGAAATCGAAGGAGGATTTTTTGTCCGGACCCAGCACATACTGGCGATGAACGCGTAACTGATCCTTGCGGATCTTCTTGTAGTGCTCCGGCGTCAGCATCTGCCGCACGCGGATATGGATCATGCGCGCCTGCGGCGCGTCCGGATGGCCGGACACGCTGACGACAGGCACCTTGTAGAAATTGATCGAGTCCGTCAGGCACTGCACATCGAGCCAGAAAATATCCGGGCACCGCGCAATCAGCCCGACGCGCGAGCGCAGGAGTGTAGCAGACGACATCAGCGCGCATTGCAGGATCGCACAGCCGAGTGTCGCAAAGACCACGCGTTTCCCCTTGAAGACATCCGGCTCCCGCTCCAGCAGAATGCCGACGACATGGGCCGCAACGCTGGAGCCCATGCTGTGCGAGGAGATGACATATTCATCGGCCTCTTCGTTGAGTGCTGCCCGCATCGATGTCGCGCATTGTTCGAGCCAGTCGTTGAAAACAGGCTTGTCCATGCGTGCGAGCGCCACGGCCATCTCCCAGTCAGCAAAAAGATGCAGCGTGTGGAAGCGCTCCGAGAACGGCAGGAAGCCGAAGATGAAGAAGATGGCCGCGAGCGGCGCGCTCCAGCCGATGTGCCAGACGGGAAGTCCGAGCAAATATTGCAGCGTCAGGATCTGCAGCGTGACGACGATTGCGAGAGCCGTCAGCAGGAAGGGAAAGATGAAGAAGAGGCCAAAGCGCCAGGCATGCCGGAAATAGCCGGCCATGCCGCCCTCGCGCACAACCTGCCAGAAGCTTGCAAAGCCCGCCGCGATGCGGCTTGCCGTATTGCCGGCGCGCAACCGCTGCACCAGCTCGTCATGGTCGAAGACATGGACGCGGGTCTGCGTCTGCCAGCCATCGGCGCGGGTGCCGACATCGAAGGAAACATAGGGACCGGCATCGGCAGTACCCGTCTCGATGTTATAGCCCCAGACGGATGCGCTTTGCCTTGCGGTACGCTCATACCGCGCCCGGTGCGCTGCGCCATCAAGTGGTTCAAATCCGGGGAAATGCAGCACAACCCGCTTGTCGATGAGTTTCATAGTCTTTTTCTTCTTTCCGGCGGGTTGAGTGCGCCGTTGCCAGGATGACGGGTTCGCCTGAAAATACGGCGAAAAACCGGATAAAACCGTCGAGCCGTCTTGCTAAGCGAACTCTTCCGGAATTCAATAGGGGCAGCTGCGTTTCGGCAGGGTCGAGGGGGATTTTGTGGGCAATCTCGTGAATGAACTGGTGTCAGGCGTCGTCAATAGCGTACTGAAGGAAATCCTGAAGAAGACAACGGGCCGTACCACCACAACCAAGCGCAAGCGCCGCAAGGCAGCGTCTGCAACGGCGAGCCGCACCACCCGCAAGGCAACGCCGGTGAGTCGCAAGCCTGCTCGCAAGCAGGTCAGCAAGCGCCGCACGGCAGCAGGCCGCAGCAGGCAGCGCCGCGCCTAGAGCCTTTTCCACCGATACCGAGATTGAGCCGATCAAGGTCTATCGCAACGAGGCGTAACGCATAGGCAACAACCTGTGCCGCTAAGTGTCGCGGATTGGTCTTTTTTTGGTTTTCGCGGGTGGAATTCCGGCTTCCACATGCTATCTAAGGAAAACGATTGAAACGGCGGGCCTTTAACCCGCCTGTTGAAAGGATTAGGTCCCATGAGCGGTATCAACGAATTCATCGAAAACGAGATCAAGAGCAACGACGTCGTCCTCTTCATGAAGGGCACGCCGCAGTTTCCGCAGTGCGGTTTCTCCGGTCAGGTCGTCCAGATCCTCGATTACATCGGTGTCGACTACAAGGGCATCAACGTGCTCGCCGATTCGGAAATCCGCCAGGGCATCAAGGATTACTCCAACTGGCCGACGATCCCCCAGCTCTACGTCAAGGGCGAGTTCATCGGCGGCTGCGACATCGTCCGGGAAATGTTCCAGGCCGGTGAGCTCCAGCAGCACCTCCAGGAAAACGGCGTCACGGTCAAGACCGCCGTCGCCTGATCGGTCACCGGGCGTCCGTCCGGTTTCCAAATCTGTATCTTGAGTTCGAGGCGCTGCGCCAAGCAGCGCCTTGACCTGTTTATGGGAATTTCATTGTGACAGATTCATCACAAGCCATGTCCGCGGGTCGGCTGCCCATGGGCAAGCTGGAATTTATCGCGCTTGCGGCTTTCCTGATGGCAGTCAACTCGCTGGCCATCGATATCATGCTGCCCGCACTGCAGCAGATCGGCTCCAGCCTCGGCGTCGAGAACGAAAATCATCGCCAGTATGTCGTTTCCGCCTATCTTTTCGGTTTCGGACTCGCCCAGCTTTTCTACGGGCCGCTTTCCGATCGCTTCGGCCGCCGTGTTCCGCTGCTGATCGGCCTCGGCATTTACGTCGTTGCCGCCTTCGGCATCGCTGTGGTCCCGACCTTTGCCGGGCTTCTGACGCTGCGCTTCATTCAGGGGCTCGGTTCTGCCGCCACCCGCGTCATTACTATTTCCATCGTCCGCGATGTCTACGGCGGAAGGCAGATGGCGGAAGTCATGTCGCTTATCATGATGGTCTTCATGGTCGTGCCGGTCATTGCGCCGGGCAGCGGCCAGATCATCATGCTCGTCAGCACCTGGCACATGATCTTCGTCTTCATAGGCACCATGGCGACGGCCGTCGGCATCTGGATGTATCTGCGCCTGCCGGAAACGCTGGATCCCGCCAATGTCCGTCCGTTCACGGTCCGCTCGGTGGCGCAGGGCTTTGCGATCTTCTTTTCCAACCGCATCGCCCTCTGTTACACCATTGCCAGCACGATCCTCTTCGGCGCGCTGTTCGGCTTCATCAACTCTGCCCAGCAGATCTATGTCGGCATCTACGGTCTCGGCGTCTACATGCCCGTCGCCTTTGCCGGAGTGGCGCTGTTCATGGCCTTCTCGTCCTTCATCAATTCGCAGCTGGTAGGCCGCTTCGGCATGCGCCGGCTCTCGCACGCATCCCTTCTCGGTTTCTGCGGCTTGAGTTTCATCTGGCTGATGGTGCAGATATCAGGACCGCAGCCGATGCCTTTCCCGATCTTCATCGTCTTCTTCGCGCTGGTGATGTTCCAGTTCGGCTGGATCGGCTCGAACTTCAATTCGCTCGCCATGGAGCCGCTCGGCCATCTCGCCGGCACGGCTTCCTCTGTCATCGGCTTCATGAGCACGATCGGCGGCGCATTGATCGGAGCCATGGTCGGACAGGCCTTTGACGGCACGGCAACGCCGATGATCGCCGGCTACTTCGGCGTCTCGCTGATCGGTATCGTCTTCGTGCTGATCGCAGAAAAGGGCCGGCTGTTCAGGGCGCAGCATGCGCCGCTGTCGAAGGACGCATCACTTTCCAGCTTCAGCGATATCGGGCACTGAGATCAGGCGCCCAATCAGCACTGAAGCTTTCAGACACATCAGGCGGCGGCACATTTTGGTAGGGGTTCGCCGCCCTCCCACACAATATTCGGCCGCTTTCCGGCCGCTCTTCCGTCATTCAGGGGGATACGGATGACTCCGACGCACAAACCGCACACCGAAAACCAGGGTTCTGCCCGCATTGGCATGGGCTTCTTCGAATTCGTGGTGACCATCGCCATCATGACCGCCAGCATTGCCATGGCGATCGACAGCATGCTGCCGGCGTTGCCCAATATCGGCCATTCGCTGGGTGTTACCAGCAACAATGATGCGCAGCTCGTCATCGGCGTCTTCTTCTTGGGCTTCGGCGCATCCCAGATCATATTCGGCAGCCTGTCGGATGCCTTCGGCCGCCGCAACATCCTGCTTGGCGGCCTTGCCTGCTACGTGGTCGGCATGTTTGCCGCTGCGGCCACCGGCAGTTTCGAAATGCTGCTGATCATGCGCTTCGTTCAGGGTATCGGCGGCGCGGCCGTGCGCATCACCACCATGGCGATCGTCCGCGATTGCTTCGGTGGCCGTGAGATGGCCCGCGTCATGTCCTATGTCATGATCGTCTTCATGATCGTGCCGATCGTCGCCCCCTCTGTCGGCCAGCTCATTATCACCTATGCGCATTGGAACTGGATTTTCATCCTGCTCGGCATCGTCGCGACGATTCTCTTCGTCTGGGCGCTCCTGCGCCTGAAGGAATCGCTGCCGCCGGAAGAGCGCATTCCGCTGTCCGTTGGCGCTGTCGCCGATGGCTTCAGGACGGTTCTCACCAACCGCATCACCTGCGGCTACATGATCGGGCTCACCATGTTCACCGGCGTCATCAGCGCCTATGTGATCTCGGTTCAGCAGGTCTTCGGCGAGGTTTATGGCCTCGGCGACTGGCTGCCGATTGCCTTCGCCGCAACGGCAGGCGGCATTGCCGTTGCCAACTTCCTGAACGGCATGCTGGTGCGCACCTTCGGCATGCGCCGCATCTCGCATGCTGCCATGCTGCTTTTCACCATCGTCTCGGCGGTAGGCTTTGTCGCAGCACTTGGCGGCACGCCGTCCTTCGCCTTCTCCTACGCCCTCTTCTCGATCCTGCTGATGATGTTTGCCGTCATCGCCACCAATTTCACCGCGATCAGCCTGGAGCCGATGGGCAATCTCGCCGGCACGGCAACGGCTGTCACCGGTTTCGTGTCGACGACGTTCGGCGCCCTCCTCGGCGGCGGCGTCGGCCAGCTGTTCAACGGCACGGTTCAGCCGCTGTTCGGCGGTTTCGCGCTCTTCGGCGCGGTCACCGTCGTCATGGTTCTCTGGGCGGAAAAGGGCAAGCTGTTCACCCATCCCGGCGACAGCCCGCAACTCGACCCCGGTGCGGTTCACATGTAATGCTGCTTGAGGCCTAAAGCGTGCAGCGATCATTCAGCTTCGCTTGCCACGTTTTAGGCTTTTGTTTTCGCAGTCGCTCTCGCAAGGCCGCTGCACGTTTATGCGCGACATGTCTTTGACCGGAAGTACACGATGAGCCGTTTCTGGAGTCCCCTTGTTCAATCCCTGACACCTTACGTGGCGGGCGAACAGCCTGTCATTGAGGGGCTGGTGAAGCTCAACACCAATGAGAACCCTTACGGCCCGTCGCCGCGTGCCTTGGCGGCAATCTCGCAAGCCGTCAACGACACGCTGCGGCTCTATCCCGAGCCGACCGGCCTGAAACTGCGCCAGGCGATTGCCTCGAGCCATGATCTCGATCCCGGCGAAGTCTTTGTCGGCAATGGCTCGGACGAGGTTCTGGCCCATACGTTTCAGGCGCTCCTGAAGCACGACCTGCCCCTGCTCTATCCCGATATCACCTACAGCTTTTACCCGACTTATTGCGGTCTCTACGGCATCGATTTCCGCGAGATCCCGCTGGACGAGAAGATGCAGGTGCGCATCGAGGACTACCGCCAGCCCTGCGGCGCGATCATCCTGCCGAACCCGAATGCGCCGACCGGCTCGGCGTTGCCGCTTGCGGCGATTGAGGCGCTGGTACAGGAACATCCGGATCAGGTCGTCGTCATTGATGAAGCCTATGTGGATTTCGGCGGCCAGAGTGCCATTCCGCTTGTGCGGAAATATCCGAACCTGCTCGTCATCCAGACCTTCTCCAAATCGCGCGGCCTTGCCGGCCTGCGCGTCGGTTTCGCCGTCGGCCAGCGGCCGCTGATCGATGCGCTGGAACGGGTCAAGGACAGCTTCAATTCCTATCCGCTGGACAGGCTGACTCAGGCCGGTGCCGTGGCCTCCTGGGAGGATCAGGACTGGTTCGAGAAACATTGCGCGCTGATCGTCGCTAGCCGCGAGCGGTTGACCGCGGCCCTCGGCGAACTCGGCTTCGAGGTTCTGCCCTCCTCCGCCAATTTCGTCTTCGTTCGCCACAGCACCCGCGGCGGCGCCGAACTGGCTGCGGAGCTGCGCAAGCGTGCGGTGCTGGTCAGGAATTTCCGGGGGCAGCGCATCCAGGATTTCCTGCGCATCACCATCGGCACCGATGCCGAATGCGACACGCTCCTTGACGCATTGAAACAGATACTGGCCTGAGTTCGAACTCAGGCCAGTTCAGGCTTAGACGGTCACGATCTCGCGGCGGAAGATTTCCCAGCTCTCCTTGTCCGGCGTAATCAGCAACCCGCCGGTCACATGATGCGGCAGATAGGCCGAACCGTCGAAGCGGGCGGCATAGGCGCCGGCTTCCTGGCAGATCAGCGTGCCCGCCAGGTGATCCCAGGGCATCAGCTTGTTGTACATCAGGTAATGCACATGCCCGCCGGCAAAGGTGCGGTATTCATGTGCCGCGCAGCGGTAGTTGGTGAGGAAGCGAACCTTGGCGAGATTGCCAAGGATTTCGGCGCGCTTTTCCTGCGGCAGATAGCCGGTGGAAGCCATGCCGACCATCTGGTCGAGCGCGACAGGTTCTGCCACTCGCAGCCGCTGCGCCTCGCCATCCGGCCGGCGCAGCCAGGCGCCGCCGCCCTTCTCAGCCATAACCCAGTCGTCGCCCATCGGATCATAGATGATGCCGGCAACCGTCTCGCCCTTGGAGACGACCGATGCCATGACGCCGAACGCTGGAATCCCGGAAGCAAAGTTGAAGGTGCCGTCGACGGGATCGACGACGATGGCGAGATCGGCACCTTCGAGCTTGTCCAGAAGCGCTTCGTCAGCGGCAACCGATTCCTCACCGATGAACAATGCCTCCGGCCAGAGGCGCGCGGCCTCGGCTTTCATCATCCTTTCGGCCTGCTCATCGGCCTCGGTCACGAGGTCGGTCGCTTCCGTCTTGGCGCGCACATCGCTGCTGCCCAGTCGGCGAAAGCGCGGCAGGATCTCGGCTTTCGCTGCCTGCCGCAGGAGATCGGCAAGCTTCATCGTATCTATGGCAGTCGTCATGGCGGTTCCTTTCGGTTTATCGGTAGCCGACGATCTCGTTTCGGATCATCTGCCAGCTTTCCTTATCGGGAGCAGAGATGATGCCGCCGGAAATCTCGCCGGGCCTGTAGGGCGTTCCGTCGAATTTGGCGGTATGGCCGCCGGCTTCCTGATGGGTCAGCACGCCGGCCAGATGATCCCAGGGCATCAGCTTGGGGTGGCCGATGAAATGCAGCTTGCCCGAGGACACCATCCAATATTCGTAAGCCGAGCAATTGAACGCGAAGGTCATCTTAACCTTCGCCATATTGCCGGCAACGCGCGAACGATCCGGCTCTGCCATATGGCTGCAGGCCATGGCGCCGATCATGAGGCCCAGTTCCAGAGGTTCCGCGACCTTGAGGCGGACGGGCTCGCAATTGCGTCTCTGCTGGAAGGCGCCGGCGCCCTTGAGGGAAACGACCGTGTCGCCGAGCACCGGATCGTGAATGATGCCGGCAACCGTTTCTCCCCTTACCGTCACGGCAAGGATCGTACCGAAAACCGGCATGCCGGCCGCAAAATTGAACGTGCCGTCGACGGGATCGATGACGAAGGCAAGGTCGGCATCGGCAAGCGCCGGCACGACCGAGCGATCCGCCTCATAGGCTTCCTCGCCGACAATGAGTGCCGAGGGAAAACGCTCGCGGATTGCTGCCGTAAGGTAAGCTTCGGAGCGCAGGTCGGCTTGCGTTACGAGATCGACGGAAGACGTCTTTTCGGAAACATTGGCCGCAGCCGCATTGCGGAAGCGCGGCATGATCTCTTCTTCGGCGACATGCCTGAGGCAATCACCGAGGAACTCTATGTCTTTGTCTGAGAAAATCATTTTGGACTCGTTGCATGGAACTGCTGAGGCTCATAGCAAGTCCATTATGACGTTTGGGTGACGGCCAGCGCAGAAAAGTCGAAAAGTTTCGGATCGAGCAGGTGTGACGGGTTCACGTGCGCGAGCGCACGCAGCATCGTGTCCTTGCGGCCGGGCATGCGGCGCTCGATATCGGCGAGCATATCCTTCATCGCATTGCGCTGGAGACCATCCTGAGAGCCGCAGAGATCGCAGGGAATGATCGGAAACTGCATGGCAGCGGCAAACTTGGCCATGTCGTCCTCGGCGCAATAGGCGAGCGGCCTGAGCACCATCAGATTGCCTTCGTCGTTCAGAAGCTTCGCCGGCATCGCGGCCATCCGTCCACCGTGGAAGAAATTCATGAAAAAGGTTTCGAGAATGTCTTCCCGATGATGGCCGAGCACCAGCGCGTCGCAGCCTTCTTCCTTGGCAATCCGGTAGAGGTTCCCGCGGCGCAGGCGCGAGCAGAGCGAACAGTAGGTCGCTCCCTCCGGTACCTTCTCCTTCACGATCGAATAGGTGTCGCGATATTCGATGCGATGTTTGACGCCGATCTTTGAAAGGTATTCCGGCAGCACATGTTTCGGGAAATTCGGCTGGCCCTGATCGAGGTTGCAGGCGATCAGCTCCACCGGCAGCAGACCACGCCATTGCAGGTCGAGCAGCAGCGCCAGCAGGCCATAGGAATCCTTGCCGCCGGATATGCCGATCAGCCAGCGTTTCTGGCCCTTCAGCATGTCGAAATCATCGAAGGCCTGGCGCACCTGCCGCAGCAGGCGCTTGCGCAGCTTGTTGAAGGAGACCGAGTGGGGCGCGTCGGCAAACAGCGTATGGCCGATGCCGGCTTCAGCCGCTTCCAGATCGTCGGCAATATTGGCTGCGATATTCATCTTGCTACCTGTCTGATGTGCCTGCCCTGCTTAGCAGAAAGCCGCCGGCCAACACAGCCTCAATCGCCGAAAACGGACCAGCCCGTACGCGCCGCCAGCATCTCCAGCGCCACGGCGCCAAGCTGCGAATTGCCGACCTTGTTAAGCCCCGGCGACCAGACCGCGATCGAGGCGATACCGGGCGCCACCGCAAAGATGCCGCCGCCGACCCCGCTCTTGCCCGGCAGGCCGACATGATAGGCGAAGTCGCCCGATCCGTCGTAATGGCCGCAGGTCAGCATCAGCGCATTGATGCGCCGCGCCCGCTTCGGCGACACGACCGAATGGCCGGTCAGCGGATTGCCGCCGCGTGCCGCAAGGAACATGCCGGCGCGGGCCAGCTGCTCGCAGGTCATCGAGAGCGCACACTGGTGGAAATAGACGCCGAGCACATGATCGACGGGGTGATCGAGATTGCGGTAGGAGCGCATGAAATTGGCGAGCGCGAAATTACGATAGCCGGTCGCCGTCTCCGAGCGTGCCACCTTGTCGTCGATGGTGATGGATTCGTCGTCGGCGAGGTAACGCACGAAGCGCAGCAACTCGCCGATCGCCTCGCGCGGCGCATGGCCGGCCATGACGACATCGCTGACGGCGATCGCGCCGGCATTGATGAAGGGATTGCGCGGGATGCCGTGCTCATGCTCGAGCTGGACGATGGAATTGAAGGCTGAGCCCGAAGGCTCGCGGCCGACCCGTTTCCACAGCCCCTCGCCCACCTTGCCGAGCGCCAGCGTCAGCATGAAGACCTTGGAAATGCTCTGGATGGAAAAGGCGACATCGGCATGGCCGACGCTGTAGACCTTGCCGTCGACGGTGATGATCGACATGCCGAACTGGTTCGGATCGACCTTGGCAAGTTCGGGAATATAATCCGCGACCTTGCCCTCGCCGATACGGGGCGTCAGCTCCTTGTAGATGCTGTCGAGGACTGCCTGCAAATCCACCATCTTCCCTCCGGATACGAAAAAGCCGCCCCGAGAGGCGGCTTTTCCAGAATGCGAAAACGCCTCTCGCTGATTAGCGAGAATAGAATTCGACGACCAGATGCGGTTCCATGACAACCGGGTACGGAACGTCGGCAAGCGTCGGAACGCGTGCGAAAGTGGCAACCATCTTGTTGTGGTCGACTTCGACGTAGTCAGGAACGTCGCGCTCTGCGAGCGAAACCGATTCCAGAACCGTAACGAGCTGCTTGGAGCGCTCACGAACTTCGATGACGTCGCCGACCTTGCAACGGTAAGAACCGATGTTGACGCGGACGCCGTTGACCGTAACGTGGCCATGGTTGACGAACTGACGGGCAGCAAAGACCGTCGGAACGAACTTGGCGCGGTAGACGATCGCGTCGAGGCGGGACTCCAGAAGACCGATCAGGTTTTCCGAGGTGTCGCCCTTGCGGCGGTCAGCTTCAGCGAAGATCGCGCGGAACTGCTTCTCGCGCAGGTCACCGTAGTAACCCTTCAGCTTCTGCTTGGCGCGCAGCTGCACGCCGAAGTCGGAAAGCTTGCCCTTGCGGCGCTGGCCGTGCTGGCCCGGGCCGTATTCGCGGCGGTTCACCGGGGACTTCGGACGGCCCCAGATGTTTTCGCCCATACGGCGGTCGATCTTGTACTTGGACGATTCGCGCTTGCTCATCGTATTTCCTTTCAAAGTGTTAGGACGGTTTGTTGCCAAACCGCACGAAGGAAACACGCCCTCCTTTGATCCCGTTTCCGGGAGCCGACAGGATCTTTCCATTACGCGAACGGATCTGATCCACGGGACATGTCAAATGAAACACCGGACATTGCTGCCCGGTGCTGGCGCGGTCTTTAGGGATAAGTCACAGGATTGTCAAACAGAATCTGCCACGGCGAGGCCGTTATCGCCGGTTCGCTCAAGGGAACCTGCGAGCTTGCGCAGCAGAGCGGCAAGCGCGCGGCGCTCGCTTTCCTCAAGCCCGCCGAGATGGGCGAGTTCCCGCTTCATATCTTCGCGGAAGGCGGCTTCTGCGCGTTCGATGCCCTCATCGGTCAGCGCCACCTCGAAGCTGCGCTTGTCCTGGGCAGAGCGCTCCCGCCGGATCAGCCCCGATTTCTCCAGCCTGTCCAGCCGATGCGTCAGCCCGCCCGACGAGATCAGCAGAAGGCTGTAGAGCTCGGTCGGCGTCATCCTGTAGGGCGGCCCTGCCCTGCGAATCGTCGCAATCACGTCGAACTCGCCCCGGTCGAGATCGAATTCGGCGAATGTCGCCTCGATGGAGGGCCGCACCAGATTGGAGAGCCGGTAGATGCGCCCGAGGATGCTCATGGGCGTCGTGTCGAGATCGGGCAACTCCTTTGCCCAGAGGGTGCGTAGGCGATCGACGTGATCTTCCGTTTCCATCATGGCTCCAAACTATCTTGACGAGAAGATAAATTGGGTGAAGTATCTTCTCGAGAAGATAAATTCATAGCGAAGTCCGTAGCGTGATCCAAGGAGGAAATCATGTTCCATGTCATACCGCGTGAAATCCAGCAGCAATTCGCCAACCGGACCATTCGCTTCGAGGGCCGGGATTTCGGCGCCCCGGTCTCGATCTTCCTGATCGACAACGAGCCTGGCCAGGGCCCGGACCTGCATGTTCATCCCTATACGGAAATGTGGATCGTGCGCTCCGGCAAGGCGCGTTTCACCGTTGGCGAAGAGACGCTGGAGCCCAATCCCGGCGATATAGTCATCGTGAATGCGGAGACGCCCCACTGCTTCAAGAATGTGGGAACGACGCGGCTGGAGCTCACCTGCATCCATGCCAGCCCCGAGATCATCCAGAGCTGGGTCTGATGCTTATTCTGCGGCGCTCTTCAGGGCCTCGGTGTCAGGCGCATCGGCCGAACCCGGCGCGGTCTCGGCCTGCAGGTCCGGGAAGGCGACGATGCGTTTGCCGGTAAAGTCCGTGTGGACGACGATAAGCCCCTGTTCTTCGAAATAGCCAAGCAGCCGGCGCGCGCGCCGGGCCGAATGCGTGCCATAAGCGCGGGCAATGCGGGCATCGGACGGGCAGGCCTCGCCGCCGATCGCGGCCTTCGCCATCATCAGGAACACACCCTGAAGATCGTCGGTGACGCCATTGGAGAGCGAAAGCGCCGTCGCCCAGGCCTCCCCTGCTGCCATGTCGGGATCGACGCCGGAGCGGGAAACCGCCACGCGCCGCCGGAAATCCTGCAAGGACATTGGGGCTCCCGGAACACGGCGCATGCGCAGCCGCACCAGGAATTCCTGATAGAGGACTGCATCCGTGCGGAAACCGGAGCCCGGATCGTCGAGGATCTCGGAGAGCACGCCGGAAAGCCGCTCCTCGCGCTCTTCGGCCGACAGTTCCGGCTGGGCCACACGCGGCTCGGCGGCCTGCATGGAGCTGGTGGCCGGCGTCGAGCGCGAGAGCTCGGCCAGGATATCGGTGGTCGGGCGCGGCGCCGGTGGAGCACGCCGTACGATCGGCCGCTGGAACTCTTCCGGATCCGGCGTGAAGATCAGGTCTTCGACATCTTGTGGCGAATCCGGCAGCGGCATCAGCTTCGGGCTGGAAGAACGCGCCGATGTCTCGACATTGCCGATCTGGATCGGCAGCGGCCGACGCGACAGCGCCGGTCCAAGGGCGACGAAATGACCGCGCTTCAGATCTCGGAACATTTCCGCCTGACGGCGGTCCATGCCGAGCAGATCAGCGGCGCGCGCCATGTCGATATCGAGGAAGGTGCGGCCCATCAGGAAGTTCGAGGCTTCGGCCGCGACGTTCTTTGCAAGCTTGGCGAGACGCTGCGTGGCGATGACGCCGGCAAGCCCGCGTTTACGTCCGCGGCACATCAGGTTGGTCATGGCGCCGAGCGACGCCTTGCGCGCATCTTCCGAGACATCGCCGCCGACCGAGGGCGCAAACATCTGCGCTTCGTCGACAACGACAAGAACCGGATACCAATATTCGCGATCGGCATCGAACATGCCGTTGAGGAAGGCCGCGGCTGCCCGCATCTGCTGCTCGATATCGAGCCCTTCCAGCGTTAGCACGCAGGAAACGCGGTGCTGGCGGATGCGGTTGGCAATGCCGGCAAGCTCGGCCTCGGTGCGCTCGCCATCGACGACGACATGGCCGAACCGGTCGGACAGCGTGACGAAATCACCTTCGGGATCGATGATGACCTGCTGTACCCATTGGGCCGACTGTTCCAGCAGGCGGCGCAGCAGATGCGATTTGCCGGAGCCGGAATTGCCCTGCACGAGCAGACGCGTCGCCAGCAATTCCTCGATATCGAGCGTCGCCGGGTTGCCGGACGCCATTCCCATATCGATGCCAACCTGCACGCCCAATTCCCCTTACAAATTCCAGCCCCCGTCTCTAGCAGATTCGCAGGCGCTGTTGTCGTCAAACCTTTAAAAACCCACAGGGAAAGTCAGGCCTGGAAAGACGCCCTACACCGCCTCGCGCTCGACGAGATCGCCCGCCATGTCGTTTTGCGTCGGAATCAGCAAACGGGTGCAGAGCAGGCTGACAAAGAGCGGCACCAGCAGGACCGCGAGCCCGACCCGCAAGCCCAGGAGTTCGCCGAGAAAACCGATGATCGGCGGCCCGATGAGAAAACCGCTGAGCGCCGCGAAGGAGAGTATGGCAACGCTTGAAGCAGGTGGTCGGTCGGTCAGCGAAGCGACGGCCGTCACCGCAAGCGGAAATCCGACCGAGACACCGACACCGACGGCTGCAAAGCCAAGCAGGGCAAGCGGCGTCGCCGGCGCAAGGAGAACGACGAGCATGCCGGCAAGCGAGGCGATGCCGCAGCCGCGGGCAATGGCAACCGCGCCGAAACGGCCCTTCATGTAATCACCGCTGAAGCGCCCCGCCGCAACCATGAAAGCGAAAACCGAATAACCAAGGCCGGTTTGCGCACCTTCGGCATTCATGACATCGCGGAGATAGACCGCCGACCAGTCGGCGATCGCACCTTCGGTCATCGTCACGCCGAAGACGAAGGCGCAGATCCCCAGCAGGGCAAGGCTTGGCGGCTTGAAGCCGGTCTTTGTCTGCGAATTCTCCGCATGGTGACTTTCAGGCAATTTCGGCAGGCGCAGGCTGGCCACCAACGCGATCGGCAGGACGATGATCGCCGTGATCAGGATCGACCAGTGCGGTGAAAGCCCGATGGCGATGGCGCCAACGCCGATCAGGCTGCCGGCCATGATGCCGAAGCTCCAGAAGCCATGGCAGCGGCTCATGATGATCAGCCCCGTCGCCTTCTCCGTCACATCCGCCTCGACATTCATGCCGAGTTCCACCGTGGAAAGCGCGACCCCGACGATCATCAGGGCAAGGAAAAGAAGCACGGCGCTGGGTGCGAAGGCCGGCAGCGAGACCACGGCAAGAAAGAAGATGAACCCATAGATGATCGCCATGCGCCCGCCGATGCGCGAGACGATCCGGCCGGCAAACGGGAGCGTGATCAGCGTACCAATAGGCAATCCCAGAAGGGCTACCGCGAGATCGGCAGTGCCAAGTTCAAGCTTCGCCTGGATATCGGGAATGCGCGGCAACCAGGCGCCAAAGGCGATCGGTTGCAGAAAGAAGATCAGCATCACAAGTCTTTGCAGCGGCACGGCGCATCCCTTTGCATCTTGAGCGGTAAACACCTGCTCGCGATTCCCCGCTGGGATCTTGCGTGATGAGACAGGGGAAATAAAGCG
Organism: Sinorhizobium sp. B11; assembly: GCA_039725955.1. NCBI lineage: Bacteria > Pseudomonadati > Pseudomonadota > Alphaproteobacteria > Hyphomicrobiales > Rhizobiaceae > Sinorhizobium > Sinorhizobium sp. B11. The sequence continues at coordinate 1,994,828 of CP091034.1, forward strand.
CGCAGTACCCTATCGCGTGCTCAGGCCGAAACCTTGCATCAGCCGCCGCGTGGCAAAATCCGGATTGCCCGAGGTGAAGACGGCAAAGTCGAAATTGTCAGGATGAACGGCGTCCGCAACATGCGGTACCAGCGTGCGAGCGCGCCGCGCAATGGCTTCCGCCGGATCCAACCAGTCCACCGGCCAAGGCGCCAGCCTGCGAAACATATTCGCCATGAAGGGATAATGCGTGCAGGCGAGCACGACGATGTCGGTCTTGCGCCCATCCTTCTCGACGAAACATTGGTCAATCTCGGTGAGCACTGCCTCGTCAGAAACGACGTCACCGCGGATATAGGCTTCAGCCATGCGCGCCAGGTTTTCCGAGCCGACCAGCCGCACATGGCATTGCTGCGCGAAGGACTGGATGAGGTCGCGTGTATAGGCGCGCCTGACCGTGCCGGGGGTCGCCAGCACCGAGACCAGCCCGGAGCGTGTGCGCTCGGCAGCAGGCTTTATCGCCGGCACAGTGCCGACGAATGTCATCTGCGGAAAGGCGGCGCGCAGGTCGGCGCCCACAAGCGTAAAAGCCGTATTGCAGGCAATGATGCAGACCTCGGGATCGTAATCTTCAAGGAGCTTGGCGAAGAGGCCGATAATCCGCTCCTTCAGCGCCTGCTCCTCCCATCCACCATAGGGAAAGCCGGCATCGTCGGCGATATAGATGAAGCCGCGCTCCGGCATCAGCACGCGCGCTTCGCGCAGCACGGTGAGCCCACCTATGCCTGAATCGAAGACGAGGACGGGTTTCAGCTCATTCGTCGGCGCTGTCATCGGCGGGCGCTTCCTTGCGGGATCTGGTGGAACCGCCCTTGCGCGGGCTATTGCGCGAGAAGCGGTCGAGAGAGGAGATGACGCCGCGCAGCACGCTGATTTCCTGCTCCGTGAAGGCCCGGCGGGAGAGAACTGCGCGCAGGTTGTCGACCATTTTCGGCTTTTTCGAGGGCGGATGGAAATAGTTGCGGGAATCGAGCGCCTCTTCCAGCTGGTCGAACAGGCCGAAGAGCTGTTCCTTGGTGGAGGGTCGCTGTTCAAGCGCCTGGAACGGCACCGCCTCCAGATCCTCCATGCCGGATTTCATCCATTCATAGGACATGAGCAGCACCGCCTGGGCGATGTTGAGCGATGCAAAGGCCGGATTGACCGGAAAAGTGACGATCTCGTCGGCAAGCGCCACTTCCTCATTGGTCAGTCCCCAGCGCTCGCGGCCGAACAGGATACCCGTCGCCTCGCCTGCCCTGAAGCGGCTGCGCAGGTTTCCGGCGGCAAAGACCGGTGAGCGCACCGGCTTGTAATTGTCACGGCTGCGCGCCGTCGTCGCATAGACGAAGTTGAGATCGGCGATCGCCTCTTCCAACGTAGCGAAAACCTTCGTGCCTTCGATGACGTGATCGGCCTTGGAGGCTGCGGCCTGCGCCTTCTCGTTCGGCCAGCCGTCGCGCGGATTGACGAGGCGAAGATCGGCAAGGCCGAAATTCGCCATGGCGCGTGCCACCATGCCGATATTCTCGCCCATCTGCGGCTCGACCAGAATGATAACAGGCCCTTCGGCCAAAAGTTGACGCTCGCTGTTGGTGCCCGCCATGGTGCTTATTTGTGCTTCCTATTCCTGATTTACGGGCGCAATAGCTTTGCCGGCCGCAAACGGCAAGTCCTGCGTCTCTGTCGGATAGAGCCGTTCGATGGTCGAGCCGATCATTTCGACGGCGAGCCGCGACCCTTCCTGCCACAGTGGCAGGTGACGGCTGACGTGCCGCATCTGCTTGCGGGTGACGAGGAAACACTCCGAGCCGCGCTGCGCAAATCTGTCCAGAAGGCCGATATCTGCGGTGATCCGCCCCTTGAGATCCTCGTCGACGGCATCGGCCGTATTGTTGCGGGCCAGAATGCGCGACCAATAGGTAACGGAGAGGAAAATCGCCAGCGTCTGGCGAATTTGTCCCGGCCTGGTGACAATGGACCAGGTCGAGCCGAGCGGGCGCGCCGAAAGCGTGATGTCGCGATAGCAGGCATCGACCTTCTGCGAGATGACGATGAGCTCCGGCTGGCTCTTCTTTTCCGATACGGCCAGGAGCAGCTCCTTCAGGGCGTTGAACCACTTGGCGACCGCCGTATCGAGTGTCCCGCGCGTGCGTGCCGGCAGGACGAGGAAGGCGACGAGCGTTCCCGCCACCGCGCCGATCAGCGTCTCCTCCAGTCGCAACTTGAGGAGATCGAAGGTGAGGACACCCATCATGCCATAGACCAGGCAGAGAACGATCGAGATGAAGAAGGTCATCGTCGCATAGGAAATCTGCAGGAAATAGAAGGCAAGGAAGACGCAGACGATTGAAACCGCGATGGCGATGGCCAGCTGGTGCGTCAGCAATGTCGCCAGCACCAGGCCGAAGGCGATGCCGAACAATGTACCGATTGAGCGCTGCAGCGCCTTGATAGCAGTATCGCCGCGCGAATTGGTATTGCTGAAAACGAGGAAGGACGCCAGCACCGCCCAGAACCAGCGTTCGCGTGAGAGCGCCAGCCCAAGCGTCATGGCGATTGCCGCCGCGAGCGTGATCTGCAGGGCCGAGCGCATCAGCGGATTCTTCAGCGAAAAATCGATCGGCGTTGATGGGCTGGCCTCCTCAATCGAGGCAATCTCGGCAAAGTCGGACCTGCGCCCGGCATCGATCGTCTCCGCAAGCTGCCGGCGTGCGGCACCCAACCATAGCAACGCCCGTGCCGTCTCGCCCTGCGGCTGGCCTTCCATGTCGGCGACCGCCTTCTCCTGAGCCGAGAGCACTGCCTTGTCATCCTCGATCACCGCATGGACGAGCACAAAGGATGGCGGGCTTTGATAGCTCAGCACGATGGCGCTTTCGGTCGCCAGATGCGCATCGAATAGCCGGATCGCCAGTTCAGCGGCCGGTGCCGAAGCGCCATCGAAAACGCCGCCCGGCGGGCGCGGAATGAAGCTCTCGGCCATCAGCACGACTTCCTTCAGCCGGTCCTCCAGCTGGCGCAGTTCCTGCCGATCGGCCTCATCGACCTTTCCATCCGCAGCAAGGGCAGCGAGCTTGAAGAGGATCTGGTTGATGCGGCCCCGCACGCTCTCGAGCGATCGCAGCAGGTCGCGCCGCCAGTTGTCGGGCAGAAGCACCGCCCTCACCCAATGGCTGACGAGCGCCGAGACAACAGGGCCGATCAGGACGACAGGCAATTCAGCGATCGTCGGGCGGAAGTAGGAGCCCATGAAATAGGAAGTGAAGGCAAACATCCCGATCGCAAAGCCGCGGGGGCCGTAGACGCGCGCGGATGATGCGAGGAAGATCACCACGAGGAAGATGAAATCCGAGAGAACGCGTTGCGACTCCAGCGCCGCCGCGATACCGACGACGACAAGGCTTGCAAGGCAGCCGAGCAGCCTGGTGATGAGCTGGCTCGCCGAGCCCTTGTCGCGTACCGCAACTCCGCCTTCGATCGACAGCACGATGCCGAGACCGTAGGACGCGATCGGCAACGGCACGATGAGCATGTGTATCGAAAGCAGGATCGCGAAGGAGAGCAGGATCGACAGAGTGACTCGTGACCCCATACGCAGGCGCGACAGCGCCGGGTCATTGGCAAGCAGCCAGTCTCGGAACTCAAAGCCGGAAATCACCCTTGCCAGTCCTCATGCGCGCGGGATGTGGCGAACCCGAGAGCGAGATACCGCCGCCTCGGCAAAAATCAAATCACACCAAAATGATGATGCCAAGAGTCATTAGTCGTCGTGTTCTCCGGAGTCGCCAGACGGTGACTTCTTTGGCAGTCATTCGCCATTAGCGATCTGCACCATGGCCTCCTTGAGCGAGATCGGTCCCTGCCCCTCTTCGCCCTGGATCATAATGTCGTCGATGACGGCCTTGCCGCTCTCCTCGATTACCTCGAAACGCACGGTCGTGAAGGCATCCTTCTTGGGTGCGCCTTCCATGCAGGTCGCCGCCTTGAATTTCACCGTCACTTCGGTCGTGCCGTTTGCCGGCTGGCCGCTTTCGATGGAGAGATCCTGCAGCGGACAGGCATCCTGACCGTTGACGATGACGTCATAGTCGAAGGGCGAAATGCCGTCCTCGTCGGCCGCAGGGTTTTGGGCTGCCGCCTTGTATTTGTCGCCGAAATCCTTGCTGTAGAGCCTGCCGAGCATTCCTTCGTCGAAAATATCGATCCAGTCGCTGTTCTCGCCCGCCCAGTTTTTCTTCGTATCATCAATGATCTCCTTGACCGGCCCAGTCGCATCGGCCGCAAGTGAAAGGCCGGGTGCAAAAGACAGGGCGGCAACGAGGCCGGCGAACAGAACGGCGATCTTCTTCATGGCAAAATGTCCGGGACTCGGGGGGCTTCTGCCGGCGAGACTAGCCATTTTCCAGTACTTGGCAATGGTGGCAAAAACGCTACGTCCCTGCCCGTTCTGCTTTGCGTTCCCGGCTCACAATGCTATAGCGCTCCGGACCCACATCACCCACCCGGGACAGCTGTCCCTTTCCTAAGCTTACGAGGCAGATACATGAAGAAGATCAAGGTCGCCAATCCCGTCGCCGATCTCGACGGCGATGAAATGACTCGCATCATTTGGCAGCTCATCAAGGACAAGCTGATCCATCCGTATCTCGACCTCGACATCGACTATTTCGACCTCTCGGTTGAAAACCGCGACGCCACCAACGACCAGGTCACGGTCGATGCCGCCAACGCCATCAAGAAGTACGGCGTCGGCATCAAGTGCGCGACCATCACGCCGGACGAAGCCCGCGTGAAGGAATTCAACCTCAAGGAAATGTGGAAGAGCCCGAACGGCACCATCCGCAACATCCTCGGCGGCGTCATCTTCCGCGAGCCGATCATCTGCCGCAACGTTCCCCGCCTCGTCCCCGGCTGGACGCAGCCGATCGTCGTCGGCCGTCACGCTTTCGGCGACCAGTACCGCGCCACCGACTTCAAGTTCCCCGGCAAGGGCAAGCTGACGATCAAGTTCGTCGGCGAAGATGGCACCGTCATCGAGAAGGAAGTCTTCAACGCACCGGGCGCCGGCGTTGCCATGGCCATGTACAACCTCGACGAGTCGATCCGCGAATTCGCCCGCGCCTCGATGATGTATGGCCTGATGCGCAAGTGGCCGGTCTACCTGTCGACCAAGAACACCATCCTCAAGGCCTATGACGGCCGCTTCAAGGACATCTTCGAAGAAGTCTTCGAGACCGAATTCAAGGATCAGTTCAAGGAAGCCGGCATCACCTACGAACACCGCCTGATCGACGACATGGTCGCTTCCGCTCTGAAGTGGTCCGGCGGCTACGTCTGGGCCTGCAAGAACTACGACGGCGACGTCCAGTCCGACACCGTTGCCCAGGGCTTCGGTTCGCTCGGCCTGATGACCTCGGTTCTGCTGACGCCTGATGGCAAGACGGTTGAAGCCGAAGCCGCTCACGGCACGGTCACCCGCCACTACCGTCAGCACCAGAAGGGCCAGGAAACCTCGACGAACTCGATCGCTTCGATCTTCGCCTGGACCCGTGGTCTCGCACACCGCGCCAAGCTGGACGACAATGCCGAACTCGCAAAGTTCGCCTCGACGCTGGAAAAGGTCTGCGTCGATACCGTCGAAGCCGGCTTCATGACCAAGGACCTGGCGCTGCTCATCGGCCCGGATCAGCCGTGGCTCTCCACGACGGCTTTCCTCGACAAGATCGACCAGAACCTGCAGGCCGCAATGGCCTGAGCCCTGTCAGCATAGAGATCGAAAACCCGGCCATTGTGCCGGGTTTTTTGTTGCTGCCACTGTGCTCATTGATGCTAAATTAGCAACACCTTTGAAAAGTAAGCCTCGCGTAAGTTGCAAAGCCTATTCAGAAACTCGCCTAGGCATGGAGGTTCTGATGGCCAAGAAGAGTTTTGTCCCCGAATTCCTGCAGCTTGTAAGGCTTCTCGCGCGCCGCGAGGGCCAGGATATGATTGTCTTTTACCTTGATCTTGCTTTGCTAGAGACCCAGACCCTGCACTACAATCAGCGCTGGCGATCCCTTTCCGGCCGGACCGCCGGCCCTGACGCAGCGCCGGCGACAGAGGTCATTTCCCGCGCGGCAGTGAAGGCGCCGCCTTCTCCAAGGGTTGAAATCTCCCGCGCCAGCGCTACGAAAGAAGCTTGGGAGAGAGGAAAGCAGGATGACCGAGGAAATCACCTTCTACACCAATCCGATGTCGCGCGGCCGGATAGCGCGGTGGATGCTGGAAGAAACCGGCATACCATATCATACCGAAGTCCTGACCTTCGGCGGGACGATGAAGGAACCGGACTATCTGTCCGTCAACCCGATGGGCAAGGTGCCGGCGATCCGTCATGGGAAGACGATCGTGACGGAATGCGCGGCGATCTGTGCGTATCTTGCGGACACGTTTCCGCAGGCAGGGTTGGGCCCGCAGGCGGATGAGCGAGCCGATTACTACCGCTGGATGTTCTTCGCCGCCGGGCCATTGGAAGCGTCCGTCACCTTGAAGGCGCTCGGCTTCGAAATTCCGCAGGAGCGGCTGCGCATGGCAGGTTGCGGTTCGTTCGGTGATGTCATGGGCACGCTGGAAAAGGCGGTTTCGGCCGCCTCCCCCTATATTGCCGGCAAGCGCTTTACCGCTGCCGATGTTTATGTCGGTTCGCATATCGGCTGGGGTCTTGCCTTCGGCAGCATCGAAAAGCGCCAGGCCTTCGTCGATTATTTCGGCCGGCTTTCCGAACGCGATGCCTATAAGCGGGCAACGGCGCTGGATGAAGAAGCGGCAAAGGCGATGCAGGCGGCCTGAAGCAATTCCAGCAAAAGTGCGTAGCGGTTTTGCGTCCGGAATGCGTACAGAAAAGAGCCGTTTACACCAGCGGCATGTAGATATCCGTCCGCAATTCGGTCGGCGCGACTTCGCGTGGATTGTTGAGATATTCCTCGAACATCACGCGATCCCGGATCTGCCGGCCGGACGCAGGCAGCCACTGGGCGTAGAGCCACTGATAGGCCTTGTACATATCGGCGTAGGGGCCCTTGTGGTGCAGCACGGCATAATCGCCGCCCTCCACCATGCGTCGCTCCAGTGGCGCATTGGCGGTCGTCTCCTCTCCTGCTGCGACACAGGCGACAGAGCGCAGCTTCTCGGGCTGCACGAGATCGGGATCGTCGAGATAGACGCCGATCATGCGCATCTCCGGCTTTGCGAGCCCGCGGGCATAAAGCGTGCCGAACAGCGTTTCGAAGGCCTTGCCGATCTCCATATAGGAGCCGGTATGGGGAACGCCGATGAGTTCGAGCTGCGGGATGGTTTTCAGCGTGACATCAAACATGGCTGGTGCCTTTCCGGTATCTGAGGGTTCGAAGACTGTGTGGCTTCCCTCTTTCCGGTAGCGTGCCGGCGGCATTCCATAGACCGATTTGAAGATGCGGTTGAAGGACTGGAGATTGGGATAGCCTGATCGCTTCGCAATCTCGCTGACATCAAGATCCGTGCGGACGATATCGCCCGCCGCGCGATGCAGCCGCAGCCGCTTGACGGTTGCCGCCAGCGTCTCGCCGTAAATCGCCCTGTAGATCCGGTGCCAGTGATAGCTCGACAGGCACGCGATTTCGGCCAGCCGCTCCATATCCAGATCCTCGTCGAGATGATCGTGGATATAGGCCGAGACCCGTCTCAGACGGTTCTCGTAGAGCGCCCATGCCGTTTCACCCACCATGTCAAACCCTTTGCAAATCGATCGGCTCACCAAAGCATAGCCCGATTTGACAAATCCTGCTGACTTGAACCTTAGAGCGCCGTGCTTCCGTTCGGACGCACAAAGGACGCTCTAACTCTTTGAATCTACGCACCAGGCTTTTCCGAAAATCGATTCATATTTTCGGAAAAGCCTGGTGCTGGGAGCGAATCCTGCGTAGACCGGAATTCCGGCTCGAACCCAAGAGGAAGACTGATGCCGGACTTTACTACATTGATACTCTTTGCCGCCGCAGCGTTGGTGCTCACTGCAACGCCCGGTCCCGATATGCTGCTGATTGCCTCGCGCAGTATCAGCCAGGGACGCACAGCCGGATTTCTGACCTATGCAGGCATTGCTCTCGGCACCTATTGTCACGCGCTCGCCGCAGCTTTCGGGCTCTCGCAGCTCCTCGTGGCCGTGCCCGTTGCCTACGAGGCGGTGCGTTGGGCCGGTTGCCTCTATCTGCTTTATCTCGCCTACAAGACGATCCGTTCCGAAAGCACCACCTTTGCGCCGGCCTCGACACTGAGGCGGCTGCCGGGACGGCGCATCTTCTTTGCCGGTCTTGCGACAAATCTGCTCAATCCGAAAATGGCACTCTTCGTCATCGCGCTCTTTCCGCAATTCGTGACTGCCGAGGGCGGTTCGATGGGTGTGCAGATTCTGGTACTCGCTAGCGTGCTGAACGGCATCGGCCTTGTCGTCAACGGCGCAGTCATCCTGCTCGGCAGTCAGATCCGCTCGCGTCTGGGCTCGATGCGCCGCTTCCCGAAGCTGCCGCAATATCTGCTGGCTGGCGTATTCACCGGCCTCGCCTGCCGCCTCGCATTGCAGACGAGAAACTGACCGCAGGGCGTGCCGGAAACAAAACCGGCTGCGAAATCGATGATCTCGCAGCCGGTTTGATTTTGACCTGTCGTCAGGCGAATGCTCAGCCTGCGAGTGCGGCCGCAACGGCCTCAAGCGCCTCGTCAGCCTTGGCACCATCTGGGCCGCCGGCCTGCGCCATGTCGGGACGGCCGCCGCCGCCCTTGCCGCCGAGAGCAGCAGAAGCGACGCGCACCAGATCGACAGCGCTGAAACGGCCGACGAGATCGGCCGTCACGGCCACGACGGCACTGGCCTTGCCATCGTCGGAAACACCGATCAGCGTCACGACGCCAGAGCCGATGCTTGCCTTGCCGTCATCAGCAAGCCCCTTGAGATCCTTCGGATCAACGCCGGCCACGGCCTTGCCGAGGAACTTGATGCCGGCGACCTCGCGCACGGCATCGGCAGACCCGCCCTGCCCGCCGCCCATGGCGAGCTTGCGCTTGGCATCGGCCAGTTCCTTTTCGAGCTTGCGGCGCTCATCCATCAGCGCCTCGACACGCGACAGCACTTCCGACGGCTGCACCTTCAGCGAGGCGGCCAGCGTCTTCACCCGATCGTCCTGTTCGGCGAGATATTCGCGGGCCGATTCACCGGTGACCGCTTCGATACGACGAACGCCGGCGCCGACGGCGCTTTCGCCGAGGATGCGCACGAGACCGATCTGGCCGGTTGCCGACACATGCGTGCCGCCACAGAGTTCGACCGAATAGGGCCTGTTGGCTTTGGCGCCATGCAGACCCGTCCCCATCGACACGACACGCACTTCATCGCCGTATTTTTCGCCGAAGAGCGCCATGGCGCCTTCTGCAATGGCATCGTCGACGCTCATCAGGCGGGTCGTGACCGGAGCATTCTGCAGCACGATCTGATTGGCCATCTCTTCGACGACCTTGAGTTCGTCAGCCGTCATCGGCTTCGGATGCGAAACGTCGAAGCGCAGGCGCTCGGGCGCGACCAGCGAACCCTTCTGGGCAACGTGCGTACCGAGCACTTCGCGCAGCGCCTCATGCAGGAGATGGGTTGCCGAGTGGTTGGCGCGCAGGCGCGAGCGGCGGGCGTGATCGACTGTCAGCGCGACAGGCTCGCCGGCCTTGACCACGCCTTCGATGACGGTGCCCAGATGCACGAACAGGCCTTCGCCCTTCTTCTGCGTATCCGAAATCTCGATCTTGCCGTGGTCGGAAGATATCACGCCGGTATCGCCCATCTGACCGCCGGACTCGCCGTAGAACGGTGTCTGGTTGACGACGATCTGCACCTTGTCGCCGGTCTTGGCTTCGGTCGCGACAGTACCGTCCTTGACGATCGCCTGCACGACGCCTTCGGCCGTCTCGGTGTCGTAACCGAGGAATTCGGTCGCGCCGTGCTTTTCCTTGAGTTCGAACCAGACGGTTTCGGTTGCCTTCTCGCCGGAACCTGCCCAGTGCGAGCGTGCCTCGGCCTTCTGGCGCTCCATCGCATCGGTGAAGCCCGAGATGTCGACGCCGATTTCGCGGGCGCGCAGCGCGTCCTGCGTCAGGTCGAGCGGGAAGCCGTAGGTGTCATAGAGCTTGAAGGCGGTCTCGCCATCGAGCATGTCGCCCTTGGAGAGATCGGCCGTTGCGTCCGACAGGAGCGACAGGCCGCGTTCCAGCGTCTTGCGGAAGCGGTTTTCCTCAAGCTTCAGCGTCTCGGAGATCAGCGCTTCTGCGCGCACCAGTTCCGGATAGGCGCGGCCCATCTCCTGCACCAGCGTCGGCAGCAGCCGGTACATCAGCGGCTCCTTGGCGCCGAGAAGCTGGGCATGGCGCATGGCGCGGCGCATGATACGGCGCAGCACATAGCCGCGGCCTTCATTCGACGGCAGCACGCCGTCGGCGATCAGGAAGGCGGACGAACGCAGGTGGTCGGCAATGACGCGGTGGCTGGCGCTGCCCTCGGCCTTGACGCCGACAGCGTCTTCGATCGTGCCGGTCAGCGTGCGGAACAGGTCTGTGTCGAAGACGCTCTGGACGCCCTGCAGAACGGCGGCCATACGCTCCAGGCCCATGCCGGTATCGATCGACGGGCGCGGCAGCGGGTTGCGAACGCCGGGCTCGGTTTGTTCGAACTGCATGAAGACGAGGTTCCAGAATTCCAGGAACCGGTCGCCATCTTCTTCCGGCGAACCGGGAGGGCCGCCCCAGACATTCTCGCCCTGGTCGATGAAGATTTCCGAGCACGGACCGCAGGGGCCGGTATCGCCCATCTGCCAGAAATTGTCAGAGGTCGGGATGCGGATGATCTTGTCGTCGGAGAAACCCGCGATCTTCTTCCAGAGCGTCGCAGCTTCCTCGTCCTCGGAATAGACGGTGACCAGCAGCCGGTTCTTCGGCAGGTCGAAGCCCTCGGTGACCAGCTTCCACGCAAGCTCGATCGCATTCTCCTTGAAATAATCGCCGAAGGAGAAGTTGCCGAGCATTTCGAAGAAGGTCAGGTGGCGTGCAGTATAGCCGACATTGTCGAGGTCGTTATGCTTGCCGCCGGCGCGCACGCATTTCTGCGAGGTCGTCGCCGTCGAATAGGGACGCTTTTCGAGACCGGTGAAGACATTCTTGAACTGCACCATGCCGGCATTGGTGAACATCAGCGTCGGGTCATTGCGCGGCACGAGCGGGCTCGATGGAACGATCTCGTGGCCGTTCTTCTTGAAGTAGTCGAGGAAGGTCGACCGGATATCGTTTACACCGCTCATTTCATGCCCTTCGATGCTGCCAGCAGGCAGGTAAAATTAAATCCATCGGCTTTTATCGTCCGACCTTGCCACTGTCCAGCAACAAACAAAACCGGCCGCATTCTCGTGAGGGAATGCGGCCGGTTCAAATTCGTTATGTGCTAGGCTGGATTACATGTCGCCATCGCCAGCATCATCGCCGGCATCCGGACCGCCATTCTGCAGGAAGCGGTCGGCGATCAGGCCGGCATTCTGGCGCAGCGCCGTTTCGATCTCGCGGGCGAGATCCGGATTGTCGCGCAGGAAGATCTTGGCGTTTTCGCGGCCCTGGCCGAGACGCTGGCTGTTATAGGAGAACCAGGCGCCCGACTTCTCGACGATGCCGGCCTTGACGCCGAGGTCGATCAGTTCGCCGGTCTTGGAAACGCCCTCGCCATACATGATGTCGAATTCGACCTGCTTGAAGGGAGGCGCCATCTTGTTCTTGACGACCTTGACGCGCGTCTGGTTGCCGATGACCTCTTCGCGTTCCTTGACCTGGCCGATACGGCGAATGTCGAGGCGGACGGAGGCATAGAACTTCAGCGCGTTGCCGCCTGTCGTCGTTTCCGGCGAACCGAACATGACGCCGATCTTCATGCGGATTTGGTTGATGAAGATCACCATCGTATTCGACTTGGAGATCGAAGCCGTCAGCTTGCGCAGCGCCTGGCTCATCAGGCGGGCCTGCATGCCCGGCAGGTTGTCGCCCATTTCGCCTTCGATTTCGGCGCGCGGCGTCAGCGCTGCCACGGAGTCGACGACGAGAACGTCGATCGCGCCGGAGCGCACCAGCGTATCGGTGATTTCGAGCGCCTGTTCGCCGGTGTCGGGCTGCGAGATCAGGAGGTTCTGCAGGTCGACGCCGAGCTTGCGGGCATAGACCGGATCGAGTGCATGTTCGGCATCGACGAAGGCGCAGATGCCGCCCTTCTTCTGCGCTTCGGCAATCGTCTGCAGGGCGAGCGTCGTCTTACCAGAGCTTTCCGGACCGTAGATCTCAATGATGCGACCCTTCGGCAGACCGCCGATGCCGAGGGCGATATCGAGGCTGAGCGAACCTGTGGAAACCGTTTCGATCTCGACGATGTTCTCGTTCGAGCCGAGTTTCATGATCGAGCCCTTGCCGAACGACCGCTCGATCTGTGAGAGTGCCGCTTCGAGCGCCTTGCTTTTGTCCACCGATTTGTCCTCTACGAGCCGCAATGAATTCTGAGACATTCGATCCACCTTTAGGTTATTGACGCTGCTCTAGCAATGTCGCCGCTGATGCGAAGTTTGTACCTGATTTGTTCTTATTTCGCAATGGGGTTGCAAATAATTGAAAGAAAAAGGTAAAACGGCCTGTGTTCTATTTTTGTTTTATCGATGCAAAGCAACGGCTTAATGTCCCGCAGGCACTGAATCCTGCCGCTTTGCGCCGCATTCGATTCGCTTTCGAGGTGCAGAAATGAGCGGCAAGATTCTTGTCCTCGGCGGCGCCCATATCGATCGTCGCGGCCGTATCGCCGGTGAGACGGCACCGGGCGCCAGCAACCCCGGCTCATGGTTCGAGGAGCCGGGCGGCGGCGGCTTCAACGCGGCCCGCAATCTTGCCCGTCTCGGATTCGACGTGACGATGATCTCCCCGCGCGGCGGCGATCCGATCGGCGAGATGGTGAGCGAGGCGGCCGACTTTGCCGGCATCAACGACCGTCCTTTCGTCTTCCTCGACCGCAAGACGCCGAGCTATACGGCTGTTATCGAGAAGGACGGCAATCTCGTCATCGCGCTCGCCGACATGGAACTCTACCGCTTCTTCGTGCCGCGCCGCCTGTCGATCCGCTGGGTGCGCGATGCCTTCGCCGCCACCGATTTCATCCTCTTCGATGCCAACCTACCGGAGGAAACCGCAGCCGCGATCGTTGCAAGGGCTAAGGCGCTCGGCAAGCCGGTCGCGGCAATTGCCATTTCACCGGCCAAGGTCGTGCGTCTCCTGCCCTGCCTCGGAGGCATCGACTATCTCTTCATGAATGAGGCCGAGGCTGCAGCCCTCACCGGCAAGCGGCCGGACGACGCTGCCGGCTGGCCGTCGTTGCTCGGTGACATCGGCATCGGCGGCGCGGTCGTCACCCGCGGCCAGCGCGAGCTTGTCGCCTTCAAGAACGGTCGCGCACTTCTCCTGCAGCCGCCGATTTCTGACAATGTGGCCGATGTCACAGGCGCGGGAGATTCGCTCGCAGCAGGCACACTGTCTGCCTTGATGCGCGGCCATCCGCTCGAAGAAGCGGTCCGCCATGGTGCGGCGGCAGCCGCCCTCACCGTCCAGTCGCGGCATGCGGTGAACGAAAATCTCGCGCCGAACCTTCTTCGCGACATGCTTTCGCTTGTCCCGGCCGCCAGAATTCTGCAATGAAGCGGCAACATCGATAAACGGATACGGATCATGACCAAACCTATCTCGCCCCTCCTGCCGATCTCCTATTCCAAGGAAGTCGCCGCCGCCAAGCAGCGCGGCGCACCGATCGTGGCGCTCGAATCGACCATCATCACCCACGGCATGCCCTACCCCGGCAATATCGAAATGGCGCGCAGCGTCGAAGCGATCATCCGCGACCAGGGCGCCGTTCCTGCCACCATCGCCGTGATCCACGGCACGCTGCATATCGGCCTGGAGACCGCCGAACTGGAACAGCTCGCCAAGGCCAAGGACGTGATGAAAGTATCGCGCGCCGATATCGCCTTCGCGATCGCCGAACGCCGCACGGGTGCAACGACTGTCGCTGCCACGATGATTGCCGCGGCACGCGCCGGCATCAAGGTCTTCGCGACCGGCGGCATCGGCGGCGTGCATCGCGGTGCCGAAGAAACCTTTGACATCTCCGCCGACTTGGAAGAACTGGCCCGCACCGGCGTCATCGTCGTCTGTGCCGGCGCCAAGGCGATCCTCGATATTCCGAAGACGCTGGAAGTGCTGGAGACCCGCGGCGTGCCCGTCGTCACCTATGAAAGCGATGAATTCCCGGCCTTCTGGTCGCGCTCCTCAGGCATCCGCAGCCCGCTGACCCTGAACAGCCCGGCAGCGATCGCCAATTTCCAGACGACGCGCGAACAGCTTGGTATCGACGGCGGCATGTTAATTGCCAATCCGGTACCGGAAGCCGACGAAATTGCCCGCGAGGAAATGGAAATCTATATCGAACGCGCCCTCGACAGCGCCGAGCGTGACGAGATCACCGGCAAGGCGGTGACGCCTTACCTGCTGAGCACGATCTTCGACCTGACGGATGGCCAGAGCCTGAAGACGAATATCGCGCTCGTGGAGAACAATGCGCGGCTGGCGGCAGAGATTGCCGTCGCACTCGGCGAATAACCAATCGTCCGCGGGGTTCGCCCCGCCAATATCACTGAGAAATTCAAGGGGCGCTCCAGCGCCCCTTTTTCGTATCAGCTGTCCAGCGTCTCTTTCACCGCCACAGCCAGTTGCTTCAGCGAGAATGGCTTCGGCAGGAAGCCGAACTTGGCTTCCGGCGGCAGGTTGCGGGCGAACGCATCCTCGGCGTAACCGGATACGAAAATGAACTTCAGATCCGGATAGTTCTTGCGCAGCTCGCGCAGCAGCGATGGTCCGTCCATCTCGGGCATCACCACGTCGGAGACGACGATATCCACCTTGCCTTCGAGCTCCTCCATGATCTCGAGGGCCTCGACGCCGGAGCCGGCCTCGTGGACCGTGTAGCCACGGGTCTCCAGCATGCGCTTGCCGCCGCGCCGCACCGCTTCCTCGTCCTCGACGAGCAGGATGACGGCGGAGCCCGTCAGGTCTTCGGGCTGCTTCGGCTGCACCAGTTCCACGACGTTCGCGCCACCCGCCGCAACCGCCTGATCGGCTGCCTCCGCCTCGGCGGCAACGGCCGGTTCGACGATATGGCGCGGCAGGAAGATGCGGAAGGTGGTGCCCTTGCCGACTTCCGATTCCGGCTGGATATAGCCGCCGGACTGCTTGACGATACCGTAGACCATGGCGAGGCCGAGACCGGTACCCTTGCCCACTTCCTTTGTCGTGAAGAAAGGCTCGAAGATCTTGTCCATGATCTCGGGCGCAATTCCGGTGCCGGTATCGGTCACTTCCACCAGCACCATGTCCTCATGCGGCATGTAGGAGTAGTTGAAGGCGGCGACTTCGGCGGCCGGCAGATTACGCGTGCGCAGCGTCAGCGTGCCGCCCTTCGGCATCGCATCGCGCGCATTGACACTGAGATTGATCAGCACCTGCTCGAACTGCGAGAGATCGGTTTTGACCGGCCAGAGATCGCGGCCATATTCGACGTCGAGCTTGACGTTCGTGCCTGAAATCAGCCGGTCGACCAGCATGCGAAGATCGCCGACGACATCGGTGAGGTTGAGCACCGTCGGCCGCATCGTCTGCTTGCGCGAGAAGGCGAGCAGCTGGCGCACGAGAACGGCCGCACGGTTGGCGTTGCGTTTGATCTCCATGAGATCGGCAAAGCTTGCATCGGCCGGCCGTGCCTGTAGGAGCAGATGGTCGGAGGAAAGCAGGATCGCCGTCAGCACATTGTTGAAGTCATGCGCGATACCGCCGGCGAGCGTGCCGACCGCATTCATCTTCTGCGTCTGCGCCATCTGCGCTTCGAGCGCCTTCTGCTCGGTCACTTCCACCGCATAGACGATGGCCGCCTCCTCGGGCGCCTCGTCGCTCTGGTCGATCACGGCATTCACGTAGAAGCGGAAGAAGCGTGCATCGTCGGTCGGCGTGCGGGAATCGATCGGGGCGATGTCGCCCTGCCGGTCCTTGGCGGCGGCAAGCGCTGCGGCAAGCTGCGGCCGGTCGCTCTCCTGCACGATCGTTTCCATCAGCGCGCCGCGCTCCAGATCGTCACGCGAGACGATATTGGAGAAGAGCTTCAGGAAAGGCGCATTGGTGCGCAGGATCTTGCCCTTGCCGTCGACGGAGGCAATCGCCATCGGCGTATTGTTGAAGAAGCGGGTGAAGCGCATGGCGGCTGCCGAGGCCGATTGCCCGTTCTCGCCATCCTTGTCGCGCGTGAGCACGATGGTGCGGCTTTCGCCCGGCGCCCCGTCGCGCATGGAAGTGACGCGGTGGATGATCTGCACCGGCAGGCTCTGGCCGTTCGATTTGCGCAGGTCAAGATCGAGCGTGACAGTCTTCTTCAGACCCGGTTCGGCTTGCACCGACTGGATCAGCGCCAGCCCCTCGCCGGCGACGAGATCGCCGATATTCATTGAGCCCGGCATGAACTTGGTGAGGTCGAGCCCCAGCCATTCGGCAAGCGTCGCATTGAGATAGAAGATTTCGCCCTTGCGCCCGGCGGAAAAGAAGCCCGACGGAGCGTGGTCGAGATAGTCGATCGCGTTCTGCAGCTCCTTGAAGAAGCGCTCCTGGTCCTCGCGCTCGGCGGTGATATCGGTGATCTGCCAGATCTGCAGCGGCTTGCCGTCGCCATCGTCAGGCTGCAGCAGACGGGCCTTGAGACGATACCAATGTGCGCCAGCGCTGCTTCCCGGTCCGACTGCGCGCAGCAGGCGGAATTCCTCGCGCCCCTCCCGGCCTTCACGCAAGCCGTTCACGAGGCGGTAGAGCGCCTCATTCGATTCGCGGTGGCGCGACAGCAGCGTTTCCAGCGTCTGCACCTCTGTTGCCTTGCGTGCGCCCGTCAGCGCCCCGTAGGCGGCGTTGGCGTAGACGATGCGGCCCTTCTCGTCTGTGATCAGCGAACCGTCCGGATGGCTGTTCAGGAAAGCGCGCGCCAGGCTGTCGGACTGGCGCTGCGGCATGACCTCGATGAAGCCGATAACGGAGGAAACGAGGAAGAAGATGCCGACCATGGCGAGAACGCCGAGACAGCCGAGTACCAGCTCGTTGCCGAGCGAATCTTTGAAGAAGACGAAGGCTGCCGCCGCCGCAATCAGCACGATCGCCAGCAGAATGATGCGTATCGCCGTGCCAGAACGCCCCCCACGATCCACAAGCGGCGCGTTATAGTCGTCGACCTGACGCGATTTCGTCATCTATTCCTCGCATAAGCCCCTCCTGCCGCGCTCGCTAACATCGCTGCGAAACAGGAATCAGGCACTCTTTCCTTCTTATCAACTTGCTGCGCCCGCAAAAACAGCAGGTTTCGTCAGACTGCTTGAATTCACAGGCAAACGCGCCAGTTTTCTTGCAAGCCCGCTGGTGTAACGGCGAGAGCTCGCCGGCCAAATAACTGCACAACACGAAATCACCTTCGCCGGTGACTGGACAGACCCGGCGGCTCTTGCCTAAGGAGCGGAAAAGTCGTCTGTTGTGCCATAATGCGAAATGGAGTGAGTGCCTATGTTCGATGATGTTGTAGGAGCTTACGGTAGCCGCTTCCTGCTTGCCGCTGGCGGCGTCGGTATTGCCCTCATCCTGCTCATCCTGGTTCTGTGGTTCCTGCGCAACCGCGCGCCCTCGCCCTTCGTTCGTGGCGGGCGCAACCGCCAGCCGCGTTTGCAGGTGCTCGATGCCGCCGCCGTCGATGCCCGCCGCCGCCTGGTGCTCGTGCGTCGCGACAATGTCGAACATCTCGTCATGATCGGCGGTCCGACCGATATCGTCATCGAAAGCCGCATCCTGCCGGAAACCGAAGCCGAAACCGGAAGTGATTTCCGCCCGCAGCCGGTCGAGGAGCGTTCGCTCGCTCCGGAGCGTGAGGTCGTCCAGCCGCGCCGCGAGCCGCAACCAGCGCCGCAGCCGAGGCCGGTCGCCGCTCCCGTCGCACCGCCTGTGGCGGCAAGCGCCGAACCCGATCTCGAACCCTATAGCCCGGCACCGGCTGCGGTCATCGTCCCGGTCATCGCACCGCCGGCCGAGCCTATCCGCCAGCGTTCCGAGCCGCCGGTTGCTCCAGCCGTGGCTCCGCCGATGTCCGGGCAGCAGGCTTCCGCGCCACAGGTTTCTGCTCCGCCGCTGAGTGCCGAGCGCGATATCCCGCAGCGCATGTCGCAGCCTCAGTCGCGCCAGCCCGAACGCCCAGCTCCGCAACCGGTGCCCGATACCGCCAACGCCGCCGATATCCTCGATGCAGCCCGTCAGCGCGTACTGCCACAGCAGCGTATCGAACCGGAAGTATCCACCCCGCCGGCCCAGAGCATTCCCGCCGTCTCGCGCGGTGCCCCGGTCGCCACGGAAGATGGCGGTCTGCAATCGGCCGCCATCCGCCGGGATTTCCAGCGCATCCTTGATGAGGAAATCTCGGCCAATCCGGCCGCCGAGCGCGTGGTTCCCGTACCCAATGCGCAGCAGGCGCGCCCTGCCCCACAGCCAGGTTCCCCTCAGCCCGGCTCGATGCCGCGCCGTGATCCTGAAATGGCGCCAATGACAGGTGCGGATGCCGCCCTTCAGAAGGAAGTTGCCCGCATTTTCGGCGAAATGAGCGTCAATCGCGACAAGTAGTCCGGGGTCGGATCACCGGAGCAAACCGGTAAAACAAAAAGGCACCGCGATCGTCCCGCGGTGCCTTTTTCAATTCCGGTCGGGAGCGATTATTCGTCCCGGTAAACCTTTTCGCGACGCTCATGGCGTTCCTGGGCTTCGATCGACAACGTGGCGATCGGGCGGGCGTCGAGACGCTTGAGACCGATCGGCTCGCCGGTTTCCTCGCAGTAACCGTAAGTACCGTCTTCGATGCGCTGCAGGGCTGCGTCGATCTTGGAGATCAGCTTTCTCTGACGGTCGCGGGCGCGAAGTTCGATCGCCCGGTCGGTTTCTGAGGATGCACGGTCTGCAAGATCGGGGTGGTTTGCGCTCTCCTCGGCCAGATGGTCGAGCGTTTCACGCGCTTCTCTAAGGATATCGTTTTTCCAGGCAACCAGCTTGGCTCTGAAATAAGCTCGCTGGTTCGTATTCATGAACTCCTCGTCTTCCGAGGGAACATAATTGCTAAGATCGATCTTCTCACTCAACGCGATTCTCCTGAAGAACATCTCATCTGGCCGGGTGTATATCCCAAGGGCTATCCGCGATTCAAGCCAAATAAGACACGTAAACAGATTTTTAAATCTGTCATAAATTTGAGCTAACAGTCTATTTTCTCACCATTATTCCGAACCGCGATTTTTGCTTCGCCTTCAACATGCCGTGTAGAGCATGGCGTTTCGCGCTATTGAAGGCCGGCTGGCAGTTGACGTTGCGGGAGTGCAACCGCTACTGAAAAGGCTCCGTTCGAAGCTGGATTTGCCCATGGCCGCCCTCCTGCCTCCACCGCACCGGATCTACCTCCTGCGTCACGCCGAAGCCGCCTGGGCCGAGCCCGGACAGCGCGATTTCGACCGCCCGCTGAACGAGAAGGGTTTTGGCGATGCCGAGATTGTTGCCGACCGCGCAGCCGACAAGGGCTACCGTCCTGATGTCCTGATAAGCTCGACCGCGCTTCGTTGCCGCGACACCGCCGAGGCCGTGCATCGGGCCATGGGCGAAACGCTCGACATGCTCTTTGTCGACACGCTCTATAACGCCTCCGTCGATACCTATCTCGAAATTATCGACGCGCAGGATGTGGGAAGCGTCATGCTCGTCGGTCACAACCCGACCATGGAGCAAGCCTTATCGGCGCTGATCGGCCAAAAGGCTATGGCAGCCTCGGTGCCGAAAGGTTTCCCGACAGCCGGTCTCGCTGTCATCGACTATGTCGCTACGACTTCGGCATGGCGTCTCGTCGATTTCGTCGTCGACTGAGCTTTTGCGCCGCTTCTTTTTCGGGCCGCGGCCCCTCCCTATATTGCAGGCAGTGCCACCAGGGATTCCGATTTGCCGCCACGCCTGACATCCTTTGCCGACGACGCGCTGATCGCGTTGGATAATCTTGCGGACCGCGCCAGCGGTCTCGTCAATCCGACCATCCGGCTCGGTGTCACCGGCCTTTCCCGCTCCGGCAAGACCGTCTTCATTTCCTCGCTGGTCCATAATCTCCTGCATGGCGGCCGCTTGCCGCTCTTCGAAGCGGTGCAGTCCGGCCGCGTTTCGGCGGTGCGTCTGGAGCCTCAGCCGGATGATGCCGTGCCGCGCTTCCAGTATGAGGATCATATCCGCGCGCTGGTAAAGGAGCGCATCTGGCCGGATTCCACCCGCGCGATCTCGGAGCTGCGCATCACGCTGGATTATCAGAGCGCCAGTTCCTGGACGCGCATGTTTTCCCCCGGCCGGCTTTCCATCGATATCGTCGACTATCCCGGCGAATGGCTGCTCGACCTGCCGCTGCTCGGCAAGGATTTCCGGACGTTCAGCGAGGAAACCATCGCCCTTGCCGCAACCGGCATCCGCGCCGAGCTGTCGAGCGCCTGGTTGGGTCTGACGAGAGCGACGGACATCAATGCTCCCGCTGACGAAATGGTCGCCCGCGACCTCGCAGTGAGCTTTGCCGACTATCTGAAGGCCTGCAAGGCGGACGAGCGTTCTCTCTCCACCCTTCCTCCCGGCCGCTTCCTGCTGCCCGGTGATCTCGACGGCTCGCCTGCCCTGACCTTCGCCCCGCTTTCCCTGCCGCCCGAAGGCCGGCCGAAGCATGGCTCGCTCTGGGCGATGATGGAGCGCCGATACGAGGCCTACAAGTCCGTGGTCGTCAAACCCTTCTTCCGTGAGCATTTCGCCAGGCTCGACCGGCAGATCGTTTTGGTCGACGCTCTCCAGGCGATGAACCGCGGTCCGGAAGCCGTGCAGGATCTGGAACGCGCCCTGACCGATGTGCTGGCCTGTTTCCGCCCCGGCACCAATTCCATCCTGTCATCGCTGCTCGGCCGGCGCATCGACCGCGTTCTGGTGGCCGCCACCAAGGCCGACCACTTGCACCACGAGAGCCACGACCGGCTGGATCGACTCACGCGCCGTCTCGTCGATCGCGCCATCGACCGCATCGGCATGGCCGGCGCCGGCATCGATGTCATGGCACTCGCCTCCGTGCGCGCCACACGCGAAGCCACCGTGCGGCGCGACGGCCACGACCTGCCCGTCATTGTCGGCACGCCTATGACTGGTGAAAAGATCGCCGGCGAGATCTTTGACGGTGAGCGCAAGACGGCGATCTTCCCAGGCGACTTGCCGGAAGATCCGCAATCGCTGTTCGAACGCATCGAAGCCGGCGACAGCACGGTCGAGCTGCCCGATGTCAACGTGGTGCGCTTCCGTCCCCCGCAGCTTGAGGAAACCGGCGGCGGCATCAAGCTTTCCGTGCCGCATATCCGTCTTGACCGCGCCATGCAGTTCCTGTTCGGAGACCGCCTCGCATGAGCAAGCCGCCGATCGACCAGCCCAATCCGCCGCGTCGCGCCCCTGCCGCCTTCACCTATGAGGAGGAAAACGCAGCACCCGAATCCCCCCGCGCGGAACGCCGCAAGCCGGCAAGCTTTTCCGGCGAGGTGGTGCTGACGCCGGATGAGGAGGATCCCTTCCTCAATCCGGAACAGGATCTGAGCCCGCTGCCGGTCGCGACCCCGCGCAAGCGCCGCACCTCGTTTGCCGGCATCGCCGCAGGCGCCTTCGGCATCCTCCTGTCGCTTGCCTTCGGCCTCTGGACCGACCAGCTGATCCGCGACCTGTTCAGCCGTGCCGACTGGCTGGGTTACACGGCGCTTGCCGTCCTCGCGATCGGCATCCTCGCCGTTATCGCCGTCGTCGTCAGGGAGACGGCGGGCATGATGCGGCTTGCCGCGGTGCAGACCATCAAGGCCGAGGCAGACGCCGCGATCCTCGAAACCCGTCCTGCCAAGGCCCGTGCCGTCGTTGCCCGCCTGACGGGCCTGCTCGATAACAAGCCGGAAACTGCCAAGGGCCGCGCCACGCTGAAGGAAACCGAAGGCGACGTCATCGATGCTCCGCATCTGATTGCGCTTGCCGAGCGCGAACTCCTTGGCCCCCTTGACCGCCGGGCGCGCGCGCTGATCGTCAATTCCTCCAAGCGTGTCTCTGTCGTCACGGCCGTCAGCCCGCGCGCCATCGTCGATCTGCTCTACGTGCTCTATGAGGCCGCCCGCCTGATCCGCGCCATGGCCGAACTGTACGGTGGTCGCCCCGGCACGCTCGGCATGCTGAGATTGATGCGCGACGTGCTTGCCCATCTTGCCGTAACCGGTTCGATTGCCGTCGGCGACAGCCTCGTGCAGCAAGTGCTGGGCCATGGGCTTGCCTCGAAGCTCTCGGCGCGACTCGGCGAAGGCGTGATCAACGGGTTGATGACGGCGCGCATCGGCATTGCCGCCATGGATCTCTGCCGCCCGCTGACTTTCAGGGCGCTGAAGCGGCCGGGAATCGGTGACTTTATCGGTGATTTGACACCGTCGATGACGACGCGAAACGGCAATCCTTAAGAAAAAGCTGGATTGCGACACATTCCGGCCTTCTTATCAACCCTGCAGAAAATTCCAGCGGATTCAATGCGCTACACGCGCCGCCTCAGAAACATTGCCTAGCGAAAGCCCTGTATTTCCACGCATTTTGGCGCCTCGGAAAGAAAGGATTAACCATTTTTCGGCAAAACTTCGGACCAGTTCCCGAGTGGTGTTTGCCAAGGAAAATCCATGTACTCGCGCAAGTTTCTTTTTGTATGCGGCCTGGCCGCCGCGGCATTGTCTCCGGTGGCAGACGTCGCTTCCAACGCCACTGCCGCAACCCGCGACAAAGCCTTCTTCGAATCTATCGCCGGCACCTGGAAGGGACCGGGCGAAATCGTTGCCGGCAAGTACAAGGGCACGAAATTCACCTGCAATCTCGTCGGCTCGCCGGCTGATGATTCCGCTGCCGGCATCAAGCTCGACGGCACCTGCCGCGTCGGTGTCTTCAAGCAGCCGATGACGGCCGTCATCTCCCAGTCCGGTTCCACGTACAAGGGCAAGTTCCTGGATGGCGCCGAGGGCAAGGGCCTCGACGTTGTTTCCGGCGCCGTTACCGCAGATACCGTCGTCGTCGGCATCAATCGTTCCAAGCTGAACGGTGCGATGATTGCCCGCGTGCGGGACGACAAGACCATGAATGTCACCGTTTCGGTCAAGGTCGAAAGCCAGATGATCCCGGTCATCGGCCTGACACTGACCCGCCAGGTGGATGAAATGGCTGTCGGCTCGATCCAGTAAGCAATTCATTCGGATCGGATTTTCCTGAAGCGGCGGGTTTCCGCCGCTTTTGCTTTTTGGGCGTGGGGAACCATGAGCATTTGGTCGGGTTGTGTGCGGACGAACAACCCGGAGATCGATCGTGCCCCTGAAAGCTGTCGCCCTGAATGCCACGCTGAAATCCAGCAGCAGTGAGCCCTCCTCCACCGACCGCATGCTCGCCCTCATCGGCGAAGCAATGCGCAAACAGGATGTGGAGACGGAAACGATCCGCCTTGCTGACCATAATATCCTTCCTGGTGTGACGTCCGACGAGGGACCTGGCGATGCCTGGCCCGATATCCGAAAGATGATTCTCGATGCCGACATCCTCGTTTTCGGCACGCCGATCTGGTTGGGACAACCGTCCAGCGTTGCCAAGCGCGCTTTGGAGCGTATGGATGCCTTCCTTGAGGAGACGGACGATCAGGGCCGTATGGTCTCCTATGGCCGCGTAGCGGCAGTGGCCGTTGTCGGCAATGAGGATGGCGCGCATCACGTCTCGGCCGAACTCTATCAGGCATTGAACGATGTCGGCTTCACCATATCGGCCAATGCTGTGGCGTACTGGGTGGGCGAAGCCATGGGCAGCACCAATTTCGTCGATCTCAAGCAGGTACCTGAAACGGTCACGACGGCAGTCGACATGCTGGCGCGCAATACGGTTCATCTGGCAAAACTGCTCAAGCAGAACCACTATCCGGGCAAAGCCGAATGAGTGAATCTCCAGTGGGCGGACACTGAACTCCGCTCAAAAGTAGACATGAAAAAAGCCCGCTTCTGCGGGCTCCTTTCTGTATCGGTCAGGTTTTAGTTTGTGTTTTTGTGGCTCTGCTGACCGGCCTTCACATGCTGTTCATGCGTGCCGCCGCGGGTACCCGAACTGGATTGATTGTCGCGCGACGAAGCCTGCTGCTGCGAGCCGGTATTCTTGTGGCTCTGCTGACCTGCCTTGACGTGCTGTTCGTGTGAACCGCCTTGGTTTGCCATGATCAATTCTCCTTTCGGTAATTGTCTGCGAGAGCGGCTTGACTGCCGTCTCGTTAGGTCAACCGCTCGGGCGCCGCCACGTTCCCCATTTTAATATTTCGTGATGGTATCGGATCATTTCCCGCCACGCGCCGTTCTTCGTAAACGGCAGGCTTGCTCCTGCCCAGCTATGGAGACGAAGGCCATGAACGCAACCCACACGGATACGGAAACCAGGAGCCTGAAGCTCGCCAAGGAATATCTGCGCCTTGGCGGACACCGCCGCTCCAAGATCGACGACAACATCACCACTGTGCGCCAGTGGGAGAAGGATCCCCCGGAGGCTGAACGCTTCTGGCAGGAGCAGGTGCAGCCGCTTTCAGCAGCCGACCGCAAGCAGGTCGAGGATTTCCTGCCCAGCATCAATTCGCCTTGAATGCTCGAATCTGCAGGTTCGATGCGCGAAAACTGGATCCATCTCTGCATCGACATGCAGAGGATGTTCGCGGAACAGACAGCTTGGCATGTGCCATGGATGGCGACGGTGTCGCCGCAGATTGTTGAACTCTCGGCACGGTATGCCGAGCGAACGATTTTCACGCGCTTCGTTCCTCCGCCGAATGCCGATGCCATGCCCGGCATGTGGAGGAATTACTACGAAAAATGGCCAATGATGACTGGCGAACACCTGCGGCCGGAACTCGTGGACATCGTTGCCGATCTGAAGTCTTTCTCGCCGCCTGCCCGCTTCTTCAACAAGCGAACCTACTCTCCCTGGGTCGACGGCCGGCTCCACGAAACGCTTGCGCAGGAAAAGGTCGGGGCCATCGTCATCACCGGCGGCGAAACCGATATCTGCGTGCTTGCTGCAGCACTTGGCGCAATCGATCTCGGGTACCGCGTCGTCCTGTTGAAGGATGCCGTCTGCAGCAGCGCCGACGAGACGCATGACGCCACGCTCGAACTGCTGGGCGGCCGCTTCTCGGTGCAGGTGGAGATCACCGAAACGGATGCATTCCTCACCGGTCTCTGACGCATGGGCGAGGCTTACGAGCCCGTTCAAGTTTCGCAGCCTGCACTTGATGAGCCCTTAAGTCTTGCGCCACCACTCGCGGCTCTCGTCTGCGATCTCGATACCCGCGATGTCAGCGCCGGCCAGCCAGTCGGAAACCGCCCTGCCCCTGACCACGAGTCCGGGCGCGATATCCGCAAGCGGCATCAGCACGAAGCCTCGCTCCGTCATGCGCGGGTGCGGCAGTTCCAGCCGCGGCGCATCCTGCTCGATACCTTCATAAGTCAATACGTCGATATCGAGCGTGCGCGGCCCCCAGCGCTCGATGCGTTCGCGCTTCATCTCCCGTTCGATCGACAGGCAGAGATCGAGCAGCGCTTCCGGTGCAAGCCGCGTTTCTACCGCCGCGCAGGAATTGAAGAAATAGGATTGATCGGTCTTGCCCCAGGGCGGCGTGCGATAAAGCCGCGAGACGGCGGCCACGCGGCAGTCCGGATGGGCGTCCAGTACCGCAAGCGCTGACGCCATTGACTTGACCGGGTCGCCGATATTGCCGCCGAGACCGAGCGTTGCGAGGCGGAATGGATTATCGGGCACGGTGCTCAACAGTCACCTGCACGAAATCGAGCACGCCGGGGATCGGCGCATTCGGCTTGCGCACCGTGATCTTGGCCCTGATGATCTGCGGGAATTTCTTGCAGAGGCCCTTGGCGATATCGAACGCCAGCGCTTCGATCAGGTAGCGCCGCTGGCCGACGACGATCTCCTCGATGATGGTGAAGGCGGTTCCGTAATGCACCGTCTCGTCGATGGAATCGTTTTCCAGCGCGCTGCCAGCTTCCACTTCCAGTTCTGCATCCACGAAGAAACGCTGGCCGAGGAATTCCTCTTCGGCATGGACGCCATGCCGGGCGAAGAAGGCGCAATTCTGCATCAGGATCGTATAGGTACTCATGACGGCCTCCCCCTAAGACATGTCGCGCAAAATTCTCTATCGATTTTGCGGTAACGTCATGTGAAAAAACAGAGATTCAAAGTGCGGCATGCGGATCTGATGGATCGTGACGCGCTTTGGAAATATCGTTCCGGGCAGCCAGCATAGCATCGGCTACGGCAAGCGCATCCCTGTTGATTGCGACATTGTGTACGCGGAAAACAGCCGCGCCTTGAATGCGCAACAGCGCGCTCGTCGCTGCCGTTCCCGCATCGCGCTCCGCCGGCTCCCGGCCGGTGACGGCGCCGAGGAAGCGTTTGCGCGAAGTGCCGGCGAGAAGTGGCAGGCCGAAGCGGTGCAGCTCTTCGAAACGCGCCATCAGCTCCCAGGTTCTCGCCCGGCGTCTCCTTGGCAAACCCAAAGCCTGGATCGAGCACGATCCGGTCGCACAGCACGCCGGCCGCAGAAGCAATCTCGAGCGAGCGCTGGAGAAAGAAGACCTGGTCTTCGATGATATCGGCAAGTTTTCTGCCGGTCGCGACCGGTATGCATGATGCAGAGCCCTGCCCCGGTTTCAGCCGACAGGGTGGCGATTTCGGGCTCCTTCTGCAGGCCGAAGACATCGTTGACGATATGGGCGCCTGCACTGATGGCTCGCCGCGCCGTCTCCGCGCGCGATAGGTATCGATGGAAATCAGGGCTTGCGTGCGCCCTTTGAGCGCTTCGATAACGGGGCAGAACCCGCGCCTGTTCCTCCGCCGGGCTGACGGAGGCCGCGTCCGGCCGCGTCGACTCACCACCGATATCGAGAATGTCAGCGCCGTCTGCAACTGCCTGAAGCGCATATGCGACAGCTCTGTCGACCGTGTCGTAGCGCCCGCCGTCGGAGAAGGAAATCCGGTGTCACGTTGATGATCGCCATGATCACCGAGCGCTTGCCGAGCTCGATCTCGCGGCCATGGGCCACACGCCAGAAACTGCTGTCGAACTGCTTCACCAGCCTAATCCCGTCGCTAAAGCGTGTCTGCGATCATCCAGATCCGCTTGCCACACTTTAAGCCTTTGTTTTACGTATGTCGTTATCGCAAGACCGCCGCGCAGTTTTGCGCGACATGCTTTATCGAAAAAAGGCCGCTATCCGATATTGCGCTTGTGGTGGCTATGCCCCAAGCTCCGCCAAACTTCAACACAGGTTCAGTTCAGAATGCCGCTTGCGTTGCGTTATATACGCCTTCCCGTCGCCTTTTCAGTGATTGCCCTTTTCCTCTGCGGCCCCGCGGCAGCTGAAGTCGTTGCGACGAAAAGCTATTCCTATTTCAATATCAAGGGGAAGACGGCAGACCAGCTGGACGATGAGCTGAGTCGTCGCGGCCCGACGGCGAACGGCTCCTCCGCCCGCCACCCCGGCGCCACCAAGATCCGTTTCGGTGGCGAGGCGACCTATATCCAGGAAGGTGGCCGTTGCCGCGTCGGCAACGTCAAGGTCACCGTCCACACACAGATCATCATGCCGCGCTGGAACAACCGCAAGGGTGCCAGCCGCGAGCTGTCGATGATCTGGGATGCCCTGTCGAGCGATATCCGGCGCCACGAGGAACGCCATGCCGAGATAGCCCGCACCCAGGCGCGCGTCATGGAACGCGAACTCAAGGCGCTTCCTTCGCAGCGCAGCTGCGAAGCCATGCAGGAACTCGTCTCGGATGCTTCGGCTCGCGGGATAGAGGAGCACGATAAGTTGCAAGCCCGATTCGATCGCGTCGAGGCGGTCAATTTTCAGAATCGGATGCTGAGACTGCTTAACAACCGACTCAAGGGCAAGGGCGGCGAAAGATAAGCCCTTTTTGCCTTCAAGGCGAGCACAGATCGTTAGCTGCGCAATGAAACTTGTGCGAAGCTTGTGGAACTCCCAGGCTTTTACCAATCATTTTTCATTCTGGTGGACTCAACCGGAACGCGGTAATATGACTATATTCGAAAGTGCAGTAAGGCAGCTGGCTTTCGTGACGGTGTTCTCCTGGCGCGTTCCGAAGCCGCGGGTGTTCCTCCCTCATCCGTAGGTAATGCGC
Source organism: Sinorhizobium sp. B11 (assembly GCA_039725955.1). NCBI lineage: Bacteria > Pseudomonadati > Pseudomonadota > Alphaproteobacteria > Hyphomicrobiales > Rhizobiaceae > Sinorhizobium > Sinorhizobium sp. B11. Next base: position 2,023,319 of record CP091034.1, read on the forward strand.
CCGCCTCGCCTCGCTCGCCTCCGGCGTGCGAGGCTCTCTTTTTGGAAAAAGCCGCTATTTTGGGGAATTATGCCTGCCGTTCCGGCACGTGCACGGTGAGCCCGTCATAGGCGGCCTTCATCCTGATCTGACAGGAAAGGCGCGAGGTCGGACGCACGTCAAAGGCGAAGTCCAGCATATCCTCTTCCATCGCTTCCGGCGGGCCGACGACCTCGGTCCACTGCTCGTCGACATAGACGTGGCAGGTCGCACAGGCGCAGGCGCCGCCGCATTCGGCTTCGATGCCGGGCACGGAATTGCGGACCGCATTCTCCATCACGGTGGAGCCTTGATCGACATCGAGGTCGAAGCGCGTTCCGTCAAAGGCGACGATGGTAAGTTTAGGCATCAGGATGATTTCCGGTCTTTCATAGGAGATGGGCGGATTTTCTTCCGATAATTCGGCGCGTCAGTCAACATGCCGGTTTCGCCTGCAAACCTCGCAGATCAGGCAAGGCTCCGCCATTCTCAATGCGTCATCGAGGAAGTCGCAAAAAGACCCGCCGTTCCCAAATGGAACAGCGGGCCTAGCTTCTTGCTGACCTGACCTGCCTTATCCGCGGCAGAGTTTCAGAATGAAATTCTCGGCATCGACAACGGCCGCACCGAGTGCTGCCATCGCGGCGACATCGCCATTGTTCTCTTCCACCGCTTCCGCTGACTGCGAAACCCGGAAGGCGCCGACTGAACTTGCCGCTCCCTTCAGGCGATGCGCTGCAGCACCCACCCTGGCGGACTCGCCGCTGGCAATGTCCTGCAGGCAGGCGCGCGCCTGGCGCGCAAACATCTGGAGAACTTCGATTTCCACCGTCTTGTCGCCCATCGTCTGGCGCGCGAGATGGACAAGATCGATCGGCCGGATCTTGGAAGGCGAAGGCCCCGCGGAATTGTCGGGTGCTTCGAAAGCGATGCTCACTGCTGCCATTTGCCAATTCTCCCGTCTTGTATTGCCCGCGCTTGCTACTGTTGTGCGGTCGGAGAATGGCGATCCCGTTAAATTCCGGCACATTCGGCGTGGAAATCTAACCACATGGTTAACGTCCCTTAAATATCGCTAAAATATCGGCTTTTGGCCCGCTTCGAAATTTTAAAGGTGTTAACAACAGGTTAAGAGCGATGGAAACGCAAGGGTTCATTAATTGTGTAAGGCACCCAGATGTGTCACTACGATACTGTTGAGGCGGGCTCCTGCCGCGCGCCTTTGCCGTTAGAGTGGATAATGGTAGTGTTTTGATACCTTTCGTTTGCAAAATCGGCTATCTACTCTGAAATGACATGCTTATCCGTCCGTCTTGGGATGGAAGGCTGGAACGGCGAAGGTTCTTTCCGGGCGAAGGCGATGGCCCGGATGCGCTGCCGGACTTGCCGGGAATTGTGAGGCGTATCGGAATGGCGAATAACAAATACAATGAATCGATCGAGGACAAAGCGTTCAAGGCATTGGACGAGGCGCTTCAGATTGATTTCGGCCAGGAAAACGTGCCGTCTCGCCGCGGTAACGCGCCCCACGCCCCGGAGGCTAATGTGACTGACCCATCCAATGCCCGCAATCAGGCCCAGGAAGAAGCACAGCGCCGCCGCGGCCGCGCCGCCCGAACCGGCGACCAGCAGGCTCCGCGGGCACCCGCCTTCTCTCCGGCCAACGATGCCAGCCGCAATTCACCCGCCTCGCTTCTGAAGTCGCTGGAAAACGGCTCCAGCCGCTCTGCCCTGCGCACGGCCGCTCTCGTCTCCATCCTGTGGGTCGTCATCGGCCTCGGGCTGATGTTCATGCTCTATGCGCCGCAGATCTCGCAGATCCGCTCGCTGACCGATCTTGCCGCCCTGCCGGGCGTGATTGCCGGCCTTGTCGGCATCATCGTGCCGGTCATGATGTTCTATGCCTTTGCCATCATGATATCGCGCGCCCAGGACATGCGTAACGCCGCGCGCTCGATGGCGGAAGTGGCGCTGCGCCTCTCCGAGCCGGAAACCATTGCTTCCGAACGCATCATGACGGTCGGCCAGGCCGTGCGCCGTGAAGTCTCCGCCATGAACGAAGGCATCGAGCGCACCATCGCGCGCGCCTCCGAACTCGAAACGCTCGTGCATTCCGAAGTGAATGCGCTGGAGCGCTCCTATGCGGATAACGAACTGCGCGTGCGCGGCCTCGTCCACGAACTTGGCTCCGAGCGTGAGGCGATCGTCAATCACGCCGACCGCATCCGCTCTTCCATCGCCGGCGTCCACGACCAGCTGAAGGAAGAACTGTCGCTGGCGACGGAAGAGATTGCCATCCGTCTTGCCACCTCGGGCGAAGCTTTCGCCTCGCTGATCGATACGCGCGCTGCTGCGATCATGGAGAAGTCGGACAGCGCCATCCAGTCGCTTGGCACGCTGCTTGCCGCCAAGACCGATACGCTGCTCCATACATTGACGGCCTCCGGTCTTGCGATCGGCAATGAATTCGACAATCGCCTGGACGCGCTGACGAGCACGATCAACGAACATGGCGAGCGCCTGCTCACCCAGTTCGAGACGCGCGCCTCGACGATGGATGCAAGCACCGAGCGCCTGAATGCCGCCCTGCAGGAGCGCACCCAGCAGCTCAACGAAATTCTGGTGTCCCGCACCCGCGAGATCAATCAGAGCCTGACATCAGGTGAACGCACGATCACCGGCACGCTCGACGACGTGCTCTCCAGGTTGAACACCGCTCTCGATGAAAAGGGTGCGAGCTTCCGCCAAAGCCTGCAATCGAGCGCCGACGATGCGGTCATGGATCTCGACGTGCGCTCCGGCTTCTTCGAAGAGCGCCTGCAGACGACCGTCGCCCAGCTTTCGACAGCCTTCGACGAACGCGTCGCCGAATTCACCGATGCCTTCGACAAGCGTTCCGGCTCGCTCGATACCAAGCTCATCGAAAGCCTCACCCGCATCAACGAGACGCTGTCCGGCAACGCGGATTCCATCGAAGGCATCCTCAATAGCAATATCGAGCGCCTTGGCACGTCCATGACCGAACAGTCGCTGGCGCTGGCGACGGCCTTGGCAACCGGTCAGGAAGTGCTGGACAGCACCCTTTCCAGCCGTGCAGACGAAATCACCTCGGCGCTGACGAACCGCACCGGCGAACTCGGCTCGGCGCTGAGCAACGCCACGTCAGAGATTTCGCTGGCGCTGGCAGCCGGCACGTCCGACTTGCAGAACAATCTCGCCGCCCGGGCAGCCGAATTCCGTGACACGCTGCAGACGACCACGACAGACATCACGACTGCCGTCAACAGCGGCACCGAAAAGGTGACCGGCGCATTCAGCGGCCGCGCCGAAGAGCTGAGCGGCGTTCTCGCCGCCCGCGCCGCCGAAATCACCGGCGCGCTGAAGACCGCGCATACCAACCTCGACAGCGTGATGGCCGAACGCGGCGGAGCGCTGATCGGCGCCCTTGCAGACCACCACAGCCGCTTCGACGAGGCGCTTTCGAGCCGTTCCGAAGCCATTATAAATACTGTCTCGGGCACCCATGACCGCCTCGCCGAAACCCTCGACGAGAAGGCGATGGCTCTGGCGATCTCGCTGAACGAGACGCAGTCGCGCATCGAAGACACGCTCTCGACCCATTCTGAATCGCTCATCAACGCCGTTTCCGGCACCCATGAGCGCCTTTCCGAAACGCTCGACGAAAAGGCAATGGCGCTTGCCATTTCGCTGAACGAAGGCCAGGCCCGTATCGAGGATACGCTGGCGACCCGCTCGGAAGCCATTATCGAGGCTGTTTCCGGCACCCATGAGCGCCTTTCCGAGACGCTCGATGAAAAGGCAATGGCGCTTGCCATCTCGCTGAACGAAGGTCAGGCCCGCATCGATGATACGCTGGCGACCCGTTCGGAGGCATTGCTCAGCTCCGTTTCCAGCACGCATGACCGCCTCGCCGAAACCCTCGACGAGCGGGCTATGGCGCTCGGCATTTCGCTGAACGAAACGCAGTCGCGCATCGAAGACACGTTGTCGACGCGTTCGGAAGCGCTGATCAATGCCGTCTCCGGCACACATGACCGCCTCGCCGAGACCCTCGACGAGCGGGCCATGGCGCTCGGCATTTCGCTGAACGAAACGCAGTCGCGCATCGAAGACACGCTGTCGACGCGTTCGGAAGCGCTGATCAATGCCGTCTCCGGCACGCATGACCGCCTCGCCGAGACCCTCGACGAGCGGGCCATGGCGCTCGGCATTGCGTTGAACGAAACGCAGTCGCGCATCGAGGATACGCTGTCGACGCGTTCGGAGGCGCTGATCAATGCCGTCTCTGGCACCCATGACCGCCTCGCCGAAACGCTCGACGAAAAGGCCATGGCGCTTGCAATCTCGCTGAACGAAAGCCACAGCCGCCTGGAAGATACGCTGACAACGGGCGCCGACGCTTTCGCCAATGCAGCCGCCGGCACGCATGAACGGATCGCCGCAACGCTGGGCGAAAGCCAGCTCCGCATCGAGGAGGCGCTCGCCAATCGCGCCGAATCCATCGTCAATGCCGTCACGAACAGCGCCGACCGCTTGTCCGATACGCTCGACGAGAAGACGATGGCGCTCGCCATTTCGCTCGACGACGGCCAGAGCCGCTTCGAGTCTGCGCTCGAAAACCGCAGCAACTCCATCATGGATACCGTTGCCAATGCCGAAGAGCGTGTTGCCGGCGCCTTCGCCGACCGCACGGAAGCGATCCGCGCTGCCTATACGGACAACCAGGCACGTCTGGAAACGGCGCTCGCCGAGCACACGTCGACCCTGTCCGAAGCCCTCGATGCCGGCAGCGTCCGCATGGAAGGCATTATCGGCAGCATGACGGGCCGCATCGAGGATGGCCTGACCGACGCCCAGCAGCGTATGGCCGCCCTTGCCAACGATGCCGCAAGCAATGTCGAAGGCGGTCTTGCCGCCGCGCATGATCGTATCCGCGCCACGCTCGACGACCGTACGAATGCCATCACGCTGACGCTGAGCGAGGCCCATAACCTCATCAACGACACGCTCTCCGAACAGGCGACCTCGATCGGTACCTCGGTTGCGACGAGCATCAGCATGCTCGAAATGTCGCTGGAAGATCGCGAAGCTGCTATCCGCCAGGCCATCGACGGCAGCGCCCAGGCGCTCGAGGATCGCATGCGCGAAGGGGCCGGCCAGATCGCCGGCCGCTTCCAGGAAGCTGCCAACACGATCTCGCGTTCGGCCGCCGATTTCTCCGGCCATCTCGACCATTCCGTCGACAACCTGACGGGCCGCTTCACGGAAACCGGCGCCCGTGTCGAGGCCAGCCTTGCTGCCATCGAGACCCGCATTGCCGATGGCGTCGGCGGGCTCGCCGACAAGGTCGATGTTGCGGGCAACCAGATCTCCGGCCTCCTGGATGATGGCGTCTCCCGTCTGGGCTCGATCGGCGACGACGCAGCCCAGCGCATCGCCGCAACGCTCGGCACCAGCGCCGCAAACCTGACCCAGGCGCTCGACAGCCGCGGCGCCAGCCTGAAGGATGCTTTCGACGGCCGCGCCGCCAGCCTGACGGATGCACTGCAAGCCGGCAGCGCCAACCTCACCCAGGCCCTCGACAACAGCAGCGCCAACCTTACGCATGCTCTCGACAGCCACAGTGCCAACCTCACCCAGGCTCTGGACAGCCGCCGGGCACATCTTGCCGAAACGCTCGACAGCAGCAGTGCAAACATGGCCCAGTCGATCGACGGCCGGACCTCCGCTTTGGGCGACATGATGGATCGCGGCACCGCGCGCATCGAAGAGCGTCTCTCCACCATGGACCGCGCTCTTACCGTCGGTCTCGATGCTGTCAACCGCACGATCGAAGGCAAGGCAGCCGGTCTTGCCGCAAGCCTGCGCAACGCCGTCGCCGAAGCTGCCGAAGGCATGGATGGCGAAGCCACCAAGTCCTCCGAGCTGCTCAGCCGCACCGGCCAGCAGTTCGCCGAAGCCATGGACGAGCGTTCCTCGCAGATCGTCAACCGCGTCGCCGAGGCACAGAGCCGCCTCGCCGGCCAGGCTGCCGCCGTTGCTCAGACCTTCTCCGAGGCCGGCAACGTCATCGTCAGCAAGGTGGCGGAGGCCGAAAACATCGTCAGCAGCCAGGTCAGCGCCATCAACCATGCGCTGGCCGATGCCGGCCAGACGCTGGCCGCGCATGGCAACTCGATCCGCTCGACGCTGACGGATGCCGGCAGCCAGATCACATCCAGCATGGCCGAGGTCGACCGTGCGCTTGAGGCCCGCAGCAGCATCATTCGTTCCAGCCTGGAGCAGCGTGCCCGCGAAATCGACACCACGCTCACCGATATCGACAAGGCGCTGGAAGCACGCGGCAACTCGATCCGCTCAACGCTCGACGAGCGCAGCCGCGACCTGAACTCCATGCTTGCCGGCCGCTCCACCGAGCTGTCGCGTATCCTGGATGAGACGGCGCGTCCGATCATCGACCGCTATACCGACGCCGGTCAGGAAGCTGCAGCCCGCATCACCGCGGCCGCAAGCCTGAGCGCCGAGCGCCTGCGTGCGGAAAATGAAGCACTCACCGAGGCCGTTGCCACCCGCGCGGAAAATGTCGCCAATGCCGTCGCCGCCATCGAGAACAGCCTGACGAACAACGTCAACGGTCTCGTTCAGCGCCTGTCGGAAAGCAGCGCCGCCATGTCTGTCATGATGACGCGCGCCGCCGATCAGCTGAGCGGCGTCGACAGCCGCCTCGGCGATACGACCACGCGCTTCACGGACTCTGCCGCCAAGGCTGCCGAAATGGTCTCCGCTTCGACCCGCCTTCTCGAAGGCAAGGTCGACCGCCTGTCGGATATTTCAGGCCAGACGCTCGCCCAGGTGGGCAGCATCATCGGCCGCTTCGACGACCATTCGAAGGTTCTGGGACAGGCCTCGCATCTTCTTGCTGCCGCCCAGTCCGGTCTCGTCTCGACGCTCGAAGAACGCGAGACCGCCCTGCAGACGCTGGCAGCTGGCCTCGTGCAGCGTTCTGGCGAGATCGAAAAGACCATGCGCGGCCTCGGCGGCATGATCGAAACGGTATTCGAGCGCGCCGAGCAGCGTTCCAATCAGGTTACCGGTACGCTGCGTCAGAGCGTGCAGGCCTCGTTTGCCGATATCGGCCGCGTGCTTTCGGACACCGAGAAGCGCGCCGAAGAGGCAGCGTCCAACATGCGCGAAGCCATCAATCGCGCCGGCGAGGAAGCCAATGCCACGATCGACACCAGCTTTGCCAATGTCGAGCGCCGTTCGGGCGACCTCACCAACCGCCTGCGTGGCGGGCTGACGGCTTCGCTGTCGGAAGTCGAGCGCATGCTCGGCGAAGCCGGGCGCGCCTCCGATCATGCGGCGCAGAACCTGCGTGAATCGCTTCGCGATGCGATCGATGAAGCGGTCGGCCGCTTCTCGGGTGCAACGGAAGAAATCCGCCGCTCCGCAGCCGATATCCGCAACGAACTCGACACTACCCGCGCTGAACTGAAGCGCGGCGCGTTCGACCTGCCGGAAGAAGCCAAGGAAAGCGCGTCCGCCATGCGCCGCGCCGTTGCCGAGCAGATCAAGGCCCTGCAGGATATTTCGCAGATCGTTGGCCGCTCCAGCCAGCGTCTGGAAATCTCCGAGCCGGTCGCCCGCACGCTTGCCCAGGCAGAACCTGCGCCTCGCGTCACCCAGCCGGTGATCTCAACGGCTCCGGCCCCGCAGCCGGCACCGACAGCTCGTCAGTCGATCGAATCCATGGGCCTGCGCGGCGCCATTGCTCCCACCCCGGCTTCTGCGCCCGCCCCGCAGCGCCCGGTTGCCCAGGCTCCCCAGCCGGCACCTGCTCCGCAGGTTCGCCAGGAAGCGCCGCGGACGGAACCCACCAGTGGCGGCTGGATCAGCGATCTCCTGCGTGGAGCCTCGCGTGACGAGGCCGAAGAAGCGCCGCGCGCGCCGGCCCGTCCGGCAGCGGAAGCTGCTGCTCCGGCCCCTGCTCCCGCTCAGCGTGCCAATGATGCGCGCAACCCGCGCCATGTCGTTGAATCGCTGAACTCGCTTTCGGTCGATATCGCCCGCGCCATTGATCACGATGCCTCGGTCGATCTGTGGCGCCGTTACCAGCGCGGCGAGCGCGACGTCTTCACCCGTCGTCTCTACACGCTGAAGGGCCAGCAGACCTTCGACGAGATCAAGCGCAAGTACGACCGCGAGCCGGAATTCCGCACCGCCGTCGATCGCTACATCGGTGACTTTGAAAAGCTGCTTGCCGATGTCGCCCGCACCGATCCGAACCGCACGGTCACGCAGTCCTACCTGACTTCGGATACCGGCAAGGTCTATACGATGCTTGCCCACGCTGCAGGCCGGTTGAGCTGAGTTGCAGGGCAAAACCTGACATGGTGAGACAAAAAGGGTCATCTGTGGATGACCCTTTTTTATTGCCCCGGCTCCTTCATTCCGTCACAAACATCCCTGATCCGCATGCACCAACGGGGCATAAGGCCCAGCCAGACCATAGCCAAGCCATTTGCTTGCCACGACAGAGACCGTAGACATTGATGACCAAGACGACCTCCCGGCTGATAGCCGCCGCCTTATCCTCAGCATTTCTTCTGGGCGCGTTCATTCAGGCCGAAGCCGGCCAGGCAAGTTTTCTGGTGGACGTGCAGACCGGCCAGGTTCTCGAAGCGTCCAATCAGGACGATCTGAATTATCCGGCATCGCTGACGAAGATGATGACGCTCTATCTCACCTTCCAGGCGCTGCATGACAAACGCCTGACCTGGGACCAGAAGATCACCATGTCGGAAAATGCCGAGAGCAAGGAGCCGTTCAAGCTTGCCGTCGGCGCTGGCCGCAAGGTCACGGTCAAGGAGGCCGTCGAAAGCATCGTCGTTCTCTCGGCCAATGATTCCGCTGTGGCGCTCGCCGAACAGCTGGGCGGCTCCGAACAGGCCTTCGGCACACTGATGACGGAAAAGGCCCGTCAGCTCGGCATGAAGGACACTGTCTTCAAGAACCCGTCGGGCCTGCCGGATCCGGAACAGGTGACGACCGCGCGCGATATGGCCACACTTGGCGTTTCGCTGATGCGCGACTTCCCCGAAGAGTTCAAGCTCTTCTCCATGCGCGGCTTCCAGTTCCGCGGCATGAAGCTGCGCGGCCACAACAACCTCATGTACCGCTACAACGGCGTCGACGGCATCAAGACCGGCTTCACGGATGCGTCCGGCTACAACGTCGTGACTTCGGCCGCCAAGGATGGCCGCCGCGTCGTCGGCGTCGTCATGGGCGAAAAGACCGCCAGCCTGCGCGACGACAAGATGGCCGGCCTGCTCGACAGCTACCTGCCCTCGGCGACCACCGCCACAGCCTCGGCAACGGGCGGCACGCCGACGATGACGGATGCCCAGCCCACCAAATAAGCGGTGGCGATACGCCAGAAACAAAAAGGCCCGAAACCGGCAGACGGTTTCGGGCCTTTTCATTGAAATGAGATGCCTTAGATCGACTTCAGCGTCCAGCCGACGATCTGGTCGGTCACCGCCGTAAACGCTCGATCGAGCCCCTTCACGAAGCCCGCATTGTCGCCGCCGGCAGCCGCCGTCGCACGGAAGACCTGCTGGGCGCGCACTGTACCGTTGCGGTCGTTGAGGATCTTCACCGAAATCTCCACCACGGCCTTGTTGCCGGAGGAAGCATCGATTTCGAAAGATCTGATGTCGCTCACGACCTGATAGTCGATCGCCAGTCCCTGCCCCGGCTTGCCGACGCCGCCGAGCTTGCCGGAATTCTCGAAGGCTTCGACGAGCTTTGCCTGCACCATGCGCGGCAGCGTATCGCTCCACTGCGAGCGTGACAGATACTGGATTTCCGAGGGCGAAACGCGGATGACGATCTGGTCGCTGTTCAGCGCCTTGAGCGCAGTCGGGTCGGCAATCAGGATCTGCTTGTTTTTGGCCGACGGACCGCTGCCATCGACTGAGGCTGCCGAGAGATCATAGGTGTCGTTCTTTGCCGTCGTTCCGCAGCCTGCGAGAAGGGCTGCCGTCAGCGGCAAAATAATCGCCGTTCCGCGGATCCAGGAACGGCGCGACATCACATGCGATAGACCCATATTACGCTACCCCTGACCTCTGTTTTCTTTCCCGCAATTCCCGACCGAAATTGCTCTAGCGCCGTGTGCGCCCGTCATATTGCTTGACCGTCGGTCCGCCGAAGATGATCCGCTGCGGGTTCTGGTCGAAATTGCTGATGGCATTGTTGAGATTGTTCGCCGTGCCGCGCAGCTCATTGACCAGCGTCTGGACGTCGCTGAGCCCGCTGCCTGAGAAGCGCTGCAGGTTGTCGGCGATCGGCCCGATGCGCGCATTGACGCTGTCGGCAACCTTCTTGAAGGATTCGAGCGTCGCGCGCGCCTCGGTAAAGAGCGAATTGGTATTGTCGGAGCCGAGCAGCGCATCGACCTTGATGAGGATGCCGTCGACACGGGTCGAAGCCGAGTTCAGCTTGTTTGCCATCTGCTGAACATCCTGGATCGTCTGGTCGATATCCTTCTTCCGGTCCGCCACGGTGTTGGTGACATCGCGGATCGAGGCGACGGCGGCGCGGGCATCCTTCGTCGCCTGGGCAATATCGTCGACCGAGCCCTTTATCTTGTTGGTGTCGATGGCGGCGACCAGTGTATCGACACGATCGAGTGTGACCTGTGCCTTCTTGCCGAATTCGTTGTAGGTCGTCACCGTCTGGTCGACCTTGTCGACGAGCCCCTTCAGACCGCCGGAGGCGTCGGCTATGTCACGGCTCACCTTCTCGGCATTGCTCAGGATCGTGTTGATCTTCTTCGCGTCGACCGCCTTCACCAGATCCTCGACGGCCGCAAGCGTCGAATCGACACGGCCGGAGACATTGCGCACCGTGTTGGAGAGATCGCCTACACTCTGCAGGAAGCTGTCGATATTGCCGGAATTCTTGGCCAGCGCATCCGAGAAGGTTTCGGCATTCTGCAAGGTCTTGGTCAGTGGCCCGCGCGCGTCGCGCACGAAGCCCTGCACATCGCCAACGGCATCATTGGCACGGTCGAGGATCTTGTCGGCGGTTGCGAGCAGGTTGGTGACGCTCGACTGATCGGCGACGATGACGGCGCGTTTGCCGCTTTCCAGTGCCTGCTGGAGAATGTTCTTGTCTTCCTTGCGGCCGCCGGAAAGCTCGATATAGGCCGCACCCGTCAGGCCCTGAATTTCAAGCGCAGCCTTGGTCGAGGGATAGATCGGCGCATCCGAGCGAACTTCGGTAAAGGCCAGCGAATATTGCGGGTCGTCGGCATCGATGGAGAGCGTCTGCACCGAGCCGACCTGAATGCCGTTGAACCGGACAGGCGAACCGACGCTGAGGCCGTTGGCTGAGCCCGGGATGCGCACGATCAGCTCGGCCATCGGCCCGCTGCGGCCATATTCGGCCATCCAGTAGACGAAACCGAATGCGGCCGCGATCACCAGAACGGTGAAAAAGCCGACGATCGTGTAATTGGCTTTGGTTTCCATCGTCTCCGGTCACTTCCCGCTGTCATGCTGCGCCCGGGCCGCCGGCGCGTCGTCCTGCGGCACGATCGAACGCGCGCGCTTGCCCTTGAAGTAGGCCTGAACCCACGGATCGTCGTAGGCCAGCATGTCGTCGATCGTTCCTTCCACCATTACCCGCTTCTTTCCAAGCACGGCAATACGGTCGCAGACCGAGAACAGGCTGTCGAGGTCGTGGGTCACCATATAGACTGTTAACCCCAGGCTATCGCGCAGATTGGCGATCAGCTCGTCGAATTCCGCAGCCCCGATGGGATCGAGGCCTGACGTCGGCTCGTCGAGGAAGACGAGTTCCGGGTCGAGCGCCAGCGCGCGGGCAAGTGCCGCGCGCTTGATCATGCCGCCTGACAGCTCGGAAGGATATTTGTCGGCCGCATCCGCCGCGAGCCCCACCATGCGGATCTTCAGATGCGCAAGCTCATCCATCAGCGAACTCGGCAGGTCCAGATATTCACGCATCGGCACCTGGATGTTCTCCTTCACCGTCAGCGAGGAGAAGAGCGCGCCCTGCTGGAAGAGCACGCCAAGGCGCATGTCGAGCGCATTGCGTTCCTGCTCGTTGAGCTCGTCGAAATCCTGGCCGAGAATCTTGATGGTGCCGGAACGGCGCGGCAGCAGGCGCAGGACGGTGCGCATCAGCACCGATTTGCCGGTGCCGGAAGCGCCGACGAAGCCGAGGATCTCCCCGCGGTAGATATCGAGGTTGAGCTTGTCGAGCACGACCTTGGAGCCAAAACCGACAGTGACGTCACGCGCTGAAAGCACGATGTCGCGATCACCGTTCCTGGTCTCTTCGATCGGTTGCTGATCCACGTTGTCCGCCATGTCAGAAATCGATCGCTGCATAGAACATCGCAAAAAGTCCGTCCATCAGGATGACGACGAAAATCGCCTTCACGACGGAGGCGGTCACATGCTGGCCGAGCGATTCGGCGCTGCCGCCGACCTTCAGGCCTTCGACCGCGGCGACGATGCCGATGACGAGCGCCATGAACGGCGCCTTGATCATGCCGGCCAATATGGTCGAAAGCGTTACGGCCTCATGCAGGCGCGACAGGAAGGTGGCGAATGTAATGCCCGAATAAAGATAGGCGACGGCAGCGGCACCCGCCAGCGAAGCAAAGTTGGCAATCACGGTCAGAAGCGGCAGCGCAACAGTGAGCGCCACCAGCCGCGGGAAGATCAGCACGCCGATCGGGTTGAGGCCCATCACCTTCAGCGCGTCGACTTCCTCGCGCATCTTCATGGAGCCGATTTCGGCGGTGATGGCACTGCCCGAGCGGCCGGCGATCATGATCGCCGTCAGAAGCACGCCGATTTCACGAAGCTGCAGGATGCCGACAAGGTCGACGACGAAGATTTCAGCGCCGAAATAGCGAAGCTGGAAGGCGCCCTGCTGCGCAATGATCGCGCCGATCAGGAAGGACATCAGCAGGATGATCGGAACGGCCCGCACACCCATATGGTCGATCTGGTTGACGATCGAAGCGGGCGATACGCCGCTGCCTCGGCCGAACTTCATCTGCGCGCCGCGCACCGCCGATCCGAGGATGTACATGGCGGCGGCCAGATTGTCCCAGACATCAAAGGTCATGCGGCCGATCGGCGCAAAGACGCGCTCCATGAGCGAACCGTTTTCCTTCTGCTCGGGCTCCTGCTTATCAGGCTCCTTGGAGAAGGTGGCGATCAGCTCGTCGATATGCTGGTTCGTGCCTTCGAAACGGACAGTCCGCCCAGCTTCTTCCTGCTGCTTCTTTAGCCGGCAAAGCAACCAGATGCCGGCCGTGTCGATATCTGTGACATTGGAAAGATCGAGCGTCAGGTCGCCGCTATTGCTGCGTGCGAGCTTGTCGAAATCCTGCAGGACGAGATGGAGGTTGGCGCTGCGCCAATTGCCTTCGAGATGCACATGCTGGCCAGAGCCCTCGGCTCGGTCGTCCACATGCAGCGAGGCGGCGTTGCGTTTCTCGGACTTCAAAATACTTGTGTCTTTCAATGCTTGCAGCGACAGTCCCGACTCGCGAACGTGATATTCGCCGCCCGGCGCGTTAATATACAGAAGCAACGCGCAATTTCCATGCTCGCAGGAGAGCAAATATGCCGCGCAATCTTGATATCCAGATGAATTCATTCCCGATTGCGGGAACTTTCACCATCTCGCGCGGGGCAAAGACCTCCGCAGAGGTGATCACCTGCACGCTGACAGAATCAGGTGCCAAAGGATGGGGCGAATGTGTGCCCTACCGCCGCTATGGCGAGACGACGGAAAGCGTGATGGCGCAGATCGAAGCGGCCCGCCCGCTGATCGAGGATGGCATCTCCCGGGCCGCACTGTTGCATGCCATGCCGCCGGGCGCGGCCCGCAATGCCGTCGATTGCGCGCTGTGGGATCTCGAAGCCAAGCTATCAGGCCGGAGCGTTGCCGACCGGCTCGATCTGCGCAAGCTGAAGTCCCTGACGACAGCCTATACGATCTCGCTCGGAGAACCCGATGTCATGGCAGCCCAGGCGCGTGAACATGCGCAGCGCCCGCTTCTGAAGGTCAAGGTCGGCACTGGCGATGACGAAAGCCGCATTTTGGCAGTGCGCGCCGCCGCGCCCGATTCCGCCATCATCCTCGATGCCAACGAGGGCTGGCCGGAAGACAGGCTTGAACATCATCTTCGTATCGCTGCCGAAGCCAATATCGCGCTGGTGGAGCAGCCGCTGCCGGCCGGCCGTGACGACATGCTGGCCGAGATCGCTCGCCATGTGCTCGTCTGCGCCGATGAAAGCGTCCATCACACCGGCGACCTCGCAAGCCTTGCCGACCGCTATGACGCGATCAACATCAAACTGGATAAGACCGGCGGCCTGACGGAAGCGCTGGAAATGAAGGAGGAAGCCCAGCGGCTCGGCTTCTCCATCATGGTCGGCTGCATGGTCGGCACGTCGCTTGCGATGGCGCCTGCCGTTCTTCTGGCGCAGGACGCCGATTTCGTCGATCTCGACGGCCCGCTGCTCTTGGCCCGCGACCGCGAGCCCGGTCTGAACTATGCCGGCTCCCTCGTATTCCCGCCCGACGCCAGCCTCTGGGGCTGAAGATAATAGGCGATGATGACAAGGGCGAGCCCGAAGGCCGCGACACAGGCCATGACATAAAAGCTGTCGAGGCCGAGCGCGGAATAGATGTAGCCTGAGGCGATCGTCATCAGGCCGGAGGCCATGCCGATATAGAAGAAATAGGCGCCCTGGGCCGAGGCTTCCTGCGTCTCCTGCACCGTCGCCACGATGCGCCGTTGCACGCCGGTATGCACGAAGGCATAGGTAAAACCGTGCAGGCATTGCAGCATGAAGAAGCCGATGAAGCTCGTTTCCATCGGGAAGAACACCCAGCGGCAGATGCTGACGGCGCAGCCGAAGCGGATCAGCGTCCAGGCATTGAAGCGGCGGTTGAGCCGCCGCGACAGGAAGAACACCGTCACCTCGGAGGCGACGCCGGCGCTCCAGAGCAGGCCGACCGCTGTGCCCGAAAAACCGAGCTGGTGCCAATAGATCGAGGAGAAGGCGTTGAGCAGCGCATGGCTTGCCTGCTGTATGGAAACGCCGAGCAGCAGAAGCAGCAGATGCGGCTCGCGCAGGCCGCTGCCCGTCGTCGCCGGCAGATTGATCGGCTGGCCGCGCCGCCGTGTCGGCCCGATGCGCGGACAGAAAACCGCCATGACGATCGTCAGCGTGAAGCCGAAGATCATCACCGGCAACACCATGGCGCCGCCCCATTTGCCGACCAGTTCGCCGCCGATCAAAGTGGAAACAATGAAGGCAACCGAGCCCCAGACGCGCATGGAGCCATAATCGAGCCCCCAGCGGCGCACCCCCGAGATCACGATCGATTCGACGACCGGCACATAAGGAGCGAAGGTCGCGCCCTGCAGCGCAAAGACGATCAGCACCGGCCAGAAATTCGTGGTCCAGTAAAGTGCTATGGCGGTCAGCAGCGAGAGGATGCCCGACCAAAGGAGCACATGCGCCCTCTCCTGCATGCGGTCGGCAAAGACCGCCACGATCGGGGCCACGAGAACGCGCACCACCATAGGTACGGCCAGAATCGTGCCGATCTGGTGGTCATTGAACTGGTGGTTTGCAAGCCAGACGGGGAAGAAGGGCAGAACGATACCGTTGACCAGCAGCGGCGCGCTGTAGCACAGCGCGCTAAGCTGCCGGAAGCGCGGCGGCGCTCCCTCACCCGTCGAGGGATTTTGTGCGGGAATCATGATGGACCTGAAGGAAACTGACCGTTGCCTAACACATCCAATCCGACACGACTATGGCGAGAAATAGCCCGCCTGTAACGTTTCGGACATAACTCGAAACGATTTAAAAAATAAATTGGGCCTGTCGCCTGACGGCAACGGCTAAATTCATGATGCACCGGCCAGGCCGGTGCGGTACGCACACATTATTCAAGCAGCCTGCGGGGCGAGATCGCCCTCTTCAAGCAATTCGACAGAGGTCAGGGCCGGCACGTTGCTGGTCAGCGCACGCCAGGTGATGAGTTCGAACCGGCCGTCCTCATGCTCGACGATAGCCGTGCAGCTTTCGACCCAGTCGCCGGTGTTGATGTAACGGACGCCGTCCATATCCTCGATCACGGCGTGATGGATATGGCCGCAGATGACGCCATCGGCGCCGCTCTTGCGGGCTTCCTCGGCAACCACACGCTGGAATTCGCCGATGAAGTTGACGGCGTGTTTCACCTGCAGCTTGGCCCAGGCCGAAAACGACCAATAGGGCATGCCGAGGCGGCGGCGCACGGCAGCCAGCACGATATTGATGCGGATCGCCATGTCATAGGCCCAATCGCCGAGATAGGCGAGCAGCCGGGCATTGCGCACGACCACGTCGAATTCATCGCCGTGCAGGATCAGATACTTCTTGCCGTCGGCGCCGTCGTGGATGATGCGGTCGACGACTTCGATGCCGCCGAAATGCGTGCCCGGAAAGGCGCGCAGGAATTCGTCGTGATTGCCGGGAATATAGACGACGCGCGTACCCTTGCGTGCCTTGCGCAAGAGTTTCTGGACGACGTCATTGCAGACCTGCGGCCAGTACCAGCTGCGCTTCAGGCGCCAGCCGTCGATGATATCGCCAACGAGGTAGATCGTCTCTGCCTCATGGTATTTCAGAAAATCCAGCAGGAAATCCGCCTTGGCGGCCTTCGAGCCGAGATGCACATCGGAAATGAAGAGGGTGCGGAAGCGCCGGGGTTCCATCATGTCTGTCACAAGCCTTTCCGCTCGTGTCCCATCGTTCTTCGTCTGGTCTTCCAAAATCAGACTCGTGTATCAGGAAGATGACAAACCGCAGGAAAGCCCTGCAAAGCCGCTCAATCCACCGATAAGGGCCCTTCCTGGTCGGAGTGCCGCAGCTGACCGGGAAAACTCCGATGTCAGCTCCCCGTTACCATCAGATCAAAAAGTTCCGCTGCGCTTATTTCCGTACTGTTCCCACGGGTCGATTGATGTATGGAGGAAGCTTCAAAAGACTTCGAACAACGCTGGAGGCGGCGATGGATCACCAGGAAAAATCCAAATCGGAAAAGAATTTGACGGGCGGCAGCCTCGACGAGCAGGCGCTTTTCTTCCACCGCTATCCGCGCCCCGGCAAGCTCGAAATCCAGGCGACCAAGCCGCTCGGCAACCAGCGCGACCTGGCGCTTGCCTATTCTCCCGGTGTCGCCGCTCCCTGCCTCGCCATCCGTGACAATCCGGAGCAGGCGGCCGATTATACGTCCCGCGCCAATCTCGTCGCCGTCATCTCCAACGGCACCGCCGTGCTCGGCCTCGGCAATATCGGCCCGCTTGCCTCCAAGCCGGTCATGGAAGGCAAGGCCGTCCTCTTCAAGAAGTTCGCCGGCATCGACGTCTTCGATATCGAAGTGGACGCGGCAGATGTCGACCAGATGGTTTCCACCGTCGCCTCGCTGGAGCCGACCTTCGGCGGCATCAACCTCGAGGACATCAAGGCGCCGGAATGCTTCCGCATCGAGAAGCAGCTGCGCGAGAAGATGAAGATCCCGGTCTTCCACGACGACCAGCATGGCACCGCGATCATTGTTGCCGCCGCCATCCTCAACGGCCTCGAACTCGCCGGCAAGAAGATCGATGAGGTGAAGATCGTCGCCTCCGGCGCCGGTGCCGCCGCCCTTGCCTGTCTGAACCTGCTGGTGACGCTCGGCGCCAGACGCGAAAACATCTGGGTCCACGATCTCGAAGGCCTCGTCTATGAAGGCCGCGTCGAGCTGATGGACGAGTGGAAGGCGATCTACGCCCAGAAGAGCGACACGCGCACGCTTGCCGAAAATATCGGCGGCGCCGACGTTTTCCTCGGCCTGTCAGCCGCTGGCGTGCTGAAGCCGGAACTCCTGGCGCAGATGGCCGAAAAGCCGCTCATCATGGCGCTTGCCAATCCGACGCCAGAGATCATGCCGGATCTTGCCCGCGCCGCCCGCCCCGATGCGATGATCTGCACCGGCCGCTCCGACTTTCCGAACCAGGTCAATAACGTTCTCTGCTTCCCCTATATTTTCAGGGGTGCTCTGGACTGTGGCGCCGAGACGATCAACGAGGAAATGAAGATGGCGGCAGTGCGCGCCATCGCGGCCCTCGCCCGCGAGGAGCCATCGGACGTTGCGGCCCGCGCCTATTCCGGCGAAACCCCGGTCTTCGGGCCCGACTACCTCATCCCCTCGCCCTTCGATCCGCGCCTGATCCTGCGCATCGCGCCTGCCGTTGCCAAGGCTGCGGCCGAAAGCGGCGTAGCGCGCCGCCCGATCACGGATTTCGACGCCTATCTCGACCAGCTGAACCGCTTCGTCTTCCGCTCCGGCTTCGTCATGAAGCCGATCTTCACGGCGGCCAAGGTGGCGGAGCGCAAGCGCGTCATCTTCTCCGAAGGCGAAGACGAACGCGTGCTGCGCGCGGCCCAGGTGCTGCTTGAAGAAGGCATCGCCGAACCGATCATCATCGGCCGTCCTCAAGTCATCGAAACGCGCCTGAAGCGTTACGGCCTGCGCATTCGCCCGCTGCAGGATTTCGATGTCATCAACCCCGAGGACGATCCGCGCTTCCGCGAATATGTCGATCTTTATCTGCAGCTCGTCGGGCGCCGCGGCGTCATCCCGGAAGCGGCCCGTACCATCGTGCGCACCAACACGACCGTCATCGGTGCCTTGGCGCTGAAGCGTGGCGAAGCCGATGCGCTGATCTGCGGCCTTGAAGGCCGTTATGAGAAGCATCTGCGTGACGTGCGCCAGATCATCGGCAAACGCCCGAACGTGCGCGATTTCTCCGCGCTCAGCCTGTTGATCTCGCAGCGCGGCGCGACCTTCTTCACAGACACCTATGTGACCTTCAACCCGACGGCTGAAGAAATCGCCGAGGCGGCGGTTCTGGCCGCCGAGGAAATCAAGCGCTTCGGCATTACGCCGCGTGCTGCCCTGGTCTCGCATTCGAACTTCGGCTCGCGCGAGTCTGAAAGCGCAAGCAAGATGCGCAACGCCTTGCAGCTGGTTCGCGAGGCGGCACCGGATCTCGAAGTCGACGGCGAAATGCATGGCGAAAGCGCGATCTCCGAGGAGCTGCGGCGCCGGGTCATGCCGCATACTACGCTGCATGGCGAAGCCAACCTGCTGGTCTTCCCGAACCTCGATGCGGCCAATATCACCCTCGGTGTCGTCAAATCGATGACCGACGGCCTGCATGTTGGCCCGATCCTGCTCGGCACGGCGATGCCGGCCCATATCCTGGCGCCGTCGGTCACCTCTCGCGGTGTGGTCAATATGGCAGCGCTTGCTGTCGTCGAGGCATCGCAGCCGGCGTAACTTGCGCTGCGGCCGTCTGTGAAACGACGGCCGCTGACATCAGGCACATCAGGCACGCCGTATCGAGCGGCGTCCCTGATCCGACAGTTCATCCGCGCGTTCGTTGCCTTCAATGCCGGAATGACCCTTGCACCAGACAATTGTTATCGATGGATTCCGGGATAGCTCGATGTCGAGCGCTTTCCAGAGCTTGGCATCCGATATCGCTCTGTTTCTGGCCCTGCCGTTCGGATTGCTTTTCTTCCAGCTATTGTTCCTCCAGATGGGGCGCCAGCTGTTGCAGCCTTCGACGGTGTAGACGGAATCGGACCAGATGATCGCGGCTTCGCCGGGTACCGCGCGGCTGACCCAGATTGTCGCCTCAAGCAACGCGGTCAGTTCCATCGTGTTGTTGGCGCCATTCTCCACGCCCCCGAAACCGGTGCCTATTTCCACCCCATCGCGATAGGCGATGAAGGCCCACCCGCCGTGCCCCGAGCGAGGCTCAAAACAACCGTCCACGAAGAGGTGCAGGCCGTGCCCGGTTTCCGGTATTCCTGCTGTCGCCTCGGTGAGGTGAGTTTCGTCGGAAATGCCTGTCATATCAGCTGTCTAGAGATCAATAGACTCCCCGCGTGATTGCAGGAGCGAAGGTATGCAAGCATTAGGCTTGCTGGATAAGATTGCAAAAATGCGCTAGGAATTACTGCGAGCTTATTAAGGGAAATACGTTAAGACAAAGCGCGGTGGATTGAAGCCGCAATTCACCGATAGATGCTTTTCTCATTCCGGGACGACGTCGTGAAGCGCCGAAACCTGTATCTTGTTTTCTTTCTGGCATTCGCGGTTCCGGCAGCAGCTGAGACCAACGCGATCTGCGAAGATCTGCGCGGACGCCTGGCCGATCTGCCGCAAACTTTCGGCAATAATGGTCCCGAGATGCGCCAATATGCAGGCGCGCTTGCCGAACAGAATCTGGAACTGCGCAAGGTGCGCGGCGATCTGCGCCGATATGGCTGCACCTCCGGCAGCATGGTCGTCCTCGGCGGTGAGAATGCGGGATTTTGCGAGGAGCTCGAGCAGGCGCAAGCAAAGATGGTCGACAATATCCGCTATCTGCAGGACCGCCGTAGCGAATTGCGCCAGTCCGGCGCCGATCCGGCCCGCGAAGGCCTGATGGCGGCCCTCGAAGACAATGGCTGCAACAGCGACAGCTTTACAGAATCCGCGCAAGGTGACGCTTATGCACCCGCTCCTTCCATCGAGGAGCAGGCAATGCGCGGCGATACCTTCATTCCACTCGGCGGCGGTGAGCGTTACGGCCTGCCGCGGGCCGAAATGCTTTCGCCCGTCAGCACCATCTGCGTGCGCACCTGCGATGGCGGCTTCTTCCCGATCAGCAACAATACCACTTCGGTCGATTTCGGCCGCGATGCCGCAACGTGCTCGAAAATGTGCCCCGGTGTGGAGACGGAACTCTATTACCGGGATATTTCCAGCACCGAAGCCTCGAACATGATCTCGACGGCGACAGGCGCGCCCTATGGCGCGATGAAGAACGCGTTCGCCTACAAGACCCGCGCGCCTGGCGAAAAATCCGCCTGCTCGTGCAATCTCAGTGCCTATTACGAGGAAATGCGCAAGAGCCAGACGGCCTCTGCTCCGGCGCCTGAGCCGAAAAGCTCCATCACCACGATCCACACCGAAGCCCCGAAAGCGGCGAGCGCCCCGCCTGCCCCGCAGGCGCAAGTACCGGATCGTCCCTATAATCCCGCGAGCAACAAGGTGCGCCAGGTCGGCCCGCAATTCCTCGCCGGCGATCAGGGCAAGATCGATCTCGCCAATCCCGCGGCATCGGGCCCGCAGCCCCAACAGCAGCAATAATCACGATCTCGGTGCAATAGAAACCGCGCTATCAGCTGGACACGCGATGCTCTCTGAAGGCGGCTGCCAGCGTGCGTAGTGCCGCGCGCGATTTGGCGTCCGTCAGCGTCGAATGCAGCACGATCTCCGAAGACGGCAATGGCGGCAGGCCGAAACGCTCGCTGACTTCGACAGTGCCGACGGGGGCCAGGCGATAGGAGAAGGTTGAAACGGCAAGCCCGGCCGAAACGGCTGCGGTCACAGCCGAAGAGCCGCCGCCGAGGAACACTTCGGTCCAGGGAATGCCCGCCACATCGAGCGCGCGGGTGCAGACAGCCCGCACTCCGCATGTCGGCGAGAGTGCTGCAAGACGCAACGGCTCGCCGCGGCGATACTCGAATTGCGGCGTGGCGAACCAGCCGAAATGCTCAGGCCCCAGAACCTCGCCGTCGCGCCGGTCTTCGTCCCGGCGGATGATCGCCGCATCCAGTTCGCCGCGATCGAAGGCTGCAAGCAGGGTGCAGGAATTATCGATCCGCACTTCGATCGTCAGACCCGGATCATGGGCGTTGAGGCGCGCAAGCAGTGTCGGAACCTCAGGCCCTGCTACATGCGCGGCAATGCCGATCGTGAAATGGCGGCGCGACGAAGAGAGCGCCGCAACGGCCCTGTCGTGGGCTTCGAGGAATTCCCGTGCGGCCTGTAGAAACACTGCCCCCTGCGCCGAAAGCCGCACCAGCCGTGGCGTGCGTTCGATCAGCCGGTGGCCGAGCCGCTCCTCCAGCCGCTTCAGTTTGACACTGATCGCTCCTTGCGTGCTGCCGAGTTCGTTGGCGGCGCGGGTGAAACTCTTGTTGTCGGCGATCGCCACGAAGGCCTGAACGGAATCGACATCGAGCATGGTTGAAACCAATCATTCGAATTTGTTGTGTCTGAAATATGTAATCATCCAATTCTGTAATGATCAAGTCCCGCCTATGCTGACGCAAATGGACCACAGCGGATGTCACGTTGTGCGCCTCAACGTCGAAAGGCCAAAACATGCCCCCTGATTCCCATTCATCCCCTCGTGCGCGGGGCATCATTGCCCTGCTGGCTGCCTGTCTCTCCTCGCTGATGTTCGGCCTCGAAATATCGAGCGTGCCGGCAATCCTGCCCACTTTGGAAAAAGTGCTTCACGCCGATTTCAGTGCCCTGCAATGGATCATGAACGCCTATACGATCGCCGTTACGACGGTGCTGATGGCCGCAGGCACATTGGCCGACCGCTACGGCCGCAAGCGCGTCTTCCTGATCGGCATTGCCGTCTTCGGCCTCACCTCGCTGATTGCCGGACTCGCGCAGGATGTCTCACTGCTGATCGTTGCTCGTTTTCTGCAGGGAATGAGCGGCGGCTTCATGCTGATCTGCCAGGTAGCCGTGCTCTCCCATCAATTTCGCGAGGGCCGCGCCCGCAGCATCGCCTTCGGCTGGTGGGGCATCATTTTTGGCATCGGCCTGGGCTTTGGCCCGATCGTCGGCGTCGGCATCGTGGCGGTGGCCGGCTGGCAATGGGTATTCCTCATCCATGCCGTGCTGGCGGCCGTGACAATCGCTCTCGCGCTGACGGGAATTCAGGAATCGCGTGATCCCGCGGCCGGACGGCTCGATATCGCCGGCATCGCCACCCTTTCGCTGGCGGTCTTCTGCCTTGCCTTCTTCATCACCCAGGGGCCTGCTCTCGGTTTTGCGAGCCCGGCTGCGCTTGGCATTATAGGACTTGGCGCCGCAAGCCTCGTCGCCTTCGTCGTTGCCGAAAAGCTGAACCCGCGACCGATGTTCGATGCCTCGGTGTTCCGCATCCGCACCTTCTCGGGCGCCATTGTCGGTTCGGCCGCCATGAACATCAGCTTCTGGCCTTTCATGATCTATTTGCCGATCTGGTATGAAGCCGGCCTCGGTTACGGCAGTGTGGCCGCCGGCATCGCCTTGCTGGCCTATACGCTGCCGACGCTGGTCGTGCCGCCGCTTGCCGAGCGGCTTATGCTGCGCTATCGGCCGGGCATCATCATTCCCGGCGGCCTTTTCACGATCGGGCTGGGCTTCCTGCTGATGAAGTCAGGCAGTGCCGCCGCTGCGCCAAGCTGGCTGACGATGCTGCCCGGCGCGCTGCTTGCCGGCATCGGGCTTGGCTTCACCAATACCCCGGTCACCAACACGACAACCGGTGCGGTATCCAGCGACCGCGCCGGCATGGCCTCCGGCATCGACATGAGCGCCCGGATGATCTCGCTCGCGATCAACATCGCGGTCATGGGCTTCATCCTGTTCAGCGGCGTGCTCTCCCATCTGAAGAACGTCTTGCCGAACTCGATGGATGCCGGCGACCTGCGCCTGCTTGCCGAACGGATCTCCGCCGGCAGCATCGCCGCCCTGCCTGATATTCCGGCCGAGACGGTCCATGATGCGCTGGTCGCAGGCTTCGGCGGTGTCATGCTCTATGGAGCGATCGGCGTCTGGCTTCTCGCTGCTGCGAGCTTCCTCACCTTTGGCCATTGGAGGACACCGGCCTGCGCCAAGGATTGCAGCACCCAGCCGGCCGAGTGAAGCACCCCCGCGCCGGCTCAGACCGGCGCGGCCTCGCCTTCCACCTGCCCCCAGCCGTCATGGAAGACCAGTTCTTCCAGCGCCACCCGCTGCCGCCAGCCTTTGACCGCCAGTTCCGGTTCATCGTAGAGCCGGTCGACGAAGCCGGCGCAGAGCCAGGCGACGACTTCGATATGATCGGGAATGCCAAGTATCTCCTTGAGGTCGCCCTCGCGAAAGATGCTGACCCAGCCGATGCCGACGCCTTCGGCACGGGCCGCGAGCCACAGGTTCTGGATGGCGCAGACGGTGGAATAGCTGTCCATGCGCGGATTATGCGTGCGTCCCAGCACAACGCTGCCGCTGCGGGTGGGATCGCAGGTCACGCAGATGCCGAGCGGCGCCTGGACAATGCCTTCAAGCTTCAGCGAACGATACTTTTCCTGCCGCTCGCCGGTGAACATGCGGGCCGCTTCCTCATTCGCCCCGAGGAACGCATCGCGCACGCGCGCCCTCACCTCGGCACTTTTCACCAGAATGAAATTCCACGGCTGCATGAAGCCGACCGAAGGCGCGTGGTGCGCGGCGGTCAAAAGCCGCGTCACCAGATCATCCGGCAAGGGATCGGGCAGGAACTGGCTGCGCACGTCACGCCGCGTCATGATCGCGTGATAGACGGCCTCGCGTTCGGCCGCAGAAAAGCTGGATGCCGGACAAACGGCATCATCAATGGGTCGCATCGTCAAATCCCCAACAACGCAACCGCCCGCCGTCCGCGCGGGTTGGGTCTATCTTGCCAGGCCGGTCTTCTGACTCGGCGTCCTCCGCTTGGCCGCTGCCTTCCCGGCCGAAAAGCCAGTGGCGTAGTTTGAACGGCGAGCGTCGGCCTTACAGCGTTGGGCACGTCCCGGTCTTTCACCGGATTCCCGATTCTCCCGCTGGTGACAGCGGGCACCTGACAGGCGATCTATGGCGCGGAAAGGGCATGGCCGCAAGCCACATGCGACATTCATTTCGTGGACAGGTTGAAAATGCTGGCCTAGAACGAGACCCTGATCCGAGCGGCGCCACTGGCGCCGAATCCCTTCTCCTTGCATCCCGGTTGCCCGTGTCCCGCCTAACGCCGATGATACTTGCGGTCGCCCTGTTCATGGAACAGATGGATTCGACCGTGATCGCCACCAGCCTGCCGGCTATAGCGGCCGATATCGGCACTTCGCCGATCGCGCTGAAGCTTGCGGTAACCAGCTACCTTGTGGCGCTTGCGATCTTCATTCCGATCAGCGGCTGGATGTCGGATCGCTTCGGCGCGCGCAACATTTTCCGTCTGGCAATCTTCGTTTTCATGGCCGGTTCGATCGCCTGCGCCTTTTCCAATTCCATCGCCGCCTTCGTCATTTCCCGCCTCATCCAGGGCGCCGGCGGCTCGATGATGACACCGGTCGGGCGATTGCTGCTGGTGCGCGGCACACCACGTCACCAGCTGGTGAATGCCATGGCCTGGCTCACCATTCCGGCGCTGATCGGCCCGATCATGGGCCCGCCGATCGGCGGCTTCCTGACGACCTATTTGAGTTGGCACTGGATTTTCTGGATCAATGTGCCGATCGGCATTATCGGCATTGCGCTGGTCACCCGCTTCCTGCCGGCAATTGAGCCACGCAGCCCGAAGCCGATGGATTTTCCGGGTTTCTTCCTGTCCGGGATCGGCTTTGCCGGTTTCGTCTTCGGCATATCCGTCATCAGCCTGCCGGCCGTTCCCGTCATTTACGGCTATGTCACCGTCGCGGTCGGCGTCCTCTCCGGCATCCTGTATTTCGTCCATGCCAGGCGCACGCCGCATCCGCTGCTTGATCCGAAAATGTTCCGCTACCCGATGTTTCGGGCGGCGATCCTCGGCGCCTCGAATTTCCGCATGGGGCTCGGCGCGCTGCCCTTCCTCATGCCGCTGATGCTGCAGCTCGGTTTCGGTCTAACACCGCTGCAGTCTGGCTCTGTCACCTTCGTCAGCGCACTCGGCTCCATGGGCTCGAAATTCGCTGCAACCCGCACCTATAACGCCTTCGGCTTCCGCAACGTCATCGCCCTCACTACCTTCCTTGCCGCAATCTTCCTCGGCGTGAACGGCCTCTTCACTGCTGAAACGCCGATCTATCTCATCATGGGCTCTCTTCTCGTCGGCGGACTGCTGCGCTCCATGGCCTTCTCAGGTGTTAACGCCATGGCCTTCGGGGATGTCGACGAGGCCGACAGCAGCCAGGCGACGGCCATCAATGCCGTGGCGCAGCGCATCTCCATGGCCATGGGTGTTGCAGTCGCAGGGACGATCCTGGAAGTGTCCGCGAGCTTCCACGGCGGCCAACTCACGGTCACCGATTTCCATATCGCCTTCTTTATCGTGGCAGGGATTTCCTCGCTCGCCTGCATCACTTTCCTGCGCCTGCCCGCCAATGCCGGCGATGACATGACGACACGCCGCGCCAAGCATGGACATGCCGAAGCGGCTGCGCCGGAAGATGCCCAGAGAGAGGCAATGGCCGAAAGCCGATAAAACTTCACAGGCCTGTCATTTTTCCTCACAGAATCCACGTGACAATTCCAATTCGCATGTCTACATAGGCGGCATGTCGATTTCGTCCGTTTACGCATCGCGATTTTATTCGTACCGCTGCTTCCAGCGGATGCGGGTCTGTGCGTAACCGAAACTAACGCGACGACACACCCGAACAGCCGCTAGTCAACCTGGCGGCTTTTTTGTTCCGCCACGGTATGACCAAACAGGAGAGCATACCGTGACTGACACTATTGATGATCTGCGCATCGTCGAGATCACCCCGCTGACCAAACCTGCCGATATTATCAAGGAAATCCCGCGTGACCGAGCGGTGACCGAGACCGTGACCGGCACGCGCGACACGATCCATAATATCCTGACGGGCAAGGACGACCGCCAGCTGGTCATCATCGGTCCCTGCTCGATCCATGATCCGGCAGCCGCCCGCGAATACGCCTCCCGCCTCGTTGAGCAGCGACGACGCCTCTCCGGCGATCTCGAAATCGTCATGCGCGTCTATTTCGAAAAGCCCCGCACCACCGTCGGCTGGAAGGGGTTGATGAACGATCCGCATCTCGACGGCAGCTACCGTATCGAGGAAGGTCTGCGCCTCGCCCGCCGCCTGCTGCTCGACATCAACGCCATGGGCCTGCCGGCCGGCTGCGAATTCCTCGATACGATCACGCCGCAATACATCGCCGATCTCGTCAGCTACGGCGCCATCGGCGCGCGTACGACCGAAAGCCAGATCCACCGTCAGCTCGCCTCGGGTCTCTCCTGCCCGATCGGCTTCAAGAACGGCACGGACGGCAGCGCGCGTGTCGCGCTCGACGCGATCATGGCGGCTTCCCAGCCGCACCATTTCCCGGCTGTCACCAAGGATGGACAGGCAGCGATCGCCTCCACCCGCGGCAACGAGGACTGCCACATCATCCTGCGCGGCGGCAAGCGCCCGAACTATGAGGCAGCCGACGTCCAGGCCGTCATCGCCGAGGCAACCAAGCTCGGTGTCGACCCGCGCATGCTGATCGATGCCAGCCACGCCAACAGCGGCAAGGATCCGATGAACCAGCCGAAGGTCGTCCACGACGTCGCCGGCCAGATCGTCGCCGGCAACGATCACATCAAGGGCATGATGATCGAGAGCAATCTCGTCGCCGGCCGTCAGGACCTCGTTCCCGGCAAGCCGCTCGTCTACGGCCAGTCGATCACCGACGGCTGCATCGGCTGGGACATGTCGGTCGACGTTCTCGAGGATCTGGCTCAGGCCGTCCGTGATCGCCGCAAGGCCGCTGTTGCGGCTTGATAGGCAGCATCAAGCGCGGCGGGCAGCACCCGCCGCCTGTTTACAAAATGGCTTGTGGAGTCGGTGACATCAATGCAATCGTAACGCCTTATGATTGAATATTTTAAGGACAAAAACTTGATTGCCGCTCCTGCTCGCTTACTTTTTGCCTGCTGCATAGCGTTAACCTTAGGATTCAATGCCGAGCTCGCCAACGCTGACACAGCTGATAGCCCAAGTGTTTTTAAACTGGGTAGTTCACTAGATGAGGCCCGTCGCATCTCAAGCGAGCGGGGTTGGAAGGTGAGAGTGCTTTCACCCGACCTTCCCGGTCAATGGTATGTTGATGGGGCAGAGGTTAATCTTTTCGTCTGCGATAACAACAACAAGATTGCCAGCGTTTCAAAAACTCGAGATGGAGGCGTTGATGAGTTCGCCTCGATCGTGTCCTATTCATTTACATCCAAATATGGTCAACCGAAGACGACAGTCGTGGCGTTTCCGCTCGGACAAACCACTGTCTCAAGTATCGATTCAACATTCGCCCCTTCCGAAGGCGAGTCTGTTCGGGTGCAACTCCAAAGTATCGGAGGGCACTCAAGAATTACTGTGCACCGCGCTTCTGAAACACCGTGCCCAGCGGAAAACGGACCCCGCTAATCAGTTATCTCCCACCACCCCATCATCAAATGGCGGTGCGCCCTCTCAAGATCTCACCGGAAAATACCGCACATAGGCGAATTCCTCGCCATCCGGCGACCAGTTCGGCACGTTGATCGTGCCCTGCCCGCCAAAAAGCTCGAACAGTTCCGTCAGGTTGCCGCCATCCATGTCCATCATCCTGAGGCGCACATTGAGATCGCGCGGATGATCGAAAACGTCGGGGTCGTAGGAAAGGATCAGCACCTTGTCATTGTCCGGTGATGGATGGGCGAACCAGTTGCCGTAATTGTCCGATGTCACCTGCTGGAGACCCGTGCCATCGGGGTGGATGCGCCAGATCTGCATCAGCCCGGTACGGCTCGAATTGAAATAGATCCACTGCCCGTCGGCCGACCAGTCCGGCCCGTCGTTGCGGCCCTCGCCATGCGTCAGCCGCTTCTCCTCACCACCATTGACCGAGATCGTATAGATATCGAAGACGTCGTTGCGGATACCGCAATAGGCAAGCTCGCGCCCGTCTGGCGACCAGCCGTGCCAGTAGGAGGGCAGGTTCCTGGTGATCAGACGCGGCTTGCCGCCTTCGATCGGCAGGATGTAGATCGCCGACTTGCCGAATTCGGTCTTGTCGGAAATGACGATCTGCTCGCCATCGGGCGATATGCCGTGGTCGTTGTTGCAATGGACCGCAAAGCCGGTATCGACACGCTCCACCAGGTCGCTGCCATCGAGACGCAGGCGATAGAGCAGCCCGTCGCCATTGATCAGCAGATAGGCGCCGTCGCGCGAGAAATTCGGCGCCTCGACCAGCGCTTCCGTCTGCCAGATGACACGGCTTTCGCCCCGCCGCACATTGTAGATTTCAACTGAGCTGCGCATTCATCCCTCCCAGATATTTGAAGCGTCTCAGCGATCCCGGAACCGGTTGGTGATCGGGTAGCGCCGGTCGCGGCCGAAATTCTTCTTCGTGATCTTCACGCCCGGTGCCGACTGGCGGCGCTTGTATTCGGCGAGATAGAGCAGATGCTCGATGCGGTGCACCGTCTCGACGTCATGGCCGCGCGCCACGATCTCCTCGACCGCCATTTCCCGTTCGACCAGGCATTCAAGAATGTCGTCGAGCGCTGGATAAGGCGGCAGCGAATCCTGGTCCTTCTGATCCGGGCGAAGTTCGGCCGACGGTGCCTTGTCGATGATGTTTTGCGGAATGACCACGCCCGAAGGGCCGAGCGCATCCGGCGGCACATTCTCGTTGCGCCAGCGGGCGAGCGCATAGACCTGCATCTTGTAGAGGTCCTTGATCGGGTTGAAGCCGCCGTTCATGTCGCCGTAGAGCGTCGCATAGCCGACCGACATTTCCGACTTGTTGCCGGTGGTGACGACCATCGAGCCGAACTTGTTGGAGATCGCCATGAGGATGACGCCGCGGGCGCGGCTCTGCAGGTTTTCCTCGGTGATGCCGCTGTCTGTGCCCTCGAAGAGATTCGAGAGTGCGGATGAAAAGCCAGCAACCGGTTCTTCGATCGGAACGATGTCATAGCGGCAGCCAAGCGCCTTGGCGCAATCAGCGGCGTCCTTGAACGAATCCTCCGATGTATAGCGGTATGGCAGCATCACCGTGCGCACCCGCTCTTCGCCGAGCGCATCGACGGCAATCGCCGCGCAGATCGCCGAATCGATGCCGCCGGAAAGCCCGAGCACGACATTCTTGAAGCCGTTCTTGTTCACATAGTCGCGGAAACCGAGCAGGCAGGCGCGGTAGTCGGCTTCTTCGCTCTCGGGTATGCGCGCCATCGGCCCTTGCGAGCAATGCCAGCCGTTTTCGGTGCGTTTCCAGGTCGTCACGGCCAGTGCCGTTTCGAACTGGCTGAGCTGGAAGGCGAGCGACTTGTCGGCATTGAAGGCAAAGCTTGCGCCATCGAAGACGAGCTCGTCCTGGCCGCCGAGCTGGGCGGCATAGACCATCGGCAGCCCGGTTTCGATTACCTGCTTCAGCACGACCTGATGGCGGATATCGACCTTGCCGCGATAATAGGGCGAACCGTTCGGCACGAGCAGGATTTCCGCCCCGCTTTCGGCCAGCGTCTCGCAGACGCCGAGATCGCCCCAGATATCTTCGCAGATCGGAATGCCGATGCGAACGCCGCGGAAATTCACCGGCCCCGGCATGGCGCCCTGGTCGAAGACGCGCTTCTCGTCGAACTCGCCATAGTTGGGCAGGTCGATCTTGTCTCTGACGGCGATCACCTTGCCGCCGTCGAGCACGGCGATGGAATTGTAGCGGCCCGTCTCGTCCTGGCGCGGGAAGCCGATGACGATGCCCGGTCCGCCATCGGCGGTATCGGCCGCAAGGCTTTCCACCGCTTTCCAGCAGGCGTGGATGAAAGCTGGCTTCAGAACGAGGTCTTCCGGCGGGTAACCGGAGATGAAAAGCTCGGTCATCATGAGGATATGCGCGCCCTGGCGGGCTGCATCAGCACGCGCCTCGCGCACCTTGGCAAGGTTTCCGGCGACATCGCCCACCGTGGGGTTCAGCTGGGCGATGGCGATGTCGAACGTATGGGAGAGAGCGTTTTCCTGTGTCATGTCATTCATTTAATCCGCCCCTTCGTGCACCGCAATAAGCGGCGTCAAAAGCCGTAACGATCTGCGGCGAAAAATTTATGAATGCTGACTCACACTTCTGTTTGCCTTGCGCGACGCCGATACGCATTGCAATTTGCAGCAGTGGCGGAATACTGCGCGCCAATTCGATCCATTCCCGGGACAATGCCATGTATAATCTTCCGAATTTCGTCCACCTGCATTTCGGCAAATCGGCCGAAGAACTGGGTGACATCGAAAAGCGCGTGCTGGCCAAGGCACATGAGCGCAAGATCATCTCCACCGACATCAACGCTGCCATTGCTGCCGAATCTTCCGTCGGCCAGCGGTTGGCGGATGGCATCGCCCGCGTCGGCGGCTCATGGTCTTTCATCCTCGCCTTCCTCGCCTTCCTCCTGATCTGGACGGTCATCAATACGGTCATCCTGATGACCCGCGCCTTCGACCCCTATCCCTTCGTTTTCCTGAACCTGATCCTCTCCATGCTCGCCGCCATCCAGGCGCCGATCATCATGATGTCGCAGAACCGTCAGGCTGAACGCGACCGTTTCGAAGCGGCCAAGGATTACGAGGTGAACCTGAAGGCTGAACTGGAGGTGCTCTCGCTGCATCAGAAGATCGACATGCGGGTTCTGACGGAACTGACCGCGCTGCGCGAAGACGTCTCCCGGCTGAACGCCATCCTTGGGGAACGCGGACAGGCTTGACGCCGCTAAAATAGCGTGGCCTTAAACATCTGAAATCCCCTTGCAATTCCCGCCCTGCCGCTGCGTTTCATTTGACAGGGCGCTGCCATTGGGATCAACCTGCCGGCACCACGCAAGGGGCCGGGTTTGGAAGAAGAGTTTCACTTCGGCGCATTTTCGATCGTGCCCGCCAGGCGCAGCCTGATGCGGGACGGTTCTGCCGTGCCGCTCGGTAGCCGCGCCATCGACATACTCCTGTTTCTGCTCCATCATCCGGGCGAGTTGAAGACCAATGCCGAGATCGTCAGGCAGGTCTGGCCTGAGACTTTCGTGGATGAGGCCAATTTGCGCGTCCATGTTTCGGCGCTGCGCAAGGCATTGGGCGACGTCAGGCGCGAGCCGCAGTTCATCGCCAATGTGCCGGGCCGCGGCTATACGTTCATCGCTCCCGTCAACCGCCGCAGCAATGGCGCTGAGCCTGCCGCCGCCTCACCGATACCTCAGAAATCCCGTCCGGAACGCCTGCCTGGGCGCATCTTCGGCCGCGAACAGACGATCGCGGCCGTGGCCGGACAGCTTGCCAAGAGCCGGCTGGTGACGATTGCCGGTCCTGGCGGCATCGGCAAGTCCACCGTCGCCCGCGCCCTGATTGCGCGCGGCGGCTTCGAAGGCGAAATCGTCTGGATCGACCTGTCGGAAGTCGCGACCGGAAATCTTGTGCCCACCGTCTTGGCGTCTGCGCTCGGCATCCTCTCCCGCAGCGATGACATCGTCAGGGAAATCGCCGTCCATCTGCAGCCACGCAACCTCCTGCTCGTGCTGGATAGCTGCGAGCATGTCGTGGCCGATATCGCCGAGCTTGCCGAGGATCTGCTCGCGGAAGCGCCCGATCTGCATATCCTCGCCACCAGCCGTGAGCCGCTGCGCGCCGATGGCGAACGCGTTCACCGCCTGCTGCCCCTCGACCTGCCGGCGTCAGGCGTGACGGCGGAAGCTGCTCTCGTCTCGCCCGCCGTCCAGCTCTTCGTCGAACGCGCCGATGCCTGCCTCGGCGGTTACGAACTGACGGATGAGGATGCCACCGATGTCGTCGATATCTGCACGAGGCTCGACGGTATCGCGCTGGCAATCGAGCTTGCGGCCGGCAGGCTGGAGGCGATGGGCATTGCCGCCCTCTCCCGCTCGCTGTCCGACTGTTTCCGGGTATTGACCCGCGGCCGGCGCACGGCCCTGCCGCGCCACCAGACGCTGCGCGCCACGCTCGACTGGAGCTATCTCATCCTGTCGCCGCAGGAGCAGCAGGCCCTGCGCGAACTCTCCGTCTTCCGCGGCCGCTTCAGTGGCAGGGCCGCAGGTGCCGTGCTCTCCGGCAGCGAGCCAGAGGATCTGCTTGCCGCCCTTGTCGCCAAATCGCTGGTCGTGGTCGAGAACGCGACCGACGAAACGCTTTACCGGTTGCTGGATACGACGCGCCTCTATGCCGGTGAGAAGCTTGGCGCATCGGGCGAACTCCCCGGCGCCATGGCCCGCTTCTCCACTCATCTCTCCGTCGCGCTCGAAAGCGCCGAGCAGGATCTCTACGCCGCCCTGCCGGAGGAATGGCCTGACGATTTCGCCCAGCAGGTTCCGGGTTTGCGCGCAGCCGTCGACTGGGCCTTCGGTCCATCCGGCGACGCGTTGCTCGGCGTGCGCCTGACGGTCGCTGCCCTGCCACTCTTCTTCCGCCTGTCGCTGCTTGACGAATGCCTGGCGGCGCTGACCCATGCGATCGCCTTTCTCGATGCCCGCCACGGCCTGGATGAGAGGAGCCGCATGAAGCTCTATGCCGCACTGGGCTGGCCGCAGCTGCGCGCCACCCATGCGCCGGAACTTGGCGTCGCTGCCTGGACGACCGCCAGGCGCATTGCCGAGGAGCTCGGCGATATCGACCATCAGTTGCGCGCCATCTGGGCGCTCTGGGTCGACATGCTGAACCGCGCCGAGCCGCGCCAGGGACTGGAGCTGGCGGCGCGTTTTGCAGCCCTTGCTCCCTCCTCCTCCGATCCGAGCGATATTATCATCGGCAGGCGCATGAGGGCCGCAACGCTGCACTGGCTCGGCCGCCATGCCGAAGCCCGCGATGAGCTTCTGGCCATGCTGGCCGACTACGAGCATGTGCCGCAGGCGCGCCACTCCGTACGCTTCCAGTTCGACCAGCGCGTGACGGCGCGCATCATCCTGGCCCGTTGCCTCTGGATGTCGGGCGACGAGAAGGCCGCGCTGGACGAGGTCGAAGAGACCATGCGCTACGCCCGCGAGATCGGCCACAACCATTCGATCAGCAATCTGCTCGCCGAAGCCGTCTGCCCGCTTGCGCTTCACTCCGGCAATGACGAAGAAGCCGCGAACGCGATCCGGCTGCTGCGCGACCATACCAAGGCCCTGTCGCTCGATGTCTGGCACACCTATGCCGATGGATTCGAAGCGGAGCTGCATCTGCATGCCGGCGAATACCGGCTCTGTCTCGCAAAGCTGCGTCCGGCGATGGATATCCTCGATCGCGCCGGATTCAATCTCTTCCGCACCTACTTCCAGTCCATCGAGGCGCAAGCCCTCTCCGGCCTCGGCCAGCATATAGAGGCCGGCAGCGTAATCGATGCTGCACTTGTCCATTGCGATGTCTCGGGCGAGCGCTGGTGCCTGCCCGAACTCCTGCGGGTGAAAGCGCTGGTCACCGCAAAGGGACAAGGCCCGGACGCACTGGATGCCGCTTCGGCGATCCTCGAAGTGGCACGCACAGCTGCAAGACAGGATCGCGCCGCCGGCTGGGAACGTCGCATCAACCTCGATCTCGAAGCCCTCGGTCATGAGCCGGCGCAGCTTTCGGGTGCTGCAGGCTGACCCCTTTACACCGATTTACAACGATCAACTCGTCCGCCACTCGCCATCCGTGCATCATTGCCCTTCAAGAGGAGCATGCCATGGACGGCGACATACCCATCCGTATTCTGATCGTTCTCGCCATGGATGGAGATAGAAGCGAGGTCCGGATCTCATGCCTCGCGCCGGCCTATTATCTCTTCAGAGACGCACATGCAGAGGTCGTCCTGGCAACCCCGTCGGGCGGATTCCCTGATCTGACCAGCGAATTGCGTCAGACCACGCATCCGGAACCATCGACCCGCCGCTTCCTCGCCGACCGCGCTGCCCGAGATGATCTCGCCGATACGCTACATCTCGGCCAGATCGTGACGGAGGATTTCGATGCTGCCTTCTGTATCGGTCTTTCCGGCCCGCTCTGGTTGGCCGATGGCGTTGCAGCCACGATCCGTACTTTCCTGACCTCGGGCAAGCCCGTCGCCATCGTACCCGGCAGGCATCTGGACATAACACCTGAAGGTGCTTCCGCCGGTCTTCTGATCCTCGGTGATAGCGAATCCTCTCCGCTTCTTTCGGCCCATGCCTTGCTCAAGGTGGCGCTGGAACGGCGCAACGCCCGGGCTCCGGCCGACTGAAAGCCTCTCTCAGAGTTTGCAAAGAAACATTTGCAAAGAATCGTTTGTGATATTAGGCTGTCGTCATGAAACCGCCAGTCCCTACACAAGCGTCAGCCACCTCGCGTAACGTCCGCGAGATCGTTCCCGATGTCACCGCTCTGAAGGCGCTCGCCCATCCGGTACGCCTGCGCATGCTCGGCATGCTGCGCATCGATGGTCCCGCAACGGCAACCCAGCTTGCCGCGCGCCTCGGCCTAAACAGTGGTGCCACGAGCTACCACCTGCGCCAGCTCGCCCAATATGGTTTCATCGAGGACGCGCCTGCGACATCGCGCCGGGATCGCTGGTGGAAGGCTTCCCACGAGATCACCTCGGTGCGACCGGCGGAAAGCGAAGGTGAGGCTTTCGACATGGACGTCGCCTTCGCGCAGGCGATACTCTCCCAGCAGGTCGGCCAGATGCAGAAGGCCGCCGAGGAATATGCCGAACTGCCGCTCGAATGGCGCAAGGCCAGCACCGCAAGCGACATCGTCATTCGCTTGACCGCCGAGAAAGCCGAAGCCCTGACGACGCGGCTGAACGAGTTTCTCATGGAAGCGATGCGTGAAGCCCCGGCCCTTGGCGAGCCACTGCCCGCCGACACGGTGCCTTTCACTGTCATGCTGCACGCCTTTCCCTATCCGGGCCGCCTGCCGTATGGCGAGGAAGAGAGCGAGCCATGAGCCGCAGCCCCTTTGTCGCGCTCGCAGTTGCAGAAATGCTCTCCCTTTCGGGCACGCGCCTCTCGGGCATCGCCATTCCCTGGTTGGTACTGAGCACCACAGGCAGCGCCATGCTGACCGGCATCGTCGCTATGATGGAAATGCTGCCCTATGTCGTCGCCAAGGCGCTCGGCGGCCCCATGATCGATCGTGTCGGCCCCAAACGCGTTGCCATCATCTGCGACAGCGCCTCGGTGATCACGGTCGGTCTCGTGCCGCTCCTGCATCTCCTCGACCTGCTCACCATGCCGATCCTACTGCCGACTGTCTTTGTCATGGGGGTGCTGCGCGGCCCCTCCGATGCTGCAAAACAATCCATGGTCCCCGATATTGCCGGGCTTGCCGCCGTACCGCTGGAACGCGTGACCGGGGTCATCGGCGTCATCGACCGCCTCGCATCGACGGTGGGTGCGGCAGGTGCCGGTGGGCTGATTGCCCTTGTCGGGCCGAGCCAGGCGCTGGTGGTCAACGCCGTCACCTTCGCCGCTTCCGCGCTGATCGTCGCTATCGGCATTCCTGCAATTCGGCATGCAGTGAAGTCCGCAGCATCCGGCATCAAGGCCTATGGGCGGGAACTCGCGGAAGGCTGGCACTTCATGCGGCGTGATGCCGTGCTCGTCGCAATCGTGCTGATGGTAGCGACCACCAACTTGCTCGATCAGGCCTACTATGTCGTCCTGGTTCCGGTCTGGACCCAGGGGGCCGGCCATGGCCCGGCCCTGCTCGGAACCCTGTTTGCCGTCTTCTCCTGTGCGTCGATGATCGGCGCTGCGATTGCCGCCATGATCAGCGAGCGCCTACCGCGGCTTGCCGTCTACACGGTCGCCTTTCTGTTGACGGGTTTCCCCCGCTTCCTGGTCTTTGCAATGGACTCCCCACTCGCCCTGATCTTCGCGATCCTCGCCATCGGCGGCTTCGCCTCGGGCTTCCTCAATCCCATTCTCACGGCTGTGCTTTTCGAGCGCATCCCGAAGCCGCTGATGGGGCGCGTCACCTCGCTGAATGCCGCACTCTGCTGGGCGCTCATTCCCTTCGGCGGCCTTGTCGGCGGCGCGCTGATCGATGGCTTCGGCCTCTCGGCCGCACTTTTCCTGACGGGCCTTGCCTATCTCGTGACGACGCTTGCACCGCTGGCACATCGCAGTTTCCGCGGCTTCGACAAGAGGCGGGCGGGTGACGTCGCGATCTCCTGAACAGATCGCAAGCGGTGCATGGGCAAAGGTGCCTGTTTCCGCTATTCGGTCACGAGCGAACCATGCCCGGGGGACGACGATGCCGATTTCAGAGGAAATCCCGCTTGCCGGCGGCAATGTCAATGCCGGCGTTGTCAGGGTTGGCAATACTGTCCGCCGTGCGATCGGCCCAAACAGCGGCAATGTCCACAAGCTCCTGGAGCAACTGGAGAGGCGAGGCTATGGCCATGCCCCGCGCTTCCTTGGCATCGATGCCAGCGGAAGAGAAATCCTCTCTTACATGGCGGGTTCTGCGACGATGCCGGACACGCTCTGGACGAATGATGCCGCGCTCGTCGAAGCCGTGGGCATGCTGCGGCAATTCCATGACGCGACGAAAGACCTTGATTTCGTACCCGATGGCAATTGGGCCTACACCTACCCCGTTGCCGACCGCAACGACGTGATCTGCCACAATGATTTCGCACCCTATAACATGATCTTCCGGGACGGCCTTCCGATCGCGATCATCGATTTCGATCTGGCGGGCCCGGGTCCGCATTTGCGAGACCTCGCCTACCTTGCATATTGGTTTGCCCCGCTTTCCTTTTCCTCCGAAGACCTGGCCGAGCACGCCGCCCGCGAACTTGCTTCCGGCAGCCCCCGGCTCAAGCTGCTCTGCTCGGTCTACGATACCAACGATCATGCCGCCCTGCTCGATATGGTGGCTGAGGTGCTGGAGCACATGGGTGATGAGGCGGCGGCCGAGAAGATGGTTGGCCGAGACGCCGCGGTCAGATTGCGCGACGGCGGCCACTTCGAGCATTGGCGCAGGGAAGCAAGATCATTCGAGGAGAACAGGCAGGCCGTCCGGCGCAACATGCAGCGGCTCTGAGAAGAAAAACCTGCTGATAACATATTGTGTTCATGAGGTAATTACGCCTAATGGCGCATTGCTGTCATTATTGCTTTGCATCAATTTACGACTGTTAACTCGCATCGCCGCCGGAAGTGGGTCAGCTTATTCTCGTCGAAGAGGCGCGGAGAAGCCCACACGGAGGCGATCATGCCCACAGCTGAGAATGAACGCAGCATTGCACTGACAGCGGATGCCACACGGCGGGACGTTCTTCTGACAGGCGGCGCGGCCATTGCGGCCCTCGCCCTGCCGAAAACCATGCTTGCCGCAACCAGTTCAACATCATCAGAAAATCGGAGCCAGACCATGCCTTTCATCAAGACCAAGGACGGAACTGAAATCTTCTACAAGGATTGGGGTTCGAAGGATGCCCAGCCGATCGTCTTCCATCACGGCTGGCCGCTCAGCTCCGACGATTGGGACGCACAGATGATGTTTTTCCTCGAAAAGGGTTTTCGCGTCATCGCCCATGACCGCCGTGGCCACGGTCGCTCCACCCAGACATGGGAAGGCAACGAGATGGACACCTATGCGGCTGACGTTGCCGCACTGACCGATCACCTCGATCTCAAGAATGCCGTCCATATCGGCCACTCGACCGGCGGCGGCGAAGTCGTCCACTATGTCGCCCGCGCCAAGGAAGGTCGTGTCGCCAAGGCCGTGATCATCGGCGCCGTGCCGCCCATCATGGTCAAGTCGGACAAGAACCCCGGCGGCCTGCCGCTCGAAGTCTTCGACGGCTTCCGCGCAGCCCTCGTTGCCAACCGCGCCCAGTTCTACCTCGATATACCCACCGGCCCCTTCTACGGCTTCAACCGTCCGGGCGCCAAGGTCAGCCAGGGCGTGATCGAAAACTGGTGGCGCCAGGGCATGATGGGCGGCGCCAAGGCCCATTACGATTGCATCAAGGCCTTCTCCGAAACCGACTTCACCGAAGACCTTCAGAAGATCACCGTGCCCGTTTTCGTCATGCACGGCGATGACGACCAGATTGTCCCCTATGCCGATTCCGCGCCGCTCTCCGCCAAGCTGCTCAAGAACGGCACGCTGAAGACCTATCCGGGCTTCCCGCACGGCATGTGCACCACGCACCCGGAAGTCATCAACCCGGACCTGCTGGCCTTCATCAAGGGCTGAGTTCTCTCGAAGAGTTGCCGGCGCGCCCTTGTGGCGCGCCTTTTTCTTCCTGATCTGCGGTTGTCGCCGTCGTCAGGGAATGGTTGTCCGGTATGGTGACCCGGCATCAGCCGTAAAGAACTGAAAATCAATGTAAATAATTGATAATATTGAATTTTATAGGCGAAGTCCTATCGTTGTGCTGTTATTGTCTCCTCATGGTGATACCGACGAGGAGACGAGCAGATGAACAATCCGGATAATCTCGGCCTGTCGGCCACGCGCCGTCAGCTTCTGGCCGGCGCCCTCTCGGGCGCGGCGGCCCTTGTCCTGCCGCGCGGCACCTATGCGGCGGCGTCCTATCGCTTTACGCACGGCGCCTTCGATATCACTGTCGTCAGCGACGGCTTCATCACCCTGCCCGCCGAAGTCCTGCTTCCCGACGCGACGCCGGAAGAGCGCCGGCCGATATTGGCGCAGCTCGGCGGCGACGCGGCGGGTGCGCCAGTCCAGGCCAATATTCCGCTCATCCGCCATGGCAGCGACTTGATCCTCATCGATAACGGCTCCGGCACGCATTTCCAGGCAAGCGCCGGCAAGCTCGCCGCCAACCTGAAGGCAGCAGGCATCGAGCCGGAAGCCATCACCAAGGTGATCTTCACTCACGCCCATCCGGATCATTCCGGCGCAACGACCCTGGCCGGTGGCAAGCTGCTCTATCCGAATGCCCAGTATTTCGTCAGCGAAACAGAATGGAACTTCTGGACCGACAAGGACTACGAGACCCATATGCCCGCCGTCCTGCACGATTTCGCCCGCGGTGCGCAGCGTGATCTCTTTGCGGTGAAGGACCGGCTCACCCTCGTCAAGCCGGGTCAGGAAATCCTGCCTGGAATGCAGGTGATCGAAACATCGGGCCACACGCCAGGCCATATCTCGCTGGAACTGGCCGGCGACGGCAATCTCCTCATCACCGGTGACGCCTGCACCAATGACGTGATCTTCTTCGAGCACCCCGCCTGGCATTTCGGCTTCGACACAGATCCCGAAACCGCCCTGAAAAACCGCCGGATGCTTCTTGACCGCGCTGCTTCGGAAAAGATCAAGCTGCTCGGCTATCACTGGTCCTATCCGGGCGTCGGTCATGCCGAACGCAAGGACAGCGCCTACCGCTTCGTGAAGGCCTAAAGCAATTCCAGCAAAGGCGTGTAGCGGTTTTGCGTAGGGAATTGCGTGAATCAAAAAGCTCTACGGCCGTCCCGCAGCATATTGCGGAACGCCATCTGGAATCTCGTAGAAATCGCCCTTACCGGCACAGAAGATATGATAGCCGAAGCTGAGCCCGTTCTGTTCGTCGAAAGCGCCGGCCAGGATGGAAATAGCCGGCCCGCCCAGCCTTTGCCAGAACAGTGCCGAACCGCATTGCGAGCAGAAACCGCGCCGGGCCTCATCGCTTGACTGATACCAGCGCAGGTTTTCCTCGCCTGTTATCGTGACGGCCGAAACCGGCACGTCGGCCGAGGCATAATAGAGCCCTGTCTGTCGCCGGCACTGCGAGCAATGGCAGCCGACCAGGACATCGGGCCTCTCCCGCGCTTCGAACCGCACTGCGCCGCACAGGCACCCGCCCGCATGATGTTCGTTCATGTCCGTTCCCCCTGAAATAGTCCGGAGAGTGACGTCGGCACAACAGCCAGTCAAATCCAAAGCGCTGATCAAAGGCTTCAGGAAAACTGAAGCGTTGGAGCAGAGCATCATCAGTTGCAGGGCGATATGTCGATGCCAGAATGATGGATATCCTTTCGGCTGCCGCAATCGCCGCCAACCAGAAGAAGCAGGTGGCCGTCAACCTGAGCGCCGCAGTCCCCGGCATTGCCGGCGCGAAACTGACGCTCGCGATCGGGGAGCCGCCGAAGGAAATGGCCTCCAACGCCGTCGGCACCACGGGTGCAGTCGTGCGCACCGCCCAGGTGCGGCTTGCATTTGATCTGAATGTTCTTGGCATCAGCTCGATTGCCGGCATCAAGCTGCGCAGGACATTTCCGCCAAGACCATCAAAAATGTTTCGACCAGGGACACGCTGACCTCGACGGTCACCAGCCTGCTTACCAATGCCGACATCCAGGTCACCATGCTCGGTCTCGGTATCGGCCTGCCGAAGGCCGTCATCCAGGGCGCGGTCGCCGATACGCTGACCGGGCTTGCCAAGCCGCTCGACGAGCTGCTTGTCAACACACTCACCCTGCTCGGCGTCAAGATCGGCGAAGCCGATGTGCGGGTGACGGATGTTCACTGCGAGCAGTCGGTACTGGTGCAATAGCGATGAGCGCCGAACCGGCTCACCCCATCGGCGTGCCCTGATGGAAGACGATCTTCCAGCCATCGGCGGCCTGACGCCAGATGGTCGAATGGCGCGTTACGCGCTGCGGCTCCTCGAGAATGTAGGAGAGAAGGAAGAGCCTGTCCGCCAGCACCGTGATGGTGAAATCCCGGCAGGGCCAATCATGCGGCTCTGGCCCTTTCTCGTAGCGCGCAAGCGACGTTTCGATCGCATAGCCGCGCTGATAGACTTTTCCGCTCGCACCGATCTGCCAGAAGTTGCTATCGGTCATCCGTTCGAGATCGGCACGCGAC
This sequence comes from Sinorhizobium sp. B11, assembly GCA_039725955.1. Lineage (NCBI taxonomy): Bacteria > Pseudomonadati > Pseudomonadota > Alphaproteobacteria > Hyphomicrobiales > Rhizobiaceae > Sinorhizobium > Sinorhizobium sp. B11. Next base: position 2,065,066 of record CP091034.1, read on the forward strand.
GTGCCGAATTCGCGCCGGTGAAAGATCGGCTCGCGGGCCGCGAGTTCTCCAAGAATATGGTCCAGATCCATGTCGCTCATGCCGGCAGAATGCATGGATGAAGCGTTGCTCGCAAGGCGAGCAGCCGGTTTGACAAGCGCTGGTCCCGCGGATACGACGTCAGCCATGAGTTCCAACAGCGCGCATCTTTTCCGTCTCGACCGCACCTGCCCGCAGGTTGCCGTTCTGCGCGCTTTTGGCGGACGAGGTCTCCGCGTCCAGCCGTAACGTCCGGATGCCCTGATGCGTCCGGCGAACTGCTGGACGTAAAGCCCCCATCCTTCTGTTAGGGCTGCCAGGGAGACAGGCACCGTGCTCAATCTTTTCAATGTCAATTCGCTCGTCCACTGGGAAGAGCGCGAAATCAACATGCGTGACCACATGGTCCGTTTCTTTTCCGAGGAGGTGCGAACCTTCCTCCGAGCGGTCAACCCCGCGTGGGATGTCAGAAGGGTCGAGGCGCCGGCGCTGACGCCTCGCGCCCTCATTTCGGACGCCTACACCAATGCCGATATCTGGGCGCAGGAGCAACTGACCGAGACCGAGGCGCCGCTCGTGCTGAGGCCGGAAACGACGCCCTCGACCTACGTCTACATGCAGCACATTCTCGGCAATCATTCGAGGACGCGTCTGCCCCTCTGCGTCTGGCAGGCCGGCCGATCCTACCGGCGCGAGCAGGAGCAGCCGACCAAGCACATGCGCCTGAAGGAGTTCTGGCAGCTGGAATTCCAGTGCGCCTACACGGCTGACAGCGGCAACGACTATCATGCCGCTGCGCTGGAGCCCGTGCGCCGAATGATCGCCGCGCTCATCCCGCTGCCGACCCGCATCGTGCCTTCCGACCGGCTGCCCGCCTATTCGCAGACGACAGTCGATGTGGAGGTGGATAACGGCGACAAGTGGATGGAAGTCTGCTCTATCTCGCGCCGCACGGATTTTCCCGAGCGCTACAGGACGCTGCCGAAAAAGGGCCCGGCTGTGGAACAGGATGTTCTCGTGCTGGAAATCGCCATCGGCCTTGATCGCTGCGTCTACAACTGGGATCTTGCGACGAGCCTGTAAGACATTGCGGGCCGCGTTTATTCAGGAATCCGGCCCGCACTTTAAATATAGATATATCTATATATATTGTCCGGTCTCAGGCAATTGACTTCGATTAGCCACGCATATCACCGGCCAGAGACTGTTCTTGAATCTCGTGGAAGATCGAACACCATTGTGGGTGGCCCAAATCGTCCAGCGCCTCGGCCTGAACGGGCGTGGCCCACTGCGCCGCCGTATGCTCATCTCCCAGCAATACAGGTTCTCCACCCTGCCATTCGCTCACGAGGAAGAGATGATAGATGGTGTCTTCCTCGGGCTGCTCGGCGAGCTTTCGAAATCGGGATGGGGTCAGGCCAACTTCCTCTTTTGCCTCGCGCACCATTGCCGCCGCGGGGCTCTCGCCGGCTTCAACATGGCCGCCGACCAGATCCCAGCAATCAGGAAAGCGCTCTTTGTGCCCTGCACGTCTGACCAGCAGAACCCGGCCTTCCCGCCAGAAAATGGCGCATGCAATTTCAGTCAAGACATTCCCTCTCGGTGCGTCCGCAATTTGCCCGACAAGAAGCGAAAGTCACGGCCCTTGCCGAAGCACGTCATCGTCAGCCAATTTGCGAATCTGCGCGCATGCCCACGCAAGAGAGGAAGGCATCCTTGGAAATTCCTGCACAGTTCCATGTGTCCGAAACATCCGGCTGGCTGGTGAACCATCGCATCAATTCCGCCCTGCCGGGCTATCTCATGGTCAGTTCGCGAAGCTTCACCAACGATCTTGCAGACCTGTCGGCTGAAGCCTTGTGCGAGCTCGGCCCGTTATTGGCGAAAGCTCAGCATGCCCTCGGTAAGGTGCTCGGCGCAAAGCGCGTCTATATTGGCCGCTACGGCCACTCGCCCGGCTTTCCCATCCACTTCCACATCATCCCGATCTACGACTGGGTGGAAGACCTCTTCTGGCAGGATCAGCGCTACCGTCTGCTGCAGACCTTTGCCGAAGGCCCGGGCGAAACCCCGACCGATGGGGCCGAGCTGACCTTCTTCATCTGGCGCGAATTCTGCGAGCGGGCCGAGCCGCCACCGATAAAGGGGCCATCTGTTGCCGAGACGATCGAATTGCTGAGAAAGACATTGCGCGCATGACATTCGCAGACCAGGCATTCACAATATCAGTCGATCATATTCATTGCCGTTGCGCCGGAACCTTCCGGCTTTCCGAGCCGGTCGAGGCGCTGCGGCGGGCCGGCTGGGATCGCTTTCTCGAAAGACACCCAACGGCCTTCGACGGGCAGCTCCTGCGCTTGGCCGAGCATCGCATCGAGAATGGCGGATTGACCATCATGGCCCAAAGCACGAGCTTCTCCGCCTATGTCGTGACCCGCCATGCCGGCTTTGCCGCGGAGCACCCTGACGCCGAGCGCTCCGATCCGCTGGGGCTCACCATTATCCTTGTTACCGCGGACCAGCAGGTGATCGTCACCAAGCGGAGCCTGACTGCGGAGCAGAATCCAGGCGCCCTTTATCTGATCGGCGGTTATGCGGAGCCGGGTGCCAGCGAAGAAGTCGATCTCTTCGACGAGGCGGCCCGCGAACTTGCCGAGGAGGTTGCCGTCACCGATATCGATCGCTCCACCGCCTTCGCGATCGGCCTCGCCTACGATCCCGTTCATTGCCACCCCGAGCTTTTCATTCTGGCATCGAGCCGCTCCACATCAGCCGCGATCCTCGATGGCGCCCATCATGCACCAGACCGCAACGAGGCGGCCGAACTCTTCGCGTCACCGCTGAGTGATATCCTGAACGACGATGGTTTCCTGCCCGACGCGCCCAGGACATGGAGCTTCGTCAAGGCCCGGTCTTTCCTGCAGCGGCATTTCCGTCAGCACCATGCCCTTTGACATCGGCAAGCGGGCCGCCTGCCGTGTGAGGCAGCCCTTTCGCGATGGCATTACGGTTCCGGCCGCAACAGCACATGTTTTCTTCCGGCCGACCGACAGGCGGATGACGCCCTCCTCCATGTCGGTATCGGTAAGCCGCATGGCTTCATCGGACACGTTGCTGCTGTTGACACGCACGCCGCCGCCGAGGATCAGCCGCCGCGCCTCGCTTTTCGACCTTGCAAGCCCTGATGCGACAAGCGCATCCGGCAGCGGCAGGCCCTGGCGCAGCAGATCGCCCTCGATGGCAACCGTCGGCAATCCTGCAGCGGCCTCGCCCTCTTCAAACATGCGGCGAGAGGTCTCGGAGGCTTGCGTCGCCGCGTCTGCGCCATGGCAGAGCCGTGTCACCCGCGTCGGCAAGCACCTTCTTCGCAACATTGATCTCGGAGCCGCGCAAAGCTTCCAGGCGCGCAATCTCGTCAAGCGGCAGCTCGGTGAAGAGCCGCATGAAGCGGCCGACATCGGCATCCTCGGTGTTGCGCCAGAACTGCCAGAATTCGTAGGGCGACAGCCGATCTGCATTCAGCCAGACCGCGCCCGATGCGCTCTTGCCCATTTTCGCACCCGACGCGGTCGTGAGCAGCGGCGCCGTCAAACCGAACAGCGTTCGCCCGCCGGCACGCCGCCCGAACTCGACGCCGCTGAGAATATTGCCCCATTGGTCCGAACCGCCGAGCTGCAGCAGGCAGCCATGCGTTTCGGCAAGCACGTGAAAGTCATAACCCTGCATGACCATGTAGTTGAATTCGAGCAACGAGAGCGATTGCTCTCGCTCCAGCCGCTGGCGCACGCTCTCGGAGGTCAGCATCCGGTTCACGGAGAAATGCGGACCGACATCGCGCAGGAAATCCAGGTATTTCAGGCTACCAAGCCAGTCGGCATTGTTGACCATGAGCGCATCTGTCGGCCCGCCGCCGAAGGTCAGGAACCGCTCGAAGATGCGCCGGATGCCGGCGAGATTGGCGGCGATCTGTTCTTCGCTGAGCAATGGCCGCGACGTATCGCGAAAGCTCGGATCGCCGAGCCGCGTCGTGGCGCCGCCCATCAGCGCGATCGGCCTGTGGCCGGTCTTCTGAAACCAGCGCAGCATCATGATGGGGATGAGATGCCCGACATGCAGGCTGTCGGCCGTGAGGTCAAAACCGTTATAGGCTGTCGCGATCCCGGTGCCGAGCCGGTTGTCGAGGGCTTCGAGATCAGTGCACTGCTGGATGAATCCGCGCTCCGCGAGAACGCGCAGAAACTCCGATCGAAGCTTGATGGAAGGCTGAAAATTGATGGTCATGAGGGTCTCCAGTGGGGCCGTGAGGCCGGAGACCTTCTGCTGAAACACGCGCCGCCGACCGTGCGGCGTTCGGGTTTCGAATAGATGACCGTCACCGCTCTATGGGAGCAGCGCGTAATACAGGCCGGACAGGGTCGGTACACGGGTCATGCGCAATGCATACAGGGCGCGTGGTGTCACGACAAGGGCCTCGGTCAGCGTCTCATGGCGATAGGCAACGCAGGCTGCGAGACTGCGGTCTTCATGAGATCGACGATACCATCCGGGAAAATGACGTCGGCACTGGCAAGCAGTTCTTCCGTCGACCACCAGTGGTGATCCGCCATGACCTCTCGTTCCAGATCCGTCCAGCCGCTATCGGAGATCGCCCCACGCTCGGTCCGCACCACAAAAAACTGCTCCTCGGCGCGCACCATCTCGCCATTGTGGAGCTGAAATTCGAAAGACCGGCTGCCGATCGATGATCCCACCTGATCCACATGGAGGCCGGTTTCCTCCGCGAGTTCGCGCAAGGCCGCGGCCTCGAACGTCTTGCCCTCCTCAAGCCCGCCGCCCGGCGTCGCCCAATATTGCCGCCCCGCAAGCGCGCCCGATCTGAAGACGAATTTGAAAAGCAGGACGCACCCGAACTGATCGAGCAGAAGCAGCCGCGCGGCCGGACGTGTTCGCATCAAACTTACCTCTTGTGTCATCGCTCATGAGAATGGCAATGGAAGAAAATCGCAACCTCCGGTGAAAAAAAGCATCAGATGCTTCGTTTCGGCTTTCGCTTCGCAATCGTCGTCTTTCTGACCCTGCTCACACAGATCGGCGGTCTCGCTTATCTCGTCGGCATCGTGGTTGCACGCCTTTGGGCCGTGCGTAGATTTGTGCCGAAGCTCGCAATCTTCCTGCTCGTCTATACCAGCCTGACGATTGTCACCAGCATCGTCGCGCCGATCTTCGGGCGTGTTCCCCTGTCCTGTCTGGCAGACGCTGCAGACAAGCTTGTCGTCCGCTCACCGGTCTACTGCGCCCTCAATCGAAATTATGTCACGCCTGCAGTGCGCAATCTGGCCTATGCCCTTGCAGACAATATGGACAGGCAATTTCCCGGCACGACAACGATCGCACTGGATGCCAATTTCCCCTTCCTGACCGGCTTTCCGCTGCTGCCGCATTTGTCGCATACTGACGGCAGGAAGCTCGACTTCGCCTATTATTACGAGGATTCCAGCGGTAATTTCCTTGATGATGTCACCCGCTCACCAATCGGCTATTTCGCTTTCGAACAGCCCGCCAATAGTGATGAGCAGCCATGCAAGGGGCGGAACGACTGGCTGACGGGGCGTTTGGACCTCGATGTTCTCCAGCCGCTGTTTCCTGCCTACCGGCTTCAGAAGCAACGGACGGTGGCGGCGGTGAATTGGCTCACCACCGAGGGCGTGAGCCGGTTCGGAGTGGAGAAGGTATTTCTTGAACCGCATCTGAAAAAAGCGCTCGGCATCACCGACGATCATGTGCGGTTTCAGGGATGCCGCGCTGCGCGTCACGACGACCATCTTCATGTTCAGTTGCGGTGAAGCCCTCGCCTCCCTTATCGGTGGGCTTATCACAGGGGGTACTGGCGATGCCTGTGACTCCACAAACAAAAAGCCCGGCTCTAGGCCGGGCTTTTCAAACTCTATCGGCTAATCGCCTCAGGCCCTTGCGGCCATCCGCTTCTCGTCACGCCCGCCCTTCATGCGCTCGGCCAGCAGGAAGGCCAGCTCGAGTGCCTGGTCGGCGTTGAGGCGCGGGTCGCAATGGGTGTGGTAGCGATCCTGCAGGTCCTCGGCCGTGACGGCGCGGGCGCCGCCGGTGCATTCGGTTACGTCCTTGCCGGTCATCTCGATATGGATGCCGCCCGGGTGCGTGCCTTCGGCACGGTGGATCTGGAAGAAGCTTTCGACTTCCGAGAGGATCCGTTCGAAGGGCCGCGTCTTGTAGTTGTTGAGCGTGATCGTGTTGCCATGCATCGGGTCGCAGGACCAGACGACCTTCTTGCCCTCGCGCTCGACGGCGCGGATGAGCTTCGGCAGGCTGTCGGCGACCTTGTCATGGCCGAAGCGGCAGATCAGCGTCAGGCGGCCGGCTTCGTTGGCCGGGTTCAATGCGTCGATCAGCTCGATCAGGTTGTCGGGCTGCAGCGACGGGCCGCATTTCAGGCCGATCGGGTTCTTGATGCCGCGGAAATATTCCACATGCCCGTGGTCGAGCTGGCGGGTGCGATCACCGATCCAGATCATGTGGCCCGATGTGGCGTACCAGTCGCCGGAGGTGGAGTCGACGCGGGTCAGCGCCTCTTCGTAACCCAGCAGCAGCGCCTCGTGGCTGGTGAAGAAATCGGTCTCGCGCAGGCTCGGATTGTTTTCCGAGGTGATGCCGATCGCCTTCATGAAATCCATGGTTTCGCTAATGCGGTCGGCGAGCTTGCGGTAGCGCTCGCCTTGCGGGCTGTCCTTGACGAAGCCGAGCATCCACTTGTGCACGTTGTCGAGATTGGCGTAGCCGCCCATCGCAAATGCGCGCAGCAGGTTCAGCGTTGCGGCCGACTGGCGGTAGGCATCGAGCTGGCGCTCCGGGCTCGGGATACGGGATTCCGGCGTGAATTCGATGCCGTTGACGATATCGCCGCGATAGCTCGGCAGCGAAACGCCGTTCTGCGTTTCCATCGGCGCCGAACGCGGCTTGGCAAACTGGCCGGCGATGCGCCCGACCTTCACGACGGGAAGCTGGGCGCCAAAGGTCAGCACGACGGCCATCTGCAGGAAGGCACGGAAGAAGTCTCTGATATTGTCGGCGCCGTGCTCCAGGAAGCTCTCGGCACAATCGCCGCCCTGCAGCAGGAAGGCATTGCCTTCGGCGACATTGGCAAGCGCGCTCTTCAGGCGGCGGGCCTCACCGGCAAAAACCAGCGGCGGATAGGTGGAAAGCGTGGCTTCAGTCGCCGCCAGTGCGGCCGCGTCGGGATATTCCGGAACCTGCTGGATTGGCTTGCTCCGCCAGCTGCTCGGGGTCCAATTCTGTGCCATGTCGCTCATCTGCTTCCCCACCCGGTTTACCCGGATGCCTGCCCGTTAAAGAATGCGGCGGCTTATAAACCTTTCGGCTTCCCTTGCCTAGTAGCGCGTTCGGCGCCCCGAAAGAGTTTCCATCGCCGGCTCGCAGCGTCACTCCGGTTGCGCCAGTCCGACGTCGAACCTGGCGTTAAGGCGATATATACCATGCTATTTTCCGGCTAATTTAGATTTCGTATGTAAAGCAGACCCTAATAATATAGGGGTTGAGCATGGGTATCCTTTCGTCCGCGTTCCTTTCGGACCGATCCGGCAATTTCGGCATCATGACGGCGTTGCTGATGGTGCCGCTGGTAGGCTCTGCCGGTCTGGCGCTGGACTATGCCCATGCACTGAGCCTGCGCACCGAGCTCTATGCCGCGGCCGATGCTGCAGCCGTCGGCTCGATTTCCGAAAAATCGGATGCGGTGGCGGCTGCCATGACCATGCAGGGAGACGGCACCATCTCTGTCGCCAAGACCGATGCCCGCAGCATCTTTTTCTCGCAGATGTCCGGCGAGTTGACCTCGGTGGCGGTGAATCTGAGCATCGACGTCACCAAGACGGCCAACAAGCTCAATTCGAAGGTCACCTTCAGCGCCTCCGTACCCACCACCTTCATGCATATCCTCGGCCAGGACTCGATCACCATATCGGGCTCGGCGACGGCGGAATATCAGACCGCATCCTTCATGGATTTCTACATCCTTCTGGATAACACGCCGTCCATGGGTGTCGCCGCAACGCCGACCGACGTTTCCAAGCTGCAGGCCAAGACCGGCTGCGCCTTCGCCTGCCACCAGATGGACCAGGCCTCCAACAATTACACGATCGCCAAGAGCCTCGGCGTCGCCATGCGTATCGATGTGGTGCGCCAGGCAACCCAGGCGCTGACCGATACGGCCAAGACAGAACGCGTCAGCGCCGACCAGTTCCGCATGGGCGTCTACACCTTCGGCACCAAGGCAGAGGATGCCAAGCTGACGACGATCTCAAATCTCACCTCGGATCTGACGACGGTGAAAAACTACACCAACGCCGTCGACCTGATGACCATTCCCTATCAGAACTACAATCAGGACCAGCTCACCAGCTTCGACAGTGCTATGACGCAGATGAACACCATCATCGATCCGGCCGGCGACGGCACGTCGAACACCAAGCCCGAAAAAATCCTGTTCTTCGTGTCGGATGGTGTGGGCGACAGCTACAAGCCTTCGACCTGCACCAAGAAGACAACGGGTGGCCGCTGCCAGGAGCCGATCGACGCGTCCTTCTGCAAGCCGCTCAAGGATCGCGGCGTCAAGATCGCCATTCTATACACCACCTACCTGCCGCTGCCGAGCAACAACTGGTACAATACCTGGATCAAGCCCTTCCAGAACGAGATATCCACGCGCATGGCCGCCTGCGCCTCGCCGGGCCTCTATTTCGAGGTGTCACCGACCGAGGGCATTGCTGATGCCATGAAGGCACTGTTCCTGAAGGTTATCCGCGCGCCGCGCCTGACGAGCTAAGCATGTCGCGCAGAACTGCGAAGCCGTTTCGCGACAAGGACGGCATAAAACAGGGATCACCCTCGCCTGCCGCCCGTGCGGCAGGAATCAATTCATGAGGATGGATCAGACGCGCTTGCCGTCGCGGATACGGTAGCTCGGCGCGTACATGGTCACCAGCTCTTCGGCGGCTGTCGGGTGCAGCGCCATGGTCCGGTCGAAATCGTCCTTGGTGCAGCCTGCCTTCAGCGTGACGCCAAGGATCTGCGCCATTTCACCGGCGTCATGCCCGAGAATATGGGCGCCGACCACCTTGCGGCTTGCGGCATCGACGATCAGCTTCATCATCATCTTTTCCGCCCGGCCCGAGAGCGTTGCCTTCAGCGGCCGGAACTGGGCGCGATAGACTTCCAGCTCCTTGTAGCGCATGGCCGCCTCTTCTTCGGAAAGACCGACCGTGCCGATCTCCGGCTGCGAGAAGACCGCCGTCGGGATGAGGTCGTAATCCGGCTTGGTCGGATTGTCCTTGTATTCCGTCTCGATGAAGCACATCGCCTCATGGATGGCGACCGGCGTCAGCTGTACCCGATCGGTGACGTCGCCGAGCGCATAGATGTTCTCGACATTGGTACGAGAATAATCGTCGACGATGATGGCGCCGCGCTCGTTGACTGCAACGCCCGCCTTTTCGAGCCCCAGCCCCTTCGTGTTCGGATCGCGGCCGAGCGCAAGCATGACGATACCGGCGTTGAGCGTGCCGTTCTTCAGCGTCTCGATGACGAGGCCGTCTTCACCCTTCGTCACCTTCTGCATCACGTCCTGGCAGAGGATGCGGATGCCCTTGGCGACCATTGCCTCATGCAGCCCGCGGCGCAGGTCCTCGTCGAAGCGCGAGAGGATTTCGGTACCACGATAGATCAGCGTCGTCTCGACGCCGAGCCCGTGGAAGATGTTGGCGAATTCGACGGCGATGTAGCCGCCGCCGGCAATCAGGATCGATTTCGGCAATTCTTCCAGGTGGAAGGCCTCGTTGGAGGAAATGCAGAGCTCGTGGCCGGGCAGCGCCTCATGCGGGTTCGGCCGGCCGCCGGTCGCGATCACGATGGTCCTGGCCGTCACCGTCTCGCCCGTCTTCAGGAGCCTGATCGTATGCGCATCGACGAGTTCGGCGCGTGTCTCCAGGATTTCGGCATTGGCGCCGGCAAGGCCCTTCTTGTAGAGCCCTTCCAGCCGCGCGATCTCATTGTCCTTGGCCGCGATCAGCTTCTGCCAGTCGAACGTGCTTTCGCCGACCGTCCAGCCGAAGCCGGCCGCATCCTCGAAATGTTCGTGGAACTGCGAAGCATAAACGAAGAGCTTCTTCGGCACGCAGCCCCGGATCACGCAGGTGCCGCCGTAGCGATATTCCTCGGCGATCGCCACCTTCTTGCCGAGCGAGGCTGCAACGCGCGCGCTTCGCACGCCGCCCGAACCGCCGCCGATGACAAAGAGGTCGTAGTCGTAGGAAGGCATGATGATCTCCGGAGGGAATCGCTGGACGGGTTTTCAACATATAGGTGGCAGCGCCACAAAAACAAAAGCCCGGACGAGGCCGGGCTTTTGTCGAAATGAAGGATGGTCTTACTTCTTGGCAGGTGCCGGAGCAGCGGGGGCAGCCGGCGCTGCTGCCGGAGCCGGCGTTACCGGGCTGTCGGTTGCCGCCGGCGGAGCCTTGATGACCTTGGAAAGCTCGGCATTGCTCTGCTTTTCCAGATCACGGGAAATGCCCTGCGCCCAGATATCGGCAGCCTTGGCGGTTTCACGCGAAGCGACGGGGCCGTCGCGCAGCAGCTTCTTGCCGACGTCGGAATTGTAGAAGTCGGCGATCGCCTTCAGCTCTTCTACCGAGAAGGCCTTTGCATAGGTCAGAGCCGCTTCTTTTTCGAGGTCGGCACGACGCGGCGCCAGAGCCAGAGCCTGGGTGTCGACGGTCGCAGTGATCACGTCCTGATAGTTCGGCGAATCCTGGATGAGGCCGGCCTTCAGGCGCTCGGCCAGACCCGGCAGGATGTTGTCATACTGGGTGGTGGCGCCAATGGCATCCATGGCTGCGCGGGCAGCCTTCAGCTGCTCCTCGGAAACTTCCTGCGCTCTTGCGGCAGAGCCGAAGGCAAGCCCGGAAAGAACGATGGTCGCAGCGGCAAGACGGCCAAGACCTGCAATGTTCATCATGAGTTTCTATGCTCCTGTTATCTGTTTGCCTGCAGCGTACGGGCGCCTGCAGGACCGGCAATGATCGCAAGCGCCGCCATGTTGATGAAAAGCCCGTGCTCCACGACACCGGGTATGGAATTCAGTTCCCTCGCAAGCGCCTCTGCATCAGGAATGCGGCCAAAAGATGCATCGATGATGTGATGTCCGCCATCGGTCGTAAAGTCTCCGTCACCGGACTGACGCAGCGTCAGTTCGCCGGAAAGCCCAAGGCGCGAGGCGGTCTTTTCGATCGCCATGCGCGTAGAAACGAGGCCGAAGGGATTGACTTCGATCGGCAGCGCGAAGGCGCCGAGCGTCTCGACCAGCTTGCTTTCGTCGGCGATGACGATCATCCGGCTCGAGGCTGCAGCGACGATCTTTTCGCGCAACAGCGCGCCGCCGCCGCCCTTGATGAGCCGGAGTGCCGCATCGACCTCGTCGGCACCGTCGATGGTGAGATCGAGCTGCGGCAATTCGTCCAGCGATTTCAGGGGGACACCGAGTTCGACGCAGAGCCGCGCCGTGCGCTCGGACGTCGGAACGCCCTCGACCTTGAAACCGGCGGCGACCTTTTCGGCGAGCAGGCGGACGAATTCTTCAGCCGTGCTTCCCGTCCCGATTCCAAGCCGCATGCCGTATTCGACATGGACGAGTGCTGCCTCGGCGGCCTTGATCTTCATTTCGCGGGCATCCATGCGCCGCCAGCTCCTGATATTGCGTTGGATGTGCTGTTTACACGGCTCGTATTGCAAACGAAAGCCAAAATCATCGTCCTGCGATTGAAAGCCACGCGTTTCGGCTGCGACTTTTCCGTCTGCCGGTGCGCCGTTGCTTTTCGCCTGTTCATCGCCTACTCCCGGATGACCCTACTCCGCAAAGAGGCACGACTTTGACCCCCGCTCCCGAAAATGCCGGCCAGGCTCCCTCCAAGAATAAAGGCCTCGTCGTCTTCGATCTCGACGGCACGCTGCTCGATACCCATGTCGACCTGGTCGAAAGCCTGAACTACACGATCGCCGCTCTTGATCTTGAGCCCGTCACCTATGACGATCTCACGCATCTCGTTGGCCAGGGAGCCCGCGTGATGATCGAGCGCGCCTGCAAACTGCAGGGCCGCCCGATCTCGTCGGAGGAACTCGCCCCGCTCGTCGAGCGCTTCGTCGCCCATTACAGTGCGAACATGCCCGGTCATACCGAGCCCTACCCTGGCCTCGTCGCTGCCATGGACCGCCTGAAGGCCGATGGCTATGCGCTCGCCGTCTGCACCAACAAGCTGGAAGGTCTCGCCACGGGTCTCTTGGAGAAGCTCGGCCTGACGCATTATTTCGAGGTGATCACCGGCGGCGATACGTTCGAACATCGAAAGCCCGATGCCCGCCATCTGACCGGCACGATCGAGCGCGCCGGCGGCCATGTCTCCCGCTCGGCGATGGTCGGCGACAGCATCAATGACATTGCGGTGGCCAAGAACGCCGGGGTGCCTGTGATTGCGGTTCCCTTCGGCTATTCGGATGTACCGGTGTCGAGTTTGGACCCGGATGTGATCATCACGCACTATGATGAGCTGACGGTGGAATTGGTGGAAGGATTGCTGAAGGGGGCTGAGGCAAAGGTTGCTGTTTGAGGGCTGATAGAGCTGGCCGTGCCGATTGCGCTGAGGGCTCCTCTCTTCTCAACTCGCACCCTCAAATACAAGACGGGCGGCCCGAAGACCGCCCGTCAAAATCCTCATCCGGCGTCAAGCGTTAGATCTGCGCCTCACGCGACTTGGTCGTCACATCGAATGCCTTTTCCACATAGGCATCGCGGCCATAGACATCGTCGAAATACTCGATCACGCCGTCCTTGTTTGGCCATGCGGTGAAATAGGACACGTAGACCGGAATCTTCTGCGGCACCTTCACGGCATGGTTCTGGCCGGTAGCGATCTGCTTGGCGACGTCATCGACCGTCGTGCCGAGAACGGCAGCGGCCATCGCGCGCGGATCGGACAGGCGCACACAACCGTGGCTCAGCGCACGCATGTCACGCTTGAAGAAGCTCTTCGAAGGCGTGTCGTGCATGTAGATGGCGTGGCTGTTCGGGAACAGGATCTTCAACTCACCGAGCGCATTGTCGCTGCTCGGCGGCTGGCGGACCGAGATGTTCTGGGTCGAGCCGTACCAGTCGACGCTGGAGGACGGAACGGCGCGGCCGCCGACTTGGACCTCGTAGCCCATCTGGTCCAGATAGTTCGGGTCCGAGCGCAGCTTCGGCAGCATCTCGTTGATGATGATCGACTGCGGCACGCCCCAGAACGGGTTGAACTCGACAGTTTCGATCTCGTCGTCGAAGAAATAGGTCTGGTTGTTCTTGCCGCCGACGACGGTGCGCATCGCAAGCTGCTGCTTGGAGTCGTTATAGTAGTAGGCCATGAAGGCCGGCTGGTTGATCATCACGTAGCGCGGGCCGAGATCCGCGGGCAGCCAGCGAGCCTGCTCCATGGCGACGACGAGCTTGCCGATCCTGGAGCCGTTCGAGTCGCCGCCAGTCATGGTGCGCACGGTCGCCTGGCCGATCACGCCATCGGGCTTCAGGCCGTGTTCCTTCTGGAAGTCCTCGACCAGTGACACGATCTCGGGCGAATAGTCGCTGCTGCCGGTATAGGCCGAGAAGGTGGCAGCATGCGCCGTCTTCAGTCCTTCCGAACCATGCTTCTGGATTGCCTTGACGATATTGGCCACTTCCGGCGAGCTGTCGCCCGGCCGCAGCAGGCTGTCGAGCGAAATGGTGATCTGCTCTTCATAGCCATCGCCGAGACCACGCAGCTTCGCAAGCTCGGCCTTCAGCGCCAGGAACTGTGTGCCGTCGGGGTTGCGGCTGGAAAGATAGGCCGCAACGTCAGGGCTCATGCGCGACAGCTTCAGCACCGGATCGAGCTTGACGACCTTGCGCTGGAAATCATGATAGCCGGAGAGCTTGTTCGGGTCGACGCGGCCGCGGGTCGTATCCTGCACATAGGAGAGAACCTTGGAGGAAAGCGCGAGCTCGAACTGCGTCAGCGCACGGTCGCGGACGTCAGGATCCGGATTAGCCGGATCGATGCTCGGCTCGGACACTGCGTAATCAGCGGGGTCGAGGCCGACGCTTGCCGCATCGGCGAGCACGCTCAGCGCCGCCTTGCCGCGCTCGTTGACACCCTCGCCGGACACCCAGACCAGCGGGTTCTTGCCGTCGCCGTAATAGCCCTGCAGGGCCTTGGCGACATCCGGATTGGCGCGGACCTTGGCTTCCGTCAGAAAATGGCGCTGCGGAGCGCCGTCGGTAGTGGTTGAACCGGAGACGTCGGCGACTGCACCGGTGACGACGGGATCTGCAAACTTCGTCGTGTCGACGAACTGCAGCGTTTCGGCCTTGTAGGTGTAATAACGCGGGCTGGAAACCTTCGGCAGCGCCGCTTCCGGATCGATATCGCCGCCAAGCCCGTTACGATTGCCCGGATTGCCGCGCATTGGAGCCGAAGGGTCCATGATGATCGTGCTCTGACCGCTTCTTGCCCGGTCGCCGCGCAGCATATCCATCAGCGTATAGGCATGCGCAGGAATCGCGCCCATTACGCAGGAAAGTGCCAATGCGGAAACCGCGCTTTTCAAAACGAACTTCATCTTGTTTTCCAGTCCCAGTATAATGCTGTTGTCGAGCAAATGGCTCAGATCAATTCTTCACGGCAGCCGCGGCCCATTCATCAGAAACCGGCCTGAGGCGCCAGCGTTTTCAGGCTCAACTTTGTGTGACGGAGTCGAACGCAAGCGCCGTGCAGCAGTTCACACAAAATTATGAAATTATTAGTTAATTTTTTACCGAATTTTCCGGTTTGAGAAAGTGCGCTTTCTGTCGCTATTTGCATTAATTTCCCTGCGTGGCCGAAAAAACACGCCGCTGAAGCGCCAGGGCGGAGATGCAAAACATGAGATCCGTCTTCAATATTTCGTGTGGCGTCTGGTTTTCTTGGCAGGTTTTCCACCCTATAAGTCCTCATCTTCAAAGACTGCCCAACAGCATGTGACAGGAAGGCATGAGCCATGAGTTCAACCCGCACCGAAACCGACACATTTGGCCCGATCGAAGTCGCCAGCGACCGATATTGGGGCGCGCAGGCGCAGCGTTCTCTCGGCAATTTCAAGATCGGCTGGGAAAAGCAGCCGCTCTCGATCGTGCGTGCGCTCGGCATCGTCAAGCAGGCGGCCGCCCGCGCCAACATGGCGCTCGGCCAGCTCGATTCCGACATCGGCAAGTCTATCGTGGATGCCGCCCAGGAAGTGATCGACGGCAAGCTGAACGACCATTTCCCTCTGGTCGTCTGGCAGACGGGTTCCGGTACGCAATCCAACATGAACGCCAATGAAGTGATCTCCAATCGCGCGATAGAAATGCTCGGCGGCGTCATGGGTTCCAAGAAGCCCGTGCACCCGAACGATCACGTTAATATGAGTCAGTCGTCGAACGATACCTATCCGACGGCCATGCACATCGCCTGCGCCGAACAGATCGCCCATCACCTGCTGCCGTCCTTGAAGCATCTGCATGCCGCGCTCGACATGAAGGTCACGGAGTTCAGCCACATCATCAAGATCGGCCGCACCCATACGCAGGATGCGACACCGCTCACGTTAGGTCAGGAATTCTCGGGTTACGCAGCGCAGGTGGGCTCCGCCATCAAGCGTATCGAAATGACCCTGCCCGGCCTCTGCGAACTCGCCCAGGGCGGCACCGCCGTCGGCACCGGGCTGAATGCACCGGTCGGTTTTGCCGAAAAGGTTGCCGAAGAGATCGCCGTCATCACCGACATGCCCTTCGTGACTGCGCCGAACAAGTTCGAGGCCCTCGCCTCGCATGATTCGATGGTCTTCGCCCATGGCGCGATCAATGCGGCCGCCGCCGCCCTCTTCAAGATCGCCAACGACATCCGCTTTCTCGGCTCCGGCCCGCGCGCCGGTCTCGGCGAACTGGCGCTGCCCGAAAACGAGCCCGGCTCCTCGATCATGCCCGGCAAGGTGAACCCCACCCAGTGCGAAGCTCTCACGCAGGTCTGCATCCACGTCTTCGGCAACCACGCCGCACTGACCTTCGCCGACAGCCAGGGCCATTTCGAGCTCAACGTCTACAATCCGATGATGGCCTATAACTTCCTCCAGTCGGTGCAGCTGCTCGGTGACGCCGCCGTCTCCTTCACCGACAATTGCGTCGTCGGCATCGAGGCCCGCGAAGACAATATCAAGGCCGGCCTCGAGCGCTCGCTGATGCTGGTGACCGCCCTTGCCCCGAAGATCGGCTACGACGCCGCCGCCAAGATCGCCAAGACGGCCCACAAGAACGGCACGACGCTGAAGGAAGAGGCCTTGGCGAGCGGGCTGGTGACGTCGGAAGAGTATGACGCGATCGTGCGCCCGGAGACGATGATCAGCCCCAAGTGAGTTGATGAATTGAAGTATGAAAGGGCCGGCTTAGCCGGCCTTTCTTGTTTGAGATGGCCGGGATCCTTCCTTCATCTTTAGGTCAGATCAACTTGACCTGATAAGGGCAGACGTCGCCTGAATCTTGTGAGATTGTCACCGAGGACTGCATTTATGCGGGAGCATAAAATTAGCGGGTCTTATGAAAGCAGTCCCTTTAGCTTTTCTTCGACAACTCTCTCCAATTCACGGACATATGCTTCAAATTTTATCCTGTCGGCCCCCATTTGCACACAGCGATCTCGCCACCATAGTGCATACAGAGGCAGCTGCCAGATGAGGAGCACAAGTTTGCATTTCTCATTCGAATTGTATTTCTGCGGATCGATACGGCGGATCGTCTCGATAGCCCGTACAGCCTCGATCTCAACGAAGTTCATCTTCCGCATATCATAAAAGTGCCCGCCTGCGCGGAACTCCTTGCCAATCTCTTCCTCGATATCCTTCATCTCTGTCTCTCGAAATTCGAGTCACGGGGCATGCCGCTCAACTAAAACTCTTCGATTGTAAAATGAAAGCTTATTGCCATGCTGGTTGCTGGAGCCACTGGCCGAGAGATTTCACTTGCCTGCCGCGAACGCGGCTGGGTCAATCGCAACCATGATGGCTGAAAGATGTGGTCCTTCCGCAGCGAAACCACCGCGGAATTTTCACCACCAATCCCCCACCCTTCCCAATTGCTTTTAGCTCGTGCCAGATTTAGACCCGTTCCAAACTATCCCACCCAGAAAGGTCACTTCGATGGCTGACGATCTCTTCCCACTTGGCACCGACAACACCCCCTACCGCAAGATCAGCAGCGACCATGTCTCTGTCGATACTTTCAAGGGCCAGGAGATCCTGACCATCGATCCCGAGGGTATCCGCCTTCTTGCCGAAACCGCCTTTGCCGACATCAACCATCTGCTGCGCCCCGGTCACTTGAAGCAGCTGGCCGCGATCCTCGACGATCCCGAAGCGACCGACAATGACCGCTTCGTCGCCTACGACCTCCTGAAGAACGCCAATATCGCCGCCGGCGGCGTGTTGCCCATGTGCCAGGATACGGGCACTGCGATCATCATGGGCAAGAAGGGCCGCCGCGTCTGGACCGAAGGCGGCGATACCGCAGCCCTCTCCAGGGGCGTTCTCGACGCCTATGAAAAGAAGAACCTGCGCTATTCGCAGCTCGCGCCCATCAAGATGTTCGAGGAAAAGAACACCAAGAACAATCTGCCGGCACAGATCGATATCTATGAGGAAGGCACCGACAGCTACGACTTCCTCTTCGTCGCCAAGGGCGGCGGTTCGGCCAACAAGACCTTCCTCTTCCAGGGCGCGCCCTCGCTCCTGACGCATGATCGCATGCTGGACTTCCTCAAGGAGAAGATCCTCACCTTGGGTACGGCAGCCTGTCCCCCCTATCATCTGGCTGTTGTCATCGGCGGCACCTCGGCCGAGATGAACCTGAAGACCGTCAAGCTTGCCTCCACTCGCTATCTCGATGAATTGCCGACTGAAGGCTCGGAAGGCGGACACGCCTTCCGCGATATCGAGATGGAGAAGGAAATCCACAAGCTGACGCAAAGCCTCGGCGTCGGCGCTCAGTTCGGCGGCAAGTATTTCTGTCATGACGTGCGCGTCATCCGCCTGCCCCGCCATGGCGCGTCGCTGCCGATCGGCCTCGGCGTCTCCTGTTCCGCCGACCGACAGGCCAAGGGTAAGATCACCCGCGATGGCATTTTCATAGAGCAGCTGGAAACCGATCCGTCCAAGTATCTGCCCGAGATCGACGAGGCTAAGCTCTCCGAGTCCATGGTGCGTGTCGATCTCAACCAGCCGATGGCCGATATCCTCGCCGAGCTTTCGAAGCATCCGGTCAAGACGCGCCTGTCGCTGACAGGCACGATCATCGTCGCCCGCGACCTAGCCCATGCCAAGATCCGTGAGCGGCTGGAAAAGGGCGAAGGCATGCCCGACTACATGAAGAACCACCCGGTCTATTATGCCGGCCCGGCCAAGACGCCCGCCGGTTACGCTTCCGGCTCCTTCGGCCCGACGACTGCCGGCCGCATGGACAGCTATGTCGACCAGTTCCAGTCCTTCGGCGGCTCCATGGTGATGCTTGCCAAGGGCAACCGCTCGCGCGCCGTGCGCGAAGCCTGCAAGAAGCACCAGGGCTTCTATCTTGGCTCCATCGGCGGCCCGGCCGCCCGTCTGGCGCAGGATTGCATCCGCAAGGTTGAGGTGCTGGAATATCCTGAGCTTGGCATGGAAGCCGTCTGGAAGATCGAGGTTGAGGACTTCCCGGCCTTTATCGTCATCGACGACAAGGGCAACGACTTCTTCCAGGAACTGAATCTGGGCTAAGGAAGTGGTGAAGGGCGATTGGCCGCGTGCCGGATCGCCCCTCAAATCCCATATTCTACCGCACCGGAGCCGCCTGAGGCCCTTCGAGATTGACGGCCGTCATGGACGGGGCTGGCTGCTTCTCCATTGTGGCGATATCGGCAGCGCTCAGGACGTCCTCTGCCTTCACGCTGGCGAGGATGTCTGTGCTGAAGATGCCGTTGAAAAAGCCACTCTGCTGCAGAAGGAAGATGGTGCCGGCGAGAACGGCGAGACCAAGAATGACGGGTGACGTGTGGCGAGACGATTCCATGATCTCATGCCCAAAGGCGGGGACCGCGATCCGGTCCCGATGAATTCGATTTCCTGAGATGGAATCTGTGGTCTCGCCACGCCGGTCTGCAGATCAGACAAAAGATACCGACCGTCAACAAAGCGAAAACAATCCCTAAAAAGAGAAAACGATTGAACTTTTTTGGAACACCTCGCGCATAAGAGGTGTCTCCGTTGCAGTCGAACTTACAAATATTTGTGAAAAATCATAGGGCTGATCGTAGTATTGATGCCCGTCAAACTTATCGTATGTAATCTTTGGTATATGTCGCTTTAATCATTTCCCAAGAAATCTAAGGTAACAAATAGAAGATTGCTTAAGAATTGGATGAGGAGTTGCCGGATGAACACGGCTGTTGCGCCCAAGGTGCAGGTTCCCGATGTGGCGGGTCAGATCACCTATGCCATGCGCTCCATGGGCGTTGCGCCAATTCCCCGTAACTACGAACTCTTCTACGAAGCCTATATCGGCTCCAATCCGGCACTCACCCGCGACCTTGCCGCCCTCGGCAGCCAGGCGTCGCAGGCCGAGCTCGATGCGCTTGGCTCGCAACATTGTTCCCACACGGCGCCCGCCAAGATTTTCGACGACGCCCACAGCCGCATCGCCGGTGAGCTGGAAGGCCTGCTGCGCGTGCTGCGCCAGGAGCAGACCTCGCTCGAAAGCTACAATCGGCTGCTCAACGAGACCTGCAAGCGCATCAGCTCCAAGAGCACGACGAGCGCCGACCTGATCGAAAACGCCATCGACCTGCTCACCCAGGCAACTGGCGATACGATCACCCATGGCGAAAAGACCGTCGAAGACATGGTTCAGCGCTCGCAGGAGATGGATCAGGTCCGCAAGGAACTCGACGAATACAAGCGCATCGCCAATACCGACTCGCTGACACGCCTTTCCAACCGTCGCGCGTTCGACGACCGTCTGGCGGCCGTCTTCAACACTCCGGCGCTACGCCCGGTAACCGCCCTGCTCCTGGCCGACATCGACAATTTCAAGAAGATCAACGACACCTATGGTCATCCGGTGGGCGACAAGGTGTTGGCGACAGTCGCCTCCGTCATCCGCAGCAACGTCCGCCGCGATGTCTTCGTCGCCCGCACCGGCGGCGAGGAGTTCGCCCTGATCATTGACGGCAATACGCTGGATGAAGTCACCGCGATCGCCGAGCGCATCCGCCGGACGCTGGAATCGACACCCTTCAAGAATTCCCGCACGCGCGTCAATTACGGCCCGGTCACCGTCTCCATCGGCATTTGCATGGCCTCGCATGCCGACGATGCCGGCGAACTCTATTCCAAGAGCGATATCGCCCTCTACAGCGCCAAGAACGCTGGTCGTAACTGCACCGCCGTCTATGAGGACGGCATGCAGAAGGAGTTCACCAAGAGCTGGCTGATATATAAGGCCTGATTTCTGCACCCGATGAACTGAGTTTTTTCGGCGGCCGCAACGGCCGCTTTTTCTTTGTGTCCGCTCGGCGGCGCACGGCACGAACCTCAAACCACCTCGATCTGAAAATCCGCGCCCTCCCAGCGCTGTACATCCGTCCAGAAAATCGTGAAGTCGATCTTGCCGGGACCGAGCGTCTCCGTTGGCAGGTCGAAGACATGGGTTTCGAAACCGGTGTCACGGCATGGGCTGTCGGTAGCACTTGCCCAGCAGTCGGTGGACCAGCGCACCAGGGCGGGTGACGGCAGTTCGATGCGCAGCTTGCGGCCGGCCGGCATCTGGTCCTGCCGCGCCGTCAGCCGCCACGAGAAAGGTGCCGGTTCCGGTTTTGCCGCGACATAGCGGGCAAAGGTCTGGGGCGGCATATCGAAGATCACGCCGTCGCGCAGCGATCGCAGCAGCTTGATATGTTCGGCATGCGCCCAGACGAGCGGCATGGCGCTGCCGGAGGGGCGGCCGAGGAAGAGTTCGCGCCGCGGCACGTCTTCGCTGTCCCAGATCTGCTCCGGCAGGAGCCCGCCTTCGCTTGCCGAGGCTTCGAGTGCTGCGAGCATCCGCCGCGCCTCGCCGGCTCGCCCGGCAGCGAGTTCATAATGGGCGCGCTCGCCGGTCAAGAGCGGCCACAGCCGTCCGACACCGCTGCCGGCAAAGGGCGCGCCGTCGATGCGCTCGCCATAGCCATCGTCATTGTAGCGATACCAGTAGGGACCGGCAGGAAGGTCGCGGCGCAACTCCGCATCGATCACGGCCACTGTGCCGAGTATGCGCGGATCGTCGGCGGCCCGCAGGCCGAAACGTACGAGCGCCAACGCATCCGGACTGATCAGCAGGTCCGCTTCAAGCACCTCGCCGAGATCATCCCGATTGCGGATCGGAATGAAGTCACGCCGCAGTGACGGGCTGCCATCGGTCGCCGAGGCGATGCGAACATAATAGCCTTCGACGCCGACACGGCGCGACAGCTCGGTATCGGTGGCGTAGGTCCATTCCTCGATGCGCTCGTTCCAGCCGTCAGCCACCTCGCGCAGATAGCGCGCCGCATCCAGCCGCCCGGCCGCTTCCACGGCATCGGCCGCTGCAAGCAGGCCTGCAATCTCGACAGCGAGCGTGAAAGGTGAATAGCCGGCATCCTCCTCCCACCGGTCCTCCTGGGTGGCAGGCCCGTTTCTGACGATATAACCCGCCGCAGCCTCGATCATCGGCAGATATCGCCCCCGCTCGGCGGCATCGATTGCGCCTGCGCGCAGCAGCATGTCGTAGAGCAGGATCGGAAAGGCCGTCTCGTCCATCTGGATGCCGTTCCAGTAAGGCCTGCCATCGAGCCAGGCATTCTGCACCCAGTGGCCGTCCCCTTCCTGGATGACGGCGAGATAGTCGAGCACGGAGCGCGCATCCGCTATTGCCCCGGCTGCGAGCAGTCCGCCCGCCGTTTCCACCAGATCGCGCGTCCAGACCAGATGATAGCCGCCAAGGTCGTCATCGCTCTTGCTGAAGCCCCAGGGGATGGAAAGGCTGGCAATGATGGCGCCGGAGGCATCGTCCCGGTGGGTGGCGAGCACGCCGGTGCTCACCCGGTACCGGTTCAGCTGGGTCGGATCATGCGGCTCGTCGAGTGCGAGCAGTCCGGCCTGCCACTCTCGCCAGCCGCTGCGATAATGTTTCAGCGCCGGCTCGACGCCCTGTTCCAGGCTGCGCAGCGTCCGCAGGGCCGCCTCCTCCGGCTGCGTGCCGAAACCGATGGCGATCAGCGCCCGTCCCTGGTCTGCTCGGCCCCCCCCAGATTGAATATCCAGTGTCCCCGACAGCGCGATGTTCCCGGAGCCGGCATAGCAATATTCCTCCTTCAGTCCCTCGCCGCGCGACAGCGTCTGCCAGCCATCGGAAAAGCCCACATAACCCGCCGAGCGCGCAAGCCAGGGCACAGAGGCGGCGACGGCGAGCGAGCGGCCGGAACCCTCGGCAAAGAGCATCGGCCTGCCCTTGAAATCGGCATACCAGCCGGTGTTGTCTGCGCCGCCATTGACGAGATGCGGGGCGATCAGCGCGTGCAGCCTGTAGTCTGAGAGACTGCCCGTCAAAGCCTCGAAGCAAATGTCCTGCAGCACCACCTCGCGCTCCGGGTCGGAAAAGATGGTCTTGGTAATGCGATAGCGACCGTCGCGGGCGGTATTGACCAGGCGGAAGCCCGGAACGCCATCCTCGATCGCCTGCACGCTGTGATCGGCATCACGTTTCTCCTCGGAGAAATAGCCCTGAGCGGTAACGATGAAGCCGAAATCGCGCACACAGGCCATGTCGAGCCGCGGCGCGTAGATCTCGTTCACAATGCCGTGGCTCGTGGTGAACCAGACGCAGCTCGCCGAGTTGACTGATGTGCCAACCGCACTCTTGTCGCTGGAGGTCCAGCGGGGCTCGATGCCGGGAGCACCTGGTGGTTCGACGGAACCGGGTGGCAGTGTCGGAAAGGCCAAGTGCTGTTCCTCCGCTTGAGGGTTCTCCACTGAATGCGCTATCCTGAGATGAAATTGGGCGA
Organism: Sinorhizobium sp. B11; assembly: GCA_039725955.1. Classification (NCBI taxonomy): domain Bacteria; kingdom Pseudomonadati; phylum Pseudomonadota; class Alphaproteobacteria; order Hyphomicrobiales; family Rhizobiaceae; genus Sinorhizobium; species Sinorhizobium sp. B11. The sequence goes on from CP091034.1 coordinate 2,088,309, forward strand.
TCCGCAATATACCGGGCTTGACAGCCGGCACCTATCTTGCGCCCGATAGAATGGCGCGGGAAGGATTGAGGCCAAACCCGGAGAGGAGCGCCAGCATGACGGACATGACGGAAGCACCAGATGCGACTCAGGCAGGCGAGCATGGCAAGGAAGCGGCCGCATCGGTGAGCCGTATCGTGCTTGCCGTCGATATCGGCGGCTCGCATGTGAAGGCGGAACTCAGCAGCGGCAGCGAGCGGCGGTCGGTCGTCTCGGGGCGCGAAATGACGGCGGCAAAGATGGTCGCCGCCCTCAAGGATCTCACCGCCGACTGGCACTATGACGTCGTCGCCATGGGTTATCCCGGCCCCGTCTCCGCCCACCGTGCCGCGGCGGACCCGTTCAACCTTGGTCCGGGATGGAAGGGTTATGATTTCGAGCAAGCCCTCGGCAAGCCCGTTCGCATGGTCAATGATGCGCTGATGCAGGCGATCGGCAGCTACGAGGCCGGCCGTATGCTTTTCCTCGGTCTCGGCACCGGCCTCGGCTCGGCCCTGGTCGCGGACAATGTCTGCCTGCCTTTGGAACTGGCGCATATGCCCTACAGGAAGAAGACCTTCGAAGACTACGTCGGCGAACGCGGCCTGGAAGGTCGCGGCAAGAGCAAATGGCGAAAATCGGTCTTCGACGTTGCCGATCGCCTGAGTGCTGCCCTGTTGCCCGACTACATCGTCATCGGCGGCGGCAATGTCGGACGGCTCAAGGATTTGCCCCCGAAGTGCCGGCGCGGCAATAATGACAATGCTTTCCGCGGCGGTTTCCGGGTCTGGCTGGACGATAGCTTGCGGCTTTGAATTCAGTCTCTGGCGATGGTCATGACCTGATCGAACCCCAGACCAGTTTGGTCTTGACCGTGAAACTGAGTTTTCCGGCAGAGGCATAGGGGGCGAGAATTTCCCTGATCTCGGCATCGAAAGCCGTCATCCTGTCGCCGAGGCGCGATGGCGCGAATGTATCGCGCGAATGCTGGCAGCGGATAAAGTCTTCGACGCTTTGCTCAAACGGGGCGGATAGAAAGTGCTCGGAACCATCGATGTCGAGGAACGCCTTGTAAGCCGACCAGCTCTCTTCCTTGCCGACGGGATCGAAGGCTCTGCCCGTCATGGCCGGAACCCACCTTGCAAGAAACGAGTGCCAGTCGGCCTCCCAGGCAGGTTGGAAGGGCGCATCTCCTGAAATCACCGCCACCTTGTGATTGGCAGCCGCATAGGTTTTCAGCCGCGAGAAAAGGCGCCGGTGATCCATCCAGTGAATGCTGGCGGCGGCAACGATGAGATCGGGACGATCGGGGATGTCGATATCCTCGGCGAAACCCACGATCCAGTGAAGATTGCGCGCCCGGCCGTCTTCCAGGCTCTGACCGAGTTCGATCATGTGGCGGGACGGATCGACAGCTATGACCTTGTCGAAATGCCGCGAGAGAGGTCGTGAAACCTTGCCGGGGCCGCAGCCTATGTCCAGCAGACAGCCACGTTTCGGCGCGATGGCCAGCAGCTTCTCGTAGACCGCCTCGGGATAAGGCGGACGATAGCGATAGTTGCTGACGACATCGGCATCCTCGAAGGAAGACCCTGCACGCGCATGCTCGACCATGGTAGGCTCCGCCTCTAGTGACAGTCGAGAACCATCCGATAATTCAAGAAGATGTCAGTATGGTAACAAGCGCGACGGAGGGCTGCAGAATCGAGCGTCTCCAAGGCCGGATAAACGGTGCATTCGTTTTCAGGCCAGATGCGGGCGAAACCGGCGTCGTCGTGCTCGGCGGTTCCAGCGGCAGGGTCGATACCGACCGCGCCAGGCTCTTTGCCGAGGCCGGCGCAAAGGCATTGGCGTTGCAATGGTTCGGCGCAATGGGACAGTCGCCTGGAATCTGCGAAATCCCGTTGGAGACCTTCTGTGAGGCAATCGACTATCTGATCTCGCGGGGATGCCGGCGCATCGTCTTCGTCGGGACATCGAAAGGCGCAGAAGCCGCGTTGCTCGTCGCGATCCGGGACCCGCGCATCAACGCCGTTGTCGCGATCAGCCCAACCGCCTTCGTCTGGGGTAATATCGGCCCCGGCAAAGACGGCGTGGAATGGCCCGAACGCTCGTCCTGGTCCTGGAAGGGAGAGTCGCTGGATTTCGTTTCCGCTGACACTGCCTGGGAGCGGGACTATCGCGATGGGCTGATATCCTTTCGTTCCTTTTTCGAAAAATGCCTGAAGACGAACCAAGAGACCCTGGGGCTGGCCGAGATCCCCATCGAGAAAACCGCCGCAGAGATCATCCTCGTGGCCGGTGGCGATGATGCGCTCTGGCCATCGGAGAGGTTCGCACGCGAGCTTGCCAGCCGTCGCGAACGAAGCGGCAGGCCGGTGTCACTGGTCGTTGATACCGCGGCGGGCCATCGCGTCCTGCTCCCGGGCGAGACGACGCCTCGCTCCAGCCTTCATGCTCATGGCGGCAGCGACATTGCGGATGCAAGGCTTGGCCTGATGGCATGGGCGGCGATAGAAGCCGCTTTATTGCCAAGGGATTGATGGCCTCGTACGAGTCAGGCGGAAAGCTGCAGCAGGATCGCACTTGCCGCCATGAGCACCACCACGATCCATGGCGGCGCCTTCCAGATGACCAGCAGAAGAAAGCCGGTCAAGGCAAGAGCAAAATCCGCCGATGTCAGGACCGCGCTCGTCCATACCGGATTGTAGAGCGCTGCACCCAGCAGGCCGACCACGGCGGCATTTGCGCCACGCATGGCCGCCTGCGCCAGTGGATAGGCGCTGAGCCTGTCCCAGAAAGGAAGGGTGCCGAGCAGCAGCAGAAAACCGGGCAGGAAGATCGCCACCAGGGCGATCGCTGCGCCTGCGACACCGTTGGGAGCCGGCGCCACAACCGCCCCGAGATAGGCAGAGAAGGTAAAGAGCGGACCAGGCACGGCCTGCGCAACACCGTAACCGGCGAGAAACGCGTTTTCGGAAACCCAGCCCGGTCTCACGACCTCCGCCTCAAGCAGCGGCAGGACGACATGGCCGCCGCCGAACACCAGCGCGCCCGAGCGATAGAAGGCATCGAAGAGGCGCAGCCCCTGGGAATCGAAGGCAGCGACGACAAGCGGCAATCCGAACAGCAGGAGCAGGAAGGCCAGCAGGCAGACAATGCCGGTTGATCGCGATATTCCGAACGAAAAACCTGCCTTGTGCTCGACGGCGGCCTGGCGACAAAGGATGAGCCCGGCAATTGCCCCCAGCGCGATGGCGGCGAGCTGGCCGAGCGCGCCCGCGGCTGTCACGATGAAGATCGCGGCCAGCGCAATGGCGGCGCGCGGCTTGTCGGGTGTCAGCGATCGCGCCATGCCCCAGACGGCCTGTGCCACGACGGCGACGGCAACGAGCTTCAATCCGTGCAGCAGTCCCTGTCCAAGAGGATTGTCGAGCGCGGTGGCGGCGGTTGCGAAGATGAAGAGGATCAGCGCGGACGGAAGCGTGAATGCACTCCACGCCGCAAGCGCACCCAGCGGCCCACCGCGCAAGAGGCCCATGGCAAAACCGACCTGGCTCGATGCGGGACCGGGAAGGAACTGACAGAGCGCAACGAGATCGGCATAGCCCTTCTCGTCGATCCATTTCCGCCGCGTCACGAGCTCGTCGCGGAAATAGCCGAGATGCGCGATCGGTCCGCCGAACGATGTGAGGCCAAGTTTCAGAAAGGCGCCGAACACCTCCGCAGGCGTACCCGCCGGTGGAGCCGCTGTCTTCTCCCTGGTCATTTCATTCGCGTCCACGCCAATATCCCCTATTGTCCGCCCCGTATCCTCATCATTAATGACGGCGCGATGACAACAGGCGATTTTCGATATCTGTCGAATAGCGGTCGCGGCCCCGGTGCCTCCGACCGCGAGGCTGAACCGAGGCCGGGCGTTCATGTCGATGGCGGCATGGATCGGATTGCCTGACGGACCCGCGCTCTGGCAGGCAGCGTCATGGCAATGACGCCGGCCATGATGCAGGCAAGCCCAAGGCCTGCCGTCGAAGACAGCGTTTCGCCGAGGAAGACGACGCCGATTGCAACGCCGATCGGCACCCTGAGATAGGCCTGGGCCGTCGCGCCGACCGAACCGAGCGTCTGCACGAGGCGGAAATAGATCACAAAGGCGAGCGCCGTGGAGAAGACTGCGAGGGCAAGGAGCGCGAAGATCGAATCGAGGCTGGGGCTCAATTTCCACGGAGCATCGATGACGATGCTGATGGGGATGAGGATCACCGCCCCTGCGAGCAACGAACCGGCGGCCGGCATCATCGGATCAAGCTCTCTGAAATTCCGCCCGAAGACGGCAGCGCCCGCATAGCAGATCGTGGCGGCAACGATTGCGAGCTGCGCCCATAGCCCCTGCCCCAAAGTGCCGAGCGCGCCAAGGCCAATGACCAGCGCGGTGCCGGCCAATCCCGCCGACACGCCGAATAGTTTGCGACCCGTGAGGGCCTCGTGCCGGGTAACCAGTGTCGTGATCAGGAAGGCGAAGATAGGTGTCGTGGAATTCAGGATCGCCGCCAGGCCGGCATCCGTCGTCCGCTCGGCCCAGGCGATCAGCGTGAAGGGCAGGACGCTGTTGAGGCAGGCCTGAAAAAGAAAATAGGTCCAGGTCTTTCGATCGCGGGGCAGCTTGAGGCCACGCCAGCCGATGATGGCGAGAAGCAGCGCGCCGGCAATGAGCGTTCGTGCTGCCACCAGTGTCAGCGGCGGGATGGTCTCGACGCCGATCTTGATGAAGGTATAGGAGGCTCCCCAGAGCGTCGAAAGCGCCAGCAGCAGCGCCAGTTCCGTTGTCATCGTCGCGGTCTTATCCATCGCAATCCCATTCGTCAGCCGTGCAAAACCGACCGCCTATTTAACGGGTGCGGGCGCGAAATGCTTCGATGTGGGCCGAACTGTCGATGGAAAAGAATGGCTTGGCGGGACGCGCGTGGATCATGACGCGCGCCCCAAGGTTTCCGATGCCTTTAGCCTTGTCACTGAGCGGCGAGCGGAGCCGCTGGAGCCGCACGTGTCACCGGCGGCGGGTTCCACTTGCCGATCAGAGCGGTCCCCTTCGGCGCATAGAGCCGCATCGTCAGATTGTACGGGCCGTTCGGCGCCGGCAGCCAGTTCCATTCCTTATCCTTGCCCGGGCTTTCCGTCTGGAAATAGAGGTCGAGCGAGCCGTCGGCGTTGTACTGGAACGGCATCCAGCTGCTGACGGCGAACCGGTTGAGCGGATTGGCGACCTGGAAACCGTCATTGTCATAGAGGGTGACAGACCAGAAAGCATTGACCGGCGGGATCTCCTCCTTCTCGAAATGGATCGTATAGTTGCTTCGTCCATCGAGCGGGTTGCCGCTTTCATCCGCAAGGTTGAGCGGATAGATGGCGTCCTCGGGCAGATTGGCACCAAGCCCCTGCTGCGCCACGATCGCCCGTTTCAGGTAGTAATTGCCGTAGACGCCCATCGTGTCGGTATTCATCGACCAGCCGTTGACCACGCGGGCCAATGTCTTCAGCTTCCAGCCCATCAGTGCCTGCCCATCCTGTGGCGCCGTCTTCAAGGCGTTTTGGACGACAGGATCGGCCTTGGAAAGATCGAAGCTCTTCCCGGGCTCGATGCCGATCCGCTTCATGCGGGCAATGATCGGCTGATCGGTGCTGTGCGGCGGATGAAGTTTCAGGAGTTCGGCGGCATAGGCGAAATAGTCTTCCGCCGACGCCGTATCGACCTGCGTCTTCGGTGGCGTCTTCATGTCGATGGATGGGTCTATCTTGACGGCGGTCGGCTTTGTGTCCGTACCCCACTGCGACAGCGAGGTGATCTTGTAACCGTCCTGGATCTTGTGGACGGCATCGTAATCATTGGGGCCATCGGTCTTGGTGCGGCCGATGATCCAGACATAGGGTGTCGGAGCATCGATCCGTTCGGTCCCCTCCGGCAGCTTGAATTCGCCGAACGTGCCGCGAAGTTCTGGCCTCCAGCCGGGCGGTGCGACCAGGAAATTTCCGGCGGATGTCCCGGTCGTGCGCCAGCCCGGCGCGGCAAACACATCCGTCCACATGTCCAGCATCGGCAGCAGATAGTAGCGGCCCGCCGTATCCGGCGCGGTCACCACCACCGGCTCCTTCGTCAGATCGAGCCAGCCGCTCGAATAGAGCGTATCGAAATTCGGCCGCACTACGGCTTTCATATCCGCCGCCGGAAATGCGCGGATATTGTTGAACTGATTGGGCGGCCCGCCGATCGCCCCTTCCTTCGCTTCCATGTTGGTCAGCTGTTTGCGCGTAATATCCATTGTTATCAGCGGATAGAAGTAGACATAGGCTTCGATGCCGATCTGCCGCGCTTCCTCTTCCGTCAGAGAAGCGGCTGAGGCCTCCTGTGCAGCCGGAATGGCGATCGAAGCGATTGTCAGAAATGCGAACGACATAGGTGTCCGCAACAGGCTCTTGATTCCAAACTGGATTGTCATGTGCGTTTCCCCCCGGAACGAAATGTAGGATGTGGCAGGATTTCGATTGACGTCGGGCATCGCTGGCAAGGAACAGGACGCAAAGTACTGGGGACCTGCTGGCGACCCATGAAAAGCGAAACATACCGGGCGTATATCCGGAAGTACGTTACAGTAAACGGTGCCGTAAATGCTCGGGATACAGAGCTTTGTGCTTCGATCCGGTGCAGGATATTGGCTTTCCTTGTAGACCCTTCCGCAAATGTCAGGTGAATGCCATAACTCGATTCCTGACACGGAGGAGGACGACATGACTGAAATGACGGTTCTTGCATTTGCGCTTGTGGCATTCATCGGCATCGCCACGCCCGGCCCGACCGTGCTTCTCGCCCTGACGAACGGCTCGAAATTCGGGGTCCGCCGGGCGATATCGGGCATGGTTGGCGCAGTCCTGTCCGACTTCGTGCTGATCGGTGCCGTTGCCCTCGGCCTCGGTGCACTGCTGGCTGCCTCGGAATTCTGGTTCACTGTCGTCAAATGGATCGGTGTCGGCTACCTCGCCTTCCTCGGCGTCATGCTGTTGCGCTCGAAGGGAACGCTTGACGTCTCGATGCGCTCTGAAAGCGGCAACACGTCCGCTTCGCCGGTGACGATCTTCCTCAAGAGCTTCCTTGTCGCCGTCACCAATCCCAAGGGCTATCTCTTCTTCTCGGCCTTTCTGCCGCAGTTTATCGACCCCGCGGGTCCGCAGATCGAGCAATATGCCGTGCTCGCCCTCGTCTTCGCTGCCATCGATTTCATGGTCATGTTCGGTTACGCGTTGCTTGGCTCGCAGGCCGTCCGGCTGCTCAGGAAATCGGGCGCGCTCTGGCTTGACCGGATCTGCGGCGGTGCCCTGCTGACGCTTGCCGGCTCGCTGGCGCTCTATCGGCGGGCGACCACCTGACTGCCTGCCGATTTACAGCGAGTTTACGGTAACGTACTTATCCGAGCTCTCCCGATCTGCATTCAATGGCCCTGAGGGGACGCCATTTCGGCGGCCGTAACAGGAGGGCTCATACATGCCTGGAGTATGGAGACTGGCAGGTGCGGTGGCGATTGCCGTCATCGCCGGGACGTGTGCCGCCAAGGCCGACACGGTCAGCTATGCCGATGCGATCACTGTACTGGCGAAGGATTGCGGCAGCGATATCAAGAAACTCTGCAAGGGGCTGAACCTCGGCAATAACCGCATTGCCGATTGCCTGGCGCAGAATTCCGCCAAGGTCTCGCCGACCTGCACATCGACGCTGGCAAGCGTTGCAGCGTCGATCCAGCAGCGCGAGCAGGCGCAGACGAGCTACAAGCAGGTCTGCGCAACCGATATGGCGCGGCGCTGCAACGGCGTCAAAGGCGACGGCTACATTCTCGCCTGCCTTGCCGGCAAGACGAAAACGATCAGCAAGCAATGCAGCCAGACGATCACCGATGCGGGCTGGAGGTAAGATCATGACCATGAGAAAAACCGCCCTCGCCGGCTTTGCCGCGGCCTTCCTTCTACCCGCCCTTGCACTGGCTCAGCAGGTTTCCGAGCAGCGCATCATCACCGGCCTCGGCAAGTTGCAGGGTGCTGCCCCGATCGTCGATGTCGAGATTCTGCGGCAGGAGGCCATGAACGGCTCCGGCAAGCAGATGTCCGGCCTGCCGAACTGGAGCAAGGTCGCGCGCCTGCCGCAGATGGTGGTCGAGATCGCCTTCGCCAACGACTCCGTTGCCATCGAACCGGAATCCTACCGCACGCTCGGCATGATCGCCGATGCGCTGCACCACCCGAACCTCTGGGCTTACAAGTTCCTCGTCGTTGGCCATACGAGCTCGACCGGAACCGACCAGCACAATCTCGATCTCAGCCAGCAGCGTGCCGATGCGATCAAGGAGATCCTGTCGACCACATTCGCCGTCGATCCCGGCCGTCTCTATGCGGTCGGCGTCGGCGAATATTTCCCGATCGACGGCTCGAAATCGGAAGGCGCCAACAACAGGCGCGTCCAGCTCTACAATCTCGGCGTCTTCACGAAGAAGCCCTGAAGCGAACCGGGGCGGCGATCATGAATGTCCTGCTCGCCCTTGCAGAATGGAGTCCGCTGGCAGTCGCCGTCCTCTTGCTCGCCGTGCAGTTTCTGGCCCACGAGGCCGGTTACCGCCTCGGCGTCTGGCGCAAGGCGCATGCTGCCGGTCAGATGGAAAATGTCGGCGTCGTGGTGACCGGAATGCTCGGCCTTCTGGCCTTCGTTCTGGCGCTGACACTCTCCTATTCGACCGGCCGGTTCAACGAGCGGCGGCTGGGAACTCTGGCTGAAGCAAACGCGATCGGTACGGCATGGCTGAGGGCGGCGGCGATCGGCACGCCGCAGGCTGTCGAGGTCGCCCGGCAGCTGGAGGACTATCTGACTGCGCGGGAAGCATTCGCCGGGGCAAGCCGCAATAGCGATGTCATTGACAAGGCAAACCAGGATACATCTCGCTTACAGCAATCGATCTGGACGGGCGTTAGCGCTATCGTGCGCGAGCGTCCGGACCCGGTTTCAGCTTCGCTGATGGCGGCGGTCAATGAAGCCTTCGATGCCGGAACCACGGAGCGTTTCGCTCTGGGCATGCGCCTGCCCCCACAGATCTTCTGGCTTCTTGCTGGCGTCATGCTGCTCAGCATGGCTGCGCTTGGCTATCAGTTCGGCCTCAGAGGCCGGCCCGTCCGCATACTCGCCGTTCTGTTGACAGTGGTCTGGACGGCGATCGTCGTCAGCATTTTGGACCTCGCCTCACCACGGGTCGGCAATTTCCGCACCAACATCGCTGTCTATGAATGGACGCGCCAAAGCTTCTCAAGCATTAGCATGCTGCCGGCCGAACCGAACTAGCGAAAGGTCGCTCAGCATCTGTCGGCGATGATATTGCTGCCGACATCACTGTCGCCACGCCTGCATCTCGTGCCGGGCTCCGTGAGCGCGACCTCAGCAACGCCGTCGCTGGCACATGGGTGATGCCAACCTGCTGACGTTGCTATTTCTGCGCCGGCTGGCCGCTGCCCGCCGTACGTTCTTCCATGCGGGCGACAAGCAGCGAATATGCCACGTAATATTTGTAGATATTGCTGACATATTGAACCGTCTCTCGGCCGACGATCTCGGAAGCGGCATTCTCCACATTGCCGAACCAGACATTGGGATCGAGGCCCATGGCCTTGGCCTTCTCCCGGAACTTGTGCAGATTGCCAGGCCCGGCATTATAGGCCGCAAAGGCGAAAAGTTGCCGGTCCTTGGGCGTGAGCCCCTCATCATCGATATAGGTATCGATCAGGTGGCGCAGATATTTGGCGCCTGCCTCGACATTGCGATCAGGGTCCTTGTCGATGCCGCTGATGCCGATCACCTTGTCCTTCGCCGTCGAAGGCAGCATCTGCATGATGCCGACGGCGCCGCGCGGCGAGCGACGCGACTGGTCGAGCTGCGATTCCTGATAGCCTTGCGCCATCAGCATCAGATAGTCGAACGAATAGCTGCCGCCATATTTGCGGAAGATTTCGGTGAGCGTCTGGAAACGTGCGACATCGGAGGGCGAGTAGGCGCGTTTGACGATCTTGTCCTGCTTGTAGAAGGTGTTGCGCAGGATGTTGCCGAAGGTCGTGCCAACTTTGTGGGTGGCGACGAAGGCGTTGAGGTCCGCCTTCAGCTTCGGGCTGTTCTTGCGGATCGCCCAGGCTATCCTGCCCTGCGATGACAGGACGATGTCGTGGCGCACCTTCATGTCGCCAAAGACGTGCGTCCAGATATCGGCCTTGTAGGCATCGACCGTCGTGAAGGGCAAAAGGTCGGCATTGACCATCTCCATCAGGTCCTCGTCTTCGAGGCTCTCATCCATCAGATCGATGATGATCTCGGGCTTGCCCGCCGCGGCCAGCGCCTTGTTGCGCGCCAGAAGATGTTCGTAATAGCTGCTCGAGGCGCGCACCGCGATATGCTGGCCGGAGAGATCGTCAAGGCTGGCAATCGCCGGGCTGTTCGGGGCGCTCACCAGCACTTCCTCGGCATTTTCATAGAGCGGATCGGCAAAATCCACCTGCGTCAGCCGCTCGTCGGTAATCGTCAGATTGGCCATGACGATATCGCCATAGCCTTCGTTCAACGCGTCGAGCAACCTGTCGCGCGGCATCGGCACGAAGACGATGGTGATGTGGTCGATCTGCTTCTTGCGGTCCTTGTTCAGGACCTTTTCAAGCTCCAGCCCGAATTGCACCGCCGTGCCGTACTGGCGACCCTTGTCGACGAAATAGATCGTCTTGCTGTAGGGCACGAGCACACGCACGATCCGGCGCTCCTTCATCGCGTCGAGATCGATCACATGCTTGTCGATGAGGGCCGGTTTCTCAAGCGGTGCCGGGGTCTCGGCCAGAGCGGGGTCTGCGCCCGGGAATTGCGCGCCCAGCGCAGTGAGCGCCAGCATATACGCCCAGAACGACCGCCTCATCCTGCACCTCCCCAGCCCTGTGCAACCTTGTCGTAAAACGAAGCAATGACGGGCGAAGCGGCTTCGGAAAACAGCAGACAAACGCTCGATTGGCTGACTACATCACCTCCCCTGCAGCCCGGTAAGTACGTTACCGTAAATGCTGATGTAAACGGAGGCTGGCTCGTTGCTACAAGGAGAGCCGGAAGGCAAACACAAGCGAACTAGATCAAATCCCCTGCGAGGCAAGGCGAAAACTCAATGATTTTACTATAATATTAGTACTTACTGTAAATTACTTCTCGTTTACGCCCCTCTTCCCTACCGTCCCCGCCGAATGACCGCACATCGGAACCTGGAGGACGTTATGAGCATTTCGGACACGAATGGCATCAGCAGAGCGGAATTTCTTCGCGGCATGGCATCTGCTGGTCTTGCCGTCAGCTTCATCGGGCAAGCCGGACAGGCCAATGCCCAGGATGCCCCTCCGGTCTCTCCGAGCGGCAACGCCGCCAAGCCGGCCACCAAGGCGACTGTCGAATACAATACGCTTTATCGCAACGGCCTGCCGTTCGATGACGTGCAAGATTTCGAGGATGCCCACCGCGGGCTACTCGCAGCACTTCCAGACCCGGCCATCATCAACAACGCCGATGGCGTGCCCGTCTGGGATCTCAGCACCTATTCCTTTCTTGGCACATCCGATGCCGACGATGCGCCCGATACGGTCAATCCGAGCCTGTGGCGCATGGCCAAGCTCAATATGATCCACGGCCTGTTTGAAGTCGTCGACGGCGTCTATCAGGCCCGCGGTTATGACCTTTCCGTCATGAGCATCATTCGCACCGATACCGGTTATATCGTGATCGACCCGCTCGTCAGCTCCGAAACGGCCGGTGCGGTCTGGAAGCAGCTCGTCATTCCGAAGCTTGGTGACAAGCCGATCGTCGCCGTCATCTACACACATAGCCATGTGGACCACTATGGCGGCGTGCGCGGGTTGGTGAGCCAGGCCGATATCGATGCCGGCAAGGTCAAGATTCTGGCACCGGAGGATTTCACCGAGGCGGCCGTCGGCGAAAACATCATTGCCGGCAATGCCATGAGCCGCCGCGCAAGCTACATGTACGGCAACCTCCTGCCGCGTGGTGCCACCGGCCAAGTTGATGGCGGTCTCGGAAAATCCACGTCGTCGGGTGAAATCGGGCTGGCGCTGCCAACCGACTGGGCAACGGAAACCGGGCAGAAAATCCTTATCGACGGGGTGGAGCTGCAGGTCCTGATGGCACCCAATTCGGAAGCGCCCGCCGAATTCATGTTCTACATCCCGAAATATAAAGCGTTCTGCGCGGCGGAAGACGCCTGCCATACGCTGCACAATCTCTATACGCTGCGCGGTGCAAAGGTGCGCGACGGTCTGCTGTGGTCAAAGTATCTGCAGCAGTCGCTCGACATGTTCGGCGGCGAAATGGAAGTGCTTTTCACCTCGCACCATTGGCCCACATGGGGCAACGACAAGGTTGTCGGCCATATCGAGAAACAGCGCGACATGTTCCGTTTCATTCATGACCAAGTCATGCGGATGGCAAATGGCGGCATGACGCCGAAGGAAATCGGCGAGGTGATCCGCCTGCCGCAAGAGCTTGCGACGACATGGGCCTGCAGAAGCTATTATGGCACGGTCTATCACGATGCGGTGGCGCAATATAACCTTCGCCTCGGCTTCTTCGACGGCGTTCCCGCCACGCTTCACCAGCTGCCACCGACCGATGCCGGCGCGCGCTATGTGAACTTCATGGGTGGGGCGGACAATGTGCTGCGGCAGGCGCGCGAAAGCTTCGACCAAGGCGATTACCGATGGGTTGCCGAAGTGGTCAACCACGTCGTCTTCGCCGATGCGAACAACGTCGCCGCCAAGCAACTGCTTGCCGATACCTATGAGCAGCTTGGCTATCAGGCAGAATCGGGACCGTGGCGCAATTTCTACCTGACGGGCGCTCGCGAGCTTCGCCAGGGCGTCACAGAACTGCCGACGCCGAACACGGCAAGCCCCGACACGATCAAGGCCATGCCGATCGAAATGTTCTTCGACTTCCTCGGCGTGCGCCTGAATGGCGACCGCGCCGCAGGCAAGAAGATCACGATCAACATGGAACTGACGGACACGAACCAGAAATATGCCGTCGGCGTGCAGAATGCCGCCATCCACTATTCCAAGGACAAGAGCGCGCCGAATGCCGATGTTTCGATTGTCACGACGCGCGAGGCGTTGAACGACGTGATGCTCGGTACGTCCACGATGGAAAAGCAGGTTGTGGAAGGCAAGGCCAAGCTGACCGGCGACCCGAAGAAACTTTCGGAGTTCGTCGGGCTTCTCGATAATTTCGAGTTCTGGTTCAACATCGTCACGGCTTGAAAAAACAAGGAGGCCTGTCGCATGTGCACCATCTGCTCACTGACGATCGAGTTTGCCGTCGAGCATCCGCTGGCGCTTGCTGTTGCGGTCGCGACCCGGCAGGCGATCGATACGGGCCTCCTTCCCGAACTGCCGGCTGAAGAGACCGATATGGCGCGCTCGCGCCATCAGGCGATCGGCCTTCTGACCACGGTGCAGCAGCGGCTGGAACAGGTGTTGCCGGCATCGCGGCTGCTGGCGCTGCCGAATTTCTTCGTGCTGATGATCGAGAGCCGGACCTGGGGCTATTTCCAGCCGACGCTGTCGGGCTTCGACGTGAAGGCCAGTCCCGGGACACCGAGGCTGGAGCCGGATGAGAACGGCGACCGGGACTGCATCATGGTGATATCGCAGGCGGCAGCCGACGAGCTGGCGGCCGGACGCCTGCCCTTTGCCGAGGCGGAGATGGCAGGGTTGATCTTCCTCGACGCGCCCGCGGCGGAAACGGATATCATCAGCACGGCGTTCTCTGCAGCCTATCCGGCGGAGCAATTCAGCCATTTCGCCTGCACGGAAATCGCCTGACGCACAGGCATCTCCAGCGGCGGTTATCTCAATTTTTTTGATGGGTCTCTTCCGCCGCGGAAGCTCAGGCTATGCTCCCGCGGCGGGTTCTTGACGGACTTACTGCGGCGTGAGCCGCTCCAGATCATTCAGCCGTTTCAGCGCCGCTTCCTGCCGCAGAAGGCTGTAGTTGATGCCGCTCGCATTCAGCGAACTGCCCTCCTGATAGGGGTATTGGTTGAAGTCGGAGAAGAATTCCTTGATCTTGCCCTGCACCGGCACGATCAGCCACATGTTGCGGGCAAGGAATTCGATGGCGCCGCCACCCTCCTTCAATCCGCGCTCATAAGGGTCCATGCGCAGATTGGCGATGCTGGCCCAGGCGGGCACCTCGCGCGTTGCCGTGGCGATGTTGCCTTCGCTATTGACCGCGAAGCTGAGCTTCCAGTCGTTCCACCTGATGGCGTTGAGATTGCCGCCCTGATCGAAATAATAGACGGAATCGCGCGGGCCGGATTTGACTTCGCCTTTCAGCATCGGCAGCAGATTGTAGCCATCGAGATGCACCTTGAAGTTCTTGGCGCCCGAGGCGAAGCCGACCTTCATCTGCTCCTTGAGATCGTCCATGCCGGCCGCCGCTGCGAATGTTGGCATCCAGTCCATCAGCGTGACGATGTCGTTGACCTCGGTTCCGGGCTTCACGACGCCCGGCCAGCGCACCATCATCGGAATGCGGAAACCGCCTTCCCATGTCGTGCCTTTTTCGCCATGGAACATGGTCATGGCGCCATCGGGCCAAAGCGCGATCTCCGCGCCATTATCGGTCGTATAGAGAACGATCGTGTTCTCGGCGATCCCGAGTTCGTCGAGCTGGTCGAGCAGCTGGCCGACATGGCCGTCATGCTCCACCATGCCGTCGGCGTGGATGCCCTTGCCGGTCTTGCCGAGGGAGTCTGCCTTCAGGTGGGTGAAGACATGCATGCGGGTCGAGTTGAACCAGCAGAAGAAGGGCTTTTCGGCCTTGGCCTGCCGGCCGATGAAATCCTTGGCGGCGGCGAGGAATTCTTCATCCACCGTCTCCATACGCTTGGTATTGAGCGCGCCGGTATCCTCGATCTTGCCGTCCGCCGTCGATTTGATCACGCCGCGCGGGCCGAACTGCCGACGGAAGGCCGGGTCCTTGGGATAGAAATAGCCCTCCGGCTCTTCCTCGGCATTGAGGTGATAGAGATTGCCGAAGAATTCGTCGAAACCGTGCTTGGTCGGCAGATGCTGGTCCTGGTCGCCCAGATGGTTCTTGCCGAACTGGCCGGTGGCATAACCCTTCGTCTTCATTACATCGGCAATGGTCGGCATCCAGTCCTGAATGCCATGTGGGTCGCCCGGCATACCAATGGTGAGAAGACCGGTGCGGAACGGCTCCTGACCGAGAATGAAGGAGGCGCGCCCGGCCGTGCAGCTCTGCTGGCCGTAGGAATCGGTAAAGATCGCCCCTTCCCGGGCAATACGGTCGATATTCGGCGTGCGATAACCCATCAATCCCATCGTATAGGCGCTGATCTGCGGAATGCCGATGTCGTCACCGAAGATGACGAGAATATTCGGCGGCTTCGTGGAGCCGCCGGTCTGGCTGGCCGTGTTCTGTTGCGTCTGGGCGACCGCCGGCCCGCTCGCAGCTGAAACGGCAAGAGCCGTGAGCGCCAGCGACGTTCCGCCCAGCAGAAGATCACGGCGGCTGACGGGAACGATCGGGTCATCCTGCTTCTGAATATCGACGTCGTTCATCGAATTTTCTCCTTGAGATGAAACCTGCACGGGAATGCTTTGCCAATTTCCGTGATCGCGGAAGTACGTTACGGTAAACATCGGCCGTAAACTTACGCTGAGCCGAACGGCACTTGAGCTTCATGACGTCATCCCCTGCGCCGGTGCCATCGAGGCGCAGAGCGGCGATGAAGTTGCGGCCCGGAACGGTCTGGATCCAGTTGCTGCCGGGCGCTTCTGCAGGTCTAGTGGCTCCGAAAGCCGTTGACAGATGGCAGCAACTGCCTTGCCTCCGGCATCGATACATCCGTCACGTTCTTGAGCGTTGCATGGCTACAATGTCGGCTGGAATGTCGGCAAGGCGCGGGACAGACCGTCCAGCACGCCCATCTGCATGTCATCGGCCGCCTTGCGACGAGCCGTTTGCGGACCGCGACATTTGCCATCACCTGAAACAGGCAAACAACCGGCGGACTTGGGCGTCAGCGCGACCAGGGGTCGGTCTTGATCTCGCCGTCCGTCTGCAGACCTTGCAGGATATCGATGAGTTTCGGCGCCATGTCCCTGATTTCGGTCATATGAATGGCTGTCAGCCGCTTCAGCACATCGTCTGCCTTTGCGGTCAGCTCCAGCGTCTGGCGCCGTTTGTCGGCTGGGTCGGTCTTGCGGGAGACGTAGCCCGCGGCCACCAGCCTCCCGACCAGTTCGGTTGCCGAATGCGGGGCGATCAGCAGCCGCTCGGAAAGCAGGCCGATCGTCATGGCGTCTTCGCTGCGATGGCCGCGGATCGCAAGCAGCGCCTGATGCTGTTGGGTCGGCAAGCCCTCCTCCTGCGCGGCGGATGCGCTGAAATCCATGAAGCGGCGCAGCGTGTAGCGCAGGTTGGAGAGGGCCTCGTAATCGGCATCCGTCAGATCGTTCCTGGGCTTCTTCACCATGCCTCCCCTGCGATCATTGCATCCATGCTGCCACTTCCATCTGCCGGTGATCCTGCAGCATGCGCAGCGCCTGCATAAGTTCCGGCGCCATCTCGCGGATCTCGTAGAGATGGGCCGATGTCAGCCGACGCAATAGCTCTTCTGCCTGTGCTGTCAACAGCACGACCGGCCGGCGTTTCTGCTTCGCCTCGATGGTGATATGGCCGGCCTCCTGCAGCGAGGCGGCAAGCTCTGCGGCCTCGGGCGGCGAGAGGAAGAGCCTGTCAGCAAGCGCAGACAGGCTCATGCGCCCGCCGGCGCCGAGCCCCTTGATCGTAAGCAGCGCCTGATGCTGCTGCCGCGTCAAGCCGAGCTTTTCGGCCGCTTTCCCGCTGAACTGGCGAAATTTGCGGATCCTGTATCTCAGATTGGCGAGCGCCTCATATTCGGTTTCCGATAAGGCGCGGTCTACGTTCGGCATGGTTCCAGCTCCTGATTTTGGCTGTTGATTTATATCGTACTACGATATATTTGCGACGAGAACGAAGCCGTCAACAGGACCAGCAATGCCTCCCCAAAAAAATGCTCATCGCCCCCATGATTTCATGGGTGGCCTCTCCCGGCGCGAGGCCGGGGATTTCACCACCGACAAGCGCGTTCTGGCCCTGGTCGGCATGGCCTTGATCGTCGGCACGGGCGGCGCCTTTGCCGCCTGGGTTCTGGTCAGCCTCATCTCGCTGGTGACGAACCTCGTCTGGTTCCACCGTTTCAGCATCGCCGCCGTATCGATGGCGCAGGCGCCGCGCTCCGTCTGGATGGTGCTCATTCCCGTCATCGGCGGCCTCGTCATCGGCCTGATGGCCCGCTACGGCTCCGAAAAGATCCGCGGTCATGGCATTCCCGAAGCGATCGAGGCGATCCTGATCGGCGGCAGCCGCATGTCGCCGAAGGTGGCGGTCCTGAAACCCCTCTCTTCGGCCATCTCGATCGGCACCGGCGGCCCCTTCGGCGCGGAAGGCCCGATCATCATGACGGGCGGCGCAATCGGCTCGCTCTTTGCCCAGTGCTTTCATCTGAGCTCGGCCGAACGCAAGACGCTGCTGGTCGCCGGTGCCGCCGCCGGCATGACCGCGATCTTCGGTTCGCCGATCGCCGCAATCATGCTTGCCGTAGAACTGCTGCTGTTCGAATGGAAGCCGCGCAGCTTCATTCCCGTTGCGGTCGCTGCCTGCGTCTCGATCTGCTGGCGCCCCTTCCTGTTTCAGGCCGGTCCGCTCTTTCCCAAGCAGTTCCATATGGATCTGCCGTGGTGGGGCATCCTGCTCTGCGCCGCAATGGGCATTATCGCCGGGCTGCAATCCGGTATCCTGACCACGCTGCTCTACAAGGTCGAGGATCTTTTCGAGGCGCTACCGATCCACTGGATGTGGTGCCCTGCCCTCGGCGGCCTATTCATCGGCCTTGGCGGCCTGATCGAGCCTCGGGTGCTCGGCGTCGGCTACGACATCATCGACGGCCTGCTGAACAGCTCCATCCTGCCGGCGGCGGTGCTGACGATCCTCCTGGTGAAAGCCGCGATCTGGCTTGTCGCCCTCTCGTCGGGCACGTCAGGCGGCGTGCTGGCGCCGCTGCTGATCTTCGGTGGAGCGCTCGGCTGGCTGGTCGGCCTTTTCCTTCCCGGCGATCCCGGTTTCTGGGCGTTGCTCGGTATGGCTGCCATGATGGGCGGCACCATGCGTGCGCCGCTCACCGGCACCTTCTTTGCCGTGGAACTGACGGGCGACGTCTCCTCGCTGCTGCCGCTTCTGGCGGCAACCGTTTCCGCCTACGCGGTGACGGTACTTCTGCTGCGCCGGTCGATCCTGACGGAAAAGATTGCCCGCCGCGGCCAGCACATCACCCGTGAATATGGCATTGACCCGTTCGAGTTCTCCCGCGCCCGTGACATCATGATCAGGGAGGTCGATACGTTCCCGGCGGATATGACGGTGGGCGACGCGACCCATTTCTTCACGGCGACCGCGAAGACCCACCGCGTCTATCCGGTCGTCGATGGCAGGGGCATCGTCAAAGGCCTGGTCTCGCGCGGCGATGCGCTGCGCTGGCAACAGGATGGGACGCTTGCCGACCAGACGCTCGGCGATCTCGTCTCCGACACCTCCCTGCCGCTCGCCCACCCGGACGATACGGTCGGCTATGTCGCCGACCTGATGCTGGCGACGGACGCCGGTCGCATCCCGATCGTCGATCCCGAAAACGGAGAGCTGCGCGGCCTCGTCGCCCGCAAGGACCTGCTGCGCCTGCGCCATTCGCTGAAGGCAACCGAGACGGAGCGTCAGCCCTATTTCGGACCACGAAGGCAAATGGGCGAAACACGCACCTGAGGCTCAGACATCTGATTGTAGGTGAAATCCGCCGTCAGCCTGTGACGGCGGAGAATGACTTGGGAATATAGCGTCAAACGCAGGCCTCACCTGTATGCGTGATCTATTACTGGCCCTTTTTGCAATGCGCGGAACAGAATGAGGCCCAGAGCAACGGCGACCAAATTATAGAGCGTCGCGACCGCGAATGCCGTCCCATAGGCACTGGCGGTTCGAACAGCGGAAGCTGGTTCTGTGCCGCTCCCGTTACTGATGCCGAACAGGATCATACCGACGATCGTCACGCCAAAAGCCGAGCCTGCGGTTTGGATGGTGCTGAAAACGCCTGACGCCATCCCGGCTTCAGTATCTGCAACAGTGCTTAGAACCATGTTGAGCAGAAGCGGAATGATGATTCCCTGACCAAACCCCTGGAGGATCACTGAGACAGTCAATGCCGATCTATCTCCGCCGACAAAGCCGTCGATAACCGCGATCACCAAGCCTAAGCTGAAGACGCCCATGCCAAATGTCGGCGCCCCATGCTGCAGCCGTTTCGCAAACCAGGCCGAAACCACGGAACCGGCAAAGAATGCGACAGTGGAAGGCAAGAACAGCATGGCCGCCTGAAGAGGGCTCTGGCCGAGGCCGATCTGCAAGAAGATCGTCAGAGACAGCGAGAACGAACTGATCGCGGAGAAAAATAGAAACGATGCCAACATGCCGAGGGCCACACCGTTTTTCTTGAACAGCGAGGGATCAATGATTGGGATGCCGCCGAGCCGCCTCACGCGGTTTTCGTAGGCAATAAAGGCCGCGAACAAAGGCACGGATAGCAGTAGGCCGAGGACCGTCCACCATGGCCAATGTTGTTCCTGTCCGACCATTGCTGGCAGGAGGATCGCCGTGAGTGCGAGGCGCCAAGTAGTGCGCCCATGAGATCGAGCCTTGCCGATGTAGCGTCTCTGGTTTCGACAATGAACCATTTCCCGGCAATGAGGGCGTAGGCGGCGATGGGAAGGTTGACGAAGAAGATCAGGCGCCAGTCGAGGCTGCCAATGTCGAGTGCCATCAAGCCGCCGCCGAGCAGTTGCGAGGCCGCACCTGCGATACCTTGCACCGCGCCCATCACGGCAAAAGCCCGCCGACGCTCGTCACCATCGAACAACAATCGCAGCGACGCATAGACCTGCGGCATCATCAGGGCTGCGCCGATGCCCTGCAGGGCTCGGGAGGCAATAAGGCTCCAGGGAGATAAAGCGATGCCACACAGCAGGGACGCCAGCGCAAAGATTGCCATGCCGGAGAGGAACATCCGTCGACGACCATAGAAGTCGCCGAGCCGTGCGCCATTGAGCAGCATTGCGCCGTAAGAAACGCTGTAAGCCACCATGATCATCTGCAATTCGGCATTCGACGCGTGCAGGTCCCGTTGGATGTTCGGCAAGGCCACATTGACTATGAAAAGGTCGAGGATGGTGACGAAATTTCCGGCCAGCAGCACCGCGAGTGATGAATTGGCTCCTGCCCTCTGTCGTTCCTTTTGTGTCAACTTCATCTTTTTCTCCGGCTAAAGGAAAGCAGAAGCCGAATTGGCTTCTTGTCGGAGGAAACGATATTATGTCTTCAATATGGATCAATCGCCGGGAATGGACTTACATAAAGGACAAAATGTCCTCTATGATGTAACCATGGATAGTCTCAGCAGCCTTACCGCCTTCGTTCATGCCGCCGAGCGACACAGCTACGTGGCGGCGGCCCGCGTCGCCGGGGTCTCTCCATCGGCCATCGGAAAGGCCATCGCTCGCCTGGAAGCGCGGCTTGGCGTCCGGTTGTTCAACAGGACGACGCGCAATATCAGCCTGACGGAGGAAGGTTCAGCCTTCTACGAACGCTGCAAGCGCATTATCGATGATCTCGAAGATGCGGAGACGAGCATTATCGAAAGCCGGAAACGCCCGAAGGGGCGCCTGCGCGTCAGCGTTCCGCATATCGTCGGTCATCACCTCCTGATGCCGATCCTGCCGGCGTTTGTCGAACGATATCCGGACATTGAGCTGGATATCGACTTTGAGGATCGCGTCGCCGATCTGGTGACAGAAGGACTGGATGTTGTCATTCGCAGCGGAGAACTCGCCGATACCGGTCTGATCGCCCGTCGTCTCGGTGAGCAGCATTTTGTCGTTTGTGGAAGTCCCGGCTACTTCGCTCGCCATACGCTGCCGACAACGCCAGCCGATCTTGCCGGGCATGCCTGCATACATTTCAAATATCCAACCAGCGGTCGCCTGGCGCCCTGGGCTTTTGCTCCTCCGAACGAAAAACTGATCTTGCCGAGGAGCCTGACGTTCAACAATACGGACGCGGGCTTGCAAGCCGCGCTGGATGGTTTGGGCGTTGCCCATTTGCCAGTCTATGTGGCGGCGGCGCATATTCGCGGAGGATTGCTCGTTCCCGCCCTGACCTCATACATGGTCGCGTTTGGTTCACTGTCTCTCGTCTGGCCGTCAAATCGCCAGTTATCACCGAAGGTTCGGGCCTTTGTGGATTTCGTAGCCGAGCATCTCGCCGATCGACCAGATGCTTTCCAGGCCCATGTGGCTCCCTCGCGAAATTCCTGATTTTCGTCGGAAATAAGCAGAACTGAGATCGCTCGTTAAATCTTGCTGCAAATATCAAACGCAAAAGTCCACCTTCGGAGAGGATTCTTTGCGTCGACCGCGCAGATCGGCGGGTATCGATCCGCCGAGGTGCAACGGCATTGCAGTTACTTCATCATTCCTGTCAGTTCGCCACCCACAGGATGCAGGCGACGCCAGCAAAGAAGACGGCCAGAACCAGAGCGAGCCTGACGAATATCCAGAGATCGTCTGCGTGATCGAACGCGACCCCGGTTCTGTTCTGCGTATTCCTGGACGGATGAGACAAGGTCACATCGCGCATGCGCGCCTGCATGTAATAAGCCCACCAGCGACCGTACATAGCTATTTCCTTCCGATCAAAATGCACTTGTCCGAACGGACGATGCAAAGCTATCGGTTCGCGCATATGTTTTCGATTGGAGCAGACGGGCAGCGGCATAAGCGTCGCATAAGGACGCCAAGACGCGTTCGTCCGGCAGAGGCTTTATGCGGCCTTTATGAAACGCCGCCTTTTTCCGCATGGAATTCAAATACGAGGCGATCCAATTTCCTCTCAGAAGGATTGTGGTCATGTCTCTTGAGAAGAATTTCACTGCGTCGCCGGCCGAAGCCTCGATTGCCGACATTGATATCGAAGAAGGCCTGGATTTCTCGGAGGTGCCGCCGTCCGTCCGTTATGTCATCTGCCTCCTCATGACCGTGATGGCGACAGCCATTGCCGCGGGCTTCGACCGCTATGAGGCCATTCCCAACCTGTCGCTCATCTATGTCATTCCCGTCGTCATCGGCAGCGTGTTCTTTGGCTTTGGGCCGGCGCTGTTTTCAGGCGTCCTCGGCGCGCTCGCCTATAACTTCTTCTTCACCGAGCCGCGCTTTTCGCTTGCTGTGGCTGATACCGCCAATATCTGGGCGATCGTCTTGCTCTTCGTCGTCGCCTGCATCATCAGCGCCATCACCGCCTGGGGACGTCACAAGAGCATCGATCTCGAGAGAACACGCCGCATGCAGGCTGCTCTGAAGATCTATGCGGGAAAGATGACGACAAGCCGCTCGCTGGAGGACTCGACGACGCTGACGCTTGCTGCCGTCACGGGCTTTTTCCAGTCGCCGGCCGTCGTCATCTTCCGAGAAGCGGCGGATGGCAAACCGCAGGTGACGGGCGCAGAACAACTGTCGGCCATCGAGATCGAGGCTGCAAGATCCGCGTGGGATTCGCGCCTTGCCGTCACTGGCGGCGTCTACCCCTATGACGAATCCCGCTTCGACTTCTGGCCCGTCGCAAACGCCTGCGGCCAAAGTGCCGTCATCGGCGTCGCCTTCGATCCGGACCGGCGCCCGGCCAATCCCGACGGCATGATGGATATCGTCGCCCTGGTCTTCGGTACCGCGATTGACCGCTACCGGGCTTGAACACCCGGGCCTGCGAGTTTTCACGCTGACGGTGGCAGCGAGCGCGCTTTGGCACTTATGCAAATCTTATCTGCCCTGCCCCGCGGCAATATCGATTTCCTATGGGCTTTTCGGGCAAAATCCCTCGGCAATCCAGTCGAATACCTCGAGGAAGAAACCTATGTTCGGCCGCAACGGCGTAATCTACCTGGCGCGTGAACGCGAAATCATTGCCGGCAGCGCCCGAAACCGAAAGACCTATCGGCACTTTCTGGCGAGCCTTACGACTGCGGTCGTTCTGTTTCTCCTGCTGGCTGGTGCGATCGCCATCAGGCTGATACCGCACGGCACCTCCTTCTAGACCCGACCCTGTTCAGTCTGCCGCTGCAAAAGCGTCATCCGATCGGGCCGGCATATTGTTCCGGCAGCGGGCCATCATGCGCGCGCATGATGGCCGCATGGCATTACCGGCCGAGCCAGCGATATTCCTGGATAGAGGCCTTGCCGGTCTTCTTGTCGTAGAGGCAGATCAGGTTGACGTTCTTGACCTTGCTCTTGCCCTTGCCCATCGAGCCGCGCAGCAGCACGGCAACCTTGCCCGTCGCGTCGTCGAAGACGATGGGAGCGGTCGCCTCTGGCGTATCCATGCCCGACTGGCCGATGCAGGTGCCGTTCACCTTGGCAAAAAGCGCATTCCACGCGGCATCACTGGAGGCAGCGGCAAACTGGGCCGATACCAGCATCGCGGTTGCCGCAATCGTCATTATCTTGATCATTTTCAAACCCTTGT
Organism: Sinorhizobium sp. B11; assembly: GCA_039725955.1. Classification (NCBI taxonomy): domain Bacteria; kingdom Pseudomonadati; phylum Pseudomonadota; class Alphaproteobacteria; order Hyphomicrobiales; family Rhizobiaceae; genus Sinorhizobium; species Sinorhizobium sp. B11. The sequence goes on from CP091034.1 coordinate 2,112,106, forward strand.
TGAACGGTAGAATCGCCCATCGCGTGGGACCTGCTTAGTGATAGGCGAGCGGGGCCAAAACAAGGCGGTGGGCATCATACGGTACGACGTCCGGCGATCAGCCTGACGCTACCTCCGCCCGTAACCAGTCGACCGCCGCGCGAACGCCGGCACCGGGCGGCTGATCACTGCTCGTGACCATATGGTAGGTATGGCCGGCAACGGCAGGGCCGAACGGCTGGACCAGATGACCGGCCGCCAGCTCCTCCCGCACAAGCGCAAGGCTCAGCAACGCTATACCCTGGCCGGCGACGGCGGCCTGAATGGCATGGCTTTCATCCGAAAAATGCAACTGTCCACGGGGCGAAGATGGGACAAGACCGGCTGCCGAGTACCAGCGCTCCCAGGTCGGATTGAGCGGGTGTTGTCGCCGCCACTGAAAATGGATGAGCGGAACCTTATCCAGGTCGCCGATCCCCAGCGGACCGAGCCGGGGATTGACGACGGGGGCGAAGTCATCGGCAAACATTACCTCGGCACTCAGGCCGGGATAGGGCCCTCTCCCGTAGCGGATCGCGATATCGACACCGGTCTCGGTGAGACTGACCGCATCGTCGGAAGCGTGAAGCTGAAGGTCGATATCCGGATACAGGGCGTGAAAACGCGCCACGCGCGGAACGAGCCATTTGGACGTGAACGCGCTGGTGGCCGAAATCGTCACCCCGGCGCGTCTGCGGACCTGAACAAGACGGTCGAGCACGGCCTCGACGGCATCGAATCCGTCCCGCAGGACGGGATAGAGCTGCACACCCGCCTCCGTCAGCACCACCTTGCGGACCTGCCGGTTGAACAGAACAAGGCCGGTGTGATCTTCCAGGGACCGGATCTGGTGGCTGATGGCCGTCGGCGTCACGCCGAGTTCCTCCGCCGCCCGCTTGAAACTCAGCAAGCGGGCGGCTGCCTCAAACGCACGCAGCGACGACAGGGGTGGAAGTTTGCGCACGACCATGACGGATGAATTCAATTCACCTGACAGCTGATGATTTGGAATTTGTCGAACACAGGATTTCCAGATCACTATCCCGACAACGCCGAAGTCATCAAGATGATCTCATCTTGATCATCGCCGCGCAAGGAGCAATCAATGTTTGAACGTATCGTCACCCAACCGGACAATTATGAACCTTTCCTACTGTCGCAGGGCATCAGGTTCGGCAATCTCCTGTTCATCTCCGGCCAAGCCGGCGCCGATGACGAAGGCCGGATCGTCGACGGCGGTTTTCGCGCACAGGGCGAGCAGGCCTTCGCCAATCTGCGCCGCGCGCTCGAAGCCGGCGGCTCGAGCCTGAAGGACGTTGTCAAGGTGACGATCTTCGTCACGGATATGGGCCATTTCCCCGATGTGGTGGAACTGCGCCGCAAATATTTCTCCGAGCCCTACCCCGCCGACACGATCGCCGAAATCACGGCGCTCTATGACCCCAAGGCGATGATCGAAATCGAAGCGATTGCCGCGACCGGCCGCCCAAGCCGCTGACAAGCGGCGTCAACGTGGTACCAGACACATCTCCGCCCCGAGCAGCAGCAGGCAGAAGAGGAAGCCTCGGCGGAACGTGTCGGGCGCAATTCGCCCTCGCAGCACCTGCCCCGCCCACATGCCGGCCAGCGCCGGAAGGATGGCGAGGCAGGAGATCGCAAGATTGCCCGCTTCGAAGGCGCCACGCAGCCCGAGCGACGCCGCAAGGGCGAACGTCGAGACGGTAAAGGACAGGCCGAGCGCCTGGACCAGATCATCCTTCTCAAGCGCGAGCGCCTGCAGATAGGGTACGGCGGGAATAACGAAGACGCCGGTACCGCCGGTCACCAGTCCGGTGGCAGCACCCATGACGGGCGAAAGCCAAGGTTCCATCGCCGGTGGCACGCGGATCTGGCGGCCGAACAGCGCATAGGCGGCATAGAGCATCAGCGCGGCGCCGAGAGCTCTGGTCGTCAGGCTGGTATCGCCTGTGGTCAGCAATGCCGATCCGAGAAGCGTTCCCGCAACAACTGCCGCCATCATCGGCCAGAACCGTCGCAGAAGCGGAAGCAAGCTTGGCCCCGCGAACAACTGCCAGATATTGGTCACTGACGACGGCGCAATCAGCAGGCTTGCCGCCGTCAGCGGCGAGGTCAAAACACCCAGGACACCCATTGCGACCGTCGGAAGTCCCATGCCGGTGACACCCTTGACGATGCCGGCGACAAAGAACGTGGCGGTGACTGCTGCGAGAAAGGTAATGGAAAGATCGGACATGCCGCATCGGTAGCAGCTTCCAGTAGCGGCACAATGCGGAAGTCCTTCACTCAGCCTTCGGCTGGTCCGAAGGCTGAAAATAACCTATCCTTGAAAAATGCGTTTCGATCTGACCGACCTTCGCCTGTTCCTGGCCGTCGTCGATGCCGGCAGCATCACCCATGGGGCGGCGGATGCTGGCTTGTCGCTTGCAGCTGCGAGCGAACGCCTGCGCGACATGGAGGCGCTTGGCGAAGTCGCCCTGCTGGAGCGCGGCCGGCGCGGCGTCTCGCCGACTGAGGCCGGCGAGGCACTTGCTCATCATGCCCGCCTGATCCTCGGCCAGATCAGGCAGATGCACGGCGAACTCGGCGAATATGCACGCGGGCTGCGCTCGACGATCAGCATTCTCGCCAACACGGCCGCCATATCGGAACATCTGCCAGAAAAGCTGGCTCACTGGATGGCCGCCAACCCGCAGGTGGATCTGCAATTGAAGGAGCGCCAGAGCGTCGAGATTGCGAGAAGTGTCGCAGCCGGCCATGCCGAGATCGGCATCCTCTCTGCCGCGGCTGACATGGCCGGCCTGACGGCGAGACCTTTCGCGACCGATCGGCTTGTCGTCGTCGCAGGCAGCGGCCATCCTCTGGCGCGGGAAAGCAGCGTCCGTTTCGCCGACCTTGCCGGAGAACATTTCATCGCGCTTGCCGGCGGCGCCCTTCAGGATCACATCGATACCCAGGCGAGCCGCATCGGCGTCAGGCTAAAGATCCGCGTGCGGCTGCGCGATTTCGAGGCCATCTGCCGGCTGGCCGGTGCAGGCACCGGCATCGGCATCGTGCCGGATACGGCCGCCCGCCGCGCGAAGCGGTCATGCGGAATTGTCGTGATCGGTCTGGCGGACGATTGGGCAACCCGACGGCTGGTGGTCTGCACGGCGCAAGGCGCGGACCTGCCGGTTCACGCCCGCAACCTTCTGGACCATCTGACATCGGCCTGAGCAATGTCTGGGTGTCCGACGATCAGGCCCTGAATTGCTCGTCGAGCCAGTCCAGAACGCGCCTGTTGAGCAGTGACCGGTTCTTCATCTCGCAATGGCCATCCGCGCCCTCTGCGGCGGTGAACCGCATCAGCGTCTTCGGGCCGCGCAATGCATCGAAGAAGAAGCCGGCGTCGGCAGCAAGCCCGTCATTCTCGGCCTGGGTGATCAATGTCGGGCATTGAATGCGCTCGGCATGTCCCCGCATGGTGAAAAGTTCGGCCGAGGCGAGGAAGGCCCTGAGATTATCCACTCCATGCACCCAGAAACCGCGCTGCACCACCTTCCAGTTCAGCACCGGGTTGGCGCGCAGGAAAGCGTCCATCGTATCCAGCAGTTTCTGGTCGAGAGCGCCGAGATCGGCCGCCGCTTCCGCCGGGACGCCGAATTTCTGGATGATGACCCGGCGAAAACCGTCGGCAATGCTCCATGTGCCGGGATCGGCAATGAGCGCGGCAATGCGCGGTTCTCCCGCCGCCCCGCGCGGCGCCAGGAGCCCGCCGAGACTCCAGCCGCTGAGCGCGATCCGATCAGGGTCGACGAGCGAATGGTTGACCGCAAAATCCACCACCGCCCTGATGACCACGTCCCAGTCCGGCCGCAGCGGAATGCCGTGCTCGTAGAGCATGGCGCCCTGGCCGGGACCGTCGAAAAGCAGGCTGTGATAGCCCCGCCGCGAAGCCGCGACGGCGCAGGCGAAATAGGTGTCAGTGATGGTGCAGTCATAGCCGTTGTTGAAGATGACGATCGGCCGCACCTCATGCTCGAGACCCTGTGCCGGGACGAAATATCCGGGCATCGGCGTCTTGCCGAACGGAATGGCGAGCGGCTCGATCGTCGGCGCCGAGAGCGCAAGCCCTCTTTCCAGTGCGTCCGTCTGCTTGCGGAAGGCGGAAAGCAGGCGCGGATCGACGGGCGCACCATAGAGCGGATGATAGGAAGCCGCATAAAAGACGCTCGCTCTCAGATAAAGCTCGCGCGCGCTGACCTTATGGCCCCTGGAGAGCGCTGCCTCGGCCTCTTCTTTCAGCCGGTCGCCGGCCGAAATCCACGCCTGGTAAAATGCGCCGTCATCGCCATCCCCGACGGTTTCCGCCACAGCCCGGATCTCGCCGAAATCCGCCCCGCCATAGGGAATATAGGCAATCGGCCAGCTGCCGAAATCCTCATGCAACTCGTTCCTGAACAGCATGCTCATCGCCAACTCCACCAATGGCTGCCGCCGCAGCGATCGCAATGACTATAGTGGCGGCTTTCGACCCTGTCACGAAAACGCGCTTACCTGAGACATTATTGGAGGTTGTGCTCATGCTCTTCCCGTGCAAGGCTGTTGAAAGCGGGAGGTAACTGTCATGAACGGTGCAGACAGCCTGTGTGATACGCTTCTGGCAAACGATGTCAGCGTATGTTTTGCCAATCCCGGTACATCGGAAATGCATTTCGTGGCGGCGCTCGACCGCAAGCCCGAGATGCGTTGCATCCTCGGTCTTTCAGAGGGCGTGGTGACGGGCGCAGCCGACGGCTACGCGCGCATGACCGATCGCCCGGCCGCGACCTTGCTGCATACCGGGCCGGGCCTCGCCAATGGCCTTGCCAATCTCCACAATGCGCGGCGCGCGCGGATACCTGTCATCAACATTGTCGGCGACCATGCGTCCTATCATCTGCCCCTCGATGCGCCGCTGACATCCGACATCGAGGGCCTGGCAGGTACGATGTCCAACTGGGTGCACCGCATCCGCAGCCCGGAAGATATTGTCGGCGCGACGGAGGCTGCCTATCGCGCCTCCTTGTCACCGCCCGGTGTGGCAACGCTCATCCTGCCGGCAGATGCCGCCTGGGGCAATGTCGAAGTGGATCAGCCGATCAGGCTGCCCCGGCCGGAGCCTCATGCCGTAAACATGGACAGCGTGCGCGGGGTTGCCGACGCCATCAGAGATGCGCCCGGCGAGGTCGGCATTCTTCTTAGCGGTGCGGCAGCCCGCGCAGACTCCCTGGAGATCGCGGGTGCAATTGCGGCCGCCAGGGATGTGCGTCTCTTCTGTGAGATGCAACTGCCAAGGGTCGAGCGCGGCCGCGGCCGTGTCGCCCTCACCCGCATCCCCTACCCGATCGACGCTGCGCTGGATCTGCTGGCCGATATCGATGTGCTGGTGCTCGCGGGCGCGCCGGAGCCTGTCGCCTTCTTTGCCTATCCGGGAAAGCCCGGACGGCTGGTGCGCAAAGGCTGCAAGGTTTTGACCCTTGCCAGGCATGGCGAGGATCTGAAAGGCGCGCTGGAGGCGCTGCGGGATGAACTCGACGTGAGGCAGTCGCTGCCTCAATCGCGATCGCCGGTGCTTTCCGACGATATCGTTCCGTTCGGACATCTGACCGAAGATGCGATCGCCGTGATGGTGGCGGCGCGACTTCCCGACAATGCCATCGTCTGCGACGAAGGTGTCACCTCCGCCCGCCGTTTCTTCGAACTTTCGTCCGGCGCGGCGCCCCATGACTACCTGATGAACACGGGCGGCTCGATTGGCTGCGGCATTCCGCTGGCAACGGGTGCAGCGGTTGCCTGTCCCGACCGCAAGGTCATCAACCTGCAGGCGGATGGCAGCGGCATGTATACGGTCCAGGGCCTGTGGACGCAGGCGCGTGAAAATCTCGACGTGATCACGATCATCTTCGCCAACCGCGCCTATGCCGTGCTGCATGCCGAGATGCGCAATGTCGGCGTCAACGGCATCGGCGAGAACGCCCGGCGGATGATGAACCTCGATCACCCGGCCTGGGACTGGGTGTCGATCGCCAAGGGCATGGGCGTCGATGCCGCAGGCGCCCATAGCTGCGAACAATTTGCCGATCTCTTCGAAAGCGCGCTCAGGCGCCGTGGGCCATTTCTCATCGAGGCGATCATTTGAGCGTTCAGGCGACCCCGGTTGGCAAGGCGGCGATTGCGACATAGCATCTCCGCCTCAAGCCGAAAGCCCCCAGCCGAAAGCTCCCTGCCAAAAGCAAAGACAGATCATGACAGCTTCATCCTTGCAGACCTCGCCGCAGATCCTGCTGACCAGCGCCGGACGGGCGTGGAATGGGCTCGCGGCCGAATTCCTGCATATCCCGCGCGGAATCTCCCGCGTTCCGGGTGGTGACATGCATCGTCTCGGCATCCACTTCGGTCCGCCCGTCAATGCCGATTGCCACTGCGGCGGCAGGCGCATGCGCCGCGTCCAGAAGCCGGGCGATATCGACGTCGTCCCGGCCGGCCTCGACGGGTCCTGGGAGGATGATGCCGATTGCCGGATTCTGCGCGTAAGTCTCGATCCCTCGCGGCTGCAGCAGGTCGCGGAAGATCTCGGGCGGGATTTCAGCGAGATCGAGCTGCAGCCAAGATTCCAGCTGCGCGATGCCGGCATCGAGGCGATCTGCCGGGCGATCAAGGCGGATCTGGAGGCCGATATCCCGTCCGACCCGCTCTATATCGATCTTCTCGCCAACGCGCTTGCCATCCGGCTGATCGAGACGTCGAGCGATGGCGCTCCCCGGCCAGGAATTGGTCGTGAACAAAAACTCTCGGCCCGGCAATTGCGGATGTTGACGGAATTCATCGAGACCCATCTGGACCGGAAGCTGCATCTGGCGGATCTGGCTGTCGTTGCCGGCGTCAGCGTCACAAGGCTGAAGAGCCTGTTTCGCAACAGCACCGGCCTTTCCGTGCACCAATATGTCATCCGCCGCCGCGTCGAATATGCCCGTGCCCTGATGACGACGACGGATATGGCCGCAAGCGAGATTGCCCTTGCCGCAGGCTTTGCCCATCAAAGCCATATGGCGACGACCATGCGCCGGCTCATCGGCCAGACACCCGGAGAGATCTTGCGCGAAGTGGGCGAATTCCGCCCGAAATTGCAAAGACCGGCCTGAATTTGTGCGACGCCTTCGGTGCTGCCCCCTAGTCCTTGCGCGTCACCAGCAAGGAGAAAGACATGATTGCAATCCTCGGAGCCGCCGGAAAGATCGGCTATTCGACCGCCAGGACGCTGCGCGAGGCAGGGGTGCCGGTGCGCGCCATCCTGCGCGATCCGGCAAAGGCTGACCGCCTGCGCGCCATCGGCTGCGAAGTCGCATTTGCCGATCTGCAGGACGCCAGGGCGCTTGCCGCAGCGATATCGGATGCCGACAGCGTTCAGGTCATTCTGCCGGCCGACCCTCGGGCCGAGGACATAAAAGGCGATATGCGCCGCTCGATCGAAAGCATTGCCGGGGCATTGGAAGAGGCGCGCCCTGCCCTCGTGCTTGCCATTTCCGATTACGGCGCCCATCTCGGCGAAGGCTTCGCCATGCCGAGCATGTTCTACCAGTTCGAACAGCGCCTTCGCCAGCTCGATATGCGCCGGATCTTTCTGCGGTCGGCCGAGCATATGGAAGGCTGGGGCCGCGTCGCGCCGATAGCGATCGCAACCGGCATCCTGCCGAGCTTTCATGACCCGGTCGAAAAGCAGATCCCCAACGTCTCGGCACAGGATGTCGGCCGCATCGCCGCCGATCTCCTGCTTCGGCCCGACATCGAGACGCGCGAACAGATCGTTCATGCGGAAGGCCCGCGCCGCTATAGCGCCAGCGACGTGGCTGCAGCGCTGAGCCAGCTGCTGGGGCGCACGATTACCGCTGAAGCCCTGCCCCGCTCGCAATGGCGGGAAAGCCTGGGCCGGGTGATGAGCGCCAGCGCTGCAGATCTTCTGACCGAGCTCTACGAGGTTCACAGCAGGGGCGGCCTCATCGAGGTCGAGCCGAATGCGCGCGATATCCGAAAAGGCTCCACCGAACTTGTCGACGCACTGAGGCCTGTTGTCGCCGAACGGTGACTTCAGGGAGAGTTGTTCCGGCAAAACGGAACCGGACGAGGCTGAGGGGATTTATCCCTCAGCAGAGGAGGTTCCGATGATCCGCAAACTGAAATCAGGCGAATATCGTCTCTATTCCCGCAAACCCGACGCCAAGACGAACAAACGCAAGAACCTTGGCACCTTCAAGACCCGGGAAGCGGCTGAGAAGCATGAACGCGAGGTGCAGTACTTCAAGCATCACTAGAGCAATTCCGGCGAGAGTACCGAGCACCAGCGATAGCGCCGTTGTTGCCGACAACGCCTCAAGTGTACGGCAGATCGCTTTCGCCTCAGCGGCCAACCGTACCCTTCGAATCATCCTGATATGGGCTGCTGCGGTTGGGGTCGCTGTAATAAGTCCGGTAGCCGCCGCTCGAATAGGTCTCTCGATAGGTGCCGTTGAGCTGCTGATGCGTCTGCGAATAGAGATCGCCGTTTCGATAGGTGTTATAGCCGCCGCCGAGATTCTGCTCCCTGATATAGGTATTGCCTGAACTGTCGGTGGAACACGGAGCCGAAACCAGCTCGCACGATGCAGACGCGCTCCCGGCCGTCAGCAAGAAAATCCCAAACAAAACCGTCTTCATTCAACTCTCTCTTCGCGAAAATAAACGCCACGCACGCATGCAATGTAGCTGAACGGCGAAAAAGAACAAACGGAAAACATCCGGGCTTCAATTTGCCCTTCGTCCAATCGATCAAATGTTAAACTGCATGTGCGATCATCCCAATCCTCGAACCGACAGGCGGCGCAATGATGGGTGAATGGTTGACGGCGGCAAAACGATGGGCGCGGAGCGTGAAGCGCGATGTCGTCGCGCTCTGGATTGCCGCGCGCGACGATCGCACGCCCCTGATGGCCAAGATCGTCGCCGGCGCGGTTGCTGCCTACGCCCTTTCCCCTGTTGACCTCATACCCGATTTCGTGCCGGTGCTCGGCTATCTCGATGATCTCATCATCGTGCCGCTCGGCATCCTCATCGCGATCCGCCTTATTCCCGCGCCGCTGATGTCGGAATTCAGGGACATGGCCACCGAGCGCACGCAGCGCCCGGTCAGCCGTTTGGGGCTTGTTGCGGTCGTGATCGTCTGGCTGCTCGCAGCCGCCCTCTGCCTCTGGCTTGCGCGGGACCTGTTTCGTCGCTGAGCGAAAGCGAGTTTACCCGGCCTATTCCCGCACGAAGGCGCTGCGCAGCCAGTCGAGGAAATGGCCCGCTGCCGGCGAGAGCGCGCGGCCAGGCTGAATGACGGCCACGAAACCGTTCTCGTAAGTCAGGAATTCCGACCGTTCCACCAGCTTGCCGCTTTTCAGCTCGTTCAGCGCAAAACGCCGCTCCACCAAGGCCACGCCAAGCCCGCTGACGGCGGCGCTGACACAAAGATACATATGCGGGAAGTAGAGCTCCGACTGCGCCGAGATCCTGTGCCCGGTCGCCGCCTGCCAGTTGGTCCATTGTTCGCTCAAACTGTCGGGCGAAATGCGGGCTGGGAAGCTGAAATCATCGCCATTCGCGCTGAATGGATAATCCGGTGCCGACACGAGGCCAAAGGAAACGGAGGCGAGCGGGATATGCTCACGCCTGAACTGCGGCCGTGACAGCCGATCCCAGCTCAGCATGATATCCACCCCGTCCCTCGCCCGGTTCGGGCCGGCGTCACGGGCGCTCGATGACATGGTCAGCTGCACGCGGCAATTCGGATAGAGGCTGTAGAATTCCGCCAGACGCGGCACCAGCCAGACCATGGCGAAAGTAGCGCTGCAGGAAAGATGCACGCTCGCTTCGTTCCGGCTCGACTTCAGCTCCTGATAGCGCTCCTCCAGAAGATCGAAGGCCCGCGACACCGTGGTGAAGAAGGCCGCCCCATCCTCATTCAGCCGAAGGCCGGTGCCCGACTTCTCGAACACGGGAAGCCCAAGCTGCTCCTGCAAAAGCTGCAGCTGCTTCGAGACGGCACCGTGCGTGCGCCCCAGCTCATCGGCTGCCCGTGTCACCGAACCGAGACGTGCAGTGGCCTCGAAGGCCCGGAGCGGGCCATGGTCTTCTCTTGTGTGAGTTTTTCTAACGGATGACGTGAAGATAACGCGCTTTTTCGAATTCAGATATGGGCATAAAACCATGACACAAGAGCAAAGCGAGTGGAAATCTTCGCCTCCACCTTCGTCAATCATAGGTGAGTTTTGCCAACAGAGAAAGGAAATTCCATCATGCATGTGACCGACACGCTCCGCATGTGGCGCGAACGCTGGACCGAACGTCGCCTCTTCGCACGCGAGCTGGATACTTTGCCTGACGAAACGCTCAGGGATTTCGGCATGACCCGTGAAGCCGCCTTCGAGCAGAGCCACCGACCCTTCTGGCGTGCGTAGGCGGCGTCCCTACCCGAAAGTCAAACTTCACAGCTCCGGCGACATCAGCGACGGAACCTCGAAGCGGTGTGCGCAGTTATCCTGATGATTGTCTGCGAGTTTCACCCATGTATGTCATCCTTGGCGCGTCCGGACATATAGGCTCTGTCGTTATCGACGCATTGCGGGCGTCGGGCGAGAAAGTCATCGCTGTCGCTCACAGTGCAGACAAGGCCGCCGCCATCGCACGCGACGGTATCGAACCTGTCGTCGCCGATGTCACCGATACTGGGCAGCTTCGATCGATCCTGCAAAAAGGGCGTCGCGCTTTTCTCTTGAACCCGCCGGCCGATATCAAGGGCGACACCAACGCCGGGGAACTGAAGACCGCCAGCACTATTGCCGCCGCACTTGAAGGATCCGGGCTGGAGAAGCTCGTCCTGGTGTCCACCTATGGAGCGCTTGATGGCGCCGGCATCGGCGATCTCTCGGTGCTGTACGAATTCGAACGCCTCGTGAAGGCAACCGGCATTCCGGTGGCGATCAATCGCGGTGCATATTACTTCACCAATCTCGACATGCTTCTGCAGCCTGCGAAAGAGACCGGGCGCCTGCTCACTCCCTTCCCCGAGGACATGAAGATACCGATGGTGGCGCCAAGGGATCTGGGGGAAGCCGCCGCTGCACGCCTCAGGAGCCCGAGCGAGGATATCGGGATAGACCATGTCGAAGGTCCGGAGCGTTATTCCTTCGCCGATGTCGCCAAGGCGTTTTCATCGCGTCTCGGCCGCCCGGTTACAGCCGAGACGATCCCTCGCGAAAGGTTCGAGGAATATTATCTCGGACTTGGCTTCTCCTGGGCTGCCGCCCGTTGCTACGCAAAGATGGCAGAGGTCACCATCGACACCGGCTTTGAAATGCCCACCCGTCGCCATTGGGGCAGGACGACGCTGGATCAGCACCTCGAAGCACTTCAAGAACATCAGTGACGAGAGCAGCTCGCAGATACACGGCGATACAAAAAACGTCATCCGCTGAAACATTTCCAATTCATCCGTCTGTCATATGAACCCGTCGCCCGGTTGCGGGCCTTAGCCATCTGACGGAAGGACAGACAGATGAGGACCATCATGATCATGGCAGCAGGCGCACTCCTCATTGCGGGTGCAATGCAGCTGACCAAGGCCAACGCCGAGCAGCCCATCCAGCGTACCGATCTCGTTCAGAACGACATCGACGTGCCCGGTCACGAGGCGGTGCAGGTTCGCGTCGACTTCGCCCCCGGCGCCTTCGCCGTGAAGCATCACCATCCGGGCGAGGAAATCGCCTATGTGGTCGAAGGCACGCTGGAATATGAGCTGGACGGACAGAAGCCGGTGACGCTGAAAGCCGGCCAGTCGCTGTTCATCCCCTCGGGCGTTGCCCATTCCGCCAGGAATGTCGGCGACGGCAAGGCCTCCGAACTCGCAACCTATATCGTCACGAAGGGCTCGCCGCTCGTCGTGCCGGTGAAATAGCCTGGTGCCAGATGCAGGTCGGCGCCCATGGCGGGCGCCCGGCCCGGTTCGCCTGGATCAGCCGAAACCGTGGCCTCCGCAAGGACTCGCAACCGCCGAGACTTGCTCTGCGCCTCCGTCATCCTCCTTGCGAGACGACGGACCCGGCCATGAGCTCCAGATCGGTTTCCGAGGCGTTTCCAATGACCCACGGGCAGGCATAATAATCTTCAATGCGGTCGATAATGCCGCCGACGACATGGACGCGAACCGGCCATGCGACCCGCCACAGATCTCCTTGCTGGAAGAGCACGAGCAGGACAGGCTCCCCGTCGATCGCCCCAAACTCCATGGTCCACGGTTCCGTGTTTTTCTCGTATTCGACGAAATAGGGAGAGTTTCTGAGCAGACCGTCGAAGCAGTCGGCGACCCGCAATCGGGCATCGGCGCTGGTGAGACCCCGCACACCATCCCAATCATGGCGGTTGAAGAGGTCAACATAGCGCTGCAGGAGCAGCGCCGTGTCGGGATCAAGCGGGCGGCTCGGTTCGCCGGTCGGTTCAGCGGGCAAGCCGGCGAGCTTCGCCCGTCCACGGGAGAGCGCGGCTTTGACGCCGCCAACCGTCGAATCCACGAGTTCTGCGGTCTCCTCCAGCGAATAGTCGAACACATCCTTCAGGAGGACGCAGGCGCGCTCTTTGGGCGGCAGGCTGCCGACCAGCCGTTCGATGGCGCGACGTGCATCACTCGCAGCCGGCTCCGCAGCGACGACTCCGATGTCATCTGAATAGGTGCTCTCCGCACGCTCGCGCGCATCGCGTCGCCTCAGAAAGTCTATGCAGCGATTGTGAGCGATGCGAAACAGCCAGGACTTCAGCCTGTGGGCCTCATCAAGGGTCTCGATCTTCATGTAAGCCTCGAATAGCGTTTCCTGCATGAGATCCTCACCGTCGAGCCGTGAGCCGGTCATGCGGGCGCAGTAGCGATGCAGTTGGGCACGAATGTCTGACACCGTCTCGAGGAAGGCTCGATATCGCACGTCGAATAGACCGATCGGTCGCTCCCGCATGTCCTTCACCTGTCACATCCTAACGTTTTTGAGGAAATAGATACGAGTCATGCGACTTCGCGACTTTCAAGGCGTGCTGCCGCGGCTCCGGTCAGGCCGAGCTTGGGGCGAACCCACTGTGCAAACCGCTCTATCGCGTCATCGGCTTCGGGAGCGCGGCCAGCCATCATCTGGAACGAGTGCAGCATCTCCGGAAATACCTCTAGGCGCACCTCGACGCCCGCCGCCTTCGCACGGTCTGCGAGCACTCGGCTGTCGTCAAGCAGGGTTTCGTCTTCGCCAGCTTCCAGACAGATCGGCGGCAAGCCCTTGAGATCGGCAAAGATTGGACTGGCGAGTGGATTTCGAGCATCGGCCCCTCCGAGCACCTGTGATGCCAACATATCCACGGTCGCCTTCTGGAAGAAAGCGTCCTTTTCGCGGTTAGCCTCGTAAGACAGGCCGCTCGCCGACAGATCGTGCCAGCCAGAGATGCTGAAGAGCGCGGCCGGCAGCGGCCGTCCCGTATCGCGGAGTTTCATCGCGGCTGCAACGATCAGGCCCGCGCCAGCGGAATCGCCTGCACCTATAGTGTGCTCCGGCCCTATGCCCTGCTCGGCCAGCCACTCCAACGCGGCCACGACCTGCTCTATCTGCCGTGGGAACTTGCTCTGAAACGAGTAGTCGTAACTCACGATCAAAGCGTGGCAGCCTACCGCCTTGGCGATGTGTCCGACCATCTTGCGATGGGTCCAGATCGACCCGCCAACATAACCGCCGCCGTGTACGTAAAGCATGACGCGATCCCTGGCCGCCAGTTTGGGTTGCACCCACAGCGCGGTCTTGCCGCCGAGGTTTGTCTCGATGTAGTCGACGCCGCCCGGTTCCGCCGTCAGAACCGACCACTCGGAAACTTCCGGTGGCAATTCCCGACCGTTGCGCCAAGCCTCTGCGTTCGTTTCGTAGTATATCTTGTTTGCCAAACTCTGCTTGCTATCCATTGTCACGCTCCAATTCGTTAAGGGGCGACGTCGAGGACGACCGCCAACAATAACCAAGACGGACGATCACGCCGAAAGGATACGTGGCCAGCAGATTTGAATTTCAGGGCGGACTCCAGACCTGCTGCTTGGGACCGCCCGAATGCGGAAGATGAAGGCCACCGCGCTGGCTGGCGGGTGGCCGGCAGATCGGCAGAGGCTCAGCCCGCAGCGCGGGTTGTCACCGGATTTTGCGCCGCTCTCCGCACCTCGATATAGGCCCGAAGCGCAGCCGGTTCGTCCGTCTGGATCGTGCTGATTCCGGCGTCCATCAGGCGGCCCCAGATGGCGTCGGGTTCGGTCAGCGCCCGGGGATCGGTCCATTCGCCGCTCGCCGCCATATCCAGCGTATTGAACCAGATTGCCATACCGGCGTCTTCGAAGAGCTGGCGGTTGCCGGCGATCGTGTCGAGACGATCGAAACGCAGTTCGCACATGAAAGGCTTGATTTCGGAGAGCAGCGAAAGCCTTTCGCTGACATCGCCGGCGGTGAAATAGGCCATCGCCATGAAGGGCACGCCTTCGATTTTCTGGGCGCGCACCCAGTCGAGATCCTGTCGCGTCATGACGGTCGTCTTCAGATCGACGGATGACGCGACGCCCATGTCACGGGCACAGGCTGCCACCTCCGAGAACAACCTGCGATCCTTCAGGTCGAGATCAGCGAAGATGCGTCCGCGAATGGTCTCGAACACCTGCTTCAGCGTCGGAATGCGCTGATCGGTGAGAGCGCGGCCCTCGCCGCCATTGTCTTCGCGCAGCGCAATCGCCTGGAGTTCGGCCATGGTGAAAGTCTCGGCATCGCGATCGATGCCGGCCATGCGCAGGAGCGTGTCGTCATGCATCAGGAAAAGCTCACCATCGGCGCTCTTGCGCACGTCGATCTCGACAATATCGGCGCCGACGGCAATGGCCTTCTCGATCGCTGCCAGGCTGTTTTCCGGCGCACCGTGCCAGGCGCCGCGATGAGCGACGATAGCGCAGGAACGGTTCGCGTCGGCGATGAAGTCTTTGTAGCTCATGGTCTTTCCTTATGTGTCAGCCGCGGCGGCTGGCGAGGTATGATTTGAGGGCGACCGGTTCGTCGGTCTGGATCAGGGAGATGCCGGCCTCGAGGAGCCGGCCCCAGATGGCATCGGGATCCTGCATGGCAGCCGTATCGGTAAAGCCGGCAAAGGCCACGGAATCGAGCGTATTGGCCCAGAGCGCCATGCCCGTCTGGCGAGCGTGGAGCGCGGCGATATCCTCGACGCGGTCGAAGCAGACTTCACAAACGGCAGGCGCAAGCCGGAACAACAGATCGAGCTCCGCCTCGGTATGCGTAGCGCCGATCCGTGACTTGGCCATGAACAGCACGCCGTACGGGCTAACAGTCTCGCGCACCCAGGCAAGATCTTCGGGCGTTCGAAGATTGCCCCAGAAATCCACCTGGGATTCGACATCGAGATCGCGCGCGCAGGCGATGACGTCGGGGACGATGGCACGATCCTTGACATCGAGATGCAGGAAGATGCGATCGCGCGTCAGGTCGAAGAGCTGCTGCAGGCTCGGCAGCCTCTCGCCGGTCATGGCGCTATTCTCGCCACCGTCGCGGTTTCTGAGCGTGAAACCTGCGAGCCGCGCCGAGCTCAGCGCCTCCGGCGCCTCGTCGATGCCTGCCATGCGCAGCAGCGTCTCGTCATGCAGCAGGAAGAGGCCGCCGTCCGCGCTCCGGCGCACGTCGATTTCGACGATATCGGCACCGGCGCGGATCGCCGCTTCGATGGCGGGCAGGCTGTTTTCGGGAGCGTCGCGCCAGATGCCGCGATGCGCCACGACTGCGCAGTCCCTGTTCGGGCTGCGCACATAGTCAGTGTAGTTCATGGAGAGGTCTTTCAATGGCCGGCGAATGCATCCGCAATGGCGCGCCCCGTTTCGCCGTCAAACAGGTGCAGGCGGGATCGTGGTAAGGAAAAGGAAAGTTCCGTGGCGGCATCGATCTGCGCGCCGAAGGGCGTGGCGATACGGATGGAAGTGCCCGCGAGATCGACGGCCAGCACCGAATGCGAGCCGAGATCCTCGAAATGCCTGAGGCGTCCCTTGATCCTACCGTCGGCGCTAATGGCGATATCTTCCGGGCGGATGCCGAGCTGGAAATTGCCCGGCCTGTGGTACTCGGCGACCACCTGCCCGTCTGCCAGCCGCAGCACCGACCCGTCTGATGTCACCGGCAGGATATTCATCGGCGGCGCGCCGATGAACTTGGCGACGAAGACCGAGGCCGGGCGATGATAGATCGCCTTCGGCGTATCGAACTGTTCGACATTGCCCTTGTTGAGGATGAGGATCCGGTCGGCAAGTGTCATCGCCTCCACCTGGTCGTGGGTAACGAAAACGGTCGTTGCTCCGATGCGTCGATGCAGGTCGGCAAGCTCGACGCGCATGTCGTGGCGCAGCTGCGCATCAAGATTGGACAGCGGCTCGTCGAAGAGAAGCACGCCGGGCTCGCGTACGATCGCCCGGCCGATCGCCACACGCTGGCGCTGGCCACCTGAAAGCTGTCCCGGTTTGCGATCGAGATAGGCGGCCAGTCCCAGCATCTCGGCAACGGCGCCAACACGTTCCCTGCGTTCAGTTTTCGGCAGGCCGGCGACACGCAGGCTGTAGGCCATGTTGTCGAAAACGGTCATATGAGGATAGAGCGCGTAGTTCTGGAAGACCATGGCGCAGCCGCGCTGCTTCGGCTCCAGGCCCTGCACCTCGCGGTTGCCGAACAGGATCTTGCCGCCGCTGACGGCCTCGAGGCCTGCGATCATCTGCAGCAGCGTGGATTTTCCGCAGCCGGACGGGCCGAGAACGACGGTGAATTCGCCGGCGCGTAACTCGACATCGAGTGGCGGGATGACGGTCGATTTCGCGTCATATGCCTTGGTGACGCCTGCGAGCGTGATGTTGGTGGCCGCGCTGCGGATAGCGGTATCGATGGCGTTCACGTCATTTCTCCGAAAGAACAAGGCCTTGCACGAGGTAGCGCTGCAGGAGCGCAATCATCGCAAGGGGAATGATCGAGACGACCACGACACCCGCCATGATCATCGGAAAGTCGGGAATCTCGCCCTCCATATCGGGCGCGAGCCGTGCAAGACCGACGACGGCGGTGGTCATCTCGGGTTTCGAGGCGGCAACGAGCGGCCAGAGATATTGCGTCCAGCCGCTGAGGAAAGTCAGCACGAAAAGTGCCGCAAAGCTGCTCCGTGAAATCGGCAGCAGAATGTGGAAGAGGAAGCGGATCGGCCCTGCCCCATCCATGCGCGCTGCCTTGAAGAGATCGGACGGCAGCGTGCGGAAGAACTGCCGGAACAGGAAGGTGCCGGTTCCATGCGCGACAAGCGGCGCCACGAGTCCGAAATGCGTGTCGAGCACGCTGAGTTCGAGGTGGAGTGGCGCGCCGAACAGGCTTTCGATCAAGGCGTTCGCCCCGGTCAGATCGAGCAATCCATTCAGTGGCGAGAAGATATTGGCCGCCACCTGATAGGTGGTGATCACGCGAATATCGATCGGTAGCATGATCGTCGCCAGGATCACCGCGAAGGCAATACCTGCCCAGCGGATGCGGAAATAGACCAGCGCATAGGCCGCAAGGAAGGACAGCGCGCAGGTAAAGAAAGCATCGTAAAGCGCAACCAGCATGCTGTTCAGCATCTGGATTGGAATGCGGGTCTCGTTGAAGACACGCGTGACGTTGGCGACGAACTGATCACCCGGATACCAGGCAAGCCCGTTGCGAAGCAGAAACTCATAGGACTGTGATGCATTGGCAAGCGTCAGATAGAGAGGCCCGAGAATGAAGACGATGCCGATAAGCAGGATGGCGCTGGCGACGAAATTGAGCGAGCGGGCATTTTCGATCATGGCTCTCTCCTACCGTTCATAATTGACGCTACGGCCGAGAAGCAGGAACTGCGCGGCGGTCAGGATGACGACGAAGACCATCAGGATGGCCGTCTGCGTGGAGGCGCCGGAGAGATCGTAGCCGCTGAAGCCATCGGTATAGATCTTGTAGACCAGCAGGTTGGTGGCGCCGCCCGGACCGCCCTTGGTGATCGTGTCGATCAGCGCGAAGGCCGAGGTGACGCTTTCGGTGAACTCCAGCACCAGCGTCAGGAAGAGCTGAGGCATGATCAGCGGCAGCTGCACGTCGAAAATGCGCCGCCACGGCCCTGCCCCATCCATGGCCGCCGCCTGAAACATGGTCCGCGGGATGGATTGCAGGCCGGCAAGCAGGATGACGAAATTGAAGGGAATGCCGCCCCAGACATGGGCTACGATGAGCGTGATGAATGCGTCAGTGCCATCGAGGCCGGGCGCCCACGCGCCCGGAAAGAAATGGTTGATTGGCGCCAGAATACCGACGAACGGGTTGAAGATGAAGGCGAAGACGACGCCGATCGAAGCTCCCGCCACCCCCTTCGGCCAGACAAGCACGTTGCGCGCTGACAGCGACAGACGGATCTTTCGGTCGGCGGCAACCGCCAGGATCAGCGGCAGAGCGACTGCGAGCGACGAGGCAAAGACCATGAAGATAATTGTGCGCCAGCCGGCATTCCAGAATTCCGGGTCGGCAAGCACGCGGCGGAAATTATCCCAGCCGACGAATTCCGACCCGCCGCCGAATGGCCTTTCCAGAAAGAACGACCAATAGAAGGCCTGCACGATCGGCGCATAGAAGAAGATGAGGATCAACAGCAGCAAGGGTGCGGCTAGCAAAGCCGGCAGCCAGCGATGGCTGAAAAGCGAGGATTCCGACGTCATCACGCATGTCCATTTCGAGGAAGCCCGGTGCGGCGACGGGGAGCGCCGCACCGGCCAGGGATCAGGGCAGCTTTGCCGTCTTGTAGGTCTGCTCGAAGCGGCGCAGCAGCTCGTCGCCACGCTTCTTGGCATTGTCGAGCGAGACCTGCGCGGTCTGTGTGCCCGCAAATGCCTTCTGCGTTTCTTCTATGAGGATCGAGCGGAACTGCACGTAGAAGCCGAGGCGAATGCCGCGTGTATCGGGCGTGCCCGGCTCGTTCATGGATTCGATGCCGACACCGGCCGTCGCATATTTGGTCGTACCGGCATCCGGGCTTTTGGCGATGGCGTCGAGCACATCATTGGTGACAGGCACGTAACCGGTCGAAGCCGTCATGAACATCTGCTGTTCCGGCTTGCGCAGGAAGTCGAGGAAGACCTTGGCGCCATCGATCTCGGCCTGGTCGTGACCCTTCATGATGTAGATGGACGCGCCGCCGACGAAAGTGTTGTGGCGCTCGTAGCCCTTGTACATTGGCGTCAGGCCGACGGAGAGCTCATACTTGCCGGCAAAGGCCTTTGAAGAGTCCGTGTAGGAACCGGAGGAATTTTCCATCATGGCGCATTCGCCGGAATTGAAGGCGGCGGTGTAGTTGCCGGCCTTGGTGTCGCTGGCGATCTTGACCAGGCCTTCCTTGCGCCAGTCGATCAGGTTCTGCAGGTGCTTTGCAAAGAAGGTTGTGTTGAAGACATATTCGGCATCGAGACCATCATAGCCATTATGCTTGGAGGCGATCGGCAGGCCGTGACGGGCGGAGAACTGCTCGAACATCGACCAGGGCTCGCCATTGGTGACATAGGGGCATTCATGGCCTGATGCCTTCAGCTTGCGTGCAGCCTCGATAATCTCTTCCCAGGTCTTCGGCATCTCTGTGACGCCGGCCTTCTCGAGCTCCGTCTTGTTGACGTAGAAGAGCAGCGTCGAAGCATTATAGGGCTGCGAATAGAGCTTGCCGCCTGACGTTTCGTAATAGGAGCGCGCGCCCTTGATGTAATTGTTCCAGTTGACATCGGGCAGTACATCCTGAACCGGAACGACGGCGTCCGACAGAAGCAGGTCGAGCGTGCCGGCATCGAAGAACTGGATAAGCACCGGATGCTTGTTGGAGCGGTAGGCGGCAATCGCCTTCTGCATGGAGACTTCATAGCTGCCCTGCCCGACGCAGCTCACATGGTCTTTCGACTGCGACGCATTGAAGGCGTCGCATTGCGCCAGGATCGCCTTTTCGACGCTTCCTGTATTGCCGTACCAGAATTCGAAATTTGCAGCCTGCGCGGAACTACACGCAGCCGTCATCAGGGCGGCAGCAGCCACCAGAATGGAGATCTTCATAATACCCTCGCCTGAAATGTGAGACCCGCCGGACCTATGTCCGGATCGTGAACGGCGGCTTAGTACACTTTATGTGTAACAACTGGATGACGAGATTTGGCTTGATCGGTTGCGCAGGGCCAGATATCTAGGCACCTGCGGTTGCCATCTATGTTGCATTTACACTTTTGTAGTATATTCGGGGTGCGTGATGCCTTATTCTCCTGAACCATTGATTGCTGCCCGCTTCCGCCGTCCGGGAGAAGAAATCGTCGTCTCCGCGAATGAGCGCAGCCTGCTGAAACTCATCTGGCGCAATCCCGGCCTGTCGCGATCCGAGATCACCGGCCACACCGACCTGACGCAGCAGTCGGTCCATCGCATCATCGACCAGCTCGTCGAGCGCGGTATCGTTTCGCTGGGGTCTCCCAAGCCCGGGCTCGGCCGCGGTCAGCCGAGTCCCATGCTCAGCCTCAACGGCCGCCACGCCTATTCGGTCGGCATTTCCGTCAATTCCGACGTGGTCGATATCTGCCTGGTAGACCTGTCGGGCAATGTGCTCGGCGAAAGCGATATCTCGCTGAGGGAGCTCAGCATGAACCAGGCGCTGGATCGCGTGCGCAACCGCATCGCCGAACTGCAGCAGTTGAACGGCCTCGATGACGAGACCTTCTTCGGCATCGGCTTCGGCATTGCCGGCGCTCTGATATCAGGGACAAAATATAATGCCTCGATGCCGCTGCATGAATGGTCGTTGATCGAGCTTGGGCCGCTTCTGAGCGATCTCTTCAAGAAGCCCGTCTGGCTCCTGAATGGCGGCAGCGCCGGCGCAGTCGCCGAGGCGATGTTCGGCGTCGGGCGTTTCATCAAGCATTTCGCCTATCTCAGCTTCAACTACGGCTTCGGCGGCGGCCTGATCAACGACGGCGAACTCCTGGCCGGCGGTAACGGCAATGCCGGCGAATTCTCGGGCATGTTTGACGATGAAGAGACCACCCGCCGCCCCGCTCTGCAGCTGCTCCTGGAGAAGCTGAAGCGCCACAATGTCGATGTGCCGTCGATACCCTATCTGCGCCGGAATTTCGATCCGAAATGGCCAGGCGTCGCGGAATGGGTCGGGGAGATCACCCCCGCCTATAACCGTCTCGTCAATGCCATCTGGGCGATCTACGACCCGCAGGCGATCGTCTTCGGCGGCCAGGTGCCGCCGGGATTGGCGCAGATGCTGAGCGAACGCACCGAACTTTTCGGACGCCCGCGCTACGGCGTGCCTCGCCCGCACCCCAAACTCATTGTGTCGGACATAGCAGGAGACGCCGCTGGCATGGGCTCGGCCATCGTCCCCTTCAAATCAACCTTCTACTAACGACTAGCGTAACTGCTGATCTGACGGCGCATGCTCGTTTTCGTCATAGAGCCGGACATCGGGTACAGCGGGCAGCCAGGGTTCGCGCCTGATAGTCCAGACTTCGACCATCGGGTGGATGTCGTTCGGTGCCTGATCCAGGGTGCCGATGAAGACTTCCACAGCGTCGTCGAGCATGAAGAACAGCCGAGAGCCGCAGATCGGGCAGAACGATCGTTTGTCGTAGGTGCTGATCTCACCGTCCATCTTGAACTTCGAGTGCCGCCAGTTCGCTGTGGCCGAAAAGATCGAGCCCGTCAGCTTCCGGCATTTGGTGCAGTGGCAGAGCCCGGACTGATATGGCTCGCCCTCGACTTCGTAGCGCACCGCGCCGCACATACAGCCACCCATCCTCACGCTTTCCGTCGCCATCGCTTCCTCCACGCATCAAGGTACCGCAGAATAGCTGACAATGCGTCGAAAGCAGCCCGCTTGTCGGATGCGGCTCCAGGTGTTACCAATTCCGCATGGACAGAACCGTGATCAGCACGTCGGTGATGATGATGCCGCGCTCATAGCGTGGCGGGTTTCGTGCGTCCATAATGCACCAGCGACCGCCCTCGAGGCGGTCTTTTCATGTGTCGATCCGTCTCGCGGGGCAACTAGCCCTCGAAAGGATCAACAGATGAACAAGATCTATATCACCACTTCGATCCCCTATGTGAACGCTGCCCCGCATGTGGGCTTTGCGCTCGAACTCGTGCAGGCCGATGCCTATGCGCGCCACTTCCGACTGCTCGGCCGCGATGTCCGGTTCCAGTGCGGTACCGATGACAACAGCCTGAAGAACGTCCGCTCGGCGGAAGCTGCCGGCCTGCCTGTGGCGGATTTCGTCAATGCCAATGCCGACCGCTTCGAGCAGCTGGGGATACGGCTCGATATCTCCAACGACGAGTTCGTCCGCACTTCGCGCGACCCGCGGCATGTCGCCTGCGTGCATGCCCTGTGGAATGCCTGTGCTGACAATGGCGACCTCTACCGCAAGGCCTATGAAGGTCTCTACTGCGTCGGCTGCGAGCAGTTTTATGAACCATCCGAACTCATCGATGGGCGCTGCCCCGAGCACCGTATTCCGCTCGAACTGGTGCGGGAGGAGAACTGGTTCTTCCGCCTCTCACGTTATGGCGACCGGCTGCTGCACCTCATCGAGAGCGACGGACTGAAGATCGTGCCGGCCCACCGGCGCAACGAAGTGCTGGCGCTGCTGCGCCGCGGCCTTGAGGATATCAGCGTCTCGCGTAGCGCCGAACGGGCACGCGGTTGGGGTGTTCCCGTGCCTCTGAGCGATGAGGTCGTCTACGTCTGGTTCGATGCGCTGGCGAATTACCTGACCGGGCTCGGCCATGGCGCCGATGAGGAGCTCTTCAATCGCTACTGGACTGCCAGCGGTGAGCGCATCCACGTTGTCGGCAAGGGCATCTCGAAATTCCATGCCATCTACTGGCCGGCTATCCTGCTCTCGGCCGGTCTGCCGCCACCGTCGTCGATCCTGGTGCATGGCTATGTGACGGTCGACGGCAGAAAGATCGGCAAATCCGCCGGCAATGGCATCGACCCCAATAGCATAGTCGATGCCTATGGCACGCCGGATGCGCTGCGCCATTACCTGCTCCGGCATATTCGCTCGGGCGATGATGGTGACTTCTCGGCCGAGCGTCTGGAAGCCGCCTGGACAGGAGAGCTCGGCGGCCAGCTCGGCAATCTCGCCAACCGGGTCCTGGCACTGGTCTCTTCGGCTTTCGAAGGGGTCGTTCCGCCGTTGCAGGAGAGTGATTTCACGCAGGAGGCGGCACGGCTTCCAGCGAAAGTGGCTGAGGCCTTCGACGCCTATGAGCTGCATGTCGGCCTTGCGGATATCTTCGCCTTCGTCGGTGAGGCGAACCGGCGCTTCGCCAAGGGTGCACCGTGGGTAGATGCAAAGGCACTTTCGGGGGATCTGACGACGGCGGAGAGGAAAACGACCGGCGACCGCCTCGGTGCCTGCATTGCCGAGCAGGTCTATGGGTTGGCGGTGGTGGCGCGTTGCCTCCTGCCGTTTCTGCCGCGCTCCGCCGTGGCATTGCATGGAAGATTGGGAATTGCATTGCCTGAAGTATACGGGGCGCCGCTTGTGATTGATGGAGTAAAGACGGCGTCGGATGCTGTGCTGTTTCCGAGGAGGGAAGCAGCCTCACGACACCACGGCAAGGCCCCTGCCCAACCCCTCCCCACAGGTGGAAGGGGCTAACTCCGGGGCACCGCCTTACTTCCTCTCAAACCTCGAAAGTCTAGAGAGCGGGAGCCGCAAATTAAGCCCTCCCCTGTGGGGAGGGTTTGGGCCGGGTTCCTTGTCGCCTCTAAAACGAGCCTTGCGCAGCAACCCCTAACCTCACCACATCGTCTTCGCAGCCCGTGCCGGCCATTCGCGATCGTAGGTTTCGTGGTCGAAATCCCCAACAGCATCCTTCAGCATCTGACCGGGCGTCGGCAGATTGGCGGGGTCGACGAAATGTTCGGCATTCCAGAGCTCGGCGCGCATTACCGCCCGGGCGCACTGGAAATAGACCTCGACGATGCTGATGACGATGACCGTACGAGGATGCTTGCCGTCCATCTCGAAGCTTTCGAGCAGCGCCTCGTCATTGGACACTACCCCGCGCCCGTTGATGCGCATCACCGTGTTCGAGCCGGGAATGAGGAACATCAGCGAGAGGCGCGGGTCGCGCACGATGTTGGAAAGCGAATCGACGCGGTTTGTTGCCGCGCCAGTCCGGCAGATGCAACGTGGTATCGTCGACGATACGCACCACAACCGCCGATATCGCCGCGCGGCGAACAATCCAGCCCCTCAGGCCCGATAG
Organism: Sinorhizobium sp. B11; assembly: GCA_039725955.1. Classification (NCBI taxonomy): domain Bacteria; kingdom Pseudomonadati; phylum Pseudomonadota; class Alphaproteobacteria; order Hyphomicrobiales; family Rhizobiaceae; genus Sinorhizobium; species Sinorhizobium sp. B11. The sequence goes on from CP091034.1 coordinate 2,136,585, forward strand.
TTTGCCAGCGCCACGAAGGGCGAGATCTCGATCATGCCCCGGTAGAGCGGCGTCAGCGCTTTCGTCACCTTGTCGACCGAAGCCTGCGACAGTCCGCCTCCATAGATCGCATTGAGCTCTTCGATCGTGCTGATGATCTTCATCTGTGTCCCGCCATGGTATCGGCCGCCTGACTTGCGGCCGGCCGGACGCTACACCGATGCGCGCCGCGCCGGAAGCTCTGATATCGGAATGATCTCAGCATCTTTTTTGATGTCTTCGTCGGCAAGGAAAGCCACGACTTCGCCGAGAACCGGCCCTGCCGACATGATGCGCCGGTGGCCGAAGCCATTCGCCCAGGAAAGCCGCACGTGACTGCCCGAAGCCGCATAACGCCGCGCGTGGGCGGCACTGACTTCCTTGTCGTCCTCGGCATGAATGACGAGCACCGGCTTGCCGATGCCTGCTGCCGTTTTTCCCGCGTCGAAATCCTCTAGTCTCCGGCCGGTGATACGCTGCACGGCATCCTCGAGCGCGGCCTGTGCGGGCGATTTCAGCCGCAGGATCCTTCCGAAATCGGTAAACAGCCATTGCATTTCGCTCGGCGAGCCGATCAGCACCATGCGTTCGCACGAGACGGGCTTTATGTCCGGCAGAATAGCGGAGGCCGAGACCATCAGCGCGGCCCCGCCGAAGGAATGGCCGATGACCGCATCGAACCGTCCGAAACGCGCTTCCGCCGCCGCAATCGCCTTGACCGCCAGCCCCATATGCAGGAAGCGCCCGCCGGCGCGGCCATGACCGGGGAAATCGAGCGCGATCACTTCGGCGCCCGTCCCGGCAAGCATCGTCACCAGATCGGCCATATAGGCCATGCCGGAGCCCCATCCATGGGTAACGAGGTAGCGCTTGCGCCGCCCGAGCGCCCCGCCATTCAGTCGGTACGCATGCGCGCGCCGGCCTTCGACGGGCAACGTGAACTGCTCCGCGCCGGCCAGCCTGGCGACACCTGCCGCATACGCTGCCCTGGCTTTCTCGCCTTTCGGCTTGGCGGATGGCGTTCGGCAGAACAGCCGGAAGGCCGCCTCACCGGCAAGGCGTGGGGAAACGGCTTGCATGAGCGAAAATCCGAGGCGCGTGACCTCCAGCGCAAATTTTGCCATGATGGGATTCCAATAATGTTCAACACTGAACAATAAAGTACAACGATGAACAAAAATCAATCCCTGCCCTGGGATCATCCGCGTTTTCGCAGCTGGATCGCGGTGGCTCGCGCCTGCCAGCTCATGCAGCAGTCCCTCACCCGCTCACTCTCCGATCTCGATATCAAGCCGCCGCACCTCGATATTCTCGTCAATCTCTACCGCTTCGAAGGCATTTCGCAGCAGGAACTTGCCCGCAAGCTCCTGGTCGGCCGCTCCAATATGAGCATGCTTCTGCCGCAGATGGAAAAACGCGGCCTGATCCTGCGCCGCGACGACGAGCGCGACAAGCGCGTGCTGCGCCTGCACCTGACGCCCGAGGGACGCAAGTTGACCGAAGAGGCCATGGCCATTCAGACCGCTCTGATCGAGCGCACGCTCTCGGCAGAACCGATCGAGCAATGCATGGCAACGGCCGATTCGATGGAGCGCATCATCGGCGTGCTGCTGCAGGATCTGCGGGACGAGGAATAGGCCTTTCTAGGCGGAAGGCTCCAGTTCTTCTTTTTCTTCATCGAACCGGCCGCGCTTTAGGAAAACCTCCAATGCCCGCTGCGCTTCGGGGACGATGCGGTCGAGCCAACCCGTTTCGATGAGAGCGTGCTCTGTAATGGTAGCCGGAGTATCGTCGCACGCCGCGACGACCAACCGGCGCAGCACCATTAACTGCTCGCGCTCTTCGATAGACATCGCTGAATTCGGAGCGATATCGCCTTCGTCGGCAACCCAATCGAAAAAGAAATTGAAGTAGCCGCTGACACCGAAGAGGCGCAAACCATCGACGCCATCCGCCAGAATACCGATTACCTCGATGATCCTGTTGCGGACTCGCTGATCGAGCACGCGCGGAGATGGTTCGTTTTCCATAACTTTCATCCCAAATGACTTCCGCAGAGACGAGCCAGCTTTTGTTCTCGTTGCTTCATGTCTCCGTGGTCCGGCCCTCGTCAAGCAGATCGGTCCCATAGGAATTATCGATCACACAAAGCCATTTGCCATCAAGCCTACGGAACACATAGGTCGCGCGGCGGGTGATCGTACTCACCACGCCATCGGCTCCCGTCGTCTCCAGCACCGCCTCAGCAAGAACGAGCGCGGTATCGCCACCCTCGACGACCTGCATCCTGTCCTGCGTGATCTTGAGTGAATGGTTGAAATAATCGGCGATCGCCACGAAGGCCTTGCCGATCTTCTCCTTGCCCGAGACCTCCAGCCCCGGCCGGATGACGAGTGTTGCCTGCTCGTCGTAAAGATCCATCAGCGCATCGAAATCCTCGGCCATGATAGCGCGGTCGGCTGCATCGATAACGGTCTTTAGTTCGTGAAATGCCATATCCGTCTCCTGTAGGGCCGGGCGACGGACAAAAGAAAACCCGCCTCGCCGGCGGGTCGCATTCTGGAAGCTTTATGCGCGCAAACCCACCATTCACAAGATGGTGCGAACAATCAGCAGGCGGTTGGCGCAAAGCTGTTCCATGCGCCGGTTTTCTCACAGGATCGGAATACTGTCCAGCCGCCTCAGTGCAGCGCCGGCCCGGCCGGCGCTTTCGTCAGCGACTTGTACTCCCAGGCCGCCACGACAATCAGCACCAGTGCCGCCAGGATGCCCAACACATAGACTTCCATGAAGGGCGCGAAGAATGTGCAGAGGATCAGGATGACGATGCCGGCGAGATGGGATAGCGGCAAGCGGCCGCTGGTGGCGCCCTTGAACCAGAGATTGCCGACCAGGAACAGGCCGGAGCCGCCGAGCACGGAAGCAGCGATGGCGAGGCTGCCCGTGTCATATGGGTGCTCGAACATCCATTCCACCGCCACCGCATGCACGATGATGCCGGCAAGAACAGGGATATGCGCATAGGTGAAGGCCTGCCGCGCGAGACTGCCGGGCGTATCGGCATGTTCGATACGGTGCGCCGCCCGTTCATGGCCGAAGCGGAAATAGAGCCACCACATGGCGACCGTGCCGATGAAGCCGATCAGGAAGACGACGCCGGTGATGGCGGAAAATTCCATCTCCGAGAAGGTGCGGCCGGAAACGAGGATTGCCTCGCCGAGGCAGATGATGATGAAGAGCGCACAACGCTCCGCCATATGCGCGCCGGAAACGTCCCATTCCTCCGTCTTCGACCGGCCGAGACCGGGTACGGCAAAGGCAAGTGCCGGTCCTGTATATTCGATCAGCAACGCGATCACCCAGCAGATCAGCCGCGCTTCATGCTCCAGCAGACCGCCTGCAATCCAGAAGACACCGGCTGCCGCAAAGTAGATGGTGATGCGCACGAAATTGATGACGGCCGAGCGGCCTGCAGCCCGCATCGCATAGGTGGTGAAGAGCGAGCGGCCGACCTGCATCAACACATAGGCCGAGGCGAAGAGCAGGCCCTTCTCGCCGAAGGCCTCGGGAATGGAAGCCGAGAGCACGAGGCCGAGCAGCATCAGCACGACCAGCATCGATCGTACCGGCATGCGCTCCGGGTCCAGCCAGTTCGTGGCCCATGCCGTGAAGATCCACACCCACCAGACGGCAAACATCATGAGTGCGGCTTCGGCAGCACCGAGCAGCGTATAATGCGCAAAGAGCGCATGCGAGAGCTGGGAGACGGAAAAGACGAAAACGAGATCGAAGAAAAGTTCCAGGAATGTGACCCTGCTGCCGGTATGCCCATGGGCCCGCAGCCAGCTCTTGTTATGCGTTTGCGTCATGTGCCCCCCGGCAGCTGGTGAAATTCAAAGCAATTCCAGCAAAAGTGTATAGCTCTATCGCGGCCGTTCGGTCACGTCGCGGCTCATCCCCTTTTCCTTGAGCTCTTCTTCATAGGCGGAAAAGAGTTCGAAGCCGCGTTCGCCGAGTTCGCGCAGATAGGTCCAGGTAAATATGCCGGTATCATGCATGTCGTCGAAGCCGATGCGCACGGCATAGTTGCCCGTCGGGATGACGGACACGATGGCGACATTGCGCTTGCCCGGCACCGTGACCTTCTGCCCTGGCCCGTGCCCCTGCACCTCGGCCGAGGGCGACAGTACGCGCAGCAGCTCGGCCGAGAGATCGAAGCTCTGGCCGTCATTGAAGCTTATCACCAGCCTCTGGCGGTCCTTCGAGATCCTGATTTCGGTCGGCCAGATATCGCTCATCTCAATGTCCTCTTCTGATGCGAGGAGTAGGCGCTGATCTTTTTCGGCGCAAGCGCAAATTCGCTTGATGCCGCGGCCTGTTTCCCTTGACGCCACAATAGCATATGCCCACATTGAAACGAGTACGGAGACAGACGTGAACAGCAGTGTCGGAACGATTGGCAATGCCTCCCCGCTGGTAGCTGGTGCAGGACCGATGATCGACCCCTTCGGTCGTGCGGTCACCTATCTGCGTGTCTCCGTCACGGACCGCTGTGATTTCCGCTGCACTTACTGCATGGCGGAAAACATGACCTTCCTGCCCAAGAAGGATCTGCTCACGCTGGAAGAGCTCGACCGGCTCTGTTCCGCCTTCATCGCCAAGGGTGTGCGCAAGATCAGGCTGACCGGCGGCGAGCCGCTGGTGCGCAAGAACATCATGCATCTGGTCCGCCAGCTTGGAAAACAGATCGGCTTCGGCCTCGACGAGCTGACGGTTACCACCAACGGTTCGCAGCTCGCACGCCATGCGCAGGAACTCTTTGAGTGCGGCGTGCGCCGCATCAACGTTTCGCTCGACACGCTCGATCCGGATAAATTCCGCAAGATCACCCGCTGGGGCGATTTCGCCAGGGTGATGGAAGGCATCGATGCAGCCCAGAAAGCCGGCCTGAAGATCAAGCTCAATGCCGTGGCGCTGAAGGATTTCAACGAGGCGGAGATGCCGGACATGCTGCGCTTCGCGCATGGCCGCGGCATGGATCTCACCGTCATCGAAACCATGCCGATGGGTGAGATCGAAGAAGACCGTACCGACCAGTACCTGCCGCTCTCCAAGCTGCGCGCCGATCTCGAACAGCAGTTTACGCTTGAAGATATCGATTACCAGACCGGCGGCCCTGCCCGCTATACCAGGGTCGCGGAGACCGGCGGCCGCCTCGGCTTCATCACCCCGCTGACCCATAATTTCTGCGAAAGCTGCAATCGCGTGCGCCTCACCTGCACCGGCACGCTCTACATGTGCCTCGGCCAGAATGACGCTGCCGACCTGCGCTCCGCCCTGCGTGCCACCGAAGATGACGGCCTGCTCCATGCGGCAATCGACGAGGCCATCACCCGCAAGCCCAAAGGCCATGATTTCATCATCGACCGTACCCATAAACGCCCGGCTGTCGCCCGGCACATGAGCGTTACGGGTGGGTGAGGTCCGGTGCCGCGCAGCGGCAGCAATCGATCCAGTGAATCGATTGCCGGACCGAACGCCCGAAGCCATGCGAAGGGCCGGCAAAGGCCGGTGCCGCCCAGCGGCAGTAATCGATCCCGTGAATCGATTGCAGGACCGAACGCCGGCAGCCATGCGAAGGGTCGGCAAAGGCCGGTGCCGGCTGTGATCGACAGCCACGCCCCGACGATGGAGGCCCGCCGCACCGACAGGCTGTTGCTGCGCCCGCCGACGTTGGAGGATCTTCCTTTTCTGACGGAACTGTTCGCAAGGCCTGAACTGGTGGCGCATCGACCCGTGCCCCAGCCGGATAGCGCCGAGGAAAGTGCTGCACGACTGGCAAGGGACATGGCGCATTGGAAGCAGCATGGCTTTGGCCGCTTTGCAGTCGTCGCCGATGGTGAGCTGATCGGCTTTGGCGGAGTGACCGTGTCGAACGAGTTCGACGCTCTCAACCTTTCCTATCACCTCGATCCGCGAAGCTGGGGACACGGTTACGCAACCGAACTCGTTTCCGGCATTCTGGCCTTTGCCTTCGACGAACTGGGTGCCCGGCGGATTATCGGCCTGGTACGGCCGGCCAATCCAGCATCCCGCCGCGTTCTCGAGAAATGCGGCTTCGGCTTCGAGCGCGAACTCACGCTCCACGGTGCGCCAACGAACTTTTACAGCCTTCTATCCCCGAGCTCCGGATGAGCGTCTTGCGCCTGGCGCGGCCCTATTCGAGGATCGGCACATGCGGCGCCGCCGACCGGGGCAAAACCCCGGTCAGCCGCGGATCGTCCGCGACCTCGATCATGAATGCGTAGGGTTTGAAACCGGACCGCTGATAGAACGGCAGTGCATTCGGATGGTCGAAGTGGCAGGTGTGCACCCAGAGCCGCTCGATCGGATGCGCCCAGGCGATGGATAAAGCGTGATTCATGAGATAGCGCCCCGCCCCGGTGCCAATGGCGTTTTTGCCCACGCCGAAGAAGACCAGTTCACATTGGCCGGGCTGGCGAAAATCAAGTTCCAGCATACCGACTTGCCGGCCGTCCGAGAGCAGCACGTAGATCTCCACCAGGGGGTCGCCGATAATGGCCTTCAGCGCTTCATCGCTCATGACCAGTCGGGAAACCCACAGCCAGTCCTCGCCGATCGCCCGGAAGAGCTGCCGGTATGTCTGCGGATCGGGCGCCGGCATTCTCTCCAAGGAAAGCCCCGCGATATTCCTTGCCTCCCTCGGCAGCGGCTTCTCGGTCATTTCCAGGCAGGTGACGGCGTTGGCAAGCTTGCCCCGGGGAACCGCAGAATATCCCATCGGGAGCTCCGGGTTTGACTTATCTGGTTTTTCCGCAGTGCTCATGGTTCGTATATCCGCTGTGCTCGGTTCCAAGATATCTAACGGAGAACAGGATTCGGCCATAGCATCAACACGGCGTGCCGCGGCTGATAGCCGGCACAAAAAAAGCCCCGCGCGAGCGGGGCCAAGTCTATGTGAGTGGAAGACTATGATATCGGATTGTTATCAGTGCCAGGTCTGGCTGTCGTACCAGGTATCGACATCTTTGCGGATACGGTCCTTTTCGTAGCCGTAGCGTTCCTGCAGCTTGCCTTCGAGCTGTTCGCGGCGGCCGTTGATCTGGTCGAGGTCGTCGTCAGTGAGCTTGCCCCACTGTTCCCTAACCTTGCCCTTCATCTGCTTCCAGTTGCCTTCAACACGGTTCCAATCCATCGCGGTTCTCCTTTGTTGGACATGGTTGGAAAACGACCGGGTCGGCTAATTGTTCAAAAGAAAAACCCGCGGTTGGAAAACCGCGGGCTCTTTGTGATCTCATTGCCGATGCACTGACTTAGGCAGCGCGGCCCGTCCAACGCCCTTCGGCGCGGCCATATCCATGCACCTCACCCTCCTCGCCGGTGCGGAAGCGGTTGACCTTGTCCGAGAGCATGTCGACGCGCTGGCGCAAGCCCTGGATCTCGGCATTGTTCTCTTCCACCATCGCCGCATTCTGCTGGGTAATCAGCTCGACGTCATGCACCGCCTTGCTGACCTCGTGAATGCCGGTCGATTGCTCGCCGGTGGCTGCCGAAATCTCGGAGACGAGGCGCTGCACGCCGCCGACATGGGCGATGATTTCGGCAAGCGCCTGGCCGGTTTCCTCGACGAGTTGCACGCCGCTCTGCACCTGGCCGGAACTTGCCGAGATCAGTTCCTTGATCTCGCGGGCGGCCTTGGCGCAGCGCTGGGCGAGTTCGCGTACTTCCTGCGCCACCACGGCAAAGCCACGTCCCGCCTCGCCTGCCCGCGCGGCTTCCACGCCGGCGTTCAGTGCCAGCAGATTGGTTTGGAAGGCGATCTCGTCGATGACGCCGATGATGGTGGCGATCTTCTCGGACGAGCGGTTGATTTCGCTCATGGCGTCGACGGCCTTGGCGACCACTTCGCCGGAACGAGTTGCGAAAACCTGCGTCTCGTTGACCGAATGCGCGGTCTGCTTGGCGCGGTCGGCGGTGGAGCGCACGACGTCGCTCAGGTGTCGCAGCGCCCGCGAACTTTCCTCAAGGGCGGCCGCCTGCTGTTCGGTGCGGCGGGCAAGGTCGTCAGCCGAGGACGCGAGATTGCCCGTGCCGCCCTTGATCTCGACGGTGGCGCCACGCACATCGGCAAGCGTCTGGCGCAGTGCCTCGACGGCATGATTGTAGGTATCGGCCATATCGACGAAATCGGCGGCGAGATCGCGGCGCATGCCGATCTCGAGATTGCCCTCGGCCAGCGCATTCAGTACGTCGGAGAGCGCATGCAGCGCCTGCTTCTGCTCGGCCTCGATGCGAGCGCGTTCGGCGGCGCGGCGGCTTGCCTCATCGGCAGAGAGCGCACGGGCACTTTCGGCCTCCCTCTCGAGCCGGACATTTTCGACCGCCGCATCGCGGAAGACGGCAACCGAGCGCACCATGTCGCCAATCTCGTCGCCCCGGTTGCGGCCTTCGATGGCAACTTCGAGATCGCCATTTGCAAGCCGCGTCATCACCTCGGAGACGCGCTTCAGCGGGCCGCGCAGCGTCTCAACCAGCATCAGGCCGCCGACAATGGCAAGCAGCGTGCCGAGGATCATGGCAAAGACGGAAACATTGGCCGAACGCTCGCTGTCCTCCTTGCCGAGTTCCTGTGCCTGGCTGACGAACTGGCGAAGAGCGGCCATGGCGCCGGAAAGGATTTCGGAGGATTGCTGGCGGGCCGCCTTCCAGTCCGCCGCAGCCTTCAGCATGTCGGCCGAACGAGAGGTCAGCGAAGCCGCAGCCGGGGCAATCTTGTCCGCAAAAGCCTTCATCACTGCATCATTTGCACCGAGCGCCGAGATCTTTCCGGCGGTTTCGGTCAGAGCCTTGAGGTCGGCAAGAACCACGTCCCGCGCGGCGGCATCACGCGCGCTCAGCATCTGGCTCACATGCACCTGCAACCGGTCGGCACCGTCGCGCACCTGGTCGACAGAGGTCAGAAGCTCGCGCTGTTCGGCAATACTCTTGTCGAGGCTGACGAAGCGGGCGGACGCCGTATCGCTGTTCTTGGCCGATTGCAGCGTCATCTGCCCCTCGGTGTTGACGAAGCCGGTCAGGAGCGGCGCCATGCCGGAGGCCTTCTCATCCGGTGTGCCGTTGCCCTTCAAGAGCGCATCGAGCTTGCCGGCCGTTTCGGCGACCTGTGCGATCAGCGGCTGGCCATCCTTGGAGACCATTTCCTTGGCGACAGCGAGCTGCTTCAGGATCTCGGCAATATGCTGCTGGGCGGCTTCGATCTGCTCCTCGGGCGTAAAGCCCATCTGGATGTCGACGCGCATCGCGCCCATGATATCTGTAAGCGACTTGAAGGCGGCAGAATCGTAGAGCAGCGCCTTGGCGAAGATTTCCTTGTCGGTGAAGTCCTTGCGCACCAGATCGGTCTGGCCGCCGGCTTCATCCGCAGCAGCCGAAATCGCCTGCACCGTCGTGTCGATGGCCGCAACGCTTGCATCCTCTGCCTGACGCAGGCTCCACAGCGTCTCCTGCTGCTTGCGCATGGCGGAGGCCAGGCCGCTGACTTCGGTCAGCTGGCTGCGCTGGTCGTCCGTCTTTAGCAGCCCGTTGAGGCGCAGCACGCCGCTCTCCTGTGCATCGATCGCCTTGCCGAAGCCGGTTTTGCTCGCATCCGACGGATCGGAGACGAACTCCTGCAGTGCCGCCTGCAGGTTCTCGAAATCGGAAATGTTTTCGATCGTGGCGCGCGTCACCGTCATGTGACCGTTCAGGATGTTGGCCGTGTGGTAGCCGAGGATGCCGACGCCTGCGATCAGCACGACGAGCGGGATGACGAACAGCAGGACCTTGGTGACGATGCGACGGCTTTGCAGAAGTCGGTCGATGAAGTGCATGGATGCGGCGCCTTGAAGCTGATGGTACCGTCCAGTCCGCAATCATTCCGGATGGTTCGGCGGCATCCTCCATCATGGAGAGTGGTCGCATATTTCGCTGAATCGGTTGATACAACCTTAATCGGCAACCGGAAGATTTGGGAATTATCCTTATATTTCTAATATTTGCCGCAACTGCACAAGGATTTGCTTTACCTTGCTGCAGGTTGTACTGCAGTGCAGCATCGAATTATCGGAAGTGTGGCATTCCTCCGATACCCTTGTCCGCCGTTCCCTTCTAAAAGGGCTTGTAAGGTAAGGGAATCTCCAGCATGCCGCGATCACGCAATACCGAAGGCGCCATCTGCATGAGCATGGCGATGGCGGGCTTTTCCGCAAGCGACGCACTCTCCAAATCCGTCATAGCCTACATGAATGCCGGCGAGATCATGTTTCTGCGTGGCCTCTTCACCAGCATCCTCGTCTATCTGATCGCCTGGAAGCTGGGCGCGCTACGGCCCTGGCGCGTCATGCTCAAGCCTGTCATCGCGCTGCGCATCGCCTGCGAGATCATCGCTGCCGTCACCTACATTACCGCCCTCGGCATGATGCCGATCGCCAATGCCTCGGCAATCCTCCAGTCGCTGCCGCTGGTCGTCACCTTCGGTGCGGCACTTTTCTTCAAGGAACCGGTCGGCTGGCGGCGCTGGCTGGCGATCCTCGTCGGCCTTGCCGGCGTCATGATCATCATCCGCCCCGGCCCGGAAGGTTTTACCGCGGCCGCCCTCCTCTGTGTCGCCAGTGTTGCCTCCACCGCCGGGCGCGACCTCGCCACCCGCGGCATCAGCAGGGATATTCCCTCGCTGATGATCACGACGGTCACGGCGGTCTCGGTCGCGATCTTCGGTGCGCTGATGATCCCTTTCCTCGGCGGCTGGGAACCGGTCAGCGTCACCTCGCTTTCGCATCTGCTGCTCGCCTCTGTGCTGGTGCTGGTCGGCTACCAGTCGGTCATCCTCGCCATGCGTACTGGCGAAATCTCCTTCGTGGCGCCCTTCCGCTATACGAGCCTGATCTTCTCGTCCCTGCTCGGCTTCGTATTCTTTGCCGAACTGCCGGATTTCTGGACGCTCGTGGGCGCCGCCATCGTTATCGCATCAGGCCTCTATACGTTCTATCGTGAGGCTAAGCGTCACGTGCCGCCGGTCGCCCAGGAATCGGCGCCCCGTTCGCCCGTGTGATCGTCAGAGGTACCGCCATGACCGACTTCGTGCTCGACCAATCGACCATTCCAGGTGTCGTGCTGGCCGGCGGCCGCTCATCGCGCATGGGCCGCGACAAGGCGGGCGTCATGCTCGGCGGCCGCAGCCTGCTTTCGCATGTCCTGGCTCGCCTCTCGCCGCAGACGGCGGAGATCGCCGTCAATGCCGACACAGCCGTCGGACACGACCTGCCCGTCGTCTCCGATCGTATTCGCGGCAAGGCGGGGCCAATGGCCGGAATCCACGCGGCCATGGTCTATGGCGCCGGCCTGCCCGCCACGCATGTCGTGACTGTCTCTGTCGATTGCCCCTTCTTTCCGGCTGACCTCGTTAGCCGGCTTATGAATGCGATAAGCCATCCCGAACAGATCGCCATTGCTGCCTCCGAGGGCCGCAGCCACCCGGTCTTCGGCCTCTGGCCGACCGCGCTCGCCGCCGATCTGGAAGAATGGGTCAAGGTTGACGAGAAGCGCCGCGTGCGCGACTTCCTCTTGCGTCATGACGTAACGGAAGTGCCATTCCCGCTGCATCCGACCCGCGCCAGCCTGCTCGATCCCTTCTTCAACATCAACACGCCCGATGATCTAATCGAAGGCGAACGCTGGCTGGAGGCGCTGGGGGGATGAAGCTAGATGGAGGGATGAAGGAAGGTGGGGCAATGACGCAGAAAATCTTCGGCATCGCCGGCTGGAAGAACTCCGGCAAGACAGGTCTTGCGGTGCGCCTCGTCGAGGAATTCACCCGCCGCGGCTATCGCATTTCAACGATCAAACATGCCCACCACGATTTCGACATCGACAAGGTCGGCGCTGACAGCTACCGCCACCGCCAGGCTGGCGCCCACGAGGTGACGATCGTCTCCGGCACCCGCTACGCCATCATGCACGAGCTGCGTGGTGCGGCGGAGCCGAGCTTCGAGGAGATCCTGGCGCGGTTGGCGCCCTGCGATCTGGTACTCATCGAGGGCTACAAGCGCGAGCCGATCCCGAAGATCGAGGCGCGGCGGCTCGAATCGGCAAGGCGTGACCCGCTGGCGCCCGAGGACCCGCATATCGTGGCGATTGCGGCCGATCATGTGGTGGACGACGCGGCGGGTCTGGTGGTGTTTGATCTCGATGATACCGTCGCGATTGCCGATTTCGTGGCGCAAACAGTTGGGCTTGGGGCTCCGGTTGGCGTTTGAGGAAAGGTATGAGACGGCGGCCTCCGGAATCGGGTGTGTTGTTTTCTGCTCACGGCGTGCCGTGGGACGCCCCCCTCTGGCCTGCCGGCCATCTCCCCCACAAGGGTGGAGATCGACAAGCGGGCTGACCTTTGCGTCTCTCTACCGCTTTGCCGGGCTGCAACGCTAACAGTTTGGGGACGCCGGTGCGCCCAGCCAATCTCCACCCTTGTGGGGGAGATGGCCGGCAGGCCAGAGGGGGGTGCCACACGGCACGCGCCCTCGCTCTTCCCAGAAAATCCAAAAAGAAAGGGCGAGGCCTCGCGACCTCGCCCTCCTCATAACAGTCCGGCGCCCTCTTATCTGTTCTGTGCCACCGGCCGCACCAGCGGCGTGACACGGCGAATGGTCACACGCCGGTTCTCCTGGTTAGGCCCATCCGTATTCACCTTCAGATAGCGCTCGCCATAACCCTGCGTCGCAAGGTTCTCCGGCGGAATGCCATAGACATCCGTCAGCACGTTGGCGACCGATTCCGCGCGCTGGTCGGAGAGGATCAGGTTGCTCTGGTCCGAACCGACAGCATCCGTATGGCCTTCGATCAGGAAGGTCTCGCTCTTGTTCTTGTCGAGCACTTCGTTCATCGCATCCGCCACCTTGCGCAGCGTGCGGGCCTGGCTCATCGGAATTTCCGCGCTGCCGGTCGCAAAGGTCACAGTATCCAGGTCGATACGGCGCACCTTGTCCCGGATACGGGCGGAATATTTCACCTCGTTCAGCGAATAGACGCGTTCGACCGGCTCGACGGGCGGCTCGCTCAGGAACTCGTAATAGTCACGGTCCGGATCGGTGCTGGTGTCGATGATATAGTCATTGAGCGGCACGCGCAGACGCATCGGCGGCAGGTCGGCACCCGGATCCTCGAAGTAATCGCGGTCCGGATCCTCATAAAGCTCAGGCGAATAATAGAGCACCTCTTCCCGGCCGCGTGCATCGACGCGTGAGCGCTGGATGATGTCGCCGTAGCGGTTGCGGAGCGTCACGATGCGATAGCCCTCAGGCCGCATGATCGTCTCGCGGTACCGGTCGCCCGAAAGCTCCTCATAGCTCGGCCGTTCACCGTCGCGCAGGAAGCGGCGATCGTCGTCGCTGCGCACCACGGTGCGGTTGCCGAACTGGATGATGACGCGGCTGTCGTCGGTGCGCTCGCCGTAGCGCGCGCCGTCAGGTTGGGCGAACTGGGGACGGCGGTCGATGCGCCGGCCTTCCTCGCGGGTGATGGCCTCGATCTGTACCGGCGCACGCTGCCGGGTGCCGCTCAGCGACTGAGCTTCGGCATCGGAGGTCGGCAGCTTGAAATCCTGGCTGTCGGCGCGCTGGCGATCCCGGTCGCGGCGACCCTGCCGGCCCTGGCTGCGATCGGCATCCTTGTCGCTGTCGAGAACGGCGGCACCGTTCTGAACCGGCAACACGATGGTCTCGTTGCTCTTGGCAGGGTCCTGGGCGATCTCCTTGCGGCGCTCCAGTTCCTGCGGTGTGACCTTTTCGGGCGCCGGAATGGCCTGTTCGGCCTGCTGCGGTGCAGTGGCTGCCGGCGGCTGGCCGGGCTGCGGAGCGTTTGCGGCAGGCTGTTCCGGCTGAACCTGGCCGGCGGCGGGCTGCTCGGCCGGTTGCTGGGCTTGACCTGCTGCAGGTTGTTCAGCCTGGCCAGCGGCCGGCTGTTCGGCTGTGGCGGGCTTTTCAGCAGTCGCCGGCTTCTTGGTCGGAACGGGCTGCTCGGCGGCAGGCTGTTCTGCGGTCGCAGGCTTCTCGGCCGTTGCGGGCTTTTCAGCGGGAGCCGGTGCTTCTCCGGCCGGTGCTGCCTGCTGCTCGGTGGCAGCGGGACGCTTGCCGCCGGCCGAGCGCTTGCCACCCTGCTGCTCTGCAGGCTGTTCCGTGCTCTGCTCGGCGGGCTGCTCTGTTGTCTCGTTCTTCTGGCGCTGCGGGCGCTGGCGCGGTTTTTCAGCGGGCTGATTCGCCTCGCCTGCGGCCGGGGCTTCGGCAGCCGGCTGCTGCGCCTCAGGGGCGGCCTGCTCGGCATTCTGCTTGCGGTCGCGCTGGCGCTTCGGCTGCTCTGCGGGCGGCTGTTCGGCTTGCGGTTCGGCCCGCTGTTCCGGCTGCGCCTGACGCTGGCGCCGCGGCTTCTGCGGCTCTTCGGCGGCAGGCGCCTGCTGGTCGGGTGCTGCCTGTTCGGGCTGGGCTTCCCGCTGGCGGCGTGGACGTGCGGGCTCCTCAGCCGCAGGTGCCTGCGCTTGGGGCTCTGCCTGCGGTGCGGGTTCGCGCTGACGCCTGGGCTTCTGTTCCGGTTCCGGAGCGCTTTCGGCGGGGGCCTCGCGCTTCTGCGGCTTTTCTGCAGGCGCCTCCTGCTGCTGTTGCTGCTCTTCCGCCTGCTTCTTCCTTTTCAGAAGCTCCTCTTCGGAAGGTGCGTCCTGTGCCACCTCGTAGCTGCCCCCGATAAGGGGATTGGCGACGGTGCCGACAGCGCCGTGCTCAACCCCGCCCACTGCGGCGTAAGCGCCTACCGGCGGCACCACCAGGGTAAGGGAAAGCAGCGGAAAGGCCGCACTGGCAAACAGTCTGGATTTCATGCCCATCAGGGGTTTCCTCGTCCTTATTTTGACTTCAACCGGGGCTGACTGCCCCGCAATCACGGCTTTTTGTGCACTAAGCGAAGCACAAATCGTTAAAATGCAGATTTGTTCCTGACGCTAAGAAGGACGGGATTAACCTTGCCTGAACACCACGGTCGGGCCCTGTTCATCTCGGCTGCCGGTTGCAACGCACAACTGCGCGGGGATTCCTGTTGCAATTTTGCGAAAAAAGGTTTGATTATCGCCGCAAGACGGTGGTGGCACCGTCGAAGTGTGCGGCCGCCGGCGAACAACAACAAGACCCGGCGCCACCAACAGAGAGGATCCTCATGCGCATTTCCACCAAGCTCCTTGCTGCAGCTTCGCTAGCGGCAATGTCCCTTTTTGCCGGCGCAGCACTTGCTGACGGCGAAAAATACGTGATCGGCACGGACTCGACCTACCCGCCGTTCGAATTCGTCGACGCCAGTGGCACCATTCAGGGCTTCGACATTGATATCGCCAAGGCACTCTGCGCCGAAATGAAGGCTGAATGCTCGTTCGTCAGCACCGACTGGGACGGCATCATCCCGGCGCTCAACGCCAAGAAGTTCGACATGATCGTCTCGTCGATGTCGATCACCCCGGAGCGCCTGAAGCTCGTCGACTTCTCCAACAAGTATTACAACACCCCGCCGGCAATCGCCGTGCCGAAGGACTCCACCATCACTGACGTTGCCGGCCTCAAGGGCAAGGTGATCGGTGCACAGACTTCCACGACCCATGCCAACTACGCCGAGAAGCACCTCGCCGACACCGAGCTGAAGCTCTATCCGACGGCTGACGAGTACAAGCTCGACGTTTCCAGCGGCCGCGTCGATGCCGTCATCGACGACGTCGTCGTTCTCTCCGAGTGGGTCAAGTCCGACGCCGGCTCCTGCTGCAAGATCCTGACGACCCTGCCGGTCGACAAGGAAATCAACGGCAACGGCGCAGGCATCGCCATCCGCAAGGGCGATCCGCTGAAGGAAAAGCTCAACACGGCGATCGCCGCGATCCGCGCCAGCGGCGAGTACAAGAAGATCCAGGACAAGTACTTCGATTTCGACGTTTACGGCGAATGATAAATTCGGTATCTGGCCGATGAAGGTGATGGCGGAAGACTTGCTCTTCCGCCATTTTTTGTTCGGCAACACGGCGATGTCAAAACGGCAAAAGCCGTGAGAGGAATTCTCATGCGTATTTCCACGAAGCTCCTTGCTGCAGCCTCGGTTGCGGCATTGTCTCTCTTTGCCGGTTCGGCTCTCGCCGACGGCGAAAAATACGTCATTGGCACCGATTCGACCTACCCGCCGTTCGAATTCGTCGATGCCAGCGGCACCATCCAGGGCTTCGATATCGATATCGCCAAGGCCCTGTGCGCTCAGATGAAGGCCGACTGTTCCTTCGTTTCGACCGACTGGGACGGCATCATCCCGGCGCTCAACGCCAAGAAGTTCGACATGATCGTCTCGTCGATGGCGATCACCCCGGAGCGCTTGAAGCTCGTCGACTTCTCCGATCATTTTTACAGAACCCCGCCGGCCGTTGCTTTGCCGAAGGATTCGACCGTGACTGATGTCGCCGGCCTCAAGGGCAAGGCGATCGGCGTGCAAATCTCCACGACAAACGTCACCTATGTCGAGAAGCACTTCGCTGACAGCGAGCTGAAGCTTTACCCGACGGCTGACGAGTACAAGCTCGATGTTGCGGCTGGCCGTGTCGATGCCGTCATCGATGACATCGTCGTCCTCTCGGAATGGATCAAATCCGGTGACGGCACCTGCTGCAAGATCCTGACGGCCCTGCCGGTCGACAAGGAAATCAGCGGCAATGGCGCCGGTATCGCTGTCCGCAAGGGCGATCCGCTGAAGGAAAAGCTCAACACGGCGATCGCCGCGATCCGCGCCAGCGGTGAGTACAAGAAGATCCAGGACAAGTACTTCGATTTCGACGTTTACGGCGAATGATAAATTCGCTATCTGGCCGATGAAGGAAATGGCGGAAGGCTTGCTCTTCCGCCATTTTTGTTTGACAAAGGTGGCAATATCAAAACGGCAAAAGCCGTGAGGGGATTTCTGGCATGGGCGGATTGTTTTCCGCGCTCGGCTCCTTCTGGAGCCTGCTTGTGCACATCTTCGATCCGCTGTGCGGACCCGTCGGTATTTTCACCTGGTTGGCCCCGTCGACCATCCTTGCCTGTGGCGACACCGGCTGGGGCGACGAGATTGCGCTTGGCCTGCAGGTCACGGTTTCGGTGGCGATCGTCACCCTGCCGATCGGGCTCGTCATCGGCTTTCTCGTGGCGCTCGGCCAGCAGTCGGAAGAGAAGTCGCTGCGGCTGGCGGCCGGCATCTACACCACGATCTTCCGCGGACTGCCGGAACTTCTGACGCTCTTCATCATCTATTACGGCATGCAGATCCTGATCCAGTATCTGCTCGACATTGCCGGCTATGAAGGGCCGCCGGTCGAGATCAACGCTTTCGTCGCCGGCGTCATTGCGCTGTCGGTGGTCTTTTCCGCCTATTGTTCGGAAGTGCTGCTGTCTGCCTTTCGCGCCATTCCCAAGGGCCAGTATGAGGCCGGAGATGCGCTCGGCCTGCATCGCGGCCGCACACTGCGCCTCATCGTCCTGCCGCAACTTGTGCGTATCGCCCTGCCCGGCCTGACGAACCTCTGGATGGTGCTCTTGAAGGACACGTCCTACGTCTCGATCATCAGCCTCTCCGATATTCTGCGCCAGACGAATGTGGCCGTACGCGTCACCAAGGAACCCTTCTTCTTCTATGGCATCGCCTGCTGTCTCTATCTGGTGCTCGCCATCCTCTCCTCCTTCCTGCTTGTCTATATCGACCGCTGGGCCAAGCGTTCGGAGGTCCGCCGTTGAGCTACGCTGAAAAATTGATCGCGCCACAGGCTGCACCGCGCGCGGTGGCAAAGCCGATGACGGCCGCCCGCCTCACCGGCTACATCCTCGTCGCTTTCTGGGCACTGCTCGCAGCCTTCCTGATCCTGACCGTCATCAAGGGCTGGGATCCGGATAAGTTTACCCGTTACGGGCCGCGCTACCTGCACGGCCTCTGGATCACGCTTTCCATCGTCGCCCTCTCGGTCGTCTTCGGCGCCGTGCTGTCATTGCCGCTCGCCATGGCCCGCATGTCCGGCAACCGGGTGCTGAACTGGCTCGCCTACGGCTATATTTATTTCTTCCGCGGCACGCCGCTGCTGGCCCAGCTCTTCCTCGTCTATTACGGCCTCGGCATCTTCCGCCCGCAGATGGAAGCAATCGGCCTCTGGTGGTTCTTCCGCGACGCCTGGTATTGCGGCGTCTTTGCCATGACCATCAATACGGCCGCCTATCAGGCTGAGATCCTGCGTGGCGCGATCCAGAGTGTGCCGCACGGCCAGCATGAGGCCGCTGCCGCCCTCGGCATCCACAAGGCCATCGCCTTCCGCAAGATCATCCTGCCGCAGGCCTTCATCGTGGCGCTGCGCCCCTATGGCAACGAGATCATCCTGCTCATTAAGGGCTCGGCGGTCGTCGCAATCATTACCGTGCTCGACCTCATGGGCGAGACGCGCTACGCCTTCTCGCGCACTTTTGATTACCAGACCTACCTGTGGGCGGCGATCTTCTACCTCGCCATCGTCGAGGCGCTTCGCCACCTCTGGAACTGGATCGAACGCCGCCTGACGCGTCATCTGAAGCGCTGAAAAGACTTAGCAGCACTCCCCGATGAGTGCTGCTAAGACTTTGAAATCAAAAATAAATAGCTCTTTTACGTGCTATCTGTCAAGCTTCGGTTAACCACCGCATGATCTCATATCGTGTGGCGCTAATAAGCGCGAAGTGGGAACAAGAAGAAGCGAGACAAAATGCACAAAGACATGGAAAAACAGCTCAATGGTTATGGGCTGACGACAGCGCAGATCCTCTACCACATGCCGGATCATCCGGCCTTTCTCCAGACCTATATCTGGCAGGACTACGACCTCGCCCCGGACTTTCCGGAAATGCGCGGTTTTCTGAAATTCTGGCAGGAGAAACTGGACGGGCCGCTGCATTCGGTACGTTACATTCACCGCAGGCTCATTTCGGCAACCGAATGGCGCTCTCTTAAGGGTGAATTCATATTGCACTGAAAATGCAGTTGCGATGGTAGGCTGCGGGCTCTAAAACGCCCGCATGAACAAAAAGAAAGTCGACGAAGAGGCTCTCGCGGAAGCCTATAACCGCGCTCTTGCGCTTGAGAAAGCCGGTGATGTCGATGCGGCCGTCGAGGCTTACCAGGAGGTCCTGGCAATCGACCCCGACGATCACGGCGGCGCGGCCGTCCGTATTGCCTCCATGGGCCGCGGCGAAACGCCAGTCCGTGCGCCGGACGCCTATGTCGAAACCCTCTTCAACCAGCATGCCGAAGTCTTCGAGGATGTGCTGGTGGAGCAGCTCGGCTATCACGTGCCGATGCTCGTGCGTCAGCGCCTGCAGGATCTGAAGCTCGGCCCCTTCAAGCGCATGCTCGATCTCGGCTGTGGCACGGGTCTGACGGGCAGCGCGCTCAATGACCTCTGCGAAGAGATGATCGGAATCGACATTTCCGAGAACATGGTCGTCATCGCCGACGAGAAGGAAGTCTACGAGACGCTCTTCGTCGCCGAGGCCGAGGATTTCCTCGATGATAATGACGAAGACCCCTTCGATCTCATCACCGCGACCGATGTGCTGCCCTATCTCGGCGCGCTGGAACCGCTCTTCTTCGGCGCCGCCGAGAATATGAAGCCCGGTGGCGTTTTCGTCTTCTCCTCGGAAACCCTGCCCGAAAGGCTGGCGGACGGCCGCCCCTACATGGTCGGCCCGCACCAGCGGTTCATCCATACGGAGACCTATATTCGCGAGCGCCTCTCCGCCACCGGCTTCGAGCTCCTCGAGATGCTCGAAATCAACGTGCGCATGCAGGAAGGCCAGCCGAGCCCCGGCCATCTGGTCACGGCACGTTCTAACGGCTGAGTCTGCCATCTGGCATTTTGCAGGCGCCTTGCTTATGTCCTGAGCTGAATTTCTCAGGAAAGGTCAAAGCATGGCGCTCGTTCTCTACCAGCATCCGCTTGCCTCCTTCTGCCACAAGGTGCTGATCGCGCTTTACGAGAATGCGACGCCCTTCGAAAACCGCTTCGTCGATCTCGCCGACGAACAGTCGAGCGCCGATCTTCTGCGTTTCTGGCCAGTCGGCAAGATTCCGATCCTGCGCGACGAGACGCGCGACAGCACGGTTCCCGAAACCAGCATCATCGTCGAATATCTGGACCGACACTATTCCGGCCCGGTTCAGCTCGTGCCCGAGGAAACCAATGCCGGCCTGCAGGTCCGCCTCTGGGACCGCTTCTTCGATCTCTATGTACAGGTGCCGATGCAGAAGATCGTCATCGACCGGCTGCGCCCGGAAGGTTCGGCCGATCCGCATGGCGTCAACGAAGCGCGGGGCATGCTGTCGCTTGCCTATGACATGGTGGAAAAACAGATCGACGGCAAAGCCTGGATCACCGGCGATGCCTTCACCATGGCCGATTGCGCCGCAGCACCTGCCCTCTTCTATGCCCGGACGCTGGTGCCTTTCACGGAGAAGCGGCCGGGGCTGGAAGCCTATTATCGCCGCCTGCTGGAGCGCCCCTCCTTCGCCCGGGCGCTGAAGGAGGCGATGCCCTATTTCAAGTTCTACCCCTATAAGGAAAACCTGCCGGACGAGTTTCGGCCCCAGGAATAGCTTGCGCCCGCCATCCTAGTGAGCGTTCGAGTAACCGGGCTGCTTGGACGGATGCGCCTGCGCAAACTCCGGCATGTCGAAACAGCGCTTCCCAAGCGCCGCCACGGCCGGAAAGGCCGCGAGGTCAATCTTGTTGAATTCGGCCAGGACGATCTGGCCGGCGATGCAGATATCGGCAATGCCGGGGGTCTCGCCCAGCGCGAAGGGCGCGGGCGGGCGCCGCTTGAGCAGGCGCTCGTAGGTCGCAATTCCCTCCGTCGTCCAATGCCGGCCCCATGCCTCGATCGCGGATGCATCGGCGCCGAGGGCCTCGCCGAGATGTTTGCGCACACGCGGCACGATCAGCGGATGGGCATCGGCGATGGCAACAAGCGCCAGCGACCGGGCATAGGCTCTCTCTTTTGCGTCAACCGGCATCAGCCTTGGCTCGGGATGGATATCGTCCAGATATTCCATGATCGCCAGCGACTGGAAGAACTGATGACCATCGTGAACCAGCGTCGGCACGACATGCTCGGCGTTCACTTTCGCATAGGCGGCATCGAACTGACGCCCGGAGAGGATATCGATCTCGATTTCCTCGAACGCCAGTTTCTTCAAGGCAAGCGCGACGCGGACGCGGAAAGCGGCGTTGGAGCGCCAGAAGCCGTAGAGTTGAATGGTCATGGGAGTGATCCACTGTAATGAGTGCCAAGTTTCGCAATGATGCGAACCTGCCTAATCTAGCGGATGACCTACCCACGTGTCTCGCCTCGCGCGATCGCAGCGACGCAATGTCACTTCGTCGACACTCAAGCGCCTTGCTCTGAAAGAGGATGACTGGCGGACCTAATGCCCGCCATCACTGCCGAGAATGGCCGAAAGCAACCGCCCTTCCAGCTCCGCGAGCGCGGGATTGCCGTGACGACGCGGATGCGGATAGGGAATGGCGAGATCGAGCGCGATGCGGCCTTCTTCCAATACGATGACCCGGTCGGCCAGATGCACCGCCTCGCTGACATCGTGGGTGACGAGTACGGTGGTGCAGCCGAGTTCGCGCCAGACGCGGTTCAGCAATTGCTGCATGCTGATGCGGGTCAGTGCATCGAGTGCACCGAGCGGTTCGTCGAGGGCCAGAATGCCGGGTTTGCTGACAAGCGCGCGGGCCAGCGCCACACGCTGGCGCTGGCCGCCGGAAAGACGCGCCGGCCATTCGCCGGCTTTTTCGGCGAGCTGAACTTCGGCCAGCACAGCCTTAGCTTCTTCCAGCGCCCGCTTCTTTTCGATACCTTCGCCGAGACCGACGACGACATTGTCTGCGACACTGAGCCAGGGAAGAAGCCGGGGCTCCTGGAAGACGATGCGGGCATTGGGCTGCGTATCGCTGCCATCGGCTCCTTCGAAGCGCAACTCACCATCAGTTGGCTCATCGAGGCCCATCAGGATGCGCAGCAGCGTGCTCTTGCCGCAGCCGCTCTTGCCGATGACCGCGACAAACTGGCCGGCGGGAATATGCAGGTTGATGCCACGCAATACCCGGTTGGCACCAAAGCTCTTTTCGAGGCCCGAGAGTGTGATGGAGGCAGCGCCCTCGCCGGCGGCGATCGGCTGATGCTCGACATATTCGGCTGTATCGACGGGATGGAAACGCTCACGCGAGATGACGGTCATCGCACTAACTCCTATTTCGCGTAAGCCGGGTTCCACTTGAGCGTCCGGCGCTCAACGGCACGAGCGACGACATCGGCGAGCTTGCCCAGAACCGCATAGATGACGAGCGCCAGCACCACGACATCGGTCATCATGAATTCGCGGGCATTGTTGGCCATGTGGCCGATGCCGGAGGAAGCGGCGATCGATTCCGAGACGATGAGCGTCAGCCACATGATGCCGAGTGCATATCGCAGCCCAACGAAGATCGACGGCAGCGCGCCGGGGAAGATCACCTTGCGGAACAGCGTCCAGCCACTCATGCCATAGACCTTGCCCATCTCGATCAGGTCGCGATCGACATTGCGCACGCCGTGGTAGGTGTTGAGATAGACGGGAAAAAGCACGCCGAGCGAGGTGAGGAAGAGCTTCGATTCCTCACCGATGCCGAACCACAGGATGACGAGCGGGATCATTGCCAGATGCGGGATGGTGCGCAGCATCTGCAGCGTCGTATCCGTCAGTTGCTCCGAGAGTTTCGACACACCATTGGCAATGCCGAGCAGGAAGCCGATAGAGCCGCCGACAAGCAGGCCGGCAAAGGCGCGTGCGGCGCTGACCAGCACATCCTCGGGCAGTTGCCCCGAGATCGTCGTCGTCCAGAAGGCACTGGCGACATCGGCCGGAGACGGCATGATGCGCGAGGAAATCCAGCCGACGGAACAGCCGAGCTGCCAGAGTGCGATGATTGCAACCGGCACCAGATAGGGCAGCAGCCTGTCACGGCCGGGCAGCGGCAGGCGAAAGCCCGCCCTGCCCTTGTCGGTATCGGCGGCAACCCGCGCAAACGGCGTATCGAAAGTCGACATGTATATCTTCCTCGCGCTTTGCTTCAGTGCAATTCCGGGAAACCGTGCGGAGTTTAGTCTCCGGAATTGCGTTGGTGACTGGCCCCCAATCAGGAGCCGGAGACGACCTTCAGGTTGCCGCCATGGCTGCCACCGGCGAAAACCTTCTTGCGGCCGAACTCGTTGTTGAAGCTCAGACGCTGTTCGTCCCTCTCGATGCCGAGTTCGGGGAAGAGTAGTTCGGCAACGCGATAGGCCTCTTCCAGATGCGGATAGCCCGAGCCGATCACCGTATCGATGCCGACCTCCTGATATTCGCGCAGGCGCGCGGCAACCGTCTTCGGCGAACCGACGAGGGCCGTGCCCGCGCCGGCGCGCACCAGGCCGATGCCGGCCCAGAGGTTCGGCGACACTTCGAGCTTGTCGCGGCGGCCGCCGTGCAGCGCTGCCATGCGCTTCTGGCCGACGGAGTCGGATTCCTTGACGAAACGCTCCTGCGCTTCGGCGATCGTCTCGTCATCGAGATGGCGGATCAGGCGGTCAGCGGCTTCCCATGCCTCCTCGTCCGTCTCACGGACGATGAAATGCAGGCGGATGCCGAAGGAGACGTCGCGGCCCTTGCCGACGGCGGCAGCGCGCACCTTCTGCACTTTTTCGGCAACCTGTGCAGGCGGCTCGCCCCAGGTCAGGTACTTGTCGACACGGCCGACGGCGAAATCGATGCCGGCATCCGAGGAGCCGCCGAAATAGAGCGGTGGGCGCGGAGACTGCACCGAGGGGAATCCGAGGCGCGCATCGGTCGCCTTGATATACTTGCCGTCATAGCTCGCGACACCCTTTTCCAGCAGTTCTTCGAAGACATGAAAGAACTCGTCGGCATGGGCGTAACGCTCGTCATGCTCCAGATGGATGCCGTCACCGGCAAGCTCGGCTGGGCTGCCGCCAACGACGATATTGAGCAGCAGGCGACCGTTGGAGATACGGTCGAGTGTCGTGGCAAGGCGGGCATAATAGGCCGGAGATGCCGTGCCGGGGCGGATCGCCACCAGGAACTGCAGCTTCTCGGTCCGCGCGGCGAGCGCCGAAGCCATGACGAAGGATTCCTCGCAGGCAACACCCGTCGGCAGCAGCACACCGGAATAACCAAGACGGTCCACCGCCTGGGCAATCTGCGTGAGGTAACCGATCTCAGGCGCGCGGTTGAGGTCGGTGGAGCCGAGATAGGTGCCGTCGCCGGAGGTCGGGATGAACCAGAGGAAATTGATCGGGTCGGATGAAGCGGTCATGAGCGCATTCCTTTCTTATAAATGTCTGAAATCGGTCCGGTTACCCGATCAACTGGCTTTCGGATGCCACACGATATCGCTGATCGTGAGCTGCTTCGGCACGATCTTGAGTTTGTAGAAATCGTCGGCGAGCGCCTGCTGGTAGGTGAGCGCCGCATCCGGAACGAGCGAAACTTTGCCGAGGTCGGCCTGGCTGCGGGTGAGCGTAACGCGGGTGATATCGGCCGGTACGCCGGTAATCTGGGCGAGCGCCTTCACCGTGTCGTCGAGATTGGCCTGTGCGGCCGCGCCTACCTTGGCAAGCTCGTCGATGACATCGACGATCACTTCGGGATTGGCGTTGGTGAAGGTGCTGTTTCCGAGGAAATACCCCCAGTTGTCGAGCAGGCCTTCCGAAGTCGTCAGCACCCTTGTTTGCGGATCGGCCTCGGCAACAGCGAAGAAGGGATCCCAGATCGCCCAGGCATCGATGCTGCTGGTCTTGAAAGCGGCACCTGCATCCGGCGGCGGCAGATCGACTTCGGTAATATCCGACAGCGAAAGTCCTGCCTTCGCGAGAACCTTGAGGGCGAAATTATGGGCGCTGGAACCGCGCTTGTAGGCGACTTTCTTGCCCTTGAGATCTTCCAGCTTCTGGATCGGCGAATCCTTCTGTACCAGCAGGCCGTGGAAGGCAGCCGGGCCGCGATAGGCGCCGACATAAAGAAGATCACCACCGGCGGCCTGAGCAAAGAGCGGCGGCACATCGCCGGAGACGCCGAAATCGAGTGCGCCGGCGCCGACGGCTTCGAGCAGCGGCGGGCCGGAAGTGAATTCGTTCCACTCGACGCTTACACCCTTGGCCTCAAGCCGTTTTTCGAGTGCACCTGCAGCCTTGGCAAGCGGCAACACGCCGAACTTCTGCCAGCCGACCCGCAGCGTCGTGGCCGCAGCCTGTGCGGAGCGAACTTGCGGCAGAATGGTCGTTGCGGCCGCAGCACCGAAAAGCCCGAGCGTCTGTCTGCGTGTAAACATGAAATCTCTTCTCCGTCCTCGTGGCTTTCGGCCCTGCTTTTTTGCGAACCAAAGTCGCGAACCGGTCGCCTTTGGTCATGCGGAGATACTGGCATAGACGACCAATTAGATCGACAATATCAATTTGCTATTCTAACTCGGTCTGGAGAATAATTTTGCCCGGTTCCGTGGCATGGGTATGCTCCCATGCCGCGGTTGCCCGGCCCTGCCCCAGCGCCACCCCAATCCGCAGGAGAGACGAGCTTGCTCAGATGCGGGCGACGTCAGCTACCTCGGCAGCTGACCTGGCTGGCTTGCCGGAGGCTGCCAGTTCGCCCAGGGGCTGACGAAATCAGCTACCTCGGCGGCTGACTTGGTCAGCTCGCCTTCGGACGCCAGACGATGTCGCCGGTAGTGAGCTTCTTCGGTACGATGCCGAGATTGTAGAATTCGTCGGCCAGCGCCTGCTGATAGGCGGCCGCCGCATCGCTTACCGTTGTCACGCTGCCGAGATCGGCGCCGGGACGCTGGAGCGTTACCCGCGTAACATCAGCGGGAACGCCCGTTATTTCCGAGAGCTCCTTGACCGTCTGTTCGAGATTGTCTTGCGCCGAGCGGCCGACCTTGGCGAGCTCATCGAGCACGTTGACAATAACTGTACCGTTCGCGTCGGTGAAATCCTTGTTGGCGAGGAAGAAGCTGTAGGAATCGACGATGCCTTCGGCCGTCGTCAGGATGCGTGCATCTGGATCGGCTTCTGCGATGGCGAGATAGGGATCCCAGATCGACCAGGCATCGATGCTGCCGTTCTTGAAGGCAGCAGCGGCATCCGGCGGCGCAAGATCGACCTGCTGCACATCCTCCGGCTTCAGCCCCGCCTTGCGCAAGGCCTTGACGGTTACGTTATGAGCGCTGGAACCGCGCTTGAAGGCAACCTTCTTGCCTTTCAGATCCTCCAGCGTCTTGATCGGCGAATCCTTGCGCACGAGGATCGCCGACCCCGCCGGGCTGCCGCGATAAATGCCGACATAATAGAGCGCCCCGCCTGCCGCCTGTGCAAAGAGCGGCGGCACGTCGCCCGTAGCCCCGAAGTCGAGCGCACCAGCGCCGAGCGCTTCAAGCAGCGGCGGGCCCGACGTGAATTCCGACCAGCTGACGGTGACGCCCTGATCGGCAAGCCGCTTCTCGAGCGCCCCGCGGCGCTTGGCGAGCGCCAGCACGCCATTCTTCTGCCAGCCGATGCGGAACTCCGTTGCCGCAGCCTGCGCCGAGCGGACGGCTGGCAGAATGGCGGTGGCGGCTGCGGCTCCGAAAAGCCCGAGCGTCTGTCGACGTGTGATCATCTCTATCCCCTTTTTCCGGCGAGCTGGTGTTCCTGCTGCGCTCGCTGCGTGTTTCGATGGGGAGATGATGATTTAGTCTATAAATTAGATCGACAACTAATTTTGTCATATTCACGATATCTGAAACTTTCCAGACCCCGTTTTGTCGGGCTCGCAGAAATTTTGTTCCAACGGAGGTCGCTTCTCTCCGTCGAGTGGCTTTCCGCTGCCCGCCGTTTCCGCTAATCCTCTGACCCTGTTTGCAAGCGGTTATGGAGGACAGCATATGGCGAAAGTCGCTTTCATCGGTCTCGGTGTCATGGGTTTCCCGATGGCGGGACATCTGAAGACAAAAGGCGGCCACGATGTCACCGTCTATAACCGCACGTCCGAGAAGGCCGCCGCCTGGGCGGAGAAATTCTCCGGAAAGTCCGCCCCGACGCCGGCTGAAGCTGCCGAGGGCTGTGATTTCGTCTTCGTCTGCGTCGGCAATGACGACGATCTCCGTCAGGTGACATCGGGCGAAAGCGGCGTGCTGAAGAGCATGAAGCGCGGCTCCGTTCTCATCGACAACACCACGGCAAGCGCCGAAGTCGCCCGCGAACTCTACGAGGCGGCCAAGGCAAAGGGTGTGGATTTCATCGATGCCCCCGTTTCCGGCGGCCAGGCAGGCGCCGAGAATGGTGTGCTCACCGTCATGTGCGGCGGTGACGAGGCCGTCTTCGAAAAGGCAAAACCGGTCGTTGACGCTTATGCCCGCATGGTCGGCCTGATGGGGCCAGCCGGTTCCGGCCAGCTGACCAAGATGATGAACCAGATCTGTATCGCCGGCATCGTCCAGGGTCTTGCCGAAGCCGTGCATTTCGGCAAGCGCGCCGGCCTCGACATCGAGAAAGTGGTTGACGTCATCTCCAAGGGGGCGGCCGGCTCCTGGCAGATGGAAAACCGCCACAAGACCATGAATCAGGGCAAGTATGATTTCGGCTTTGCCGTCGACTGGATGCGCAAGGATCTCGGCATCGTCCTGTCGGAAGCACAGCGCAGCGGCGCCAGATTGCCGCTGACTGCCCTCGTCGACCAGTTCTATGGCGATGTTCAGGCGCTCGGTGGCAACAGATGGGATACGTCTTCGCTGCTCGCCCGTCTCGAAAAATGATCGGCCCGTCTTCGAGCGCAGCAGAGTTGATCGCGCATCTTCTAACGCTGCGCTCGGAAGACAATATAGCCGGCATGGCGCGTTTCGGCATCGTTACCGAAACCGCGATCGGCATTTCCAATCCCGATCTGCAGAGGATCGCCCGGCTCGCAAAGAAGAACCACGTCAGGGCAAAAGAGCTTTGGGCAAGTGGTATCCGTGAAGCGCGAATGCTGGCGTTCTACACGTTCGAGCCGAAAAGGCTGACGTATGCGGAGGCGCGCATCCTGGTGGCGGACTTCAACTCCTGGGAAATCGTCGACTGCGCCGCCGATGTCTTCGTCGAGGCCGATCTCGACGCGCTAATTCCGGAATTCGCCGCCGACAGCAGAGAATTCGTTAGGCGAACCGCCTTTGCCATGATCGCCGGCGCCGCCGTGCATCGCAAGAAGGACACGGATGAAAGCCTGCTGGCCTACCTGTCGCTGATCGAAGCGCATTCCACAGATGACAGAAACTTCGTCCGCAAGGCCGTCAACTGGGCGCTTCGCAACATCGGCAAACGCAGCCGTGCCTGTCACGCCCCTGCCCTGATGCTGGCCGAACGCCTTGCTGCCAGCGCCAACAAGACCGCGCGCTGGATCGGCAAGGATGCCGTCAGGGAATTGACGAGTGAAAAAATACTGGCTCGCCTAAGGTAATCCTCATTCCGCGGCAAGTGCAGCGCTGGTCGTAACGATCTGATGCTGCTTGGATTTTTCGACCAGGAAATCGATGAGCGCCCGCACTGCCGGCGGCATGCCCTTGGTCGTCGTGAAGACGAGATAAAACTGGCTCTCCACCGTCTGCCACTCCGGCAACACGCGAACCAGCCGACCGGACTGGAGGTCCGGCGCGCAGGCATGCTCGAGGATGAGCCCGTAGCCCACACCGGCGCGTGCGGCATCGAGGATAGCCGTCATGCTGCGGCAGGTGAGCCGAGGCTGATGCCGCACCACTTTCTTCTCGCCATCCGGTCCGACCAGTTCCCAGGTATGGAAGGACATCCAGGCGGTCATTGCGAGCGTCGGAGCATTACCGAGATCGTCGACGCTGGTGAGTTCACCCAGGCGTTCGATCAGCGAAGGGCTGGCGACGAGGATGCGCCGCGCACGGTCGAGCTTGCGCATTGTCAGGCTCGCCTGTGTTTCCGGCTCGCTCGCCGCGCGGACCTCGACATCGATGCGCTCGTTGATGAGATCCGTGCGCCGCTCGGAACCGACGACCTGCAGCTTGATCTTGGGGTAGCGCTCCAGGAATTCCGGCAGCACGGCTCCAAGGGAAATATCGATGAGGCCGAGCGGGCAGCCCATGCGCACAATTCCCTGCGGATCGGACTGGGCCTCCGTAATGATCGACTTGGCGCGATCCGCTTCCCTGAGAATCGTCTGGCATTGCTCATAAAAAGCCTGCCCGATCTCCGTCACCCGGAAGTGACGTGTGGAACGCTCGATCAGCCTCGCGCCGAGACCATCCTCCAGGCGACTGACGCGCCTGCTCAGCTTGGATCGGGGTATTTTTAGAGTTCGGCTTGCGGAAGCAAAGCCACCGCTGGAGACGACGGCGGCAAAATAGAAGTAGTCATTAAGATCGTCCATTATCGAAACCTACCCGAGAGTAGTAATGAATGCCAGCCTCTGAAATGCTTATAGCGTCTCACCTGTTACGTTACAGTCACATTGTCGGCATCGAATCCCGACGGATGAAACCTGTCCCGATGAGCAAACTCGCCCGATGAAATTGCATCACGAAAAGATGCACATCGCGCAACAAGATAGGGCGCGATTTACCGAGGCCAACGAATACGGCCATAATTTAAAAAGGTACGCGACGTTGGGAAACCGGAGGAAAGCCTGCCGACAAGGTGAAACCGGTAAGCGTGGCGGCGCTCCTGGCTTCATGACCGCTTTCAACTGCAAAGGACTGGCCCAGCAGGGAAAACCGGACCAGTCCCTCGTTACTGATCGGAGGTCATTCTGATCAGAAACTCGTGGGTTAGGAGACCCCCGGCACGAAGCCGGGGGTTCCGTCGTTCAAATTAGAACGAGCGCTGCAGACGGAAGTAACCGGTGGTTACGTCGTCGCCATCTTCCGGATCCAGGTACTGGACGGAAGCCTTGGCGTAGAAGTTGTCAACGATCTGGTAGTCAACCGTCAGACCAGCCTTCCAAGCATCGCCGAGACCGTCGAAGTCATCCGGAACATCCTTGCTGCCACCGAAGTAGTTGCCGTAGTACTGAACACCAGGGGTGATCTTCAGCTTGTCCGTTGCCTTGATGGCGTATTCGGCAGCAATTGCCCATTCAGCAGACGAGTAGTAGGAGTTCGGGCCGCTGGAGTAGACAGCAGCGAGGCCGAGCGTGCCCGGACCAATTTCAGCCGTACCCATTGCGCGGATTGCGCCGTCTTCGTTGTCGAAGTCCCAGCCGCCGGTAACCTGGTAGCTGAATGCGCCAGCCGTGCCGCCGATGCCGAAGGCAACGCCGACGTTGTTCGGAGCTTCGTCAGCCGTGAAGACGCCGGTGGCGGGATCAACGGTACCCTTGAAGACGCCGTCTTCCAGTTCGTCGACGCTGATGCCAGCGTAGAAGGAACCGGTTTCGTACTGATAACGGATGGAGTTATGCAGCGTTACGACAGAACCGATATCGTCCGTTTCGCCGGAGAGACCATCGTCCCACCAGGAGTAGAAGAGACCAGCGCGGAAGCCAGCAACGTCGAGGTAAGCGGAGTCAAGGATCGTTTCCTGGCTGGATGCGTTGTCGGCATTGGCCTGGAGAACGATAACGCCGGTGAGCGGACCGTATTCGGTGTCGCTCTTAGCCGTGAACTGAACCTGACCACGGGTTACAGCATCCCAGCTCGAGTCGTTGGTGGAGCTGTCGCCGCCGGCGTTCGGGCCGACGTTAACCTGGAAACGAATGTAACCTTCGATCTTAAGGCAGGTTTCCGTGCCCGGGATGTAGAAGTAGCCGGTGCCGTAAGCGTCGCAGACGCGAACGTACTCAACCGGCTCCGGCTCGGCAGCAACGATTGCGTCTGCTGCGAGTACCGGGGTCGATGCAGCAAATGCTGCTGCCGACGCAAGCAATACCATCTTGATGTTCATTGTAGAATTCCACTCCTTTGTCGATCGGGGCTTTACCCTGTCTCCGAAGATCCAAAGCCGACCCGTTTGAACAGCCTCACGGCGTGCGGATCGATCGAACCGCCGAACGTTCATCCCACAGACATCTGAGTGTAGCAATTCGTGAAGGGCGCCAACTCACAGCCGGAGCATGCTTTCTGCTTCAGGCGTGGTTTTTATACAACAATTTCAAGGAGATAAATAGTTAACGCAGAAATGCCGCCGCGGTAGCCAGTGGCTATCGCAAGCGGCAAAAATAATCCTCCCAAGGCATCGCGAAAAGGGAGCAGAGCTCGAACGCTTTTTTGCGATGCAGCCAAACACTAGCGCCGGCTAACGACTATATAAAGGTCGGAGATTAGGACATAGTGTCCTGAAATCGAACCTAATGGTGCAGATAACGACCACTAGTCGATTTGAAGCCTACTTTTCGTTGCGAAAACAACCAAAAGTAAGAGTTTTGGCGCCACTCAAGCGTTTCGCCAACCGCACAAAAAATCGTGTACAGTGCGATACTGCACTGCACGGACATTATAATAAGTGCTCCAGATGCCCCCGGACCACCTCCTGAACCTGCTCCCGTGCCTCCCAACGGCTGAGCTGATTCATGACCCGCGTGAATTCGCATGGTTCCATGACAGGAAGATTACAATTTGGAAAGGTTTCGCGCTGCCGTCAAGTGGCTCCCGCTTCGGGATCACTGTCAGAAGTCACTGATGAACTCTGATTCTCTCTGTGCAGCCTGTCTCCGGAGGAGCTTGTATCTCCTCGCCGGGTGGGCGCGATTCGCTCGCGCCTGCCTTAAGTCATATGCGCTGTCGCGAAGCGCCTGCCCTGCTCAGTCCTCGTTGGACTTCGCGTTTTCCAGAAGCATGTAGTCGAGCGGCAGTTGCGTCGAATATTTGATCTGCTCCATCGCGAAAGCAGAGGAGACGTCGCGAATCTCGATCTTGGCGATCATTCGCTTGTAGAAGGCGTCATAGGCAGCGATATCGGGCACGACGACGCGCAGCAGATAATCCACGTCGCCGCTCATGCGGTAGAACTCGACCACTTCCGGGAATTCCGCCACGACCTCGGAGAAGCGACGCAGCCATTCGATGGAGTGGGTCGCCGTGCGGATCGACACGAAGACCGTAACCTTGGTGTTGACCTTTTCCGGATCGAGAATCGCCACCCGGCGCTTGATGACGCCGTCTTCCTCCATTTTCTGGATACGCCTCCAGCACGGCGTCGTCGAAAGCCCGACCTTCTTGGCGAGGTCGGCCACGGCGAGCGTCGAATCTTCCTGGAGCAGGCGCAGTATCTTTCGGTCGAGGCGATCCATGCGAAAACAAGTCCCTTTCGAATTATTTTCTTTGTATAGCGCGATTCCGGCCGGCGAAAAGAATTTTGTTTCAGAATGCCAGCATTTTGATTCGCCGGCGCAGCTCAGGAAGCAGTTCCTCCTCAAACCATGGGTGGCGCTTGATCCAGCCCGTGTTGCGCCAGCTTGGATGCGGCAGAGGAAGAATCAAAGGCTTTCCCGGCGCGCCGAGGCTGTCACGCCAGGCCCGCACCGTCTCGGTCATGTTCTCGCGTCTGAAAGCCCCCATATGCCAGGTCTGCGCATAACCGCCGACGGCAAGCACCAGTTCGATCTGCGGCATGGCCGAGAGCACGCGATCCCGCCAGACCGGCGCGCATTCGCGCCGCGGCGGCAGGTCGCTGCCCGCAGCATCATAACCTGGAAAACAGAAACCCATCGGCACGATCGCGAATCGATCCCGGTCGTAGAAGGTCGGCCGATCCACCTCCAGCCATTGCCGCAACCGGTCACCGGAGGCGTCGTCGAATGGCAGTCCGCTTTCATGCACGCGCAGCCCAGGCGCCTGGCCCGCGATCAGCACACGGGCGCGGGAAGAAAGCACGGCAACCGGACGCGGCTCGTGCGGCAGCCGGTCCTCGATCCCGCGCAGCGGCGCATCGCGACAGATCCGGCAGGCAGCGATCTCGGCCCGCAGCCCGTCCAATTGCTCCTCGTTCAATGCACTCTTGATTACCATCCCGTCCATCCGCCGATCAGCCGCCGGAGCCCTGAACTCTCATGTCGGGCCTGATCCCTGACATCGCGCGGCATCTCGAAATGACCGGCCCAGAGCCCAAGCTTTTGGCCCCTCGCCTTACCTTCCTCCTGCTGATAACCGCCATAGGAAACCGCCATCCCGCTAGCAACCATGCGTGCATTGATATTGCCGGCCTTGTTGCGGCAAGTGACAAGCAGCCTGTCGTAGCGATCGCGCTCGTTTCCGCCGCATTGCGTGGCCTCGTCAGCAACCAGTTGCTGCAGCGCATGTTGCGCCTGCCTGCCACAGGCCCAGTCCTGCCCCTGCCGCTCGCAAGTCTGCGACAGTTCCGGCGCGTCGATACCATCAAGCCGCATGCGTTCGCCATCGAGAACGAGGCTGTCACCGTCGGCGGCGCGAAAGGCGCCCTGGTGCCGGATGTCGGGCCTATCGTTGAGCTTGGCCGCGATTAATGCAACGAGAACAAGAAAAGCCAGAGCGGTTGCACCGTCCCGGGTCAAGACCAGAAGCCGTGCCACGCTTTTGCCTCCTTGAAAAACAAACCCTTGGCAAAGATGGCAAACATCTTCTTAAGAATTTCCGGTTAAGCTCTTATTCATCTGTGGGACAAGTTTCAACGTGCACATGAGTACCGGCGTCAGCACATCAACCGACAAGATCATTGTCGACAAATCGCGCGGCCACCGCAACAAGGCGGTTTCCAAGGCCGTCCGGCAGACGCGCGAACGCTTGCAGTCCGGCCATGCCTCCAACTCCGCCTTCGATCGCGACGTGCTGCAGATGTATGTTGCTGCTGTCCTGCAGGGCGCGGCGATAATGCCGCCCTTCGTCATTATCGTTGCAGCACTCGGCACCTATTTCGCCGAGGATGCGAGCTTGTTCTTCTGGGCGCTGCTGACGCTGACCTGCCATGCTGCCAATATCCTCCTGGCCCGCCGTGCCAGAAAGCAGGAGATCACTGCCGACACGGTACGCCGCTGGCGCAACCTGTTGCTGGCGGGCCAGTTCCTGATCGGTTGCTGCTGGGCGGTGTTTGCCTTGCAGGAGTGTTCAGCCTGCGAACCTTCGAGCTTCACCCTCTATAAGGGCGCTACCCTGCTGATCGCGCTGTCGGTCGCGACCATGTCGAATTTCATGCTGACGCCCGCTGTTCTCGTCGGTTTTGCGCCTGCTGTCGTAGCACTCGCGGCAAAAAGTGGCATTTCGCGCGATATTCTCGAACTCTGCCTGACCGGCGTCTTCACCACGACGGTCGTCTTCTTCAATTACATCAGCGACCGGCTCTTCCAGTCCAGCCTGAAGATCCTTTCCTTCCAGTCGGAAAAGGATGATCTGATCGCCGAGCTGGAAGTGGCCAAATCCATGTCCGACGAGGCTCGCCGCCGTGCGGAGGAGGCAAACCTCGCCAAGTCGCGCTTCCTTGCCTCCATGTCGCATGAACTGCGCACGCCGCTGAATGCCATTCTCGGTTTCTCCGAGGTCATGTCGGCGGAGGTCATGGGGCCGCTCGCCAATCCGACCTACAAGGAATATGCCGGAGACATCCATCGCTCCGGCCAGCATCTGCTCGATTTGATCAACGAGATCCTCGACCTTTCCCGTATCGAAGCCGGCCGATACGAGCTCAGCGAAGAGGCGATCTCGCTGCTCGATATCACCGAAGACTGCATCGGCATGGTGCAACTTCGCGCCCGCGCCAAGAACATCACGATCCACGATCAGGTCGAGCGCCAGCTCCCGTCGATCTGGGCAGATGAGAAATCCATGCGCCAGGTAGTGCTCAATCTTCTTTCCAATGCCGTGAAATTCACGCCTCAGGGTGGAGAAATCAACGTCAAGGTCGGCTGGACTGCCGGCGGTGGTCAATACATCTCGATCAAGGATAACGGCCCCGGCATCCCCGAAGAAGAAATCCCGGTCGTGCTGTCGGCTTTCGGCCAGGGATCGATTGCCATCAAGAGCGCCGAACAGGGCACCGGCCTGGGCCTGCCGATTGTCCAGGCGATCCTTGCCAAGCATGACGGCCAGTTCATCCTGAAATCCAGGCTGCGCGAAGGCACCGAAGTCATCGCCATCCTGCCGGCCAAGCGCGTGCTGCAGAGCATCCCGGCCGTGGAAGAAGCGCAGCCCGTCACCAAGAAGCGCAAGAGCTTCGCCTAGTCATCTCATTCTTTTAGAAGAATAGATGCTTGATCACGACGAAGCCGAGATAGAGGCAACAGGCGGCGATCATGCAGCTCACGGCAAAAGAGCCGAGATCCTTGGCATGTTTGCCGACGATGGAGATCTCAGGTGATATCCGGTCGATCACTTCCTCGACCGCTGTATTCATCGCCTCGATTGAAAAGAGTCCGAGGAATAGCACCGTCGTGATGACGAACTCTGCGGCATCCGCACCGATCAGGAAAAGCAGGATCAGTGCCGCGACGAAAAAGCCGATCTCCTGCCGGAAAGCCGATTCCTTCAGCACCCGCTGCAAGCCGGCCAGTGAATAACCGGCCGCTGCCAGGAAATGGCGAAATCCTGTCTCCTTGGTCACCGCAGGTTTGGTCAACGGCCCCTCGTTTTCCCCGCGCCGATCCCCGAACCGGCGCTCTGTTTTTAAGCGAATACGCAGATACCGTGTCGCTGGCTCGCGTGCAAGCAATGTGCAAGCCGCCTTGGCGGTTCCAGCCCTAGTGTTTTCCGGAGACACCGGCCTGGGCGAAGGTCGCCATGCCGGAATGGCAGGCGGCGGCCGCCTTGACGATGCCGGCGGCGAGGGCTGCTCCCGTACCTTCGCCGAGCCGCATGCCGAGCGCCAGAAGCGGCGTCTTGCCGAGCTGCTCGATGGCGCGCAGATGCCCCGGTTCGGCCGAGACATGCCCGATCAGGCAATGGTCGAGCGCCGACGGG
Source organism: Sinorhizobium sp. B11 (assembly GCA_039725955.1). NCBI lineage: Bacteria > Pseudomonadati > Pseudomonadota > Alphaproteobacteria > Hyphomicrobiales > Rhizobiaceae > Sinorhizobium > Sinorhizobium sp. B11. The sequence continues at coordinate 2,172,649 of CP091034.1, forward strand.
TTGGCCGCCCGGAGGATCGCGCCGGCCGCTGTCGCCGTATAACCGTCGATCAGCACCGGAATGCGCTCCATGCGCGCCGCAAGAATTGCACCTGCCATCGCTGCGATCTCGCGGCCGCCGAGCCGGCGCATGATTTCCAGGGGATCGTCGAGGTGATCGCTGTGCAGCTCCACTGCACGCTCGACGGCATCGATCTTGCGTTCCAGCATCTCGCCTTCCGAGCCCGTTCCGGGGCCGACCCAATCGCGTGCGGTGCCGCCGTAAAGCGCATAGTTGATCGCGGCCGCGATCGTCGTATTGCCGATGCCCATTTCGCCGATGCAGAGCAGGTCCGTGCCGCCGGCAATCGCTTCCATGCCGAAGGCCATGGTGGCCGCACAGTCGCGCTCGGAAAGAGCGGCTTCCTCGGTGATGTCGCCGGTCGGATAATCGAGCGCCAGGTCGAAAACCTTGAGGCCGAGATCGTTGGCCACACAGATCTGGTTGATCGCCGCCCCGCCGGCTGCGAAATTCTCCACCATCTGCTGCGTCACCTCAGGCGGGAAAGGCGTGATGCCCTGCCGCACCACACCGTGATTGCCGGCAAAGATCGCCACCAGCGGCCGGTTGACGGCGGGCGCCCTGCCCGTCCAGGCCGCGAGCCAGAAGGCGATTTCTTCAAGTCGTCCAAGAGCGCCCGGCGGCTTCGTCAGTTGCGCGTCGCGTTCGCGGGCGGCGACCAGTGCACGGGCATCCGGTCCCGGCAGGTCGCGGATTAGGGCGCGAAAATCGTCGAACGGCAGGCCTGAAACGCTCATCTGGATGGCTTTCCTTGTATTCTTGTCTTTTCCCGGCAAATCGGGTTCTTTGCGTGGCGACTCTCTTAAAGCGACGGGCCAAGAGGAACAACCTCAAAAGCCGCAGCAAGACAAAGACGCCGGGAGAGACAGGGGACCGCAGGAATGATCCGGAAATGATAAAAGCCATCGTGGTCGATGCCGCGCGTGCCGTAGCTTTCCTGAGCCGTATTCCGATGCCGCCATGGCTCTTTGCCGGCTATGACGGCAAGCTTGGCCGGCTGGTGCGCGTCTTCCCGCTCGCCGGTCTCCTCATCGGTGCCTTGCCCGCGCTCGTCTTCCTGCTGATGCTGGCCTTCCGCGCCGACCGCCTGATGGCGGCGCTCGTCGCCCTCGCCGTGCTGACGATCCTCACCGGAGCGCTGCATGAAGACGGGCTTGCCGATACGGCCGACGGCATCGGCGGCGGCAAGTCGCGCGAGCAGAGCCTGATCATCATGAAGGACAGCCGCATCGGCAGCTATGGGGCGATCGCCCTGATCCTCTCCTTCGCTCTCCGGGCCTCCGCACTTGCCGCCATTGCCCGCGAGGCAGCACCCTTTGCCGCTGCTCTTGCCATTCCGGCCGTTGCCGCGCTCAGTCGCGGTGCAATTGCCTGGCACTGGCAGCGCCTTCCCGCTGCAAAGCCGGATGGCCTTGCAGCTTCGGCTGGCAGCCCCGTCGAGGCGACGATGCAGATCGCGCTCGTCGTGGCAGGCTTTATCACTGCCATGCTCGTCTGGCCCGCGCTCGGTCTGCTTCCCTTCGTCTCGGCTCTCCTCGCCGCCGGCCTCTCGACGCTTGTCTTCACCTGGTTTATCCGCCGCAGGCTCGGCGGCCATACCGGCGACACGCTTGGCGCCACCCAGCAGATTTGCGAGGTCGCGGCTTTCTGCGCTCTTGCCATGGCCCTCTGAAATCACGATATGACGCTCATGCGAACACCCTGCATCCGCATATGCTCCCTGGATCCTCTCACCGGTCTCTGCGCCGGATGTGGCCGCACAACGGATGAAATCGTCGGCTGGATGTGCTTTTCCGACGAGGACCGCGAAGCCATCATGAACAGCCTGCCCGCCAGGCTCGCAGCACTTGTTCCCGAATCGGCGAAAACTCTGGAGGCGACGGCCTGATGCGCCTCATCCTCCTGCTTGCCGTCATCGGCGTCGGCCTTGCGGTCCTGCTCTTCAACAGTGATCAGACTCGTATTTTTGGACTGGCAAGCAACGATTTCGGCCGCTTCGTCTACCTGCTGCCGATCGCCCTGATGCTGGCTGCCGGTATCTTGGGCAGCCGTCGAAACATAGGCCAGACCATGCGGCAGTTGATGATCTGGCTGGTCATCATTCTTGCGCTCGCCACTGCCTATCTCTACCGGCAGGATGCGCTCGGTGTCGGCAACCGCCTGCTTGCCGGCCTCGTGCCCGGCCGTGCTGTCGTCGTCACAACGAGCGAAGGCGGGCAGGAAGTCATCGTGCACAAGATGCTGAACGGCCATTTCGAGGCCGAGGTCTCGGTCAACGGCCAGTCGGTCCCGATGCTGGTCGATACCGGCGCCAGCATGGTGGCGCTCTCGCACGCCGATGCGTTGCGCATCGGCATCGATCCGAAGCAGCTCACCTACTCCATGACCGTGATGACTGCGAACGGCCGCGCTCGCGCCGCGCCCATCACCCTCGATCAGGTGGCGATCGGCCCCATCGTGCGTCACAATGTTGCCGCCACTGTCGCCGAAGATGGCAGGCTCGACCAGAGCCTGCTCGGCATGAGTTTCCTCGAAACGCTGGGCTCCCTGCAGATGCAGACGGATGAGCTGAGGATGCGGGACTAACGGTCAATGGTGGCCATGATCCAGTCCGCATAACGGTTCCCGCATATCGTCCCGGTCACAAGCGCTGCATCGAGCCTCCGCATCTCCTCAGCGTCCAGGTGGATAGAGGCAGCAGCAACATTCTCTTCCAGATAGGATCTGCGCTTGGTGCCGGGGATCGGCACGATATCGTCGCCCTTGTGCAGCAGCCAGGCGAGCGCGATCTGACCGGGCTTCACGCCCTTGTTCGCGGCTATGTCGAAGACGATCTGCGCCGCCTGCATGTTGGAATCGTAATTTGCGCCCTGATATCGCGGGTCGATCCGCCGCGTGTCGCCTTCCGGATAGTCCTCGGCCCGCGTCACGCCACCGGCGAGGAAGCCGCGTCCCAGAGGGCAGAACGGTACAAGACCGATCCCAAGCTCGCGCAGAACCGGAATGATCTCAGGTTCCAGGTTCCGCTCCCAGAGCGAATATTCGCTTTGCAGCGCAGAAACAGGATGGACAGCATGGGCGCGCCGAAGATTGGCGATACCGACCTCCGAAAGCCCGAAGAAGCGCACCTTGCCTGCAATGACCAGATCCCTGACAGTGCCGGCCACGTCCTCGATCGGGACGCTCCTGTCGAGGCGGTGCTGGTAAAGCAGGTCAATATGATCGGTCTGCAGCCGGCTGAGGCAACCCTCGACAACCCGGATGATGTTCTCCGGCCTGCTATCTGTGCCGACGATCCTGTCACCGTCGAAGCGTGAGCCGAATTTGGTCGCGATCACCACCTTTTCGCGCCGATCCGTGAACGCCTTGCCAAGTAGAGTCTCGTTCTTGAATGGGCCGTAATTTTCGGCCGTGTCGAAGAAATCGCAACCCAGCTCGATGGCGCGGTGCAGGGTCGCGATCGATTCCGCCTCGTCGGCTGGCCCGTAGGACTGGCTCATGCCCATGCAACCGAGGCCGATTGCTCCGACTTCCAGTCCCTGACTGCCAAGTTTTCGTCTGCTCAATGTCATGAAGATTCTCTCTGTCCAATACCGCCGGTGCGGCGGCATGGATCAAAGTTAGAACCGTCAGGTCGGATTATGAATGCTTGAACGTGTGGAATACTTGCGCGATAGTGCGAGAATGCCTTCCGATCCCTTCTCCGATATCCTGAAATTCACCAATGCCGAAACGCTTGTCACGGGTGGGTTCACGGCTGGAGGTCCCTGGGCAATCCGTTTTCCGGTGCCGAAGACGATCAAGTTCTTTGCCGTGGTTAAAGGCAGCTGCTGGGTTGATATCGATGGTGAGCCGAAGCCGATGCTGTTCGAAGCCGGCGATGTCGGCCTACTTTCGGCGCGGCGCTCCTTCGTGCTGTCGAGCGCACTCGATGTTCCGGCGGTCGATGCGATGAGCCTGTTTTCAGGTGCCGGCCGCACGACCGCGCAGCTTGGCGATGGCGACGACTTTGCCCATATCGGCGGCCATGTGCTGCTCGATCCCGTCAGCGGCCGCTTGCTGGCCGATGTTCTGCCGCCCTGGATACACATCGGCGCAGCGTCCCGGCAGGCTTCGACTATCAGATGGATTCTCGACCAGCTCGTCAACGAACGCGCTTCCGCAGAGCCCGGCGCTCATCTTGCCTGCGAGCAACTTGCCCAGCTTCTCTTCATCCAGATCCTTCGCGCCCATCTGAAAACGGCGGCGCTCATGCCTCCCGGCTGGCTACGGGCGTTGTCGCATCCCCGCCTCGCACCCGCACTGCGCCTCATGCATGGTGACCCGACCCGTTCCTGGCATCTGGATGAGCTTGCCAGTGCCTGCGCCATGTCGCGCACGACCTTTGCTTTTCATTTCCGCACGATCTCGGGTGCGGCCCCTCTGACCTATCTCGCAGGATGGCGTATGCACCTTGCCGAACGGGCGCTCAGGGAGGAAACCACCCCTGTCGCCGTTATCGCCCGCTCGCTCGGCTATACGTCCGAGAGTGCCTTCAGCAATGCCTTCAAGCGCGTGACGGGCAGCTCGCCGAGGGCCTGTCGGGATGCTGCGCGTTCAAAATCCGGCTTAAACCGGACCAATGGGAAGGCCGAGGAGATCACGAGCCTTTGAGACGCGGACCGAAGGCCGCACCCGCCTTGCGGCATCGGCCGTCCCGCCCTAATCTCAGTCTATCCCGCCAATGAGGTCTCATCCGCCAATGTCCACCACAATCGCATTGTTCGGTGCCGGCGCCATGGGCAGTGCCGTCGGCCGCCGCCTCGCCGAGTCAGGCGCGAGCGTCATCACGTTTCTGGAGGGCCGCAGTGAAGCGACAATCGAGCGCGCCCGAGCCGCTGGCCTCATCGCCGCTCCGCTTTCGGCATTCACCGAGGCCCATATCATCCTCTCCATCGTTCCCCCGGCAGAGGCGCAGAAGGTTGCGGATCTCGTAGCTCCGGTGCTGCGCGACAGCGGCAACAAACCACCCTTTGTCGATCTCAATGCCATTAGCCCGAAGACCATGGAAACGCTGGCCGCAGGCCTCGCTTCCTCTGGCGCCAAGGTCATCGACGGCTCGATCATCGGCGGCCCGCCGGTTCCCGGCAAGGCCGGCCCGGTCGTCTGCCTCAGCGGTGATCTCGCCGGCGAACCCGATCTGCTCTCCCGCTTCGGCCTGAAGATCCGCCGCGTGAAAGGCCCCGTTGGAGCCGCCTCCGCATTGAAGATGTGTTACGCCGGCATCAACAAAGGCATCACCGGGCTCTCCGCCGCCATGTTGCTTGCGGCCGCACGCTCTGGTGCCAGCGACGCATTGAAGGTGGAACTGGCCGAAAGCCAGAGCGAGCATCTGAAGCGGCTGCGGCAGTCCATTCCGGACATGTTTCCGAAGGCCTATCGCTGGGTGGCGGAAATGGAAGAGATTGCCGAGTTCCTGGGCGAAGACGATCCCGCCGCCCTCATCTTCAAGGGCATGGCCGGCGTGTTCCAAACAATCGCCGATGACCGCACCGGCAGCAGGGAACTGATCGCCGCCCTCGAGCGGATGCTCGAAGACGGCGATTAAGTCGGTCACAGGCCCTGCACGAAATCGATGATCGCGCGGCTGACAATGTCGGGCCGCTCCTGCGGCAGCCAGTGGCCGGCACCGGGCACGAACTGCGTGGCCTTGAGGTCGGGCGCGAGTTGTGGCATCGCGCCGATAATCTCCCGCATTCCGGGGATGGCAAGGCCCGTATCGCGTTCGCCGGCCATGAACAGCGCGGGGATCTCGATCTTCAGCCCCGCAAAAGCCTTCTGCAATTCCCAGTTCCGGTCGAGGTTGCGATAGTAGTTCAGGCCGCCGCGAAAGCCCGATGCCTTGAATGCGTCGACGAACGTATCGAGATCGGATTTCGGAAGCCAGGCGGGAAGTGTATCGCATTCCGGCAGATCGGCGAGCAAACCGGATGCGCGTGAGACCATGCCGAAGGGATTGGGCGTTCCGTCGCCCGGCAGCCGCGGGCCCGCCTCGCCGCTTGCGGCGCCATAGATCTTGCGAAGCGTGACCTCCACATTCCGCTCGAACTCGGCCTCCGCCGATCCCGGCTCCTGGAAGTAGAGCACATACAGCAGATGATCTGACGTTGCCGGAAAGATCTTCGTCGGCGGTATCGGCGGCTGACCCATGAGAGGCACGCTCATCGCGACAACACCCCGGAACCTGTCCGGACGCATCAGCGCGGCCTGCCAGGCAACCGTCGCACCCCAGTCATTGCCAACGATGACAGCCTGTTCCGCACCAAGCGCATCGACAAGCGCCACCATGTCGGCCACGAGATCGACGACCGTATAGGCGCCGGCCTCATCAGGGCTTTCCGTTCGGCCATAACCGCGCATGTCGGGCGCCACGGCATGAAAGCCCGCCCCTGCAAGTGCGGTGATCTGATGACGCCACGCATGCGATGTCTCGGGAAACCCGTGGCACAGCAGCACCAGCGGCCCCTCGCCCGCTTCGGCAATGTTCATCCTCAAGGTTGCGGTTTCGATCATGCGCTGCTGCATCGCTGCCTCCTCGACAATAAGCCCGTCGCCCTCGGAAAAATCGCATCCGGGCGACATCGAATCTTTAATTCCGTATCTTTTTACGTTACAGAAAATGGGAGTCAATAGACCGTAACACTATTTGTTACGCTATGGAGAGGCGCAGATGCGGCAAGACGGAAGACTGGCGCGAATGATCCATGTTCTCGTCCATATGGGATTGCTGGGCGGCCGGGAAACGAGCGAGCGCATCGCCCAGATGCTCAACACCAACCCTGTCGTCGTCCGCCGCACCATGGGCTCGCTGCGCCAATACGGCATCGTCGAATCGGAGGGCGGCCGCGGTGGCGGCTGGTCGCTGACAAGGCCGTTGGCAGAGATTACCATTCTGGATGTGCAACGCGCCCTGCAGGGCGAAACGATCCTTGATGCGCCGCTCTCCAACGATCACCCGTCCTGCCCCGTCGAGCGCGCCGCAAATGGCAAGCTGCAGCGCGCCTTCGAAAGCGCCGAACAGACGCTGGAGCGGGAATTCCAGAAGGTGACACTGGCGGAAATCGGCGACATCGCCATGGCCACCGCCCAGGCAGAAAAGCGGGCGTGACACTCATCCGGCTGCTTGCTGACGGCGCGTGAATCTGCCAACTTTCAGCAAAACAACAAGACCACAAAGAACAAGAAGAAACTCCTAGTCTGGTGGCACCACATCCCGATCGCCTTCCCTGAAGGTCTCAGCGTGTCCGGTGCGACAGGAGTTACATCATGACTGGATTCTGGCCCTTGTTCGTCGGCGGCGTGGTCCCCGCCATTCTCTGGGGCATCACCGCTATTTTCCAGAAGCAGAGCGCCATATCGGGCGTCGGCTCTTCGGCCTATCTCATCGCCTTCGGCCTGACGCTCGCTGTAGCGGGCGGGATCTCCGCCTTGATCTGGCGCCCCGCGCCCTGGACGGCAGAAGGCATCGGCTTTGCCGCCATCGCCGGCCTCTGTTTCGCCCTCGGCACCGGCCTCATCAGCTTCGCGCTCTTTGCCTACGGCGTGCCGGTCTCCAAGCTCGCGCCGATCTGGAGCTGCAACGTCCTGGTGACGCTCGCCGTCGGCGCGCTGTTTCTGGGAGAGGCTGCTGAGGTTGATATCATCAAACTCTCTGCCGGCACCCTGCTTATCATCGGCGGCGCCATTCTTGTCAGCAAGGCGTAGGCAGCGTTGTACCGTGTCGCACCCCCCTCTGTCCTGCCGGACATCTCCCCCACAAGGGTGGAGATCGACAAACGGCATGACCTTCGCACATCGCTAACGTTGAGCAGTTCGCAACGATGGTTGTTTGGGGAAACCAGCGCTCCCAGCCGATCTCCCCACCTGTGGGGGAGATGGCCGGCAGGCCAGAGGGGGGTGCGACACGGCACACCGTCCTTCAGCGTCTTGGCCGAAATAAGCCACTATTCCCTCGTCAATGCCCCTTGCCGTGCAGCAGCACGTCAAAGACCATCTGCTTGAATGTCTCGAGCGGCGCTCCGCTACGGTCCGCGCGCATGCGCAGAAGCGCCCCTTCCCAACTGTTCAGGATGAAATCGGCAAGTGCGCCGGCCGGCAGCTCGCCAGTCAATGTGCCGTCTGTCTGCGCTTCGGACAGACATGCCTCAATCACCTGGCTCCAGCGGCCGAAATGCGCTGCCACATGCTGGCGGATCAAATCGCTATGATCGACCGTCTCGGCACTGAAATTGCCGAGCACGCATCCCTGCGTATGACCTCTCAAGGCAAAGGACGCGGTGCGATCGTCGAAAAAGGCCTTGAGGCGGCGAAGCGGCGGTTTGTCGTGATCGGCAAGGAAACTCGTGAGCCGGGCAAGCGCCTGCTCGGAGTAGCGATCGGAAACCTCCGCCCCGAAGGCCTCCTTGCTCTCGAAGTAATTGTAGAAAGAGCCCTTCGGTACCTTGATGTCGTCGACGATCTTCTGGATCCCGGTCGCGGCAAACCCATGAGCATGGATCTCCTTCAGACCCGCCTCGATAAGCTTCTCCCGCATGTGCATGTTCGGCTTGGGGCCGCGTCGAGCCGGCGTGTCTGCGTCCATTTTTCCCTCTTGAACAATTATAGACGACCGGTCATATATTTATCGCTTCACAGCAAAAAATCAAGCTCGATCCCTCACCCTGCCGCCAAAACTCAACTGTTCAAGGAATTACCGCCATGACCTCGAACCCCACCCCCAGCCTGCGCTACGATGTCCTGACAATCCGCCGCCCAGGCCTCAGCCGCGATGTGCCGGCTGGCGATCCCGCGCTTCGATGGGTCGCCAATTCCGCCACGCTGATCTCGGGCGAACGTGATGCCGTGCTCGTCGACACCTTCCTGACCGAACCGCAAACAAAGACGCTCGCCGACTGGGTGGAAGCGAGCGGCAAGGACCTGAAGGCGATCTACATCACCCACGGCCATGGCGACCATTTCTTCGGCATCGGCGCCCTGTTGAAGCGCTTCCCCGATGCGAAGGCTTATGCCATCTCAGATGTGGTGGAGGCGATGCGCCGCCAGAGCGAGCCGGACATGCTCGATGGTTTCTGGCGCAAACTCTTCCCCGGCGAGATCGCCGAGACCATGGCCGTCGCCGATGTCCTCGAGGCGCCGGACCTGGAACTCGAAGGCCACAAGCTGATCCCGATCGATGCGGGTCATACCGACATGTCGCACTCGACCGCCCTCAACGTTCCCTCGATCGGGCTCATCGTCGGCGGCGACGTCGTTTATAACGGCATTCACTGTTACCTCGGCGAAACCACGCGCGCGAGCAGGCAACAATGGATCGAAACGCTGGACCGGTTGAAAGAGCTAAAGCCGAAGGCCGTCGTCGCCGGCCACAAGATCCCCGAAAATGACGACAACCCCGATATCATCGACCAGACGCAGCAATACTTGCGTGATTTCAACAGGCTTGACCTGGAAACGACGACAGCGCGTGAACTGTTCGACGCCATGCTGGCGCTCCATCCCAACCGTGCTAATCCCGGCTCGCTCTGGGGCGCTGCCAAGGTCACCAAGGGCGGCTGACTCTTACGCTGCATCAGAGCGTGACGAGATCCGCGTGCCCGAACCCTTTGGAATAATCGAGCACGGAGATCACCTTCGGCATGACACGGAAGATGCAGATCTGATCCCGCGTCGGCATGGCGACCGCCAGATCCTGCTGGACGGGATATTTCGCCGGCATCATGCGGAGCACCCTGTCGGCCTCGTCAGGGTCTTCCACCTTTTCGGCAAAGGCCGCCATCGACAGGCCGGTGATCTGCATCAGCTGGCCTGCATCCGGGTTGATCGTCAGCGACATCCTGTTGTCCCGCGCCAGATTGGCGGCTTTCTGGCTGTCCGGGCTGCAGAGAAAATAGAGCGTCAGCCCGTCATTGACGTAGCCCACCGTCGTCGTCTGCGGCCAGCCGTCTGGCCGGAGCGTCGCAACGCTCATGATCCGTTGCCCATCCAGGATCGCCTGGATCGTCTTCCTGATCGCCTCGTCCATGGCTCGCTCCGTTCAGTTTGCTGGCTGAAGCATGGTTTGCTGCTCGGCATTCCGCATTGATCCGTGTCAAGGCGAATATGGATCTGGATTAATTCCAAATATTCCGTATTATTACAAAATATGACCAGTATAGAGAATAATACGGACCATGTCGGAAGAGTTCTACACCGCTGAACAGGCGGCCGAGCGGCTGAAACTGCACCCGAAGACCGTGCTGCGGCTCATCCGCGAAGAGCGCCTGCGCGCCACGCGCATCGGCAAATCCTACCGGATTCTGCGCTCCGACCTCGAAGCCTTCGCTGGTGTCAGCAACAGCGCCCCGGCCCGGCAGGCGGAGGTCTATGTCACCAGCATCGTCGAAGTGCCCGATCTCTCCGCCGACATGTCGAACCGCCTGACCGTGCTGATGCAGGCCATGCTGATTTCGCGGCACCGCCGTCCGCACGCCCTGCAGTTCAATGCCGTCTATGACGCCGAACGGCAACTCCAGAAATTCATTCTGATCGGTACACCGTCGGACACGGCGGAACTGTTGAACAGCCTGGACGCTTATCTGAAGGCGCTCCGCTGATCAGAAGGAAGACATTCCGTGAGCAATGATATCAAGCTCCTGCACGGCTTTCGCGTGCTCCTGCGCAATCCCGATGGCAAGCCGTTATCGGCTGAAAGCGGCATTAACGATCTGATCGGCCACGCTCTCGGCGAAGCCGTCGATTGGGTCGTGCTGCCGGTACCCCGCCTGCCCGAGGGTTTCCTGACGCTCCGCTCGGGCATTGCCGGTGCTGCGATCCAGAAATTCGTCAACTACCGGGTTCGTGTCGCCATCATCGGCAGGATCGACGCGGAGCTTGCCGCAAGCAACGCGCTGCAGAGCTTCGTTCTTGAAGCCAATCGCGGCACGACCTGCTGGTTTCTCGATACGATGGAAGAGTTCGATGCCAGACTGTCAGCCTTCAGCACGCCGGCATAAATCACTGATCTATCGGGATAATGCCGGCTGTCGCGGCAGACTCACGCAAGGGCATGTTCAGCCTGTCGGCCGTCCCACCATTTCAGCACCCTGAGCGCCCTGAGCGTTACCCAGCGGGAGGGCTCTCCCTCACCGTCATCCATGACGAACCAGGCTCTGCCGGACACGCGCCAGTCGAGCGGCCAGCGACCATCTTCCAGTCGCCGCAGCCGGAGGTATTCAATTGCCTCTTTCAACCGCATGTCGGGAGCAGCCCCTGTCTGCAGGCTTGAGGCGCGAAAGTAATCGAGCGCCCGCAGCACATCGAAGCGCCAGCGGTTCGGATGCAGGAACTGCATGAATTTATCGTCGACCGGCTCACCGGTACTGAGACGCCGCATCAGGTGCCGCGCCAGCAGATAATCCTCGCCCGACCGTCTTGCCTCGCGCGATTGCTCGGTGCCGCCGGTACTCCGCTCGTATTCGAGAAGTCCTTCCAGCACATTGATCGTCGTATGGAAAGAGGAGCGCAACGAGCCATTCGCCCGCTCGCAGTTCCAGCCGCCATCCGACTGTTGCTCGCCGAGCAATCTTTTCACGACGGGCGAGATATCGACGCCGAAATAGGCGCCGTCGCCAACGGTGCGGCCATTGATGCATTCCTCCACCTCTCCTTCCCAGAAAGGCTGTCCGCCCTCGTCCCAGCGGCAATTGGCGCCGATGAGTGCGACAGTTCTCCGTGCGCTTTCGGAGCGCGGGTCGAGGCCGAATTCGCGAAGCTGCGTCAGCGAGAAATTCGTTGCCGTCCAGGGCTGGCCGGTTGCCTGCCATTCCTCGCGCGTGAAATCGCTGGGCAGGAAGGAACCGCCCGCCCATTGCCCATCGGCATCCTGAAAGGACAATAGCTTGGCGCCCCACCCCTCCCGCTCGACCTTCTGCCGTTCGGCGGACCAGACGGGTTCAGGCGCGTCCAGAAGATCGCGCAGCACCTGCCAGCGGATGGCGGGGTCAGAGGCGAGCAGCCAATCGATCACGGATGTCTCAGATGGCATCGGCAAGGCTCCCGTCGCTTGCGAAGACGGTTTTAAGTTTGGCCAAGCATGCGTCTGCCGTCAACATTGCGAGGCTCGACGTAAGGATTCCAGCCAACCGGAGACTCCCTCGGAGCATGGCCGCCTGATATAGGAGTGCCCATCCTTGCCACGGAGCGCACGGAGCTCGCTATGAACCCACGCCAACTGAAGACCTTCCTTGCCGTCGCAAAGCACGGCAATATCACCCGTGCCGCAAGCGAGGCCAATCTCGCCCAGTCGAGCCTCAGCGACCAGATGCAGGCGCTCGAAGAGGAATTGGGCGTCCCGCTTTTCGAGCGTTCCCGGCAGGGCGTGACCCTGACACCGGCCGGTGACGTGCTGAAATCCTATGCCGAAGAAATCCTTGCCCTGAACGACGAAGCAAAGACCGCAATCCGCGCAGCTGCCGGTCTTGAGAAACAGGCCCTGACGATCGGTACGCTCGAAACCATCGCAGCGGAAAAGCTCGCCGCCTTCCTGTCGCGTTTTCGCGGGACGCATCCCGCTATCGGTCTGACGCTGAAGATCGGCGGCAGCGGTGAATTGCAGCGGCGGCTGGAAGACGGCTCGATCGACATCGCCTTCACCTTCGACCGCGGAGAGCAGGATCGACGGTTCCAGACGCGCCTCGTCTCGCGCGAGCCGCTGACCCTGATAGCAGGCCGCAATACCCGGGCGATGCCGCCCGGAAACCTCGCTGACCTGAGCCGCCTGCCCTTCATCGCCACCGAAACCGGCTGCGTCTATCGCCGGCTCTTCGATGCTGCCTTTGCCGAGGCAGATATTGCCGCACCTGATATCGTCACCCAGGCGGACAGCGTCCAGACGATCATCCGCTTCGTCGCATCCGGCGCCGGTTACGGTCTTGTCCCGCGTCTGGCCGTCACTCCGGCCGCAGAGCGCGGCGATGTCGTGGAACTGCCCTGGCCAGGTGATACACCTGCTGCGTCGCTGATCATGCTGTGGCGGCGCCGGCGGGTGCAGCCGCCGGCGCTTTCTTCATTGATTGCCATGGCAAGCGAGGACCTGCGGCCGGTCAGACCAGCCGATGCCCGCCTTCGACATGCAGGATAGTGCCTGTCGCAAAGCCGTTGCCGATGAGGAAGCGGATCGCGTCGGCAATATCATCAGGCCGACCGACGCGACCCGCAGGCAGCCGCTTCGCCATGGCCTCCAGCGTTGCCTGCTTGGCATCGCCGGCAACGAAATTCCAGATCGGCGTATCCACCCAGCCCGGTGACACGGCGTTGACGCGCAGAGGCGCAAGCTCGACCGCGAGCGCCCGCACCAGTCCCTCCAGCGCCGCATTGACGGCCGCAACGACGGAACCGCGCGCCGCCGGCCGATAGGCGGCAACCCCCGACGTAAAGGTGATCGAGCCAGACGGCGGCAGGCACGGCGCGCCGTATTTGGCAAGCAGCAGCGGCCCGTAGAATTTGCTCTCGACGACCCGCTGCGCCGCCGCAAGCTGCAGATCCGGCAGCAACTGATAGGCCCCCTCGATATCGGCCGCCGTGCTGACGATATGGTCGACCGGCCCGCAATCGCGGAAGAAGGCCGCGATCTCCTCTTCACGGGTGAGATCGAGGGCCGCGGTGTTCAGATCAGCAGGGTCGCCGAGCGTCTGCCTCGCCGCTTCAAGCCTCGCCGCTTCAAGCCTCGCCGCACTGCGCCCGGCAATCGTCACCCGCGCCCCTTCGGCCAGCAGCCGTCGCGCCAGCGCCAGCCCCATGCCGGAACTGCCGCCCACGATGATGATCCCGGCGCCTTCCAAATTGATATCAGTCATCTGCGTCTCCTTCTTGTCTGGAAGAGCAGATGCCGCGCACTGGGCGGCAAGAAAAACGGAAGAAACCGATGACGCCATCGGTTTTTTCCGATGATGCGGATTCCGGCAAGCCGTCGATGCTTCAAGTCGGCCAGAACATCCCGGCGACGGCACAGCCGAGCAGCACCGGAATGACCGCCAGCCTGAACCGGAAGATCGCGATCGCTGCCGCAAGGCTCAACAGCAGCGATGGCAGCGACAGCGACGCCCAGACGGGCAGCTCGATCGAGAAGGGTCCGAGGCTGTGGACTTCGGCGCTCCGGAACAGGAAGTGGAGGCCGAACCAGATCGCGAGATTGAGGATGACGCCGACCACGGCCGCGGTGATGGCCGACATCGCACCGGCCAGGGCTGCATTTCCGCGCAGTTTCTCGATGAAGGGAGCGCCGAGGAAGATCCAGAGAAAGCAGGGAACGAAGGTCACCCATGTCGTCAGGATGGCGGCGAACGTGGCGGCCGTCATCGGATTGAGGCTGCCGGGATCACGATAGGCGCCCATGAAACCGACGAACTGGAGGACCGTGATCAGCGGACCTGGCGTCGTTTCCGCCATGCCCAGACCATCCAGCATTTCGTTGGGCTTCAGCCATCCGTAGTGCTGGACGGCTTCCTGCGCCACGTAAGCGAGTACGGCATAGGCGCCGCCGAAAGTCACCATCGCCATCTTGCTGAAGAACACGCCGATCTGCGTGAAGATGTCGTCGGGTCCAAGAAAGAGATAGAGCAACAGTATCGGCAGCAGCCAGAGTGCCAGGAGCACCGCCGATATCTTCAGCGACGAGCGCAGGTTCGGTCGCGCATGCAGAGGTATCTCCTCCCCAAGCAGCGCGTCGGCGTCGAACAGAGCCGCGCCGCCGGCCGCCTTGTGCCCGCCGCCACCCTGGAACAGCCGGGAACCCGACTTCGATCCCAGGAAGCCGACGATGGCAGCGGTGAGGATGATGACGGGAAAAGGCACATGGAACACGAAAATCGCCAGGAAAGCGGCTGCCGCGATCCCGATCATTGCCCTGTTCTTCAGGGCGCGGCCGCCGACCCTGACGACTGCCTGAATGACGACGGCAAGCACCGCCGCCTTCAGGCCGAAGAACAGGCCCTCGACGGCATCGACACTGCCGAGGCTCACGTAGAGATAGCTGAGCGCCAGGATGGAGAGGAAGCCCGGAAGCACGAACAGGATGCCCGCGACCAGACCACCGGCGGTCCGGTGCATCAGCCAGCCGATATAGATGGCAAGCTGCTGCGCCTCAGGTCCCGGAAGCAGCATGCAGTAATTCAAGGCATGCAGGAAACGCTGCTCGCCGATCCACCTCTTCTCATCGACGACGATGCGGTGCATCACGGCGATCTGCCCGGCCGGTCCGCCGAAGCTGAGTGCTGCAACGCGCAGCCAGACGCGAAAGGCCTCGCCAAAGGTGACGCCATGCGGGTTCGGCGACGCCCCGGCATCGGGCGTCGCATGGGTAACGGCACTGCTCATGTCAGCCTCCCTTTTTCGCGGAAGGCCAGTTGTGCGTTTCATCCGTGGCGTCGCGGCACCAGCGGTAGAAGGCATCATAGAGCAGCATGCCGGCATCGAGCTGCTTGAGATCGTCGACGAACATGCGCGACAGGCCGAGCGAGGCGGCGAGCAGCCCGGCCACTTCAGGAGCAAGGTCCGGCCGGGCGGTATCGGCGCCGCGAACGATCCTCGCGAGCCTCAACATCGGCTCTGAGGCAAGGCCGAATTCCTCGATCATCACATCGAAGGTGCAGAGCTCGCCGCGATGGCTCCAGAAGACCTCCTCGATATCGAACGGCACGGCGCCGAAGCGATCGGCAACCAGGGCGACGTCCGATGTCGGCACGAAGAGAAAGACCGCCGAGGGATCGACGAAGCGCCGGATGAGCCAGGGACAGGCAATGCGGTCGATCTTCGGACGCGCACGCGTGACCCATACGGTCCGCCCTTCCCGGTCGCGCGGCGGCAACCTGTCGACGGGCACGGCCGAGCCGCCGGCCCTTATCCAGGCCTCGAAGCCGCCTTCCAGCACTTCCGCAGTGCCTCCGGCATGCCTGATATGGGCGGCGACCCCATGGCTGAGCTTGCCGCCCGCCTGGCAGACGACAATCACCGGCGCGGCAAAGCCTGCCGCCCATTCGCTGACATCGGTGTGAGATTTCCGGATCGAACCCGGCACAAGCCGCGGATCGCGGGCGAAATCCTCCTCGACGCGCACGTCGACGATGACAGGCGCATTGGGTGTGCCGACGATACGGGTGAGTTTGTCTGAAGATATTTCGAGAAATGATGGCATGACGCGTCCTCCGGTGTTCGGTTTCATGGACGCGATTCTTCGGCATGTCGCCTCGTGGGGTGATCGCAACCCCATATGATTTTTATGCGCGCCGCCGTTTTTCGTGTCAAGCTTCGGGAGGGAATGCCGCCCGGTCCGTCAGACCCTCTTGCGAGGTCATTAAACGGGGGCCTGGTCGACAATACGCCTCATAGGCTGTGCCCAGCCATTGACGATCGCGGTGGTCGTATTGCCTACTACTGACACCGAAGCTGGGGCGCGCATGGATCATGGACAATCTGCCTGATATCGTCAGCAAGCGCGATCCGGCGATCACCGTCAGGCGTATCCTCAAGGTCAATCATGCCGGCGAGTTCGGCGCCATCCGCATCTATGGGGCACAGATCTGGATGGCGCGCCGGCTGTTTCCGGATATCGTCCCGGCGCTTCAGGACATGCGGGAAGACGAGATCAGGCATTGCCGCCTGTTTCGCGAGGCCATGCCGCCAAGGAGCGCCAGGCCTTGCC
This sequence comes from Sinorhizobium sp. B11, assembly GCA_039725955.1. Taxonomy (NCBI): domain Bacteria; kingdom Pseudomonadati; phylum Pseudomonadota; class Alphaproteobacteria; order Hyphomicrobiales; family Rhizobiaceae; genus Sinorhizobium; species Sinorhizobium sp. B11. The sequence continues at coordinate 2,189,423 of CP091034.1, forward strand.
GTGTGATGGCCTTCTGGAGCCTCGGTGGTTTCGTCCTGGGCTTTCTCACGGCCCTTGGTGGGCGCAACATGGTCTGGATCTGCACCGAGGCGGTGGAAAGTACCGTTCATCGCCATCTCGAAGATCAACTGGCCTTCGTGAAGAACCGAGATCCTGAGCTCCATGCGCTCATTGCCTCGATCCAGGACGAGGAACTCGCGCATCTGCGCGAGGCCGAGGAAAAGCAGACAGGGCGCGGGCTCGCCCACAAGCTGCTACTGCCCGTCATTGGCGCGCTCACCGATCTGATGATCTGGCTGTCGACCTGGGGCGATTCGAGCTGGATGCGCGCGGAGATCGCGCGCTCCGGAAAGGCCTAGCGCCTATCAATTCCGCCCGCCATTCGCCCTGATCACCTGCCCATTGACCCAGGCGCTCTCGCTACTCGCCAGAAACGACACGATCTGCGCAATATCCTCTGGCTGCCCAAGCCGGCCGAGCGGGATTTCATTCGTCAGGCGCTGGATCAGCTCCGGGGATCGGCCTGCAAGCAGCAGTTCGGTCGCGACCGGGCCGGGCGCCACGGCATTGACCGTGATGTGGCGGGGGCCGAGCTCCTTTGCGAGGATATGCGTCATCGCTTCAACCGCCGCCTTGGTGGCTGTGTAGACGGCATTCCCCGGCGAATAATGGCCGATGATGCTGGTCGACAGGTTGATGATGCGGCCGCCCTCGCGAAGGCGTCTTGCGGCCTCGCGCATGCCGTTGAAGGTGCCGGTCAGGTTGACGGCGACGAGGCGCTGGTAGTCTTCATCACTCACCTCAGAAAGCGGGCCAAAGGTGGTGACGCCGGCATTGTTGACGAGCACGTCGACGGTTCCGAATTCTGCTTCGGTGTGCTCGAAGAGCTCGGCAAGTGCCTGCGGGCTGGAGACATCGGCGCCAAGCGCCAGCGCCCGGCCGCCGGCTGCCGTGATGGCGGCGACTACTTCCTCTGCCTGCGCAGCGCCTGCCGCATAATTGACGACGGTCTGGAAACCATCGGCTGCGAGCCGTCTGGCAATCGCCGCGCCGATCCCTCTGGATGCGCCGGTGACGATGGCGGTTTTGATCTCGTTTGACATGGACAATTCTCCGTTCTGTTCCGGCGCGGTCGATCGCAGGCACGGCAAGGGATATGCGCGTCACCGCTCCCGGTGATGCGTTCAAGTTTCCAAATCCCTTTGCTGAGCGACCGCTTGTGCGCTTGATCTGACGGATCTAATGTGAGCGATAACTCGCCTTCCCGCTACTCGCATTTCAAGGCCCGTTCCAGCAATGTCCGAAAGCCCCTACAAGAGCCGATCCTCGCCCAGAAAAGCGCCCAGACAGGCCCGCTCGCTTGCGACGGTCAGCGTGATCGTCGAGGCCGCGGCTCGCATTCTGGAGGAGCGCGGCCACGAAGGTTTTTCCACCAATGCGGTGGCAGAAAAGGCCGGCGTCAGCATCGGCTCGCTCTACCAGTATTTCCCACGCAAGGATGCGCTGATCGGCGCGCTGATCCTGCGGCAGACCATGTCACTGATTGGAGATGCAGAAAGTGCTGCCGGCGAGCCGACGGGCGAAGCGGCGCTCTCCGCCCTGATAGACCCCTGCGTCCGCCAGCAGCTCGAACGCCCTGCCCTTGCCCGCCTGCTCGATTACGAGGAGGCCCGCCTGCCGCTCGATGCGCAAACCGATCGCATCAAGCACCGCTTCCTGGAACTCACCCGCAATACGCTGGCGCGCCCGGACATGCCGCCGCAGCCCGATATCGATATCGCGGCACGCGATGCAGTGGCAATCATCAAGGGCATGATCGATGCCGCCGGCGAGCATGGGGAAGAAGACCGGGACGGGCTGGCGCTGCGCGTCAGACGCGCCGTGATCGGCTATCTCAGAGCCTCCTCGGAAGGCAGATAATTCCGGACCCTGATTTCGGTCGGCAAAAAGAACCCTCGGTCCGGGAGTGGAACCGAGGGTTTTCATTTGCAGGAGTGAACGCAGCGATCGCTGGGAACGATGAGCCTTCGAGTGGGGGACAAGGCTGCCGCGTTGGATAAGAAACGAGCCGTGTCGAACTTGGTTCCTTAAAAAGTCACAGCTCCGGCAGCTGGCTCAACAGAAAGTCCGCTCGCGCCGGGACATCGACCTTCGGCAGGATGACGACCTCGTAGCCCATCTCGGGATAGGCCGTGGTCAACCGGTCATATTCGGCAACCGCCTCTTCGAAACCATGCCGCCGCTCGGGGTCGTGGACATAGATTTCCGGCCAGGGCGGCGTCAGAAACACCATGTGGTGATAAGGGCGTTGATCCCGCAGCGTCTCCAGCATCGCCTTCCCGGTCGTGGCCTGCAGCGCAGAAGCGGCGTCGATCAGGCCGCGATCGAAAAACGTCCATCCGGGCTGGACTTCAGCGAGCTTCCGATCCTCGAGCGCCATCGCGATCGCCCGCCGGGCAAAGGCCGCCGGGTCGACCCAGGGCAAGGCAGCACCCTGCCCGGCCAGTTCCTCCCTCACGATCCGGCGTCCCGGCTCCTCGACGGTCGCGTAACCGCGCCGGGAGAGCTCTTCGAGCAATGTGGATTTCCCGCCGCCCGAGCAGCCGGAAATAACAACGCATTTGATCATGAAACTCTCCGATGAACGGATGATGAGAAAAGAAGCGCGGCGCGCAGACGCGGCTATGTGCCGATCTCCAGGTCGAAGACATGACCCTGCCTGCCGGCCGAGCAGCGAAGCGAACCCCTGTGTATCGCAGCGATGCGCGCCACGATATCAAGCCCGATGCCCATCCCGTCGGCGCGTGGGGCGACATCGGCGCCCTGCCTCACGCCTGCCGGATGCCGGTCCTCGACGCGGATCAGATCATTGCTGACCCGCACGACGATGCCGGTATGGGCAGGCGTGTGGCGAACGGCATTGTCGATCAGGTTGCGAACGGCGTCCTTCAGCAGGGCCGGCACACCCTGCACGATGGCGGCATCGACCTGCGCGGAGAATTCCAGCGAGTGATTGTTTTCGTAGACCCAGGGCGCCAGCTGTTCCACCACGCTGGACGAAAGCTCGACAAGGTCGACCTCCTCGAACATGCCGTGATCGAATGTATCGAGCCGCGCGAGCGCGGTGATCTGGCTGACGAAACGCACGAGATCGTCGAGATCCGCCTCAGCCTTGCGCGCCCGCGGATGGTCGATATGACCGAGCTCCAGCTTGATTGCCGCAAGCGGCGTGCGCACTTCGTGCGCGATGCCCGATGTCAGTATCTTCTGGGATTTCATCAGCTCGCCGACACGCTCGAAGGCCCGGTTGACGGCCTCGGCAAGATGGGCGACTTCGCGCGGCATATCCTGGAATTGCAGATGCGAGCGTGAATCCATCGGGTCGATCCGTTCGGCCGCCTCGGCCGCAGTCCGCACCGGCTTCAGCGCCTGCCGCACGGAAAGCAGGGTGGCGCCGAGCACGAGCACCAGCAGGATGCTCATCGGCACGATCATATGCTCGATCACCTCGTTCCACAGGACATCCGACACCACATCCTGCGGATCGCCCATCGTCGCGACATCGACGACGAAGCGCCGCTCGCCCACCATGAAGGCCCGCCCGCCCACCAGCGTCAGCGGTTTGCCGGGCTCGAGCGACCGCAGCCAGAAATCCGGCGGGTTGACATCAGGCGGCAGGAAGCGGCTCTCGCAGGCAGCGTCGCAGGACTGGAAGACGAACCCGCCGCCGGCCTCGCGGATGCGGGCCACATAGCCTGTCTGCGCCTGCCCGTAACGCCCCTCGACAGAATCGGGAAGCCGGTAGCGGATGGCGCCGTCCTCCACCGCAATGCCGGAGGCTAGCCGCTCGGTCTCCTGCTCCACGAAGAGCCGCGAAAGCTCCCCGACATTCCAGTAATAGGCGGAAAAGATCACGGCGAGCTGCAACACCATGGCCAGCACCGCAAAGAAGGCAATACGCCGGGTCAGGATCGCGCCCAGTGTCGGCGATGAGAGCCTCATGCGCGCACCTCCCGCATCATGTATCCGACACCCCTGACGGTCTCGATCAGCACCTGTGTCGGATGCCCTTCGAGCTTTCTGCGCAGCCGGGAAAACGGCAAGTTCGACGGCATTGCTGCTGCGCTCATCGCCGAATTCCGAGAAGGCATGCTCGATCTTCGGCTTGGGTACCACTTGCCCGCCGTTGCGCATCAACAGTTCCAGAAGGCCCTTTTCGGAAGGCGCGAGCGCAATCTCGTCGCCGGCACAGATCACCTGGCGCGTGGCGAGATCATATTGAAGGGCGGCGAATTCCAGGACCGGCATGACGGTTGACGGCGCGCGGCGCGTCAGCGCGCGGATGCGGGCGATCAATTCTCCATTGTGAAAGGGTTTTACGAGGTAATCATCCGCGCCGGCATCGAGCCCGGCGATGCGCTCGTCGACTGCGCCCCGCGCCGTCAGCACCAGGACCGGCATCTGGACCCTCGCGGCCCGGAGCGATTTCAGAAATGCGATCCCGTCCTCATCAGGCAGGCCGAGGTCGAGAAGCAGCAGGTCATAATCCGCTTCCTGCAATGCAAGCCGCCCCTCCTGCGCCAGGGCGAAGGCATCGATCTTCCAGCCGGCGTCGTGGATGGCTTCGCAAAGCAGTTCGCGAAGCCGGGAACTGTCCTCGATCAGCAGTATCCTCATGCCCTCTTTCGACCCGTGACCATCGACCAGACGAGATTCTCCCTGTGCCTCCAGCTTTCGATGATGGCTGCGCCCGCGTGGACGAAGGCAAGCACCATGATGCCGTTTGCGATCGTGCCGTGCAGTTTCTCCAGCCATTTCTCGCCCCAGAAGGCATCGAGCGTCGTCATCCAGCCGGTCAGCACCGTTGCCGCCAGCAATGCCATCAGCAGCAGCATCATGACCGATGCCAGCGGATTGTGACCAAGATAACGTCTTTCACTGCCGTCGATCATATCAAAGATCTGCTCCATCACCCTGCGCGGCGTCGGCAGGAAATCGGAAAAGCGAGCATGTTTTGTACCGACGAACCCCCAGAGGATGCGAATGACGATTGCCGTAGCGACGACATAACCCGTGATGCGGTGCCAGTATTTGCCTTCTTCGAGAATGAAGAGGTTGAGCGTGCAGGCCGCGACGATGGTCCAGTGGAACAGCCTGACGACCGGGTCCCACACCCTGATCGTCTGCCCGGCGGCATCGGAGGGCACCTGGCCCTCCTTCTTCAACGAGATGGCTGTCATCGCTCAATCGCCCTTCTGGACGATATCGCCGGAAACCGGATTGAAATAGACCTCGGCGCGTTCGCCGTTCTTGTCCTTGCCGTAGATCTCGTAGCAATTGCCGGTGATTTCGAAAGTCTTGACCTTGTAGCCCATGGCCTCGATCTTCGCCTTCATGGCGGCCTCCGGCATCCATCTGGATTTCGGCTCCTTCGTGCAGCTCGGGCTTGCAAGCGCCAAGGCGGGCGAGAGCGACAGGATTGTGAGAGCGGCGACCAGTTTCAGCTTCATGATTTTACCCTTTTGCAGAAGCCCCTTGCGGGCGACGGCAAACGGGTAGCGCGGCGAAGCTGTCTGTTTGCTGTCGGGGCAGGAAGACGAGTTCCTGCCGCCGACAGCTGCCCTCGCCGTCTATTCGCCGCGCGGCAACGGTCGCAGAAACAGGCGCTCGTAGCTCTTGAACGGAGGATCGGCCCCGAAGCGCGCATTGGCCGCGATACTGTCCGGATCGGCGGCGACGCTGGCGCGGTAGCCGAGATAGGTCGGCTCGTCCGGAAAGGTGAAAAGAGCGATCGCGATATTGCCTGCCCCATCCGCCCCTGCACCCGGAAAGCTCAAACCCGCGCCTTCCGGCTTTTCGCGCGGCATGAAATAGCCGTGATGTGTTCCGCCGTAACGCTCGATCAGCCGAACCCAGACCTCGGCATAGGCTTCGAATTCCATACGTTTCTTCGGGTCGAGGCGGTAACGCACCTCGCAGGTGACTGGCATGCTCGACATCAAGGACATTCCTCCCCCGTCACATATAGTTCACGAGCGGATACCTGCCATGGACACGCCAACGGATCTGAGGGAATTCCGGCAAGCGCGGCCGGTAGTTGGAGGGGATCGAGCCGACGAGCGGGCCGCTTGCCCGTGCACAGGCGCGATGCGGTTCAAGTTCACTCAGGAGGACGATGCGAGCGCGAAGGAAGCAAGCGCCCGAAACACCGCTGAATTTTCCAGCTTGCCGCGAATCGCGCCGCTCGCTACCTCTTGGGCAAGGCTCGACCCAAGCCTCCTCCCTCCATCCGGGAAAGCATCGTCCATGCGGGGCAATCCACCATCGAACCATCTGTTCGAGCACCGCATAAGGAGGGGTTGCGTTTCCGGCTCGCAATGGAGGTTTGAATGAAACTGTCTGCACCCATCTATCAGCTGAAGCGCCGGGCGAAATTGCTGGCGCGTACGGATACGATCCCGCTTCATCAGGCGCTCGATCGTATCGCGCAGGAGGAAGGTTTTACCGCCTGGAGCCTGCTTTCCTCCCAGCATGAGCCATCTGCATCATCCATGCTGTCGCAACTGGCAGATGGCGATCTGCTTCTGATCGCTGCCCGTCCGGGCCACGGCAAGACCCTGCTCGGCCTGCAGCTTCTGCTCGATGCCGTCAGCCAGGCACGAAGGGCAACCTTCTTCACGCTCGAATATACCCATCAACAGAGCATGAACCGCATCCATGCCCTGCCGGAAGGCGAAGCGATCGGGGACAGGATCGAGATCGTCACCTCGGATGAGATCAGTGCCGATTATATCATCCGGCATCTCGCGGGCGCGCCGCGGGGAACAGTCGCCGTCATCGACTATCTGCAGCTTCTCGACCAGCAGCGCAGCAAGCCGGCCCTGTCGGAGCAGGTTTCGGCCCTTCAAAGCTTCGCCCGGGATACAGGGGTTGTGCTGGCCTTCATCTCTCAGATCGACCGGTCCTTCGAGGCCGGCGGCAAGGGCTTGCCGGATCTTGGGGATGTGCGTCTGCCGAACCAGCTCGACCTCGGGCTCTTCACCAAGGCCTGCTTCCTGCACAACCGGGAAGTCCAGCTTCAGCACATAGCCTAAATCATCGCGGGGGCCGTTATCCGTCAGTTGCCGGCCCCCGGCTTTCTCGTGACTGTTGACGTTTCAGCTATCAGCCGCGATAGCGCAAGGAATCCACCACTATGGCGAAGGCCGGCGTCTGATGGCGCCGGCTGGGATAGTAGAGGTGGAAGCCGGAAAAGGGTGGGCACCAGTCTGCGAGCACGCGGGTCAGGCGCCCCGCCTCGAGATCGTCGCGGACGCGGTCCTCCAGCACGAAGGCGAGACCGGCACCGGCAATGGCCGCCTTGACGGCCAACGTGCCGCTGTTGACCGCAAGCTGGCCCTCCACCCGCACGCGTAACTCGCGCCCGCCCTGCTCGAATTCCCAGGCATAGAAACCACCGGCCGTCGGCAGCCGCAGATTGATGCAATTGTGCTCCGTGAGCTCATGAGGTGTGCGCGGGCGGCTTCGCTTCTCGAAATAGTCGGGGGAGCCGACGACGGCCATTCTGACATCCGGGCCGATCCGCACGGCCACCATGTCCTTCGCAACCTGTTCGCCGAGCCGCACGCCGGCATCGAGACGCTCGGCGACGATATCCGTGAGGCCGTTATCGACAACGATTTCGATCGCGATATCGGGATATTGCGGCAACAGCTTCTGCACGGCCGGCATGAGGAACAATTCGGCTGCCTGTTCGCCCGCCGAAATGCGGACGCTACCCGAGGGTTTTTCACGTAGCGCCGATAGCTGCGCGAGTTCCGCACTGATCTCCTCAAGCCGAGGCCCGACAGATTGGATCAGACGCTCGCCGGCATCCGTCGGCGACACCTTGCGCGTCGTGCGAGTGAGCAGCCGCAGACCCATGCGCTCTTCAAGCGCGCGCACCGTCTGGCTGAGAGCCGATTGCGAAACGCCGAGCAAGGCGGCGGCTCGCGTGAAGCTGCCCTCGCGCGCGACGGTCAGGAAAGCGGAGATATCGTCGAGATTGGTCCGGGTCATTCATAAGCTGCCCTAATAGGTTCATGCGGATTTTAGCTTCTAATCGCAGAACTGCGTAGCCGCTAAATGAAGATCGGCAGGAAAGGATACGCCCATGCAGATCAAGCGCAGCGGCTTCGCACCCTCGGTTCCGGGTCCGGAAGCCTTTTTCACCGGCACTGTGCGTCTCGACGCCCGTTTCGACAGCGACGATCCCGACCGGGTCGGCGGTGCCACCGTGACCTTCGAGCCGGGCGCACGCACCGCCTGGCACACCCATCCGCTCGGCCAGACGCTGATCGTCGTCTCCGGCCTCGGCTGGGCACAGCGTGACGGCGGCCCGATCGAAGAAATCCGGCCGGGCGACATCGTCTGGTTCGCACCAGGCGAAAAGCATTGGCACGGCGCCACTGCAACAACGGCCATGAGCCATATCGCCATTGCCGAAAAGCTCAACGGCAGTCCGGTCGACTGGATGGAAAAGGTCACGGACGACGAATATCACCGGATGGAGACACGATGATGCAGAAACGCAAACTCGGAACGCATGGTCCCGAAGTCTCGGCCCTCGGCCTTGGTTGCATGGGCCTGAGCTTCGGTTACGGCCCGGCAACGGAAAGGCATGCGGCGATTGCTCTGATACGCACTGCCTTCGAGCATGGCGTCACCTTTTTCGATACGGCGGAAGCCTATGCCCAGGGAGCCAATGAAGAATTGCTCGGCGAAGCACTCGAACCGTTCCGCGGAGAGGTGGTGATCGCCACGAAATTCGGCTTTCGGGACGGCGATTCCAGCAAGGGTCAGGACAGCCGCCCCGAGCGCATTCGGCAGGTGGCGGATGCCGCCCTGAAGCGATTGCGTACTGACAGGATCGATCTCTTCTACCAGCATCGCGTCGATCCCGAAGTGCCGATGGAAGAGGTTGCCGGCGCGGTGAAGGAGCTGATCGCTGCCGGCAAGGTCAAGCATTTCGGCATGTCGGAAGCGGGGGTGGATTCGATCCGCCGGGCCCATGCCGTCCAGCCGGTCGCCGCCCTGCAGAGCGAATATTCTCTCTGGTGGCGCTTGCCCGAAAAGGAGATCCTGCCGCTGCTCGAAGAACTCGGCATCGGTTTCGTGCCCTTCAGCCCCCTCGGCAAGGGTTTTCTTACGGGCGCAATCAGCGAGAGCACCAGTTTCGACAAGACGGATTTCCGTAATGTCGTGCCGCGCTTTTCGGAAGAGAACCGCAAGGCCAATCAGGGCCTCGTTGCGGTGCTGAGTGGGATCGCCGCCGCCAGGCAGGCGACACCGGCGCAGATCGCGCTCGCCTGGCTGCTCGCCCGTAAGCCATGGATCGTGCCGATCCCCGGCACCACCAAGCTGCACCGGCTGGAGGAGAATATCGGCGGCGCAGCGATCAAACTCACGCCACAGGATCTGCAGGAAATAGAGACCGCATTGTCTGGTGTCACCGTGCAGGGAGATCGCTACCCGGCCCACCTGCAGGCCCGCATCGGCCGATAGGCTGCCAGCACTGAAAGGAATTACCATGACTGACAATATCAAGGGAAAGACGGTCGTCATCACCGGCGCCAGCAGCGGCCTCGGCGAAGCGACCGCCCGTCACCTCGCCAATGCCGGCGCCAAGGTGGTGCTCGGCGCCCGCCGGATCGACCGCCTGAAGGCGCTCTCCAGTGAACTCGGCCTCCCCGAAGGCTCCGCCATCGAAACCGACGTGACCGAGGCCGGGCAGGTCAAACATCTCGTCGATCAGGCCGTGCGGCTGCACGGGCGGATAGACGTGATCGTCAACAATGCCGGCCTGATGCCGCACTCGCCTCTGGAGCGCGGCAAGATCGACGATTGGGACCGGATGATCGACGTGAACCTCAAGGGCGTGCTCTATGGCATTGCCGCCGCCCTTCCGCACATGACGGCGCAGAAGAGCGGCCATATCATCAACGTCTCGTCGGTCGCGGGACACAAGGTCCGCCCCGGAAGCGCGGTCTATGCGGCGACCAAGACAGCCGTGCGTGTCATCTCCGAGGGCCTGCGCCAGGAGGTGAAGCCCTATAATATCCGCACGACGATCGTCTCGCCCGGTGCGGTAGAGTCGGAACTGCCGCAGAGCATTACCGAGGCCGATGTCGCGGCCGGCATCGCCGATTTCTATGAACGCTATGCCATCCCGGCCGACAGTTTCGCGCGGGTCGTCGCCTTCGCGATCTCGCAGCCCGAGGAGGTGGATATCAACGAAATCCTCTTCCGCCCGACGGCGCAGGAGCTTTGATAGAGCTTCAGCGGGAAGTTGCAGAAATGCCGCATGGGGCAGCCTTCGTCTCTGCCATGCGTCGTAAGTCTCCCTCTCCCGGCGATTGTTTGCTATTGATCCGCTCGAAGAGCATTGGCGCATCGAGGTAGACTTTGCCTAAGTAAGAACCGGTCTCAACCCAGTTTCACCCGTACGGCCTGGCGGCGATGGCTGCCGGCGTATGAATACGTTCATCGGGTGGCGGCAAGAGACCGGTTTGGCATTGTTCCGATCGCCAGTAACAGCCCCGCTGTCTCTGCTCTTCAGCCACCCGAAAGCATCGCCACGCCGCGCCCGACAGGGCTTTCTCTCGCGCCATCTTGGTGAACTTCCGAACGGAAGACCAAGACTTATGTGCGATACCCTACGGGTCCGATGGACCGTAACGCCGAAAACCGCTCCCCAGCCCTGGATTGCCTGTGGCGGATGCGGCGGATTGAGAGCCTTTCGATCCAGCGACAAGATCCGGCTCAATGCCAATGGCCGCCGGCTGGATGCCTGGCTCATCTACAAATGCCTGGCCTGCGACAAGACCTGGAACCGGCCGCTCTTCGAGCGTCAGAATGTCCGCGATATCGATCCGGCCGTTCTGCACGCGCTGCAGTCCAACGATCCGGATTGGATCCGGACGGAGAGCTTCAACATCGAAGCCCTGAAACGCAAGACCGAGCGCATCGACGAATTCCCGGAATTCGACCTCGTCAGGGAGGTGCTGCGCGAGACTGCCGGCTGGACGCGACTGGAGATCGAGTTGGCTGTGCCGTTGCCTGACGGCATACGCCTCGACCGCCTGCTGGCCTCCGGGCTGGAGATGTCGCGCACGCGGCTGCAGGCGCTCCACGAGAAAGGCCTGCTCCGGGCGCATCCGGATCGCGCCGGCCTCTTGCGGCGCCGCATCAGGACCGGCGTCGAGGTGATGGTCGACCTTTCAGCCGTCCCTGACCGTGAGCTCTCTTGGGGACCTCTTGCAACCGGCAGTCCCCGCTAGTCTCTTAACGCAAAGGCCCGCAATGGCGGGCCTTTGCAACTGTGCCTGCCCGCCAGGGCGGCGGCAATCAGGTCAATCCGGGCAATGCGGCGAGCGACACGGCTGCATCGGCCCGCGGTCGCCGTCCATGGATGCGATGGGGTTTCAGCCGGTCCTGCGACGTCAGCGGATTGTCCGCATCGATTGCGCGGAAGATCTCCTGCAGTTCGGGCTCATCGACGAGAGAGGCCGCGTCCGCCGGCGAAATCCAGATCTTCTGCCTCTCCCCATATTCGCGGAAATGCGTGGTTTCGCTCTCCAGTCGCAGCAGATGCACCGAAACCGTCAGCGGCTGCTCCTGGTCCTTCAGATAGCTGTAATAGCCGAGCGGCTTCTTCCTGACCTTGCCCCTGACGCCGGCCTCTTCGGATGCTTCGCGCTGGGCGCAGCGATAGGGCTTTTCCTTCTTCTGGAGATAGCCTTTCGGGATCACCCATCGTCCGGTATCGCGGCTGGTGATGAGCAGGACGCTCAGCCTCCCGCCCCTTTCCACGCGGCAGCAGATGACACCGCACTGGTCGACCCCGCGGCGGCCTGTCCTTGCCGGAGTTTCCACATTCAATTCCGATAAATGCCTGTATGGATGCATCTTTCGCTCGTCGTCGCCTTCTCCTTGCATGGAGAATAGAGCGCAACATCGGATCGAAAATAGCAGCCCCTAAAATTAAGGTATCCGGTGCATCCGGCGGCCGTTGACCTCAGGCAAACAGGCTTGCAATTCCATAGCAGGCGGCGGCGATGGCAGCGGCAGCCGGCATTGTGATGACCCAGGCGATGACGATATTGCCGGCCACACCCCAGCGCACGGCCGAAAGGCGCCGCGCTGCTCCCACTCCGATGATCGCGCCGGTGATCGTATGCGTCGTCGACACGGGAATCCCGAGCCAGGTCGCCGCAAACAGCGTCAGCGCGCCGCCGGTCTCGGCGCAGAAACCCTGCATCGGATTGAGCCTCGTGATCTTCGAGCCCATCGTATGCACGATCCGCCAGCCGCCGAAGAGCGTGCCGAGCGCCATCGCCGACTGGCAGGAAATGACGACCCAGAGCGGCACATGAAAGCTCGGGCCAAGCTGACCTTGGCTGAAGAGAAGAACGGCGATGATGCCCATCGTCTTCTGCGCATCGTTGCCGCCATGGCCGAGCGAATAGAGCGATGCCGAGACAAACTGCATGAAGCGGAAAGTGCGATCGACGGCAAACGGTGTCTGGCGCACGAAGAGCCAGGAGACGACGAGGACGAAGAACAGCGCCAGCAGGAAGCCGATCGCCGGCGACATGAAGATCGCGCCAACCGTCTTCAGCAGGCCGCTCCAGACGATGGAGCTGAAGCCGACCTTCGCCCACCCTGCCCCGACGAGCCCGCCGACCAGCGCATGCGAGGAGGAAGAGGGAATGCCGAACAGCCAGGTGACGATGTTCCAGACGATCGCCCCCATCAGCGCCGCAAAGATCACTTGAGGGGAAACGATGGCCGGATCGATGATGCCGGTGCCCAGCGTTTCGGCGACATGAAGGCCGAAGAACAGGAAGGCGATGAAATTGAAGAAAGCCGCCCAGCCGACGGCATATTGCGGCCTGAGGACCCGGGTGGAGACGATGGTCGCAATCGAGTTTGCCGCATCATGCAACCCGTTCAGGAAATCGAAGAACAGCGCGACACCGATCAACCCGATCAGCAGCGGAAGGGAGAGAGAGGCTTCCATCAGACGTTCTCGATAACGACGCCGCTGATTTCATTGGCCACGTCCTCGAACCGGTCCACGATCTTTTCCAGATTGGAATAGATCTCGCTGCCGATCATGTAGGCCATGGCATTGCCGCTGGCCCCATGCCGGCGATAGAGGTCTTTCAGCCCCTCGTCATGCAACTCGTCGGAACGCCCCTCGACCCGAGTGATCTCCTCGGCGATGACGGCAAGCCGCTGCGCATTGGCGCCCATCTTGTTGAGAAGCGGGATCGCCTCCGCCATCAGGGCCGCCGCCTTGACGATCTCCCCGCCCATGTCCTGCATCAGCGGGTCGAAACTCGTCCGCTCGAACAGGCGAATTATCTTCACCGTCTTGTGCATCATGTCGATCGCATCGTCCATCGACTGGATCAGGTCCTTGATATCGCCGCGATCGAAGGGTGTGATGAAGCTGCGCCTGACGGCCACAAGCACTTCGCGGGTGATGTCGTCGGCCTGGTCCTCGAGCGCGATGATCCGATCGCAATTTTCCTGAACCGCCTCGCCTTTCAGCAGCCTTTCCATCGCATGGGCGGCAGCGACGACCGTTTCCGAATGCCGGCAGAACATCTCGAAGAAGCGGTCCTCCCGCGGCATCATCTTGCGAAACACGCTCATCATCTCGGGCGATCCTTCCTGAAGCGGATACGGCAGTCACAAGAGACTGTCACAAATCTGTCATAAAACGTCGCAGGCAATTGATCGAAAATGCAGAAATTGACAATGCTTGATGTCATGAAATCCAGCAAAAAAGGCGCAAAACCTCGCGCCGCCACCCCAAAGCCGCTACTGAAGCAACTTGCCGAAAGGCCCGAGAAGCTTTTCTCCGGCGCCTTTCGCCAGCAATATGGCGCTCTCTGCTTCCGTTATCGAAACAACGATCCCGAAAGCGATCATCGCGAAATCGAAGTCCTCGTGGTCACCACCCGCGACAGCGGCCGCTGGATCATTCCCAAGGGCTGGCCGATGAAAAAGAAGAAGCCGCATGAGGCGGCCGCCATCGAGGCCTGGGAGGAAGCCGGCGTCCGCGGGACGGTCAGCAAAAAGCCGGTCGGCCGCTACACCTATCTCAAGGAACTGGACGACGGCGACGTTGTTCCCTGCATCGTCGATATCTTCCAGATCGAGGTAGACCGCACGCAGGGGCAGTTCCGCGAGGTCGGCCAGCGCGTGCTGGACTGGGTGAGCCCGGATGAAGCGGCCCGACGCGTGCGCGAACTCGAACTGAAGTCTTTGCTTGTCGATTTCCGCCCGCGGTACGGCAAGAAGAAGGGCTGACTGGCAGACATCGGGATTTTGTCAGCCCTTATCGATCCGCAATGAGATGCCACCGATCCAGCCCTACTCACGGTCGCCCCGCTTTTCCTGCGACATGAGCCGGCTGAGCGTGGCCGCCGGGATTGCATCGGCCGCATAGCCAAAGGTCCCGGATGATCTCACCTCCTCGGCCGCCCGCAGCAGTGCGCCGAGCGCCGCGCGAGCAAAGGATCCGCCCACGCTCACGCGGCGCACGCCCGCCGCCGAGAGTTCGGCAACGCTATAGCGCGGCCCCTTCAGCCCCATGACCACATTGACGGGCTTGTCCACGGCAGCGCAGACGGTTCGGATGGCGTCGATATCAGGCAGGCCGGGTGCATAGAGCACATCGGCGCCGGCTGCCGAAAAGGCCTGCAGCCGCTTGATCGTGTCGTCGAGATCGGGCCGCTCCCATAGAAAATTCTCTGCCCTCGCCGTCAGCAGGAAAGGCAGTTTCCGCGCCGCTTCTGCCGCCGCCTGGACCCGCTCGACGGCGTGCGAGAGATCGTAGATCGGCCTTGCCGGATCGCCTGTCGCATCTTCGATAGACCCACCGACCAGCCCCGCCGCAGCGGCCAGCCGGATCGTTTCGGCGCAGATCTCAGGTTCTGCGCCGAACCCGTCCTCGAGATCGGCGGATACGGGAAGATCGCTCGCCCCGACGATCTCTGCGGCATTGTCGAGGATCTCGCCGCGTGTCAGGCTCGCAAAGGAATCCCGCTTGCCCTTCGAAAAGGCATAGCCAGCGCTGGTCGTCGCCAGGGCCTCGAAACCAAGGCCTGCCAGGATCCGCGCCGAGCCGGCATCCCATGGGTTCGGAATGACAAATGTCTCATCCCGATGATGCAGCGCCTTGAACCGCTCGAACTTCGTCTGTTGCTCCGCCACGACTCTCCTCCTCCGCCTGTAACAGCGGGGTCAGACTAACAGTCGCGAACAAAATGTGAACAACTTTGTGCCGCCTGTACGGATTTTGCCGGTGGCGGTCCCCCGTCAGTTCCGCAGCCTGTACCCGGTCTTGAAGATCCACCCGAGCGTGCTCAGGCAAACCACCAGAAACAGCGAGATCATCCCGAGGCTGACCAGCGGGTTCACATCCGCAATCCCGTAAAAACTCCATCTGAAGCCACTGACCAGGTAGAGCACCGGGTTGAAATGGCTCACCGCCTGCCAGAAGGGCGGCAGCATGTTGATCGAGTAGAAGCTGCCGCCGAGGAAGGTCAGCGGTGGCACGACCAGCATGGGGATGAGGTTAAGCTGCTCGAAATTCGTCGCCCAGATGCCGATCATGAAGCCGAACAGGCTGAAACTGATTGCCGTCAGTAGGAAGAACAGCACCATCATGAACGGGTGCTCGATGCGGACATCGACGAAGAGATTGGCGGTCAAGAGGATGATGACGCCGATGATCAGGCCCTTGGTCGCCGCCGCCCCGACATAGCCGATCAATATTTCCGTCATTGCGACGGGCGCCGAGAGAATCTCGTAGATCGTACCGGTGAATTTCGGGAAATAGATGCCGAATGAGCCGTTGCCGATGCACTGGCCGAGCAGCGTCAGCATGATGAGGCCGGGCGTGATGAAGGCACCGTAGGAGACGCCCTCAACCTCCTGGATGCGCGAACCCACGGCAGCGCCGAAGACGATGAAATAGAGCGAGGTGGAAATGACGGGCGAAATGACGCTCTGCAGCAGCGTGCGCCGCGTGCGCGACATCTCGAAATAATAGATCGACTTGATCGCCTCGAAGTTCATTTTGCGGCTCCTACCAGCGATACGAATATGTCTTCGAGCGAGCTTTGCCGCGTCGAGAGATCCCGGAAATGGATGTTGTTCTGGCCAAGCCGCGTCAGAAGCGACGCCACGCTCTCGTGCTCGTTGCGGGTGTCGAACTCGTAGACGAGGCGATTGCCCTCGGCCTCGATCGACAAGCCGTTGCCGGCAAAGCAATCGGGGAGTTTCTCAAGCGGGTCGTTGAGTTCGAGGATGAGCTGCTTGCGGCCAAGCTTGGCCATCAGCGCCTGCTTGTCTTCCACGAGCAGCAACTCGCCGCCATTGATGACGCCGACGCGATCGGCAATCTCCTCGGCCTCTTCGATATAGTGGGTCGTGAGGATGATGGTGACGCCCGAGGCGCGCAACTGCTCGACGACATGCCACATGTCCTTGCGCAGCGTCACGTCGACGCCCGCCGTTGGCTCGTCGAGGAAGAGGATGGAGGGCTCGTGCGACAGCGCCTTGGCGATCAGCACGCGCCGCTTCATGCCACCCGAGAGCTGGCGCAGCGTATTGTCCTTCTTGTCCCAGAGGGACAGGTCGCGCAGCACCTTCTCGATATGGGCCGGATTGGCCTTCTTGCCGTGCAGCCCGCGCGAAAAGCTGACCGTATTCCACACCGTCTCGAACTGGTCGGTGGTCAGCTCCTGCGGCACCAGGCCGATCAGGGTGCGCGTGGCGCGGAAATCCTTGACCACATCATGTCCGTCGACCACGACCGTGCCGCCGCTCGGATTGGCGATGCCGCAGATGATCGAGATCAGCGTCGTCTTGCCCGCCCCATTCGGCCCAAGCAGCGCCAGGATTTCTCCGCGCTCGATTTCGAGATTGATGCCCTTTAGCGCCTGGAAGCCATTTGCATAGGTTTTGGTGAGATTTTGGACGGAAATGATCGGTGCCATCGGGGCTCTTTGCGGATTTCGTGCGATTTCGGCCGCTATATAGCCCCTTTGTGAAAGTTTGACATCCCGGGCGGGCCGAACACTGAATTCACACCATCAGCCTATCCGCCGACAATGCCGGGACGCCCATCCACAGCGCAGATCGCACGAAGAAAAGAAAATCGTCTGCCGGATGCCCATGTCATCAAGCGGTGATGTTCGTCCTTCATAAGGAAGCCCGAGGACAGCACCGGTCTCCGCCCGCCGCCCACCCCTTTGCGGAGCCGCCCTCATGGCGATCTCGTTACGCCTTCTGCTGCCCTCGGCATTGCAGTGAAATTTATTGTCAGTCACGAAATGCAAGGAACCGGCTCAGTATCCCCTGTTTAGCCGCGTTCGTCTAAGCCGGCCTTAGGCCGGCTTTCTTTTTTTTCAGCAGACGAGAAACAATGTCTCCGGCCCACGTTGTTTCGCTCCGGCGCACGAAAGGTTACTTTAAGGCGAAAAATAAACGGGTCGCCTGCCTGCCATTGCCGACCTATTGTTGTTCTTCTCGGCCCCGCTTTTCGGGCCGCATTCTGATAGGATGAGCGATGCCTGATATAGCCAACCGCGTCATGGCCGTGCGCCAGCATGTCGACGAAACCGTTGCCGCCGCGATGGCGCGTCTTATTGAGGAAGCGCCGGATTTTGGCCTGAACCGCGTCAATCCGTTGGCCTTTGCGCGCACGAACGGGCTCGACGAGCAGGAGAGCATCGCCGCCTTCCTGCATGCCACCCAGCACGGCCTTTTCGAACTCTCCTGGAACGTCGTCTGCCAAAGCTGCGGCGGCGTGCTTTATCAGGCGGAGTCGCTGCAGGGCATCGACCAGCATCACTATAATTGTTCCTTCTGTGCGCTCGATTGCGAACCGACGCTCGACGAAACCGTGGAGATCACCTTCACGGTCGACCCGCGCATCCGCCACATCGCCGCCCACGATCCCGACAGCCTGCCGCTCTGGGACTATACGCGGCAGATTTTCTGGAGTTCAGGCAGCGATCTGCCCGAGCATCTTGCGCCCATCGTCAGCGAGGTCGTCCTAGACGCGTTCGAGATTGCGCCGGGTGCGCGCATGGGCCGCCAGCTTCAGATGCGCGAGGGCGTGGCGATCCTCTTCGATCCCGTGACGCACAGCTCGCGATTCCTGGAAGTGAGCGGCGAACCGGACGAGGGCCAGCGCCTGTCGATCGAGCTCGACGATGCGCACCAGGCCGGCGAAACGCTGCATGTGGCACCGGGCCTTCTGATGCTCGATCTCGAAAACCGGACGAACCGGAGGACAATGCCGATCCTCTGGATCGCCGGCAAGACGCTGGAAGCGATCCTGACGCGGCGTGTGCCAGTCCTGACCGCCAAGCGGCTGCTCACGCACCAGACTTTCCGGGATATCTACCGTACCAATGTTCTCGATCTCAACCAGCGCTTCAGGATCACCAGCCTGACCTTCCTGTTCACCGACCTGAAGGGATCGACCGAACTCTATGAGCGGATCGGCGACCTTGCCGCTTTCGATCTGGTACGCTCGCATTTCCAGCTCATGCATCAGGTCGTCTCCGCCCATGGCGGCGCGGTGGTCAAGACCATCGGCGATGCGATCATGGCAACCTTTCCGACCCCGGCGCAGGGCGTGGCCGCCGCACTCGACATCCGCAAGGTGATCGATGAACTCAACCGGCGCGACAGTCGCGACGACCTGTTCCTGAAGGTCGGCCTGCACAGCGGCCCATGCCTTGCCGTGCTGATGAACGAGCGGCAGGATTATTTCGGTCAGACGGTCAATCTTGCCTCGCGCCTCCAGACGATCGCCACCCCGGACATGATCTTTGCAACGACACCTGTGGTCGAGGATGAGGAAGCGCGCACGTTGCTTGCCGCGCGTGGTCGCAGCCTGCACGGCACAACCGCTTTTCTACGGGGGCTCAGCGGCGAAATACCGGTCTACGGCATTCCTGCGTGAGGCTCGCGTCGTCAAAGATCCCGGTACATGACGAGCGCGTCGACAAAGCCAAGGGTCGGATGCCGGAACGCCCCGGGCAGCCGGCCGACCACCTGAAAGTCGAGCGACTGCCACAGCCGCACCGCCCGCTCGTTGGAACTGACGACGAAATTGAACTGCATGGCCCGGAAGCCGCGCTGGCGCGCATGGGCAAGCGAATGCTGGTGCATGATGCGCGCCACACCCTGCCCCGCCGCCGCGGGTGCCGTCATATATCCGCAGTTACAGACATGGTTGCCGCCGCCCGCTTGATTGGCCCTGATGTAATAGGTGCCGATAATGCTGCCGCCGTCATCGGCGACGAAGGTTTCCTTGCCGGGGTCGAGCCAGTAGTCGAGCGCATCGGCCTCGCTCATGTCGCGGTCGAGCGTATAGGTTTCGCCTGCCCGGATGACAGGTTCCAGGATCGTCCATATAGCGCTGCGGTCTTCCGCTCTGGCAGGTCGGATCAACATGGCCGGATGTTGGCATGAGCAGATGATGCTCCGCAACTGCGGCATGGTGCCTGCAGGGCTGCGGCGGAACAAGAAAACGTGACGGCAGATGCCTCAGTCGTGGATGCTGTCGAGGATATCGTCGAGAAGACGCTCGGCATAACGCATCGTTTCGAACTGCTCGTCCGGCGACAGCTTGTGCGCGACGCATTCCGCGCGGATGGCGGTCCTCAGCTTCGCCAGCAGGGCCGCCTGTTCATAGGGCGTGAACGCGCTGTCGCGCACGGTGATCTTCGCGATCGTCTCCAATATCGCGATCCGCCCTTCCACCTGCCTCGCCGAGCCGACATAGTATGGGTGGTGCGACCTGAGGTTCCGGCGCGGGAATGTCACGACATTGCTCATCGGCCGCTCACAGGGCCGGTGTCTTGAAATCGGAGCCTGACAGCGAGGTGTGCAGCTTGTATTCGCTGTCGGCACCCTGCCGGTAAAGGTCGATTGTCACACGCGCGAGTTCACGTGCCTCTGTGCAGTCGCGCGACAAGCCGCGTTCCGCGCAAAGTCTGTCGAAAGCCTTCTGCACGATCGCAAGCTCCACGGCACCGATCCAGCGGTCCGCAGGGGCATCCGTTCCGATCTTCGGTTGCATGATCTCCTCCCGATCGCTCCATAAAGATGCTGCCAAACGCACGAGGTGGCAGAGAGTTCCACACAAAAAACAGGACGCAAAAATATTCCTCGAGACCGCTCCGCAGGGCCGGAATCACGGCCTGCAAGCCAGCCCGCAGGCGCCTCGGAAGGAAAAACAAACGCCTTGAAACTTTCTGCGTTTTCCTTTCCCTGGCCCTCTACGGCCCGGCGCCAAAGAAGGCGAGCCGGGTGAAGATCGTATAGTCCGCTTCCGAAACCATCAGCGCCACGAAGACAAGCACCAGCAGCGGCGGCAGCAGGATGGCGTAGACCAGAGCCAACCGTTCCCAGGCCATGTGCATGAAGACGGCGACGATGAGCCCCGCCTTCAGCATCATGAAGAGCAGGATCAGCGTCCACCTGAGATGGCCCTGGATGCCGAGATAATCGACCATGTAGGAAAAGGCGCTGAGCACGAAAAGCAGGCCCCAGACCACCAGATAGAGCCGGATCGGGTGCTGCTGTCCGTGTTCCTGTGCCTGTACCGTCGGGCTTTGCGCATGTGCCGTTGTCTCGCTCATGACGACCTCACCACAGATAGAAAAACGCGAAGATGAAGACCCAGACCAGGTCGACGAAGTGCCAGTAGAGGCCCATGATCTCGACGGCCTCGTAGCGGCCTTTCCGGCTGGTGAAGAAACCGCGCCGCTCCACATCGAAATCACCCCGCCAGACCTTGCGGGCAATGATGAGGAGGAAGATGACGCCGATGGTGACATGGGTGCCGTGAAAGCCCGTAATCATGAAGAAGGTCGAGCCGAACTGCGCCGCCCCCCATGGGTTTTCCCAGGGGCGCACACCTTCGGTGATCAGCTTCGTCCATTCGAAGGCCTGCATGCCGACGAAGGTTGCCCCGAGAAGCGCCGTCAGCAGCATCAGCGCCGCCGTCCTCCCGCGTTCGCGGCGGTAGCCGAAATTGACCGCCATCGCCATGGTGCCGCTGCTCGAGATCAGCACGAAGGTCATGATCGCGATCAGGATCAGCGGAACGTCCTCGCCGCCGATATGCAGCGCGAAGACCTCGCTTGGATTGGGCCACGGGACCGGCGTCGACATGCGGGCGGTCATATAGGCGATCAGGAAACAGCCGAAGACGAAGGTGTCGCTGAGCAGAAAGATCCACATCATCGCCTTGCCCCAGGAGGCGGTCTTGAAGGCGCGCTGGTCCGAGCTGAAATCGGCCGCGACGCCCCGCAGGCCTGCTGGCCTGAGGCTTGTTTCGTCGTGTGTCCCGATAGTCTGTGCCATCTGCGCCTCCTGAGCAGCCCCTGGTTCTAGTTAAGCAATGTGCGGCAGAGATCGACGAAGTCATTCGCCCAGCCGGCAAAGAGCGCGAAAAGCAAAAGCCAGACGGCGAGCATGAAATGCGAATAGATGGCCGAGAGATCGACGCTGAGCTGCAGCCTGTCGGGTTGAACGTTGGCCGAAAATGCCCTGACCGTCGTATGTGCGAGCACGGCAAGCCCGCCGAGAATATGCAGGCCGTGCAGGCCGGTCAGCATGTAGAAGAAGCTGTTGGCGGGATTGTCGGCCAGCACATAGCCGGCTTCGGTCAGCTCCCGCCAAGCCTGGATCTGCCCGATCAGAAAGAAGACGGCAAGCGCAAGCCCGGTCACGAGCGCCGGCCGCAGGCTTTCCATGCGCCCATGCTGCGCTTCGCGTCTGGCCCATTGGAGCGCCGCACTGCTGAGCGCGAGCGCTGCGGTATTGATCCAGAGCAGCCGCGGAACCGGCATTCCCCACCAGTCGGCCGACGCCATGCGCATGAAATAGGCGCTGACGG
This sequence comes from Sinorhizobium sp. B11, assembly GCA_039725955.1. Classification (NCBI taxonomy): domain Bacteria; kingdom Pseudomonadati; phylum Pseudomonadota; class Alphaproteobacteria; order Hyphomicrobiales; family Rhizobiaceae; genus Sinorhizobium; species Sinorhizobium sp. B11. The sequence goes on from CP091034.1 coordinate 2,211,405, forward strand.
CGAGACTGAAGAGCGCGCCGACGACGCCGAGGAACACGAAGAGGCCGAGCTTGACCGCCGGCACCGGTGACTGCTGCCTGACGGTATCGTCATGCGCCGGCAGCTGCACAGACCCCGTTTCGAGCCATGGCTTCGAGGTCAGCCGCTGCCCGGAGAGCCACCAGATGATGATGACGGCCACCGCGGCAAGGAAGATCAGCATGACGTTCATGCCGGAACCTCCCGTGTGACGCCGCCGCTTGCCGGCACATTCTGCGGAATGAAATCCTCCGCCGCTCCCGGCACGCTGTAATCATAGGCCCAGCGATAGACGACAGGCAGTTCCTTGCCCCAGTTGCCATGCGCCGGCGGGGTCTGCGGCGTCTGCCATTCGAGCGTCGTCGCCCGCCACGGATTGCCACCCGCCTCCCTGCCCCGGAAAAGGCTCCAGACCAGGTTGAACAGGAAGACGATCTGTGCCGCCCCGACGATCAGCGCCATCACCGTTATGAAGACGTTCAGCGTATGGGCCGAGGGTGGAACGAAGGCCGTCTCCCCCATTTCGAAATAGCGGCGCGGCACGCCGAGCAGGCCGAGATAATGCATCGGGAAAAAGATCGCATAGGTGCCGAGGAAGGTGATCCAGAAATGGATCCGGCCGAGCGTCTCGTCCAGCATGCGTCCCGTCACCTTCGGATACCAGTGATAGATCGCCCCGAAGATGACGAGGATCGGCGCAACACCCATGACCATGTGGAAATGCGCGACGACGAACATCGTATCCGACAGCGGTACGTCGACGACGACATTGCCGAGGAAAAGGCCCGTCAGGCCGCCATTGACGAAGGTAACGATGAAGGCGAGCGCAAAGAGCATCGGCAGCGTCAGGTGAATGTCGCCGCGCCAGAGCGTCAGCACCCAGTTATAGACCTTGATCGCCGTCGGAACGGCGATGATCAGCGTCGTCGTGGCGAAGAAGAAGCCAAAGGCCGGGTTCATGCCGCTGACATACATGTGGTGCGCCCAGACGACGAAGCTCAAGGCTCCGATGATGACGATCGCCCAGACCATCATGCGGTAGCCGAATATGTTCTTGCGCGCATGCGTGCTGATCAGGTCCGAAACGATGCCGAAGGCCGGCAGCGCGACGATATAGACCTCCGGATGCCCGAAGAACCAGAACAGGTGCTGGAACAGGATCGGGCTTCCGCCGCCATGCTTCAGCTGCTCGCCCATCTCGACGATGGCGGGCATGAAGAAGCTGGTGCCGAGCACGCGGTCGAACATCATCATCACGCAGGCGACGAAGAGGGCCGGAAAGGCCAGGAGCGCCATCACCGTCGCGGTGAAGATGCCCCAGACGGTGAGCGGCATGCGCATCAGCGTCATGCCGCGTGCCCGCCCCTGCAGCACCGTCACCACATAGTTCAGGCCACCCATGGTGAAGCCGATGATGAAGACGATCAGCGAGCTGAGCATCAAGAGGATGCCCCAGTCCTTGCCGCCGGGCGTGCCCGACAGGACGGATTGCGGCGGATAAAGCGTCCAGCCCGCCCCCGTCGGGCCGCCGGGTGCGAAGAAACCGGCGACCAGGATCAGCACCGCAAGCAGATAGATCCAGTAGCTCAGCATGTTCGCGTATGGAAATACCATGTCGCGCGCGCCGACCATCAGCGGAATGAGGTAATTGCCGAAGCCGCCGAGGAAGAGCGCAGTGAGCAGATAGATCACCATGATCATACCGTGCATGGTGATGAACTGGTAATAATGATCGGCATCGATGAAGGAGAGAGCGCCGGGAAAGGCGAGCTGGATCCGCATCAGCCAGGAGAGCACCAGCGCCACCATGCCGATCGAGATGGCGGTCACCGAATATTGCACGGCTATGATCTTCGCATCCTGGCTGAACACATATTTCGTCCACCAGCTGTGCGGATGATAAAGCTCGACATCCTCGACTTCGGCGGATGGGATGCTGCCGGATGGAATCTCGACCATGATCTCTCTTCCCTTCCTTTCCCGATGCGGCCTCCGGCCGTCATCCGCCGCCTCAGTTTGATGGCGGCGGTTCTCCCGACGATGCGGTAAGCTGGGTGAACGTCTGCTGCTGCCCAAGCCAGGTCTGGTAGTCCGCGTCACTGTCGACGATGACGGTTCCGCGCATCTGCGGATGGCCGACGCCGCAGAGTTCGGCACAGAGAATCTCGAAGGTTCCCGTGCGCGTTGGCGTGAGCCAGAAATAGGTGACCATGCCGGGGATCATGTCCATCTTGGCGCGGAATTCCGGCACATAGAAATCGTGGAGCACATCGACCGAGCGCAGCAATATGTGCACCGGCTTGCCGATGGGCAGATGCAGCTCGCCGCCCTCGATGATGATGTCGTCGAGGCCGCTTGCATCGTTCTTGTCGAGGCCGAGCGGGTTTTCGGGGGTCACGTCACGCGTCTCGGCGCGGCCGAGCTTCCCGTCCGCGCCAGGCAGCCGGAAGCTCCACAGCCATTGCTGGCTGACCACTTCCACCGATGCGGCATCGGGCGGCACGGTGATGAACTGTTTCCAGACGATCAGGCCGGGCGCCAGCATCGCGGCGACCCCGACAGCCGTTCCCGAGGCAAGCAGTACTTCCAGCCTGCGGTTCTCGGGCTCGTAATGCGCCCGGTTGCCCGGCTTGTGCCGGAAGCGGAAGACGCAATAGGCCATGAACGAAATGACCGCGACGAAGACGATGCCGGTGATCCAGAAGGTGATGACGAGCGTGCTGTCGATATAGCTCCAGTTGGACGCGATCGGCGTCCACCACCACGGGCTCAGCACATGGAACAGCACGGAGCCGACGACAACAAGGACAAGGATCAGCACAACAGCCATTTCCGCTCCTCCCTGAGCAGTCGACCGTGAAACCGTATTCCGCAAAAGTCCGTATTTATTATCGCATAACTGGAAAATATCTGCAATTACGGCAATTTAGGCATGTGCCGTCAGCCACCACCCGGCAATTGGATTATGATCCGTCACTGGGAATATTGCTTGAGATAAGCGATGAGATTGGTGATCTCCTGGTCGTCCTTGACGCCGACAAAGGCCATTTTCGTGCCCTTCACCTTTGCTTTCGGATTGTGCAGGTAGTCGCGCAGGGTCGCCTCGTCCCAGACGAGACCGCCCTCACCGGCGGCCTTCATCGAAGGCGAATAGGCGAAATTGGGATGCGTTCCGGCCGGTCGGCCGAACAATTTGTTGAGCGACGGGCCGACCTTGTTCGTATCGGAATCGACGATATGACAGGTCGCGCATTTCTTGAAAACAACGGCACCCGCTGTCGCATCGCCCTCCTGCGCCCCGGCGCTGCCGGGCGAAAGGGCAATCACGGATGCACAGATCAGCAGAATAACACGGTAATCCACGGCAAACCTCATCCTCCTCAAGGTTGCCCCGCCACTCGCACCCTCCGCTGGCATTCGCGCGGATGGTGGTTGCGATGCCTCAAAGCTTAATCCTTCGCGGGAACAAGTCAATCGGCGCCGCAGTTCCGGCCCGGGCGACGGATGGACGCGGCGGACGGGAACCTGTTGCTGGCTCGGATGTTCGGCAAACGTCAGGAAAGGAAAGGCATGACCATGACAGCGAAAGAATCCGGATCTGTCGATGACGGTGCCAAGGCGAGAATCTTTTCCGCCGAGGATGCGCGGGGCGGAGAAATCATCCTGCGCACGAAAACGAGGCGCGTGATCTTCATCGCCGGCCTCGCCGGCTGCGTCCTGCTCGGGCTGGTCGTCCATGCGCTTACATGAATCTCGACAACAAACTCGCACACGCGGACGCGGTGTGGAACGGTTCATCCCCGGTCTCGGCGTTGCGACGCTCTTTCTCGCCGCCCTCAGCCTCGGCCCGTCCTACGCCCACGTTCTTGAGGCAGGCCCGCGGCTCGCCATCTGGTCGCCCGAACTCTGGCGGGAAACAACTGTCTTCAACGGCCAGTTCGAGTATTTCGCCGTCGTCGGTGCGCCGGTCGATCTCGCGGCGATTGTCTGTACCGTCCTGCTTGCCTTCCTTCTGCACGGCAGACGGCCGTCCGTCGCACTCGCTCTCGTCGGGGCGGCTCTTTTCATTGCCGCGCTTGCGGCGTGGTTCATCCTCGTTGCGCCCATGAATGCCGTCCTGGCGCTCTGGGCGGCCGGGCCGCTGCCGGCGGATTTCGAAGCGGTGCGTCATCGCTGGGAAATCGGTCATATGGTGGTGGCGGCGCTGAAGGCTTTTGGCTTTCTCTTTGTCTCAGCAGCCCTGCTCTTGCCACAACGCTTGCGTCGCGACACGTGATATCAGGCTTCGTCATAGTTCAGCCAGCCGACGCCGGCAGCATCCGCCGCTTCGACGAAGGCTTCCCGCGCCTCGTCGGGCAACAGATGGCCTTCCGAGACCGCCGCGAAGGAGGCCAGCGCGTGCTCGAAGGCCGGACCGTGGGTGACAGGCCATTTGTCGGCAAGAAGCGCTGCCGCATGGCCCGTGCCGCGAACGGTGATAAGGCTCTCCTGGTCCGGAAGCCGGACATAAAGGGGTGTGGTCCAGTCTGACATGTGAATAGCGGCGCTGCCCCGGATCGATCGTTCGCGCCCAACACGGCGACCCGAATAAAGTTCCCGCCCCGGCATTCCAGGAAAGATCACCATTTGGTGACAAGCCTGAAACATCGGTGCGCATAGGCTGCATGGAGCTCGACTGCCGACACAACTCCTGCAAAAATCGGCGCTAATCGGGAACTTCGGCCGTCGTATCGAGTCTGGTGCACGACGAAGGGGAAGATCATGGACAGGGCCATCTATGCAGCCGGCGATAATATATTGCGCGGAAGAATGGACGAGGAGGCGACACGGCATCTCACCCCTTACCTGGAACCGCTTGCCCTGCCGCGTGGCTATGCGCTTTCGACTTCGGGCCATCAGCTGAAACATTGCTATTTCATCGAGGACGGCATCGCGTCGATCGTCGCGCGATCAGTGGCCGAACGATCAAGCGAGGTCGGCATCGTCGGGCGCGAAGGCATCGTGCCGCTGGCGCCGATCCTCGACAGCACGCACGCGACCTTCGACATTTTCGTGCAGGTGGAAGGCCATGGTTCGCGCATCGCCGTGGAGCCGCTGCAGGAGGCCCTGAGGGCTGTGCCATCGCTGCGCAGGCTCCTGAACCGTTATGTCCAGACATTCATTGTACAGGCGGCTTTCACTTCGCTTGCCAACGCCAATCATTCCATCGAGGCGCGGTTGGCGCGCTGGATACTGATGTGCCACGACCGTATCGACGGCGACCACATCGGCCTCACGCACGAATTCCTGGCTCTCATGCTGTCCGTCAGGCGCGCCAGCATAACCACCGCCCTGCATGATCTGGAAGGCAGGCAGCTGATCTGGTCGGAGCGCAGCTTGGTTACCGTCCGCGACCGGACGGGTCTCGAGGAGTTCGCCGGCGATTCCTACGGCCGCGCCGAGCAGGAATATCGCCGGCTGATCGGCGAACTCAGACAGCCGCAGGCTCTCGCGAAAGTCCGGGCCGGCGATAATCAGGCCTATTGATAATAGCCGATATCATGCGCAATGCGTCGGCGGGCGCGGTTCACCCGGCTCTTGATAGTACCGATCGGGCAATGGAAATGGTCCGCGGCTTCTTCATAGGAGCGCCCGTCCACGAAGACGAAGGCGAAGGCGGCGCGATAAGGCTCCGGCAGGTGTCCACAGGCAGCCTCCAGTTCGTGGCCACGCAGGTGCCATTCCTGGTCGGCCGGCACGCTGCCTTGCGAGGAGGCGCATTCTTCCGAGCCCAGCGTCTCGCGCTGCCTGACGCGAAAGCGCGTGCAGAAGGCGTTGCGCATGATCGTGAACAGCCAGGATTTCATCTTGGTGCCCTGTTTGAACTGGCCGATGCTGCCAAGCGCCCTGACGAGCGTTTCCTGTACGAGATCGTCGGCATCCCCGGACGATCGGTAAAAGGTGCGGGCAAATGCTCTCAGCGCCGGAATATGGGCGACCATCTCTTGTTGAAGCATTTCGTGGGAATCTTGCATGTCCTGGCTCCCTGGCCCCGGATGTGAACCCGCGGGCTCTTATTCTGGAGAAGGGAGGCAACCTGCTGTTCGTTCCGCCAGCGGGCCACTTTGTACGCTACCGCACAATGGGATGCCGCTGCGAGCCTGGCCGGATTTCAGCCGCAGTTTGCGCGCGGCGCAAAGAGAGCCTCGCCGATCTCGGCAAGTGCGGCGGGGCTCTCGTTGAGCCGGTAGCCGCCATATTCTGGTGCAATATCCGCATCGGCATGAAACATCGCGAAAACAAAAGATATTCTTGCGTCCTGCAGACGCTCGGCGAGCGGGAATGCGGTTTCGCCTTCGATGCGTATATCCAGGATGGCGCCATCGATCCTGACGATGTCGAGCAGCGCAAGGCCGATTTCGACGGAGGCGGCAGGCCCAACGATGACGACGCCGGCCTGCGTCAGCGCAAGCCGCACTTCGTCGGCGACCAGATCGCCGCTCTCGACAATGAGCAGATGCTTTCCCGCCATGAGCCCGAGATCGCCGATCTCCATCCTTCCCCGCAGTCGCCTCATCCCCCGGGATCAGGCCGAGTATTCCTAACTGCGAAGTGCCTTAATGGTTTCCGGCTGGATGCGAGGATATCCGGGACCCGCCTGCCGGCACGGCAGAAGTATGCGACATGCCGCTGTCACGACAGTAAGTTGTAGACTTCGGCAAATTCTCCATGCCATCTAGCGGTCGTACCGCCGCTCCAAAAGTTTTATCCATGTTTCGCGCTCTGCAACGCCTTAAATCCTGTTTTAAAAGCCAGACGAAAATGACCAGAGCCAGTTCCGTCGCGGCGCCCGAAGGGCACCCCGACGCGGACGCCTATCGCATCTACACCCGGCAATTCGATATCGTCATCGATGCAGACAAGCTGCATACGGTTCTCGGCAAATTGGAAGGCGCCGACCAGATCCAATATCTGGGTGCCTGCCGAACGTTCAATTATGCGCTGACGGACTGGCGAACCGGCGCGACCGTCAAGGCACTGGCGGCATCGGACCGCATTCGTGCGGCAAAGACCGCTGAGGAGTTGTCGGAGATGGCAATCACCCTTCTCGTCGATCAATCGGGTTCGATGAAGGGACAGAACATATTGCTCACGGTAGCAGCCTGCGACATTGCGCTGGATTTCCTCAAGAATCTGGGCATCGCTACTGAACTGCTCGGCTTTACGACCGTCCGGTGGAAGGGCGGCAAATCTCGCCAACTCTGGCGAAGCAGGGGCAGGCCGCGATTGCCTGGACGCTTGAACGATACTCTGCATATCATTTATAAATCCGCGGCCGCACCCCACTGGTCAGGCGGAGGTCGTGCGTTGGAACCCATGCTTCGCCCGGATCTGCTCAAAGAGAATATCGACGGTGAAGCGCTCGAATGGGCGGTGGATCGGCTGGCAGCAATCAAGAAGAAGAGAAAGGCGCTGATTGTCCTCTCTGATGGTGCACCTGTCGATGATGCAACGCTCTTCCACAACGAGGACACCATTCTCGACCGTCACCTGCGCGAGGTAATCGGACGCGTAGAAGCCGCCGACGACATCAGGCTTTACGGGCTCGGCATCGGCCACGATACGACCGGTTACTATGAAAATGCACAGATCATCCAGTCGGTCAGCGATCTCGGCACCGTATTGATCTCGACCCTCGAAAAGGCGATCTGCGACACCGCAGCATTGCCGGCAAAGACCTTGACCGAAGAGACGACCAACGAGGACAGGACATGAGCGACGCCATCGAAACAATCACCCTCTGGCGTCCGGTTGGTCCAGAGGAACTAGCGCTCATCCGCGATCTTGGCATGCGCGGATTTCCGCCCCGCCTGCCCGACCAGCCGATCTTCTATCCGGTGCTTTCTCAGGACTATGCCGTCAAGATCGCCCGTGACTGGAACGTGCCTCGTAGCGGCGCAGGATTCGTTACGAGATTCGAGGTCCGAAAGGACTATCTCGACGGGTACGCGGTACAGGAAGCCGGCGGTCGGGCACATCTCGAATACTGGATACCCGCCGAGGAAATGGACAGCTTCAACGCAGCCATCGTCGGCGTGATCGAGGTGACGCAGACCTTCCCGTGATATCAACCTACTTGCAGACGGATCTTCCGCCCCTGCGCGACATGAGATCGAAGTGGAAATGGTTGTAGTGTTCGGGATTGTAGCCGGGGCCGAGCACCGTCGTGAAGTAATTGCAGCTGTCGGTGCGCACGGCTTTCAGAAGCCGCCCTTCGCGGAAGGAGAACAGGCCCTTCTTGCGCACGTCGATCTCATGACCGTTCTTCAGTACGAACTTGCCGACATCGATGGCGTTGCCCTTCGCATGTTCCGAAATCGGATTGTATCGCTGGCGGCTGTTGTTCATGCGCCGGCAGGAATAGCCGCCAAGCGGGACGATCGTCTGAATGCCGGTCCAGTAACGAAAGCGGGCCGAAGGCGCGAGTTCGTTCTTCACCCATTTGGCGAAGGCAAGCGTCACCTGGCAATTCAGCGTTACCGCCGGCTTGACGCCGATATTGCCTGAAAGGCCCTTCAGCGACACAGGATAGGGCACCTGGCAGGCCGGCCCGTTGGAAATCGGCGGGCGGTCATCGAAGATCACACCCATGCGCTTCAATTCGCGCCGGCAGGAAAGCTCCGAGGCCGGCATGACGCCGGGGTCGATCGGTGCGGCAGGTTCGCTCATCATCGGATTGTTCGGCCGCAGCATGGCGACCTCCTCCGGCTCATCCTCTTCCGGCACGCGCGTCGGCGCCAGCACCGGGCTGCCGTCGCTCCAGGTCTGGGCGCGATTGCCGGCAGCGCGCATCGGCGCGCGGCTCATCTGCGCGGCGGCAACCGGCTGCGGCAGGCGACCCTGGTTGAGCTGTGTCGGGTTATCGGTGCCGATACCGTCGACAACAGGTTCGGTGGCATTGCCCTCGGCGATCTGCTGCTGCTCGTCCTGCGCCAGCCCGACGACCTGCTCATTGCCCTGCCCGGCACCAAGTTCCGAATCCATGTTGACGCCACCCTGGGGGATGGCGAGCGGCTTCACGCCGCCCCAGTTGCCATTCGGCGCCTGTTGCGGCTGGCCCTGCTGCGCGAGCGCCTCGTCGCTATCGATCATGGGCAGGCGCCGCTGCCCCTGTTGCGGCGCGGCCATCGGGGCCGACTGTTGTCCGGGGGCGCGCATCTGTTGGCTCGTGCCGGCGAGGTTCGGCGTATCGAGATAATCGATTTGACCCTGCGTATTGCCGACCGGCGCGCTGGCTGCGGGATAAGGTTGCTGGCTCTGGACCGGCGCCATGCGCAAGGCCCCACCCCGCGGCGGCGTGATGGAACTGACGCGCGTGCTGCTATCGACATTCTCGGGCGGCACCAGCCCGTCGCTGATCGAACAGGTCGTCAATGCCGCAGAAAGCAGGAGTGGCAAGGCGGTACGCTGGAGAAGGGAAAGAAACGCCATACTTATCGCTTCCGCATGCGGCCTGTGATCTGAAAACCTCGATTCAAATTTAGTTAAAAACGGTGAATGAAAGCTTTACGTGTGGAGATTGGCTGATCCCGAGCGCTTGCACTCGCTAGAGAGGTATCTCCGCACCGTGGGATCATGTGCTCCTGCACCAAGGGCGGGCCGACCCGGCCAATGCTGATCCTGCTTCGAGCCCTATTGGTATTCCCGGCCAGCACCATAGCTACTGCATCATGAGCCCGGTCCATCAGGAAACCAGCCTATGGAAGCAGCAGTAAGGAAACTGTTCGAGCGGTATGAACACCTGTTCCGCCAGGGGCTCGCGGGCAAAGCCGATATGGGTGAGGTCGCCTCCCTCTATGCCTCGGATGTCATCGCCGCCTCGCCTTCCGGGGTCATGTCCGGCAAGAACGACGATGAGCTCAAGCGCATGATGGCGAAGGGGTATGAGCGTTATCGCGCCATTGGCACCAAGGATATGATGCTTCGCCATGTCCATCTCTCATCGATCGATGAGAGCCATTGTGTGGCGCATGTCGCCTGGAGGGCGACTTATGTCCGTGGGAGCCAACCGGACACGATAATCGACTTCGATGTCCACTATCTCGTGCAGGTTCTGGATGGAGAAGCGAAAGTCTTCGGCTGGGTTTCGGGCGACGAGCAGGCACTCCTGAAACAGCACGGTATCGGCTGACGCCTTCCTTTGATCTGCCTTGGAATAAAAGAAAGGGCCGCGCAATGCCGCGGCCCGTTCTCGTCAGATCGCCACCCGCTATCAGGCAGCCCGGCCGTATCGCGCGCCCTGCCCCGCCTGACCGCGCAGCTGGAACTTCGACAACAGCGACCGCAGCTGCTGGCTTTCCTCCGCCAGGGTCTGGCTGGCGGCCGTGGTTTCTTCGACCATCGCCGCATTCTGCTGGGTCATCTGGTCCATGTGGTTGACCGATGTGTTGATCTCCTGCAACCCGGTCGCCTGTTCGCGGGCGGCGGTCGCAATCGAGTCGACATGGGCGTTGACCCGGTTGACGAGCGCCTCGATCTCGACCAGCGCGTCACCGGTGGAGCGCACCAGCGCCACGCCGCCTTCGACCTCGGTTGCCGAGCTTGAGATCAGCGCCTTGATCTCCTTGGCCGCATTGGCCGAGCGCTGCGCCAGTTCGCGCACTTCCTGCGCCACGACAGCAAAGCCGCGACCAGCTTCGCCCGCACGCGCTGCTTCCACGCCGGCGTTCAGCGCCAGGAGGTTGGTCTGGAAGGCGATCTCGTCGATGACGCCGATGATCTGGTTGATGCGGCTCGAACTATCCTCGATGCGGCTCATGGCCGAGACCGCATTGCGGACGATCTCGCCGGATTTGCCGGCGCTCGTCTTCGTTTCCGCCACCATGCTGCGTGCCTCGTTGGCGCGCTCGGAAGCCGTGCGGACCGTCGCGGTGATCTCGTCGAGCGCCGCTGCCGTTTCTTCCAGCGCCGCGGCTTGCTGCTCGGTGCGCTTGGAGAGGTTGTTGGTCGCGTCGCTGATATCGCGGGCGCTGTCATTGACGATGTGGCTCGATTCCGCGATCGCGTTGATGACACTGTTCAGTGCGTCGACTGCTGCGTTGAAGTCGGAACGGAGCTTCGCATAATCCTGGCCGATATCGTCGATCGAAACCGTCAGGTCGCCGGCCGCAAGCCGCTCCAGCCCGGCGCCGAGCGCGCGCATCGCCGCCGTCTGGCGCTCGGAGGACGAACGCAGGCTCGCCTCGTTGCCGCGCCGCTCGCCTTCGATCTCCCGCTGGCGCTCATCTTCGCGAACGCGCAGTTCGGCGCGCTCGGCAACGGAGTCGCGCAGCACGATCAGCGATTTCGCCATCTGGCCGATCTCGTCGCGACGATCGGCATCAGTGATGTCGACGCTCGCATTTTCATCGGCAATCGCGTTCATCGCCTCTTTCAGGCGGGCGACCGGGGCCGTCACGCTGCGCACGATCGCATAGGCGAAGGCAAGGGTAACGAGGGCGCCGATAAGGCCGACTACCGCCGTCCAGGTGGCGTTCTGGCGATAGAGCGCTGCAAGGTCGTCCGCATAGACGCCGGTGCCGACGACCCAGCCCCAGGGCTGGAAGCCCGCCACATGCGAATATTTGAGGACCGGCTGATCGGCACCCGGCTTCGGCCAGTAGTAATCCACGAAGCCCTGCCCGCTTGCCTTCACCGTATTGACGAATTCGACGAACAGGAATTTGCCGTTCGGATCCTTGTTCTGCGTCAGATCCGTGCCGTTGAGCTCGGGCTTGACCGGATGCATCACCATCGTCGGATGAATGTCGTTGATCCAGAAATAGCCGGTGCCGCCGCCGTAGCGCATGGAAGCGATCACTTCCTTGGCGGCCTCCTGCGCCTGCTCGCGGGTCATCGTGCCGGCCTGCTCAAGCTTGTAATATTTGTCGAAGATGGCGAGCGCCGTAGCATCCATCTGTGCCAGGCCGGCTTTTCGCTCGGCTTCCAGCTCCCGATAGGAATAGTTGAGGAAGAAGATCATCGTCGCGGCAAGCACGACAAGCGCGAAGGCGACGAGTCCGTAAAGGCGGGTTGAAATCCTGATGTTGCGCATGGGGTTCCGGCAGCTCTCATGTGTGACAATCAGCAGATACTGATATGAGCCGCTTACCGGACGGTAAAACTTGATTAGATCTTGATGAAATAACGTTACGTGAGGTAATTGGACGCGACACGCATTGGAGCTTCAAGTATCTGAATCAAAATGAAATTTCGATGGTCATGATTTTTCCGCGACGAGCCACCATTTTTTAGGGGGCATTTCGGAATCCGGCATTTTTACGGGCTTCCGCACCACTTGGCCTTTGCATTAGGGTGATTCCAGATGAATCACCGGCGAGATGGGAGCCCTTGATGACCGATGCCAAGCCGACAGGCGAACTTACCTTGCGTACGCTTGCCATGCCCGGAGACGCCAATCCGGCCGGCGATATTTTCGGCGGCTGGGTCATGGCGCAGATGGACCTTGCAAGCGGCATCCGCGCCGCCGAGCGCGCAAGGGGTCGTGTGGTGACGGCGGCAGTCAAGGAAATGGCCTTCGAACTTCCGGTCAAGATCGGCGATACGCTCTCCATCTATACTCATGTGGAGCGCGTCGGGCGCACCTCCATCACGCTGCGGGTGGAAGCTTGGGCGCATCGCTCGCGTTATAACCAGCAGGAAAAGGTCACCGCCGGCACCTTCATCATGGTGGCGCTCGACGAGGACGGCAAACCCAAGGTCGTTCCCCAGGAGTGAGATGATGCAGGCGGCCGCGACACCGGAGGTCTATGTCTACATCCGCACAGTGATGTCGATGGTGATCGGCCTCTCGCTCGCCCGCCTGCTGACCGGCCTCGGCGGCATCGTGCAATCACCCGGCAAATTCCGGGTCTACTGGGTGCATCTCGGCTGGGTCGCCTCGATGTTCCTGTTCATCATCCATTTCTGGTGGTGGGAATATCGCCTGCAGTCGCTCGCCGTCATCTCCTTCGGCGTCTACCTCTTCCTTATCAGCTTCTGCTGCCTGTTCTTCTTCCTCTGCGTGCTGATCTTCCCGACGACGATCGAGGATTACGGCGGCTACGAGGAATATTTCATCTCGCGGCGGCGCTGGTTCTTCGGCATGCTGGCCGTGACCTATGTGGTGGATTTTCTCGATACGCTGCTCAAGGGCAAGGCGTATCTGGCAGCACTCGGCTGGGAATACCCGGCGAGGAATGCGGTGTTCATCGCGCTGTGCATCGTGGCGGCCTGGACGGCGAACCGGCGGTTTCATGCTGTATTCGTAAGTGCGGGCCTGCTCTATCAGATCACCTGGATTTTCAGGCTGTATGATTTGATTTGAGGTCTCTCTTCCCGTCCTGCGACAATCTAGGAATGATAGAGGGAGATTAGGAAAATCCTCGCCTCAAGCCCGCAGGAACTGTGATCCCTTGTCGAAACTCAACCCCGGAAAAATCTTCCCCGTCAGATCGTCAGCCGACACATCGAACTGTCGGTAGAGCATCGCCGCCGCCAGCTCGCGCACATCCGCCGTCGGCATCAGGTCGCGATCGTCGAGCAGCGCAGCGTCCCCAACCCCCGGCCACTTGCCGAGTATGCGCCCACCATCGATCGCCCCGCCCGCCAATACCGCGCAGCCTCCCGTACCGTGATCCGTTCCGCCGGAACCATTCTCACGCACCGTGCGGCCGAACTCGGTCATGGCGAGCACGACCGTCTTCGACCACAGATCCGGCCCCATCGTGGCTTTCAGCGTCGTGATCGCCTGCGCCAGATCCTGCACCGGCCGCTTGAACTGGTTCAGCTGGCCGACATGCGTGTCCCAGCCGGTAATCGAGAAGCTGGCGATGCGGTAGTCGCCCTTCAGCATTTTGCCGGCAAGAACAGCCACATCGGTGATCTTCTCGCCGCGCTGGGCCGATGGTTCCGCCATCATCGAAGCGCTGTTGGCGCGCATCGCTTCATCCATTGCTTTCGCAAACGCCGGGTCGCCGGCATAGAGCCGCATGAGGAACTGCATTTCGTCCCTGGCCGGCCCGAGATTGGAATCCGAGGCCCAGACATCGACATTGTTCGGCCCGGTCAGGATCAGCTCGGTCGAGGTGTTGACGTCGATCGCCTTGCGCGCATCCGAACGCGGGATCACGGCAAGCGCCCGATTGAGCCAGCCGGTCTTTTCCTCGGCCACATGCTCGCCGCCGGATTCCAGCATGTCCTGCCCGTCGAAATGGCTGCGCTGGTCGCGATAGGGCGTGGAAACCGCATGCACGAAGGCAAGCTCCTTGCTGTTCCACAGCGGCATCAGCTCGGCCGCCGCCGGATTGAGCCCGAAATGACCGTCGAGATCGAGAAGCCCCTTGTCCGGCGTCAGCGACAGCGTTGGCCGCAGGGCCGCAAGGCCGGCATCGCCATAGGGCTGCACCAGATCGAGCCCGTCCATCGCCCCGCGCAACACGATCGTCACGAAGCGCTTGTCGCCGGGCATCGCCGCGAAGGTCACCGGCGTAAAAATGGGGGCTGCGGCAAGGCAGCAAGCCGATGTCAGAAAACCACGGCGTGAAAGCATAAACTCTGTCATGACGGGCTCCTATCGACGGTTGAATTCGGGGGACGCAAGAACCAGCGTCAGTCCGCTCACCCTGTTCGGCGCCTGCGAGACGACGCGGATCGTCTCGTCGCGGGCGGCATCGGCAAGGGTTGCCTTCAGGAAGTCGCGCGGATCGACATCCTTGCCGAACTGGGCACTGGCGCGCCGCGCCCAGGACAAACGCTCGGACAGCTGGCTCGCGGTGATCCAGGCGGAAAAACTCTCCTCGAAGCCGGCGGGGCTTGGTGGCAGCCATGTCGGCTGGCCCATGCGGCGCAGAGCGCCCTGCCCGAGCGCACGCGCCATCTGGAAGGCCTTGCGCCGCTTGACGAGCGCCTCGTCCTCGGGGCTTGGCGGCGTCTGCATCATGGCCTGGTCGCGGGCGGCGGGCGCTGCATCCTTCTTGGGCATCGCCATCATCTCGTCACTGTCATCATCGTCCTGCTGATAGGCCTGCATGAAGGCCGCGACATCGCCCGCGCCAGAACCGCTATTCAGCGCCCGCAAGCCGGTGACGATATAATCGAACGGCTGGCGCGCCTTGGCACCTTGATCCCGCCACGCTGCCGGATGGTCGAGCATGGCGCGGTAGACGGCAGGCAGATCCCCATCCGTCTTCTTCCACGCTTCGCTCATGGCCTGGATCATCTCCTCCGGCGGCTGGTCAGAGATGAAATGCACTGCGAGCTTGCGGCTGATATGCGCAGCCGTCTTCGGATGGACCGCGAGATCCTCGAGCATGGCAAGGTAATCCCCGCGCGAGCGCTTGATCCCGCCATAGCTGACACCGAGCACTTGATGTTCGCCGGGCTCGGATATCTGCGGCCGGAAAGCCGTCTCCATCGCCTGCTGGTCGACAGTGAGTCCCGTCAGCACCATGGCTGCAGAGCGAACGTCGGCCTGCGTATAACCGCTGCCGGCGCCGAGCGTGTGCAACTCCAGAAGCTCGCGGCCGAGATTTTCGTTCAGCCACTTGTTGCGCCGCATGCCGCCCTTGGATTCCGGCCCCAGCGACTGCGCCTGATCGAGATAGATCAGCATCGAAGGATGCTCGGTTGCGCTGCGCAACAGCGTCGAAAACCTGGCCCCCATATAGGGCCGGATCGCCTCTGTCTCGTAGAGCGGCACGATCAGCCGCATCGGCAGGCTCTTGGCGGCACTGGTGGAAAAATGATTGGTCCAGAACGTGGCCAGCCGCTCGTTGAAACCATCGGGAGAAAGGACGGCCTGCATCAACCGCGCATTGGCATCCATCTGGAAAAGCACCTGCGCGCGGCGCTGCAATAGTCGCCGCTGCTGCCGCCGGTCGAGATCGTCGCCATCGGCCTGCCGGATCTGTTTCAGCCTGTCCTGCAGATCGAGGATCTGCGTATGCCGCGCCTCGATACCGCCGACGGGAAAGACCGGCACGCTGTTCGCGCCGCGCGTCACCTGCCCGATCAGATCATCCTTCGTCTGCGGCAGAGCCTCGCCCGGTCGTCGCCCGTAACCGAACCGGATCGCTGCCATCGTCGGAAAAGACAGGCTCATGACCATTCACCTCCTCATCACCAGATCGTGACAGGGTCTCAGCCAATTGCGACGGCAAGGTGTAGTAAATGCGGCGATTTTCCGACATGGACGATTTGTAATCTATTGAAATCGTTGGAACAGTCGCTCAGCAGCCCCTGTTGACCGACACCACCCGCGGGCTGGACATGTCGCGCGGCGGCTCGCCTTCGACCATCACCTTGTTGCGCCCGGCTTCCTTGGCCGCATAGAGCGCCTTGTCGGCGCGGGCGATCTGCTCGTAGAGGGAATGATCGGCGGCATCGGCGCCGGCGACACCGAAGCTGGCGGTAATCTTGCCGTCGAAGCCGCTCGCCTTGCGGTCGACGGCCGCAAAGGCAAGCCGCACCCGGTTGGCGAAATCGGCGCCTGCGGCCAGCGGCATTGCCGGCAGGAAGATCACGAATTCCTCCCCGCCGAACCGCGCCGCGAAACCGCCCTCCGGCATCCGCGCCAGCAGCATTTCAGCAAAGGCGCGGATCACCTCGTCGCCCGGTCCGTGGCCGAGCGTATCGTTGACCCATTTGAAATTGTCGATGTCGCAGATGATGACGGAGCCTTCGGCCCGGCCGCGCTCTGCCACCATGCGGTCGAAGCCGCGCCGATTCAGCATGCCGGTCATCGGATCGCGCTCGGCGATATCGCGGTGCATTGCAATGGTGTCGACCGTGGTTGCAGCAAGGGCCGAAAGCGCAAACATCAGCGCCAGGATGGATGTCGACGCCTGCATGGCGAAAGCATATTGCGAAGAGATGAAATCCCCGTGGCCGCCATAGGATGGTGCGACGAAGACGAAGATCACATTGCGGATAATGGTATCGGCAATGACGAGGCTGGAGACGACAAGCAGCAGCTTGTCGGCCGTATGGCGCATGTGCCGCAGGCTGACGGTGACGGCAAAGCCGAGCAGCGCCGCACAGGCGAGATCGTTCAGCAGAAACTCCGCCGGAACATTGCCGGCCACCAGCCCCGCATAGAGCATGCCCGCGTAGGTCACACCGGCAAAGGCAAGGCGCGGCTGGAGATAGGAAGGCCGCTTGAATCGGGCGAGCATGGCGCCGGAATAGAAGACGAACGCGAGAAGGAACAAAGCATCGGCGATGGCGGATGCAACGCGCTCCTGCAGCAGGCTGTCGAAAAGCGGAACGGAGAAGGCTGCCGACGCAAAAAGATAACCCGGCCCCCACAACTTCGCTTCCCGCGACCCGAACCGGCCGACGATCAGAAAGGTGCAGCCGAAAATCAGCATCATGACCGGCAGCAGGAAGGCGAAATTACTATCCATGAACCCTCGCGGCGGTACGCAATATAGAACCGGCGCAGGCAAAAGGTAGGACAATGATCTTAAAAAAGGAAAAACCGGGCGGGATCAGAAATACCTGGAAGAACTAGGCATCGCCTGGCGCATAGCCTGCCCGTGACCTGGCTCACAAGGAAAGGCCGGCAGCCCTGGCCGCCGGCCTTCACAGCCACAGGCAGCGCTAAACTCGCATCGCGCCATGCGGCTCCTCGGCCTCCTCCGTGCCGAAGCGGACATCCTTCTTCTCGTATCCCAGGCCCGAAAGCGCGGCGACGACGATGGCAACGATCACCGCCACTATGACCAACGCATAAGCGTAGTCGCCGTTCCAATGGGCGGCGAGGTCCGCCTGCATCGTGGCGTTGCCCGAGGCCAGCAGATTGCCGAGCTGGTAGGCGAAGCCGGGGAATGTGCCGCGTACCTCGTCTGGCGAAAGCTCGTTGAGATGTACAGGCACGATGCCCCAGGCGCCCTGGACGAAGAACTGCATCAGGAAGGCGCCGAGCGCGAGCAGCACCGGCCCCGGTGCATAGGCCCAGAGCGGCGCGACGGGCACGGCAATCAGTGCGGCGATGACGATCGCCCGCTTGCGGCCGATACGCTGCGACAGCGCGCCGAAGAACAGCCCGCCAAGAATGGCGCCGATATTGTAGACGATGGCGATCGCGCCGACCGTATAGCTTGAATAGTTGCGCTGGCTTTCGAGGAAGGTCGGGTAGATATCCTGCGTGCCGTGGCTGAAGAAGTTGAAAGCGGTCATCAGCAGCACCGCCCAGATGAAGAGCGGAATGTTTTCGCGCAGCACGGTGAGAAACGGCCGGCGCCCCTGCTGTTGTCGCTTCACGAAAGCCGGGCTCTCCTGAACGTTGCGGCGGATATAGAGCACGAGCAGCGCCGGAGCGACGCCGACGAAAAACATGCCGCGCCAGCCGATCACCGGGAAGAGCAGGAAGAACAGCAGCGAAGCCAGCAGATATCCGGACGGATAACCTGCCTGCAGGATGCCAGAAACAATGCCGCGGCTCTCCTCCGGCACTGTCTCCATGACGAGTGAGGCACCGACACCCCACTCCCCGCCCATGGCGATGCCATAGAGGGCACGCAAAACCAGGAACATGGTGAGCCCCGTCGAAAAACCGGTGAGGAAGTCGAAGAGCGAATAGAGCATCACATCCACCATCAGTGTGATGCGCCGCCCGTAACGGTCTGCCGCAAGCCCGAAGATCAGGGCGCCGAGCGCCCGCATGGCAAGGGTCAGGAAGATCGCCACGGACACCGCGGGAACATCGGTATGAAACTCCTCTGCGATATATTTGAGAACGAAAACGAGAATGAAGAAATCGAAGGCGTCAAGCATCCAGCCGAGATAGCTGGCGATCACGGTATTGCGCTGCTGCGGGGTGAGCGCGCGCAGGCTTGCCAATGCGGACATATGTATTTCCTCCGTCCGAAAGCGGCGGCGAGCGGGCAATTCCGGATGCCGTCGGAAGGGGTGTCGGGGTGGGCATGCTGCCGGGAGACAGCGAGGCGGAAACGTCAGGATAGCTGACCGGGTTCCATCACGTTGGCGCGATTGGGGAATTAAACGGGTTCGTCATAACCTGCCCTTGAAGTGTTCAGGGCAGCGGGACAGGATTGTCGCTGAGTGTTCTCAGATAAGCGATGACGTTGACGCGATCGGCTTCTTCGGGCGCGCCGCGAACGTCCATATTCACGCCTGGCGTCGTGAGAGAGGGCCCGGCGATGAAGATGTTGAGGTCCTCGTAGGTCCAGACCCCCTCCCAGCTCGACAGGATTCGGGAATAGCCTGGGAATTTCGTCGAGGCTTTGTCCCGTCCCACGACGTTCCACAGGTTCGGCCCCTTGTTGGGCACATCCTGCGGACGTTTGACATGACAGCCGGCGCAATTGGATGCGAAGAATGTTGCACCCTTCGCCGGGTCGCCATTTGCCAGCTTTGCGGAAATCGGCTCGGGCTTCTTTATGATGACGCCGTGGGCCAACAGGTAGTCGGCGATATCGGCATGATCGTCGTGCCTTGCAAGGTGATAGGCAGTGATGATGCTTGGCAGGCGCGCGGGATCGCCACGGACCCATATGGCGTTGACGTCGGCACCGGCTTCAACCAGGAGCTTGACGCAGTCCAGACACCCGCTCGCGACTGCGAAATGCAGCATGCGCTCGCCCCGCGCTGCCGCATTGGCATCGGCACCGTGCGCCAACAGGATCCGGATGAGGTCGGGGGAGCCCTTGAGGACGGCACCGGTGATCGGCAGGCCAATCGCCGACTCGTGGTTCACATTCGCCCCGCGCTCGATCAGTAATTCTGCTGCCTGCGGATGATCGCTGCGAACGGCTAGAAATAGCGGAGTGGCTCCCTTGTCCTGCTCCTCGATGTCAGCCCCCGCATCAAGGGCTGCCGCGATCGCAGCCAGGTCGCCCTTGCTGACCGCGTCGTGAAGCGGACCAGCATGGGAACTCGTAAGAACGATCAGATAGATGAACACGCTTGCCACGAGCCCGCGCATCTTGCTGTTCCTTGCCGAAAATTACGATCGACTAATATACACCCTGTCTCCTTGACCGAACAGCAGGAACAGGTTCGACAGCCTTGGCGGCGGTCAAGCCTTTGAAAAACACCAATAAAAAACGAGACCGCAGCCACCGTCGCAGAGAACTCGATCAGGGAGATCCTGAGAGCGAGACGCCGTTATGTCCTGGTTTCCGTAAAGGAAACCGAATTCGTGCCGTCTCACGGGCGGCGGAAACTTCCCTCGCCGCCCATCCATCTGAGCCAGGGCCCGACATGAAACAGTGCCATCAGCAGATACATCGGCACCATGCCGCTGAAGAGCGGTGACCCATCCATCTGCATGCCAGCCATCGAGCAGATCATGTCGGCCGCCGGCTCGCTTGCCGAAAGTGCGGCCATGACCGCAAATGTCGGCGCCGCCGCAAAAGTTAGCCCGCGCGCAATGCCGGATAACAGGATGGAGCCGGCGGAATTGCCGGCTCCTGTGGAGACTGACGGGCGCATTACGCTGCCTCGTAGCGGTCGTGGTGGCGCCACCAGACGCCTTCCTCGTTGCGGCCCAGCGGCGCGCGATCGAGCCACTGGTACATGGCCCACACGCCATCCACCCCTCGGGCATAGGAGGAATAGGTGTGGTAGATATCGCCGCCCTGCATTACGAAGGCGCTGAGGCCCGGCCGCTCACGGGCGAAGGTGTTGATATCGGTGCCGGTCATCGAGGAGATGAGGTCGTCCGGGCTTTGCTCACCACCTGGCTTCTGTTGCTGCAGCACGGCCGGGATCGGCGGTTCGCGGCGGAAGTTATATTCGATGCCGCCGCTCTGTTGTTCCTCCGGCGTGAACCAGACATTGAAGTCGCGATTGAAATCGCTTGTTGATGACGAGGCCCAGTCGAAGGTCCAGCCCATGCGCTTCTTGAACCCGAGAAGCTTGTCGAGCGGCGCGCGGGAAACGGCGCTGAAGGCGACATCGTGGTTTTCGAGGTGAACGGTGACGCCGTTAAAGCCATCGGCGATCGACGAGCAGGACGGGCAGCCGGCCGTGTAATCTGGGCCGAACATGAAGTGATAGACGAGCAGTTGCGAGCGGCCTTTGAAGAGGTCGGCAAGCGGCACGATGCCGGCTTCGGTCTCCAGCTTGTATTCCTTGTCGATCTTCACCCAGGGCAGTTCCTGGCGCTTTGCAGCGATCTCGTCACTGCGGCGCGTCAGTTCCTTTTCCTGTTCCAGGAGCGCAATTCGCGCCTGCAGCCATTCCGCCCGTGTTCCGGTCTTGTGCATCATCATGGGTCTTCTCCTCTCATTGCGTTGAAACGTATCCGACGGCGGGCCGTTGCCTGCCGATGGGGAATAAACTAGGTCTTGTTGCCGAGGGGTGGGAGTTACAAGTGTGACGGGATTCAAATGGACTCGCTGATTACAGCTGCCGCACAGGCGCTGGCGGTGGGCGATGCACTGGGGGCGATGAAGCGCGTGGCGCTGCGCGACGACCCGCCGGCGCTCGCCCTTCGGGGCATCGCCATGGCCCAGCTCGGCGATCTCGCCCGCGCCAAGGCACTCCTGAAGAGCGCTGCCCATGCCTTCGGCCCGCGCGAGGCCGTGGCGCGCGCCCGCTGCATCGTGGCCGAAGCCGAAATCGCTCTGGTCTCGCGCGATCTCGCCTGGCCGGAAAAGGCGCTGGAAGGTGCGCGCCTCACGCTCGAAAGACGCGGCGACCGCGTCAACGCGGCACACGCCCGCAACCTGCAGATCCGCCGCCTCCTTCTGATCGGCCATCTCGATGCTGCCGAAAAGCTGCTCGCCGATCTCGACCCCTCGCCGCTGCCGCCGGCTGCCCGCGCCGGCCATGAACTTGCCGTCGCCGGTGTCGCAATCCGCCGGCTACGCACGGAGCCCGCGCGCCAGGCGCTGGCCCAGGCGGCTGACGCGGCGCAAAAAGCCGGCATACCGGCGCTTGTCGTCGAGGTGGGAGAAGTCGCAAAAGCCCTGGAGGCGCCGGCCGCCCGCCTGATCGATGGCGGCACGCAGCGCCTGTTGCAGCTTCAGGAGGTCGAAGCGCTGCTTGCCTCCGATACGCTCGTCATCGATGCCTGCCGCAACGTGGTGCGCGCCGGCAGCGCGATCGTGCCGCTCGCAAGCCGCCCTGTGCTGTTTGCGCTCGCCCGCACGCTCGCCGAGGCCGCACCGTCAGATGTCCTGCGCTCGGTTCTTCTCGCCCGCGCCTTCCGCGCCCGCCACGCCGATGAATCCCACCGGGCGCGGCTGCGCGTCGAGATCGGCCGGCTGCGCGCAGCACTTGCCGAGCTTGCCGAGGTCAAGGCGACGAGCCACGGCTTCATGCTGCTGCCGCAGGACGGGCGCAAAGTCGTCGTGCTTGCCCCGCCGGTCGAGGAGGAGCACGCTTCGCTGCTGGCGCTTCTCGCCGATGGAGAATCCTGGTCGAGCACGGCTCTGGCAATTGCCCTGAGCCTGAGCCCACGCACGGTGCAGCGGGCGCTGGAAGCGCTGCAGGACGCCGGCAAGGTGCAGTATTTCGGCAATGGCAGGGCGCGGCGCTGGATGATGCCGCCGGTCGTCGGCTTCCCGACAACATTGTTACTCCCGGGGCCGCTGCCCAGCGATTAAAAGTAGTTCCGGCAAAGTGCGCAGCGGTTTTGCGACCGGAATGGCTCCAGGCAAAGAGCCGGCGAGAAAGGGGATGGAGCGCCATGAAGACATCACAGGCAGAGATCATCAGGGAATACGGACCCTTCGAGGGCACGCGCAACATCGGCGGCGTCACCTATGACGGCAGCAAGGTCTGGTTTGCGGCGGGAGAAAACCTGCGGGCGCTGGACCCTGAGAGCGGCGCCGAGCTGCGTGCGATCGATGTCGCCGCCCATGCCGGCACCGCCTTTGACGGGCGCTACATCTTCCAGATCGCCGAAGACAAGATCCGCAAGATCGATCCGGAGACCGGCGCAGTGGTCGCGACCATCCCTGCCCCCGGCAAAGGCGCCGATTCCGGCATGGCCTGGTGCGAAGGCAGCCTCTGGGTCGGCCAGTACCGCGAAAACTGCATCCACCAGATAGACCCGGAGACCGGCAAGATCCTGCGCACCATCGAATCCAAGCGCCATGTCACCGGTGTCACCTGGGTAGACGGCGAGCTTTGGCACGCCACCTGGCAGGACGACAAGAGCGACCTGCGCCGCATCGACCCCAAGACCGGCGACGTGCTGGAACGGCTGGAGATGCCCGAGGGCACCGGTGTTTCCGGGCTGGAATCCGATGGGGCCGATGTCTTCTACGCAGGTGGAGGCGGCAGCGGCAAGGTGCGGGCGATCAGGCGGCCCCGGTAAGGTTTCGGGTGGCAGGCTGCCTTGGAGTTGAACGGGCGCCACTGCCAAGACACCCTCCCTTCAGACCTGCCCCAATCAAACCAGCCGGATCGTCACGTCGGTATTCCCTCGCGTCGCCTTCGAATAGGGGCAGATCTGATGCGCCTCCTCGATCAGTGACTGACCCACGTCGCGCTCCACGCCTGGAATGCCGACATTGAGCCGTGCCGTCAGGAAATAGCCGGCATCGGAAACATTGAGATCGACTTCCGCATCGATCGTGACATCGCCTGACAATGCGATCTTCCTCTTCTGCACAATGATGCCGATTGCGCTTTCGAAGCAGGCCGACCAGCCGGCGGCGAAGAGCTGTTCGGGGTTGGTGCCGATCCGCGCCGAGCCGGGCACGGAGAGGCGCAGGTCGAGGCGGCCGTCGGAGCTGCGCGCAACGCCGTTTTCCCGCCCGCCACTCGTATGGGTCTTGGCCGTGTAGAGCACCTTCGAATGCTGATCCATGGATTTGCTCCTTTGAAAGTTTGATTGAAACTGCGACTGCCGAAAAGGGCGCAAGGCGCCCCGCCCGCTCACGCGGGCTCGGTGCTCCGCGCTGCCTTGATCGCGGCGACCACCTGTTCCGTCGTCACGATGGCGCTTGCATAGTTCGGCATGTTGATGACGAGTGCGGCATGCATCATCTCGTCGGAATAGTCGGCGATGGCGTCCTTCACGACCGTCACGTCGTAGCCGAGCTCGGCGGCGAAACGGACCGTTGCCTCGATGCAGGTATGGGCGATCAGGCCGATGACGATCAGCCGGTGAATGCCTCGCCGCCGGAGCTGGTTGTCGAGGTCGGTATTGGCAAAACCGCTGGAGCACCAATGTTCCGAGGCCACGACTTCACCTGACGCCGGCACGAATTCAGCCTTGAACTCGCCACCCCAGGTGCCGAATTCGAACGTGCGGCGTTTCCAGGCGAGCTTCTGGATGGGGGCGATGTATTTCCAGTTTTCATAATCGCCCTCGCGATAGCGGTGGTGCATGGCGAAGAATACCGGAAGCTTTGCCTCGCGTGCTGCCGTCAGCACCTCGAGCATATGCGGCACGCAGTTGTTGGCCTCGGCCACGGCCTGGATGCGCGGCCAGATCTTGCCGCCTTCGGAGATGAAGTCGTTATAGGGATCGACCACCAGAAGGCCGGTAATGTCGCGCTCATAGGAAAGGTCTATCATCCTGCTCTCCCTGGGCTCATGCCGCTTTGGATGGCTGGCTTCGCAGCGCGAAACGCTCGATGCTGGCGGCAAAGAGCGGCGTCTCGCCCTTGTTGTGGGCAATCGACATCGGCTGGCGCTGCGTGCGGAACACCTCGAAGGGAATGCCCTGCCGGTCGAGGAAGGCCATCATTTCGTCGGTCGCGAAGGACTGCACCCGGTTGGTGAACTCGCATCTGCCGCCGTCGATCGCCTTGACTCTGAGTTCCCAGGTTACATGGATGGTGAGGCGGCCGGTCGGGGTGAAGACGTCGGAGTCGGAATCGAGGATCAGGTGATCCTTCTCGGCAAGCGTTTCGACATAATGCTGCACCATCAGGCTGCCGCCGATCGTCTCGACATTGATCGACATGCGCGTGCCGTCCGGCCCCGTCGTAAAGCCGGCGGCGATATGGGCGGGCGAGCAGGACTGGTATTCCTTCTCCGGCAGCGTGAAGCACCATCGAGGAATATCGATCTTCTCGATCGGCGCATTGATGATGGCGCTAAAGCTGGAATCGACGATCTGGTTGTCGCTCATGATCTCTTTCCTTTGGGAAAACGGGGTTGGTCTCTCGGGAAAGCGGCGCGGGCTGCCGCGCCGCGGGCTCCTCTCAGATCTGGTCGCGCAGCGACTTGAAGGAGGCGCGCAGCTCGTCGGTAAACAGCTCCGGCTGTTCCCAGGCGGCGAAATGCCCGCCCTTGGCCGGCCTGTTGTAGTGGATGAGCTTCGGATAGGCCTTTTCCGCCCAGCTCTGCGGCGCCTGGTAGATCTCGTCCGGGAAGGCGCTGACGGCCACCGGGATCTTGATGCCGCGCGGATCGAAGAAGCCGCCGGAGGGGAAATGCGCATTGTCCCAATAGAGCCGCGCAGACGAGATCGCCGTGTTGGTCAGCCAGTAAAGCGTGACATTGTCGAGGACATCGTCAGGCGTCAGACCTTCCTTTTCTCCGTTGAAGGATCGTGCGATCATCCGGTAGCTTCTGATGTCGTGGTCGAGCATCCAGGAGGCGAGGCCAACAGGCGAATCCACGATGCCGTAAAGCGTCTGCGGCCGGTTGTTCATCTCGATCGCATAACCGAGCCCGTTCTTGTAGAAATCGTCGAGCTGTTCATAGGCGCGTTTTTCATCGGCCGTCAGATCTGCCGGCGCCGGCGCCCCTGCTGACAGCAGCTTGGCGATGTCGGCAGGCACGGTGGCTGCCATGTTGGTATGGATGCCGATGAGGCCGGCAGGCTCCTGCACCGCCATGAGCTCGGTCACCGCATTGCCCCAGTCGCCGCCCTGGGCGACGTATTTGGTATAACCGAGACGCTGCATCAGCACGGCCCAGGCCTTGGCGATGCGTGGCGGGTTCCAGCCCGCTTCCTTCGGCTTGCCCGAGAAGCCGTAGCCCGGCAGCGAGGGAATGACGACATCAAAGGCATCGGCCTCGGTGCCGCCAAAGGCGGTAGGGTCGGTCGGCGGCTTGATGATCTTCAACTGCTCGATAATCGAACCCGGCCAGCCATGCGTGATGATGATGGGCAACGCCTTTTCATGCTTGGACTTCACATGGATGAAGTGAATGTCCAGCCCGTCGATCTCGGTCATGAACTGCGGGAAGGAGTTCAGCCGTGCCTCGACCTTGCGCCAGTCATGCGCTCGCCAGTATTTGGCGACTTTCTGGATCGTATCGAGCCGCACGCCCTGCGTATCGTCGGAGACCGTCTCACGATCCGGCCAGCGGGTCGCGGCAACGCGCCGGTGCAGATCCTTCAGCTGCTCGTCCTTGAACTTCACATGGAAGGGACGGATGGCCTCGGGGTCGGCCGCAGCTGCCAGAGCTGACGGCATCAGCGCCATCGTACCGGCGGCGGCAAGTCCAAGCGTTGCAGCGCCCAGCAGCATGCGGCGGTCCTGATCGATCTCTTCGACATCGGTATGCATGGCGATCTCCTTGAATTCGGGAATGTTCCGGCTGCACTTTTGTGCTGGCAGGAACCTACGGGAGAAGGCGGCGCATAGCCCGTTAGGGCTTGTTAGAGGCTGTTAGCTCTTGCAAGCCGCGCGCGGAGATCCGCTAAACGGGCACTCATTGCGCAAGCACTTATCAGAGGTCGCAAAGCTCGGGACCGCGAGGGCGAAACAAGGCGATTGCCGTATGGCGCAGGCCAGATACTTGCTCTAAAGTTCGCCCCGCAAGGGGCTGGCGGGGAAGAAACGCCGTGGCGAATGGGGTGGACGAGGATATCGGCGGATTTCGCTTCGGCCCGTTCCGGCTGGCCGTCAGCGAACGGCTGCTGACGAAAGACGGCGCTCCCATAGAGCTCGGCGGACGCGCGCTCGACATCCTCATCGCACTCGTGACCGCCCCCAACGAGATCATCTCCAAGAAGGACCTGATGGCGCAGGTCTGGCCCGATGCCCTGGTCGAGGAAGGCAGCCTTCGCTTTCACATGACCGGCCTGCGCAAGGCGCTCGGCGACGGCCAGGCCGGAGCGCGCTACATCACGACGGTTCCCGGGCGCGGCTATTGCTTCGTCGCGCCCGTTTCGCTGGCGCCTGCAGAACGGAACGGCCCATCCGCTGCCACACCGCATTTTCCGCATGCCAATCTACCCCCGCGCCTTGGCCGGATGATCGGCCGCGACGTCGACGTGATGAAGCTCGCGGCACAGCTGACGGATTCCCGTTTCGTCACCATCGTCGGCCCCGGCGGCGTCGGCAAGACGACGGTCGCGATATCAGCCGCCCATCAGGTGGCGGAGGATTTCGCCGGCCATGTGCTCTTCGTCGATTTCAGCGTGATCACGGATCCCGGACTGGCGGCCACCACCATCGCTTCCATGCTGGGCCTATCGGTGCAGGCCGAGGACCCGACGCCGGATCTGATCCGTTTCCTGAGAGACAAGCGCTTCCTGCTGGTGCTCGATACCTGCGAACACCTCGTCGAGGCGATCGCCGCCCTGGTCGAGACCATCCTGGAGGCCGCGCCCGAAGTGCACGTACTCGCCACCAGCCGCGAGGCATTGCGCATCGAGGGCGAGCGTATCTACCGGCTGGACGCATTGGCCTATCCGCCGGAGACTCCCGGCTTTTCCGTCAGCGCGATCGAGCAGTTTCCGGCAACGCAACTCTTCATCGAGCGCGCCATGGCAAACGGCGCGCATCTCGATGTCAGCGATGCGGAAGCCGCCATTGTCAGCGATATCTGCCGCAAGCTCGATGGCGTGGCGCTCGCAATCGAGCTTGCCGCCCGCCGTGTCGAGGCCTATGGGCTGGAACAGACGGCAGCCCTTCTCGACCAGCGCCTGACGCTTCTGTGGCATGGCCTGCGGACGGCGCCGCCGCGCCAGCAGACGTTGCAGGCCACGCTTGACTGGAGCTACAGCCTGCTCTCGGATCTCGAGCGCGCGGTGCTGAGGCGGCTCGCCGTCTTCGTCGGCCATTTCACGCTGGATGCCGCTCTTGAGGTGGTCACGAACGACACGCTCGACCGCGCTGCCGTCTTTGCCGCAATCGACAGCCTGGTGGAAAAATCCATGGTGGCCGCCCGCCCGCTCGGCGCCATGATGCGTTACCGGCTGCTGGACACCACCCGCGCCTATGCGATCGACCTCTGCACCGATACGGCCGAATGGACGGAGCTCTCCGGCCGCCATGCCGCCTATTTCCGACGCTGGCTGGAACAGAACGGCAGCGAATGGTCGACATTGTCGACCGCCAACGAGCGCGCCCCGCATTTTGCAGCGATCAACAATGTGCGCGCCGCTCTCGACTGGTGTTTCGGCGACACTGGCGACAGGCAGATCGGCATCGGCCTTGCCGCTGCGGCCGCCCCCGTCTCGCGCGCCATGGGGCTGCTGCCGGAATGCCACCGCTGGACCGAACGCGCGCTGCAGGCGCTGGACGAGACGACGCGTGGCGGCAGCGAGGAAATGCAGCTGCAGGCCTCGCTCGGCGTCTCCATGATGTTCACGCGCGGCCACCATGAATCGACCGTTGCCGCATTGAACAGAAGCTTCGAGATCGCACAGATGCGCGGCGATTATCTCAATGCCGTGCGCCTCATCGGACCCATCTATTTCTATCACCTGCGCAGCGGCGAACAGAGGCAATGCCTGCTCCAGGCAAAACGCTGTGCCGAAATTGCAGCGACGCTTGGAGACCCGGCGGCAACCGCACTTTCCCACACGCTGATGGGCGTCTCGCTCTGCGTCATGGGAGGGCTGGCCAACGCGCGAGTGGAGTTGGAAACCGTTCTAGAACCCGACAATCCGCCTGCCAGCCGCCAGATTCATTACGGCTTCGACCATTACAGCTGGGCCGGCATCGGCTGGGTCACGGCCCTCTGGCTGCAGGGTCATACGGCACAGATGCGCGACGCGATCGACGAGGCCGTCGGGGAAGCGGAAGCCATGCGCCATCCCGTCGCTTTCGCAATCGTCATCAATGCAGTGGCAGCTCTTCTCTGGGTCGGCGATCTCGATCTCGCCGAAGAACATCTGGACTGGTTCGTCGCGCGTGCCGAAACCCATTCGACCGGCCCCTATCTCCATATGGGCAACGCCTTCAAGGCCGAGCTTTCCATACGCCGCGGTGATGTCGAAACCGGTGTCGCCACCTTGCAGCGCCACCTCGAGAAACTCCACGCCGCCCGCTTCGAGCTCTTCTCCATCCGCTTCAACATCGTCATCGCCACGGCGCTTGCCGAAAGCGGCGACTTTGCCGAAGCCTGGTCGCTTGCCGAGGAAACCAGCCAGGGGATCGAGGAGAAGGGCTATACTTCCTACCTGCCCGAACTCTTGCGCCTGCGCGGCGCCATCCTGCTTTCGGCTCCCGAACTGAGCAACATGTCGGCCGAGGAATATTTCACCCAATCGCTGCAACTCGCCCGCACACAGGGCGCCAAAGCCTGGGAAATCCGCACCGCCACGGACCTCGCCACCCACTGGGCCGGTAGCGAGCGCGTCGGAGATGCGAAGGCGCTGCTGCGGCCTGTCTACGAGAGTTTCACGGAAGGCAGGGACACGCCGGATCTGAAGGCCGCAGCCGAGGTGCTGGCAAGGCTGGGCTGAATGCCGGCGCAGCCCTGAGAGGCCTGACATTGCGACGCGCCGGGGCTTGCCCCGGCATTCGAAATCCCCAGTTTTCAGCGCATGCCAATCAACCACGCCAACAGGGAGAAGCAGCATGAAAGTCCTCATGGTTTTGACTTCGCATGACCAGCTCGGCAACACCGGCAAGAAGACCGGTTTCTGGCTCGAAGAGCTTGCCGCACCCTTTTACGTCTTCAAGGAAGCCGGCGCCGAGATAACGCTCGCGTCTCCCAAGGGCGGCCAGCCGCCGCTCGATCCCAAGAGCGACGAGCCGATGTTCCAGACCGAACTGACGCGCCGCTTCAATGCCGACGAACCCGCCAAGGCGCAGCTCGCCAGGACGGTTCGCCTCGACAGTGTCAATCAGGCCGATTTCGACACGGTCTTCTATCCCGGCGGTCACGGGCCGATGTGGGATCTCGCAGAAGACCCGAATTCCGTCAAGCTGATCGAGAGCTTCATCGCCGCCGGCAAGACCATCGCCCTCGTCTGCCATGCGCCGGGCACCCTGCATCGTGCGAAGAAGCCCGATGGCACGCCGTTCGTCGCCGGCCGCACGGTCACCGGCTTCACCAACGGCGAAGAGGAAGCCGTCGGCCTGACCAAGGTCGTGCCCTTCCTCGTCGAGGACGAACTCCTGAACCTCGGCGCCACCTTCTCCAAGGTGAAGGACTGGGGTGTTCACACCGTTGTCGACGGCCAGCTGATCACCGGCCAGAATCCCGCCTCGTCGGGCCCGACGGCGAGCGTGCTGCTCCAAGCGCTTCGCAAGCAGGGCAAGTGACGAAAGCGGAATGAGGGAACGCGATCGGGCGCTTCCCTCTCTCTGCCCGGCCAGCCCGCCACGACAACGAAACCTTAACTATAACCGGACCATTTCGGAACCGCTTCCCATGGCGGGAAGTTTCCCTGCCGTAAGCAAGCAGGTGGAAATGACATGGTTCAGTGGTTTCGGGAACGCTACGTTTCACGCGAGGAGCATCAGCAGGTCGTCGATTATTATCGCAAGCTGGTGGCGCAGCTCTACGGCAATGTGCGGGACCTGAGGGCGCTGGTCGAGGCCCAACGGGCAGACATTCCCCAGACAATGGAACAGCCCGCCGGAGCGGAACAGCCTGCCGAAGCCTCCACTGAGTCGGCCGAGATACTGCCGCAGAAAAGGGACCTTGGACCGAATGTGATCAGCATCGGCTTCTATCGCGATCGCCGGAGGTCCGGGATCTAAAGCGGCTCCGGCACAAGTGCATGGCGGTATGGAAACAAAGGTTGCCGCGGCTATCCCGGCACCCTGCCCCGGCACGCCCAGGCGACCGAGGCAAACGACCGCGGCCCGTCCGGCTCTCCAGCCTCGTAGGCATCCCTCACCGAGGCATCGACCCGCCTGCGCATCTCCGCATCCAGGCCAGCCACATATTTGCCGAGCGGACCTTCGCCCGAGGCGATCGGATCCCAAAAGTCGGCAAACGAGCCGTAATCCATGCGGATCGTCAGCGAGGTCTCCTCGACATCGACAAGACCATTGCCGACAAAGCTCGCCTTCATTTTTCCCGGCTGCGTCATCGGCTGGAAGCAATAGCGATGGCGCATTGCCCGCGCATTTGCGTCGATCATCGCCACCGTATCCCACATCATGCGCATGCCGGACATGCCGCCATAGTGATCCCAGACGGCGGCGGCAACGACACCGCCAGGACGCACGACGCGCCGCATCTCGGCCACAGCCTTGCCGGCCTCCGGCACGAAATGCAGCACGAGCAGCGATAGCGCCCGATCGAAACTATTATCCTCGAAGGGCAGCGCGCAGGCATCCGCCTCGCGAATAGCGATGCGCGGGTCCGTATTGCGCCGGTTTGCCGCCTCCACGAAGACGGGTGAAAAATCGATGGCTGAGATCGCCTTCAGGCGGGGATTTTTCGCCAGCGTGAAGGTGAGGCTTCCCGTGCCGCAGCCGACATCGAGAATGCTTTCCCCATCCGCAAGCCCGGCGAAATCGACGAACCCGGGCGCGAGCTTCTTGCTCCAGCGCCCCATCAGCTGCTCGTAACCATCGGCACTTTCGACATTGAAACTCGACGGCATCGCGCTTCTCCCTCAAAACGGGACAATGTCCACTTCGACATTAGGACTGAGCGAGCTGCGCGGCAAGCAAATCGGCTCTTCTTGTTTCCACGCAATTGCGCCCACAAAACCGCGGTGCCGTTTTGCCGGAATGGTTCCTCAGCTTCGAGCGCTCGCCTTTCCCTCGATATTCAACGGTTTACCGTCGATGCTTCCAGCAGCACCCGTAACGGAAGTCGCTACCCAAAAGGAACCAGCGACTTCAGTTTACGCCACGCCTTAGTCGAGAGCGATATTCTAGCTCACAGTGGCGAGAAGGCGTCCAAGTGCGGCGTCGAAATCCTCCAGGCTGAAATTCTGCGGGTCGTCATGCCCGTCGCTCAGGCCCTGGTCTATTGCCGCATGAAATGCCGGAACGAGCCCGGTTTGGGCGCGCATGCTTGCCATGAGGTAAAGCAGCGCGAGCCGGTCATACTGGGTTGTCGAGAAACCGGGCGTTGGCGCGTTGCCATCAGGCTGGCTCGGGTGCTTACGGCGCGGCTGCACGTTCTCGATGTGCAGGAACATGCCGCGCGACAAAGTGCCGATCTGCTGCTCCAGCTTGGTTGCGCGCCACGGCACGCCAAAATCATGGCCGACATAGATCTCGCCCCGGCGGTTGAGGAATATGTGCGCCTTGGCGTTCGACGGGCTCTTGAAACCGTCGAGCCGATTGACCTGGTTGCTGGTATCGATGTCAGCGGGAAACTGCGCCACGTTCCCGAAATTCGGCGAACTCGTATCGTGAATGACGAAGTAGCGCGCCATCGGTGCCTGCGGATTGTTCGTGTTGCCGCGGGACAAAGGCGCGTCGAGACTGCCTCCGAGCCCGGCCTCGGTCAGTCCCTGGCCGGAAAGTGCCTGCCGCAGCTTCGTCTTGGAGATGGTGACCGGCTGGCCGATGAAGCCTGCGAGATTGGACGGCAGCTGCGCGGGCGTGGCGTCGACATTTCCCAGTATCTTCACCTTGCGCAGCAGACAGGATGCCTGTTCGCTGGGGCTTCCCGCAAAGGCCATGGTCTCTGTATTGAACTTGCATTTTCCAAAGGTCGCCGCGCTGAGCTGGCCGGTCGCGCCGGCAAGTATCAGAATGCTCAATGGCAAAAGGTAACGCATCGCAAACTCCTCTCCTGCTTGCGTGGGAACATCACGGGCACATTGCGCCGCCCGTCAGGTTGAGCTTCTCCTTGGCAAAGGCACACATTTTCGAGACGGCGTTCTCCGGCTTGAGACCGGTGTCCCGGCTGCCCGGGTAGACGATAAAGATCACGTCATGGCCGAGACCGAAATTCTTGTAGGGGTAAACGTGTCCCGGCCCGACGCAGGCCGTTTGATCGCTGTTCCACTTCTTGCAACGGCTTTCGCCGATTGCCTCGAACACCCTGCTCGATCCCTCGCCGAGCCGCATGAAAGGACCACCATCCGCGATCAGAACCGGCGTCCACCGGTCCTTGTAGACGACGACGCCCATATCGCCGAGCCGCAGCCCGGTCTTCTCAGCGAACATGCGGCCCATTTCACCGCTCTTGTTGCCGGTTATCCTGGATAGGCCGGCCGTCGGCATCACGATGAAGGGAATGCGGTCCGGATCGATTTGTGCGGACTGCGCGGAAGGATTGGAGGAGCCCGGCCACTTGTACGACGTCTCCTTCAGATCGGTAGCACCGGGCAGACCGTTCCATGCCGCCCAGGATCCGTCGACGTCGAGCGCCATCTTGCTGCGCCAGTAGATCGCGCCGTCCTTTAGGCGCAGCAACGCCTTCACATTGCTGGGGTCGCGACTGCACAGATAGTACTGTTTCGATTCCGCGACACCAGGAAGCCTCAGGTTGAAACCGAGAAACTTGTCCTTCCTGCTCGCTCCGGCCGCGCCGTCGCAACCGACGAACTCTCCCCGGTAGGACTCGTCGAACGGCGTCGCCGCGGAGAATTCAACGGCCTTGAGGACGTCGGCCGAGCTTGTCGGCGGTTCGGCGGCGTAAGCGTGAAAGGCAAGCACTGCAATGCCAAGCGTTACTAAAACGCGGGATAGTTGAAGCATGTAGAGAGACATGGTCTGCGGCTCCTCTGCTCGGCTTCGGTGCAACGTGAACGACCCAAGTCACTATTTCATTTAATCTTGGATTGTGCAATATTAACGACAATAAAAACAACTTTGTCTCCCCAGGTTGAAAGTATTTCCTCCAAAAATCTCGCAAGGACGGTAAAATGCGGCGGCTGCTTCTTATGACCTCGAGAAACGTCGGGCTTGCCATTCTGCTCGCTGCCTGCGCCACGCGTATCACGCAGGCGGCAGAAACCGACCTGGCGTCGCTGACGGCCGAAATGGAACACCGCTTCGAGACGCGCATCAGCGGCGGCCAGTATATGAGATCATCGTGCTCGCCGACGACGGCGGACGACTGGCCGGGTGTCGAACTCCAGCGCTGCACCTACAGGGAACTGAACACCGAGGCGACGGTGACCCTCGCCTTGCCGAGCGCCGCACAGCTGGCGCGCTGGACAGTCTCCGCCTGCCGCGACGCAGCAGCGACCGACATGAGGGCCTGCGCGCGCCACATCGAGAAGCGTATATGGTCGGCTTCGAATGCCCAGTTTCCGGTGCGCGGCTATGTGATCGAGCCGCAGTCCGTGATTGGTGGCCCGGCAGACAGGGCTTACTGTTTTCTGTTCCGCGACGGCGTCACGGTAAGGACGGCCGCGGTGACGTCACGCCCGCCACAAGGCGGCAAATGCGCTCCGCAATCTGCGGAAAATGATCCGATCACCCGCGCCTTCACCTATGGCCGGATCGCGTCTACCACCCGGGCCGAGCTGGCGCTCGCCCCCGGCGCTCCGAGCGAGTCCGCACTTGCGGGCACGGCTTTTCCAGATGCGGTGCGCAAGGAATTCGTCGCCGCCTGGGCCTCCGACCGCAACCGCCTGATCTCGGGCGCTGCTATTGCCGACAAGGCGAACGGGAAATTCCACTGACCGCGCTTTCCGGTTTCCCGCCTAGTTCATCGAAGCGATGGCGGCATTGAGCGCCGTCGCATAAGCCACCCAGACCGCGTAGGGCATGAACAGGACTGACGATATCCGGTCCCGCTTCCAGGACAGGCCGATGAAGGCAAGGATCAGCAAAAGCAGCGGAATGATGATCATCAGCCCCAGGCTCGGAGATCTGAGGCCGAAGAAAGCGGGCGACCAGGCAAAATTCAGGACGAGCTGGGCGATCCAGCAGGTCATGACGGGTGACCGCCTGCTACGCGCATAGGTGCGGGCGCCCGCGATGCCGATGAGGATATAGAGGATCGTCCAGGCCGGGCCGAACAGCCAGTCCGGCGGCGTGAACCAGGGCTTGGCGAGCGACTGGTACCATTCATCCGGCAGATTGATGAGACCGATGAGAAGCCCGCCGCCGAGCGTGAGCAGAATGAAGACGAGATAGTGATCGAACCGGTGCAACAGAACCCCCGCGTGAGTGACGGTTGAAACTGGCGCCCGGCGGCCCGCCGTCAAGAGCGTCTTGCTCGGCTGCCGGTTTCCCGCTCGCTGAGCGTCTCGATCAATAACGCTGGAGTGCGCACCGCAAACGCGCTTGACGCTCATCCCGAAGGCGCTTTCGCACTGACGGAGCAGCGTACCAGACTCGCACACTACCGCAGGGATTTGTTCACCTGATCGCGTTGGAGATGCCGGGAGCGCCTACGCAAGGCCGCTGAGTTAGGCTACAATTCGCCAATCTGCTTCCAGATGCAATGTGAGCAACCCCGGCCAAAGATCGGGGCACGCAAAAATTTCTCGCCATATCTCGTGCCGATACCACTGCGAATTTCATTCACCAGCGGAGGCGAATATGCCGTCAAACAAGACCTTGCAGGAGCTCATCGACTACACGACCGTCCGACCCTATGCCAGCGAACTGTTCGGCATCTACCAGCCGCTGCTCGGCTGGAAGTCGAAGCGGCTGGAACACCGGTTCAACGACGGTTTCAAGCAGGACAAGCAGTCGCTGCTGAACCGGCTGAGAACCCAGTTCAATCCGCAGGTCAGCATCAACTATCGCGAAGGCTGCCAGGTCGGCATCGACATAAAGCCTGGGGCCCTGGAGCTCGGCGAGCCGCGCACCTTCGACAGCGTCGTGCTTGAAACCGTGGCCAAGAAACTGCCGCCGCACGAGCAGTACAAGCCGGACATCTGGCGCGACATCATCAGCCGCGACACCATCGAATCGATCTTCACGCAGGTGGTGATCCCGCAATACAGCCGGCTCTACACCGAGCATTGCCGCAGCAACACCACGCCGGTGCGTCTCGCAATGAAGGCCGACAGGGGCGATGTCGACAGTCAGCGGGTGCTGTACCTGAAGGCGTTCGAGAGCCAGCTGCGCAACGAGTCCTCGCAGGCGGGCGCACTGCTCTACCTCACTGAGCATAATCACCATGCCCAGCTCGAACAGATCTTCTACAGCCTGAAGAACAACGCGCTGCAGGCCGCCAACCTCTCCGCCATCCTGGGCGCGCTCGAACTCGTCGACGGCTATCTGAGCATCGACAACCTGAACCCGCAGGACCAGGAGGACATTCGTCGCGTGGCGCTGTCGCCGATCAGCGTCGTGCACCTGTTCCGCCAGTATTTCTTCGAGCTGGATTCCTTCCTCGGCTCGCCGGTCAGTCACGTCTGGATGAGCCCCGGTTCCACCGTCGAGCTGATCGAGGTGCAGACGCGGCGCGTGCTGGTCGAAAAGAGCCTGGAGACGTTTACCGAAACCGTCACCAAGACGGAAAGCGAAAAGACCGAGCAGGACGAGATCAGCGAGGCGGTCAAGGAGGACAACAAGCAGGACATCAAGTTCGGCGCGAGCGTGACTGCCTCATACGCCTCCGTCACGGCCACATCCAGCTTCGACTATTCCACCTCGCAGCAGACCGCACGCGAGGAGTCGCACAAGCGCATGCGCCAGCAGACGGAGAAGCTCTCCACCGAGATACGCAAGAACTACAAGACCACCTTCCGAACCGTAACCGAGACAACCGACACGTCCAGCAAGCGTTACCTGCTCACGAACTCGACGCAGGCGCTGATCAATTACGAGCTGCGCCGGAAGATGCGCCAGGTGGCCGTGCAGGTGCAGGACGTCGGCACCTATCTCTGCTGGCAGACCTACGTCGATCGCCCCGGTGAATCGTTAGGAATTGCCGACCTCATGCACATCGCCAAGCCGGCGGAGCTGGACGGCCTGCACGCGCCGGACGAGATCCCGATGCTACAGCCCTTCAGCGAGAACAAGATGGTAACGATCCCCTTCATCTCGGTAGAGGATACCGACGCGGACAATGAGGGCGAGGTCTACAAGGACGGCATCGAGGTCGACGATTCCGAGGCATTCGGCAACCTCGAAAAGATCCAGGCCGACTTCCCGATCGAATGTATCTGCCCCAAGGGCAATTACGCGCTGACCGGCGTCGAGTTCGACGGCCAGGGCAAGCCGGTGGCGGCCTCGCGCAAGGGCGATATCGTCAACAACGCCGACAAGGCGAAATTCACGCTCCATCTCGACAGCGCCGATTTCCAGGGCCAGAACAGCGTACAGGTGAAGCTCCTGCTGCACTGGACGCCGACCGACGGCGCCAACGACGAGGCTGTCAAGAAGAACAAGGAAAACGTCGAGGCTTTCAAGGCCAAGGAGCAGGCCGAGTATCAGAAGGCCTTCGTCCAGAACGCCAAGGACCGCATCAAGCTCACGCACCAGATCAAGCCGCGGCCGAGCGAAGACCTGCGTGAGGAAGAGCGCATCGTCGTCTATCGCAAGCTCATCCAGGACATGCTGATGCACGGCATCACCATGCCGGACGACCGCACCCGGCATGTCGTGGCCGAGCTGATCAACTCGATCTTCGACATCGACAAGATGCTGTACTTCGTCGCGCCCGAATGGTGGCGGCCGCGGCTGCGCGTTTACACCCAGCAGCTCGGCGAAACCAAGGCGGCGCCGAACAACTTTCTCGCCTCCTCCGCGTCCGTCTCCTCCGCGTTCAGCACGGTTACGAAGGCGGTTGCCAAGACCATGTATTCCTTCAACGCCAGCCAGCAGTCCGCCAAGCTTGCCCCCAGCACCATCGGTTGGGGCGGCATCGACGATCCGCTCCGCGACAACTACTACATAACCGAGGATTCCGAGCCCGCGAGGTTCGGCAGCTCCCTCGGCTGGCTGCTGCAACTCGACGGCGACGACATGCGCAACGCCTTCCTCAACGCCCCCTGGGTCAAGGCGGTCATCCCGATCCGTCCCGGCAAGGAGGAAGCGGCAATCAACTGGCTGAAGGGCGTCGAAGGGTTCAACGGCATCGGCGACGCAGACATCTACCAGACCAACAATCCCGACGAGAAGGATATCAACGGCAATCCGCTCAACGGCCAGAAGGTGATCGACGTGATCCTCGACCTGGCGAAGAAGATCCGCCGCAAACACGCCGAAGGCGTCGAAAACGGCCAATACCCGAAGGAAAGCGAGATCGCCGATCCGACGCTGGTCGATGAGGATAATGTGGTGACCTCGACGCCGATCGATCGCGTCTACGAGCACGGCTTCTATCCGCTCAAGGACGGTTTCCGCGCCAACGTCACCGGCAATTATGAAGTGTTCGACCAGTGGCTGGAGATCCTGCCGACCGACCAGGTCGTGCCGGTGGAAGTGAAATACGATCCCAAGACAGGACGGCAGGTGTGACGACCCGCTATGTCAATGCCAAGACGGGCAAGACCGGCGGCAAGTTCGACACGGCCTTGACCCCGGCGCGCAGCATCACGGCCGCACTCAAGGTTGCCATCGCCGGCGACACGATCGTGATCCAGGATGCCGAGAGCTACAAGGAAGGTGAGCTGGTGATCGACAAGCCGCTCACTCTCGTCAGCAGTTTCCTTCTGGCCAATCCCTCGGCCGATCCGACCGCGGCCGGGTTCGATCCAAAGAAATTGCCTGAGCTGACGATCAAGTCGGGCACGCGTGCGCGCGTCCTGCGCATTACCGGCACGCCCGCCACACGCGCGAGCGCCGGACCGGTCGTGATCAAGGGGTTGCGTATCCGCGGCGGCCGGTCCCTGCACACGAGCACCGAACCAGCACAGGGCGCCGGCGGCGGCATAGCGGTGGTCGATATCGACAATGTCACGATCGAGCGTTGTGTCTTCACCGACAATCAGACCGAGACCGCGCCGATCGGCTCCTGGCCGGAAGCCGACCGCACGGCCTTTCGCGACGCGGTGGTCGATCTGGTGGGCGCGATCTTCACGCCGACGGTCGAGTCCTTCATCAACACGCTCATCGACACCGCCAACTTCGCCCTCGTCCTTGCCGGTTATCCGAAGCTTGCGCATGTCAGCCGCGCCACGATCCTCACGGAGGTCGGCAAGGCCTTTGACGCAAAACTCGGATCGGGCCGGCCGAACCACTGGCTCGCCGGACAGGCCTTCGGCGGCGGCGCGGCAACCGTCTGGGCAAGCCCCACCTTCCGCCGCTGCCTGTTTCGCGGCAACAGTGCCGAAGGCCGCGGCGCAGGCATCGCCGTGGTCGGCTATGGATGGCCGACGCTCGACGCCTGCGTGATCGACGGCAACCGGTCGGGAAATGTGGGGCGTCGCGATGGCGGCGGCGTCGGCTGCGAGGTGGCCCTTCCCGGCAAGCTGCCGCGCAACCTGTCGGAGATCGACATGGTGAAGTTCCTGACCTCGAAACTGGCGGCGGTGAAGGCGATCATCGGCTCGCCGCTGTCCTACATCAGCGTCTGGGACATCATCAACTATGCCAAATGGCTGGCCAATCCCGCAGCCCCGAGCCCGCCGGTGCGCGGCATCAAGGCCGTGATCCTCGACCTCATCAACGCGCGCTGGTCCGAAGCGCTGGACCACCTCTTCTATTTCGCCTCCACCTCGGCGCTCAGCCTCAACAAGTGGGACGCGTGGAACGCCGATGAAATCAAGCGTGCGCAGACGACTGCGGTCAGCATTTCCGACAGCACGCTGTCAAAGAACTGGTGCGCGGACGACGGCGGCGGGCTCTATGCCTCGGTCCTGTCGCGGGTCGACATTTCCAAGAGCAAGGTGCTGCAGAACACCGCCGACAGTAGCGGCGGCGGCCTGCGCTTCTCCATGGGCTCGGCGGCAAATGTCAGCGGCTGCGAACTGCTCGGAAACACCGCCGAAGTCAACGACCCCTCGGGCAAGCTGGTGGCGGGAGGCGGCGGCATGTCGGCCCGCAACGTTGATCTGGTGATCAAGGACACTCGCCTCGGGCCGGCTGCCGCGGCGATCGGCACGGATTCGAACGTGTGCAGCGATCATGCAGGCGGCGGTTTCGCCTATCAGGCGGACACCGAAGGCATGCTCGCCGGCATCCCTGATTTGTGGACTGCCATCATGGTTGAAGTCTTCGGCGTTCGCGCCGTCAGCGTGATGATCAATTCGGGCTGCGCGATCGTCCACAACGGCGCCGGCTATACCGTACGCCGCGGCGCAATCGGCAGCGCGGTGAAATCCAAGGGCGGCGGTGTCTGGTTCGTCCAGGGCATATTCCCCGACGCCCCGAAGCTGACATTGAGGATCGATGCCGTGGCGACGGTCGTCAGCGGCAATATCGCGCAGACCAGGGGCTATCTGTCGAAGGTGCAGCCCGGCACGACCATCGCCACCGCCAACGAAGTCTGCATCCAGAACCTCATCGCCAGGCAGGAATGGACGGAAGTGAATTATGCGTCGCTGGTGAAGGCGGGAGCTCTGGATTTCAAGGCATGAGCTCAATTCGAAGCCCGGCCGTCCGCCTGCCCTCTGGAAGCGTCGCAGGTCTGCTCTGTCAGGCATCCTGCCAGTAGCGTTTCGGCGCGCGGCCGAAGACGCGCTTGAAAGCATTGCCGAAGGCACTTTCGGAGGAATAGCCGAGATCGGCCGCAAGGCCCGCCACTGTCGCATGCCCACGCCGGAGCGCTTCCCGGGCGCGATGCATCCGCCAGCGGGTGACGTAATCGAGTGGTGCGATGCCGACCTGCGCCCGGAAGCGTTCGGCAAAGGCGGAGCGCGACATGCCGATGCGGCTTGCAAGCTCGCCCACCGTCCAGCGATATCCGGGGTCGTTATGAACAAGGCTGATCGCCTTGCCGATCTGCGGATTGCCGAGCGCGCCGATCCAGCCGGCATTTTCAGGCCCGACGCGCGAGACATGAGCGCGCAGCGCCTGCACCAGCAGGATATCGCCCATGCGTCGCGTCATCAGTGTCGAGCCCATGTCGCCGGCGCCGAGCTCCTCGTCGAGGGTTGCGAGCGTGGCGCGCAGAATGCCGGCCGCACGATCGTCGGCCGGGATATGGATGAAGGGCGGCAGCGCATCGATGAGCAGTTGCGCATTGCCGCCGGAGAGCGTGAAACTGCCGCCGATCAGCGCCGTCTCGTCGCCGCCATGCCGGGCAATGTCGGAATGCTCCCAGTCGAAGAAGGCAATGCCATCCTCCGGCTCGCTCGCGAGGTCATTGGCGATGACATAGGCCGGCGCATTGGCGAGCAGGAATGTATCGCCGGCCCGAAGAGCAAAAGGCCGCTCGCCCTGCAGGATGATCCAGCAGCCTCCCCTGAGGACGGCGACGAATTTCAATGCCGGCTTCGGCGGAAAGCGGAAGGCCCATTGGCCGCCCACCTCGAAGCGCGTGCAGCGGGCGCTCTCGATATCGACGAGCGAAAACATATCGGACAGTGGATCGATCATGATTTCTGGACGATCTCGACGAAATGACGGAGATCGCAGCATAGATTCTCCAACCTGTCGCTGCAATCCTTGGCTAACGGACC
This sequence comes from Sinorhizobium sp. B11, assembly GCA_039725955.1. Classification (NCBI taxonomy): domain Bacteria; kingdom Pseudomonadati; phylum Pseudomonadota; class Alphaproteobacteria; order Hyphomicrobiales; family Rhizobiaceae; genus Sinorhizobium; species Sinorhizobium sp. B11. The sequence goes on from CP091034.1 coordinate 2,252,956, forward strand.
AAGGAGAACGAAGATGTCACCGATCAAGGACAAGGTTATAGCCATCACCGGCGCCAGCAGCGGCATCGGCGAAGCGACCGCGTTGATATTGGCCGAGCGCGGCGCCAGGGTGGTGCTCGGTGCAAGGCGCAACGAAAAGCTGGAAGCGCTGGTCGAGCGCATCATCGCCGCCGGCGGCAAGGCCATCCATCGCGTCACCGATGTCAGGAAGCGCACGGATCTCGAAGCTCTCGTGGCACTTGCCTGCGACACCTACGGAAAGCTCGACGTGCTGATCAACAATGCCGGCATTGGACCGATCTCGCCAATGGACGAATTGCGTGTCGAGGACTGGGAGGAAATGATCGACGTCAATATCAGGGGGCCGCTCTATGGCATCGCCGCCGCCCTGCCCGTCTTCCGCCGCCAGGGTTTCGGCCATTTCGTCAACACGCTGTCGACGGCGGGCATCACCATCAAGCCGACCATGGCCGTCTATGCCGGCACGAAGAATGCGATGCGCACCATTGCCGAGGGCCTGCGCCAGGAGGCCGGCCCGAACCTGCGCGTCACCAATATCTCGCCGGGCTTCATCAGGACCAATTTCGCAGACTCCCTGACCAGCCCGGCCGTGAAAGCCGGTATCACCAAAAGCATGGAGGAGATGGCGATTTCGCCCGATGCGATCGGCCGTGCCATCGCCTTTGCCATCGAGCAGCCCGACGATGTCGATGTCGGCGATATCGTCATACGGCCGACGGCGCAGGGGTGAACCGGTACGAAGCGGACCGGCTTCGCGCCGGTCCGCTTCGCGGGGTATAGCCTCCTGCAGATCATTTCCCGTCGAGAACACTCCAGTCAAAGCCCTTCGCCCAGTCGGCATAGCTGTGCCAGCCGACCTCGGGAAAATCCCGGCGCAAGGCCGCGATATCGGCGGAATAGCCCGTGCGGTGGAACCATTCGAACATCAGCGCCGCATCTTCGCTCTGCTGGCGCATGGCCGCAATCGGCAGTTCCTGGAAGCGGATCGGCCGGCCGATTGCCTCGGTCAGAACCTTCGCCTGCTCCTCGCCGGAGAGTTCGTCACCGGCAATATCGAACCGTTCTCCGAAGACCTGTTCGCGGCGCTCGGCAAGGGCGGCGACGAAATGACCGATATCGTCGATGGCGATCTGCTGCAGCTTGCGGGCCGGCGGCAGGGCTGCGGCATAGACGCCCTGTTTCAGGCCGCCGATCGACCAGGGCGCCACGGTATTTTCCATGAAGGCGACCGGAGCCGAGATCGTATAGGGAATGCCGAGCCCGGCCACATGCTGCTCGACCAGATATTTGCTGTCGAAATGCGGAATGCCGGTCTTCCTGTCGGCATCGCCGACGGAGCCGTAAATGAGATGGCCGATACCGGCTTCCCTTGCCGCGTCGGCAGCAATGATACCCTGTCGGGTCTCCGCTTCGATGCCGGCCTCATAGCTGTTGCCCATCAGGTACATGGTATCGACGCCCTTTGCCGCCTGCACGACCGAAGCCTTGTCATCGAGATTGCCTGCGACCACTTCGACGCCTGTCGCGGCCAGTTGCCGGGCGGCATCGCTGTCCGGCTTGCGGGTCAGGCCCTTGACGCGGTGGCCGCGTGCAGCGAGCGCGCGGGCGACGGCGCCGCCCTGTTGTCCGGTCGCACCCGATACGAGAATGGTTCTGATATTGCTCATCGCTTGCTCCTTGATCGAGGTGGGACCCGTGTGCCCACCTGTCGTTGCTGATGAAGCAAAGTTAGGCATTGTCGCATTGAGCCATAATGGCCTACAAATGCAAAACATCGTCCCATCGCAGGCACCAATGATCGATCTCAACGACATAGCGATCTTTGCCCGCGTCATCGAGGCCGGCAGCTTCACGGCGGCCGCCCGGCTGCTTGGCATGCCGAAGACGACGGTGAGCCGCCGCATCGCCGCCCTGGAGCGCGAGCTTGGCGTGCGGCTGTTGCAGCGCACGACCCGCAGCCTCAACATGACCGATGCAGGGCGGCTCTATTACTCGGAAAGCAGCCAGGCGCTACGGCGGATCGAGGATGCCAACCTGCGGCTGGCCGAAGCGCGCGCCGAGCCTGCGGGCACGATCCGCATATCGGCGCCGGTCGGCTTCAGCAGCCACTTCCTGCAGGAGGCGATCTTCGATTTTCTGGCGACCTATGCCAAGGCGAGCGTCGAGCTGCGGCTGACCGACGAGCGGCTGAACCTGATCGACAACGGCATAGACCTCGCCTTCCGCACCGGACAGCTCGAAGATTCCACGCTGATTGCCCGGCGGCTCGGCACCACCTACCGCTTGCTCTGCGCCAGCCCCGCCTATCTCGCCCGTTCAGGCATACCGGCGACGCCGGCCGATCTCGCTAGCCATGACTGCGTCATCGCAGGGCCATCGGCCAGCCATGTCCAATGGCTTCTGGAAGGACCGCACGGACAGGAAGCGGTTTCGGTATCGGGGCGCTTCGCCGCCAATGAAATGCAGGCGGTCAAGGAAGCCGCCGTCGCCGGCTACGGCATCGCGCAGCTGCCCTACGGCGTCGCCTTCGGCTGCATCGCCGACGGGCGTCTGCAGCGCGTGCTCGACGGCTATAGGACGGCGTCGGGCGGATTGCATGTCGTCTATCCCAGCAGCAAGCACCTCTCGCCGCTGGTCCGCGCCTTCATCGAACTCGCCGAAAAGCGGCTGCATCAGGCCGACGCGCAGAATATCCTACCGGTCTCCTAGCGCCCGGACACACGCTGTTGCCAAATGCGCCGGACTGGCGGAAGCTGCCATGACACGGGAGTAACGGCAGGCATGACGACAGCAGCCATCACAGGACATCATGCAAAACCCGGCAGCGCCGGCATCTGCCGCGGCTGCTGGGACCAGATGCATATGCCGATCCCGATCGGTGGCCCGCTCTCGCTGCCGCTGCGCGCCTTCGGCATCACCAGAAGCAAGATGAACCCCGATATCTGCACGATCTGCGAGCGCTCCTTCCAATATGTGAAGAAGCAGCGCCACATCACCTCGGGCGCAACGATCCTGTTTGCCGATATCAGGGGCTATACCGGCCTGTCGGAGCGCATCGGCGCGGTCGAACTCAGCCAGATCGTCAGCCTGTTCCAGACGCGTGCGGCCGAGGCGATCTGGGCAAACGACGGCATCGTCAACAAGCAGATGGGCGATGGGCTGATGGCGATCTTCAACTTTCCCATCAAGCGCGAAGACCATGCCGCAGCCGCAATCCGGGCCGGCAGGGATATCCAGCGCCTCTGCGGCGAAGCGCTCGCCGGCATCGATATCAGCGAGCCGCTCGGCATCGGTGTCGGCATCCATACGGGCGATGTCCAGATCGGCGAATTCTCTAGCTTCCACAGCGATTTCACCGCGATCGGCGGCGTGGTCAACCAGGCCGCAAGACTGGAATCGCAGGCACAGCCGGGCGAGATCGTGGTTTCGGCCGAAGCGGCCCGCCAGGCGCCGGCGCTCATGACCGGGAGCGAGGTGCGGATGCTCTCGCTGAAGGGCTTCGAGCAGCCGGTGGAGGCGCGGATCTTACAGGCGGATTGAGCGCGGATGCCTCCCCCGTATCGGGACTGTCCAGCCGCCCTCAAGCGGGGCGGCCGGGCGTTGGCGGCGACCGCGCGGTCGCCACCGGTAAGGATCATTGCTGGGTCTGTGGCCGTGTGGATTTCGCCAGCGCCGCGCTAAGAACCGCCGCGACGACGATGTTCGCCGCAAGGGCCAGAAGCCCGGTATAGACGGTGAAGCTCGCGCCTCCGATGGTCACCGCATGCAGCGGCTTCCAGCCCGCGTCCCAGACGAGATAGGTGCCGCCGAAGAAGCCGACGAACCAGCCAGCGAGCAGGCCGGGTGCGCGGAACCAGCCGGTATAGAGGCCGAAGACCAGGGCCGGCAGCGTCTGCAGGATCCAGATGCCGCCAAGCAATTGCAGGTCGAGGGCAAACTGTGTCGGCAGGAAGAGGATCACGAGCAGCGCACCGATCTTGACGATGAGCGACGTGATCTTCGCGACCTTGGCCTCTCCCGCCGGAGACACGGCGGGATCGACGTAAGCCTTCCAGAAATTGCGGGTGAAGAGATTGGCCGCGCCGATGCTCATGACCGCAGCCGGCACCAGCGCGCCGATGGCGATAGCCGCGAAGGAAAAGCCTGCAAACCAGCTGGAGAACAGGGTCTTGAACAGCGCGGGAACGACGTCGTTGGCGCTGTCCAGCTGCAGATGCGCGGCATGGCCCATGTAGCCGAGCAGCGCCAGCAGGCCGAGCAGCAGCGTATAGGCCGGCAGCAGCACCGCATTCTTGCGGATCGTGTTGCCGCTGTTGGAGGCGAAGATGCCGGTCAGCGTATGCGGATACATGAAGGCGGCGAGAGCCGAGCCCAGCGCCAGCGTCGCATAGGCGACATACTGGTTGGAGGCGAGCAGCAGGCTTCCCGAGCCCTTGGCCTGGAAGGCGGCATCGGCGGCATTGAAGACATTGGCGTAGCCGCCGAGCTTCGAGGGGATCAGTGCCACGGCGGCAATCACCACGATATAGATCATGATGTCCTTGACGAAGGCGATCAGCGCCGGTGCGCGCAGGCCTGCGGAATAGGTGTAGAGCGCCAGCACGATGAAGGCGATGGCGAGCGGCAGTTCGCCATGCAGGCCGAGCGCCTTGAGCACTGCCGTCATGCCGACGAGCTGCAGGGCGATATAGGGCATGGTGGCGATGACGCCGGTGGCGGCGACCGCCAGTTCCAGCCCGCGTGAACCGTACTGGCCGTGCACGACGTCGGCAGCGGTGACATAGCCGAACTCCTTCGCCCGCTTCCACAGCACCGGCATGACCATGAAGACGAAGGGATAGACGATGATCGTATAGGGCAGCGCGAAGAAACCGTAGGCGCCGACCGTATAGACGAGTGCCGGCACGGCGATGACCGTGTAGGCGGTGTAGAAATCGCCGCCGACGAGGAACCAGGTGATCCAGGTGCCGAACGAGCGGCCGCCGAGACCCCATTCGTCGATATGGGCAAGCGTTTCGGGCTTGCGCCAGCGGGCGGCGACGAAGCCCATGATCGTGACCAGGACGAAGAAGAAGATGAAGACGGAGAGCGCCGTTACGTTGATGTCACTCCCCATCGCGCGTGCTCCTGTAGGCGACCCAGATCAGGGCTGCGGTGATCGGCACCCAGAGCAGCTGATACCAGTAGAAGAAGGGGAAGCCGAAGAGTTCCGGTTCGCGGAAATTGTAGAACGGCACCCAAAGGAGGCCGATATAGGGAATGAGCAGCAGCCAGAGCGCCGCCTTCCCGGTGGATTTCTGATTCACGATGATATCCTCTCGTCCTGAGCGCCCGGGCGCCTGCCCGGCCAGACGGAGAAAGATCTTGGGCCGACCCCGCGACAAAGCCGCGGCGGGTCGTATGGCTGGCGGATTTTTCTCCCCTGGGCACAGATCCTCCGCTGTGCGCAAGCCTTGCTAGAACAGGCAGCGCACGCGCCTCAAGACGCGCGGCGGGGATGTTGGCGCCGGACTACCCACTGGTGGGTAGCTCCGCCAGCGCATCGGGATGCTCCAGGACGAAGCGCACGAGATCAGCGGTCGTGGAGACGCCGAGCTTGCGCTTGAGATGCTTGCGGTGCGTCTCGACGGTCGCCTCGCTGATTCCGAGTTCGTCGCCGATCTCGCGATTGCTCTTGCCCGCAGCCACCAGCCGCGCCACCTCGTGTTCGCGCCGGGTCAGGCGTTCGCCTGTCGGCAGCGGACCGGTGTTGAGCAGCAGATCCCTCACGCCGCTGGAAAAATAGGTCTGCCCGCCCGCCACCGTCACGATCGCCTCCACGACCTCTGACGTCGGTACCTCCTTGAGCACGTAGCCCGCAGCACCGCGCATGATCGAAGACGAAATATACTCGCGGCTGTCGTGCATCGACAGCATGACGATACGGCTTTCCGGGCTCTCGGCCTTGATCAGCGTTATGGCGTCGATGCCGCTGGTCTTCGGCATGTTGATATCGAGGAGCACGACGCGCGGGCGCAGTGCCCGCAGGAGCGGCAGCGCCTCGGCCACGTCGTTTGCGCCGCCAACGACGCTGACGCTGTCGTAGGTGTCGAGAACCTTCCTCAGCCCGTCGACCACGACGGGATGGTTGTCGACCAGGAATACGGTGATCGGCGTCATCGTCGTCCGCCCCTTTCACACGACCGCTTCAAGCGGCCATCTCATGCTGCTTTTGTCGCAGCGTCCGCTCGTGCTGCCGATCGCGGCAGCATCACCTGCAATTTCGTGCCTTTTTCCGTTCCGCCGATAATCACCATCCCGCCGAAATGCGCAACACGCTCGCGGATGTTCTGCAGACCGAGCCCTTCGTTCTGCCTGATGAAGCCGGACGGCAGGCCGAGGCCGTTATCGGCGATCTGCATCCTGGCGCGCCCGTTCTCGCTCCACAGCCTGATTTCCAGCGCCGTGGCCTTCGAATGCCGCTCCACATTGTTCAGCGCCTCCTGGGTGACGCGAAAAAGAGCCGTGCGCGCGTCGGGCGAGAGATCGTCCACGAAGCTCTCCATGTCCATCGTCAGCGCCAGCCCGGTGCGCAGCGAGAATTTCTCCGCCAGGTTCTTGATGGCGGCAGCCAGCCCCATATCGTCAAGGACGCGCGGCCGCAGGTCATGCGAGATTTCGCGGATCTCGCGGATCGTGGCATTGAGCCCCTTGACGCTTTCGTCGATCGCCTCTTTCAGCTCCGTCGTTTCCGCATGTCGCCCCGCAAGCTCCATCGCGAAGCGTACGCCGAGCATGTCCTGCGAGATGCCGTCGTGCAGCTCCCGCGCTAGCCTCGCCCGTTCGGATTCCTGCGTGTCGATCACGCGCTGCGTCAGCTGCTTCAGCGCCCCGTCTGCCATCCGGCGCTCGTCGAGCGTCAGATAGAGACAGGTCGAAAAGACGATCACCACCGCCGGAACGGCAAATAGCGCGACGATGATGAAACTCTGCCGCGTGCGCTCGCGCAGCGCCGCGTTGGCCGCCGAGGTCTGGACCGCGACATCGTCCAGATAGGCGCCCGTACCCAGCACCCAGCCCCATTTGGGAAGTGCCACCACATAGGAGATCTTGTCGGCGACGGCTTCGGTGGAGGGTTTCTGCCACTTGTAGCGGTGATAGCCGCCGCCGCTTCTGGCGGCAGCGACAAGCTCGCGGATGACCCGGTCGCCGTCAGGGTCCACCAGCGTCATCCAGTTCCTGCCGTTGCGGAACGCCTGCCGGGGATGGACGACATTGTTGCCGGCATAGTCGTAGACGAAGAAATATCCGTCCTTGCCGTAGTCGAGCGAATTCAGGATCGCGGCGACGCGCTCCTTGGCGGCGTCGTCATCCACCCCCGCGCCGTCATAGGTCGACTGGATGGATGACATTGCCACACCGACGAGATTGGCGATCTCCCCTTCCTTCGAGCGCAGCATCGCCTCCTCGAACGCGGCCGAATTGCTGCGTGCAAGCTTGGCCGACTGCCAGGTGAGCAGCATGGTGACCGCCAGCGTAACCACGATCAGGGGGCCGACAGCGAGGACCAGGATTTTCGATCTGAACGTCATTGATACTCTTCCCGTCGTTCAACCGGCGGCACAGCGGCCCCTGGTCCTTGTGACGGAGTTTTGCCTTCGCCACAACATCGCCGGCCAGCCGCTCGACATCGGCGCCGGCATACAGATCGGAGAATTCTCCAGCTTCCGCAGCAATTTCACCGCGATCGGCGGCGTGGTCAACCAGGCGACAAAGGCGCAATCGCAGGCGCGGCCGGGCAAAAACACAAAAGCGCTTGCATTTAAATCCGAACGTTCGTATTTTTATCCATGAAAACCGGGGCCCATATCTGTGACGCGAACGCGCAAGATCACCACTGACGATATTCTCGATGCTGCAGAGCGCGTGGTCGTGCGCGCTGGCGCGGCCGGGCTTTCGATCGATGCGGTCGCAAAGGAAGCCGGCGTCAGCAAGTCGCGCGTCGTCTATGACCACAAGACCAAGAGCGCGCTTCTGGAAGCGCTGGTCGATCGCCGTGTCGGGGCAGATGTCGCCCATATGCAGGAATGCGTTGACGCCGCGACGGATACCCCTCACCCGGAGCTTTACGGCCGCATTGCCGCTGCCGACAAGACGCTCGACGATACCGACCGCGCCGTGGCTATGGCGATCAGCGCCTCCATGTCGAGCGAGGAAAACCTGCAGCAGATCATCCGCAAATGGGTGGTGAGCGATCTGGCGGCCATGGCCGCCGGGCCGAAGCCGCGAGCAGCCCTGATGGCCTATCTGGCGCTGACCGGCTTCTATTGTACCGAACTTTTCGATTTCCACCGCTGGAGCGGTGGCGAGCGCCAGCAGCTGCTCGAGGATATCCGTAACGTCTACACAACGTTTCGCGAGCCTCCTGAAACGAAGAGCTGACCCTAGTTAAACTCCAAACCGGTTCCGGGAATGCCGTTGAGCGGTCTTTCCGATGGGAACTGCTTGGGAAAAATGACCTGAACAAGCCGCCCGGGGGGCGGCCAAAAAGGGAAAAGACTGATGTTGCGCAAGACCAGACTGCCGCGCCTCAAGGCGATCATGGCAGCCACCGCCCTCCTCGCATTCACCGCTGGCGAGACGTTCGCGCAGGAAGGCATGCAGATGCCGCCGGCGGCCGTCGGCGTCGTCGAGCTGAAGGCCCATGCCGTGCCTGTGGTCAACGAGCTGCCGGGCCGCATTGCCGCCACCCGTGTTTCGGAAGTGCGCGCCCGCGTCTCCGGCATCCTGCAGGAACGCGTCTTCGAGCAAGGCACATTGGTCAAGCAGGGCGACGTGCTCTACCGCATCGATCCGCGCATCTTCCGCGTGCGGGTTGCCTCTGCTGAAGCCACATTGCAGCGCGCCAAGGCGACGCAGCAGAATGCGCGCCTGCAGCTGCAGCGCCAGCAGAACCTGAAGGAGCGCAATATCGCGACCGGCATCGATTACGATACGGCCGCCGTCGCCGTCGCCCAGGCCGATGCCGATGTGGCAAGCGCCGAAGCCGGCCTCGATGAGGCCAAGATCAATCTCGATTACACCGAGGTCCGCGCGCCGATTTCAGGCATCATCGGCGGCGCGCTGGTGACCGAGGGCGCGCTCGTGACCGCCGACGGCACCTCCAATCTGGCGCTCATCCAGCAGGTCGACCCCGTCTATGCCGACTTCACCCAGTCGGCCCAGGATCTCCTGAACCTCAAGCGCGCAGTGGCCGACGGCAAGCTTGCAAGCACGGCACCCGGTGAGGCCCGCGTCGAACTCGTCTTCGACGATGGCAGCCTCTATGCCGAGCCCGGCCGGCTGCTGTTTGCCAGCGCCAATGTCGACCCCAATACCGGACAGGTGACGCTGCGCGCCGAATTCCCCAACAAGCATGGCGATCTCCTGCCCGGCATGTATGTGCGCGTGCGCATCGAACAGGCCGTGCGCCAGGATGCGCTGACCGTGCCGCAGCGGGCTGTCACGCGAAACGAAGCCGGCCAGGCGCAGGTCTATGTGCTCGCCGAAGGCAACAAGGCGGAGCTTCGCCCCGTCACGCTCGGCCAGGTTCTCGGCTCCGAATGGGTCGTCGAGACAGGCCTGAAGCCCGGCGAAACCGTGATTGCCGATGGCGTGCAGAAGGTGCAGCCCGGCGCGACTGTCGCGCCCGAACCCTGGAAGCCGGACGCCCCGGCGGACACTTCCGCCGCACCAGCGGATGCTTCCGCGAGTGCCCCTGCTCCGGCAAAGACGGCGGAGTAAGAGCTCATGGCACAATTCTTCATCCGCAGGCCGATCCTGGCCTGGGTCTTCGCATTGTTCATTTCGATTGCGGGCATCATCGCAATCCCCTTCCTGCCGGTCTCGCAATATCCGAAGGTCGCTCCGCCGCAGCTTTCGATCTCCACCTCCTATCCAGGTGCCTCACCGCAGGAAATCTATCAGGGCGTCACCCGCCAGATCGAGGATGAGCTGAACGGCGTCGAAGGCCTGATGTATTTCGAATCGACCTCTGATAATTCAGGCTCGGTCAGCATCAACGCCACCTTCCGCGCCGGCACCGATATCGACCAGGCCTCGGTCGACGTGCAGAACGCCATCCGCCGCGTCGAAGCCCGCCTGCCCGCGACCGTGCGTTCGCAGGGCATCAACGTGGAAGAGGCAAGCTCCGGCTTCCTGATGTTCATTGCGCTGACCTCGACGGACGGCACCCGCGATGAAGTGGCGCTCGGCGACTACATCACCCGCAACATCATCGGCGAGCTGCGCCGCATCGATGGCGTCGGCCGCGCCCAGCTCTTTGCCGCCCAGCGGGCGCTGCGCGTCTGGATCGATCCGGACAAGATGGTCGGCCTGAACCTGACGACCGACGACATCAACAACGCCATCACCGCCCAGAACGCCCAGGTCGCCGCCGGCCAGATCGGTGCCGCACCGAACCCGGTCACCCAGGACCTGACGGCAACCGTGCTCGTTCAGGGTCAGCTGCAGACGCCGCAGCAATTCGGCGAAATCATCCTGCGCGCCAATCCCGATGGCTCCACCGTGCGCCTCAAGGATGTCGCCCGCGTCGAGCAGGGTGCGGAATCCTATAACTTTACGAGCCGCCTGAACGGCCAGCCGAGCGCGGCGATCGCCATCCAGCTCTCGTCGACCGGTAACGCCGTTGCCGTCTCCAACGCCGTCAACGCGAAGATGAAGGAGCTCTCGCGCTTCTTCCCGTCGGGCATCGAATATTCCGTTCCCTACGATACCAGCCCCTTCGTCTCGGCTTCGATCGAGAAGGTCATCCACACGCTGATCGAGGCTGTGGCCCTCGTCTTCGTGGTCATGTTCATCTTCCTGCAGAATTTCCGCTACACGGTCATCCCGACGCTCGTCGTGCCGGTGGCGCTGCTCGGCACCTGCGCGGTCATGTATGCGACCGGCTTTTCCATCAACGTGCTCACCATGTTCGCCATGGTCCTGGCGATCGGCATCCTCGTCGATGACGCGATCGTTGTCGTCGAAAATGTCGAGCGCATCATGGCCGAGGAAGGGCTGTCGCCAAAGGCGGCCGCCCAGAAGGCGATGAGCCAGATCACCGGCGCCATCCTCGGCATCACGCTGGTTCTCTCCTGCGTCTTCATTCCCATGGCCTTCTTCCCCGGCTCGACCGGCATCATCTACCGCCAGTTCTCGCTGACCATGGTCGTCTCGATCCTGTTCTCGGCCTTCCTGGCGCTGTCGCTGACGCCGGCCCTTTGCGCCACCTTCCTGAAACCGATCAAGCAGGGCCATCATGGCAAACGCGGCATCGGCGGCTGGTTCAACCGCAATTTCGAGCGCATCACCGCGGGTTATTCGACGACGGTGACAGGCATGGCGCGCCGCGCCGGGCGCATGATGATCGTCTATCTCGCCCTCGTCGTCGGCCTCGGCTATCTCTTCATCAACCTGCCGACCGCCTTCGTGCCGGATGAAGACCAGGGCTTCATGATCGTCGATATCCAGGGCCCGCCGGAAGCGAGCGCCAACCGCACGATCGAATCCATCAAGCAGGTGGAAAAGATCTTCCGCACCGAATCCGCCGTCGAAAATATCGTCGCGATCCAGGGCTTCTCCTTCTCGGGCAACGGCGCCAATGCCGCCCTCGCCTTCGTGACGCTGAAGGACTGGGCCGACCGCGGCCCCGGCAATACCGTGCAGGAAATCGCCAACCGCGTGAACGGCCAGCTCTTCGCCCTGAAGGATGCCACCACCTTCGCGCTCTCGCCGCCGCCGATCGAAGGCTTCGGCGCCACCGGCGGCTTCTCCTTCCGTCTGCAGGACCGCGGCGGCAAGGGCCAGACCGCTCTTGTCGAGGCGGCCGGCCAGCTGATGCAGATGGCGGGCAAGAGCCCGGTCCTGACGGGCATGCGCGTCGAAGGCATGCCTGACGCAGCCCAGGTGCTGATGGTGATCGACCGCGAAAAGGCCAACACCTTCGGGATTTCGTTTGCCGATATCAACAACGCCATCACCGCCAATCTCGGCTCGTCCTATATCAACGACTATCCGAATACCGGCCGCATGCAGCGCGTCATCGTCCAGGCGGATGACCGCGCCCGCCTGCAGATCGACGACGTGATGAAGATCAACGTTCGCAATGCGAGCGGCGGCATGGTGCCGCTCTCTTCCTTCGCCATTGCCCAATGGCAGAAGGGCGCGCCGCAGATCGTCGGTTATAACGGCTATCCGACCGTGCGTATCTCAGGTGCGCCGGCCCCCGGCCAGTCCTCGGGCGCGGCAATCGCCGAAATGGAGCGTCTGGCCTCACAGCTGCCGGAAGGTTTCGGCTTCGAATGGTCTGGCCAGTCGGCGGAAGAAATCACGTCAGGCAGCCAGGCGCCGATCCTCTTCAGCCTGTCGATCCTCTTTGTCTTCCTGCTTCTGGCAGGTCTCTACGAAAGCTGGTCGATCCCGCTCTCGGTCATGCTGGTCGTGCCCCTCGGCGTCATCGGCGCGGTGGCGGCGGTGATGCTGCGCGATATGCCCAACGACATCTACTTCAAGGTGGGCCTCATCGCGATCATCGGCCTCTCCGCCAAGAACGCCATCCTGATCGTGGAATTCGCCAAGGATTATTACGCCGAAGGCAAATCCCTGCTGGATTCCGCGATCGAAGCCGCCCGCGTCCGCTTCCGCCCGATCATCATGACCTCACTCGCCTTCACCCTCGGCGTCGTGCCGCTCGCGATCGCGACCGGCCCGAGTGCGGCAAGCCAGAACGCCATCGGCACCGGCGTGCTGGGCGGCATGATCTCGGCGACGGTTTTGGCGATCTTCTTCGTCCCGGCCTTCTTCGTCTTCGTGCTGAAGCTGATGAGGACGAAGCGACCGGTCACTGAGCAGGAAACGCCCGCACCACAGGAAACCCCGCCAAAACGCCCCGACCGTCCACCCCTGACCGCAGCGGCCGGTGCGTCATGCCTCCCGGGCTCCCTTGAGGGCCTGGGAGGCAGTTTCGAAGCCCGATCTACAGCAATGCGCCACATGGGGCCGAACGCGAGCCCCAATCCTCCCCACGAATAGCAGGTCGGAGGGCGGGCCACGTGCCCGATAGCGTTGTCGGAAATTTCGATTTTCCGGATCAAACCGACTTGACGAGCCGAATGATCGCCGGCGCCGGTCCGAATTTGGCGATCGAGGTCTTGCGAAAATCCAGGAAGTCCTGCGCCGGAAGCGCCTTTGAGAAAAGCCAGCCCTGGCCGAACGAGACGCCGTGCTCGCGCAAATAGGCGGCCTGCTCTTCCGTTTCGACACCTTCCGCAACGGCGAACAGTCCAAGCTCCTGCGCCATCTCGATGATATGCAGGGTTACGGAACTCGTCGCTGTGGCCCGCCCAATCATGTCGATGAAGGATTTGTCGATCTTCAGCGCATCCACAGGCAGACCCTGGAGATATTGGAGGCTGGAATAGCCCGTCCCGAAATCGTCGATGGCAACCGAGTGGCCGGCTTTTCGTGCCCTCTCCAGATTCGTCCGCGCGGCTTCGACGTCCATGAAGCCCCTCTCTGTCGCCTCCAGCCAGATCTGCTCGTTGTGAATATCCGTGTTCTGAAGCTTTTCGGCGATCATGTCGATGAAGCGGCCCGATTTGATATCGGCCGCGCAGAGATTGATCGCGATATGCAGCCCCCTGTCGCTGGCGAGAACCGCCGACATATCCTTTACGACCGCCTCGACCACCTGATCGGTGATCGGCATAATCAGCCCCGTTTCCTCCGCAAGGGGGATGAAGAGATCGGGGCGGACCATGCTGCCATCCCGTTGCCGCCATCGCACCAGCGCCTCGGCGCCCACGCAGACACCCGTCGCCAACTCGATGATAGGCTGGTAATGCACGATGAACTGCCGTCTATGGATCGCAAACTCCAGTTCGGCCCGCGGCGACAGCTTTCCCCTGGAAAACACCACGACCATAGCCACGATGAACGCGGCGATGAAAAGGCCGACCGGAAGAAACAAGGTCAGCTCCCGGCGAAGCTGGCCGTACACCATGCTTGTCTGCTCCGAAGTCACAGCGACGACACCACCGCCGGATACCGACGCAAACATCCTCTCGCCGTCGATGCCCGTGACCTTACTGTCGATATGCTGGCGGCCCGCCGCGGCAAAACCGCCATGCGCCACGACTTCGGCAAAATAAACCAGATCGTTCAGGTCGGTCCGCATCATCGTTCTCCATTCAGAACGCTGGGTAACACATTTGCTAGCTACTGGCACCAGCGTTCTACTGACATGTTCCTTCTCAACGGCAACCGGCCGCAAACAAGGAGCAAGGCAATGACCAAGAAGTTCGAGAACAAAGTCGTAATCGTCACCGGCGGCACAAGCGGCATCGGGCCGGACGAACGAAATATCCGGATCGTTGCGGCCATCGATCAGCAGCCCGCTATTGTTGAAAAGCGCAAGCGATATGCCGCGGCCAAGCTCGACATCGACAAACCTTGAAGGCGTCACAAGGACATTGTGATTGCCCAGGTGCAGCGCCGTCATATGTTTCCCTCGGCTTACAATAGGCAGAATGCGAAGAGATACCTCCACGCCGTCAGCGGTGGTGTAATCCACACGCGGTCTCGCAATATCGGCTTCCGTGACGCCCCATGACGTGCACTTTAGCTTGCCATCTTCGAAATAACCGATCTCCTCCACAGACGCCGTATTTATGGTCAGCACACGCATGAGCGCGATATGCTGCGGCGAGCAGGGAGTGACATTTGCGGCATTCACTTCGGCAAGTGCCGTGCGCGCATCGGAAAAGGTGAAACTTGCCCGCTCGACAGCGTCTTCGGCCTGTCGCAGAAGGCCCGACAGTTCCTTGCCGATGGCAATCTGCCATGAGGCATAGGCCATGACCGCCAGCGGCGCGACCGCCCCGACGACAGCAAGCACTATGCCCAGCGTGATGACGCGATACCGTCTGGCTTGCATGAGTCACCTATAATTCAACTATAAGAACATAATCAGCAAGCATTAATCAAGAGGCAAACCAGCGGTCGGTATTGCGTGGAAACATCGCCAAGGGGTTTCTTCTCAGCTGCCGCAGGAACCACCATGAAAACCGGCGGCGTGAAGGTCGTCAGAGGCCACGTCATGGGTCGATGGCAGGAGGCCAGAGCGTGTGTCTACGGCGCAACCGAATAAACCCCGGCCCTCCGATAGACGCAGCATCCAGCCCGCCCTATATCCGCCCCGCAAAGGCACCATTGCTGGGAGCGCCCATGCCATCCACCTTCATCGCCAAGGGCGCCGACGCCTATGAAGCCAGCATGGGCCGCTGGAGCCGCAAGCTAGCAGACCCCTTCCTCGCCTTTGCCGGCGTGCCCTCGCACGGCCGCGTCCTCGACGCCGGCTGCGGCACCGGCAGCCTGACGCTGGCGCTCGCAACCCATCCCGAAGTGACCGCCATCGAAGCCCTGGATTTCGAGGAAAACTTCGTCGCGGCCCTCAGCGCCCGCACGGATGACCCGAAGATATCGGCCCGCCAGGGCGACGTCTGCGCCCTGCCCTATGAAGACAAGAGCTTCGACGCCGCCTATTCCCTGCTCGTCCTGCATTTCGTCTCCGACGCCGACAAGGCCATCGCCGAAATGCGCCGCGTCCTGAAACCGGACGCCACCGCCGCAGCCGCCGTCTGGACCCATGACGGCATGCCGAGCTGGCGTCTCTTCTGGAACACGATCCGCGCCGTCGAACCCGAAGCCGAAGGCAACGGCATCCCCTCCGGCCCGAGGCCGATGACGGCGGAGGGCGAACTGCGAGCGCTCTTTGCGAATGCCGGCTTTGCCGATGTCACCGAGGCAAGGCTGACGATCACGATGAACTACGCCTGTTTCGAGGATTTCTACCTGCCGAAGGTCTATGGGCAGGGACGGTTTTCGGCGTTCTTCGAGGCATTGTCGGAGGCAAGACGGGAGCGGCTGCGGGAGGCACTGAGAGTGGCTTATCTGGATGGCAGGTCAGAGGATGGGCCGCGTGGGTTTGAGAGTATTGCCTGGGCAGTGCGGGGCCAAGCCTGAGCAAATTAGCCACCGAGCAGACCTCGGAGCCCGGTGGCTACTCAATCTCGTGACACTCACCAAGGCTGCCGCGTTGGCATCACCGACACCTTCGCAACACCCATATGCTGAGGTGACCAAGGCCCAAAACAGCGGTAGCACCATTCACCGAGCGGTAGGTATAAACATCTTTAACGCGGGCAAAGCGGCATACTTCAATTCGCGCAGTTTGACCTTGCCCCGTTGAAATAATCCATTTTGAAGTAAGCTCTGGCCCATTGAGAGGACCAGGGAATGAAGCGCAAGCGTTTTACAGACGAACAGATCATCGGCATTCTGAAGGAGCACGAGGCGGGCACGCCAGTCGCGGAGCTTTGCCGCAAGCACGGCGTCAGCGATGCCAGTATTTATAAGTGGAAAGCCAAGTTCGGCGGCATGGACGTGTCCGAGGCCAAGCGGTTGAAGACCCTGGAGGACGAGAACACGAAGCTGAAGCGGCTCCTGGCGGATGCCATGCTCGACAATGCTGCTTTGAAAGACCTTTTGGGAAAGAAGTGGTGACGCCCGCAGCAAAGCGGAACGCTGTCAAGCATCTGATGAGCCACCATCAGATGAGTGAACGGCGGGCGTGTAAAGCCATCGGCGTTTGCCGGATGACGATCCGTTATGAAACGAGCCGCAGCGACGATCATGACCTTCGCGAGCGAATGAAGGCGTTGGCGCATGGACGTCGCCGCTTCGGATATCGACGCATTCACGTGCTGCTCAGGCGCGAGGGCCACATTGTGAACCACAAGAGGCTCTTCCGGCTCTATCGGGAAGAGAAGCTGACGGTGCGCAAGCGCGGCGGTCGCAAGCGAGCGATTGGCACGCGAGCACCGATGCTTGTCCCGATGGCAGCCAATGATCGTTGGTCGCTGGACTTCGTATCGGATCAACTCACCGACGGTCGCAGGTTCCGGGTGCTGACGGTCGTCGACGATTGCACCAGGGAATGCCTGGCACTCGTCGCCGATACATCACTTTCCGGTCTGCGGGTTGCACGCGAGCTTGACCGGATCATCGAGGGGCGTGGCAAGCCAAAGATGATCGTCAGCGACAATGGCAGCGAGTTCACCAGCAATGCGATCCTGAATTGGACGGATCGGACCAAGGTGGAATGGCACTACATCGCGCCGGGCAAGCCGATCCAGAACGCCTTCATCGAAAGCTTCAATGGGCGGCTGCGAGACGAGTTCTTGAATGAAACTCTCTTCTCGTCACTGACCCAAGCTCGATCAGCGCTTTCAAACTGGCGCAGCGATTACAACGATCACCGACCGCATTCCGGCCTCGGCTGGATGACACCTGCCGAGTTCGCTCAGACAATCAACCCGCGACGTGATGCGGTGCTGCGCAGCCGAAATGGCTCCGCACCGCAACCCGCCGCTACCGCCCCGAATACAGCAACCCAAAACCGTTGGAGCGAACTCAAAACTGGATAAAACTTGGGGGCAAGGTCATCGCCAACGACCATGTAAACTCGTCCACCAGTATTTAATCGGCTTTTCACGCCCTCAAGCACAGTGCACATGTCATCAACGTACCCCTCGATCATCTCCGGCAAGCTTGCATTCCAAAGATCGTCGCGCTTTGCTTTGAGGGCCGCCACGGTTTCCGACAACAGCAAGCCAGCAGGCCGACTTGACGTCATATCGCGGCGGATCTGCACGTGACTTCGAAGAGTTGCTTGGCGTAAAGCACGATTGCTCCCGGCCCCGTTCAGGTACCCGAGAACCCAGAGCTCCACATTGTAGACATCGGTATAGTCAAAAGAATTTGGATAAGGAGGAGAAAAGACAGAAAGGTCTACTTTTTCTCCGTATCCAGCAAGTTTACGTGCATCTCCTCGCATCAATGTATAATCGGCGCACGGACGATGCTGAAACTTCCTCAAATCGTACAGAGCGGTAAGAACTCTTTCTTTGAATAACTCGTCAACATCGCTAGCGGAAACCATATTTGGTTTGTTCCGATAGCGCCGTCCCTTACCGCTGACCAAAACGTTGCTTACAGGAATAATTATTCCACCGAGGAGAACTCGAAAAAGCCTTGATATGGAACGATCCGAGATCTTGCTTATTGCATTTACATATTTTTGAATCCGCTCGGCCACATCGCGAGAAAATATGTACCTGCCGTCCTTGCCCGGCTCGACAAACGTCGATGGAGCGTCCGGCCACATTTCACGTACGGGGCCGGCCGTTAGGACCTCTTCCACCACGACACCGTACAGTTTTGCCGCCCTATCGAGGTCATACGAAGCTACCTTCGCCTCGATGAGGTCTGCGAGAAATGGGTTTACCTCAATAGTGGTGGGACATACGCCAAGAAACTGTGACGCCAGGGCAGTGGTACCTGAACCGCCGAACGGATCCAATATTGTTTTGACTGCACGACCTAGCGAGTAAGCTGTTTCGTTTACGGCTTGCTCAATTAATTCTGGAGCAAACGCCTCTTTGAAACGGCGCCAGTTTTGAAACGGCAACTCATCAGAACCCCAGTTAGTTCCTATAGCTTGAACTGCGCGACCTCTTGTCCAATCGCGAAACGTTGCCGGGCGTTGGGGCTCAACAGCGATTTCGACCATAATAAAAACCCATAATATAAGATGAAGCTAATCGATATGCCATGTTAGCACCATCGCCGAACAATTGTAGACCCCCTTTAGCCGAATTGGCTTGAGCCAATCTTACCACATTTTAGCCTGCAACTGGATCCTTGCATCAAGAAAGCCTCGTGACATTACAGCGGTGAAAAGTTGTAGATCTGACATATCCTCGCATACGTGCGACCGCTGGTTCACTAAGATGGGCAGCGAGTACGCGGTCCTCATCAAAAACTTGGATATGAAGGCGCACGGCCGATCAATGTGGGATGGAGATCTTGACATTGCCCAAGGAAAGCCGAGCACCAACGAACTCTCTGAACTCCCTGCATCACAATCAATCGCCAAGAAGATTTATAGCGGATCGCAGGGACACTGCAGCATGAAAAGTAGCGCGTGGCCGGAAATGCCGTGATTCAACACTCCGAATCTCCTATTGCTCCAACTCGTCTTATGCAATCCGCGGGCATTCAAGCAGCCTTGCCCTTACCCCTGCCACCCCTCACACCCCCACCACACCCCCAGCCTTCTTCCAAGCATCAATCCCACCCTCAATATGACACGCCGTCCCCACCCCCGCATCCTGCGCAGCCTGCACCGCCATCGCCGACCGCTCCCCAAACGCGCAGTAAAACACCACCCTCTTCCCCGTCGCGGCAGCCAGCTCATGCAGCATCCCGCCCGCTGACAGATTCTCCTGCAGATCCGCATAGGGCGCATGCAGCGCGCCGGGGATCGCCCCATGCCGTTCCCGTTCGTTCTTCTCCCTCAGGTCGACGATGACGACATCGCTGCGCCCGCGGAGCGTAAGCGCGTCCTTCGCGCTCACCGCCCAGCCCTTCCGCGCAATCTCCTCCTGATGCAGCCCGATGTGGATGTTGGCGGGCACGGCGACGTCCATCATCTTGGGGTTGGGCAGGTGCAGGTTGTTCATCAGGTCCACATATTCGTCGATCGATTTGACCTGCAGGCGCGGGTTGAAGCGTTTTTCCTCGCCGATGGTGGAGACCGTGTCGCCCTTGTAGTCATGCGCGGGAAAGAGCAGCGTTTCCTCCGGCAGGCGCAGGAGCTTGTTGAAGATCGAGTCATATTGGGCGCGCGGGTCGCCGTTCTGGAAATCGGTGCGGCCGGTGCCGCGGATGAGCAGCGTGTCGCCGGTGAAGATGCGGTCGCCCATCAGGTAGGAATAGGAATCGTCCGTATGGCCGGGCGTATAGAGCACGTCGAGGCTCATGCCCTCGATCGTCACCCGGTCGCCTTCGGCAACGCGCATGGCGACGACATCCGCCTTGGTCTGCTCGCCCATCACGGTGATGCAATGGGTCTGGTCGCGCAGTGCGCCGAGGCCGGTAATGTGGTCGGCATGGAGGTGTGTGTCGACCGCCTTGACCAGCTTCAGGTCCAGCTCGCGCACGAGCTGCATGTAGCGATCCACCTTTTCCAGCACGGGGTCGATGATCAGCGCCTCGCCGCCGCGCCTGGAGGCGATGAGATAGGTATAGGTGCCGGAAACACTGTCGAAAAGCTGTCGGAAAATCATGGTCGTCTCCGTGATGTGCTCATCTCGATCTAGCCAAGCGAACGGATACCGGCTCCAGGGCGCCGTGCGGCCGTTCGGACGCACAAGGGACGCTCTGTCTTTTCGATCTCCGCATCAGGCTTTCCCAAAATCGAATCCGATTTTCGGGCCGATGCTGCAGCCGATGATACGCTTGCATGGAAAAAAGCGGAATATGGGACGAGGACGGATGCACACTACCGCCCTCGCCTCTTCGGATGACCTTCCCTGAGGGCAAGCTATTCATTCCCTTACGGGAGGCAGCACCTTTCAGGTCAGGATCGGCTGCGGCACGATGCGGATATAGGGCTTCGGCTCCTTCCAGCCCTGCGGATAGAGCTGCTTCGCCTCATCGTTGGAAACCGACCCGGCGATGATCACATCGTCGCCCGGCTTCCAGTTCACGGGCGTTGCCAGGCGATGCTTGGCTGTCAGCTGCAGGCTGTCGATCACGCGCAGGATCTCGTCGAAATTGCGCCCCGTCGTCATCGGGTAGGAGATGACGAGCTTGATCTTCTTGTCCGGGCCGATGACATAGACATTGCGCACCGTCTGGTTGTCGGCAGCCGTGCGTCCCTCGGATGTCTCGCCTGATGCAGCCGGCAGCATGTCGTAGAGTTTGGAGACGGCAAGCGTGGGATCGCCGATCATCGGGAAGTTCGGCGCCATCCCCTGCGTCTCGGCAATATCCATCGCCCAGCCGGAATGCCTGTCGACCGGATCGACCGAGAGGCCGATGATCTTGACGCCGCGCTTGTCGAATTCCGGCTTCAGGCGCGCCATGTAGCCGAGCTCCGTGGTGCAGACCGGCGTAAAGTCCTTCGGGTGGGAAAACAGGATGCCCCAGTCCTTGCCCAGCCATTCGTGGAAGCTGATCATGCCGTCGGTGGTCTCGGCGGTGAAATCGGGGGCGATGTCGTTGATGCGCAGTGACATGGTCTTGGTCCTCTTGGTTTGCCGGCCGCCTTGGCCGGGGTCGCGAAATCTGGGTTGATCCTCTCTGCGCTGCCTTGGGTGTGTTGCCATCGCCAGCGCCGGATGTACGATGGCGACATTACGTACCGGCCGTTCCTCCAGCGTTCCCCGAGCCAGCTTTCGCTGCGGCGGGCGGGAACGCCGGCAGGGACATTTTTTCGACATGGCATTTTCGAGACATTCCGGGCCGCGATCGGGCCTGATCTGACAGGGGCATAATGTGAAAATTTCTCTGGATCTGCTCGGCCGCTTTGCGGTCCGCGTCGATGGTGCCGAAATCCCGGCCGCCGCCTGGAAGCGAGACCGCGCCGCCGCCATCATCAAGCTGCTGGCGCTCTCGCCCGAGCATCGCATCCACCGCGAACAGGCGATGGAGGCCTTCTGGCCGGATCTGGATGCGGAAGCCGCCGGCGCCAACCTGCGCAAGGCGCTGCATTTCGCCCGCAAGGCGCTGGATGCGCCTGATGCGATCGGCATAACCAAGGAAATCGTCGCCTTCCTGCCCGACGTGGAAATCGAGACCGATGTCATCAGGTTCGAGACCGCTGCAAAGGCTGCGCTGCGCAGCAGGGGCGCGGCCGAATGCGAGGCCGCGGCCGATCTCTATGGCGGCGCGCTGCTGCCGGACGACCGCTTCCTCGAATGGCTGGACGCACCCCGCCAGCGCCTGCAGCAGCTCTATGTGGAGACGCTGCGCGCTGGCAAACTGTGGCGCCGGCTGATCGCGCTCGACCCGACCGACGAGGAGGCGCAATGCGCCCTCATGCAGGCAGCGCTCGATGCCGGCAACCGCACGGAGGCGATCCGCCAGTTCGACCAGCTGCGCGAAAAGCTGCACGCCGAGCTCGGCGTCGGCCCCAGCCGCCCGGCAATCGAGCTTTACGAGCGGGCGCTGGCTCTATCGGGCGCGCAACCGGCAGCGCCGGTGGAGCGCATCCGCGCTGCCCTTGCCTGGGCGCTCGTGCATCTGCAGAGCGGCGAATTCGCAAAAGCTGCCGATCTCGCCCGCCAGACCCGCGCCGAGGCGCTGGATGCCGGCCTCGGCCGCGAGGTCGGCGAAGCAGGCGCCATCCTTGGGCTCACGGCCCATATGCAGGGCCAGTGGCGAGAGCTTTTCCGCAGCGAATTCACCGAATGGGTAAGGAAGCGCAGCGCCTTCGTGCCCGCCGTCTTCGATGGCCATCTCTGCCTTGCGGAATTCTGCCTGTGTGACGCCCGCGGCCACGGCCTCATCCATGAGAGCGCCGAAGAGCTGCTTGGTGTCGCCGACGAGGCGAAATCCGTGGCCGGCCGCGGCCTCGCCTGCCTTATCCTCGGCGAAATCGCCCGCTGCGCCGGCAATCTCGATGAGGCCGAACGCCTGCTTGTTGAGGCCGAGCGCCTGCATGTGGAAGCCAATGCCATATCCGGCCGGGTGCTGGTGCTGGAGCGGCTGGCCGAGATCGCGCTTGCCCGCGGCCAGAAATGGCGCGCCGCCCGCTTCATCCAGAAGGCATTTGCCGATGCGCAGGCATCCTGGCTGTCAGGCCACCTGCTCTTGCGCCTGCAGGCGCTCGCCGTGCGCTCCGCCACCAGCAAGGAAAAGGTCGCCGAAGCCATCCTCACCGGCGACCGGCTGTTGACCCCGGGCGCCTGCCAGCCCTGCTCCATGGGCCTGCGCACGGCGTCCGCGATCGCGCTCGCCCAGGCCGGCAATCTCGACCAGGTCGATCGCCGCCTGAACGAGGCCGAACGCATTGCCGGCATGTGGCAGGGCGGCCCCTGGGCGGCTGCTCTATGGGAGGCCCGCGGCGTCCAGCGCCAAGCCCAGGCC
The DNA here is from genome assembly GCA_039725955.1 of Sinorhizobium sp. B11. Lineage (NCBI taxonomy): Bacteria > Pseudomonadati > Pseudomonadota > Alphaproteobacteria > Hyphomicrobiales > Rhizobiaceae > Sinorhizobium > Sinorhizobium sp. B11. The sequence continues at coordinate 2,275,993 of CP091034.1, forward strand.
AACAGAATCCGCGCCGTCGCCGCCTTCGCCGAGGCCGCCGCCCGCTATGAGGAACTCGGCCGGCCACTCGATCAGGCGAGGTGCCTCGCCCAGATGGATGAGGCGCAGATGGCTGTGGCGGTCTGACAAGTCAAAAAGACTGCCAAGTCTCCGTTTTAACTGTGCAAAAATTAAACAAATACCCGGCGGAAAGCTCCGCCGGGTATTTATTAAGCAACAGCTGAAATAATTTCGCCGCGATTTAAAAAGTGAAATTGCGGTTCCATTATTCAGGCCTACAATGTTCCACGCTGGATGCTGCAAACCCAGTGGAGAAGGGTTGCCCAACCTGTTGAACCGGGCGGCCCTTCTCCTTCCTTTACCGCAAGCGCGGATCTGTTGCTATTACATGCGTAACATCGTGAACAGGCATTGAAGAAATCCCCAGGGCGGACGGGGCTGCACGAGGACGTGATCTACTTTTTATTGAAGAACACAATCTGCGCCCTAGAACGTTCGGGGGGACGTTTGAGGGAATGTCGATGATAAGAGAGAAAATGTCGGCGAGTCAGACGCCGATGCAGGAAGAAGATGTCGCTCTTTGCCAGAGCGTCTATGACCATATCTGTGCGGCACGGCATATCGCCACGGACGGCGAACGCGAGGAACTGGCGATCCAGATCCTGCATTTCTATCAGCATGGCGTGAAGGACCAGGGCAGCCTGGAGCGGCTGTTGCTGTAGGTGGAAGACGGCGCATTGCGCAGGATATCTGCCTAGGGCACCCCTACCCGTCGGCCGCCCCTGCGTAATGTCCCGGCCCAGCCCCGATCTCTGCAGCGAAGCAGACTGGCTTTCGCGCCTATGCTACACTCCCACTCGAGAGCATGCTCATCGAGGGGACCGGCATGGAACGCAAGCTCGCAGCCATTCTCGCCGCTGATGTCGCCGGCTATTCGGCGCTGATGGAGCAGGATGAGGCCGGTACGTTCCAGCGGCTGAGGGCAGATCACAAGGAGCTGCTGGAGCCGGAAATCCGCCAGCATAATGGCCGCATCTTCAAGCTGATGGGTGATGGGTTGCTGGCCGAATTCGGCAGTGTCGTCGATGCGGTGGAATGCGCCGCCGCCCTGCAGCGCGGCATGATCAGGCGCAATGCCGGTGCTGCGGAAAGCACCCCGCTGGAAATACGGATTGGCATCAATCTCGGCGAGGTCATCGTCGAGGGCGAGGATCGTTATGGCGAGGGCGTCAACATCGCCGCCCGCCTGCAGGCCCTTGCCGAGCCCGGCGGCATCTGTGTTTCGGGCAAGGTTTCGAGTGAGGTTTCCGGCAAGCTCGCCTTTGCCTTCGAGCCGATGGGCGAGCAGCGGGTCAAGAACATTGCCGAGCCGATCGCCTGCTACCGCGTGAAGTTCGATCAGGGCATGTCTTCCCGCACCGGGCCGCGAGTGCCGAAAAGGATCTCGATCGCCGTCCTGCCCTTCAGCAACATGAGCGGCGACCCGGAGCAGGAATATTTCTCCGACGGCATTACCGAAGACATCATCACCGACCTCGCGAAAATCTCCGGCCTGCATGTCATCGCCCGCAACACGAGCTTCACCTACAAGGGCCGGGCCGTGAAGATCGAGCAGGTGGCCCGCGAACTCGGCGTCGGCTTCCTGCTGGAAGGCAGCGTGCGCAAGGCCGGCGCCCGAGTCCGCATTACCGGGCAGCTCGTCGACGGCCGGGATGGCAGCCATCTCTGGGCGGAGCGCTACGACCGCGAACTGACCGATATCTTCGCCATACAGGACGAGATCGCCCACGCCATCATCGAGCAGCTGAAGGTCAGGCTGCTGCCGGATGAGAAAGCGGCGATCGACGCCACGCCGACGGAGGATGTCAAGGCCTACACCTATTACCTCCGGGGCCGGCAATTCCTGCACATGTGCTCGAGATCCTACATGCTGCTGGCGCGGCGCATGTTCTCGAAGGCGGCCGAGATCGATCCTGATTATGCGCGCGCCTATGCCGGCATCGCGCTCTGCGATTCCGTTCTCCACTCCTGGCAATATGCCGATATCTCCATCGAGGGCATCCTCGCGACGAGCGCCAGGGCGCTGGAACTCGATCCCGATCTCGCCGACGCCCATGCCTCGCGCGGCCTCGCCCTGCAATATGGCGGCCAGCGCGATGAAGCAGCCGCCGAATTCGAGCTGGCGCTCACGCTCGATCCGGATCTGCATGAGGCAAACTATTTCTTCGCGCGCTTCTTCTTCGAAAATGGCGATTTCGAACGAGCTGCCACCCTGTTCGAACGCGCCACCCGGCTGCGGTTCGACGACTACCGCTCCGCCGCGCTCCTGGCCTGCATCTATCTCAAGCTCGGCCGCCACGCCGACATGCAGCGGGCCGGCCGGCTGGGCCTGGAGCGGGCCGAACGCGAACTCAGCCAGCATCCCGAGAATTCGAGCCCTGCCCAGCTCGGAGCCTTGATGCTGGCCTATCTCGGCGAATGCGACCGCGCCAGGGAATGGGCGGCCCGCACGCTCGCCATCGACCCCGATGATCTCAACGCCATGTACAATATCGCCTGCGCCTATCTGAACATGGGAGACCAGGATGCGGCGCTCGACCTCCTGGAAAAGGTCCTCCCGATCGCCTCCGTGCACCGCCACTGGTGGACCAGCGATCCGGACCTCGACACGATCCGCGATCACCCGCGGTACAGGAGGCTGGTGGAGATGACGGCGGGCGGATGATCTAGGCGGCGGATGTTCCACAATGCTGCGCGCCAACTGCGCTCCACCTCACTTTGGGCACCGGAGGTTGGAGTTGTCCTCACCATCCATCAAAACGTCGTGGCTCGTCGCCGGCCGGAAACCCGTCGCGGTTGACCTCCGCGTACAAGCCCTACCTAAAGCCCGGCTGACATGCTGAGGAGGTTATGGTGACGGCACTTATCGAGGATTACGCGCTTATCGGCGATTGCGAGACCGCAGCACTCGTCTCCAGAAACGGCTCGATCGACTGGCTGTGTTTTCCGCGCTTCGACTCTCCCGCCTGTTTCGCCGCCCTGCTCGGCACGGAGGAGAACGGTTTCTGGTCGCTCTCGCCTTCGGGCGGCAAATACAGCACCACGCGCCGCTACCGCGAAGACACGCTCATTCTCGAAACCGAATTCCAGACCGAGACCGGCACCGCTGTCGTCACCGACTTCATGCCGTTGCGCGATGGCACCAGCGACCTGATGCGCATTGTCGAGGGCAAGAGCGGCACCGTCGCCTTCGACATGGAGCTCAATCTCCGCTTCGATTACGGTCGCACCGTTCCCTGGGTCACGCATGGCGAGGATGGCGGCATCACCGCCATTGCCGGCCCGGACAGGCTCACGCTGAACTGCGCCGTGCCGCTGGAAGGCCGCGGGCTGAGCACGGTCGGCTCTTTTGAGGTCGCGACCGGCGAACAGCAGATCTTCACGCTGACCTGGTCCCCCTCGCACCTGCCGCAGCCGGCCCAGCGGCAGGTGGAATATGCACTGCCGGATACCGAGGAATTCTGGCAGTCCTTTGCCGCGAAATGCCCCAAGGTAGGCAAGTGGACGGAGCAGGTGAAGCGCTCGCTGATCACGCTGAAGGCGCTCACCTACATGCCGACGGGTGGCATTGTCGCCGCGGCCACGACCTCCCTGCCTGAAAAGATCGGCGGCCCGCGCAACTGGGATTACCGCTATTGCTGGCTGCGCGACGCGACGCTGACCCTGCTCGCCCTGATGAAGCTCGGCTACTACGAGGAGGCGAGCGCCTGGCGCAGCTGGCTGCTGCGCGCCGTTGCCGGTGCGCCGGCACAGATGCAGATCATGTATGGCGTCGCCGGCGAGCGCAACCTGCTGGAATGGCAGGTGCCCTGGCTGAAGGGCTACGAAGGCTCCGCGCCGGTGCGCATCGGCAATGCCGCCGCCGAGCAGGTGCAGCTCGATGTCTATGGCGAGGTGGCAGATGCCTTGCTGCAGGCGCGCAAGGGCGGCCTGCCGCCGCATCACCGCGGCCGCGAACTGGCCATCGCCATCCTGCCCTTCCTGGAAAAGGTCTGGGTGCAGCCCGACGAGGGCATATGGGAAGTGCGCGGTGAACGCCAGCATTTCACCTATTCCAAGGTCATGGCCTGGGTGGCCTTCGACCGCGCCGTCCAGATCGCCGAGGCGGACGGCGAGCCCGAAGAAGCCGCCCGCTGGCGCGCGATCGCCGACCGCATCCATGCCGAGGTCTGCGAAAAGGCTTTCAACGCCGAACTCGGCTGCTTCACCCAGGCCTACGGCTCGAGCGCGATGGATGCGAGCCTGCTGCATCTCGGCATGGTCGGCTTCATCGCGCCGGATGATCCGCGCTATGTGGCGACCGTCGAGGCGGTGGAGCGCAAGCTGCTGCGCGACGGCCTGCTCCTGCGCTACGAGACGCAGGAAGTGGATGACGGCCTTCCACCCGGCGAAGGCGCCTTCCTCGCCTGCAGCTTCTGGCTCGTCGACGCCTACTACATGATCGGGCGGCAGGAGGATGCGCTGCAGCTGTTCGAGCGGCTGCTGGCGATTTGCAACGATGTCGGGCTGCTGGCGGAGGAATATGATCCGGGGTCAAAGCGCATGCTGGGGAATTTTCCGCAGGCGTTCAGCCATATCGGGCTGATCAACAGTGCGCTGAACCTGGCGCGGGCCGAGGGGCCGGCGGATCAGCGCTCGGCGTGATGGGTGGGTGGCGGCATCACCCGGAGCCCCCTCATCCGCCCTTCGGGCACCTTCTCCCCAATGGGTAGAAGGCGGGAACACGCGGCACCGCTTGCAACAAGAGACGCTTGAAGTTGCACCGGGCATTGCGGCAGACACCCCTTCTCCCCAGCGGGGAGAAGGTGCCCGCAGGGCGGATGAGGGGGCTGCAGGCGCAAACCTTGCCCATCTCTTTGACTCGATAGCGGCCGAAGCAGCACCCCCACTATTCCAAAATCCCGAACGATTCATTCGTTTCCCTTTTGTACTCTCAACCCCTTCCATTTCCGCATGACAACAGCCATATTCCGCGCATGGCAAAATCTCCGAAGAAATCTCCCGCCTCGACCGGTTTCGAGGAAGCCCCCCAATCGTCTTTCGAAGGCGCTCCCCTCTCAGGCTCCGTGGCCGACTGGGTGAAGCAGCTCGAGGCGGATGCAGAGCAGGCCGGCGTCGAGAGCCAGCGCGAAATCGCCTCCAAGGCGGGCAAGCACCGCAAGAAGGTGGAGAACGAGGCGCGCAAGCACACCGAGGCTGTGAGCGTCAACAAGAAGGCCACCGTCAGCAAGACGGCGCGCGGCGTTTCGATCGGCGGTTCGAGCGACCCGAAGACCCGCGCCGCGGCCGGCCTCAACCCGGTCGCCGGTCTCGATATCTCGCTGGAAGATGCCGGCAGTCTCGCCAATGGCGGCGTCACCGCCACGGTCGAGGCACTCTCCAAGCTGATCGAAAGCGGCAACCCGCTGCATAAGAACGGCAAGATCTGGACGCCGCACCGCCCTGCCCGGCCGGACAAATCCGAAGGCGGCATCTCGATCCGCATGGCCTCGGAATACAGCCCCGCCGGCGACCAGCCGACGGCGATCCGCGATCTCGTGGGCGGGCTGGAGACCGGCGAGCGCAGCCAGGTCCTGCTCGGCGTCACCGGCTCGGGCAAGACCTTCACCATGGCCAAGGTGATCGAGGAAACCCAGCGCCCGGCCCTCATCCTGGCGCCGAACAAGACGCTGGCCGCCCAGCTCTATTCCGAGTTCAAGAATTTCTTCCCCGACAATGCGGTGGAATATTTCGTTTCCTACTACGATTATTACCAGCCGGAAGCCTATGTGCCGCGCTCCGACACCTATATCGAGAAGGAAAGCTCCATCAACGAGCAGATCGACCGTATGCGCCACTCGGCCACGCGCTCTCTGCTCGAACGCGACGATTGCATCATCGTCGCCTCCGTCTCCTGCATCTACGGTATCGGCTCGGTCGAAACCTATACGGCCATGACCTTCCAGATGAATGTCGGCGACCGGCTGGACCAGCGCCAGCTGCTGGCCGATCTCGTCGCCCAGCAATACAAGCGCCGCGACATGGATTTCCAGCGCGGTTCCTTCCGCGTGCGCGGCGACACGATCGAAATCTTCCCCGCCCACCTTGAGGATGCCGCCTGGCGCATCAGCATGTTCGGCGACGAGATCGACGCGATCACCGAGTTCGACCCGCTCACCGGCCAGAAGACCGGCGACCTGAAATCGGTCAAGATCTACGCCAATTCGCACTATGTGACGCCGCGCCCGACGCTGAATGCCGCGATCAAATCCATCAAGGAAGAGCTGAAGGGCCGTCTGGTGGAGCTGGAAAAGGCCGGTCGGCTGCTGGAGGCCCAGCGCCTGGAGCAGCGCACCCGCTACGATATAGAGATGCTGGAGGCGACCGGCTCCTGCCAGGGCATCGAAAACTATTCGCGCTACCTCACCGGCCGCGACCCCGGCGACCCGCCGCCGACGCTGTTCGAATACGTGCCCGACAATGCCATCGTCTTCATCGACGAAAGCCATGTCACCATTCCGCAGATCGGCGGCATGTACCGGGGCGACTTCAGGCGCAAGGCGACGCTGGCCGAATATGGCTTCCGCCTGCCCTCCTGCATGGATAACCGCCCGCTGCGCTTCGAGGAATGGGACGCCATGCGCCCGGATACGGTCGCCGTGTCGGCAACCCCCGGCGGCTGGGAAATGGAACAGGCCGGCGGCGTCTTTGCCGAACAGGTCATCCGCCCCACCGGCCTCATCGATCCGCCCGTCGAGGTGCGCTCGGCCCGCAGCCAGGTGGACGACGTGCTCGGCGAGATCCGCGAGACAGCCGCCAAGGGCTATCGTACCCTCTGCACCGTGCTGACCAAGCGCATGGCCGAGGACCTGACCGAATACCTGCATGAACAGGGCGTGCGCGTGCGCTACATGCACTCGGATATCGACACGCTGGAGCGCATCGAGATCATCCGCGACCTGCGCCTCGGCGCATTCGACGTGCTCGTCGGCATCAACCTGCTGCGCGAGGGCCTGGATATTCCCGAATGCGGCTTCGTCGCCATTCTCGATGCCGACAAGGAAGGCTTCCTGCGCTCCGAGACCTCGCTGATCCAGACGATTGGTCGTGCCGCGCGTAACGTCGACGGCAAGGTCATCCTCTATGCCGACAACATTACCGGCTCCATGCAGCGCGCCATGGACGAGACGGCCCGCCGCCGCGAAAAGCAGGTGGCCTATAACGAAGAGCACGGCATCACGCCCGAAAGCGTCAAGGCCAAGATCTCCGATATCCTCGACTCGGTCTACGAGCGCGACCACGTCCGCGCCGACATTTCAGGCGCCTCCGGCAAGGGTTTTGCCGATGGCGGCAACCTCGTCGGCAACAACCTTCAGGCCCATCTCAACGCGCTGGAAAAATCCATGCGCGACGCCGCCGCCGACCTCGACTTCGAAAAGGCCGCCCGCCTGCGCGACGAAATCAAACGCCTCAAGGCCGTCGAACTCGCCGCGATGGACGACCCGCTCGCCCGCGAGGAAGCCAAAGCGATGGAAGGCATCAGGCGAAACGCCAAGGCGACCAGCGAGTCCCTTCCCCCCACGGGGGGGAAGGTGCCCGGCAGGGCGGATGAGGGGGCCACGCCCACCTCCCCTTCCTACTTCGCCAAACCCGAACTGGACGAAATGGGCGGCCGCAACGCCCGCCCGGTCCCCGCCGACGACAAGACCCTCTTCCGCCGCAACACGCTGGACGAGATGACTGTGGGCAGGACGGAAAAGCCGGTGACCGGGCACGTGCCGGAGAAGCCGGATGCCGCCAAGGGCACGAACCGGTTTTCGCCGCTGCTGGAGGGCCAGCCGGAGCGGGATGATGGAACGCGGCCGTTGGTGCGCGGGAAGACGGGTGTCGGGAGTTATGAGGATCCGGGCGAGCAGAAGCGCAAGGGGCGGACGAAGGGCAAGACGGGGCGGCCGGGGCGGTAATATAGGCTTCTCCTTTCGTGCCTATCAGTGCCTGTCATCGCTGCCCTTGAGCCCAAAAGGAAGCAGCACGCCCGAAATCATCCTGCGCTACGTCCCCCTGATCCGTACTGGCAACCAACCCCCTAAAGCCGCCCGCAAGGTGGTCTCCCATCTTGAGGCCGCTATTCCGGCACCGATGAAGTGACATCGTGTTTTGAAGACGGGGGCCGTTTCTTCGATCCCCGCGAAAACTGATCCGGCGTAAATGCAGAGCCTGCGGACCGGATGCCGAAGAATGGTGGACAAGCGCGATTAACAACACTTACGGCGGCAGATCCAAGGACCCCAACACCGAAGCACGGTGCTGCGGGGCAACGGTGTCATGGAATCCCTAAACAATATTTGGCCAGCTAGGTTTGGGCGGTCTGCGCTTACGGCGCGCGATCCGGGATGGCCATACGACCGAGGAGCGGGATCGGAAGGTAGCACAGTGTGTCGACAAGATGACCCACCAGATCGGGAACTAAGGGGATCTGAAGAAGCATAAGCGAGGCTGAACGATGAAACATTAAGGCATAGACGATGGGCCCTGGAGCCTGGGAACATGAAGTCCATATACTTACAATATTCTTGATAATTGTAGAGAAAAAGAGTTATACAACTTTTAATTTATCGTCGTGACAAGGGGGGGCTAAATGTTCTTAGAATCTATGGGTGGCTTGGCTGCTGATGTAGCCATAAATGCGGCTTACGAAAATAGAGGTGCAGTACTCCAGTGGGGGAAGGATTTTTATGAGAGGGTTAAAAACGGAAAATATTTGATAGTTCTATTTGGATGCGGGGGAACTGGAAAATCAACAACCGGACAAATATTATCAGGAAATATAGAGACGCATCAACTGACTGGAGATTACAATCTGTCAACTGCGATGGAGGATGATGGTCTAAAGGGTAGATTCTTTATCAATGTTAAGGTCCCTCCTGGACAAGAAATATATCGCAAGGAATGGTCGAAGTTATTTCGAGAAATTATCGCATCTAAGAGAACACCAATAGTGATCAACGTAGTCTGCTGGGGTATGCATTCGCCTGCTAAAAGCGAACTCGCGAGTATTCCGGAATTCGCTACTGGAATAACTGAAGATAATATACGTCAGTATAGAGAGAACCGGATCCAAGCTGAAATCGATGCGCTTCAAGAAATTGTCGACCACACAGAACTATTTAATACGCCAATATCATTTCTAACATTGGTGACAAAGCAGGATCTGTGGTGGCCCGAGCGAGCCGCAGTTAAGTCTTACTATGAGAACACGCAGAATCCCTACCAGATTGCGATATCCAAGATGCGCGCTACACTTGGCACCAACAACTTCACACATCAGACATGGTCGGTAAGTTATGGCCATTTTAATCATCGCACTGTCGATAATCATCAGATTTTTGCAACGGCTGCTGGGTATGATGATAATATCCAGAATGCGCATCTCAAAAAGTTTGAAAAATTAATCGATGGAATGTGTAAATGAGTGACTTTGACTGGGACGGTTCGAAGGAAAAAGATAGATTACGAGCTGCCTATGAGGAAGACGTCGAAGGCCTCTGGACATTGGTCGATTTCTGGTCCGCCCGCCTTACCAATGCCATAGACCGCCTCGAGACCTCTCGCCGAAGATTATCGATACTTGGTATGATTTTTGGGTTTGGAATAGCCCTTGGGCTGACGACCGGCGCTCCGTTGGAGGCTCTAGGCTTGCGAAATGCAATAGGTGAAAACCTCCCGTTTAATACGGCAACAATTATAATCATCATCTTGGCAACCCTGTTTGCCGGCGCGATGACGATTTTTGTATTGGTAAACGAAGTTCAGAACCTCACAGCGCAAAGAAGAGAAGTGGCGGACACCTATTTTGTATTCAAAGATCTCCAGCAGATATTTGTAGCGACGCTAGATAAACATCCCTCCGATTTTCGACATCGAGTTTTTGCTGATGCTCGCGGACGAGTTATGATGATGAGTTATCTCGAAAGAAAAGCATTGCGCTACATTCATAGTCCTCACTTGAAGGCGGCAAGTAATTCGGCAAAGAAAGCTTGACTGATCGTTGTTGTCGAGATCACGTTGGCCGCATCGAAGGCCTGCCTTTCGGCGCCGTGCCGCTGATCCGCGTGACCCCTTTGACCGAAGCCGAACTTGAGGGACAGGACCTCGACGAGGAATGGGGTGTGACGGCGGCCCGCAATGTACTCGCCAGCCGTGGCCTTTCGCGGGCGCTGTGACGGCGCGTTCGGCGGCACTTCTTTTCACGAAACACCCTCCCTCGGCACCCGCGACTCCTGCTACACATCCTCACTCAGCAGAAGGAGCGCACATGCGCCTGTCCACCCTTATCCTCGGCCTCGCCCTGTCGGCGCTGATCGCCTCCTCGGGTTTCGCCGCGACCTACAAGACCCCGGAAGCGCTGCTTGACGCCCTCTACAGCTTCGACACGGACAAAGCTGGCGATGACGGCCCCTCGCCCTATTCGGCCTTCTTCTCCGACCATCTGAACGAAATGCTGCAGGCCGATATCGACAACACGCCGGATGGAGAAGTCGGAGCGATCGATTTCGATCCCGTCATCGCCGGACAGGATGGCAAGGCAAGCAATGTCGAGATCGGCGAGCCGATCCTGCTGGACGACCGGGCCGAGCTGGAGGTGCAGTTCCGCAACGGCCAAGAGGTGACGCTCTATTACACGCTGGTGAAGGAGCGTGGCGGCTGGAAGGTGGAGGATATTGCCGACCAGCAGGGCGAGCAGCCGTGGAGCCTGAGTGCGCTGCTGAGTGAAACGCAGTAGGGGTGCTGTTGGCTCCTGGATGGGTGCCCGCCAGTGACCTCATGCCCTCCTCGCATCGGCACGAGGGCACGAAAATGGCGGGAAGCATCGCCCCGCACATGGGCGACCTCTTCCGGCCCCAGCCGTCCGGTCGATGATACGCTACGGCCGCGTTCCGCTATGCTGGGACTCGCGCCTCCCACCGCCACAACCGGAAACAGCCTATGCCAGACATCCGCATCGACCCTTTCCCCTCGCCTGAAGAATTCGCCGCCCTCTGGCCCGCCGCCTGGGACGGTGCTGAGGCGCCGGATTTCACCCGTATCCTGTCGCGCAGCCTTGCCCATCTCGGCGCTTATCATGACGGGCGGCTGATCGGCTTCGTCAATGTCGCCTGGGATGGCGGCATCCATGCCTTCCTCCTCGATACCACGGTCCATCCGGATCTGCGCCGACAGGGTATCGCGACCGCGCTTGTGGTCGAGGCCGTGCGGGTTGCCCGGGAGCGCGGGGCGGAATGGCTGCATGTCGATTTCGAGCCGCATCTTCACGGCTTCTACCGCGCCTGCGGTTTCAGGCCGACCGAGGCCGGCTTGATACGGCTGACCTAGAGCCGGGCTTAAGACAGCAGCGGCCGGTAGCCGCCGCCGGGTTCGCGCCGGGTCAGGAAGAAATGCAGGAGATTGGCATAGCCGCGGGCATCGTCGATGGCGCGGTGTGTGTGGGGTACGCTGCCCAGCCACTCGCGCGGATAATGGGCGATATCGCATTCCCAGGGGCTACGCCCCGTCGCGCCCGCCACCAGCGACATGATGCAGAGCGGCGGATGGCGAAACAGGCGATCGGCGATCCACGGCCCTTCGAATAGCGGCCGGCCGGTGAAGCGCTTCAGGTAATGATCGAGCCAGGGAGCGTCGAGCGCCACGGGATGGGCGGCAAAGATCGGCTCGGCCCGGAAGGCCTTCACCCAGGCGGTGAAGCGGGCCATGACCTCGGCGGCAGGCTCGGCATTTTCAGTCGCGGCCGCGAACGCTTGCGAATGGGCCTGCCAGAAGGCCGTGGTGACGGGGTCGCGTCCAGCGCCCTCCAGCGGCTGCAGCACGGCTTCGAATTCACCGAGCGTCTGGCCGGTCTCGGAAACGGCGACGGAGGCGAAGGACAGCATCGAATGGCTGCCCGGTATCGGGCCGTCGAATTCGCAATCGGTGACGATGTAGATATGCGGCACGCGCGGTATGCTCCTGCTTCGGTGGTTCGGGGAGCATAGCGGGATATTTGCGCGTTGCCATCGGCTTTGGGGTGTGGCGTCGCACTTCCTTCTGCGGAGCACGCCTGGCATAGGAGCGCTAAACACGGGCGCCCAAACTGCCCCTTCAACCGCCTGCGATGCTGCTCGCCTAATCGCCCCATCCGACACGAAAACGCCCGGCCACCTCATGATGACCGGGCATCTTCTCGACCCGCGCCGTATCAGGCTGTGTGGGATCAGTTGTTGTGCGCCGCGCAGGCCTCGTCCATCGGTGTTGCATTGCTGGTGCCGCCCTGGGTCTGCAGCTTGCCGGGACCGGTACCGCTGCTGCTTGCAGGGTCGGGGCAGTGAACCTTGTTCGACTTCATGCTGCCCATTTTCGTGCTGCCGGTCTTCATCTTGTCCGTTGCGACAGGCTTCTTGGTTTTGACGCCGGCTCCGCCGCCGGAATCAGTGGTGTTCTTGTCCATGGTGGCGCCTGTCGGGGCGGGGTTGGACTGGGCGAAGGCCGATGTGGCCATGCCAAGGGCGAGCAGCGTTACTGCGACAATTTTCGTGCGCATCGGTATTCTCCTGATGGGATCAGTTGCTGGTAGTTAAGGAACCGACGATCGCAGACATTGTTCCCATGAATTTGATCATGCTGCCCGGGCCGTGCCCCCTTCTCAATTTTCGAGCAAGCACCATCTCTGATCTCAATCGCCAATGATCGATCGTTTCGGAACGGCCAGAGGGGAAACAGGCCGCATAAGAGGCGCGGAGGAAACGACCCGCCGCACCCGCCAAAAACCACCTCCAGCCCGGAAAACCCCGCCGGGCTTTTTCTTGGCGCAGCTGCCGCAGCGCGCCCTCATCCCTCCTCCATGCCTGCAGGCTGCACCGGTACCGTTCATCGCGTCTCTCCCGTCGAGACCGGCCACTCCTTTCGGGCTAGCTCCACGTCACGGCGCCGAAACCAGCCCGATCCTCGCTTCTGTGCTATGCTGATACCCACCGAGACGCCGGCATCGTGGACATGGCAGGGGAGACCCGTGAGAGAACGGCCGTCGCCGGCAGGACGCCTGGGAGGGAGGAACTGCAATGACTGCAGACCGTGCCTATAACGTGCTGTTTTTATGCACGCGCAACGCCGCGCGTTCGATCCTGGTGGAGGCCATTCTCAACAACGAAGGCAAGGGCCGCTTCCGAGCCTTCTCGGCCGGAAGCCAACCCGCCGGCGCCGTCAACCCCATGGCGCTGAAAGAGCTTGCGGCACGCGGTTATCCCACGGCAGGCTTCCGCTCGAAAAGCTGGGACGAATTTGCCGAGCCCGGCGCCCCGGAAATGGATTTCATCTTCACGGTCTGCGATACCGCCGCCGGCGAGGCCTGCCCCGTCTGGATCGGCCATCCGGTCAGCGCCCATTGGGGCATCGAGGATCCTGGTCTCATCCAGGGAGACGAGGTCGAAAAAGGCCGCGCCTTTGCCCAGGCAGCCCGTTTCCTCAAAAACCGTATCATGGCCTTCATCAGCCTGCCGCTGGCCTCGATCGACAGGCTGGCGCTGGAGACCCATCTGCATCAGATCGGCGCCATGGAAGGCACGACGATGGCGGCGGACAAGGCGGGGTGATAGCCCGCGCGATGGACCGGCACCCCACGTGAGGCCGCGCGCACGCGCCTGAAACGGAAGGCAACCGGATCAGAATCCAGGGCCATGGTTTTTGCGCCTTGCGGCGGTTATCATCGCGGCCTGGAGACCCGTCAGGGCCTTGGTGTCTGGAGCTTCGACCTTGCGTTCCTATTCCTTCGGGCCGTACATCCTCACTCCTGAGCGGCAGTCGCTGGTGAAAAACGAGCGGCCGGTGCGCCTCGGCAGCCGTGCGCTGGAGATTCTGGCGGCCCTGGTGGAACGCCCCGGCGAAATCCTGGGCAAGAGCGAACTCGTCTCGCGCGCCTGGCCGGAAACCTATGTCGAGGAAAGCAATCTCAAGGTCACCGTCTCAGCCATTCGCCGCGCGCTCGGCGATGCCGCCACCGATATCAGCTATATCGCGACGGTGAGCGGTCGCGGCTATCGCTTCGTCTCGCCGGTGCAGGTCTCCTGGGACGGGGAAAAGCCGGTGCCTGCCGCAGCCATGCCGCCGCGTGCCCATAACCTGCCGGTTTCCACGACGCGGCTGGTGGGCAGAAGCGATGCGGTGAAGACGGCGCTGGATGTCCTCGCCCATTCCCGCCTTGTGACGATCGTCGGTCCCGGCGGCATCGGCAAGACCCGGTTGGCGCTTGCCGCCGCCGATGAGCTGACAGGCGCGTGTGAACACGGCGTCTGGTTCGTCGATCTGGCACGGGTGAGCGAGGCGGCGCTGGTGCCGACCTCTATTGCCGCGGCACTCGGGCTCAGGGTGCATTCGGCCAATATCGAGGCAGCCCTTGCCGCCTTTGCCGCCGATCGCGAACTCACTCTGATCCTCGACAATTGCGAGCATGTGATCGAGGCGGCCGCCGCCTGCACCGAAATGCTGCTTGCAGCAGCACCAAGGCTGCGCATTCTCGCGACCAGCCGCGAGCCGCTGCGCATCTCGGCCGAACAGCTCTACCGCCTGCCGCCACTCGAAACGCCGCCGCAGGGTATCGCACTCTCCGCCGCCGAAGCGCTGGCCTTCCCGGCCGTCGAGCTTTTCGTCGAGCGCGCCGCCAAGAGCTTTGCCGGTTTCGAACTCAGGGATGCCGACGCGCCTATCGTTGCCGAAATCTGCCGCAAGCTGGATGGGCTGGCGCTGGCGATCGAACTGACCGCGCCCCGGCTCGATGCCTTCAGCGCCGGCGAGCTGCTCGATCTTCTCGCCGAACAGTCGCATCTGTGCAGCCTGCGCTCCGGCCCCGGCCGCCACCATACGCTCGCCGCAACGCTCGACTGGAGCTACGGGCTGCTGGCCGAGCCCGAACGCATGCTCCTGCGACGGCTCTCGGTTTTCGCCGGCGCCTTCAGCCTGGAATCGGCCTGCGCCGTCGCGGTCGACAAGGGCCATGCGCGGGCGCAGTGCATGCATGGCGTGGCAAATCTCGTCGCCAAATCGCTGATCGCCATCGAGCGCGGCGAACTCGGTACGCAATACCGTCTGCTCGACATGACGCGCCGCTACGCCCTGCAGAAACTGGCCGAGAGCGGCGAGCACGAGGCGTTGCGCCAGCGCCATGCCGAACATCTCCTGGCGCTTGCCGAACGCGCCGAGGCCGAGTGGAAAATCCGCCCGACGGCGCAGTGGCTGGCCGAATATGGCAGCAAGGTCGATGATATCCGCCTGGCGCTCGGCTGGGCCTTTTCCGGCAGCCGCACCACTGCGCTCGCCGTGGCGCTGACGGTCGCCGCAATTCCCTTCTGGGAGCATCTGTCGCTGGTCGAGGAATGCCGCGTCCGCGTCGAGGGCGCGCTCGGCAAATCCCTTGCCGGTCACAGAAGCCTGCGCGACGAGATGAAGCTGCATCTGGCGCTCGGCACGGCGCTCTTTCACACGTGCGGGCCGCTTCCGGAGGTCAAGGCCGCCTGGACGATGGCGCTCGATTGCGCCGAAGCCCTCGGCGATGTCGAAAGCCAGATGAGCTGCCTCTGGGGCCTCTGCGACTACGCCACCTGGACCGGCGACCACCGCACGACGCTCTCAACCGCCGAAAGGATCAGAAAGCTCGCCGATAGCATCGGCGATCTGGCCGCCCGCACCAATGTCGAGCGGCAGACGGGAACGGCGCTGCGCTACCTCGGCGAACTCGGCAAGGCCCGCCGTCATTTCGAACGCATGATCGCCCGTTACGTGCCGCCGGTGACACGTTCGGATATCGCCCGCTTCCAGCTCGACCCGCGCTCGGCTGCCCGTGGCACGCTTGCCAATGTGCTCTGGCTGCAGGGCCATCCGGAAAAGGCCGTCGCCATGGCCGAACGCCAGCTGCAGGAGGCGCGCGCCGCCCAGCACGCGCTGGCGCTCTGCAATGCGCTCATCCACACCACCTGCCCCATCGCGCTCTGGACCGGAGACCTCGCGGGCGCCGAGCCCATGCTCGCCACCATCGAGATGCACATGGCCGAACATGCCATGACGATCTGGATGGCGATGGGCCGCTGCCTGCGCGCCGACTGGCTGCTGCAGGGCGGCAATCCCACCGGGCTTGCTCTGATGAAGGACGCGCTCGACGAGCTGGATGAGGTGGGCTTCCGCATGCGCTGCCCCTTCTACGCAGGCATTTACGCCGCCGGGCTTGGCGAACACGGCGATGCCTCGGCCGGGCTTGCGGCCATCGAGACGGCCATCGCGCGCGCCGCCTCGACAGGCGAATTCTGGTGCATGCCGGAGCTCTTGCGCATCAAGGCCGATCTCCTGCGCCGGGAAAGCGCCGCACGCACGGTGGAGGACCGCGAAGCGCTCTATCTGCAGGCGCTCGATCTCGCCCACCGGCAAGGTGCTCTCTCATGGGAATTGCGCATCGCGACGACGCTTGCCGAGGAATGGTTCTGGCAGGGGCACGGCGCAAGGGCAAGCGATCTGCTGGCGCCCATCCATCGGCGCTTCGCCGACGGTTGCGAGACCAGCGACTTCCTCCGCGCCCGCCTGCTCCTCGATGCACTGCCGGCCGCAAGCGACGGACACCGCCTTGCCGGCCAGCTGCACCAGGGCCTGTCACGCCCCGACGCGCTCGGGTGACCGCATGCCGCGATCGAGCATCAGCAGAAGCGGCGCAATCGCACCGATACAGGCAAAGACCGTCAGCGCCTCATCGTAGCGCGTTCCTCCATGGGCCAGGAAATGCAGCATGGCCGGGCCGAGGCCGGCCCCCATTGTCAGCGCCATGTAGTTGATGCCGAAAAGCTTGCCGAAGCTGCGCATGCCGAACCGCCGCGCCAGCAGGAAACCGATCGCATCGCCCTCCGCCCCGGTGGCGAGGCCGAAGAACACGGCACTGACATAAGCCGCCGCCTGCCCCTCCGAATTCAGAAGGATCAGATGGCCGGCAACGGGCGCGAGGAAGGCGAGCGCCGTCAGCGGCACCGGTGAAAACCTGTCGAGCAGCGCCCCGAAGCCGAGGCGCATGACGATGAAGGAGAGCCCCACCATGCTCATCACGAAGGCCGCTTGCGCCGGCGC
Organism: Sinorhizobium sp. B11; assembly: GCA_039725955.1. NCBI lineage: Bacteria > Pseudomonadati > Pseudomonadota > Alphaproteobacteria > Hyphomicrobiales > Rhizobiaceae > Sinorhizobium > Sinorhizobium sp. B11. Next base: position 2,293,159 of record CP091034.1, read on the forward strand.
CGCACCGCGATCGGCGAGCTGCACCGGTAGCGAGATCGAACCTGCTGCCGCCGCGAAATAATTGAGGAAGAAGGCCGCCAGCATCAGCCAGAAACTTGATGTCCTCAGCGCCTGCGGCACATCATGCCCCTCGCTGCGTGCAGTTGCTTGCCGCCGGCGGATCGCGGATGACGAAGAAGGCGACGGGCAGCGTGACCGCCATTGCCGCGATGCCGGCCGCCACGAAGGCGAAACGCCATCCCCAGAGCGAAATGATGAAGGCTAGTGCCGGCGGGACCGTGGCGATCCCGAGCCCGACGAAGGAGAGCATGATGCCGAGCGCAAGGCCGCGCCTTGCGCTGAACCAGCCGACGATCACGTAGGTATAGGGCACCCCGGTCTGCGCAGCACCGAGCAGGCTCGTGATGGTGACGGCGGCGACGAAGGCTTGCAGGCTGTGTGATGTGATGCCGACGGCGGTCAGGCCGAGGGCCATCAGGATCGAGGATGCGATCAGCACCCGGCGCGGCCCGAACCGATCCGTCAGCGCGCCGACGACGGGCGACATCAGCCCGTTGACGATAGCGATCGGCGCCACGACGGCGGCGACCGCCGTCCGGTCCCAGCCGGTATCCTCGACAATCGGCAGGATGAAGACGCTGAAACCGTAGATCAGCACGATACCGATACTGAAATACATGCCGAGCCCCGAGCCGACCACGATCGCCGCCGGCCCGAGCCACGCTGTCCTTCTCTCCATGTCATCCCCCTCCTGGCGCCAGCCCCCAGCGGCCGGCTTCCTCCCGGTGAAAGGTGAAACGGCCCATGCGCCTTCACCGAATTTCCCCGATCTTCACCCCGGCCGCAAGCGCCGCCGATCTAGAATTCCACCAATTGCCCGAACAGCAAAACCATCCGCTATCCCGAGGAGAAAAGCATGTCATACGAGCAGATGAGCCAAACCCAGCCCGAAAACCCGGATCGCCGCACCGTACTGCGCGCCGCCGGCGGCGTTGCGATCGGCGGCATGGCCGCAGCCCTTTCGGTCAGCACCAAGGTCTCGGCGCAGCAGGCGCCGGCAGCCGCCCGCGACCCCGGTTCGCTCGGCGCCCGCCTGCAGGGCGTCCAGCATTTCGGCCTCACCGTGCAGAACATGGAGCGCGCCTATGAATTCTACACCGCCGTTCTCGGCGGCACGGAAGTCTTCCGCCATGGCGATTTCCAGGGTGATGCGGTGCAGAACACGCTGCTGGCCGACCAGGAGATCATCGCCAATGCGCTCGGCGTCAATCCGCGCACCATCGGCGTACCGGATCTGCGCGGCGGTGCCCAGCGCCTCGACGTGCGCTTCATCCAGTTCGACAATGTGGTGATCGAACTCCTGCAATATCGCGATGCCAACCAGCCGATGGGCGGCCCGAAAGCCTTTGCCGAGCCGGTGGAGCATATGAGCCCGGCCTTCCCGCGCATGATGCATATCTGCTTCTATGTGCGCGATGATGTCGACTTCAACCAGTTCATCACCGATCTCGAAGCGGAATCCGCCCGGCGCGGCATGACGCAGGTGCGCGCAAACCGCATCATCCGCGTCACCACGGAAGAGGAACGCAAGGCAGCGCCCCAGGACACCAACACCAACAAGGTGACGGTCGCCCCCTCCGATGGCTGGGAACTGATCTACTGCAAGGGCCCGGAAGGCGAACAGCTGGAATTCGTCAAAGCGCTCGGCCCGGTGAAGAAGCGCTTCGCCGATGCGCATGACGCGCATATGCGCCTCGCCAGCGCCAACTAAAGCATGTCGCGCAAAACTGTGCAGCGGTTTTGCGATAACGACTGCGTAAAAGCAAAGAGCTGAAGCGCGGCGAGCGGCTCTGGAAGAGCGCGACGCGCTTTGAGCCCACCCCGCAATATTCGACATCCAGACCGCGGCTCCGTTGCGGGCCTTCGCGGGACAAGGAGACATGCCATGAAAACTCTTGCCTATCTGCAGACATCGGCCCTGCTGCTGGCGGGCCTCTTTCCAAGCCTCGCCACCGCCGAGGGCGGACCGGGCGCCGGCTATGCGAAGATCTCTGACGGCGCCTATTCGATGGTCGCCGAAGTGCGCGCCAAGCCCGGCAAGGAGGCCGAGCTTCGCGCCGTCACCCTGCCGCTGATCGATCTCGTGCGCGGCGATCCCGCCAATCTCGTCTACTTCCTGCAGGAAAACCGGGAAAGCCCAGGCCATTTCATCTTCTACGAGATCTTCGCCAACCAGGCCGATTTCGAGGCCCACAACGCCATGCCCTACGTGAAGGACTGGTTCGCCAAGCTGCCCGATCTCGCCGATGGCGGCGTCAAGGTGATGCGCATGGAAGTGCTCGCACCCGCGGGCAAATAGCGCAAACCACAAGCAAGGAAACAGCGTCACCGCCCGGTGATGCAATCCTCGACGGATCAGGGAGTAGCGACATGAGACTTGAGGGCAAGGTCGCGTTGATCACGGGAGCGGCAGGCGGCATCGGCCATGCGGTGGCCGGCCTCTTCGCCAGCGAAGGCGCCATCGTGATCGCCGCCGATATCAAGCCGCCGCAAAAACCCTATGCCGGCGATGTCGAGACGATCATGCTCGATGTGACCAGCGAGGAACAATGGGCATCGGCCGTCGCCGCCATCGTGCGCAAGCACGGCCGTCTCGACGTGCTGATCAACAATGCCGGCATCATCGCCTACGAGCCGCTGGACAAGCTGGAAATGAAGGATTGGCAGAAGATGATCGCCGTCGACCAGACCGGCGTCTTCCTCGGCATGCGCGAGGCGGTGCGCGTCATGCGCAAGCAGCAGGCAGGCGCGATCGTCAATATTTCCTCGATCTGGGGCAGCGCCGCGGTCCCGGGCGCCCATAGCTATCATGCCGCCAAGGGCGCGGTGCGCAACATGTCGAAGAATGCCGCCATGACCTATGCCGGCGAAGGAATCCGCGTCAATTCCGTCCATCCCGGCTTCATCCACACGCCGCTGACCGACGCCCAGAACCCGGACCTGAACAGGATCGTCATCGACACGACCCCGATGAAACGCGGCGGTCAGCCGATAGAGATCGCCTATGGCTGCCTGTTCCTCGCCTCCGACCAGGCAAGCTATATCACCGGGGCGGAACTGAACATCGACGGCGGCTATCTCGCGCAGTAGCGCCGGGCGATGCGGGCCTGCTCCTCGCCTTCGTCATCGCCGATGAGCAGGCGCTATTTGCCGAGATATGTCTTCAGGAAGGCTTGAACGCTGGCGATCGACTGTTCCGCCGCGGCAGCATTATATTCCTCCACATGCCCGAAGACCGTCTTCGGCTTGGTCATGGCTTCATCATCGAAATCATGACGCGCGCCGGGATAGATATGCAATTCGACCGGCGGCCCCTTGCCGCTGAGATTGGCGATCCGCTGCCGGCAACGCTCCGCCGGGCTCCAGTCATCGAGGTCGCCATTCAGGATCAGCGTCGGCACCGTCGCATCGCTCTCATGTGGCGCACAGACGGGATAATAGGCAACCGCCGCCCTGAATTTCTCATCCATGAGCTGCTCGTTTCCCTCGACCTTCGTCGCCTCCAGCGTCGCAATCCCACCCGCCGAGAAGCCCATGAGAGCGACGCGCTTTCCATCGACGAAGCCGCTCTTCGTCAGGAAGTCCAGCGCCCCATAGGCATCGAAAACCCGATCGGGAAGATAGGTCTTGCAGCTGTTCTCGATGTTGCGCGTGGTGAAACTGTCGACCACGAGCGTGACATACCCCCAGGAGACCAGCCGCTCCGGCCAGACGTCTCTCACATGCGGATGGATGCCCCCGCATCCGTGCATCACCACGACAGCCGGAAACGGCCCGTCGCCTTGCGGGCGGGTGAGATAACCGATCAATGGCGTCGCCTGCGGCGCCGGCAGCACCTCGCCCTGCTCTTTCGCCTTGCGCTCCAGAAACGGGCTCGGCTTCACGACGGCACTGTCGAAGTGGACGAGTTCGTCGGCTTGGGCCTGCGGAAGGATGAAAAGGGAGACCGTGAGACAGAGGAGGAACTGGAAGAACTTCACGGGATGACCTCGTTCCGGATGACAGGCTTAAGCCCACAGCGGCAACTTGGATGAAGTGATGCGAGGGTCAAGGTGATGCGGCAGAGAGGCGCAGTGCGCCCTCTTCCCTCATCTCCTCCTCGTGCTAGCACGAGGGATGGCACAGAGATCCAGCGTGCCCAAGCCCTTGAGCAGGAGAGACTTTATTCTTTCGCCGCTAGTGGTCATTCAGCGCAGGAATGACAGTATTGCCGATGTCACCCTCACGGGTACCAGAAGCCTTCACCCTCTTCGCGAGCCATCGGTTTCCAGGCACTGTCATTTTGCCTCACATCAGCGAAACGCCGCTCAATCGTCCTCAGAACCTTCTGATCATCCGTGATGACTTCGTAGAACGTACTGTCGATCGCCCGGATGACGACCCAGGCCCGGTCGGGGTCGGCCGGCAGCGATCCGGTAAACTCTCCCCATATGACCTGAAGCGTGTCCTGCGCCGCTGCCGCCAGATCCCGACCGCTCACGGGCTTGCCAGACTGCGCCATCGCATGCAGAAGCTCACCGCCGGGACCGTTGGCATCGAACCACGGATAGCCTGCATCGACCGCCGACACTTTCCATGAAGCCTTCAGGGAGCGAGGCACAAGGCACTGCAGGACATCACGCAAATCGAAAGGAAGTGCTCGTTCGTGAGGGCCATAGATTCTCAAGGTCTTCATGGCGCATGCCCCGAATGCGAGACGGTTCAATGGCTAAATGCGGAGGTGAACCCCTACTCCGCAGCCTCCCCCTGCTGCGGCTCCACCACCGCCACTGCCACCTCTTCCAGCGGCGCCAGAACCTCCACTTCATACGAGTAACCCTCGAGCATCGTATAGGTGTGCTCGATCGTCTCGATCTGCTTTTCCGTCTTGCGGATGGCGTCGGCGATGGCCTCGCTGCGGGCGCGCAGCATCGAGCCGAGCACGTCGGTTTCAGGGCGGCGGCCGAGGCGGTCTATGTGTTTGCGCACACGGGCGCGGTGGCGTTCGAGCTCCAGGATGTGGAAGCGGCTCTTGACGATGTCGTCGGAGAGTTTGCGGCGCATGGCGGCCACGGGATCGAAGCTGCCGGGTTCGCGCTCGTCGAGGATCACCTCGTTGACCAGCGATTCCAGCATCAAGACGCCTTCGAGATCCCTGGGATCGGCGAGCTGCGGATCGTAGCCGGTATCGTCATAGACGCGCCGGCGCACGGGATCCTGCAGCAGTTCATAGGCGATCTGCAGCCGGTTGAAATTGTCGACATCGCCGCCGGCATCCGGATGCGCGCCCTTGGCGGCCTTGCGCCAGGCAAGCTTGATCGCCTCTCCACTGGCGTCGCGCTCCAGTCCGAGCATGGCATAGGGATCGATCACGCCGGCATTTCCTTCATTCACTGCTTCGTCCCTCCGAGACCTACCGGCTGGCAGACGCCGCATCAAGCCCCGAAACACGCTGCCATATTTGCGGCAGCTCGGGACGAAATTGTGGAACGGCGCCGATTTTCCCACAGATGAAAGGTTAATGCGACGAGTTTTCCCTTTGGTGTGGCCGGCAGAAAGGCTCGATCCCACAGCACGGCCTGCCCCTCGTTGCGAAGTTTGTGCGGCTGCTGCCTAAAAAGCCATGGCCGACCCGCCGCATACCTCGGCCAGCAGTAGTATCGAACCGCGTTTAGGTTGCAAATGCGACCCCCGTCCCGCAATGATACAGATCCGTCAGCATAGGCTAACACTCTGCCAACCATTTGAATCATCATCAATTCTCGCAACCGCGAAAGACATGCCACAATATTACCGCTTGCTTTTTGCCCGAAATGCTGGCACCAACTGCGACACTCGGGCATTTCGCATGCCGGTGACTGGACTGAAGTGGTAATGTCTGGCTGGAGCGCCAATTCCGGTTGGGCGGCATGGGTGACACCCATGTGCGTAGATGTTCTTTCCCCGTACGTGACGTCTCGACTGACCCTTCGCGTCCGGCTTCCAGGCCGAAACGCGAAAGCTAAAGCCGTCCGCCTCCCCACCGCCGGGGGTGCGGATAAACTAACTACCAATGGGAAAAGGACTATCCCCCATGGCCACCAAGGGCACCGTAAAATTCTTCAACCAGGACAAGGGTTTTGGTTTCATCACGCCGGAAGGCGGCGCGAAGGACGTTTTCGTCCACATCTCCGCTCTCCAGGCTTCTGGCATCCAGTCGCTCCGCGAAGGCCAGCAGGTTTCCTTCGACACCGAGCCGGATCGCATGGGCAAGGGCCCGAAGGCTGTCAACATCCAGGCCTTCTGATCTGATTCAGGTCTTTCTGCTTCGGCAGGCGACGGCGCTCCGCAAGGGGCGCCGTTTTTGTTTGCGGGTTCGAGGTTCGGATTCCAAAGACCCCTCCCCAACCCCTCCCCACAAGGGGGAGGGACTAACCCGAGGCGCCGCCGCGCTCCTTCCAAAACGTCTGACGTGCGGAAAGCGGGTGCGGCAAGGTAAGCCCCTCCCCCTTGTGGGGAGGGGTTGGGGCGGGGTCTTCAACTACCCGCATGAAGCCGCGTGATCTGAATGCGATCCGCTACCCTGCAACAGAATAATCCCGCGAAAACTCCCGCGCCGCCATGAGCACCGGCATCAGCGCCCTGCCCGCCTGAGACAGCCGGTATTCCACGCGTGGCGGCTGCTCGCCGAAATCCCGCCGCTCGATCAGCCCGTCCTCTTCCAGTTCCCGCAGGTGCTGGGTCAGCATCTTCTGTGAAATACCCGGCATGTCCCGCTTCAGCTGCAAGGTGCGTATCGAGGGCTCGGCAAAGAGCCGGAACAGGATCGGCAGTTTCCAACGCCCGCTGATCATCTTCATGACCCGCGCCACATGCGCAACGGAGCCGTCAGGCCCGAGGCAGGCGGAGCGCTCTTCCTGGTCCATGGGCACTTTTAAGTGCGTAATTGTGTCGAGCATCATCCTGTTCTTCTGTGTTGCATCCACTCCAAGATAGGAACACGGCCATGGATTTGAAACTCGACGGCAGGACAGCGCTTGTTACCGGCAGCAGCAAGGGCATAGGCGAAGCGATCGCCCGAGGGCTCGCCCGCGAGAAAGCCACCGTGATCGTCCACGGCCGCGACAGGGGCGAAACACAGCGCGTGGCCCGTGAGATTATTGCCGAAGGCGGCCGCGCCTATGCGGTGACCGGCGACCTCACCCTGGACGATGAGGTGGAGGAACTGATCGCCGAGGCACGGGCGCTTGCCGGCCACATCGACATCCTCGTCAACAATGCCGGCGGTTCCGGCCAGCCGGAGGATTGGGCGGCAAGCCGTCCCGCCTCCTGGGCCGAAGCCTACGACCGCAATGTCCTGGCAGCCGTGAGGGTCACCACAAGGCTGCTGCCCGAGATGCGCAAGGCAGGCTTCGGCCGCGTCATCAACATTTCCAGCCTCGCCGGCCTGATGCCGCCTGCCGGCAGGCCGGATTATTCCGCCTGCAAGGCCGCCATGAACGCCATGACCTCTTCCATGGCCAAGGCAGTGGCGACCGAAGGCGTGACCGTCAACACGATCTCGCCGGGCACGATCCGCAGCGCCCGCCTCGACGCCCGCTTCCGCGAGGTGGCCGCCGAACGCGGCGTGGCTGCCGATGCCGCCTGGGAGACGATCGAACAGGCGGTGTTACCGCTTTTCGCCGAAGTGCCGCTTGGCCGCGTCGGAACACTGGAAGAGATTGCCGATGCCGTCTCCTTCCTCGTCAGCCCGCGTGCCGCCTATATTACGGGCGTGAATCTCCGGGTCGATGGCGGCATGATGCCGGCGATCTGACGCTGAGGAGCCGCCCCGCGCGACGAGGGGGTTGGGGGGCGCCCCCGGAAATTCGGTCGCAAATGCCATCAGGTCAAAAGTCGGTTTGCGTCAATTGCGGTCATCGATACTATCAACGGGACCGTGAGGAGATTCTCCTGAGTTCCCAAGTTTCAGGGCATTGTGATGGCTATTGATGTCGAGCTGACTACCTATCCCGGCCTCGATGAGCGCATCGTTGTGGTCCGGGCGGGTGATGAGGTCGACTGCGTGTTCGTACGCACCGAGCGGTTCAACGTTCTCGTAGACACGCTGGCCACGCCGAGCCTTTGTGCGCGTGCGATGGAACTGCTTGCCGACCGAATTCATGATCGTCCCCTTGTCGTGATCAATTCCCACATGGATTGGGACCATTTCTGGGGCAACCTGACCATCGGCAATGATGTACCGATCATTGCCCACGACAAAGCAATCGAGAGACTGTGCGACCCATCCGCACAGAAAGAGCTTGCCGACAAGAGATCGCAGGAATCACGCTTCCACGACGTTGAAATCATAATGCCGACGACCAGCTTCTCAGGTGAAAGCATGACGCTGCACGGAGGGGATCTGACGCTGGAACTGCTGCATACACCCGGACATACGCCAGACCATGTTGCGGTCTGGATACCGGAACTTCAGGTCTGCCTGGCCGTCGATGCAGTCGAATACCCTGTTCCAGAAGTCTGGAGCCGATCGCCCGAAGATCTTCGCAGCCTTTGCCTGTCGCTCAGGAAAATCCGGGACCTGCAGCCACGTTACGTCATTCTTGCACATGGCCAAACCGCCGACCCGTCGATCGTCGAGCGCAACATCGCGTATTTCGGTAAATTGCGGGACACAGTCGCACAATTGCCGGAGGGCCTCTTGGTCCAGGATGCGTTGAACGAGCAGGCCGGCTGCGGGATCGAGGACTTCGTCGCTTTTCCTTCCGGCATGCCCACGGAAACGCGGGCCTTCTACGGGCGCTGCCATAAGTCGAATCTGGATGCGGCCGTGGCTGCCCGGCTGGCAGGAATGGACTTTACCGGGTCGTGAGCTCTCAGTTCGGCCATCGGCCGCACGAAACGGAGCAGTCCGCAAAGGCCCGAAAGCTGCCATCGGCGGAATCTGCCGCACAATGGCGAAGCGCCTCCTCGCGATTAACGCCCGGCACGATAGGCACCGATATATTCCCCCCGCTTCCAGAGCCCGGCACGTAACCGCGCCTCGACGCCTTCGGATGTCATCGCCCGCAGACACAGCATCCGGTCGGCAATCGCCTCTCCCGGCTGCAGGATCTCCTCGATGGCGGCCGCCTCCTGCGCCGTATCGGCATAATCGGGCATGGCATCCAGGCGCCGTTCCGCAAGTCTCGCCGCTTCATGCAACTCGCCGCAGAGCAGGACGAGCACTGTATCATCGCCCCCTGGGAGCGGGCAGGCCTGCATGCAAAATTCTCCTCACTGGACCTCGCTGTCGTCATAAAGTTGTACCCGTCATCGCCGCCAACAATCAAGGAAATTATTCCTATCATCGTTCACGATCCATGACGGAGGACACTTTTCAGCGATCCGGAAAGTGCGAAAGTGGAGAAAGGCAAGGTCCGTCTTCCGCACCGCCGCCCGAGATTACAGCGCTCAGGCCGCCTCGCTGTGGCGTTCCACAAGTTCGGCCCATTCCATTGCCGCGTGCCGGCCGAGCACCGTCCTGTCATTGCCGATGACGGCGGCGATGCGCCGGAAGAGTTCGTCGGCAAAGGGCGCGGGCCTGCCGGATTCGGCATTGCCGGCCGGGCGCAGCATGGTGCCCTCGGCAAGATGGATGGCCTCGACGCTGAAGCCCTCATGATCGCCCGAGAGTTCTGCCGAGCCGTAGAGCAGCAGGCCGTTATCGTTGCGGCCGAGAATGGGAATGACGAGTTCGTCGAAATCGAAGCGCAGGCAGAACGTGTTCATCGAACGACGACCTCCTGCTGGATGCGCTCCGCATGGATGAGCTGGCGCTCATGACGGCCGGCAAGCAGGACCACGAAGCCGGCGGCAAGAAAGAGGCCGGCCAGCGGCTGGATCATGCCGATGGCATGAGGACGGCGGCCGGGGTGCCCCGGCACCTTATCCCTTGTTCCGGAATGCTCAGACATCATGCGCCAGCTCCTGCATCGGCTTTGATTTCAGCGATGCAGGAAGATGCGATGGCAATGGTTGTCGGATGGAATGGGGCGGCCGCCTATCCGTCCAGCGAGACTATATCCTTGGCGACGTCGGCGAGATCACAGTCGAGCTGATGGTCGCGCCCCGGCAGCGCGCAGACGACCGCATCCGGGATCGCCCTGGCGTAAAGCTCGATATGGGCAAAGGGCACGGTATCGTCCTCGCTGCCGTGATAGATGAGCACGGGCAGGCCCTCCGGCAGGCTCTCGGAAAAGTCGTCGCACTCGACAATCTCATCGCTCTCCCACCCGCCCTCGCCCATGAAGGGCGGCGCGATGAGGATGACCGCACCCGGCTCGAATGCCGGCCAGTCCTCGGCAAGCGTATGCAGAAGCACGGTGCCGCCGAAGGAATGGCCGATCAGGATGGCGCCATCCTCAAGGGTCTGGAACTCGGCGATGACGGCCGCTTTCCAGGCTTTGTAATGCGGATCGCCCTCATCGGGCATGCGGGGATAGCGGATGGCGTAGGCATCGCCGAGTTCACGCGCCAGGCTGTCGACGAGCTTGTTGTCCCACTGGTCATGCGTGGTTTCGCCCGCACCCTGGATGAAGAGGATCTGTGTTGGCATGGAAGTGTCCCCCGATGTCGCCATCAGGGAGATGGGTCATCGCAGCGGCAGGACAAGATTGATGGCCTTCACCGCGATGGCGTTTCTCTTTCACGCAGGCAACCTGCTCGGACGTCGATCTCAGGAATTCGGGATCCCGAGAAGCTCCTGCTCGAAAGCCTCGACCAGCCCGTAGGGGGCCGTTTCGCCGAACAGAAGCATGGTGAGCTTGGAAGCCTCCACTGCCGCTGTCGTGCTGCGCGCAAAGAGCTCTCTTTCATATGCAAGCAGCGCCGCCTCGATATCGCCAAACGATGTCGCGATGGACTTGCCGAGTTCGGCGCCGTCATAGATCGCGAGATTGGCGCCTTCTCCTGACGGCACCGTCAGATGCGCGGCATCGCCGAGAAGGGTCACGCCGGGAACCCGGCTCCATCGATGCGTCTCCGGCAGCGTGTGGATGATACGTGGCACCGGCCCCACGTCGCATCCGGTGATCAGCGCCGTCAGCGATGGAGCCCAACCGTCGAATTCCGCGGCAATGCGGCTTGTGGCAGCTGCCCGGTTGGAGACGTCGATGCTCTCGACCCACGCCTTCGGCCTTCGCAGGGCGATATAGGCGTGCAGCACCCCGTTCGGCTCGCGATGCGCCATGATCCCCTTGCCGGGCGCGAGCGCGAACATCGAGCCGCCGCCAACAGCCTGCGCGCTGTCGGAGTGACGGACATCGGCGTCGTTGAGCCATGTCTCGAAGAAAACCAGCCCGGTATAGGTCGGCGTCGCATCCGTCAGGAGCGGCCGCACTTTCGACCAGGCGCCGTCGGCGCCGATCAGCAGATCGGTCGTCGCAAGCTGCCCGTCGGCGAATATGAGTTCGTGTCGCCCATCGCCAAGGGATCGTGCCGACGAGAGCTTGCAGCCCCAGTGCACCGCATCCTCCGGCAGAGACTCCAGGAGAATGCGCCTCAGTTCGCCTCGCTGCACTTCGGGGCGCCCGCCCTTCCCGTCATCGGGGTTGTCCATGAGAAGCGTCCCGTCCTTGTCGAAGAAGCGGGATTGCTGTCCGCCGGGATGGATAAGGTCGAGGAACTGTTCGTAAAGGCCTGCATCCTTGAGGCCGAGCTGGCCGTTGAAATCGTGGATGTCGAGCATGCCGCCCTGCGATCTTGCCTCGGGAGAGGCATCGCCTTCATAGACCTTAGCGCGGATGCCGTTGATGTGAAGGACCCGCGCAAGGACGAGGCCGCCGAGGCCGGCACCGATGATGGCAACAGGAACATGCATGTCAGTTCTCCGGAATTACTTAAAATGGAATGTCATTCCATAGTTGGAATGTCGTTCCATCCATGTCAAGATGAGGCATGAGAAAACCGGATGGAAAGCGAAGACAGGATTCACTCACGAGGGAGCGCGTTGTCGATGCGTCCATCGCCATCCTCGACGAGGGTGGAGAAAAGGGGCTGACCTTCCAGGCCCTTGCGAAAAGACTGAAGACAGGCGCCGGCGCGATCTACTGGCATGTCGAAAACAAGAGCGACCTCCTTGTAGCCGCCTCCGATGCGATCGTTATCAACGTGATCGCCGCGCGTTCCGCCGGCGGATCACCGGCTGATAAGATCCGCGCCCTCGCCCTCGCCCTGTTCGACGCGCTGGACGAGCGTCCATGGCTCGGCTCGGCCTTGGCGCAGGCACCGGGATCAATGCCGACAATCCGCATCCTCGAACATCTCGGCCGGCAGGTTCGGGCGATGGGCGTGCCGCATGACGATGAATGGACGGTTGTGGCCGCACTTCTGAACTATGTGCTCGGCGTGGGGGGCCAGAACGCGGCCAATGCCGAGATGGCGCGAATGCAGCATCTCGAGCGCGACGCATTCCTCGGCGAGATCGCGTTTAGATTATCGGCCCTCGATCCCGAGGATTTCCCCTTCGTGCAGAGCATCGCCCCGAAAGTGCCTGACCACGACGACCGCGCCGACTTCCTGACCGGTATCGACCTCTTTCTTGATGGGATCGCTCGAAGGATCGCCGGCAGCCCGACGGCTTCGGAAAGCGCGGCAGGGAAAGAACAGCCGTAACAGGCAAGAGATGATGGAGGCGAGGAAGCATCCTCGCCTCCATGAACGGAGAGGCCGCCACGTCACCCTGCAGTGACCGCCTTGCTTCGCCGCAACACCACAGCGACGACAAACCCGCAGATTGCCGTCATTCCGCCGACCAGAAACACGCTGCCATAACCAGCCCGGTCCGCCAGCACGCCGGCGAGCGGCCCGGTCAGTCCGTATGCGAGATCCTGAAAGGCCGAGAAGCCGCCGAGCGCTGTGCCACGCAGATGTGGGGCCACGAGATGCACGACCTCTCGCCCCATGGCGGGAAAGATCATCGAGCAGCCGAGGCCGGTCATGAAGGCGCCGATGAGCGCCACAGTGGGATCGGCCGCCGTCCAGATCAGCAACTGCCCCATCGCCTCGACCGCAAGCGACACCACGGCCACCGCAAGCCCGCCGTAACGATCCGGCAGATGGCCGAAGACGAGGCGTACCAGCACGAAGCCGCAGCCAAAGGCAGTCAGCCCGAGGCCGGCATGATCCCAGCCGAGATCGCGGAAATAGAGCGTGAAGAAGGACCCGATCGCCGCAAAGCCCATGCCCTGCAGGCAGACGATCAGCCCATGCAGCCAGATGCGGCCGATGACGGCGGCAAGCGGCGGCCGCTCCCTGCCCGGATGGGCGGCGACGGCCGGAACGCTGCGGATTGCCGCAAGCCCCAGCAGGGGCAGCGCCGCGCCGACGGCCATCGTCCCGGCAAAGCCGAGATTATCGAGGAGCAGCAGGCCGAGCGGCCCGCCAAGCCCGAGTGCGCCATAGATCGCCGCGCCAATGAGCGCCAGCACCCGGCCGGAGCGCTGCGGCCCGACAAGCCCGATACCCCAGGCAATGACGCCGACGGCGACAAGGCTTTCGCCTAGCCCGATCGACAATCGCCCGGCAACGAGAATGGCGAAGGCCGCAACCGGGTTCTGCAGCGACAGCCCCGCGGCAAGCGAGATCAGCGCACCCGCGACATAGAAGGCGAGCCCGCGCTGCACGGCTACCTTGGCGCCTCTGCTATCCGCCAGCCCGCCGGCATAACCACGGGTAAGGATGGTGGCAAGAAAGGCAATGCCGACGCCGAGACCCGCCCAGCCATTGCTCAGGCCGAGCGCACCCGTCACGAAGACCGGCACCACGGGAAGCGCGATCGCGACGCAGAGATAGGAGATGAAGAGGATCGCGGTCAGCAGATAAAGCCTGGCCTGTTCGCGATCACCGGTAAGACGGAAAGCCATGAAAACCTCCTGGCTGTTCCCTCGTCGACGGGCACAAAAAAACGCACTCCGACCGGCGAGGATCGATAAGTGCGTTGCTTGACGTCAAACGCTTACGGCCAGAGGACTGGCATGGGCCGGGAGATACGGGATATGCGGAGAAGTGTCAACGGTGGCGCACGGGTGGTCGCAGGCGAAACAATGCCCGGCTCGCGAACGACGCGCATCTGTCGGGCTGGAAGAATCCCGTAACTTATGCACTATTCCGCAGAGCCCGCGCGCTGCCGAATAGTGCACAAACTGTTGGAATCCGATGATTAAAGATCTGGCGCAACTTCTGCACTTCGACTCCGAACAGCAACTCTCTACCCTGAATCCTGTCCCCGACAGCGTTGTCACGGAAATCGCCGCACGCCACCCCGGCATTTCCCAACAATATCTCGAGTTCCTGCGTGCAGTCGGAACCGGCGAAACGGCAAGAGGCATGTATGTCTACCAGCCCGACCCCGCATCGTCAGTCAAGCAGCATACATCCTATCAGCTTTACAACTCCCCTGCCTATGCTTCGCTCTTCGGCCCACGTAAAAGCGATCCCATTCCCGCCGATGCGGTGGCAGTGGCCGACGCCGGCGCCTCTTGGCGCTATTGCCTTTGCCCGTCTCTCGGGGAAGGTGTTTTCTGCCTCGATATGGCGGGTCCCACATTCGACAAAGAGCATGACGACTTCTTCACTTTCGTCGCCACGAATGTGATCATCAACACGCTGGCGGAGGATGCCTCGCCGCATTGACGGGGCAAGCCCCGATCAAAACGCCGGACATTTGCGCCACCAGTTCAATCAGCTCCTACCCGACCACCGGCACCAGCAGCAGCCCCAGCTGGGCCGATTTCACCACGGCCTCGTTGAACCGTGAGCGATCGACGAGAACATCCCGCTTCTTCCCCCACAACAGGCCGGCAATGAGGTTTCTCGCCTTGATGCCTTCGAGCTCCATCCGGCGCGCGAACCTGCGTATCTTGCTGAGCGGCAGGAAGACCAGGTCCTTTTCCGGGCGCACGAAATCGGCGCTCTCGGCCTCGGTTTCCAGAAACCGCTGCTGGATGACCGGCGCCGGCTCGATCTGGTAGGCGGCGAGCCAGGAGCAGTGCCAGAAATGCGCGTCGATCAGCGAATAGGTGGTGGTTTCGGAGAGCATGCGCTTTGCCGCCTCGGGGCCGATGACATAGCCTGCCAGCCCTACCCGGTTCTGATAGACGCGGGTGGCGCCAAAACCGCCGGCCTCATCCTGCCAGGCGCGCTTGCGGTTGAGGATATGACGCCGCGGGGCGAATTCGAGGTCGTAGACGGTGTTCCATGCCTCGTTGCGCGCTTCGATATTGGCAAGGACGGCCGCGATATCGTCTGACAGCACCGCATCGTCTTCGAGGATGAGTGTCTTCGCACCATGCTCGATCACTGTTTGCCAGGCCTTGCGGTGGGAGTGGAAGCAGGCGATGTCCTGCCGCCGGGTCGGGCTCGGCCAGTTGCTGGCGGCCGTCTGGCATTCCTCGTCCGACAGGTCCGCGGCCTCGAATGCGTCGAGAAACTCGTAGGAAAGGCCAAGTGCGGCCATCTGCCGGATCTGGAAGCTCCGCCGAACCTCCTCCGCCTTCCTGCTGATGATCAATATTCTCAAGAGAGCTCCCTGGCACCCGATGCTGCCCCGCGCAAACATATAGCCATGTTCCGATGCGAGCAAAAGTGCGGAATTCGCCAGGGTCCGGACTCATGGCAGGCCGGCGGTGAGGCAGACCGCAACCCATCGCCCCTAAGATCCAAAGGGGCGAATTGCTGGGAGAAGAGATAGCGAGTAGAATCCGGGAGGTTAATTCGACCATAGGGAGTGGGCCAATGAGCAGACTGTTAATCCTGTCAGCCAGTGCCATCCTGGCACTAACGTCCGTGGCGTCCGCTGCGCCGGCTATGCAACCGCTAAAGATTTCCAAGGAATGCAGCCAGTACACCGGCGAGACCCCGAGCTTCTGCACCATTACGGAATCGAACCTCGCGGCAATCCCGGCAGGCACAAAGATCCTATACTATGGGCCGGTGACCGGCAGTCCCCTTTTCGGCAGCAGCACGGCTGTTATTGCCGTCGGAAACGGAGACACGGCGGTCGGGTACTGCGTCACCTACGACACTGCCAGCCCGATGCAGGGAACCTGCGCGTTCCATGCCGGCAGCGGTACGCTTGCCGGGTTCCAGGCGGTCGTCAAGGTCACGGTCGACGACAAGCAGATCTATCACTGGGACGGGGGCTACCTACTTGGCGCCGCCAAGTGAGAGCGAAGGAAACGCTGCTCTCGTCCGGCTGCTTGCCGTGAATCCATACCGCGAGTCATGACCAGCCGGTGACAGTGGCGGCGCCACAGACGGCTGCAAGGAAGCTCGTCGCTGATCGATCGTACCGGGTCGCTATTCGGCGGAAGTCTTGCCGTCGAAGACCGCGTACCCTCACTGCGGATAAAGCGTAGAGACGCGCCCGGCGAAATAATAGGCGACGATGCCGATCCATTCCCGGATGCCCGTCGTCAACAGGTCGACATTGTCAATCGGATGGCCGACGGACAGCGTCAGGCCCTCTTCACCTGTCGTGCGGTAATCGGCAGCCCAGGGGGTGACGTCCATGCCGAGATTGCGGAAGATTGCCACTGCCCGCGGCATGTGGAAACCCGATGTCACGAGCAGGCAGTGGTTGAGGTTCAGCCGCTGCAGGATCGCCCTTGTATTGATGGCGTTCTCATAGGTATCGCGCGACTGGGTGTCATATTCGACGCGGGCCGGATCGATATGGAAATCGTCGAACATCCTGCGGATGACGTCCGCTTCCTTGACGTAGCCGCCGAGGAGACTGCCGTCGCCGCCGGACATGATGACCTTGGCATTGGGATAGACGCCGGCCAGGCGCACCGTTTCGATGTAGCGATCGGCCGCGTCATCCAGGTTGTAGCCGCCGCGCACGCCGTCGACCTTTGTCGCGATCCCGCCGCCAAGCAGGACGATGCAGGCGACATCGGCAGGTGCGGCCGGCCGCGGAAAACGATCCTCCAGCTCCTGCACGATCAGCGCACCTGATGTGGTGTAAAAGCTCACGAAGATGAGGACCAGCGACAGGAGCCCGGCCGCGATGGCGGACCGCCGGAAGGAAAAGAACATCAGAAGCACGCTGAGCGCCATCAGGAGGAAGAAGATCGTCACCGGCTGGGAAACGATCCAGAAAATCTTGGCGAAAACAAACATGGGCGTGCTGGGGTCCTGCTGAAACGCGGCCACGAAACCTTATTCGCGGATTCGGGGCAAGTCCGGTTTTTCGTGTGAGGCCGCAGTGGTGGAGGAAAGTCTGCGCAGAGCGCAGCGGCGACCCGAAGCCTTCCCCGCTTCGCAGTTCAACTCCTGAATTTACGCCGGAGTTTACCGTAACGTACTTCCCCGGCATGTGCACAATGTGCTTAGGACTCGGGCCTGCTGGGGAGCGGAAACGGAGGGTTTCTTTGAGACATCGTCAGAGGGAAAATCCGCAACGGCAGCGCTTTCGGGCGAGAGCCATGCTTGCCGTGACGGCATCGATCTTCATCGCTTCCGGCTCGGCGCACGCCGTCCAGGCCGCCGATCTCGTCATCGCTGTGCCCAACTGGCCGTCCGGCCAGGCGACCGCCAATATTCTCAAGGTTGCGATCGGCAAGACATTCGGCCTTGAGGCCGACCTGCGCGAGATGGGCGAGCTCAATGCCTTTGCCGGTCTCGAGAGCGGCGAGCTCGACATCCACCCGGAGGTCTGGCGGCCGAACCTCGATGCGGCGATCGAAAAATATGTCGATGACAAGAAGGCGGTAGTTCTGGCAAAACGCGCCGTTGCCGCCTGGCAGGGCCTCTGCGCCACCGAGGACGCCGAAAAGGCCGGCATCAAGAGCGTCAAGGACCTCTCGGACCCTGAAAAGGGCGCCCTGCTCGACACTGACGGTGATGGCCGCGGCGAGCTTTGGATCGGTGCACCGACCTGGACCTCGGCAAGCATCGAGCGGGTACGCGCCCTGAGCTACGGCTACGCTAAAAATCTGGCGCTGGTGGAAGCGGAAGAGGATGTCGGCATGGCCGCCGTCGATGCCGCAGTCGCCACCGGCAGGCCGATGGTCTTTGCCTGCTACGCGCCGCACAACGTCTTCGAGCTGCACAAGGTGATACGGCTGCAGGAACCGGCCTATGATCCCGCAGAATGGAAGATCGCACCCGGCAGCGATCCTCTCTGGATCGAGCATTCGAAGGCCGATGTCGCCTGGCCGCCATCGGAATTCCACATCGCCTGGTCGGCATCCTTCGGTCAGAAACATGCCGATGTCGCCGCCTTCCTCCAGAAGGTCGACCTGACGCCGCAGGAAGTGACCATGATGACCTACGCGCTGCAGGTGGAGCGCACACCGCCTGCCGCCTATGCGGAAAAATGGGTGGCCGACAATGCCGCCCGCATTGAGGGATGGGCAAAGCCATGAGCCGGACATTGCAAAAAGCCGCCCTCGCCGCGCTCGCGCTCGGTTTCGCCGCCTGTGTCGCCCTTGCTGCCGGCACGCAGATCTACGATCCCAAGACCCGGCAATGGGTCGATTACGACAAGAACACGGCCCGTAAATACTTCGCCCGCAACAAGCAGGTTCCGGATGCCTTCCGCCGGCAGGTCGTGACCTTCCGCACGGCGGAGGAGCCGGGCACGATCATCATCGACGGCAACCAGCATTTTCTCTATCTCGTGCAGCCCGGCGGCCAGGCGATCCGCTACGGCATCGGGGTCGGGCGCGAAGGCTTCGGCTGGGCCGGTATCGTGCGCGTCGGGCGCACAGCCGAATGGCCGACCTGGACCCCGCCCGCCGAAATGGTGGCCCGCGATCCGAACGCCGCCAAATGGGCGGCCGGCCAGCCAGGCGGCCCGGACAACCCGCTCGGCGCCCGCGCCCTCTATCTCTATGCCGGCGACGCCGACACGATCTACCGCATCCACGGAACGCCGGAATCCTGGTCGATCGGCCTCGACGTATCCTCGGGCTGCATTCGCATGAACAATGACGACATCATCGACCTGCACTCACGGATCAAGGTCGGCGCCAAGGTCATCGTCCTGATGCAGGGCGCGGCCCTCTACAAGGGCGTCTGACGGTGGATGGCATCAGAGCGTGAGTGTTTCAAACGGGGGATCAACATGCGCATTTTCCTGAAGAGCCGGCCGCTTCCGGCCCTGCTCCTTTGCTCGCTCTCGGCATTGGCAGCCTGCCAGTCGGCCCCGCCGCCGGACCAGATGTCGCGCACGGCGGTCGAGACCGCACCCGCCGACCTGCAGCTCCTCTGCGCCGATGCCGCCGCCAAGCAGGCCGGTCTCGACAGGGCGAAAATCCTGCCGACAGGCTCGCGTCCGGTCGAAGCCGGCGGCTTCAGCGTTGACCTCGATGCCTCCGGCCGCAAGTTCGCCTGCGTCATTGACCGGACGGGCGTGGTGAGGAGCGTTCAGCCCGTCTAGGCGCGGACCGCCTTCCCGAAGAGACCCCCGAAAAGACCGCTGTGCCGTTGCGAGGTGATGGGCTCGCCGCCCGGCTGCCGCCGTTCTCTTTTGAAAATTATCCGGACTGTCGGGTAATCTTCAAAAAAGAACGGTATGGTAGCAATACGGATCGGATCTGCAGCACCCCATTCATTCATTCGGTTACTATCTGTCTGAGGAGGAAGGTAAATGCCGTTTGCGGAATCTCAGGTCAACACATTCACGGTCAATTCTCAGTACAGTACTGTGACCACCCAGCTACCGGGCGGCGGATGGGTGATCACATGGGCCTCCACCCTAGAGGATGGCAGCGGTACCGGCGTCTACCAGCAGGTCTTCGACGCCACAGGCTCCCCCTCCGGTCCTGAAACCCGCGTCAACACCATCGTCGAGGGCAACCAGGAGATGCCGGCCATCGCCGCCCTTGCCGATGGCGGTTGGGTCATTACCTGGGGAGACCAGGGCATCTCCACGCCTGGGGTCTATCAGCAGGCATTCAACGCTGATGGTACGCCGCGCGGCAACGAGACCCAGGTCAACACCTATGAAGGCGGGGGACAGGGGCTACGGTCGGTCATGGGGCTTTCTGACGGAGGCTGGGTCGTCAGCTGGCTGTCGGTAGGCCAGGGCGGGACCTATCAGCAGGCCTACGCCGCCGACGGCTCCAAGGTCGGTGGAGAGACCCTTACAAACGCCAGTTCGATGGCGCCGCTCGATGGCGGCGGCTGGGTCGTTACTGGGACCCTGCAGGACGGTTCGCAAACCGGCATATTCCAGCAGATCTACAATGCCGACGGCACGCCGCACGGCGGGCAAACCCCCGTCAATACCTACACCGATTCCTATCAGGGCAGCCCGACGGTGGTGACACGTGACGGCGGCTGGGTCGTCATCTGGGGATCCAATGGCCAGGACGGTTCGAGCGGCGGGATCTATCAGCAGGCCTACAATGCCGATGGAACACGGTTCGGCACCGAGACACGCGTCAATACCACAACCGGCGGCAACCAGGGCTACCATACCTCCGCCGCATTGGACGGCGGCGGCTGGGTGGTGATCTGGCTCTCGGGCGACGCCCACATGATGCAGCAGGCCTACAATGCGAACGGGACGCCACAAGGCGTCGAGACCCAGGTCGATACCGACGGCATGTATGCCTCGAACCAGAAGGTGACGGCTCTTTCCGATGGCGGCTGGGTGGTGACCTGGACGGTGATCGGCAGTTCGGAGACCTTCTATCACGTCTATCAGCAGGCGTTTAATGCCGACGGGACGAAAAACGGCGACGAGACGCTCCTCAACACGCTGACCCATACCTACAAGGATATGCCCCAGGTGGCAGCACTCGATGACGGCGGTTGGGTCGTCAGCTGGGCGTCCGACAGTGATTACAACGACGTCAACGGATATAATGACGGCATCTTCCAGGTCCGCTTCGATACCGACGCCCATGCGGTGGAGATTCCCGGCAGTCGCATCTACGGCACCTATCCCGACAAGAACCTGGTCGGCACCCCCGCAGACGACGCCATCTACGCAAGCTCCGGCAATGACACGCTGACAGGCCTTGCCGGCAACGACCATCTGGACGGAGGATACGGCCACGACCGGATGACGGGCGGCCTCGGCGACGACACCTACGTCGTCGATACCGCTGCCGACAGGGTGATCGAGCTGGCGAGCCAAGGTACCGACACGATCCTTGCCCAGGTGAGCTACTCGCTTGGGGCCAATGTCGAGAACCTCGCCTTCGTCGCGGAAGGCAATCTCTACGGAAGCGGCAACGCGCTCGACAACGTCATGACGGGCAACAGCGGCAACAATAGTCTCGGCGGCGCAGCGGGTAACGACACGCTTTCCGGTCTCGACGGCAACGACTATCTCGATGGCGGCGCCGGCAATGACACGCTCTACGGCGGCTCCGGCGATGACATACTCGCTGGTGGCACCGGCGACGACACCATGGATGGCGGAGCAGGAAACGACAAGTACAAGGTCGACAGCGCCGGCGACGTCGTCCACGACACCGGCGACGACCCCTCGTATTTCACCGATATCATCTATTCCACCGCCGAGACCTATTCGCTCGCCGGAACGGGAGCCGAGAGCCTGATCCTTCAGGCCGGCGCCGTGACCGGGATCGGCGATGCCGGCAACAACCAGATAACAGGCAATGCCGCGGCCAACACGATTGTCAGCGGCGGCGGCAGTGACGGCCTGGCCGGCGGCGGCGGCGCCGATACTTTCGTCCTTGCCGCACCGAGCCCATCGAACTTCGTTTTCATCGGCGATTTCGGCGCGGACGACTTCCTGTCGTTCACGTCCAGCGACTTCCAGGGCATGACGGCATCCACCCTGGATTACCATGTCGGCAAGACCGCGATCGGCACGGACGCCCAGTTCTACTTCAACACGTCCGACCGCACGCTCTATTGGGACGATGACGGCACCGGAGGAGACGGCGCCGTCGGCATTGCCATGCTGAACGGAGCCTATGTCCTCCAATCCGGCGACTTGCTGTTCGCCTGACGGGCGTCGACCACGGCAGGAAGACCTTTCTGTTGCCAAGGGACGAGCGGTTCAGCGACCGCTCGCCCTTTTGTCTCCCTTACCCGGCCGCAGCAGGTTATTTGAACTCGTCATAAAGCGAGAGCAGCGAGGCCTGCACGGCGATCGTCGTCTTGATCGTTTCCGCCATTGCCGGCTTCTTGCTTTCTACGTCGATGGCATCCTGGAAATTCTGCAGCGTCTCCTTGGAAGCCTCCAGGGCCTGCGTCCGGATGCGCTCGACCATGTCGGCATCGAGATGGCCGACCTTGAGCGGCAAAAGGATCTTCAGCCCCTCGATGATCTCATCCTTGTCGATTGCCCCCTTGCCGGCGGGATCGAAGGTCGACCAGCGGTCTTCGGCGGCATCGATATCGAAGATCCTGTTATCGGCATCGGCAAGCCGCTTTTGCGCGGCCATGTATTCGTCCTTGCTCATCATCCCGTCACCATCGATGTCGGCGTCATCGAGCGTTTGCTGGGCGGTACGATCGTAGAGGTCGGCCAGCAACTGGTCGTCCGATTTTGCAGGAAGCGCGTTCGCCGCTTCCCCTGATGTCTTCTCGTATTTCTCCTCGCCGAAAACGGAAACGGCGACCCTGGGCATGGCATTGAAAACGCTGCGGACTGAATTATCGGAACCGACGATCACGGTGTCTCATCCTTCTGTTTGGCGTGTTGATGCGCGCAAACTGGAAAGCGGAGCTTGCATGAAACTGGCCGAAAACCTGTGTCGGCGCCTTGTGTTATAACGGTAACGAAATTCCCGAAACTGCAGCGCCCGGGACGGGAGGGCGGTCTATTCTCCCGCCTGCAGAACCGGGGGATAGGCGGCACTGCCCTCCCCGCCGAGCCGCTCCAGCATGATTTCGATCAGCGCCCGCACCTTGGCCGGCACATGCGGCCCTGGCGGACGCACCACGTAGATCGCGCCCTCGTCCAGATAATATTCGACCAGCAGCGGCACGAGCGTGCCCTTGCGGATCTCGTCGGAGACGATGAAGGACGGCAGCTCCGCCACGCCGAGCCCGGCAATCGTCCAGCCCAGGTGCACCTCGGCATTATCGGTCAGAAGCCGTCCATTCGGGCGGATCGACACGATGCGCTTGCCGGCACGGAACTTCCATTCCGGAATATGGCGCCCGGAATAGATGATGCAGTCATGCGAAAGCAGGTCTTCGGGCCTCTCGGGGCGACCGTTGCGGGCGAGATAATCGGGGCTGGCGACGATGAAGGGCCTGACCGGCGCGATGCGGCGCGCGATCAGCGAGGGATCGCGCAGCTCGAAGAGCCGGATCGCCGCATCGTAATGTTCGTTGATGAGGTCGACGGCGCGCTCGGAGAAGGAGACATCGATCTCGAGGCGCGGATGGCGGCCGGCAAGCTCGGTCAGGATGGGGCCGAGATAGCGCTGCCCGAAGGCAAGCGGTGCGGCGAGCCTCAGGCGCCCGGTAACATCGCCGCCGGCATAGGTGGCGACCGCATCCCGCGCCTCCTCGAGTTCGGCAAGAATGCGCCCGCAGCGCGCCTTGAATTCGAGCCCGGCCTCCGTGGCGCTGATGCCGCGCGTGCTGCGGTTAATCAGCCGCGCCCCAAGATCAGTCTCCATGCGCGCGATGCGCCGGCTGACGATCGACTTGGACACGCCGAGGCTCTGGGCGGCACGATTGAAGCCGCCGCTTTCGACCACCGCCACGAAGCTTCTGATATCATCCAGGTCGATCATCTATGTTCCACTGAGCGCAACACCCTGTTGCCGGAAGCGGGCATTGTGCCACCCTTTGCCCCGCTTTACCTTGGCTTCGACTCTATTCAGCCTGATGGCTACTATCATGACCGATATGGTGCCGCCAATGGCGGCCGCAGGTGGATGCGCGCCCGCAGAATGCGCGCGCCCGCAACGAAGAGGCATTGTCTCGGACAAACTATTGCACCCGCCGGAACATCCGGCCTGAAACATAGTGGCTGAGCGTATAGGAAGGGCAAATGGCCGACACGCCGATAGCGCGGAACATCGCTGCTCGATGGGATGACGCCAGACATGGCGAGCGCTCTGTCGCGCAGCCGCCGATCGTCGTCATCCAAGGCGGCGCTAACGGCGATCTGCCGGCAAGGCGTGCGCGCAGCGAGACGCACGCTCCAGCCCTCATCCATCATCTTCCGGTCCCGGTCCTGCAGCTCGATCCCACGAGCCTCTGGGCACTACTTTCCGGATCGAAGGCCAGGGGCGATGCCGAGCACTTTCTCACGGCGGGCATTTCGCAGGCAGGCCTTTTCGTCAGCGACGCCAACGAGATGGCCGTTTCCCTTTTGCAGGCATCCTCGTGCGACGACCTGCAGGGGCCGGCAAGCTATCTGTTTGCCCTATCGCCCCAGACCGGCAGGAGACTGATGCGCGCATGGTTCGAGGGGACGAAGCTCTTCTCGGAGGTGATGAAGATGCGCAGCTTCAAGGGCGCCATGCTGGATGTCAAACTGTCGGTCACCTTCCCCTCGGCCGAAAGTCCCGAACCGCTGCTGGTCGTGCTCACGGATATCACCGAGCGGAGACAACCCGGCGAGCGCGAGGCCGACCCGCTGCATACGGCGCGGCTCTCCATGCTCGGCAGGCTCGCGACTTCGATTGCCCATGAGGTCAACCAGCCGCTTGCCGCGATCGTCACCGACTGCGAAACCGCAAGGCTGCATCTGTCGCGCGACGAGCCGAACATCACCAAGCTCAAGGAGATTGCCGCGCGCATGGCGGCGAGCGCCCATAGGGCGAGCGAAATCGTCAAACACGTCCGCGGCATGGCAAGCGGCCAGGCGACGATACGAAAGCCGCTCGACCTCAATGAGATCATTGGGGATGCGCTGTCCTTCGTCCGCCACGAGACCGATATGCACGCGATCCGCCTTTCGGTCGCCTGCACTCCCGGCCTGTCCGCCTTCCTCGGCGACCGCATCCAGATGCAGCAGGTTATCGTCAACCTGCTCCTCAATGCCATCGAGGCCATCGTCAGCAGTGGCAAGCGGCCGCGCCGCATCGAGATCGCCACCAGCGCGTCGGGCCAGAGGATACAATTCTCCGTCCGTGACAGCGGCGACGGCATATCAGCCGTCGATCTCGGGCGGATATTCGACTGCTTCTACACCACAAAACAGGACGGCGTCGGCGTCGGCCTCTCCATCTGTCAGTCCATCGTCCTCGACCACGGCGGCGATATCAGCGCCGCCAACCACAATGGCGGCGGCGCCCTTTTCTCCGTCTCGCTGCCGGTGGCCGCAACTGAGACCGATCGGTAGGCCCAACGCCGGCGTCGCACTGATACTGCAGATCGAGGTTGTGCATATCGGCACTGATGCCGGACCGAGCCTCCTGACCGCTTTCCTTTGCTGCGACTGGCCGCTATTGCGTGTCAGCTAAAACACAGGAAGGCGACCGATCATGACACGTTCCATCAAGTCCATCGCGGTATTCTGCGGATCGAACTTCGGCGCAACGGACGATTTTGCCGATGGCGCCCGGGCGCTTGGCCGGGCCATGGCGAGCGAGGGCATCGGCCTCGTCTATGGCGGAACGACCAAGGGCCTGATGGGCGTCGTCGCCGATGCCGTGCTCGAGGCCGGCGGCACGGCGCATGGCGTCATCACCGAAAGCCTGCATCAGCGCGGCCATTCGCACCCGAAGCTCACGACGGATGAAATCACGCCGACCCTGCGCCTGCGCAAACAGCGCATGGCCGAGCTCGCCGATGCCTTCATCGCGCTGCCCGGCGGCATCGGGACGATCGAGGAATTGATGGAGGTCTGGACGATGAACCAGCTCTCCGAGATCGATAAACCCGTCGGCCTGTTGAATTCTGCGGGCTTCTTCAATGCCTTTCTCAAGTTCATCGACCACATGGTGGAGACGAAATTCCTTCCGCCGGCGCATCGCTATTCAATTTCAGTCAATGCCGATGCGGGCGGGCTGATTGGAGACCTGAGGGCGTTTCAGCGGGTCGACGTGCCGAAGTGGTTGTGAGGGACAGGCTCTCCGACCGCCTCCTCTCTCCCTCATCCCTGTGCTTGTCACAGGGATCCAGCCTGCCAAAGTCCTTGGGCAGGAGAGACTATTTCGCTTGCCGCATATGTCGGCCGTCATTCACCGCACGGACGCGCGGTGGCTGGCTTCTCTGATATCCCTGGCGCCGGCGCCAGGGACGCAAGAACGAGGGAGAAGAAAAACACGCTCCTCCCCACCAGTCGGCCTCAGCGTCCCCCAAGCTCCTGCCCGACCAGCGACAACCAGTAGCGCACCCCATGCGCAATCGCCTTGTCGTTGAAATCATAGGCCGGGTGGTGCAGTCCCGCGCTATCCCCGTTGCCGATCAGGATCATCGCGCCCGGCCGTTTCTCCAGCATGTAGGAGAAATCCTCCGCGCCCATCGACTGCACGTAGGCCGCTTCCACCCGCTCCTCGCCGGCGACCCGTGCAGCCGCCGCAACGATGGCTGACGTCCTGCCGGCATCGTTGACCGTGACCGGATAACCCGGCCGCCAGTCAATCTCGGCTTCCGTCTCGAACAGTTTCGCCGTGCCATGCACGATCTCGCGGAAACGCTGCTCGACGGCCTTGCGCGTATCCGCCTGCATGGTGCGGATCGTGCCGCCGAGGCGCACGGAAGCGGGAATGACGTTCAGCGCCTTGTCATTGCCGGCTTCCGAGAAGGTGACGGAAACGACGACCGGATCGAAGGGATCGGTAAAGCGCGAGGCGATCGATTGCAGCGCAGTCACCATATGGGCGCTGACGAGAACGGGATCGCGCGTCATCTGCGGTGCTGCCGCATGCCCGCCCTTGCCGTTGATGGTAATGACGAAACGGTCGGCGCCCGCCATGAACGGTCCGGCGCGTGTGGCAAAGGAACCGATCTCAAGCCCCGGCTCGTTATGCATGCCGTAGACCTCGTCGATGCCGAAACGCTCAAGCAGGCCTTCCTCGATCATGACACGCGCACCGCCGCCGCCCTCTTCCGCCGGCTGGAAGATCAGCACGACCTTGCCGGAGAAATCCCGGTTATCGACAAGACATTTTGCGGTGGCAAGCAGCATGGCGGTGTGCCCGTCATGACCGCAGGCATGCATGCGGTTGGCATTTTTCGAGGCATAGGGAAGATTGGTCTGCTCCGACATCGGCAACGCATCCATGTCGCAGCGCAACGCAATCGTCTTGCCCGGCCCTTTCGAGCCCTCGATGACGGCGACGACGCCGGTCCTGGCAAGCCCGGTCGTCACGTCATCGCAGCCGAATTCGGCGAGCTTGCCGACGACGAAGGCTGCCGTCTCCGGCAGATCGAACAGCAACTCCGGATTCTGATGGATATGCCGGCGCCAGCCCTTGGCCTCTTCGGCAACGGCTTCGATGGTGCTCATGATGATGTCCTCGTGATGGTGCGGCCGGGCGTGGGAAGCGGCGGCCGAAGGTGGGGTGGCGCAAGATTAGCCGCTGAGGGGGCGGTTTGCCAACCGGGGTGCGAGAAAACCGACAATCGTCTATCGACATCTCCTCGAATGAAGAGCTTGCTTTGAGCACTCAGCCCATCATCCTCACCCTCATTCTGTGGCAAGCACAGGACTGAGGGAGGTATACGAGGTCCGAAGTCTAGCCCCCTTCGGCCCCCGTTTACCCGAACATGCCGGGCGAATAGACACCATCGCTTTCCAGTTCCCGAGCGCGCTGCTGCAGCCAGTAGAGATACTGGTGGATGGAACTGGTGGTCTGGTCACCATTTCCGGAATGGAACGAGTATTTCTCGGCCTCGCCGCTTTGAATGAGGTAGGTGATATAGTCGATCCCCGGCTTGATGGCGTCGTCAGGCAATGTTGCGACATTGGTCTCATACATGTCGTTGCTCTCGGGCTGCGGATTGTAGCGCTCCGGATGAGCTGCCGTCTCGGCATCATATTCCGCCTTCAACTGCTGGGCATGAGCTTCGCGGGCGGCGAGTACCGCTTTCACCTCGGCTGACATCGGCTGCGCCGCGCCCGGCGGCAATGAGTGCCACTCGAGACGGGAGTAGTCATACCTCGGGATGCCATAAATAGCCGGCGCCAGCGCGCCGACAAGATATTCTCTCTGCGCCTGCGACATGTTCGGGTCACGGATCATTGCTTCGAATGCTTCCTTTGACATCGCCGGCTCGCCAGGAGGCAAAAGGATCGGGGCTTGAGAATTTGGCGGCAGATGCGGTGTGCCGCCTGCGCCCGTCGGCTGGGCGGTGACTTGCCGCGTGCTGCCATCCGCAAACGCTATTGTCAGCGATGATGATCCCGCGGAGTAGAGCTCGACGGTGATGACATCGTCGGCATTGCCATTGATGCTGATGGTCGCCGTGCGGCCATTGACGGTAACCTGCACCGCATCGGCGGAAATGCCTTCACCGAGCTGCAGTGTGGCCGAACCGGAGACCCGGATCTGATCGCGCCCGTCGCCTGCGGCATATTTGAGGATGGAGCCGCCGCCGGTCTGGATCCGGTCTGCGCCCTTGCCGCCTGTTATGACCGAACGTTCGTAGGTCTCGATGACATCGTTGCCGGCCGCGCCATCGACCGTGGAGTCGCCATAGACGGAGATGTAGTCATTGCCGTCTCCGGCCTCGACGGTCGAATGATCGTAGCCGCTCACCCAGTCGTTGCCCGCCCCGGCGGTCACCTTCGAATGATCGTAGACGGATATGTGGTCATTGCCGTCTCCGCCGTCGATGATGGAATGATCGTAGGTATCGATGACGTCGTCGCCGCGCCCACCGCTGACGGTCGCATGATCATAGGCACTGATGTAATCGCTGCCGTCGCCGCCATCGACCGTCGCATTGGAATAGGCCGAGATCTCCTCATCACCGGCGCCGGACCTGGCAGCCCGCCACTCCTCGATCGTCGTCTTTGAAAACCGGTACGTCGACGACTGCAGGATTGCGGACATGATCGAACTGGTGACTGTCATGCGTGTTCCCCCGTGCGGTGCCATGCAGAATGGCGGGACGCGCCCCCGCATCCCTCATCAAAGTTGAACACTCATATGCCGATATAAACTTGCGCGGGCATGGCGTAGGGTCGTACGCATTGGATTCCACAACCGTCGGCTTTGGAATCCCACGGAAACGATGGCATGGGCGACTCTCCGCGCCCATGCCATCGAAGCATTCTCTCATTCCGGCTGGGGCTGGCGCGCCTCACCCCTGCACGCTCGCCTTCCGATAGGCCGCAACGGTCATCCACACCGCCGACAGCAGGAAATAGAAGGCGCCAAACCCGGCATAGGGCGCAATGTCGAGAATGCTCGGCGCCGCGGTCCCATAGGCCCGGCTGATCATGAAGCCGCCGGCGAGCGTCGATTGGGCGCCGCTGAGGATCATCACCCACTGCGCGCCGTAAATGCGCCAGCGCCGCACGGCCGCCGAAAGCTGCAGCAGGCCGGAGAAGATCGCCCAGATGCCGAAGACGGCGAGCACGGCATAGATGCTATCAAGCACGGCGATGATGACGGCGAGCGTGGTGATCGTGCTGACGGCGACGTTGAAGCTCTGCGCGGGGTTCGCCTTCAATCCGCCATTCGAGTGGGCGTCCACGAGGTTCGCCACCGCATCCCAGGCCGGATAGATGACGAGCAGCACCGAGGCGAGCGCCGATTGGCTTCCCGACAGACTGGCCGCAAGAATGGCGGCGATGATCCAGCCGATAGAGAACAGCGCACGGACGAAATAGTAGGATCGCAACCAGCTCGATTGCGCGGAAGATTGGTTCTGCATGACAGGCTCCTTGTTTTGTCTTCCTACTAGTAGGTAGATAACTTTGAGGAGTCAATCGTCAAACGCACCGCCCGCTGCCATGACGAACACAAGCGCGTGAGCGAGCCCGCAGCGCCAGCTTGACAGCCTTGCCTACCGGCAGATAGGCAAGCTGTATGGAACAGACGACTTCGGAAAAGATCCTCGATATAGCGCAGTCCCTCGTCGTGGCGGGAGGCTATAACGGCTTCAGCTATGCCGATATTTCCGAGGCGGTCGGTATTCGCAAGGCGAGTATCCACCACCATTTCCCCACCAAGGCCGAGCTCGTGCAGGTCCTGGTCGATCGTTATACGCAGCGCGCCGAATCCGGCCTGAACTCGCTGCGCGAGCACGTCCCCGGCCCTGTCGATCAGCTGCAGGCCTATCTGAACTACTGGCAGAAATGCATCCTCGATGCCACGGAACCATTCTGCGTCTGCGCCATGCTCGCGGCCGAAATGCAGATGCTGCCGGAGCCGGTCGCAGCCCATGTGCGCCGGCATTTCGAGAACCTGGCCGCCTGGCTGACCTCGGTGCTGAAGGCCGGTGCAGAGCAGAAGCTCTTCCGGCTCGCCAGATCGCCCGAGGAGGAAGCGCAGATCCTGATGGCCTCCGTCCATGGCGCCATGCTGTCGGCCCGCGCTCTCGGCGAGCCCAGCCTCTTTGCCGCGATCGTCGGCCCGCAGCTCGCCCGGCTCAAGGCCTAGAGGCACTCGCGGCCTGCGCCGATCTTTGGAGACGGGCGGCGGCAGTCTGATGCAGCCGGACGATCGTCATCTCAGGGAGAGTGATTTCTTCCGCGCTGCGGGCTTGCGCGGCGTCAACGGCAGGCCGGCATCGCAATTGCGCGCCACCAGCGTTTCGGTGACGGATTCGTCCGCATAGGTTTCCTGCATCCGGATATAGACCGCCGACAGGGTCGGATCGAGCGAGAGCGCTTGCCGGACCAGGGATTCGGCCCTGTCGGCATTGCCGCAAGCCATGCTGGCGGCAACCTGGTAGAGCGACTTGCGCCTGGTCTGGAACGGCAGCGTCACGGCGACGCGCATCATCTCTTCGAACCGGCTCAACGCATAGAGCGCCGCCACCCGCTCTTCGGTAATCCAGACCGGCAGGAAGGGATCGAGCGTTTCGGCGCGATCGAGCATTTCGAGGGCACGCTCGGCCTCCCCGGCATAGACGTAGAAGGCAGCGCTGCGGCCGAGAATATAGGCGTCGTTCGGTGCGAGTTCATGGGCGCGGATGTGGTGATAGCGGGCCGAAACGAAGTCGCCCGATTTCATCTTGATTGCGCCCATGATGCGATGGGCTTCCGGGTCGGACGGGTCGAGGGCGAGCGCATGTGCAACCTGCTGTTCGGCCTTGTCCATGTCGAAGCTCGGCAGGTTGCTCCACGAGCAGACATGCATTGCGAAGGGACGGCCGAAACCGGGGTCGGCCACCATTGCCCGCTCGAACCAGCTCATCGCTTCATGGATGTGAACATCCGCCACGCCCACCAGGCGGTGATGGTCGAGACCGCGTAGATAGTACTCATAGGCCGTCATGTTCTCCGGCCGCTTCAGCCGTGCTGCCGCAAGTTCCGACTGTTCGATGCGTCCGGAGACCGTTGCCGCGACACGGGCGATGATCTCGTCCAGCACATCGAGCAATTCGCGAAACGGGCGCTTGATCCGCTCCGACCAGATGACGAGCCCCTCTCCCGTCTCGGTCAGCGCGATATTGACCCTGAGGTCCTCGCCAACCTGCCGGATCGAGCCGCTGATGACATAGCCGACGCCGAGAAGACGGCCGATCTCGACCGGGTCTTTCGTCGTCAGGGCGGCGGCCGCCGAGCGGGAACTGACGAACAACCCTTTCAGGCGGCTGAGTTCGAGCGTCAGGTCGTCGGTAATGCCCTCCGCCAGGAACCATTGATCCGCAACGTCGCCAGACGCCACGTCGAAGCGCGTCACCGCGATCGAGTTGGTCCGGGGAGACTGGGCGGCGCTGGGGGCGGAGCGCGTTGGAGCGAACTGATAGACGTGGCGGTCCACCAGTTCGGTGACCCGGTAGATCCGGATCGGCTCCAGAATCCCCTTCAGCCGTCTTTCGCCGATATCTTCGAACCCGCAGGGCGAGACCCGCCGCACCTGGTCGTAAAGCAGCCCTGAAACGTCGATTGCGCCGGGTGGCGCGGACGCCTCGATGCGCGCGGCGATGTTCACCCCGTCGCCACGCAGGTCCGAGCCGACGACGACGACATCGGCAAGATGGAGGCCGAACCGCATGTCGCCGCCGCTCGCTCCAGGAAGCGCAGCGATCTCGGCGCGCGCCTCGATGGCGGACCGGAGCGCATTGACCGGACTGGCGAATTCCGCAAGCAGCGCATCCCCCGCCGTGCCGAACACACGGCCGTCATGGCGCTGGACGACGGTGCGAACCGTTTCGAGCACGGTATCGATCCGGGTAATCGCTCCCTCTTCATCTGTTTCCATCGCAGAAGTGGAGCCGACGAAATCCCCGACCATGATCGTGGCCAGCTTGCGCTGCATTCTCGATCCCTCCCGCAACAGAAGCCTGTCATGAAGCAATGTAGCACATTCGCGAGCGTGGACGACGGGTGATCGGCGACGCTGGCCGCGGCAAGCAGGTGATTGGAGAAATTGACATGGCATCGCTTCATTGCCGCCAATTTCCCGTCGATGACCGCCCTCGGTTCGAGCGGATGCCATTCGACTACCCGATCAGCTTGCGAACGGTCGCAATGAGCTGGCCCGATCCCGTCGGTTTTCCCAGGTTGATTGCGTCGGCAAGGACAGGGCTGGACGCCAGCTCATGGGGGGAAGACGCAGACGCAAGCACAAACGGCACCTTCAGCCGCTGCAATTCCAGCGCCACGGGGGTGACCGTCTCGGCGCCGAGGTAAACGTCGAGTACCGCGAAGTCCGGCTTGTCCTGATCGATCAAATCGAGCGCGTCCTCATTGGAGGATACCGGACCCATCACTCGAAATCCCCCGGAAATCAGCACACGGCGAAGCTCGTCGGCTATCAGGAACTCGTCCTCGACAACGAGGACTTGATAGGCGCCTTCGGCTTCTTCGTTGGTTACGTTGCTCACAGCGCCTCACATCGGAATTTTGAAGTTCGCCGTCAAACCGTCAGGTGCAAAGGTAATTTCCACGCTTCCACCTAAATGGGCGGCGAGACCTTCGATGAGTTCAGTTCCATAGCCCTTTTGCTCGGGCGGAGAAACCTGTGGCCCTCCGTCCTCACGCCAGTGGCACGCGAGGAATGTTCGTCCTCGCCCCCCGGCCTCCAGCTCCCATGTTACCCTGACCTTCCCGCCAGGCATGGAAGCAGAACCATGTTTTATGGCGTTCGTCGCGAGTTCATGGATGATCATGCTGACCGGAACGATCTTCGAAGATTGCAGTTCCACGCGCGTGCCGGAGCATTCGAGCCGGGTCGCAACCGTCGGTCCGACCGTTTCCCTTACCAATTGTTCGTACCCGATCGGCTCGCCGCGCGCAGCGACCGCCTGAGCCTGAAAGGTGATGTCCAGCCTTCCGAGGAGCGCCTCCTTGAAGTCTGCCAGATAAGGATCGTCGGCCCTGGTGTTTTTCACAACAGAGCGAACCACGGCGGCAAGGTTCTTCAATCGATGCCGCATTTCGGCGACGATGAAATCCATTTCAGCTTCGTGTCGCTGCCGCTCGGTAACATCATCGAAGATGATCAGGATGTTCGGACTGTTATTGTCGGGATGAGCAAGGCGTCGGGCATCGATGAGAAAGGTCCGCTGCCCTATCGCCGGAAAATCGTGCTTCACTTCGAAGCCGATGACGGCGGCTGCTCGCGGGATGACGGCAGATATGAGCTGTCGCAGCTCGGGAATATCCCATTGCCCGTTCCCGAGCTCGAAGAAATTCTGCGAGACGATGTCCTCACGGTCGACTTCGAACACCTTGATGAATGCATTGTTCGCCGTCGTTACGCAGAAGTGCTGATCCAGGACAACAACCGGCTGGGTCATGGTGTCCACCACACCCTGAGCCTGCACATGCCCCGTTTTCATCAGGCGATACAAATCTTCCAGCAGCATCGTTGCCATCCAGTCCCCGCCACCGCCAAAATGAGGGCATTGGACGATTAGATAGGCCGCTTCAGATACCTGGCAACGTCCGCTTCCGGTTCATGGCCGCAATCCGGCCTTTAGCGGACGTCAGTCCCAACTGACGCCGTCAACCAATCATGGAATGCGGTCACCTCGTACCTGCGCAAAGCTTTCGGTGCGGCGACAGCGTAATACGCCCATTTCACAGGCCATCGGACGTCTGGCATCAGGTGGACCAGACGACCGCCAACCAGTTCCTGCGCAACGAGCGCCTTCCTCACAAGAGCGACGCCCTTGGCTGCGATGGCGGCATGAATTACTGCCGCCGTCGAGTTGATCTTGAGCCCGGCTTCCTCTGGCGATCGGTTGGCGCCGGCGCGGGCGAGCCAGTCGTTCCATGAAGGGAAGTCTCCGCCAGGGTGGGGCGTGCCGTCATGGATAAGCGTTTGCTCCATGATCCACCCCGGCGTTACCTCCCTGTCCTCTGAGAGGAGCGAGCGATTGCAAACGGCGATGATCTCCTCGCCCATGAGGAACGTGGACTTCACGCCCTTCCAGTCCCCGAGCCCGCAGCGGATGCCGATGTCTGCTTCGCCCTGCGCAAGGTCGATCACCCGATCCGTGACATCGAGCCTGACATCGATGTTCGGGTGTCCAGTCGTAAAGTCGCCGAGCCGTCCAAGCAGCCAGTTGGCGACCAATGCCTGCGATGCCGTCACGACGACGACAGTGCGGGCCTTCCTGCCGCGCAGCTTCCGCAGACCCGACTCAAGGAGGTCCAGCCCCTGCGCGATGTCGTCGAGGGCCTCCTTTGCCTCGTCCACCGGAGCGAGGCGTTCCGCGCCCGAACGAGATCGCTTGAAGAGTGGATAGCCGACCCAGTCTTCCAGCGATCGGACGAGCTGGCCGACAGCGGCGGGCGTGACGTTGAGTTCGGTTGCCGCACCGACGAAGCTGCCGTGTCTTGCCGATGCTTCCAGTGCCTGCAGGGACTTGAGCCGGGTGAGGTTTCTCATGGATGCAGCCTTGTCGTCGCACCAAAGCGACAAAGATTTTCTTTCTATCCGATATCGTTCGTTTGTCTCGTCAAGACAAGCCCGCAGGTTCATGGATTGGTTTCGAAGAGAGGTTTGGACATGACACTTGTAGGCAAGACAGCACTCGTCACCGGCGGCTCGAGCGGAATCGGTCTCGCTGCCGCACGAATGTTGAAGGACAATGGCGCGCGCGTCGCCATCACCGGTCGCTCGGCGGAAAAGCTCGGCGCGGCTCAGGCGGAACTCGGCGACGACATCCTGACCATTGAGGCAGACGTGTCTTCGGTCGAGGACCTCAGGCGTATGGGCGAGCGTCTCAGCGCGGAATTCACTGCGCTCGACATCGTCTTCGCCAATGCGGGTACCGCTATCGGCACGCCGCTCGCGACCGCCGACGAAGCGACCTACTCGAAGATCATGGACACCAATGTGAAGGGTGTCTTCTTCACCGTGCAGGCCGTCCTCCCGATGATGCGTGATGGCGGATCGATCATCCTGAATACCTCGTGGCTCAACAAGGTCGGAACTCCAGGGCGCGCTGTACTTTCCGCTTCGAAGGCGGCCGTGCGATCCTTCGCGAGAACGATGTCCGCGGAACTGCTGGATCGCAAGATCAGGGTCAATGCGGTCAGCCCCGGATCGATCGAGACACCGATCCACCGCGGCAAGAACCAGACAGAAGAAGAATTCCGCGTTTATGCCGATCGCGTCGGCAGCCAGGTGCCAATCGGACGAATGGGCAAACCCGAGGAGATCGCGTCCGCCGTGCTTTTCCTTGCGAGCGATGCCTCTAGCTACATGCTTGGCTCGGAAATCGTCATCGACGGCGGAAGATCGGAGCTTTGACCATGTTGATCAACGAAGACCTCACCAAGCGGGCAGTTGTCCATGCCGGCCGCATCGAGTGGGTTCCTAGCCCGATCAAGGGCGTGGACCGCCGCATGCTGTTCCGGATCGGAGGTGAAAAGGCTCGGGCGACCTCCATCGTGCGCTACGCGGCGGGAAGCCGGTTCTCGTATCACCAGCATCCGGGCGGCGAAGAATTTCTTGTGCTCGATGGCGTTTTCCAGGACGAGACCGGAGACTTCCCGGCCGGGACCTACGTGCGCAATCCACCCGGAACGGGTCATGCCCCCGGCAGCGCCGACGGATGTGTGATCCTCGTCAAGCTCTGGCAGTTCAAGACGGGAGATCAGGAACGGCTCGTTTGCCGTCCCGGCGAAGGCGCGCCACAGGAAACCCGATCCGGTGCGGTCTCATCACGCGTGCTGTACGACGCTGATGACGAGCGCGTCCTCCGTGAAGACTGGGAGCCCGAGGCCACCATCCATCTCGAAAATCCCGAAGGTCTTGAACTTCTGGTTCTGGCTGGAGAGCTTACTGAGAAAGACGAGCTCCTTGATTGCTGGACATGGTTGCGACTGCCGGCCGGCCACCCGTTCGACGCGGTCGTCGGCAAAGGGGGCGCACGTGTCTGGATGAAGTCAGGCCCGTTGCTACATGACGACGTCTGCAAATTCGAAGATGCTGACAATACGAAGGAAAAGTAGAATGAAGTCGTGCGAAATTGCTGTTGTCGGCGCGGGCCTGGCCGGACTCTACGCGGCATGGGCACTTAACGCTGCCGGGATAGATTTTCTGGTCGTCGAGGCGCGCAACCGTCTTGGCGGTCGCATCTTCTCCGCCGACGCGAGCGGCCAACCTTCGGACGATGGGTTCGACCTCGGACCCTCGTGGTATTGGCCGGCGATGCAGCCCGCCATGGCTTCGCTGATATCAGATTTTGGTCTTCAATCCTTCGCTCAGAACAGTGAGGGCGACGTCGTCTTCGAACGCATGTCCCGCGAAGGTCCTCAGCGGTACAGCCCGCAGATGCCGGATCAAAGTTCGATGCGGCTTTCGGGCGGAACAGCCGCTGCGGTTCGTGCTGTCTCCCGGGAACTGTCCGCAGAACGAATCTTGCTCGGGAGCAAGGTGACGGCGATGTCCCTCGGCGGCAGTTCCGTTCGTTTGACGGTTCAAGGCGACGGTGGGGAAACGACAACTATCGAGGCACGACACGTCATCGCGGCGCTGCCACCACGATTGCTGGAAGCCTCAGTGACCTTCGATCCGCCCCAGGACGACGGAACCGCGAAGAGGTGGCGCGATACGGCAACCTGGATGGCTCCGCATGCCAAATTCTTCGCGATCTATGATCAACCGTTCTGGAGAACCAATGGTCTGTCCGGAACCGCACAGAGCATGGTCGGGGTGTTGGTCGAAATCCATGACGCGACGACGGCGTCGGGGAAAGCCGCCATATTCGGCTTCATCGGCGTCCCCGCCGATCAGCGCGCCACGGTCGGTGAAGACGTATTGAAGGCGGCCTGCGTCAGTCAGCTTGTGCGCTTGTTCGGTCCCGCGGCTGGAGACCCGGTCGCGACGCTGCTGAAGGACTGGGCGGCCGATCCTTTGACAGCGACCGTAGCCGACCTCGTTGGGGGTGGACATCCGGCCGTCCTTGACGACGCTTGGGTAACCGGCCCGTGGAACGGACGCCTGAGCTTGGCCGGAAGCGAGACAAGTCCCACCGAACCAGGTTATCTCTCTGGGGCTGTGACTGCCGCGCAGCGGGCCGTTTCCCCCTATCTTTCAAAGTAGGAATTTCGATGAGCGTGATGGAGAGTGGCGTCGACCAGTCGGCGGCCAAACGAAACCTTTGGGTTCTGACGATCGCCCAGTCCCTCGGCGGCGCGAACGCGCCGATCGTGATTTCCCTCGGGGGCCTGGTAGGCCAACACCTGTCTCCTGCCCCCGATCTCATCACACTGCCCGTAAGCCTGCTCAATCTCGGTCTGGCTCTCGGCACGCTTCCGGCCGCCTATGTTATGCGACGGTTCGGGCGGAGGTCGGGCTACCTGGTGGGAGCGGGTATCGGCACGATCTCCGGGCTCATCGCCGCGCTCGGGATCGCGCTCGGCAGCTTTGTTGTCTTCTGCTTCGGGACAGCTCTCGCGGGCTTCTATTCGTCCTATGTGCAGAGCTATCGTTTCGCAGCCGCCGACTACGCGACTGGAGCCGAGAGCCAGAAGGCCATCTCCCGCGTCCTGATCGGTGGCCTTGTGGCCGCGATCATCGGACCCCAGCTAGTGATCTGGACACGCGACGCCTTTCCAGGAACACCGTTCGCTGGCAGCTTCGTCAGCCAGGCCGCGCTGGCAACGCTCGCCGTCCCCGTTCTCCTGATGCTCACCCGGCCTCCGTCTGCCCGGTCCTCGGGCGCGCAAGCCGAAGGCGGGAGGCCTCTGTTCGAGATTCTCGGTACATCCCGCTATCTCCTCGCTATCGCAACAGGCGTCGTTTCCTACGGACTGATGACGTTCGTCATGACCGCATCGCCGATCGCCATGGTCGGTCACGGACATTCCGTCGACCAGGCAGCGCTTGGCATCCAGTGGCATATCCTCGCGATGTACGGCCCAAGCTTCTTCACGGGAAGGCTCATGGTTCGATTGGGCAAGGAAAAGGTAGCGGCTGTCGGCCTTCTGCTCATCTGCTGCTCAGCGGCCGTGGCACTCTCCGGATTGGACATCGCGCATTTCTGGATCGCCCTTATCCTGCTCGGTGTCGGCTGGAACTTCGGCTTCATCGGAGCGACGTCGATGGTCGCCGATTGCTACACGCCCGCGGAACGAAGCAAAGTTCAGGGCGCGAACGACTTCCTGGTATTCGGTACCGTCGCGTGCGCATCATTCTCCGCGGGATCGCTCCTTCACAATTCGGGATGGGAGACGATCAATTGGGTTGTCCTGCCGGCCGCCGCTCTGGTGCTGGTCCCGTTGGTATGGCGATCTGCCAAAACTCTTCACACCAACCCCGTTTAGGCACAAAAGGACAATCACGATGCCCTCCGCCCACTCCTTTCGACGCCCTATCCCTGATGATGCCGAGCGATGCTTCGAGATCGAAACGTCCGCCTATGAGGGCGACGAGGCTGCAACGCTGGAGAGGATAGAAAAGCGTATTGCGCAGTACCCCGAAGGATTTCTGATTCTTGACATCGGCGGAAAAATCGCCGGCTTCATCAATAGCGGTTGCGCGTTCGACGTCGTTATGTCGGACGAAGAATTCAAGGAGCTGGTTGGCCACGATCCGGCCGCTCCGAATGTCGTCATTATATCCGTCGTCGTCGATCCCGCCGAACAGGGAAAGGGCTATTCGAAACTCCTCATGCAGCGCTTTATCCAGCAGATGCGCGGGATGGGAAAGGAGACCATCCACCTCATGTGCAAGGACCAGCATGTGCCGCTCTACGAGAAGATGGGCTACCGTTACGTCAAACCGTCCGCATCCGATCATGGTGGAATGGTGTGGCACGAGATGATCATGACGCTTTAACGTCCGACAGGGGACATTTCATCATGTCAGCCCTTGGAGCAAGGTCGTCGTGCCCATCGGTCAGGCGCAGCTTGCGTGAGATCAAGGAAAAATCCGCTGACCGTGCCACATTCCCGGACGCATGACGGCGCCAGGCAACGAGTTCAAGCATCGATCCTGCGCACCCGAGAGGCAACACCCAGCGGAAATGGGAGGCGTGCGACCATGAGCGTTCCGGACGAGCCGAAGGTTCAGCCCCGAATTCGCATTTCCGGCGAACCGCGCGCATGGATCCCCGACATCGGCTTGCGCTCGACAATCATGGCGGCGGCAGCAGTGGCCGGTCTGGCCGGTGCTTTCGTCCTCTTCCTGCTGGATTTCGGCTCGGCAAGCCGGCTTGCCCTTGCGGGAAGCACCTGTGTTGCCCTTGCCTTCCTGTTGATCGACATTGGTGCCAAGCTCCGAAACGGCGATTTTGGTCTTGACCTGATCGCAGCCCTTGCCATGGGCTCGACCCTCTGGTTCGGCGAATATCTCGCCGGGGCGATCGTCGCCCTCATGTATGCGGGCGGCCAGTTTCTGGAAGCCTATGCGCATCGGCGTGCCGACGAAGGCATGTCGGCCCTCTTGGCACAGGTGCCGCGCACCGCACTTCGCCTCATGGAAGACGGGCTGGAGGAAGTCCCCATTCCCGACATTGCGGTCGGCGATATCCTGATGATCCGCAGGGGCGATGTGATCCCTGCCGACGGTACTCTGATGTCGGAGAGTGCATCGATCGATCAATCCGTCCTGACCGGCGAAGCCTTTCCGGTGCACCTTGCCAAAGGTGCGCGGATCGAGAGCGGCGCCACCAATGCCGGAGACGCGGTCGAGATCAGGGTCGAAAGCCGCGCCGAAGACAGCACCTATTCCGGCATCGTCAAGCTGGTCGAGGCATCCCGGCGTTCGAAGGCGCGGATCGCGCGACTGGCCGATCGCTATGCGATCGCCTTTCTGCTCCTGACGCTGGCAATCGCGGCCGGCGCCGCCATCCTGTCCGGCGACATGGCGCGCATCGTCGCGGTTCTGGTCGTCGCAACTCCCTGCCCGCTGATCCTCGCCGTTCCCGTGGCGCTTGCGGCCGGAACCTCGAAGGCGGCCAAGGCGGGTGTGCTGGTGAAGGGCGCAGGCCCGCTGGAGATCCTGGCCGACGCCTCCGTCGCGGTCTTCGACAAGACCGGCACGCTGACGGCGGGCGACCCCGAGGTCGTCTCGATCGACGGGCCGGAACGACCGGACAGGATCCTGCGTCTTGCCGCCTCGCTCGATCAGGCATCCTCGCATGTCGTCGGCCGCGCAATCGTCAGGGAAGCCCGGAGACGGCAGTTGGCGCTGTCACGCCCGACGGACGTATCGGAGCTTGCAGGCGCCGGAATTTCCGGGCTTGTCGACGGGATCAGGGTAAGCGTCGGCGGCGAAAACTACTTCACGGCGGATGGCAGGCCCTCCCGCCCGCCTGAGAAAAAAGGCCGGATGCAGGCAAAGGTCTCTTTCGACGGACAACTCGCCGGCGAAATCGGCTTCGAGGATCGGCTGCGCGGCGATGCGGTCGAGCTTGTCGGCAAGCTCCGCAAGCTGGGTGTCCGCCGGATCGTGCTTGCGAGCGGCGATGAGCGCAGCGTTGCCGCCGCCATTGCCGGATCGCTGTCGCTGGATGCCGTCGAGGCGCGGCTCACGCCCGCCCAGAAGGTCGAGATCGTCGCCAGGGAGCGCACAGCCGGAAGGGTCATGATGGTCGGCGACGGCGTCAACGATGCTCCGGCGCTTGCAGCTGCCGATGTCGGCATCGCCGTCGGCGCCACCAATCTCGCGGCTGCGGCGGAAGCCGCCGATATCGTCCTGATCCGCAACGATCTGAACAGGATCGCCACCGCAATCGAGATAGCCAGGCGCTCCCGCTCCATCGCAGTCCAGAGCATTTTCGCCGGCATCGGCCTCTCGCTCGTCGCCATGCTCTTCGCGGGCGCCGGCTTCCTGCCGCCGGTCACCGGCGCCATGCTGCAGGAAGTGATCGATGTGGCCGTTATCCTGAACGCGCTCAGGGCACTGCGCTAGATAGCGAGCCCTAAACCTTGCCCAGATGTTTCGGCCAGAATTCCTGATGGACTGCGGCGGCTTCCTCTTCGAGGTTCGTCGGTCCCTCGACGGTGACAATGCGCGCCCCGGTCTGCAGCACCGCCCGGCTCGGCACGTTCAACCCGATCCCGGCAATCTCGCCAAGCCGTACCTCCGAGCATGCAAATACCATGCGCCCGATGCCTGACCAGTAGATCGCCCCGGAGCACATCGCACAGGGCTCCGTGCTGGTGTAGAGCGTGCAGTCGGCAAGATAGGCGGTGTCGTAGTGTTTTGCAGCCAGTTTGACGAGGTTCATCTCGGCATGGTTCGTCATGTCGTGGCCGGTGAAGACGCTGTTTTCGGCGCGAAGGATGACTTCGCCATCCCTCACCAGCACCGACCCGAACGGCTCGTCGCCGTTTTCCATGGCGGATTTCGAAAGCGCAATCGCCTCACGTAAAAAGGCCTCGTGGTTTTCCATCAGCGTCTCCCCCAAGAGCTAGAGCGGGATGATCTTCGCTTGGATGCGGGAGATTTCCAAGGGGCAGCAATCGCAGCAAGCAGGCTACTGAATGAAATTGTCGCGCTCGATCGGCCGCTTCATGAAGACCTCGGTGTGCCTGATCACATCAGGAATGTCCCGGAACGGCGGGCAAGGCGTGAAGCCGAACGCTTCGTAGAGCGACACCGCGCTCTTCATATAGACCGTCGTATGAAGCAGCAGCATCGATCTCGGCCCCTTGCCGGCTTCGGCCATGATCGCCTGCAGGAGTGCCTTGCCGATACCGCGCCCTCGAAAGGCCGGGTCTACATAGAATTTGTGGATCTCGGCCGCGCCTTCGTCGAAGGGTGCAAGGGCAATGCACCCCGCCGGTTCGCCATGCCATCGAGCCAGCAGAAGCGGAGCGTCCGCCTGACTGTACCTTGCAGCCAGCGCCTCGTCGTCCTCGCTATGGAAAAAGGTCGCTACAACCTCCGGCGGGATGTCATAGGCGCGGCATGCCTCGGCATCCCAGGCGCCAAACGACCTGCACAATTCGCCACTGATGGTGAAATCCTCTGCCGTGCATGCCCTCGAAATCGACAGCATTCGCATGTCCCCCGAACCAGCTCGACCTTCATACACATTTTCTAATATTCTGGACAGGGATCCACCTCCCTGTTGCTGATGGCATTTGCGCGAGAAGGCCGAAGTTCTCTGGTTCAGTGGGCAAGGAAGAGTGGCAGCTGGCATTCCTCGATCATCCTGCGGGTCACGCCGCCGAACAGGCTCTGCTGCCATCTCGGATGATTGTAGGCGCCCATGACGATCAGGTCCGCCCCCATGTCCACCGCATGCCGGGTGATGATCGCATCGGCGCTTTTGCCTTCGCTCGAGAGCCGATCGACCTGAACCCTGACGCCGTGCCGGGCAAGGAAGCCCGCTATGTCGGCGCCCGGCTCCTCGCCATTCGTGCGCATGCGCGCGACCGGGTCGACCATCGTCACATGAACGATCTCGGCTCTTTCCAGAAGATCGAGCGACTGGCGGGCCGCCCGCGCCGCCTCGTTGCTGGAATCCCATGCCAGCACCACGGACCTTGGCGACGCGGCGATGGCCTTTTGCCCGCGGTTGATCAGGATCGGCGTCGGGGTCTGGAAGAGCGCGCCATCGAAGATCCGCTTTCTGAGGTCGGCATCTTCTGCCGCGTCGGATCCGAGGAGCACGATATCGGCATAAAGCGCGCGCTCGGCGAAATCCTCGTCGGCCCATGCAAATTCCGTGTAGAGATCCTGCACCTCGAACGAGAGGTCGCTGCCCGACAGGGTCTCCTTGATCTTCGCGGTCGTGGTGGCGAGTTCGTCGATCTCGCGCTGCCTCTCATCCAGCCAGATTGTGGAAATGGCATCGTACTGGCTGAGCGACGGGGCCGCGCCGATCGAAACGGCAAGTGCGGTCAGATGGGCCCCGTAGGTGGCGCAGAAACCCGCTACGCCTTTCAGGTCGCGCTCGAATTTGCTGCTCCTGAGGATACCAAGAACTGTCGTGATGGCCATGATGGCTGCCCTCCGTGATGGATATCCCCACGGTAGCGATCCGGCAGGCCATGGTCTTTGACATCGGTCAACACGATCGGCCGGCAAGCCCGCCCGCCGGACATGGATGACGGGTCGAAAGGCGAGCCGAAAACGGCCCGTAACCTACCGTAAAATACGTTGCGCCGCGGGGCACTCCAACTATGCTGCAGGTGCTAACAAAACTCCCGTGGCCGGCAGCGCCGCCCATGCGCAATGCGGACGAGGATCGAGACTATTACTTCCAGCAATTAGGTCTTTGAACTCCCGCCGAGAGCGGCGAGCCAGGAGGTTTGACATGTTTGGCATGTGGTACCCTTCCCATCTCTCGAAGTTTGATTTTGCAACCCAGTTCGGCCCG
This sequence comes from Sinorhizobium sp. B11, assembly GCA_039725955.1. Classification (NCBI taxonomy): domain Bacteria; kingdom Pseudomonadati; phylum Pseudomonadota; class Alphaproteobacteria; order Hyphomicrobiales; family Rhizobiaceae; genus Sinorhizobium; species Sinorhizobium sp. B11. The sequence goes on from CP091034.1 coordinate 2,336,974, forward strand.
GCCGGCATGGCCTTCGATTATCTCAGAGACGCCACCCAGCGCAGCGTTCTCTTCTGGGATGTGATGCGAAAGCGCGGCAATCAATATCGTGTCCATTCGGAAGCGGCAGCACCCCATGTGCTGAGCTTCACGCCCGAGGTGCTGCTAGACGGGCGCGACCTCGAGCGGCCGGTCAACTACGCGCTGGTTCGCATCGTCCCGCCCGAGGGCACGGACATCGACGAAACACGCCGGCCTTTCGTCGTGGTCGATCCGCGTGCCGGGCATGGGCCGGGCATTGGCGGCTTCAAGGCCGACAGCGAGATCGGTGTTGCACTCGCAGCCGGCCACCCCTGCTATTTCATCGGCTTCCTGCCGGACCCGGTCGCCGGCCAGACGCTCGAGGATATCGCGCTTGCCGAAGCGATCTTTCTGGAAAAGGTCATTGCGCTGCATCCGGACGCTGACGCAAAACCCTGCGTGATTGGCAATTGCCAGGCCGGCTGGGCCGTCATGATGCTCGCTGCCATGCGGCCCGAGCTTTTCGGCTCGATCATCATCGCCGGCGCCCCCCTTTCCTACTGGGCCGGCAAGCGCGGCGAATATCCGATGCGCTATACGGGCGGCCTGCTCGGCGGCACCTGGCTGACGGCGCTGACCGGCGATCTCGGCCACGGCAAATTCGACGGGGCATGGCTGGTGCAGAATTTCGAAAACCAGAACCCCGCCAATACGCTCTGGACCAAGCAGTACAATCTCTATTCGAAGATCGATACCGAGGCGCCGCGCTATCTCGGCTTCGAGCAATGGTGGGGCAATCACGTCAACCTGAATGCGCAGGAAATCCAGTTCATCGTCGACGAGCTCTTTGTCGGCAACCATCTCGCCGCCGGCCGCATCGAGACCTCGAAGGGCGAGACGATCGATCTCAGGAATATCCGTGCGCCGATCGTCGTCTTCTGCTCGAAGGGAGACAATATCACCCCGCCCGCCCAGGCGCTCGGCTGGATCGCCGATCTCTACGACAACGTCAACGAGATACGCTCGCATGGCCAGACGATCGTCTACACGGTGCACGAAAAGATCGGCCATCTCGGCATTTTCGTCTCCGCCAGCGTCGCCCGCAAGGAACATGGGGAATTCTCCAGCAATATCGACCTGATCGATGCGCTGCCGCCCGGTCTCTACGAGGCGATTTTCGAAGCCAGGACGGATGCGACCGTCGGCGGCGACCTTGTCGAAGGCGACTGGATCATGCGCTGCGAAGAGCGGACGCTCGACGATATACGCGCGCTCGGCTGCAACAATGCCGCCGATGACAGGCGTTTTGCGACGGCGGCCAAGGTCTCGGAAATCAACCTGTCGCTCTACCGCACCTTCGCCCAGCCTTTCATCCGCGCAATGGTGCCGGAACAGGCGGCCGAAGAGATGCGCAGGCTGCATCCGCTGCGGCTGCAATACGAGCTGCTTTCCGACCTCAATCCCCTGATGGCGCCCATTGCCGACCTTGCGGTCGACGTGGAGGAAGAGCGCCGCCCCGTTACCGCCAACAACCCCTTCCTCGCCATCGAGCAGATCGTTTCACAGCAGATCGTCGCCGGGCTCGACGCATGGCGTGAAGGGATCGAGGCGTTCAGCGAGGCGGCGTTCCTCACCGTCTACGGCTCGCCGTTCCTGCAGGCGGCGGTCGGCATCGATCCATGGAACGAGAAGCCGCACCGTCGCGCAAGCAAGACAGCGCTGCATGCCCAGGTGCTGAAAACAAGGATCGAGGAACTGAGGGCGCGGCTCGACAAGGGCGGCCTGCAGGAAGGTCTGGCGCGCAGCCTGCTCCATGTCGCCATGGCGCATGGCGCAGCTGACGAGCGCGGCTTTGCCGCCATCCGCCGGATGCGGCGCGCCGAGAACAACATGCCGGCGATGACGCTTGGCGAATTCAAGGCGCTGATCCGCGACCAGTTCCTCATGCTCGTCATCGATGAGCAGGCTGCCGTCGACGCGATACCGCAACTGCTGCCGGCGGACGAGGAAGCCCGCCGCCACGCCCTCGGCTCGCTTCGTGAAGTGTTGAACGCGCGCGGCCCGCTTTCCGGCGAGGCCGAGCAGCGCTGGCAGAGGATCGTCGACCTCTTCGGCCTTTCCGCAGCACCCCTTGCCGGAGCGGCATCGCCAGGCAGCCCATTGCAGGGTAGCCCGTCACCAGGCAGCCCGACGCCACTCAGGACCGTCAGGCGCGCGAAATAACCGGGCGCAGCAGGGCTCGAAACGGTCTTACAACAGGGAGCGGAGACAGATGCCGGATTGGGAAAACCCTGGCGAAGCCAGGCGACACGAGAAATACGAACGGCTGATTGTCAAGGCAAGGCAAGCGCCGCAGATGACCACCGTCGTTGCTCATCCCTGCGACGAGTCATCGCTGCGCGGGGCGGTCGAAGCCGCCGAAGACGGGCTCATGCGTCCGGTCCTCGTCGGGCCGGCGGAGAAGATCAGAACGGTTGCAAAAGCGCATGCCATCGATATCTCGCCCTTCGAGCTGGTCGATGCGCCGCATAGCGATGCGGCGGCTGCGAAAGCGGTGGAGATCATCCGCGAGGGCCGCGCCGACCTGCTGATGAAGGGCAGCCTGCATACGGACGAGCTGATGCGGGCCGTCACCTCATCGGCCACGGGCCTGAGGACGGCACGGCGCATTAGCCATGTCTTCGTCATGGACGTGCCGAACTATTCCGAGACGCTCTTCATCACCGACGCCGCCATCAACATCGCGCCCGATCTCGACGCCAAGCGCGATATCATCCAGAACGCCATCGATCTCTTCACTGCGATCGGCCTCGGCACACCGCGGGTGGCGATCCTTTCGGCGGTCGAGACGGTGACGTCGAAGATCCCCTCGACCATCGATGCGGCCGCACTCTGCAAGATGGCCGAACGCGGACAGATAACCGGCGGCATCCTCGACGGACCGCTCGCCTTCGACAATGCGATCGATCCGGAAGCGGCACGCATCAAGGGCATCCGGTCCGAGGTCGCCGGCCGGGCGCAGATCCTCGTCGTCCCCAATCTCGAAGCCGGCAACATGCTGGCGAAGAACCTCACCTTCCTGGCGCGGGCGGATGCGGCGGGCCTCGTGCTCGGCGCGCGGGTGCCGATCATCCTGACATCGCGTGCCGACAACGTGCGGGCGCGCCTCGCCTCCTGCGCCGTCGGCGTGCTCTTTGCCGAAGCGCGCCGGCGTACGGCGCCGATTCAGGGCGGTTGATGCCATGGACACGCTTCTCGTCGTCAATGCCGGTTCCTCCAGTCTGAAATTCGAGGTCTTCGCCGCCTCGGACCCGCTTGCGCGGCAGGTGAAGGGAAAGATGGAGGGCATCGGCACCGCGCCGCGCCTGACCATCAAGAACGCTGCCGGCGAAAAGCTCGCCGACGCCGACTATCCCGGCGAAACCGTTCCCGACCTGCCGGCGGCCATGCGGCTGGTGGGACAATGGCTGCGGGAACGGCACGAGGGGCGCCTGGTCGCCGTCGGTCATCGGGTCGTCCACGGCGGACCCGACCACAGGCACCCGGTGCGTATCGACGCGAACCTGCTGCGCGACCTCGAGCGCTACACACCGCTTGCGCCGCTGCACCAGCCGAACAACCTGGCACCCATTCGCGTATTGCTGGAAAACCAGCCGCAGCTCGCCCAGGTCGCCTGTTTCGATACCGCCTTCCACCGCGGCCATGATCCGGTGACCGATCACTACGCCATTCCCGCCCATTACTTCGCCGAGGGTGTGCGGCGCTATGGCTTTCACGGCCTCTCCTACGAATATGTTGCCGGCAGGCTCGCCGAGATCGCACCGGATATCGGCCGCGGCCGGCTCATCGTTGCGCATCTTGGAAGCGGCGCCTCGCTCTGTGCCATCCACGAAGGCAAAAGCATCGAGAGCACACTGGGCTTCACCGCTCTCGACGGCTTGCCCATGGGCACACGATGCGGGCAGATCGATCCCGGCGTGCTGCTCTATCTGCTGCAGGAGCGCGGCATGAGCCCGGCGCAATTGCAGGATCTGCTCTACAAGGAGTCCGGTCTCAAGGGCCTGTCAGGCATCAGCAACGATGTCCGCGATCTGCTGTCGAGCGACGAGCCGGGAGCCGGTCTCGCACTCGATCATTTCGTCCATCGCATCGGCCTCAATGCCGGCATGCTTGCAGCAGCCCTCGGCGGTATCGATGCCTTCGTCTTCACCGCAGGCGTCGGTGAAAACTCGCCCGTCATGCGCGAGCGCATAGTCCGCAAGCTCGGCTGGCTGGGAGCAACGCTTCATGAAAGGGCCAACGATGCCGGCGAATTGCTCATATCCGGCGACGACAGCAGGATCGCGCTCTACGTCGTGCCGACGGACGAGGAACTGATGATCGCACGTCATACTTTTGCACTTGTCGCCGCCTGACCGGCAGACCATTCAACCAACTAGAGGGGCAGATGATGATCCCGGACGTGAAGGCCAAACTTCTCGAGGGCAAGCGTGGCCTGGTGGTGGGCATCGCCAACGACCAGTCGATCGCCTGGGGCTGCGCCAGGGCATTCCGCGCGCTTGGCGCCGAACTCGCGGTCACCTATCTCAACGACAAGGCCAAACCCCATGTCGAGCCGCTGGCGGACGCATTGGAAGCGCCGATTTTCCTGCCGCTCGATGTGTCGGTGCCGGGGCAGCTGGAAGCGGTGTTCGAGAACATCACCGCATATTGGGGCGAGCTCGACTTCGTTGTCCATTCCATCGCCTTCTCGCCGAAAGATACGCTGCAGGGCCGCGTCGTCGATGTGCCGCGCGACGGTTTCCTGAAGACGATGGACATATCCTGCTGGTCTTTCATCCGCATGGCCCATCTTGCCGAACCGCTGATGAAACGCGGCGGCACGCTCTTCACCATGACCTATTACGGCAGCCAGATGGTGGTGAAGAACTACAATGTCATGGGCCTCGCAAAGGCCGCACTCGAAAGCGCCGTGCGCTACATCGCGGCCGAACTCGGGCCGAAAGGCATCCGCGTCCACGCCATCTCCCCCGGCCCGCTGGCGACACGCGCGGCATCCGGCATTCCCGAATTCGACGAACTCCTGAACAAGGCCGAGGAAACGGCCCCCACGCGCAGCCTCGTCTCGATCGACGATGTCGGCATGGCGACCGCCTTCCTGGCGCATGACGCGGCAAGGCTGATCACCGGCGATACGATCTATATCGACGGCGGCTATCACATCATCGATTAGGTCACTGGTGGGTGACGGCCTTGCCGGAAGTGCCCTAGCAGTTCGGGCGTATCTGCGCGGAGGTGTCCGATCCCGGAAGCCCCGAGGCGGTGCCCGTGCCGGTCATGCCGTTGCAATCCGGCGTTCCCCTGCTCATGCCGTTGCCTGTGCCGGAGGCGCCGCGCACGGACGGATTTGTCGTATCGGGATCGGGCACGATGCTGTTGGTGGTGCTGTTTGCGTCCGGCGCCAGCGTATTGCCGGTGCCCGTGCCTGTACCTGTACCTGTACTTGTACCGGTGCCCGCGCCCGTCCCCATGCCGGTGCCGGATGTGCCGGGGCTGAAGACGCCGCTGCCGGACGTACCGCCGGCAGCACCAGCACCGCCCGTGCCGCTGCCCGCACTGCCCGTGCCGCCACCGACGCCTGAAGTCTGCGCCATTGCTGACGTCGCGAGGCCGATGGAAAGGATGGATGCCGTGATGAGCTTGAGAAGCATGAAAAACCTCCATTGCGCTTCATGGGTCATCAGGCACAACTTGGTACATCCGCCGAGGTTCCGCTCGACACGACAAGTTTTGGACGTCAGTCAACGCGCCTCGGCGTCCGAAAGCGGACCACAAAGGCGATTTATGCCCGCCCCTCCGGGGCGCGGCAATGGCGTGGCATGGGATCGATATCGGGCCCGACCGTGATCAATGGCACAGCGCAAGGGCGCGCCCGCGCCCTGCGATATCATGAGCGCGATGGTGTTCGACCGAGAGAATATCGATCAGGTCGGCCAGTCTGAAGTGATGCTCGACGCCGCCGACATCGATGTGAATCTCGCTGTCGCTGATGTGTAGAGCGACGGCAACAAAGTTTCTCTCTTCGCCTTCATCCAGTACAGATACAATAAACAGAGGCCCCTCCCTCTTTCGCTTATCCCTTTTTATAGAGTAAATCGGTGAATTCTTTATTATTAGCAGTTAATAATAATTTGTACTCAATACATTGCTGGAATTCAATATGGGGTGGGCAGGACCTGGCCATGCGCTCCTGTTCCGATCAAAGGCAGGCGGGCCGGAAGTTGCCCTGTCCTTCACTTCTCCAGATGGCCGGGAGCATTGCGCAATTGCACTGCGCGTGCGCCGCATCGCTGTTCAAATGGCCAGCCACGCCCTAACTAAGGGCGGTCACCATTCTCAGGGAATGCGCCGATGACGATACCCACGACACTTGCAGACTGGCTTTCTCCCGATCGAACCGCGTTGCTGGTCTACGATATGCAGATCGGCATTGCCCGGCAGGTGCCGGGAGCGGAAGAAACGGGCCGCCGCATCGCCGAGATCGTCGCTGGCGCAAGACGTGCCGGGATGAGAATTGCCTTCTGCCGCCACCTTTCCCTGCCGAGGCCGTGGATGGGGCTGTTTGCGACGCGCATGGCAATGGCATGGCAGCGCACCGATGACCCCGAGGCCGTGAAACCCTGGTTTCTGAGGGACAGCGAGGCGGTTCGGATCATTCCCGAACTCCAGCCGCAGGAGCAGGATTTCGTATTCGACAAGCTGGGCATGTCGGCTTTCGAGGGAACGCCGCTCGCAATCGCCATGCGCGATGCCGGCCTTTCGGCACTGGCGATCTGCGGAATTGCAATGGAGATCGGCATAGAGCCGACCTGCCGCCATGCCGCCGACCTTGGCATCGTGCCGATCCTGCTCGAAGACGCATGCGGATCTGGGGACGCGGACGCCGCCAGACGATCCGTCGAATCCCTTCGCTTCATGGGCGACACCATCCTGTCGAACACGCAGGATTTCCTGTCAGCCGTCGCCCGTCCGCGCTAGCGCCGGCCCACTTCGGCAGCAAACTCTTCGAATAGCGACCGCCGTCAGGAATCGTCCTGCGTGTCGCTCTCCAGCATCGTCATTGCCCGAAGCGCTGCGTCGTCGCCCTTCAGGTGAAGGTAGTTGATAATGGAGCCGAGACTCGGATCGCACATGTCCGCAGGCATCAGCACGCCCGTCGTGTTCATCTCGTCGCGATCGACAAAACCGTCGCCGTTGTGATCCATGCGGGCCTGCATGTCGACCGTCGGCTTGCCGTTGTCATCGAGCTTCAGTCCGGGCATCAGGACCTGATTGAAATCAGCGAACTCATCCGCATTCAGCTTGTTGTCACCGTCCCGATCAAGCTTCGTGAAAGCATTGTTGAGCATTTGCGACAATGGGTTTCCGGTAACTGGAGCTGTCATGAAATCGACCTTCAATATTCCCTGATTGAAACCGCGCGTTGAGCGCGCCAGTACCAGTAGGTTGTGAAACTGGCGCAAGGCTGACGGAAGGCCGCGGACGGGTCTCTACTTCCTGCTGTCCGTCAGCGCCGTCTTGTCCGAGCGCGTTCGGCCCTTCGCCAGGGAGCGCGGACTGTCCAGGAAGCGCGACAGCATGTTCCGCTTCCTCTTGCGCGGGACGAGATCGATATCGCTGACAAGTTTGGCGCCGCCTTTGCGCCGTTCCAGCGTGATCTTGCGGCTGTGGTAGACTTCGAGCTCGGCCCGGTGCGCCACGCTGAGGATGGTGACTTTTGGAAGTTCCCGGATCACCATCTCCATCATCTTGTCCTGGCTCTTCTCGTCGAGCGCCGAGGTCGCCTCGTCGAGAACGATGATATCGGGGTTGTGCAGCAGCAGGCGCGCGAAGGCGAGCCGCTGCTTTTCGCCGCCCGACAGGATCTGGTCCCACGGCGCCTCTTCCCCGAGCTTCTCGTTGAGGTAACCGAGCCCCACCTTATCGAGCGCGCTCTTGATTTCGTCCAGCGACCAGGCGTCGGCGGCATTGGGATAGGCGACGGCCCGGCGCAGCGAGCCGGAAGGGATGTAAGGCCGTTGCGGCAGCATGAACAACCGCCTGTCGGCATGGAAATCGACGCTGCCGTGGCCCCAGGGCCAGAGACCCGAAATGGCGCGCACGAGCGTACTCTTGCCCGAGCCGGATTCGCCGGCAACCAGCACCCGCTCGCCCGGCTCGATCTCGACCCGGGTTTCCGTAACCACGGCGGTTCCATCGTCCAGCGACACGGCCAGATCATTGAGGCTCAGCATCGCCTCGCTCCCGGTCTCGCCATGCTGGATGCGACCGAGCGCATCGCTCTGTTCGGCCCGTTCCAGCCCATCGAGAGACATCATCAGCGAGGCGACGCGCCGTGCGCAGGCGTTCCAGTCGGCAAGCCGCGGATAGTTGTCGACGAGCCATCCGAAGGCAGTCTGGACGATCGCGAAGGCCGATGCCGCCTGCATCACCTCGCCGAGCGACATGCTGCCTTCGAGGAACTTCGGCGCGCAGAGCAGCACAGGCACGACAGGCGCAATCAGCATCGACCCGTGCGAGACGAAGGTCGTGCGCATATACTGGTGCGCAAGCTGCGCCCACTGATGGAGAACATTGTCGAAGGTCTTGTTGAGGTCGTTGCGCTCCTCCTCCTCGCCGCCGAGAAGCGCGATGCTTTCGCCGTTTTCGCGCACATGCGTCAGCGTATAGCGAAACTCGGCTTCCACCTGGTTCTTGACCTCGGAAACCCGAACGAAGCGCCGGCCGATGACGGCAATCGTCGTCGAGGTGATTGCGGCATAGAGCACCGCCGTGACCACGAGGAAGCCGGGAATGGTGATCGACATCCCGCCGACCGGCAGCGTCAGCGCGCCGCCGATCGTCCAGAGAACCACGATGAAGGTCGAGGCCGAGAGAAAGGCCGAGATGACGCCGGCGACGAAATCGACGGGCGATTCCGTGGCGATCCGCAGATCCTCGGAAATGCGCGCCTCCGGATTCTTGTGATCGCCGCCGATGAGGTTCAGCTGATAGTAGCGCCCGTTCGCCAGCCAGCGTGCGATCAGCGAGGTTGCAAGCCACCGGCGCCAGTGCCGCTGGATCATCATGCGGACATAGACCTGTGACGTCACGAGAATGACGCTGCCGGCGACCAGCGGCAGGAAGATCGCGCTCAGATAATAGACGGTACCCGCATCGTGCCGCTCGATGGCGTCGAATATGCCGCGGTTCCACCTGTTGATCCCATACTGGAAGCCGACATTGGCGCCGATCATGATCAGCAGCCCGATGGAACATGGCCAGGCGAAACCATCGCCCTTGCGGCTCCAATAGCCGCGCGCGCTGATCCAGAACCGCTTCAGCAGATATTTCTTGCGCGCCTCTTCGGCCTCCTCCGGGCTGAGCCCCGGATCGGGTTCGATAACATCTGGCGGCGGCGCGACATCGACGGTCGATGCCTTCCCCTGGTGCGTCTCCTCGACGCCATCAGGTTCGGCGCCGTCGACCGATTTCGATTTCAGTTTTGCTTCGGCCATGTGAGCGAAAACGGATTACCAATCGAAAGGTTTCACGAGCGCGGTCAAGCTTGGTGTCTGCCGGAAACAGGAAGGTGAATAGACGGCCGTGACCGGATCAAGAGGTTCGGGAGAAGCCGAACCGCTTCCTTTATGTGGCACTCGCCATCTGTCGGCCCCCGCCGTCAAATCCGTAGGCGCGCTGCACGAGAGCGACGCGAATTTCGTATTTCGAGTACCACTCTTCGCGGCCTCTTCGTTGTGCTTCGGCATGGTCGACGAGGGCTTTCCATGCGCGGATACTGTCTTCGTCCTTCCAGAAAGAGACCAGTATTCCAAAGCCATCTGCCCCGCGCGCGCTTTCGAAGCCAAGATACCCCGGTTGTTGGCTCGCAAGTTCGGTCATTGCGTAACCGATCTCGCCATATCCATCGTCTAAGTTTGTTCGCTGCGAGGTGAAGCTGACCATATAATATGGCGGTTCCGGTAGCGCGGCTATCTGCATGTGATTTCCTCTGTTTTCGAGACGGAAGCAAACGTCGCCCGCCTTCGCCCGCTCGAGAGATGACTGCAAATGGGTGATGCTCGCCCGCAAGCGCTCAGGTTACGAAGGGCATGATATCCACACCGTCACCGGGAAACACGGTGATGTGCGGATGGTCCTCGAACAATCGTGCGGCATCATCAGCCGTTTCCGCCTCCACCACGAGATAGCCGCAGAGTGGATTGAAGGCTTTGGCGATGCCGTCCCTGGTTATGCGTGTCGTCTTGCCGACCATGCCACCTCGATCGAGGATGGACGCAGCATTTTTTTCCTCCCACGCCGCCCACTGTGCAACGCCAACGGTATCGATCGCATCCTGCTCGGCTTTGGTCAGCTTTCGGAAGGACGCAAAGTCCTCGGGCTTCATGGTGTAAACGGCAAGAAAACGCGGCATTGACGCTACCTCCTGTGCTCAATTGTGCGTCAGCTTACACCCACTCGTCGGCAATCGCCCGCGCAGCCCCAGAGAAATCGCGACCCTTGCCTCGTTTTTACGTGCCACTATCCCGCAGCCAGCTTTACGCCGAGTAGAGCTTGCGGCCATTCGCTTCGAAGGACAGTCAGCAGGATTGCAAAAATCCCCTCTTGTTTTCAGTTGGTTGCGATCTTTCTTCGATGGCTTGGGAATATTCGCCCCCGCTCCCCGATCTTGTCTGTCAGTGGCCAAAGAGTTGCTGTCACGGGACATCCGCGTGGCCGACGGCCAAGGAAAGGCGTCATGCCTGGAGGGTCCATGATCTCATTGAAGCGATCGGTCGAGGTGGAGTTTATCTCCGATATCGTCTGCCCCTGGTGCGCGATCGGCCTGCACAGTCTCCTTGCCGCGCTGATACGCGTGCAGGATTCGATAGAGGTGAAGATCTCATTTCAGCCCTTCGAGCTCGACCCCGCCATGCCGGAAGGCGGTGAAGACAGCACGGCCTATGTCGGGCGGAAATATGCCCTGTCGGCAGCGGAGGCGGCGCGCAATCGTCAAACCATCCGTGCGAGAGCGGCCGAGGTCGGCTTCGATATGGCGTCGATCGACAGTCGGCGTCTCTACAACACGTTCGACGCACACCGGCTGGTTCATTGGGCCGAACTCGAGAAGCGCCAGATCGGTCTCGAGCTTGTACTTTTTGCAGCGCATTTCACCTATGGTGCAGATGTTTCCAATCTCGATGTCCTTGCCAATGCGGCGCAGGTGGTGGGGCTCGATCCTTCGGCCGCCCGCGAGATCCTCACATCGGGCGCTTACGCCAACAAGGTCCGATGCGCTGAAGCGGATTGGCATAGCCGCGGCATCCGCTCCGTGCCGACACTCATCCTTCAACAGAAATACCGCATCTCGGGTGCGAGCAGGCCGCGCGACTACGAAGAAGCGTTGCGACGCGTAGCGGCCCAGCAGCCGGGATAGTCATCAATTCATCTTCCATTCCAATCGATATCGATAGGAGAAGACCATGATCACCCTCAAGAGCCTCGGTCTCGCCGAGGCGGACCAAATCATCAGGGCCGGCATCGCCCGCGCCTCCGAGATCCGCTCGCCCAGCACGATTTGCGTTGTCGATGTCGGTGGAACCGTCATCGCGCAGGCGCGCATGGATGGCGCCTCGCTTTCGAGCGTCGCGCTGGCCTATAACAAGGCCTACACCGCCATCTCCACCCGCCTCGCAACGAGCTTCATCGCCACGATTGCCCAGCCCCACGGAGACTTTTACGGCATTGCCAATGGCCTCGGCGGCCGCGCCATCATCTTTCCCGGCGGCATGCCAGTTAGCATCGATGGAGAGGTCGTGGGCGCAGTTGGCGCCAGCGGCGGCAACGGCGAGCAGGACGAGGACGTGGCCCAAATGGCCGCCAAGGCCCTCTCGGGCAACTGATCCATTGCGGGAGGCAACAATGACCACCATCATGATCACAGGTGCCGGCAGCGGCCTTAACAACGGTGCGGCCATCGAGCTCGCGCGGCGCGGTCACGAGGTGATTGCCTGCGTCGAGAACTATCCGCAGCTCCGCGCGCTGGAGATCCAGGCAAGGAACCACGGCCTCGCCCTGCGCATCGAAAAACTCGACGTCACCAATGAGGGCGATCGCAGGCGCGCCGCATCGTGGGACATCGACGTGCTTGTCAACGGCGCCGGCATTATCGAGGGCGGCGCCATCATCGACATCCCCTCTGAAAACATGCAGCGACAGTTCGAGGTCAATGTCTTCGGCCCGGTGCAGCTCACCCAGGGGATAGCGCGCAAGATGGTAGCGCGGCGCAGCGGCAGGATCATCTTCATGTCGTCGGTCGTCGGCATCCTTTCAGGCCCGTTCGTCGGCGCCTATGGTGCCTCCAAGCACACGCTCGAGGCAATTGCAGAGACAATGGCCATGGAGCTTCAGGAATTCGGCGTGGAGGTGGCGGTCATCAACCCCGGCCCCTATCTCACCGGTTTCAACGATGCCGGGTTCCTGGCCCCGAAGAGCTGGAACGACGACCCGGGAGAGCGCGTGTTCGACTACGACAAGCTGGCCTTCCCCTTCGAACAATTCGAGCCGTCGACCGTGTTCAACGCCATTGCCGACGTGATCGCAGGCAAATCGCAGCTCTTCCGCAACATCGTTGCGCCGGAACTCGCAGACGGCGTTCGCGAGCAGTCGCTGCAGGTGTGGACGCGGGCGACAACCGATGGTCTCGGCACGCGTGCCGGCCTGGTTCAGCGGTCATATGATCTGAAGCCGGAAACGCTCGTCACATCACAATAGGCAGGGGCATGGCATCGACCGCCGCAAAGCGCTCAATCGCTCCGGGTCACCACTATGCTGCCGGCATGACATCGGCACCCTCGATGACATAGGTCGCATAGCGATGGTCGCGGATCAGGCTTATCTTCTGCCCCTGCCATTCGAGCAGCATGAAATAGGAAGGACCGCCGGACGCTTCGGCCGATACCAGCAATATTTCCCGGCCTTCCAGCCAGGCCGGCTCGATCCTGACCGGCGGATATTCGGCATAATATGTGAAGAACCGGCCGACATCGGCGGCACCGGAGATTTCCGGCCGACGCGCCTGACGCAGCCGGACATCGTCGGCCAGCAGGCGGCGCAAGGCGTCCCAATCCCGGGCGTTGAACAGCGCTGCAAAGTTCAGGGCCTCCGGACTGGGCGGTGGCGCAACGTCGCGCCGCATGTCGGAGACGGCGCGCAAGCTCGCCCGGCCGCGCGACAGATGCGCCTTGACGGCATCGACACTCAGCTCCAGCAACGCTGCGATATCCGCAAGCGACTCTCCGAGCACGTCCTTGAGGATGACCGCGCTGCGTTGCGGCACCGGCAATTCCGCAAAATGGCCAAGCGCTATCAGCACCGTGTCCTGGCGGATCAGCGCATCCTCGGGGCCGACGGCGCTGATGTCGGCGAGATCGAATGCCGTCTCGAGGGGCTCGGCCCGGCGCGTACTGCGCTGGCGCAGGGTATCGATGGCCTTGTTATGGACGACGCGAAACAGCCAGGGGCGCAGCGGCGTGTCAGGCGGGATCGAGCCCGCCGTCGCAAATGCCCTGGCAAACGCCTCCTGGATCACATCCTCGCCGTCGATGACGGACCCCACCAGACGCGCCGCATAGCGATGCAGCTCGGGGCGAAGCGCATCCGCTTCGCTCGCGAGTGCTGCGAGCAGAGTTTTCCTCTCTTCGTCCTTGAGGGCAGCGTCTTCCGTCATTCGATGACCGTCACTCCCGTATCCCCGCGCACCGCGTAGACCATCGCCTCGGCGAGATCAGTCCTGCCGATCAGGTCGGCGACCATATCGCCAAAAGCCCGCGGCGTCATGTCCGGCCAGGTGGCCGCCTGCTCGGCAAATGTCCGACCCGCCGCCGCGGCATAGGCTCCGATGCCGGTATCGCCGACACCGGTTCCGGCAAACATCTGCCGGGGAACGATGACCCGGAAGCGCAAGCCCAGGCCAAGCTGCGCCGACAGGCCCTCGGCATATTTCGCAATGAACCACTGCGCGCGCTTGGCGCCCGCATAACCGCCAGACAGCGGCGAGCCCTGCACGGCGGCTCCGCTGGAAACCAGCACGACAAGCCCGCCCGGCGCCATCGGCAGGGTCAGGGCAGCCTGTACCCAGTGCAGCGCGGCCTTGACGTCCACATTCCAGTTGGTGGTGAATGCCTCCCAGCCGATCCGGTCGATCCGCTCCATGGGCGGTTCCGCACCGGCATTCATGATGACGAGATCGGGTCGCCTCTCTTCCATGATGCGCCATGCCGCATCGACATCGGTTGCATCAGCCGACAGGGCCGTGAAGGCCGGTTGTTCGCCCGCCTCCTGCATGGCCGTAACGTTCCGGGCAACCACCGTGACGTCGCCCGCGCGCGCCACGAATGCCTCGGCAAGCCCCCTCCCCAAACCACGGCTGCCGCCGACAACAACAATTCGCTTTCCATCCAGATCCATCTCTCATCCTCATTCGGGTCGGGTCAGACCGTTCGACGACGGTCGCAACAACGACGTTCCAACGAGGCAAAAAGAGTCATCTCCATCTGCGATTTGTGGCGGCCGGCGTATAAAGATTCGGCTCGACCGAAATTCGAGGGTGATCGATATCGGCCTGGATCACCGCAAGCGGCCATGGGTTCCGCCAACCCGAAGAACGGTATCCGTGAAGGTCGGCCGGATGATTGCGTGCAATTTTCTGATATTGTACATTCCCGCGACTGCATTGAAAGCTTCCGTCCGGGGTCTGTCATGCGAGGGGAACAACGATCTGATGGGCCGTCTACGGCTCCCGGACGCGACGATGACGACCAGATCGTTCCCATCGCCGGCATCGCTTTTTCGTCTATCAAACTGATCAAGAAAAACAGCACGCGCAAACTGCGCAATCGCCTGCTCTACGGCATGGGCTCCACACATCCCGAAATCATCAACCAAGGCGGGGAAGCGGCTTCAGCCTGACCCTGAAGCGCCGCCGCCATTCCGGAAAGGACCTGCCAAGTGACCCAGGATTTCAGACTTTCCCGTCGCGGTTTTTGTCTCTGCTGCGTGGCCGCCTCGACATTCGCCGCATCCGGAGGCTGGCTCAGCCCGAAACAGGTATTCGCGAAGGCTCAGGGCATCGTCGATATAATCCGCGACTCCGCCGCCAAGGAGCCGATCAAGGTCCATAAGGCAAGGGCCGGCGTATCGATCCTCGAAGGATCGGGCGGAAACATCGCCGTCCTGACCGGCGCGGACGGAAAGGTTCTCATCGATGGCGGCATCACCGCCTCCCGGCCGCGGGTACTCGAGGCCCTCGCCCGACTTGGCAAACAGCCGATCACTCATCTCATCAACACGCACTGGCATTTCGATCACACCGATGGAAACGCATGGCTGAACGCCGAGGGCGCGGCCATTCTGGCGCATGAAAACACCTGCAAACACCTGATGTCGGTCGTGAGGGTCGAAGACTGGGATTACGAATTCCCGCGACCGCCGCTCGCTGCCGTGCCTTCGGAAACCGTCGGCGACGAGATGTCCCTCAAGCTCGACAAATCCACCCTGATGCTGAAGCATCATCCGAATGCTCACACCGATGGCGACATCTCCGTCACCTTCGGCGAAGCAAACATCGTCCATGCCGGAGACCTCTACTGGTACGGCATCTATCCGTTCATCGACTATTCGACCGGTGGCGGCATCGACGGAATGATCAAGGCGGTCGAGGACATCCTGGCCAATGTCGCCAACGACACGATCGTCATCCCCGGTCACGGCCATCCCGTCAGCAACAAATCGGAACTCACCGAGTACAGGACGATGCTGGTCGATATTCGCGGGAACGTCTCCAAACTGAAAGCCGCCGGAAAGCCGATCGACGAGGTCCTTGCCGCAAAGCCGACAGCCGAATTCGATGCGAAATGGGGGCAGTTCCTCGTCACCCCTGAATTGTTCACGCGCCTCGTCTATCATGGCGTCTGAGAAGATCGCGCAACGGCAAAGCTGTCGGCGCTGTCGCGAGATGCCCGCCATCAGGGAGGAGGCATGACGAAGCATCGTATCTATTCGGTCAGCGTCGCAAGCGTTTACCCTCACTATGTCGCCAAGGCCGAGAAGAAGGGCCGCACCAAAGCCGAGGTCGATGAGATCATCTGCTGGCTGACGGGGCACAGCCCGGAGAGCCTGGACGCTGAACTGGCGCAGAAAACCAGCTTCGAGGATTTCTTTGCGCAGGCGCCGGCGATGAACCCGTCCCGGTCGCTGATATCTGGTGTCGTCTGTGGCGTGCGCGTCGAAGAGATCGAGGAGCCGACCATGCGGGAGATCCGCTACCTGGACAAGCTGGTCGATGAGCTCGCCAGGGGAAAGGCGATGGAGAAAATCCTGCGGGCATAGCCGCGGCCCGGCCCGTGGCTATGACTCCGCGTCGTGGAGACCACTCCCGCTGGCCGGAGCAATTCCGGCAGCGGAAATGCTCTACCGGCCGACTGCGGCACCAAGGCTTTGAAGCGCCTCGCGCACCCGCCCGCGTGCGGCCTCGGCAAGGCCGAGCACCGGGCGCGGCGGCGAAAACCGGCCGAGGCCGATGAGATCGGCAATCGTATACATGACACGGAAACTGCCGAATTCCTTGAACAGCGCCCAGAGCGGCGCGAAGGCCTCGTTGATGCGTCCCGCCTCCGTGGTGTCACCTGCCTGCGCGGCCCTCGTCAGCTTCAGCGCCTCGGCGGGCAGCAGGCCCGCAACCACGCTGTACCAGCCATCGGCGCCTGCGAGCAGCGCATCCGCCGCAATCCAGTCGCCGCTATAGCCGAGCGCGAAACCATCTGGCGTCACCGCACGGAGACTTTTGATCTCGCCTGCAATATCGCCATTGGCAGGCAGCGGCATCTTCACCGCCTGGACGGTGCCAAGCCTGGCAAGCCGGGCGATCAGCTCGGCGCTGAAGGTGAATTTCGTCGTGCCCGGATTGTTGTAGATGCAGAGCGGCAGCTGCCCGGCATCGGCGACAGCGGCAAAATGCTCGTAGACCTCGTCGTCGGTGAGCGGCGTATAGGAGACCGGCGCGAGCAGCAGGCCATCCGCCCCAAGCTCCCGCGCATCCCTGGCGAGCGCCTGCGCCTCATCCGTCCGGAGCGCGCCGACACCGACGATGACAGGGATCTTGCCGCCGACGGCAGACATGGCCGCCTCCACCGCCCGGCGCCGCTCTTGGCGCGACAGGAAGGCATAGGCGCCGGTGCTGCCGAGCAACCCGATGGAATCTGCGCCCGCGGCCTCAATGCGGCCGAGCAACATGGCGAGCGCGCCGGTATCGACAATGCCCGAGGCATCGGCCGGCGTGATCGGAAAGGCGGAAAGGCCATGGAAAAGCGGCATCGGGAATTTCCTTCTTATGCGCGTGACAGCAGGAGCTTCATGCCGGCGGCACCGAAGACGAGCGCCAGCGTGCCCTCGATCCAGCGCCGCGCGTGGCGATACATGCGGATCATCGGCGCGGTGGAGAAGACCAGCGCATAACCGCAGAAGATGGTGATGCTGAGAATGGCGCAGCCCGCGAGGATGACGGCGACGGTCGCCGGCGTCGCGCCCGGGCCGAGACCAAGCGTCATGGTCGCGATCCAGCCGAGCAGCGCCTTCGGGTTGGTCAGGTGCATCAGCAGGCCGCGGCGATAAAGGCTGAAGCCCGAGGCCGGCTTGATGGCATCGAGCGGCCTGCCCTGCTTCTCATCCGAGGTCATGGCGGATTTGCCGGCCTTGTAGGCGAGGAACATGAGGTAAAGCCCGCCGGCTATCTTCAGGACAACGAGCGCCTGCGCATATTGCGCCAGAACGGCCGAAACCCCTGTTGCCGCCATCGAGCCCCAGAAGAGCGAGCCGCTGACGACGCCTGCGGCAATCATCAGCGCCGACTGGCGCCCCTGATGCATGGCGACACCCATGATGCGCATATTGCTGGGACCGGGGCTGGCTGCGGCGATGATATAGGCGGTGAAGACTAGGGCAAGGTGATGCGGATCGACGTTCATTCCGGTTTCCCAAGGTCGTGATTGAGGCGCATGCAGCCGTCACATGCCGTTCAGGAGCTTGAACGCGATCAGCCACATCACGCAAGCGATGATGGTCTCGAGAATGCGCCAGGAAACCGGCCGTGAAAAGATGGGACGAAGCCAGGCCGCACCATATCCCAGCGAAAAAAAGAACAGGAAGGAGCTGCTCACCGCCCCTGCGGCAAAGGCGGCCTGATGGCCGGCAAAACGCGTCGAGATCGTGCCGAGCAGGATCACCGTATCGAGATAGACATGCGGATTGAGCCAGGTCAGCGCCAGGCACATGGCCATGGTCTTGCCGAAGCTTGCCCCCGCCCCGTTTGCAACCTGCAGCGTGCCCGAAGACCAGACCGCCGAATAGAGGCTTTTTGCCCCATACCAGATGAGGAACGCCGCCCCGCCATAACGCATGACCGGATCGAGAAAGGGCATGAGCTTCACCACCTGCGCCAGGCTGGTGACGCCGATGACGATCAGGATCGCATCCGAAAGCGCGCAGGCAAGGCAGACGGCAAAGACATATTCGTTGCGCAAGCCCTGGCGCAGGATGAAGGCATTCTGCGCGCCGATCGCCACGATCAGGCTGAGGCCGGCGGCCATGCCGGTGAAATAGGTCGAGATGTCCATGATATCAGAGAGTTCCGTCGCGTTGTTGCAACGCTCCGTAGACCGATCGATCGGATTAGGCTAATTAATCATCCTTACGTCAATTAAGCGCAGCTTACCCATGATCGATTATCCTGCCCTTCGTGTCCTGCTTGCCGTGGTCCAGACCGGCAGCTTCGAAAGGGCCGCCGCCATCCTGAACGTCACGCCCTCTGCCGTCTCCCAGCGCATCAAGCAGCTGGAAGAGCGCGTTGGTGCTGCCCTCGTGGTGCGCGCAACGCCGTGCACGGCAACGGAAAAGGGCGACTGGCTCTGCCGCCACATGGAAAATGTCGGCATGCTCGAAAGCGAATTGCTGGAGCACCTGCCGGCGCTGAGCGACCGCGACAATCCCGAACAGCGCGTCACGCTGCAGATCGCCACCAGCGCCGACAGCCTCGGCGCCTGGTTTCTGGAGGCGATGGCCGATTTCTCGAAAAGCTCGAACTACCTCCTCAACATCTCCATCGAGGATCAGGACCACACAGCCGAATGGCTGGAGCGCGGCCGCGTCATCGCCGCCGTCACCAGCATGGAAAAACCGGTCGCCGGCTGCCGCCGCTACTCGCTCGGCGCGCTGCGTTACCACGCCGCCGCCAGCCCCGAATTCGTGCGCCGCTATTTTCCCGACGGCGTCACCCCGGAAGCACTAGCCCGCGCCCCTTCCTTCACCTTCAACCAGAAGGACCGCCTGCAGGCGCAATGGATCCGCCGCACGCTCAAGACCGACGTCAACGTGCCGACCCACTGGCTGCCGGCCACGCAGGGCTTTCTCGATGCCGCCCTTCTCGGCATGGGCTGGGGCATGAACCCGACCCAGTTGACGCAGGCCCACATCAAGGCCGGCCGCCTCGTCGAGTTGATTCCGGACACGCCTCTCGATGTCGTCCTCTACTGGCAGATCAGCCGGCTCGCCGCGGACCGGCTTGCGGGCCTGACGCGGACGGTGATCGAGGTGGCGAGGCGGTCGCTGGTGTGAGGGTGATGTGGGGGGGTTAACGGCGTCTGTTTTGCGTGGTCATCGCAAAAAGAACAGATGATCAGCACGATGCCCGAGACAGACTTACATCAAACGTGCTGATCATCATGAGGATTGATCGGGCGGGCTACTGAACGGTGTAGCCGCCATCAACAGGCAAAGCGTGTCCGATGATGTAGCTCGCCGCGTCGCTGCAAAGCCAGAGCACGGCGTCGGCGATCTCTTCCGCTCCACCGAGCCGGTTCATTGGAACGACTTGCATCAACGCATCCATCGCTTCCGGCTGAGTCTCAAGCATTCCTGTGACCATGGGCGTCTCGATGATGCCTGGGCAGATGGCGTTGATCCGGATTCCCTTGGCGGCGTATTCAAGCCCCGCGCTTTTGGTCAGACCGACCACGCCATGTTTTGAGGCATGATAGATGCCCCGTTCTGCAATCCCTACCAGGCCTCCAAGAGAGGAGTTGTTCACGATTGCACCCGACCCCTGCTTGCGCATCTGCAGCAACTCATACTTCATGCAGTTCCACACCCCCCGCAGATTGACCCCCATGACGAAGTCGTAGTCCTTGGGGTCTGCGTCAGCGGTCTCGGCGACGGGACTCTGGACTCCAGCATTGTTGAAAGCGGCATCAAGGCGGCCGAATTCCGCTACCGTCTTCTCGACCATGGCAGCAACCTGTTCCATGTCGGCTACGTCGCACTGAATGGCGATAGCGCGATGTCCTGAAGAGGTCAGGGAGTCAGCCGCAACGCGCACGGCGCTCTCATTGACGTCGGCAAGCGCGACCGCCGCTCCGGCCTCCGCAAAGGCCTTCGCAGCCGCCAGTCCCATGCCGGAAGCTGCACCCGTGACCAAAGCGACCTTGTTTTCGAAAGAGATGTTCATAGCATTCACTCACTGTTCCGATGAGAATTCGGCGTCGTCCACTAGGCTGACAGGTGCTGATCGAAGAAGGACTCGAGCTTGTCCCACGGGATCAGGTCGACTTTGTCGTAGAGGTCAACGTGACCAGCGCCGGGAACGATGAACAACTCCCTGGGTTCAGCAGCCTTCGCAATCGCCTGTTCGCTGAAGAAGCGCGAATGGGCGTACTCGCCTGCGATCAGAAGAACAGGCCGAGGCGAGATCATGTCGACATGGTCGAACGGCCGGAAGTGCAGGTAGGATGGGTCACCCGAAACGTTCATGGCGGTCGTCGCGCGCGGGTGAGCGCCGCGGGGCGTCCGGTAATAATCGAAGAACTCCCGCGTGATCGCGTCCGTCTCGGATGTCAGGTTTTCCGGCAGTGCGCCGTATTGCTTCTGAGCACCCGCCGCTTCGGCCCAGCGTTGTTCGCCGATTTTTGTCAGCATTTCGATCCGGGCATCGTCCGTCAGTTCCACGCCCTTCCAGGCCCATTTCGCGCCGCCCATGTCGTACATGCTGACGGTGGCGACCGCCTTCATGCGCGGATCGATCTGAGCGGCTGCAAGTGCAAAACCGCCGCTGGCACAAACGCCGATGACGCCAATACGATTCCGATCGACGCGTGGGTCGAGACCCAGGAAGTCGACACCCGCACTGAAGTCTTCGACAACGGCTTCCGGCGAAGAGATGAAGTGCGGCTGGCCGCCGCTTTCGCCATTGTACGAGGCATCGTGTGCGATGGTGATGAACCCGCGCTCAGCCATCGTCTGCGCATACAGCCCGGCCGTCTGCTCTTTGACACCGCCGTAGGGATGGCCGACGATCAGCGCGGGTTGGCGTCGCGAGGCGTCAAGGTTCTTCGGGACATACATGTCCGCGACGAGACTGATGCCGAGGCGGTTGACATACGAGACCTTGCGGTGCTCCACGCGATCGCTTTGCTTGAAAGTCTTGTCCCAGACCCCGGCATACTGGGCGAACGCAGGGCTGGCAGCGAGCGAGATCACGCCTGCCGCGGCAGTTCCTGCTCCGGCCAACTTGAGAAGCTCACGCCGACCGATGCCGACCGTTGACTGCCGGTCGTTCGATTCAACAGATCCATTGTCCATTGTCATTCTCCTTTGCCGTCTGATGGTTGCAGGAGGAATATAAGCTGGCTGGACCTGAGTGATTATCGGCCGCAATTCGCAAGCGCTTATGTGTCCCATGCATTAATCGGGGACGTGGGAAAACCGTCATCAACAGCTCAGAAACGCACCGAACTTAAGGAAAAGGGGAGCGTCGATCGCGCAAAGCCGCTGTTTGCGTATTCTAAGACATACCGACTGCTATCACTTATTCTTGAGGAGCAATAATCGGAGATGATGTTGCGCGGCCCAGGCCGTATCTGTGGTCGATCCAATCGATGGAGTAGATGGATGCTGCGCGCGAATGTAAATGATCTCCTGGCCTTTATTGTCGTTGCCCGGGAGCGAAGCTTCACGAAAGCCGCCGCGCAGCTGGGCATGTCGCAATCGGGTCTCAGCCATACGATACGGGCGCTCGAATCTCGCCTTGGGCTCCGTCTTCTCACCCGCACCACTCGCAGCGTGTCGCCTACGGCCGAGGGTGAGCGACTGTTGAACGTGATCGCTCCTCGGTTCGAGGAGATCGAAGGCGAACTTTTTTCAATCACCGAACTTGGAGAAAAACCCGCTGGTACGATCCGCATCACCGCTGAGGACTACGCCATCGACACGGTTCTCTGGCCAAAACTCGATAGAGTCCTGCGGCGATATCCCGACATCAAGGTCGAGTTCATCGTCGACTACGGGCTGACTGACATTGTGGCCGAGCGGTTTGACGCGGGCGTCAGGCTTGGGGAGATCGTGTCCCAAGGCATGATCTCGGTGTGCATCAGCCCCTATCAACGGATGATCGTGATCGCCAGTCCAGCGTACATCGAAGAGCGGGGCACTCCGATGAGACCACAGGAACTCACGTCACATCAATGCATCAACCTCCGGCTTCCGACCCATGGCGGAACCTACGCCTGGGAGTTCGAAAAGGACGGGGAGGAATTGAGAGTTCGAGTGGATGGCCAGGTCATATGCAACGGTATCAGGCAGATTTTGAACGCCGCCATCAGCGGTTACGGTTTCGGATTCGTACCCGACGGCTTGGCGTTACCTGACATTGAGGCCGGGCACCTGGTTCAGGTTCTCGCCGACTGGTGCCCGTCTTACCCAGGGTATCATCTTTACTATCCGAGCCGTCGGCAGTCGTCCGCAGCGTTCAGAGTCGTTCTCGATGCGCTCAGGCAAAAGTGATATCGCCAGTCAGTGACAGTCGCCTTCGATCTTTTGGCAGATCAGCCGGCTCGCCGCGGACCGGCTTGCGGGCCTGACGCAGAAAGTGATCGAGGTGGCGAGGCGGTCGCTGGTGTGAGGGTGATATGGGGGGTTAACGGCGTCTGCTTTGCGCGATCTTGCGACCTCGCGAATATCGGCTGCATTCGCCGTCAACTCACTTCTCCATATCCTCGGGGAGCTTTGCACCCGCCGTCGTAAAATCTTCCTCTTTTCATGGGCTGGAAGTATAATCTCCCCTTAACGTCATCGAACGCAAATCTGGCACAGCTACGCGTGGGAGTTCCGCGAAAGCCAAGCGGCTAGCCGTCGTCGTAGCGCAACGGGACCACTTGGCGAATGTGGAGGAGACAATGGCACATGCGCTGTGGAGTCGCCGCATTGCTGCAGGGTTTCGGCAGATGCTGCTGGCGCTTTCGGGGGTCGTCGCAATTTTCTACGGCTTCCCCTCAGTCGCGCTCGCGGACCAGGGCGGCATGCGAGACATTATTGTTCGCGAGTTCGAGGCGTTTGACCCCAATTATCGAGAACGGCGTCAGCACTATGCGGAGCGCCTCGAAGCGCTCGCGGCCGGGATCGCTGCCGAACAAGCTGCGGGCAATACTCTGCAATGCTCGGAGCAACTGTATCTCGAGGCAAAGTGGCTGCTCGGCTACACGGCAAACTGGAATGCGCTGGAGGATAAGCTGGAGCGCATCGAGCGGAGCTTACAGGATAAAGACCAGAACTTTGCCAGCGAGCAATCGCCGGTCGATGGCTTCTGGGGACTTTGCTACGATCAATGGTTCATGCGAGTAGGCGCGACGGCAACGGCGATCGGCCTTCTCACAAGCCAGGGGGAACCCCCTCACTATCGTTTGCGCCCGAGGCTGCGCACCGGCCGTGAACTCATCAACTATCTGCAGAGCCTGCTGATCTCGGACATCGAAAACACCGGCATCGACAACCGTGGCGAGCTAAGCAGCTTGATGACGAGTTACTCGACGGCAGCCTACAAGCGTGATCTCCAGGATATACTTTCCGGCTACGTAGCGCTCGACGAAAGCATAGACTGGGATGAAGCACGCGAGGCTGCATGGTTTTTTATCCACGGCTCACAGGATACCGCAACTGGCTATTGGGGAGCCTGGTACGTCATCGATGGCAAGATACGCAAGACCACCGATCTCAGCATAACATTTCATGTCGTGCGATACAGCAAGGGCGAAGTGGATCATTGGCCGCAGATCATCAGGACGACGCTTGCCATCAAGGACGATCCCTATCCCTTCGGGTGGCGCAGCGGTGGGAAGTTTACCAACCACAACCTCTATGATGTCGCCTCAATCTTCAAGTTCGGCTGGCCCCACATGAGCGAGGAGGAGCGCAGGACGGCCCGCGATGAAATCCGCCAGATGTTGCTTTGGTCATTCGAAAACACTCTGAACCCGGACGGCACCTATCGGCACAATCCTGGTTACGGGGACTCCTTCGCAGACGAATATTATTTCGGCGTGTCGCTGCTCGATGTTCTGGGCTACTGGAAGCCTGCCGAAAGGTTCTGGACCGATTATCCGCTTGAGCCGGCCTTGGCCGGTCGCGCCGACTGCTGCCTCATCAGACAACGCGTCAAGGCATATGGCTTTGAAAGCTGGGCCGGTGCTGGCGCTTTGGAAAAGCTCGAGAGGAGTTGCAGCGTCTGTCCCGCTCAAGCGGTAACGCAGCGCTAATCCTCATCGACGTCTATCCTGCCAGTCGAGCCAGCTCTGGACGCCGCGCGCGAAACTCCGGTCATTGGAGTGTCCGCAAAGGAGCCGAAAGCAGTCATTCGCTCCAAGTCAGATCAGTTGGTGGATCGTCAGAGGTTCTTCATATGGATCATGCCGGAACAACATGAATTCCCGGACGGCCTCCGGGATAACCTGATTCCTGTTGCAATCCTCACTAGAATGCATTAGCTAATTCTTGAGGAAATATTCAAAGAAAAATTGAATACTGCAAATCCACACGGATCGGCGTAATTAATACGCCAGTCGTGGCAGGATTTACTGTCCGCTTGCTATCGCGTTCATCATGCAACGAGAGCCGCACGGTCGCGCCGTCGAGAGGCGAAGAAGATCATGATCAAGACGGTTTACTTCGCAACCAATCGCCAGCCGCTGCTCGATCCCACCGATCCGCAGCATCAGCGCATCATCGGTTTCGGCACGGAGCTCGGCCCGACCAGCGGCATCGATGTGCGCTATGGCAGCGCCAAGGTCGACGTCAATCTGTCGAGGAAGACGAATGTGATGGTGCCAGGCTCGCTTGCCGTGGCCAGCCAGCAGCTTCTCTTCGCCGAGGGCGAGGCGCCGACGCTTGGCAGCGACACGATCTTCGATGCCATCCGCGCCTCGATGAAGGCCGACAACAAGCCGACGATCGCCTTCATCCATGGTTTCAGCAACAGTTTCGTCGATTCCATCGAGCGCGCCGGGTGGCTCAGCGCCTTCTACGGGCTCGACGTCAACATGTTCGTCTTCTCCTGGCCGTCGCTCGCCTCGCTCCTGCCCATTCCTACGCCATTCGGCGATTATGCCCATGACCGCAAGACGGCGGCGGCATCCGGCATCGCGATCGCCAGAACCCTGCGCCGCCTCAGCGATTTCGTCGACAAGCTCAGCGAGGAGGAGCGCTGCGACCAGGCCATCCACCTGATCTGCCACAGCATGGGCAATTATGTGATGCGCAACGCGCTGCAGGCGCTGATGAAACTGCCCGAACCCGCCTCCCCGACGCTTTCGGCCGTCAACGCCATGACCTCGCTCGACGGCGCACCGTCATCGCCGCTCCGCCGCTATTTCGACAAGGTGATCCTCGCCGCCGCCGACGAGGATGCCGACGCCTTCGACGATCCCGCGAAGTTCAAGTTCCTGCCCCGGATCTGCCGGTCGATCACCGTCTACTATTCCGAGAAGGACTGGATCCTGAGCACGCTCAGCAGCGGCACGAAATTCAACGGCCCGCGCCTCGGCGCCGACGGCCCCGACAATATGGGCACCATCAGCGACAAGGTATCGGCCGTCGACGTCAGCGCCATCCTTTCTGCATCGGAGCCGCAAAACCATCAATATTACCGGGTCTTCCCGCAGATGCGCGACGACATAAAAGCCGTGCTGACCGGCACTGCGCCCGAAAAGATCGCCAATCGCCAGGCGATCGGGCAAGGCCGGTGGCGGCTGGTCAAGAGGGCCGGAAAACCCTCGTGAGCGGATTGCTTCGGCGTTCGGCCCCGGCGAGCCAACGGCACTTTCTGTCCGCTCTGCAGCCCGAAAGAAAACCCCTCCCCACAAGCGGGAGGGACTGGCCCTGAGCGCGGCGTTTCTCTCCCGAGACGCTAAAGATGTGAAGGAAAAAGGCAGCCGCAAGTTAAGCCCCTCCCCCTTGTGGGGAGGGGTTTGGGGCGGGGTCTTTTCCGAGCCACAGTCGCCCGCAAACATCGGCGCAAATCTATTTCGGCCGCCGCGCCCTGTATCATCCACCTTCCCCCGGTCTCAGCTTGGCGCGGCTCACGAACAATGCCATACCAAATGCCATAACGGAGCCAGCCATCGATGACCGGGAACGCTTCCCTGCACACATTCGCCATCGGCGATATCCACGGTCGCGCCGACCTGCTGGAGGAGATGCTCTCAGGCATTGCCGGCAAGGCGCGTGACGAGGGGATCGATTACCGGATCGTCTTCCTCGGCGACATCATGGATCGCGGGCCGGAGAGCCGCAGGGCGCTGGATCTCGTCATCCGGACGCTGCGCGACAGGCCGGGCTCGAAACTGATATGCGGCAACCATGACGCCATCCCGCTTCTGATCCTCGACGAGACGGACCCGGTCGCGCGGGCAGATCTTGTCAGCCACTGGCGAGACCTCGGAGGCAGCGAGACGATGCTCTCCTTCGGCCTGCCCCTTGAGGCAAGCATCACTGCCGAGGAAATCCGGAGCCGGTTCGGAGACGAACGCCTGCAATGCCTGCGCGATGCCGTGCGCTATGTCGAGCTCGACCACCACATCCTCGTCCATGCCGGCCTGAAGCCCGGCATTGCCCTGGCCGAACAGGAGGCGCAGGCGCTGATGTGGATACGCGGCGAGTTCCTGAATGCCAGCGCTTCATTTGGCAAGATCGTCGTTCACGGGCACACGATCACCGCGAGCGAACGCGTCGAGATCTTCCCGAACCGGATTGCCATCGATACCGGCGCCTTTGCAACGAATATCCTGTCGGCGCTTCACATCAGCCCTTCAGGCGATGTCTCGGTGCTGCAGGCAACGGCAGCCGGCCCCGGTCCTTGCCGTTTCCTGGAAGGCCGGCCCCTCACCCGGTCTCATGACAATGTGGATCTGCTGTTCTAGGCCGCGCCAGGAAATATCAATTCGGCTCCCGCCTGAACGGTACCAGATTGGATGCCGACCCCTTGGCAACATCCCCGCCGTCGCGCTCGCCCGGCTCCGTGCGCCAGTCCGCCGTGATTTCCAGCCTGTGCTGGCTCGCCGGCATCTGGTCGCTGAAATAGCGCGTCGGCGTCGTTCCGAGCATGCGGCGGAACATGGCGATGAAGGCGCTGACGCTTTCATAGCCGAGATCGCCGGCGATCACGGTCACGAGCTGCCCGGCCGCCAGCCGCTGAAGCGCCACGCCGATATGCAGCTGCTGGCGCCAGCGCAGGAAGGACATGCCCGTCTCCCGCTGGAACAGGCGGCTGAGCGTGCGGTTGCTGGCGCCGACCCGCGCGCCCCATTCGTCTATGGTGAAGCGCAGGCCGGGCTCGGCGACCATCGCCTCGGCGAGCCGCTGCAGCCTGCGGTCGGCGGGCATCGGCAGATGGATGGGCTCGAGCGGCGCGGCGCGCAGTTCATCGAGAAGCACCCCCACCAGACGGTTAAGCCGTTCGGGCGCGATATCCGGACCATCCGGGCGCGGCTCCAGCCGAAAGATCAGCTCGCGCAGGAAAGGCTGGACGAAGAGAATGCCGCACTCGTCCTGCAGTCCGTCGGTCAGTTTGGCGTCGACATAGAGATTGCCGATCCTGACATGGCCGCAGACGCGCCCGCTATGGGCGGTGCCGCCCGGAATCCACAGCGCGCAATTCGGCGGCACCGTCCAGACGCCGCCGGCCGCCCTCATCGTCAGCACCCCGCTGATCACGTAGAGCAGCTGTGCCTTCTGGTGGCGATGAGGTTCGGACTCGCCGACGAATGTCGTCTCGGTGATGAAGCTGAAGGCCGGCCACGACACATCGTCGATCCGCGCGGGGTCAAATCTATCCGGAATATCCATTGCCGATCCCCATGAGCGAACTTGGCCGACGGCGCGTGACCTATCACAGAAGCCGGATTCAGAGTAACCAGGCATCGTCTCTGCTGCCGAGCAGGCTGCCCCCCTTGCGTTCCGCCTCCTTTTCATCTGCCGCAAAGACGATCGCGAAGCCGAAGGCCTTTCCGGCCGTGACCGCCGCGATCTTGATGGCAGGCGACATCGGCCTGCCGCCGTCGATGACGATCATGCCGCGGCAATAGGCCCTCATCCGGTCCTTGATCTTCTTGAAAAACAGCGCCCGCTCCTTGCGTTCCTCCTGCGTGTCCTCGTCATGATCGTCGGGTGCGTGATCCGTGACGAGCACGAAAGGCCGCCGCTCCTCCAGGAGAGCCTCGATCTGATCATTGATGGGAGTTTCGGCATTAGCCTCGGTGCGGATGAAGACGACAGGCAGGCGGGAACGATCCAGAAGCACGGGCAACGGCCTTTCGAGAGTGAAGCAAGTGAGACGAGCCTAGCATTCCGCGCCGAAGCCGGATTTCGCGAAGCTGCCAACAAATGTTCTGGATCGGCCAAGTTTTGCGAGGGAGCTCGATGGCGGGGTTTCGGCTATCGCGCATGGTTGCGATCCGCCGAACGGCCAGGCACATGAGGATTGCATCCGCAAAATCTAGCCGACCCGCGAAAAGCCTGCTTCTTTCAAGATCTCCTGCCCTTGATCGGACAGGAGAAAATCCCGCAGTTCTCTCGCATCGTCCGGAGCGCCCTTGCACAGCCCCAAACCATATTCGACCTTGGGAGAGAATTCCGCCGGGATTTCCACGACGCGGAAAGCTGGATCGGCCTCCAGCAGCCGGGCGTTGGAATAATAGCTCAGGAAAAGGTCGGCTTCGCCGTCAGTGATCAGATAGCCGCCGCCCTTGCCGGGCGGTGTCGGCGGCGAATTGCGGCCGCCGACCAGTTGCCGCGCGCGGGCTTTCAGCGCGACGCCCATGCCTGGATGCTGCGCCTCCACGAGGTCGAAAACCTCGAAAGCATAGTCCCCGGAAGGATCGTCGCCTGGCGTCGATGTGCCGATCTTCACCTGGGGATCTGAGAGGATGTCGAGAAAATTCTCCGTCGCGAGGCCGAGATCGGCGCGTGCGATCACGCAAAGCCGATTGCGCGCGAAGCAGACGGGCTGTTCGGTGATGCCGAGGGAAGCGAGACGTCGCGGATGCGCCATATTGGCCGAAGCAAAAAGATGGAATGCCTCGCCCGCCTCGATCCGTTCGCGCAGCAGGCCGGCAGGTCCAAGTGACAGCGAAATCCCGATACCCGTCATCTGCCCGAAAGCGCCGATGATGGCAGGAAATGCATGCCGCATGCTGCCAGCGGAGAGCACCTTCACGGATTGGGTCATCGACGTTCTCCTTTTCGGTCTCTTTGCCGGAAGAGCGGTACGAAAGCGGTTTCTTCACGCTCACCGCTGCCGAGGCGTGCCGACAGGATCGGAATGCCGTAAAGCGCTTCCAGATAGGCTTCCGTCATCACCTCTCCGGTTGCGCCGAAGACGGTTCTCGTCTGCGGCAGCATGAGCAGCACCTTGTCAGCCACGGCGACCGCGTGGTTGGGCTGATGGGTGGTAAAGGCAATGGCGAGCTTTTCACGGTCGGCCAATTCGCTGAGCAGGGAGAGCACGACATCCTGATTTTTCAGGTCGAGCGCGGAAGCCGGCTCGTCGAGCAACAGAACCGCATTCTCACCCGCAAGCGCGCGGGCAATCAGCACGAGTTGACGCTCGCCACCGGACAAAGCCTCGATATTGCGCGACGCGTAGTCGGCCATGCCGGTGGCGCTGAGTGCCGCCATCGCCTTTTCCACATCGCGCTTTCGCGGCGTCTGGAAAACTGCGATATGCCGGGCGCGGCCCATCAGCACCACATCCAGTACCGAATAGGGAAAGGAGCCGATGAATTCCTGCGGTACGAAGCCGGTGCCCTGATTGAGTTCCACCCGGCCGGAGGTTGGCTTCAGAAGTCCTGCCAAAACCCGCAGCAATGTCGATTTGCCGCGGCCGTTCGGCCCCAGGATAGCGGTGATCTCACCTGCCCTCAGGTCGAAATCGAGATCGCGGAACTGCCAGTGCTCGCCGTCATAGGACTGGCTGACGGCCTCGATGCGCAGCATGACCGGATCAGAATCCACGTGCGCCTCTCTGGGTCTGCTTCAACACCAGCGCGAAGACCGGCGTGCCGATCAGCGCGGTCAGGATGCCGAGCGGGATTTCAGTGGCTGTGGCAGTGCGGGCGACGGTATCGATTATCAGCAGGTAAAGCGCGCCTGTCATCAACGAGGCCGGCATCATCACCCGGTGATCGGGGCCGACCAGCATGCGCGCCATATGCGGCACGACCAGCCCGACCCAGCCGATAGCGCCGCTGACGGCCACCTGCGCCGATACGATGCAGGAGACGAGGATCAGGATCAGCCAGCGGAGCGGCTCGACATTGACGCCGAGGGCGCGGGCATCCTCGTCGCCGATGGAGAGCAGATTGATGCGCCAGCGCAGGCCGAGCAGCAGAAAGCTGCAGATCAGAACGGGTGCGGCGATCAGCAGGAACTTTTCCCAGTTGGCGGTGGCGAAACTGCCGAGCAGCCAGAAGACCATGGCCGGCAGCTTGTCCTCCGTATCGGCCAGATACTGGACGAGGCTGACGAGCGCACCGAAGAAGCCGGTGACGACGACACCGGCCAGTACCAGCGCCAGGATGTTGCGGCGCGCGACGATGCCGTTCAGCGCATAGACCAGAACCAGGGCCGAAAGCCCGAAGACGAAAGCCGAGCCAAGCAGCCCGTAACGCGGAAAGCCAAAGAGGATGGCGAGCACACCACCGAAGGCAGCACCCGAGGAGACGCCCATCACCTGCGGCCCCACGAGCGGATTGCGGAACACGCCCTGCATCGTGGCGCCGGAAAGTGCGAGACCCGCGCCGGCCAGAAGCGCCAGAAGGATGCGCGGCATGCGCACCGTGAAGACGACGTTCGCCTCCGTCGGGGTTACCGGCACGTCCGGCGGGGAAATCGGCGCCCAGAGGATCTGGATTACCCGTGCGAACGGAATGTCGTAACGGCCTATGCCAAGGGAAGCGACCGCGACGAGCGCCAGAGTGACCGCCAGTATGGCGATGATCACCGATGGCGGGCGTCGCGGCAAGACGTCGTCATTCATTGCGCAGGGCGATAGTCGGTGCGGTAGAACTCCTTGTAATAGGCATCTGCTTCCTTCTGCATGTCGATATCCTTGAAGCGCTCGGGATAAAGCTCCTTCGCCATCCAGAGTTCACCGAGCGCCATCGCTTCCGGCATCGGGTAGCCCCAGGCCTTGGCATATTCCGGCATCAGGTAGACCTTGCCGTTCTTGACGGCATCGATCGTCTGCCAGGAAGCACCCTTCTTGATCTCGTCGACGACGGCCGGATAACGCTCCTGGACGAAGATGACGGCCGGGTTCCATGTCAGGACGTCTTCCATCGACACCTGCTTGAAACCGGCGATCGAGTTCGCAACGTTGCGGGCGCCGGCGCGCTCCATCATCAGGCCGGTATATTTGCCGCGGCCATAGGTGGAGAGGTCCGGATTGGCCATGTAGGTGGCGACGCGCTTGTCTTCCGGGATGTCGGCGAGCCGGTCGGCAACGAGCTTGCGGGTCTTCTTGGTGACCGCGATCATCTCCTCGCCCTTTTCCTTGCGGTCAAGCACGTCGGCGATCAGCCGCACGCCGGTCGCGAAACCAGCGTCGATCGCGGCCGGCTCGTCCTTGACGCTCGGATTGAGCTTGACGGCTTCGGCCGGCGGCACGTCGAGCAGCGAAATGGCGACGACCGCGAGGCCGGCATCCTCGATCTGCTTGACCATGTCGGCCGGCGCATAGTTGGTGACGAACACCACATCCGGCTTCAGCTTCAGCAACTCCTCGATATTGACCTTGGTGAGGCCACCCGGCATGGCAAGGTTCGGAAGCTGTGGTGCGAGACGCACATAATTGGCGCCGAGCTGCTTCTTCCACTCGTCGAGTACACCGACCACCTTGTCCATCGCATCCATCTGCACGGCGATATTGAGCGTCTGGTGCTGCAGGATGACGACACGGCTGACGACGTCAGGGATGTGCACCTGTCGGCCGATCTGATCGGTAACCAGACGGTCGGCCCAGGCGGGGGCAGACAGCAATAAACCACTGATAGAAATGGCGATTTTCGCAACGAAAGCGAGACGGGCGATCATGGGCATGGGTCCTCAAGGATGGAGCCGACCGCTAGCATGATATCCCGCCGTATACAACGGCGTTATATCAGGATGAATATGTCGATCACGCGGGAACAAGGAATGATGGTCTGTCAATCTGCGATCAAAGCGACACGCGCAAAAGCGGCCGGCGCACGGCGACGAACAGCGTCTGCCTTGCCCCGATGCCCGTCCTTTTCACTATCGAATGCGCATTCAGTTCATTGACTTGAACGTCTCGAAGATCAGCGCTCTCAGCCAACGATGAACGGGATCTGCATCCATCCGCGGGTGCCACGCCTGGACGATGTCGAAACCCGGCACCGCGACCGGCAGCTCGAAAGTCCTGATCTGGCTTGTTGCGGCGGATTTGCGATAGGAATTCGGAATCGCGCCGATCAAATCGGATGCCGCCGCAACCGCGATTACTGTTGGAAAGCTTGGCACGATCAGTCTGACGTCGCGGTAGACGCCGAGTTCGGCGAGCGCCCTGTCGACCGGGCCGGCAAAATCCGCGTGCGGTGAAAACAGTACGTGGCCCCAGGCGGAATAGCTCTCGACCGTGATCGGATCTGCATCGAAAATTGGGTGTCCTGTCCGTGCAAGACCCACATACCGGTCTTGAAAAAGGGTCTGGCAACGAAGTTCCCCGCTCTCCGTCGGCAGGACGCCGATATCGAGATCCACGGCCGCGTCTCTCAGGGATTGAACGTCCTTGTCCGCTCGCGGCGCAAACCGAAGCCTTATCCCTGGTGCCGTGTTCGCCACAGCAGCGCTCAGGCCCGCGGCAAAAATAAGCACGAACGCCTCATTGGCACGGATGGTGAAATCGCGGCGCACCTCGCGGATTTCCACTGTTGACGGCGGACTGAGCACCGCTTTCACGGCTTCTCTCAACGAATGCACGTCTTCGGCGATCGCCAGGGCATGGGGCGTTGCGACCATGCCGCGCCCGGCCGGCACAAGGATCGGATCGCCGAGCGCAGCCCTCAATCGTGACAGTGTCCGGCTCATGGCTGATGTACTGAGGCCAAGCCGGCGCGCGGCGGCCGA
This sequence comes from Sinorhizobium sp. B11, assembly GCA_039725955.1. Lineage (NCBI taxonomy): Bacteria > Pseudomonadati > Pseudomonadota > Alphaproteobacteria > Hyphomicrobiales > Rhizobiaceae > Sinorhizobium > Sinorhizobium sp. B11. The sequence continues at coordinate 2,370,529 of CP091034.1, forward strand.
TACGCTTCTCTCGCGCAGCAGCGCATCGAGTGCCACCAGAAGATTGAGGTCGAGATCGGACATGGCTCAATTTACTCAGGCATGGCGTTTGATGCAACAGTCGTTTGATTTCGTTGCGTCTGGCGCTTGTAGCCGTCAAGGCCTAACTGGTCGGCCATCCGACAACGATTGGGAGTTTCTCAATGTCCCTCGCCTCTACCGCACCGATTTCTCAGGATGGCCCGGCATCGCCTCGACAGTACATGGCCATCGCACTCATCCTTCTCTCCGCCGTTCTCGTCGTTCTTGATGGAGCCATTGCCAACGTCGCCCTGCCCACGATCGCGCTTTCGCTGCACGTGGAAGCGGGCAGCACCGTATGGGTCGTCTCAGCCTATCAGCTGGCCGTGCTGGTCGCCCTTCTTCCGTGTGGCGCGCTCGGGGAAGTCTATGGCGCGCGGCGGGTCTTCCTGATCGGCGTCGCGCTGTTCACAGCGGCTTCGGCTGCCTGCGCCTTCGCAGGCGACCTTTCCCTGCTGATCCTTGCCCGTTTCGCGCAGGGCCTCGGCGCGGGCGCGATCATGGCACTTGCCATGATGAACCTGCGCTCGGCCTTGCCGCAGCACATGCTGGGTCCGATCATCGGCGTCAATGCCATGGTCATCGCGATTTCTTCCGCTGCCGGTCCGGGCATTGCCGGCGCCATCCTTTCCGTCACGACCTGGCCCTGGCTCTTTGCGGTCAATATACCGCTCGGCATCATCGTGCTGCTCAGCGGCGGTCTGCTGGAGAAGATGCAGGGCACGAAGCGAAAGCTGAACGTCAAGGCCTTGCTGGCCAACACGTCGATGTTCATCCTCTTCTTCTGCGGCACCGACCGGATAGCGACCGCGCCGGCAAGCGGCACGGTCCTCATTGCCGCCTCGGTAGCTTGCCTAGTCGTCCTGCTGCGCCTGGAACGCAAAAGCGATGCCCCGATCATTCCGACGGATCTCCTGGCGGCACCCGCATTCCGCGTGGCGGTCATCGCCTCGATATCCTGCTTCTGCGGCCAGATGCTGAGCTACATCGCGCTGCCCTTCTATCTCCAGCACAGCCTGCACATGACCCCGGTTCTGGCCGGTCTCTACATGATGCCCTGGCCGGTTGCGACCGCGATCATCGCGCCATTTTCGGGACGTCTGGCAAACCGCGTCAAGACCGCATGGCTCTGCGCGACAGGCGGCGCGCTGCTGGCTGTCGGTCTCCTTGTGGCCGCTCTCTGCCCGCCCGATCCGAGAGGCATCGCGTTTCTGGTCGGCACGGTGATTGCCGGCCTGGGTTTCGGCCTGTTCCAGACGCCGAACAACCGCATTCTGCTGCTCTCGGCTCCGAAAGCCAGAAGCGGCGCGGCAGGCGCCATGCAAGGCACTGCGCGGCTTCTCGGCCAGACCCTGGGCGGGATCTCCATGTCGCTGATCTTCGCGACATTGCCGCTCTCTGCCGCGCTCGAATCTGCGGTCGTCCTGTCGGCTGCCTGCGCGGCAATTGCCAGCCTGGTCAGCCTGAGCCGCGCCCGCTACGAACTGGCGGGACAATCTGGAGCGAGCAGTCGATGAGCATTCTGTTCACCAGGGGCCGAGAGCATTCCTTCGTTCCCGGTCAGGCCGATCCCGCAGAACCCTCGCACGCCGATAGCAGCATCCCGAACAGCCAGCTGAGGCCCGCATCCATCATCGCGGCGCGCGGGGCGACCGCGCTCAGCCGGAAACGCGGCAAAGGCAAAGGCGCATCCACCGTCACAAGGCCAAAGCGCGGGGCGTATATTGCGGCAAAGCGCCGGGGAACTGCGACCAGCATGTCGCTCTCGCCGGCGATGGCGAGCGCGAACATGAAGTTTGGCACAGTCAGCGCCATCCGCCTGCTCAAGCCCAACTGTTCGAGGGCCGTGTCGACGAAACCGTGCGGATCGCCACCAAGTGAAACGACGAGGTGGCGCATCCCGACATAGCGGTCGAGCGTCGGTTCCTCAGCGAAAGGATGACCGGCGCGCATGGCAATGACGAAGTCCTCCTCATAGAGCGTCAGGCTGTGGAAGCGCGCCGGAATGTCATCGGAAGGCACGATCGCAATGTCCATGGCGCGCGCTTCCAGCTCGCCAAACGCATTGCGCCAGGCCCGCGCAGGCGCGCTTTCGCCCTGCTCCGGCAGCAGCTGGCGTATGCTGATATCGATCTCAGGCGCCGTCCTTTCCAATCCCGAGAGCAGCGCGGACAGGAAGACCGCGGAAACACCATCCGGCGCCCCCAGCGTGAAGCGGCGGCTAGACCTCGCCGGATCGAAGGGCTCGGCCGTCGCTATCACGCTTCGCACCCTGGCGAGAATCTCGGCAACAGGTGCTGCAAGCTCCATCGCGCGCGCCGTCGCCACCACGCCTCTCGGCGTCCTCACGAACAGCGGATCGTTGAGCATTCGCCGCAGGCGCTGAAGCCCGTGGCTGACGGCTGACGGTGAGATGTTCAGCCGGTCGGCGGCGCGGCCGACATGGCCCTCCTCGATGACGGCTTCGAAAAGCACGAGGAGATTGAGATCGGCGCGCGAGAGATCAGTTTCATTCAGCATATCGCTGAAATCATATCATTGGCTTCAGCATCCGAAAACCGGCATTGTCTGAACATGCAGGCTCCGCAGCAGCGCTTCTGAACCCCAGGCCGGCAAAGGACCAGACTAGCAAAGGACCAGGCTAGCAAAGGAAATCTCATGTCACCTTCAAGACGATCCCTTCTCGTTGCCGGCACCGCCGGTCTTGCCTCCCTTGCCGGCAATGTCCGCGACATCAAGGCCGATATGCCGGCAGCCGATCTCGCCCGGATATCGGAGGAGGCCAATGCCGCGCTGATGCGCGGCGATGTCGACACCTACCGGGCGCTCGTGCCGCGCACGCAGGACTTCACGCTGATGTCGCCCTTCGGCGGCACACCGTCCCACGAGGCCGGCTTCACCGAAAAGACCTGGGATGGCATGCGGCAGTTCTTCAGGAACGGCACGCTGAAACAGGAAGTCGTCCAAACCTATGCTGGCACCGACATGATCGTGCTCGCCGTCATCGAGCGCGCCCACGTCGAAGTCGGCGGCCTGCCCGCACAGGATTGGGCGTTGCGGGTGACGCTCGTCTATCGGCGCGAGGACGGAGAGTGGCGGCTTGCCCATCGCCACGCCGATCCGCTCGGCCATGCCATTACGTTGGAGCAATCGGCGGCACTCGGGCGTGGGGCCATATATTGAGGCGTGCCTTGCGCCGAGAGAAGATGTCGCGACAGAAGCAGAAAGGGAGCGAGCACCCTGCCCGCTCCCTTTACCAAATTCACTTGCCGGAAACCGAGTCCCGGAACTCCGCCAGGTCGCGGTTGAAGCGCGGCGCTTCCTCCAGGAATGGCGCGTGGCCAGACTGCGCATAGATCTTTTCCCGAACGGCGGGATTGAGCGCCCGGGCGCGCGCGATGCTCGGCTCGACATTCACCAGATCGTCCTTGCCGCCATAGAGCAGCAGAACCGGAACGTGCGCTTTGCCCAGGCCCTCGGCAGCCGAAACGGTCATCGACGGCACTGTCCGCGTCATGATCCATGAGGCCATCGCGGCATTGGAGAGCAGGCGCTCGAAGGTTGCCGCATCCGGCTGCGTTGCAAAACACAGGGCCAGGAAGGTTTTCACCGCATCGAGATGCACCTTCAGCTCATCCGAGGCCATGCCGGCATAGACATCGGGATGCGCGGTGATCAGCGCAGCATTGAGTTCAATCACCCCGTCGACATAGACGACGCCGGCAATGGCGCCGTCGCCATGGGCGGCAAGATAGTTCGAGATGACGACGCCGCCGAGCGACCAGCCGACGAGGACGGGCTTGCGAACACCCGTCTCCTTGAGAACCGCCGAGAGATCGTCGGCCCAGCGGCTCCCGTCGCGATAGGCCTCGGCATCGTCAGGCTTGCCCGACAGGCCGTGGCCGCGCATGTCGTAGCTGATCAGCCGAAACTTCTGCAGCTCGGGGCTGCCGACCTGCATGTCCCAGTTGAGATGGCTGCCGAGCAGGCCGTGGATGAAAACGATCGCCGGCCCGGCGGGATCGCCCGCTTCCTGAACCGCGATCTCGACGCCATCGGGCGCCTTCACCGTGTAATTCTTCTCCGCGGCCATCGCCACGGAAGACAGTCCCGCCAGCAGGACCACCACCCAGATACCGCGCATTATTCTCATCATGCCAAAATCCTTATTTTTAGTGATCACTACAAACTAAACGCTTGCCTTTTACTGTCAAGCAGTCTTTAGTGATCGCTATGGATAAGGTTGTGAAAACACGCCGCGGCGGCCCGCGAACCTTCGACCGGGACGAGGCGATCGACATCGCCATGCGGCTCTTCTGGCGGCATGGATACGAAGGTGTCTCGCTGAACGACCTGACGGCGGCAATCGGGGTCGCGCCCCCGAGCCTCTATTCTGCCTTCGGCAGCAAAGCCGGCCTCTACCGCGAGGCGCTCGAACGCTATTTCGGCTTGCGCGGGCCGGTCTGGGATATCAAACCCACCAAGACCCTTCAGGAGACCGTCGAAACCCTGCTCCACAAGGCAATCGACGCCGTCATCGACCCGGCCGGAGAGCGGGGCTGCATGATTTCGAGCGGCATGATCCAGTGCGGCCCCGACCACGCGGAACTCGCGCGCGAACTGGCGGAACGCCGAGACACGATGCGCGACATGATCGCAGCAACGCTCGGGCACTGGCTGGACCGCGACCGCGCCCTCTCGCTGGCCCGCTATCTTGTCGCCGTCCTGCAGGGCCTGTCCGTCCAGGCCTATGATGGTGCTTCGAGAGACGAATTGCGCCAGGTGTCGGACGAAGTTGTGGCTGGTTTAAAGGCGAGAATGTTCAGCTAAAACAGCGCGCCTTCCCGATCAGGCCCGCCTGTCGCATCCCCATGAGGGCTTCATTCCTTTTCCGCATCCCTGTCGCCATCAGAGGTCTTGGGCTTGCCGCGCGAACGCAGGTTGTCGAAGCCCATATAGTGGTCGGCGTCGGATGTATTCCACTTGCCGGCCAGATAGATGGCGGCAACGGCTACAGCGAATATGAGCAGGACATAGAGCGTTTCCATATCTGCGATGTAGCGCGCAGATATGGATCGGACAGTTCCGGGTGATATCCCGCCGCTGTCAGGCCGTTACCAGCTCGCCCGCGGGTGCCGCGCGATAGGCTTCGCGGCCGCCGACCCAGGTGCGGCGAACGGCGGGTGCTCCGCCCTCGGGCCAGTCGACCAGCACGAGATCCGCCCGCTTGCCGATCTCGATGACGCCGCGATCGGCAAGGCCGGAGGCCTGTGCCGGGTTGCCTGACACGAGCGGCCAGAGCGCATGGAGCGGTGCCACGCCGTCGGCCTTCAGCCTTGCGAGGCCGAGCAGCATCGCCGGATAGTAATAGTCCGAGGCGAGAATGTCGCAGAGCCCCTCGCGGATCATGTCGGCCGCACCGATCGAGGCGAGATGGCTGCCGCCGCGCGTCGCGTTCGGTGCGCCGAAGACGATGAAGTCGCCGGCATCGCGGGCCGCCCGCGCCACCCTACGGTTCATCGGGAATTCGCAGATCCGCGCGCCGCGCAGGCGGAAGAAATCGCGCGTTTCGATCTGGCTGTCGTCATGCGACAGCATCGGCGCGCCCGCGGCCTTGCCGAGGGCCGCGACTTCCTCGATCGCGCCGGGCACTTCAGGACGGCGTTCCCACATGCTGCGCACGAGCGCGACCATGTCGGCCACCGGAATTTTTGCCCGTTTGGCGCGTTCGGCCATCTTCTCGGTGAAGCTGGGCGTTTCGGGATCCACGGTCGGGAAGGCCGGATCGAGGTCGAACGGCCGCTCCTGCAGCGGGATCGACGGATGCAGCATCACCATCGACGTATGGTCGTTGAAGGCAATCGACGGCAGGCGCGGACCGGCAAGCGCCTCGCGAATGAGATCGATCGCCTCGAAGCAGAAGGTTTCCCAGCGCAGCTGCACGCGATTGTCCACCGTCAGCCGCGGCGTGAGCGTGTCGAGCGCACGCACGATCGCATAACCGGTTTCGACCGAGCGCAGCCCGGGCTCCCAGCTGAGCGTCAGCGCGTGATAGGCCGTTGCGATGCCGTTGGCGGCAAGCTGGCGGTCGGTCTCGAGCAGCGCGGCCGCGACCGGCAGCATGGTGCCGGGCCGCGGCATGACCTGCCGCTCGAAGGCATCGCCGTGAATGTCAACGAAGGCCGGGCTGAGCAGATGGCCGCGTCCGTCGATGACATCAGCGCCGTCGCGCGCGCCGTCGATACCGGTGATCCGGCCGTCTTCGATACGCACGGAGGCGCTCTCCAGACGGTCGCCGAAAACCACGGTTGCACCCTCGATGATCACTGCCGGATTGTTTTGCTGCATGGCTCTCGTTCCAGGAAAAGGAAGGCGCAGCAGCTGAGTCCCTCGACAGGCTGCGCGCAGGCCGCCGCTTCTAACCAGCGGATATGACAAATTTGCGAACGTCGCTGCGCGTCGGCACGATTTGATCGCAACGGCGGCGCTCTTTCTTCCTCGTGCAATCCGGGTTCCCTTGCCCGTATCGAAGCTGCTTTACGGACATGCCCGCGAATGGCACGCTCCATGACAAGGCGACGCTTCGGCAGTTGCCGAACCATGGTCCGGGATTCGATTCGTTTGCATTCCTGCGCGCGGATCAGAGCAGGCAGCGTTAGATTGATGGCCAAGCAGTCGGAAAAGATCGGGGCGCCGCGGCGCAGACAAGGCAAGGGCGCGCCCGCCCGGTCTGCACGCGTCTCCGGCCCCGAATTCCTGCAGGGCCGGGATCGCGACATTGCCCTGATCGACAGGATGATCGCGCGGATCGACCAGGGCGGGTCGACGCTCGTGATCAGCGGCGAGCCCGGGATCGGAAAATCCGCCCTCCTCGAGCAGGCCAGGCATCAGGCCCGCGAGCGCGATCTGACGGTCCTGAGCATGACCGGCGTTCTGGCCGAGGTTCATCTGCCCTTCGCAGCGCTCGAGCAGGCGCTCCGCCCGCTGATGAAGGAGGCCGTCAACCTGGTCCCCCGTCAGCGATCTGCCCTGTTCTCCGCCTTCGGCATGCATGATGACACAGGCCCACCCGACATCTTCCTCGTGGCGCTCGCGGCACTGTCCCTTCTGACGGAAAGTGCGGCGCGAAGCCCCATCCTGCTCATTGCCGATGACGCCCAGTGGCTGGACGAGGCGACCTATGAGGTGCTGGCCTTCATCTCCCGCAGGCTGAGTTCGGATCCTATCGTTCTGTTCGTGGCCATGCGCGACGGCTTCGACCGCCTGTTCGACGATCCCTCCCACCTGCGGCTTCGGCTTTCGGGGCTCGGCGAGGCCGACGCCGAACACCTGCTGGACGCCCATGCTCCTGATCTTTCGGCCGATCTGCGCAGCCGCTTCCTCCAGGAGGCCGCGGGCAATCCCCTCGCCCTCCTGGAACTGCCACGCGACAGGCGAGCGGCTGATATCAGGGATCCGACATGGCTTCCGCTGACGGAACGCCTGGAACGCGCCTTCTCGTCCCGTCTGGCAGATCTTCCCGCTGCAACCCGGATGCTGCTGTTCGTCGCGGCGGAAAACGACGGGACATCGCTCCACGAAATCCTGCGCGCCGGCAAAGCCGTATTGGGCGCAGAAGTGGATGTCAGTGCCCTGACGCCTGCCATTGCCGCCAGGCTGATCGACCTTGACGAAACGGAGGTGCGGTTCCGGCATCCGCTGGTGCGCTCGGCAATGCACCAGGCGGCAGATCTGGCGACGCGGCACAGGATCCATGCCGCCCTTGCCGCGATCGTTCATCAGGAGCTGGACCGGCATTTATGGCATCGAGCGGCGGCGACGATCGGACCGGATGAAGAGCTGGCGGGCGAATATGATGCGATGGCCGGCCGCGCCTTGCGCAAAGGTGCCGTCGCCATGGCAATCGAGGTTCTCGAAAGGGCGGCGGCGCTGAGCGGCACGCCGAAAGCCAGGAGCGACCGTTTCCTGCGTGCCGCCGAGCTTGCCGCCGATCTCGGCCAGCCGGAGCTGCTGGAGCGTCTGCTGCGCCAGGCCAATGTCAGCGAGGCTGATCCCGTCGCATCGGCGCGGATCGGCTGGTGCCGCGAGATGGGCCAGCCTCCGATGGTCAACGACCCCACGAAAATCCCCAGTCTGGTTGGCCTCGCCGCCGAGGCCCATGCTGCCGGCGCCACGGATCTGGCAAGCAACCTGCTCTGGCGCGCTGCCCAGCGCTGCTGGTGGAGCAATGCGCAGGCGGATCTTCGCAAAAGCATCCTGATGGCCGCAAACAGGCTCGACTTGCCCGACACCGATCCACGCCTGATCGCCATATCCGCTTACGTCGAGCCGCTTCACCTCGGGAGCGCGATATCGGGCAGGCTCCAGCAGCTTGCAGGCACGAGCAGCGGCAACCCGGTCGCGGCGCGCATTCTCGGCAGTACGGCCAATGTCATCGGCGTCTTCGACCTCGGCGTCGGTTTGCTGACCTACTCGGCTGCCGCCTTGCGCGATCAGGGACGGCTCGGCGATCTCGCGCGCGTGCTCTTTGCTCAGGCCTGGGCAGAAATGGAAGTCGGCGACTGGACGGGCGCGATGCGGGAGGCCGAAGAATCCGTTCGCTTCGCCGAAGAAACGGGAGGCACGCTCTGGATTGCCGCGGCCACGATCGTCAAGGCAAGGCTTGCGGGCATGATGGGCAATCTGGACCAGTCGCAAGCCTTTGCGGCCCAGGCCGAACGCCTGGTCGTCTCTGTCGGCGCGAGCTTCCTGCTGGCGATGCTGCAGATTGCGCGCGGCACGGCCGCCATCGGCGCGGGCCGGCATTGGGAGGCCTATGAGCATCTGCGGCGTCTTTTCATCCCTGCCGATCCTGCCTTCAATTCCGGTCTGCAATTCTTCGGTCTCGCCGATTTCGTCGATGGCCGCAGTCTTCTCCGGGCATGCCGAAACGGCCGAGGAGGTAATCGAGCAGATGCAGCGTGTCGCCGGTCCGTCGCCAGTGCCCTGGGTCGAAACGATGCTGTCCTACGGCAGGGCGCTGCTCGCAACACCCGAGGAGGCCGAGCGGTTCTATCTGCAGGGTCTCGGGCCGGGCGCAGGCAAATGGCCTTTCCTGAGAGGACGTCTTCTGCTGGCCTATGGCATATGGCTGCGCCGCCAGCGCCGGTCCGCCGATGCGCGAGGAGCGCCTTTGCGCGAGGCCCGCGACATCTTCGATGCGCTGAGCGCCCTGCCCTGGAGCGAGCGTGTGCGCGCGAGGAACTGCGCGCTTCGGGAGAAGCGAGCCGCAAGCGGACCGAATATGTCTGGGAAATGCTGACCCCACAGGAGCTGCACATCGCCCAGCTTGCCGCCGAAGGCCTGTCGAACAAGGAAATCGGCGCGAGGCTCTATCTGTCGCATCGCACGGTCGGCTACCACCTTCATCGCATCTTTGCGAAGACCGGCGTCACGTCGCGCTCGGCGCTGCGTCCCATTCTGACCGACGCCATCACGCCTGAAAGCTGACCACCGACCTGTCACCGGACTGGTCATTTGACAGAAGCGAAAGCTCCTGGCCGGGGGCTACCAATGCGGCTGCGTGCAACCTTCCCGGAGAGAAAGACCGTGAAACTCTTGCCCCTACTCGCAACCCTCAGCCTTGGAGTAAATCTCATGATTCAGCCCGCTCAAGCGGCGCCGGACGCTGCCACCGACCCGCGGATCGACCCCCAGGTCCGCGCCTTCCTTGCCGAGATCAACAAGGATCCAAGCCCGTTCTGGGAACTGCCGCAGCCCAAGCCCCAGGAGATCCTGACCGGGCTTCAGAACATGACGCCGGTCGACATGTCGGGCGTGACCACGACCGAGCAGACCATCACCCAGGATGGTCAGAGCGTGAAGATCTACATCATGAAGCCCGAGCACATCACCGGCAAACCCGGCGTGCTGCTCTTCATTCACGGCGGCGTCTGGATCGTCGGCAATTATGAAAATCATCAGCGCCTGCTGCGCGATCTCGTGGTCGGCTCCGGCCAGGTCGGCGTCTTCGTCGAATATACGTCCCTGCCCGAGGCACGTTTTCCCACGCAGCTCGATCAATCCTATGCCGCGCTGAAATGGGTCGCGGCCCATGCCGATGAATTCGGGGCCGACGGCAGCCGCATCGCGGTCGCCGGCAATTCGGTCGGCGGTAACATGGCCGCCGCCCTGTCGATCATGGCCAAGGACCGCAACGGACCGAAGATCAGCTTGCAGGTTCTGATGATCCCGGCGACCGATGCCAGCGTCGATACCGGCTCCTATCACGAATACGGAGAACAGCGTTTCCTGGCGCGCGCCTTCATGAAATACGGCTGGGATCTCTACGCGCCCGACGCCAAGACCCGCGACAACCCCTATGTATCGCCGCTGCGCGCCAGCATCGATCAGCTGAAGGGCCTGCCGCCGGCACTCGTCATCACTGCCGAGAACGATCCGCTGCGCGACGAGGGCGAGGCCTATGCCCGCAAACTGAAGGAAGCCGGCGTGACCGTGGCCGCGGCCCGCTACAAACGGCACGATCCATGACTTCGTCCTGTTGAACGCGATCCGCAACGTGCCTTCCACGCAAGCCGCGATCGAACAGATCAGCGACAATCTGCGCCGCTATCTCGAACCCGCAACGCATTGATCGATGCGGCGACGCGGCGGCCATCAGCGCGCCGCGTCGCCTGCTTCCATCGATCCTGTCCGCACCTGTGCCGCGTGCTGAAGCAGCTCAAAAGATCAAATGATTGAATGGCACACATCGATCGGAGACGATTGGTCGCAGGATCGGGCTCTGATACCAGAGAGCGGATGACCGCACGCCCGAAGACCTCATTCCTGTTCACCCTGATCGCCAGCGGAACCGTACTCGGTATCGCCGGCACCGATCTGGTGCTTCCGGCCGTTCCGAGCCTGCCGGGGCAGCTCGGCGGAAGCATCGAGATTGCCCAGCTCGTGCTGGCCGCCTATGCCTTCGGCACTCTGGTGGGGCTCATCACTTTTGGCGAGCTCGGCGCACGCTTCGATCCGCGCAAGCTGCTGATCTGGTCGCTTGCGCTCTTCGGCATCGCGTCGCTGGCCGCCGCGGAATCTCCCTCGATCGAATGGTTGATTGCCCTGCGCTTTGCCCAGGGGGCCTTCGGCTCCGGTCCCGCCGTCTTTGCGCCCGGTTTCATCCACGGCCTCTATCCGCATGACAAGGCCGCCGCCGCCATGGGGCGGCTCGGCTCGGTCGAGTCCTTGGCGCCGGCGCTGGCCCCGATTGCGGGTGCCTGGCTGCTGGAGTTCGGAGGCTGGGAGATTTCCTTCGTGCTTCTGGCGGCATCCGCGGCGCTGATAGCGGCAGCCGTCTTCTGGCAGCGCGCCGCCTTCCCGCACCCGCAGCAGATGGAAGAGCATCACAGCTATCTCGCCATATTGAAGAATGGCGAATTCCTCCTCTATGCGGCAAGCCAGGCCCTGTCGCTCGGCGCGCTCCTGGTCTTCGTCTTCGGCCTGCCGGCTGTGCTGACCGGCCCGCTCGACAGGGGAATCGGGGATTTCGTCATCCTGCAGGTCTGCGGCATAACCATGTTCATCCTGGCCGCGAATTCCTCCGCCTGGCTCGGCGCGAAATTCGGAACGCTGAGAACGATCCGCATCGGCACGGCGATCATGCCCTGCGCCTTTCTCGCCATCCTCGCCTATGCTCTGACAGGCGCGTCCAGCCTTTTCGTTCTGGTCCCGCTTTGGGCCGCCTTGAATTTCGGCTTCGGCATCCGCGGGCCGATCGGTTTTCATCGGGCAATATCGGCTGCCCGCGGCGATCATTCGCGCGCAGCCGCAATCGTCATCGCCGCGATCCTCGGCATAGCAGCGCTCGGAACGACTGCCGTCGCTCCCTACATTTCCGTCGGCCTCTGGCCGCTGGCGATGGCCGGCGCGGCAATCTCGATGCTTGCGCTGCTTTCGCTGATCCCGCTCAAGGGCCACGATTGAAGGCCGCTTGCGAGTACATCGTGACGTCGTAAACTTTCGCCATGTCTCAGGTCATTCAATCATGACCGCCAGGAACAGCGCCGATGGGATGGGAAGTGCTCGGAAAATGGGGAGAAGACGCCGTTCGCATCGAACCGCTTGCGGGTGGAGTTGCCAACGACGTGTGGAGGGTCCGCATCCGCGGCCAGATCGCGGTCGGCCGTCTCGGCTCCAGGAGTGACGCCGATCTCGCATGGGAAACCGCGCTGCTCCAACATCTCGACCGGGAAGGCATGGCCGTCCCGGTGCCGATCCCGACGACTGACGGCCGGCTGTTTGCCAATGGTCTGGTGGTGATGAAATACATGGAAGGCGGACCTCCGGAGACGCATTCCGACTGGCGTCGCGTCGCCGACACGCTCCGCGAGCTGCACCGGTCGACGCAGGGCTGGCCGCAGCGTCCGGGCTGGCGGTCGTCGACCGATCTCCTGCATGCCGAAACCGGAACGAGGATCAACCTCTCCGCAATGCCGCCCGAGGCCGTCATCCGATGCCGGGCCGCATGGGCGCGCCTGGCCGGACGCCGGACTTGCGTCGTCCACGGCAACCCGAACAACCCTGGCAACATCCGCATGACCGGCGAACGGGTCGCCTTGATCGACTGGGACGAGTCCCACGTCGACGTGTCCGACCTCGACCTGGTACTGCCCGGCAATGCCGCCGGTCTCGACGACGGCGCGCATGACATTGCCGCGCAGGCATCAGCCGCATGGGAGGCCGCCGTCTGCTGGCGGGACGAGTACGCAGTCAGTCGGCTTGCCGAGGTTCGCGCGATCTGAACCGTTTCGGCAGATCGACAGGCGGATAGCCTCACCGGCGCGGACCTGTTTCGGATAACGCTGTGTCCACGCCTCCGCCGATGGTTTAACCCACGCTCGCGTGCTATTGGGCATCAGCCGAGGGAGTTTCCGACATTGCTTTCGCTTGAGACCGTCATCACGTTTGCCGCCGCAGCCACTGTCCTTTGCTGGGTACCCGGCCCCGATAATCTGTTCGTGCTGATGCAGTCGGCGATCTATGGCCGGGGTGTCGGACTGTCGGTGACGGCGGGCCTATGCGTCGGCCTCATCTTTCACACCGTCGCCGTGTCGCTCGGTGTCGCGGCAATTTTCCAGACGTCGCAACTGGCCTTCGATGCACTGAAGTTCATCGGCGCCGGCTATCTTGTCTACCTCGCCTACAAGGCCTTCCGGGCCGTGCCGGATGAACTCGAAGCCGGGACCGCGAAAGCCAAGCCCATGTGGCAGATGATGGCGCGCGGCGTCGTCATGAATGTCACGAACCCGAAAGTCGCGATCTTCTTCCTGGCATTTCTGCCCCAGTTTACCTCCACCGCCAATGGCAGCATCGTTTTCCAGATGCTCCAGCTCGGCGGCATCTTCATCCTCTGCGCCTTTACCTCTTTCGCCGTCATCTCGCTGCTTGCGGGCTCGATCAGCGCCTGGCTGAAGCGCTCCGACAGAAGCCAGGTCATTCTCAATCGCGTTGCCGGCCTCGTCTTCGTCGGGCTCGCAGCAAAGCTCGCGACGGCTCATCGCTAGGCGCTCCCCCGCATTCCTTTCACGTTCGCCACGCCGAACGCTTCCCCGTCAATAGAGCGACGTCCTGTAAGCCTCTTCGAGCGCGTCATCTATCTTGCGCATTTCGCCGTCATCGGCCGGAGCGCCGGACGTCTGGTCCAGGATGATCTTCGAGAGCGAGGGCATCTCGTTGCGATCCTGGAAGTGCTCCGGATCCCACAGATGCGAGCGCCGGAATGCCTTGGCGCAATGCAGGAACACCTCGCCCACCCTGACCAGGATCGCAAGCTTCGGCACGCGTTCGCCGACGCCCATGTCCGCGAGTATATCAGGGTCGGTCACGAGCCTCGCCTCGCCGTTGACGCGAAGCGTGTCGTCAAATCCGGGGATGATGAAGAGCAGACCGACGCTCGGATTGGTGAGAATATTCGCCAGCGTATCCAGCCGATTGTTCCCCGGCCGGTCCGGGATCGCCAGCGTGTGCGGATCGAGGATCTTCACGAAGCCGACCGGGTCGCCGCGCGGGCTGACATCGGCCTTGCCATCCCGGTTCTGGGTGCCGATACAGATGAACGGCGATCGCCGGATGAATTCCTGGGCATGTTTGTCGAGCGCACCCATGCATTTCTGCGCCGCCAGCGCATGCGTCGGCTGAAACAGCTTCCGAAGCGCCTCCTCGTCCCCCACGACAAACCTTGGATCGACACTGAATTCCGTCATCGCATCTGCCTCCCACAGCATCCTCTTGTCGGACGATCGCTCACCCTTGACTATGACGTACGTACCTCAAACATAGGGTATTCGTCAAGGCGCACGATCCTGCCGGCCGGCCTCGGCGTCGGGACCGGCAAGGTTTGAATGCAGCTTGCGGGCGGCTATTACCTCCCTGTTAATTGCTGCCATACCGGGTTTTTCAGATGTTCGGGTCAGGTGCGGCCACGGGAGCCGCGATCCTCAACCTGACATCTGAAAGGTCATGCAATGACTCGTTTTCCGATCCATAGCCTCGAAACGGCGCCTGCCGCATCGCAAGCCGCCCTGCGCGGCCTAGAGGATGCATTCGGCTTCATCCCAAATGTCGCGGGCGCCATGTCGACATCGCCCGTTCTCATCAACTGCCTGGCAGCGCTTTTCCAGAATGTGCATGGCGGCGGCTTCACCGAGCCGCAGATCCAGGTGCTGCTGCTGACCAACGCCGTCACCAATGCCTGCGAATGGGCTGTCGGCTTTCATTCGTTCCTGGCAATCGAGAACGGCATTGCGGCCAGCGATGTCGACGCCATCAGAAACGGCGGATTGCCGGCTGAGCCGAAGTCGGCAGCGCTTTCAAACCTTGCCCGCACCTTGATCGAGACCCGCGGACGATTGACCGAGGCGGACGTGGGCGCGTTTCTTCAGGCCGGCTTCGACGAGAGCAGGCTGCTCGAGGTGATCGCAGTCATCGCCGCTTCTGCCATCACCAACTATGCCGGCAGCGTCACCCGCCCTGCCCTGGAGCCGCCCTTTGATGCCTACGCCTGGATAAAGCCCTGATATAGAATGGGCTCGGCCGCCCCGGCGGCCGGCCTTCCGTCAGGATCGATCGCACGCCATGACCACAGCTTCCAACGCCTCACGGCCTTTCCATCCCACGTCAGCAGGCATGCTGCTGCGCCAGTGGCGGGAAATCCGCGGCAAACCACAGCTGGAACTCGCTCTCGATACCGGCATCTCGCAAAAGCATGTGAGCTTCGTCGAAACCGGACGATCGACGCCGAGCCGGCAGATGATCATCGATCTTGCCGACGCTTTGCAGATACCCTTACGCGAGCGCAATGCCATCTTCCTTGCCGCGGGATACGCGCCGGTTTACCGCGACGATCCGCTCGACGCCGCCTCGATGCAGGGCATCCATCGCGCGGTCAGGCGAATGTTGCAGCAGCACGAGCCATTTCCGGCAATCGCCATGGATCGCTATTGGAACGTGATCGAGACGAACGTATCGGCCCCTGCCTTCTTCAACCGGTTCATCGATCTTTCGCGGCACCCCCGGCCGCGCAATCTCCTGCACCTGATGTTCGATCCCAAGGGCATGCGGCCCTTCCTGTTGCACTGGGAGGAAACAGCCCGCAGTCTTCTGGGGCGGGTCAGAAGGGAAGCGATCGGCCATGTCCCCGACGAACGCACACAGACGCTTATCGCCGAACTGATCGCCTATCCCGATGTCCCGCAGGACCCGCATTCCGGACCCGCCCCGGATGCCCTGCCGATGATCCCGCTCAGGTTCCGGGCCGGACGCCATACGCTCAACCTCTTCTCGATGATATCAACGGTCGGAACCCCGCAGACGGTAACCGCCGAGGAAATACGCATCGAAACGATGTTTCCGGCCGATGACCAGACCGAAAGCGTCTATCCGGACGTCATGAGCGGAAATGACCTTGCCGGCCAAGGTCGCCCTCGAGGACCGGCAGTGTCCTGACCGCATACACTGCTGCCGCAGATCGCCGGATCGGGGTCACCACAACAGCGCGATGGAAGAGAGCGCGATGACGGAACCGGAAAGCACCATCCGGATGGGAGATTGGCAGCGCGCCTACGATTGCCGCAGGGCCTCGATGATGATCCTGAAGGCGGGCGAATTCTGCCGTCGGCTGGGGTAATAGATGTAGTAGCCCGGGAAGAATGGCGACCAATCGTCGAGAAGCCGGACGAGACGTCCTGCCGCGATATCCTCCGCGACCAGATTTTCCGGAACATAGGCGATCCCGTATCCGCCGACCGCAGCGTCGATCATCGCGTAGGACGTATTGAAGATCAGTTGTCCTTCCACGCGGACGCGGAGTTCGCGGCCGTCCTTCTCGAATTCCCATGCATATAACCCTCCCGATCGCGCCTGCCGGTGGTTGATGCAGTCATGCCCGACGAGGTCCGGGGGCGTCTCCGGCGCAGGGTGCATCGCCAGATATTCGGGGGACGCCACGGCGACGAGGCGCCAGTCGGGTCCGATCCGGACGGCGATCATGTCCTTGTCTAGGCTCTCGCCGAGACGGACGCCCGCATCGAACTTCTCTTCCACGATATTGCGGAAGCCGTTGTCGCTGTTCAGCTCCACCGTGATATCAGGATACTCGCTCAGCAGGGGACGCAGTTTCGGCCAGACCACGCTCTCCAATGCGTGATCCGACAGGGTGATCCGGACCGTACCGGACGGCTTGTCCCTGATCTCCATCAGCTCGTCGATCTCGGACTCCAGTTCCTCGATGCGGGGCGCCAGCGAACGGATGAGCCTTTCGCCCGCCTCCGTCGGCGAGACGCTCCGTGTGGTGCGCGTCAGAAGCCGCAGCCCCATTCGCGCCTCGAGCTTCTTGATCGTGTGGCTGATCGTCGATTGTGACGTCCCGAGCTTCGCCGCCGCCTTCGTGAAGCTCCGCTCTTCGGCGACAGCCAGAAACCACAGCATGTCGTTCAGGTCTTCCCGTTTCATTCGCAACGCCTCATACGCTCATCCATTCATGTCAGAAATCGATAAGTCCAAGCGGATTGCAATAGCTAATCTTCGTAGTCGGCCGGGATTATGTTTCTGTCATGGATCAGAAACCTCTCACTCAACCCGATGCCCGCACCTACCCTCTCCCGGCTCCCGCCGCGTGGGGCGCGGTGCTGGCGATGGCTCTCTGCGTGGCCGTGCTCATCGCATCGGAGTTCATGCCGGTCAGCCTTCTGTCGCCAATCGCAAGCGATCTCGGCGTCTCGGAAGGGCGTACGGGCCAGGCGATCTCGATCTCCGGCATCTTTGCGGTCCTGACCAGCCTTTTCGTCTCGAACGTGACCCGCAACATCGACCGCCGTCTCGTCCTGACATCCTTCTCGCTGATGCTCGTCATCTCCGGCACCATCGTCACCTTCGCGCCCGATTACCTCGTGCTCATGGCTGGGCGCGCCATGCTGGGTGTCGCCATCGGCGGTTTCTGGTCGATGTCTACAGCCATTGTCATGCGCCTCGTCCCGACGAATTCGGTCCCCAGGGGCCTGGCGATGCTGAACGCCGGGAACGCCATTGCCGCGACCGTCGCCGCTCCGCTCGGAAGCATGCTGGGAAGCTACATCGGCTGGCGCGGGGCCTTTTTCGCGGTCGTCCCCTTGGCGCTGATTTCCCTGGTGTGGCAGTGGGTCAGCCTTCCTTCGCTGCCGCCAGGCATGCGCGCAAAGGGATCGACGAACGCATTTCGGCTCCTGCTCCGTCCGCAGGTCGCGATCGGCATGACGTCCATTCTGTTCCTGTTTGCGGGGCAGTTCGCGCTGTTCACCTACCTTCGTCCTTTCCTGGAAACGGTGACATCAGTCTCGATTTCCACATTGTCCCTTCTGCTTCTGCTGATGGGGCTTGCCGGGGTCGCGGGAACCTATTGGATCAGCCGTCTTCTCCAGACCCGGCTGTTCAGCATCCTCGGCGCCATCCCGCTGATCATGGCCGGGATTGCGGTAGGCTTGATCCTCTTCGGCTCCTCGCCGACAGCCACCGCCCTCCTTCTCGTCGGCTGGGGCCTGTTCGGGACAGCAGCACCCGTCGGATGGGGCACCTGGCTATCCCGGACGATGGCCGACGATGCCGAGGCGGGTGGCGGTCTGCAGGTTGCGGTCATCCAGCTCGCAATCACTGCCGGGGCATCGCTGGGAGGCCTGCTTTTCGACAATACCGGCTGGTGGACGACGTTCCTGTTCGCCGCCATCCTGCTGGCGGGCTCGTCCTTGCTCGCCCTGGCTGCATGGCATTCGACGCTGAGGGCCGCTCGATGATCGGTCGCCGCCATTTCATCGGCGCGGCGCTGGCCACCGCCTGCCTGCCGTCATTGTCCTCGGCGCAATCACCAAGACAGGAGCCATCCGCGATGAAGTTCAGGATTACCTTCGACGGGCACGCCATGACGGCAACGCTCGACGACATTCCCCCGGCGCGGGAACTCGCCGGAATGCTGCCTCTCGACCTCACGATCGGCGACTATTCGACCAACGAGAAAATCGCCTACCTGCCGCGCAAGCTGACGCAACTGCGTGACGAACCCTTCGGCAACGAACGCCCCGGTGACATCGCCTACTACGCGCCCTGGGGCAACCTCGTCTTCTACTATGCCAGCTATCGCTTTTCGAAAGGCCTGATCCGCCTCGGCCGCTTCGATGACGATATCAAGCCGCTCCTCACACGCGGCGATTACCCGCTCCGCATCGATCCCGCCTGAACGATGCGTCCACCCGCCGCGCGCGGCGATATGCAAATCCCCACAAGGAGACCGCAGATGACCGAAACCAAAGACCCCTCTTCCGCCACCGCCGCCGTTGACCGGCGCCAGCTGCTGAAAATGACCGGAGCCGGCGTCGTCGCGCTCGGGGCAGCTTCCATCTTCGACATCACCAATGCAAGGGCTCAGGACATGTCCAACGGCGCAGCCAATTTCTATACCAGCGACAAGGTCACGCTTCAGAAGGTGACCTATAAATCGCTCTACCAGATGAATGTCGCGGGCAATCTGTTCCTGCCCAGCGACCTCGACCGCGCCGCGAAGCACCCGGCAATCATTGTCGGCCATCCAATGGGCGCGGTGAAGGAGCAGAGCGCCAATCTCTATGCCACCAGGATGGCGGAACAAGGTTTCGTCGCCATGTCCATCGACCTGCCCTTCTGGGGTGAAAGCGAGGGCCAGTCGCGAAACCTCGTTTCTCCCGATATCTATGCCGAAGCCTTCAGCGCCGGCGTCGATTTCCTCGGCAGCCAGGCCTATGTCGATCGTCAGCGCATCGGCGGCATCGGTATCTGCGGCAGCGGCAGCTTCATCATCAGCGCCGCCAAGATCGACCCGCGCATCCGGGCGGTCGCAACCGTCAGCATGTACGATATGGGCGCGGCCTTCCGCGACGCCTTGAACAAGTCGCAGAGTGTGGAGCAGCGCAAGCAGCTGATCGCCACGGCGGCCGAACAGCGCTGGTCGGAATTCGATGGCGGCGCAATCCGGTATGTCGGCGGCACGACCCTGGAATTGACGGCTGAGACCGACCCGGTGCAGCGCGAATTCTATGATTTCTACCGCACCCCGCGCGGCGAATTCACCCCCGCCGGCGCGACAAGGGAAACGACCACCAAGCCGACGCTGACCAGCGTCGTCAAATTCGCGAACTTCTACCCGTTCAACGATATCGAGACGATCTCCCCGCGCCCGATGCTCTTCATCTCCGGCGACCAGGCGCATTCGAGGGAATTCAGTGAAGACGCCTACAGGCGCGCCTCCGAGCCGAAGGAGCTCGTTTGGGTCAAGGGTGCCGGCCATGTCGACCTCTATGACCGCGTGGACCTGATCCCGTTCGACAAGCTGGCCGGCTTCTTCGACTTGCACCTCGCCTGATCCCTCCGCCAGTCGTGGTTTTGAACGCACGGAGAGCCCTTCCATCAGGGGCTCTTCAGTTCCCGCATGCCCGACCGTTACGCAACGAGGGATCGTCAATGAAGCACCAACGACAGGCGTCGACACCGTGGCATGCGTGGTTCCAGGCCTGTTCGGGGCACGTAGAAGCCGTCGTCGACTGGTTCGCACTCTCGCTGATCGGCGCGGTCACCGGCCATCGTTTCGACGATGGCCATTCTCCGTCAGGCCGCCGAGAAACCCGGCTTCAAGAGGATTCGCAGCTATGAAGATCCTCTCCCGAATTGGCGATTGCTGCGATTACAGGCCTCCTCGTGCTTGGTGCCGGCCCGCTCGCATCCCCTCCATCGCCTGCCCTCGCCGACGCAAATGCGGTGACCTTTCCGCCTCTCGACCAGCTGGTTCAAGACACGACCGTCCGCCGCGGCGTTCCCGCGAGCAGATGCTGACGAGCAGTGAGGCATTGGCAGCCATCAAGGCCGGCCAGCCCGTGCAGACGGGAACGCATGTCGTGCTGGCCGATGACCCTTGCTCATTCGGCCAGCATATCGGACGCCAGTAGCGCTTTCAGGCCTTTTGGATAGAGGCCTGGCGAGCCGTCGAGATCGAGCGTTTTCGGGTCATACCATCGAGCGACCCCGAACGTTCCATCGCTTTCCTGGAAGTTGATCACATCCTGACCCTGATAGTCATCGGAGACAAAGCCGATCTTGAAGATGAACATGATCTCGTGGCCGCTCTCGCCTTCGAAGACATATATGTTTTCCATGACAAGCGGCCCTGAGAAAACCTCGACCTCGATACCGAGCTCTTCCCTGAATTCGCGCCTCAAGGCCGCTTCCGAGTCCTCGCCGAATTCAACACTGCCGCCGAGCGGACGCACGCCGGCTACCCGCCCCTTATTGTCATAGACCTCGGCCGCCAGAAGACAGCCGTTGCGCCAATGGAGACCAAGAGCTTTCACATTGATTTTCGTACGGGGGGAACTCATGGGATTCTTGCACGCAAGAGGAACATTGCGCGCAATCTAGAAGAGCAGGCCGATGGCCGCAATGGGCAGTTGCAATTCTGATGTGAACGACCCCACGCGGAAAGAGCCGATAGCGTTTGTCGCAGTGCTGCAGGCGAAGAACGCGCCGCCTCCCCGGACGGGATATAGGTGGCTGCCCGCACCGCTCCTCCGTCAAGTCAGAAAACGAACAAGGCGGTGAGCACGCGGCCCCCTCATCCGCCCTTCGGGCACCTTCTCCCCGATGGGGCGAAGGGGTGTCGTTGCAAAGCCTCTCGCTCGTCTCAAAGCGTCTCTCGTTGCAAGCCGTGCCGCGTGCTCCCCCTTCTACCCATCGGGGAGAAGGTGCCCGAAGGGCGGATGAGGGGGCCGCGGACGCACTCCCTTGCCCATTTTCAGACCTGGCAAGGTGATGGGGCCACAACCCTAATAGACGGCCGGTTCTGCGGCCCCTCACCCTCCCGCCAAAAACGTCCCATCCTCGAAAACCTCGGCAAGCACCCGCGTCCCCATATCCGCCTCCGCCTCCGAAAGCCCGGAGAATCCGAGCAGCAGCCGCGACCGATCCTTCGAAACCACATTCATGCGCGACAGCGGCATCACCACCACGCCCTTCTTCAGCACTGCAGCAGAGACGGCGGTGTCATCATCCCAACTGCCCGTGCTCCGCACCGTCAGATTGATCCCCTGATCCGGCAGCAGCACCGTCGCATGGTCCGCCAACCGCTCCCTCAGAAACCCGGCCAGCATGTCGCGCGAGGCCCGCAGCCGCTCCCTGAGCCGCCGCAGATGCGCCGGGAAATAGCCCTCCTCCAGGAAATCGGCGATCACCCGCTGCTGGAAGCTTGGCGGGCAGCGGTCGACGGCGGGGCGCACGGCGCGGAAGGCGGGCACGAGGTCGGCGGGGACGACGAGATAGCCGATGCGCAGGCTCGGCAGCAGCGCCTTGCTGAAAGTGCCGGTATAGAGAACGCGGCTCGCCTTATCGAGCCCGTGCAGCGAGGCGATCGGGTGGCCCTGATAGCGGAATTCGCTGTCGTAATCGTCCTCGATGATCCAGCAGTCGTTCTCCTCGGCATAGGAAAGCAGCCCGAGCCGGCGCGAGAGCGACAGCACCGAACCGACCGGATACTGGTTGGAAGGCGTGACGTAGAAGGCGGCGGGAGGCGCGATCGTGCCGTCGAGCAGCCGGGCAATATCGATCCCGTCACCGTCGACCGGCAGACCGGTGACTTCGATTCCGTTCAGAGCCAGGCATTGCCGGGCCGGCGGATAACAGGGATCTTCGACGACGGCCCGGTCACCCGGCGTCATCAGCACGCGAAAGGCAAGGTCGAGCGCCTGCTGCGTACCCGCCGTGATGAAGATCTGCTCCGGGCTGCAGCGCACCCCGCGCGAGACGGCGAGATGGGCGCTGATCGCCGCCCGCAGCGAATATTCGCCCTGGATATCGCCATAGCCTTCGAAGGCATAGTTCATATGCCGTGTCGCGATGCGGTTCAAAAGCCGCGCCGTGCGCTCGTCATGGGCGATGCGGCCGGTGACGAAGGGCAGCGCCTTCTGCGGCTCCAGGCTCGGCCCGCGCGTGAGGATTGCCGTGGCGGCGGCCGACACGCCGCGGCGGATCGGCTGGCTGCTGCCTGCGCCCGGCGGATCGATGCGCGCCGCCCCCTCGGGAATGGACGAGGCGATATAGGTGCCGGAGCCGTGGCGGGCGACCGCAAAACCCTCGGCAATCAGGATCTCGTAGGCTTCCGCGATCACGCCGCGCGAGACCGCCCATTCCGTAGCGGCAAGCCGCGTCGATGGCAGCCGCTGCCCGCCCGAAAGCCGCCCTTCCGCAACGGCATTCCGTAACGCAAGGTAGAGCTGGCGCGGCAAGGGCGCCGATGACGAGGGATCGATGTCAGGCCGGAATGCTGCCGATGGCCCCTCACGTCTTCTCACAGCAGTCATCGGCTCTCCTGCAGCCATGCACTTATTCCCGTGGTTCATCTCGCCTGACGCGATCCAAGTGGTCCACAGGAACACGACAAAGTGGCCCTGTCAAATACATCGGAATTGCATCTAGTATGAGCCACTTTCTAACGGGATTCGCATTGCAGTGCCTGACGGAGACGACATGGATCATCGAGAACTCGACGTGCCCTATTTCAGCCAGTGGGAAACGCCCGACATGACACTGCCGGTGCTGGCCGAAGGTGCCGTTGCGCTGCACCGCGATGCCAACTGGAAAAACTCGGGCGCAGAAACGATCGAGGAATATGCGCGCTGGGCGGTCAACGTCTGCGGCATGGCCTGCCTGAAGATGATCCTGGCTGCCCGCGGCGAGGCGCATCCGATCCTCTCGCTGGCGAGGGCCTGCACCCGCTATGGCGGCTATGTCGTCAACGAGGCCGATGCCTCGATCAAGGGGCTGATCTATGCGCCATTCGTCACCTTCGTGCGCGAGCGCTTCGGGCTTGTCGCCGAGGTGCGCACCGAGCTCCCGACGCAAACCATCCCCGAAATCCTCGCGACCCATCGCTTCTTCATCGCCTCGGTCAGCAGCTCCATCCGCTGGCCGGAGCGCGAGCCGCCAGGCAAGGGCGGCCACCTGGTGCTGGTAACGGCCGCCAATGAAGACAGCGTGCGCTTCCACAACCCTTCCGGCCATGAGCGCGCCACGCAGGCCGATGTCACCCTGCCGCTCGCAACCTTCGACCGCTTCTTCGCCAACCGAGGCATCGCGGTCAGCTTCTAGAGGTTTTGTTTTCGCGCAATTCCGGACGCAGAACCGCTGCACACTCTTGCCGGAATTGCTTACTTTTCAGGAGAATTCCAATGAGCCCTTCCCCATCCAGGCTGCGCATCGCCGTGCTCTTCGGCGGCCGTTCCAGCGAACACGACGTCTCCGTCATGTCGGCCACCAATGTCATGCGTGCGCTCGACCCGGAGAGATACGATGCCCTGCCCGTCTTCGTCACCAGGGATGGACGCTGGCTGCAAAGCCGCTTTGCCGATGGCGAACTCGCCAAGCCCTCTTCCGGCACCGAACTCTGCCTCCTGCCGGGCGGCCACGGCCGCCTGCTGGCGATCGGTCCCGACGGAAAGGCGACCGAAACCGGCAAGATCGACATCGTCTTCCCGGTGCTGCACGGCCTGCATGGAGAGGATGGCGCGGTTCAGGGCCTCTGCCAGGTGGCGCGCGTGCCGCTCGCCGGCTGCGGCATCCTCGGCTCGGCAACAGCACTCGACAAGGATATCGCCAAGCAGCTCCTGAAGGCGGCCGGCCTGCCGGTGGCCCGCTCCGTGACGCTCGATCAGGACAGCCCGCCTTCGCTCGAAACCCTCGAAGCCGCGCTCGGCCTGCCGGTCTTCATCAAGCCGGCCCGCCAGGGCTCCTCGGTCGGCGTGCGAAAAGTCTCCGGCAGCCAGGAATTCGCCCCTGCCCTTGCTGATGCCTTCAGCCATGACCGCAAGCTGATCGCCGAGGAATTCATCGCCGGCCGCGAGATCGAATGCAGCGTGCTGGAGGATACGAAAGGCGGCCTCTTCGTCTCACGCCCCGGCGAGATCGCGCCCGCCGAAAGCCACGGCTTCTACAGCTACACCGCCAAATATCTCGACGAGAATGGCGCTGCCCTGAAAGTGCCGGCCGAGCTTCCCGCCGATGTCGAAGCGAAGATCCGCGACATGGCCGCCCGCGCCTTCCGCGCGCTCGGCTGCGACGGCATGGCCCGCGTCGATTTCTTCCTGATGGAAGACATGCGCTTCGTCGTCAACGAGGTGAATACCATTCCGGGCTTCACCGATATCAGCATGTATTCCAAGGCGATGGCCGCAAGCGGCGTGGCCTATGCCGAGGTCATCGACAAGCTGGTGGAGCATGGGCTGGCCAGAGGGGCATAAAAGACTGCGTGCCCCTTCTCTCGCCGGGAAGAAGGGGCGGTAGCCCCCACTCACCGCAAAGCCAGCGCCTCCAGCGCCGCCCGCATCTCGCCATGCGCGGCACCATTGCGCTGCAGCATCAGCGCCTTCGCTGCCTCGCTCGCCTTGTCGGGATGGCCGCCATCGAAGGGTGGTGCGGGATCATATTCGATACCGAGCTGGATTGCCCGGGCGACATCGCCGCCGGCAAGTTCGGCGATGATCGTGAAGGCGAAATCGATGCCGGCCGTGACCCCGCCCGAGGTGATGATATTGCCATCGCGCACGGTGCGCGCCTTCTCATGTGTCGCACCGACGAGCGGCAGCAGATCCGTATAGGCCCAATGCGTCGTCGCCCGCCGTCCCCGGAGCAGGCCGGCGGCGCCAAGCAGGAAGGCCCCGACGCACACGGATGTCGCATATTGCGCCTGCCGTCCCTGATGGCCGATGAAATCCACCGTCTCGGCATCGTCGAGTGCATCGACGACACCGGCGCCGCCCGGAATGCAGATCAGGTCGAGCGCCGGGCAGGTCTCGAAACTCTGCCCCGGAAGGAAGCTCAAACCCCGATCGCTCGCCACCGGCTCCAGGTTCTTGGCGATGACATGCGTCTTGACGTTGGGAAAGCGTGATGGAGCCGTCAGCGACGGCGGTGTTGAAAGCCGGCTGAGCACCTCGAACGGCCCGGTGAAATCGAGCTGGGTGATGCCGGGAAAGATCACGAAACCAATGTTGAAATCAGCCATGCCACTCCCCCCGAAATGATGCATGCGATTGCCTGGACGATCATCGCATTTGCCGCCCGTGGCTGCAATGGCGAGCTGTTGCGGCCGGCCCTGCCCGTCCACTTGTCGAGCATGGGTGGTCCGCACGCTTACGCCCCGATTTACACCGGCATTTACGGTTGCGTACTTCCGCCGGCAGTTTCAGCCGTGGCACCCTTCGGCCCCGGAGCTCTGGGCTGGAGGTGACGCATGTTGCGCCTGGTGTTTGCATTGACGATCGGCCTGCTGTCGGCGGGTGCGGCTGCCGCGCAGGACCATTCCGCGGCGCAGGAAGTGGAAGAGCGCCTGGCGCGCAGCCGGGCGACGGAAGCGGTGATCTGGGGCATGCCGGCGGTCAATACCCTGCTCATGTACGACCAGATGATCGCGGCCGGCGGCAAGGCCGGCGAGATCATCTACTGGGGCCGGCCGCTCGACTGGCACAATCAGACGCTGACGCCCAATCCCGATACGCTCTATTTCATGGGCTTCTACGATCTCGGCAAGAGCGGCCCTGTTGTGGTGGAGATTCCGCCGGCCGGCGACGACGGCTCGCTCAACGCCAATTTCGTGACCCTGTGGCAGACCTCGCTCGAAGATGCTGGCCTGCTCGGCATCGACAAGGGCGTCGGCGTCAAGTTCGTGATTACGCCGCCAGGCTTCGAAGGCAAGCTGCCCAGGGGCCTCCAGCGGCTCGCCGCCGACACCAATACCGGCTATTTCCTGATGCGCTCCAACCTCAGGAGCCATGGCGAGGCAGATGTCGAGAAATCGATCGCCTATGGCAAGCGCGTCAGGTTCTACCCCCTGTCCGAGGCAAAGGCGCCGCCGCAGACGGTCTACCGCGACATCAAGGACGCCGACTTCGATTCCACCATCAAATACGACCCGAGCTTCTTCACGCTGCTTGACCGTGTCGTCCAGAGCGAGCCCTGGCTGCCGCGCGACCGGGCGATGATCGACCAGCTGCGCTCGATCGGCATCGAAAGGGGCAAGCCTTACGCGCCCGATGCCGCAGCAAGGAAAGCCCAGGAGGAAGGCATCGCCGATGCCAGGGCCTGGCTCGAGGCGCGTTATGATGCGGGCTTTCCGGCCTTTTTCGAAGGCACGCACTGGACCATACCGGCCCTGCCGGATGCTGTTCAAGGCCAGTCCACCACTTATGCCGAACCGGACAAATATGCCGTGGATGCACGCGGCATCGGCTATAGCTACGCCTATATCGCGATCAAGCGGCTTGGCGTCGGCCAGTTCTACCTGATCAACATCAAGGACAAGACCGGCAAGAGCTATGACGGCGCCCGCGCCTACAAGCTGCATGTGCCGGCCGATGTACCGGTAAAGCAATATTGGTCCGTCACCGTCTACGACCGTGAGACGCACGCGCTTCTGAAGGGTGCCGATCGCGCCAGCCGCGCCTCCAATGCCGCCGAGATCAAGAAGAATGCCGACGGATCGGTGGACATCTATTTCGGGCCGAATGCGCCCGAAGGCATGGAAACGAACTGGGTGCCGACCATTC
The DNA here is from genome assembly GCA_039725955.1 of Sinorhizobium sp. B11. Taxonomy (NCBI): domain Bacteria; kingdom Pseudomonadati; phylum Pseudomonadota; class Alphaproteobacteria; order Hyphomicrobiales; family Rhizobiaceae; genus Sinorhizobium; species Sinorhizobium sp. B11. The sequence goes on from CP091034.1 coordinate 2,397,714, forward strand.
CCGGCCGCCAGTTCGAGCTGATGTTCCGCCTCTACGGGCCAACGCAGCGCCTGTTCGACAAGGCCTGGACGCTGGCGGATGTCGAACCGATGTGAGGAGAGCAAGGTTATGGCCGCGAAGAAGACAACTCTCACTGCCGCGTCGGTGGCTCTGCTCCTCATGTCGGGCGCAGCATCCGGCGCCGATCCCATCAAGGTCACGCCGGATAATTTCGTGCGCGCCGAGAGCGACATGTACATGGCGGCATCGTCAGGGGAAGCCGGTCTCGGAAAGCTCTTCCACCGCCGCGAACCCTTCGATGTGAAACACCAGACGGTCGTTCGCGGCAATCGCGACACGCTCTATTCCAGCGGTGTCTTCGATCTCGATGCCGGACCAGTGACGATATCAATGCCGGATGCGGGAAAGCGCTTCATGTCGCTGATGGTTGTCAATGAAGACCACTATGTCACCGATGTCTTTCACGGGGCCGGCAGCCACACATTCACAAGGGATGGCGTGGGCACGCGTTACGTCCTGATTGCCGTACGCACCCTGATCGACCCGACCAAATCAGGCGACGCCGACGAGGTGCACAGGCTGCAGGATGCCATCAAGCTCGATCAACCAGGCGGGCCTGGTACGCTGGACATGCCCGCATGGGACAAGACGAGCCAGGATACGGTGCGCAATGCGCTGCTGGCGCTCAATACGACAATGGAAAGTTTCAACAAGGCCTTCGGCAGGAAGAGCGAGGTCGATCCGGTTCATCACCTGATCGCAACGGCCGCCGCCTGGGGCGGCAATCCCGACAGCGAAGCGACCTATCTGAGCGTCACGCCCGAGAGGAACGATGGCAAGACCCTCTACAGGCTGCATGTTCCCGGTGACGTGCCGGTGGACGGTTTCTGGTCGATCAGCCGCTACGACGCGGCAGGCTATTTCGTCGAGAACCCGTTCAACGCCTATTCGGTCAACAATATCACCGCCGCCAAGGGCGCGGACGGCTCCGTCGACATCCAGTTCGGGGGCTGCGACGGCAAGCTTGCGAACTGCCTGCCGATCGAGGCCGGCTGGAACTACACGGTCCGCCTTTACCGGCCACATCAGACCATACTGGACGGAAGCTGGAAATTCCCGGCTCCGCAGCCGGTGGATTGAACGCCAGCAATGCCGCCGCCTCGAAAGACCCTTCCTCAACCCGTGACCGATGGATGTGTTTTTGCGACAATTGGCAACTTTAACGAGCCGACTGGTGAATTCTTAATGCCAGGCTGTTAACACCCGCCACCATCGCAATGATGGATTAGAGCATGCAGCCAAATACTGATTGCAAATCTCCGGGCTCAAAGCTGGCCTACAGGACGCTTGGCATATTGGCGGGACTGGCCTTCTTCGCGGTCGGATCATCGCCGCTTGGGGCGCAGGGCACAGCTCCTGCCCCAGTCACTGATAACGCCGGAACCGTCGGCGAACGCGTGCAGGCCGCCACCGAGGCGCTGGTGCAGATGTTCGATTTCGGTGCGGATCTGAGCCCGAAAACGCTCATCGATACCTTGCCTGGCGACTGGGCGATATTGCCGCCGGATCACGGCCTGCCGGCAAACAAACTGAAGACGTGGTGCAAGTTCAACAGCATCAATCTCAAGCAAACCGATCCACGCTATCCGATCTTTGACGGTCAGAGGGGCCCGGAGGGCATCGCCAGGCGATTTGAATTGCGCCTGTCTGTCGGTGCAGCCATCTACTGGATCTCCAATGTTCAGGATGAGATGCATGTGCTGGGTTATGACAAGCCCGAAGCCACTGAAATGGCCGGCATGCGGCGCAACCTGGTCATAAAGAACAGCGTTCAGCAAGGCGAGGTCTTTCCGGTAAACGATGATGTGGTCGGCTTTATCAATCCAGCCGCCTCCACCACGCCGACTTTTCTCGTTCGATGCCCGGGTGAGCCCGAGGATACGGCAAGGACCGAACGAAATATCCAGACCGTGAGCACGATCGCGGAAACGCTAGCGCAACGTGCCGCGTTTTTCTCATATGGCCCGGATGGGTCGGTCCCCTTTGTCAGCAAGATGCAGGGCAGCTGGACATTGGTCGATGAAGCCGCCCGCCCCGAGGTGCAAAACAAAACACTCGCTGACCTATGTCATATCCGCCGCATCGAGATGCGGCCGGACCATCAGCCTCTGCCGATCCTGACCGCGCATGTCGCCGACACCTCTTCCGAGCAGGATCGCCCGGTGCCGGCATTGCAGGATGAATTCGAATTGCGGCTCGCCGGTGACGGTGAATTGTTGCGGGTGGCCCTGCATGATCCGCTTGCCGAGGTGAAGCAGGATCCCGAACGTTTTCGCGCTCCACCCGCTGCGAAAAACGACCTGGTGGCCAAACGCCTCCAGCAGGCAGCCATTGAGCGCTACCGTCAGGCGACATTGTCCTTCGTATCGCCGGTGACGCTTGTTTCGATCGACGACGACACGTTTATTGAAACCCCGAAGAACCCATGGAGCCAGGCTTCCAGCTACGGCACTGGGCCCGCGGCCTTCAAACGTTATTGGATGAGATGCCCTGAAAACTGACCTGCTGCAATCATCGCCGTGCCCGTCAGCGATGCGGCAAGCGACAGCGACAGAATGGGCGAGGTCTTCGGTCACTGCGCAATCGGCGAGGCCTGATCCCGAAGCTGCGCCCTCGCCGCGAGCATGATCTCGGAAAACCGCGGCAGCGGGCGCAGGCTGTCGAGGTCGTTGTCGTTTTCCATCCATGCCAGCAATTCCCGGCCGCTATTGCGAAACACGCGACCTTTGGCTCTCGAAAGCTCTTCACCAACGGAAACGGTCGGGTGCGTCATCTCCCCGCGCCCTGAAACTGCCTTGGAACTAATGACCTGCGAGACTGTTCAAGCTATGACGTTGAGACGACGCTGACGTGCCCGGCTGATTGGGTAAGCGGTGATTTTTGAGGAGCCTGTCATCATGAAGATTTCGTCCAGATTTCGTTCGGTCGCCGTTGCCGTCATCGCCACTGCGGGAGTTGGCGTTGCCGGCACCGCGCATGCCGATAGCGGTACGATCCGCTTCTCCGTCTACAAGGCCGCCTTCTTCGTCGGCGGCTCCGGAGGCGACGGCACGCTGACCTTCCATGGTCACCGATATCCAATTTCGATCGGCGGCATCTCGGGCGGCCTCGCCTTCGGCGCTTCCAAGACCTATTTCCAGGGTACCGTGAGCCACATACGCCGCGCTCAGGATGTGACGGGTGTGTACGGCGCAGCGGGCGGCGGCGGCGCGCTCGGCAAAGGAGCCCAGGTGATCGTCATGACCAATGACAAGGGCGCTCAACTGGAACTGACAGGCAAGCAGGTAGGCCTGCAGATCAACGCCGATATCAGCGGCATGAGCATCTCGGTGAAGTAAGGCCGTCGCTCGGCCTGGCGCCAGGGACGGTCATTGCAAGCTGATATCTCCGGCGCCCTATTTCCAGGCGGGCTCGTTTTTCTTCTCGTAGTCGCCAAACGCCTTCTTCAACCCGCCCAGCACTTCGGCTGCGGTCTCGAACATGGCCTTCAGCTGCGGCTCGTCGACATCGACGATGTCTTCGCGCAGATGGTCCATCATTTCCTGAAGGCGCATCTGCATTTTCTGCGTATGGTGTCGCGGCTCGCGATCGGCTTTGCTGTCCATCGGCAATCTCCTGGGGCTCTGCCAGCCAAACCTTCGACCACCGGTCCCGGTTCCCGATATCGCGCACCACGGCTACAAGGTCCCGTCCGGGACGCTATATCCGATGCCATGTCCTGCCTTGTCCGCTACCGCCAAGCCTATCCGAAGGAGGATTTGATATGGCTACCGTCAGCGTTCGATATATCGTCGACGACGTCGATGCAGCGATTGCATTCTATACGCAGTCGCTCGGCTTCGCGCTCACCATGCACCCGGCTCCGAGCTTCGCCATGCTGACCAGGGGTGACCTGCGCCTGCTGGTGAACGGCACGACGGGCCCCGGCGGCGCCTCCCAGCCGATGCCGGACGGGCGACGGCCCGAGCCCGGCGGATGGAACCGCATCCAGTTGGAGGTCGAAAACATCGAGAACGAGGTCGCACGCCTGAAGGCATCAGGCGCGGGCTTTCGCAACGACATCGTCGCCGGGATCGGGGGCAAGCAGGTCCTCGTCGAAGACCCGGCCGGCAATGCGATCGAATTGTTCGAGCCGCCGAAAAAGCAGTAGAAGCAAAGCACTACACATCATAGTTTATATGATGGTTGAGCTTCCCTTCCGCCGCTTTCGACCTGCTGTCGTGCCCGGACCGCAAGCGAGCGGCGGGTTCCGCCAAATATGGTTGCCCCCGATCGCATATGGGAACAATATACCTCCGCGATGCGAGATTGCCCCTCGGCCGAAGCCGACCGAGGCGACGACAGTCGATGTGTTCCACCTATCCAGACATTGAAATTCTCGCGGCTGTGTCGGTCTTGCGATCCTAACCTGGAACTCCGGCCCAAGAGGGCCGCGGGAGGAGAACCTGTTATGAAAATCGTTCTTATCGGAGGCACCGGCCTCATCGGATCGAAGACTGCGGCGCGTCTGCGCGAGAAGGGCCACGAGGTGCTGGCCGCTTCCCCGAAAACCGGCGTCAACACCATCACCGGGGAAGGATTGGCAAGCGCGCTGGCCGGGGCCGACGTGGTCGTCGATCTCTCGAACTCGCCGTCTTGGGAAGATCAGGCGGTGCTGGACTTCTTCGAAACATCGAGCCGCAACCTGCTCGCCGCAGAACGCGACGCCGGCGTAAAACACCATATCGCGCTCTCCATCGTCGGATCGGAACGACTGCCGCAGAACGGCTATTTCAGGGCCAAGCTTGCCCAGGAAAGACTCATCAAGGCATCCGCCGTTCCCTACACGATCATTCATTCCACCCAGTTCATGGAGTTCCTCAAGGGCATCGCCGATGAAGCGACCGTCGGCACTGTCGCCCGGCTCTCGCCCGCGGCCTTCCAGCCGATAGCCTCTGACGACGTTGCCGACATCGTGGCGGATGTCGCCCTTGCAAAGCCGATCAACGGGATGATCGAGATCGCAGGCCCGGAACGCTTCGGCATGAACGAGATCATCGGCCGTTACCTGAAGGCGATCAACGATCCGCGCACGGTCGAGGCGGATGTCCACGCGCGCTATTTCGGCTCGGAGCTCGACGATCGCTCGCTCGTGCCGGACGCGGGCGCGAGGCTCGGCAAGATCGGTTTTGCAGACTGGTTTCGCCTGTCCGGGCAGCCCCGCTAGCCGGGGCTCCCGACACGCATTTTTGCACGGCAACGAAGAGGGTTACGACGATGAATTCTGCCCTATCCGCATTGCTGGTGGCAGCCGGCATCTGCCTCTCTGGCACTCTGGCTATCGCCGCCGAGGACACGGCGAAGGTAAAATCGCTCATGAGCAAGGATCTTCCCGACTATCCGGGCAAGGAAGGTCTCATGATCTCGGTCGATTACGGGCCCGGAGGCTCCTCGCCCATTCACAAGCATGAGGCGGACGCATTCGTCTACGTGCTGGAAGGCTCGATCGTGATGCAGGTCAAAGGCGAAAAGGAAGTGACCCTGCATCCGGGCGATACGTTCTACGAAAGTCCTTCCGACATTCACCTGGTCAGCCGTAACGCCAGCAAGACGAAACCGGCAAAGTTCATCGTCGTGCTGGTCAAGAAAAAGGGCGCTCCGGTGGTGTTGCCCGTCAAATGACAGCGCGACAGCGCCGGCCGGAAGCCCGGAAGGCCTGATGCGTGGATTGCAGATACTTGGAAACAGGGAGCGGATCGATGAAGGTGACGGTCATGGGAGCAAGCGGGCGCATCGGAACGCGCCTCGTGGAAAGCCTCAGGCAGGCGGGGGCTGAAGTCGTCCTCGCATCCCCGACGTTCGGCGTGAACAGCGTGACGAGGGAAGGCCTGAGGGCCTCGCTCACCGGCGCGGACACTGTCATCGACGTGACGAACGCGGCATCCTTCGGAGACGATTCCGCGCTGGAATTCTTCCGGACATCCACCCGAAATCTGCTGGCCGCCTCTGCAGATGCAGGGGTCGGGCACTATCTCGCGCTGTCGATCGTCGGAACCCCGCACCTTGTCGAGAGCGATTATTTCCGCGCAAAGATGGTGCAGGAGAACCTGATCAGGGCGGCGCGCCGGCCCTATACGATCGTCCATTCGACGCAGTTCTTCGAATTCATCAGCGGCGTGATCGACATGGCCGCTGATGGCAGCGATATCCGCCTTCCCTCCGCCTCCATGCGGCCCATCGCGGCCGACGACGTCGCCGACGTCCTCACCCGGCTGGCGCTGAAACCTCCGGTGAATGATACGGTGGAAATAGCCGGGCCGGAGCGGTTCGCCCTCGATGAAATCGCCCGCATACTCGTCGCCGCGAACGAAGACATGCGCGAGGTGATCACCGACGAGACCGCGCGCTACTATGGCGTCGAACTGAACGACGACACATTGCTGCCGCGCCAGCCCGCCCATGTCGGTCCTGTCAGGCTCGCGGACTGGCTGAACCGGTCCATGGCCGATTAGGTATCGATCCCGGCCCGAAGTGGCATCGCCTTTGTAGCCGGACGAGAGAAATCGGTATTTTGACACTAGGTTCCGGAATTTTCAGCTATGAAAAGATCACTGTCGTCAGCCTTTGAAGGCTGTTCAAGGTGCTCTCGAAGGATCCATGTTTTAAGACAGCCACCGAACTAGCCGAATGCTCACGGCGAATTCGACCATCGCCGCGACGGTTCCCGGACAACAAACCAGTTCGCTTTATTTCTTCACAAACCAAAGAACGCACGAGCGGCGTTCACAGCGGCAGGAACCCATTCCAGGCCAGGAATGTGAGAAAAAACGGTCAGTGCGGTGTAACCAATCAAAGACACGATTGTGTACCCGATCCTCTTTTTTAGATCATCAGTAGCCCACTGATGTGGATGCTTGAAGACAGCGGAAAAAAGGTTTGCGAACGTTCTGGCTTTCGCCAAAATTCGACCTCCCCGAGCCTCATTGTGAAGTGTCGGCCATCGCGCAGATTGGTTCAAAGTATCGGGGACTTCCGGATCAACTATTGGGATCTCGGCGATCCCCTCGGCAACTATCGACGTTGTTGTGTCAAGTGCCTGCTCCTGTTCATCCGAGACCCTCACTCCGACGCCATCCTTGACGAAGTCTCGCCAGTCTTGGAACCGGGAAAGATATTTATCGACCGCCTCAAGATGCGCTTTCAGATCTGCCAGAAGTGGTCCCATGAGGGTCTCTTCTTCTTCCGCAAGCACTTTCTGTCCTGTCCAAAACTCTTGCCCGAGTTGCAGGATGTTCCTTTCGTCACCAAGCACTTTCGCTATATCCGCGAACACGCCCTTTAACGTTGGGCTGCAATTTGCCCCCTCGAGCACCTTCGCTATCCGAGCGCCTTGATTGACCAAGTACTCTTTCTGCGCGGTGGCGAACTTTGCCTGCCCGACCTGAGGGCCGGTTTCGAGCTCAACAACCTTTAGCGCATTTTCTGTCAGCTGATAATGGAAGGGAGCAGGCTCCTGGTCTCCAGTAAGCTCTTCGAGCCGCTCTCGAAGCTGTGCTGACGGTAACGCCTCTGACTGGTAACCATCGATCTTTGCTGGCCAGTTTGACAGTCGGCCGAGTTTGGTGACCAATTCGACCACTCGGAGGTCCATAGCCAGCACATTCGCGGCCTCTCCCAACTGTGCAACCGCAGACGCGTCAATTTCGACTGCACTTTGCCATCCGACCGCGAGGACTGCGATCGCATGGTCTAGGCTTCCTTGGTGCAACGCCTCAGAGAGCGGATCTCTGATCATGCGCAGTCGGTCGAGAATATTTTGGCCACGTGCTTGCTGTTCAGGATGTTCGTTGACAATTCGAGCGACCGCTGTCTCGAGCCCAGAGACCACTTCCAATACATCGCTGACCGCCCCAACAAACTCCGGCGGCAATGCCTGGTCACCAATATCGATAGATGCAGTCGAGGCATCGCTTGTGACGGCGTCGCCAATATCATCCGTATCTTCAGTCAATAAAGCGGCTATTCGCTGGTCTACATAACCTCCGAGCAGGGTCAGGCTCGTTTCGATTGTTGTGCAGGCCTGTTCGATGGAAGGATAATTCGCTTCCATCACAATTGTTCTCACGCGACCGACGGTGCTCTCGACGAAGGACTTCGTGCGGTGATCGTTTTCGTCCACCTCGAATTCTTGCAGAAATAACGCTATATTGTCCAACAGGTTTGCTCCGCGACGAACCCCAGGTTGGGCTTGGGCTGTCGTCGATTCACTAATCTCTTTGGCAATCACCGAGACATCGGCGGCAAGTTGCTCTAACAGATCTCGGATCGTCTCGAAGTGTAGCGCCGCCTCATACCCGGCAGCTCGCTTGGTCGCCGCGCGAGTGACCGCCTCGTAAGCATCGCGTACGAGCACAATCGATCCATTTTCACGAACGCTTCCAAGTGGAGCGAGGACCGCCATTGTCGCGGAATTTGCGAAGTCACTCACATCGCTTTCGATCCGGTCGAACGCATCGAAATCTATAGCGAATGATCCGCTGCTTTGAGACCGCTGCTGCTTGAACCGTTCGTGAAAGTCGCGGATTGTTACCAACGCAACGTCGCGAGCCGCGAGCGCTTTATCACTGCCGGTTTCAAGATGAGTAAGATCGTATTCAAGATTTGTAAGGGCGACGGACAGTCGATTCCAGCTTTTTTCCGACGGCATTTGATTCTCTCAAGAGCAGCATCGCGTCTGTATACCTCACCGTGGGGTTGTCGTCATCTTTGAGCCGCTTTAAGTTGCTGGCCTTGTCGAAATCTCTCTGGACCGAGAAAAAACGACAGTTTTCGGAAACAACTTAACTGTCTCTCGCTCACACCAATATTTACACGCTTAGGCAGAAATAATACGACGCCTAATGGGAACGCGACTGTTTTCTTCATTCGGATCGCATTGGGGGCAGAGTAAACGTGGACATCAACATCACGCAGGCTCATCAGAGAACGTTGCAACCGCGACTCTTTTGGAGGCGTGCAATCGCCTATCTGATCGACATGACGATTTTTGAAATAGTGCTTGGGGCGGCAATGCTCGTCGTTCCATTGAACTTCGGGACACCCCTCTTCGAGAGCACACAGTGTGAAGAAGTTACTTCCGGTCCGTTGGTGGAAAAAGTCGAGCGCGAATGGCCCCTGAAGCCAGCAGAGACAAGAGGCAACCAAATCTGCCTAACCCGCGAAATCTTGGGCCTGGAGAGGCGGTACTTCCAGACGACGGTCATCACTGACAATGCCGGCGGCGCTTCTGCTTCTTGGCGCTCGGTATCGGTGGCGCTGGATCAAAACGGTGACCCGGTCGAAGGGATCGGGGATATTGTGGGACCGCTGGTCGGCGTTTTCCTTGTATCACTTGCTTTTTCATCCTTGAGTGCGAACGGTCGAAGAACGCTGGGCAAAAAGATCCTGGCGATACGGGTGGTCACTGTCGAGGGTGCCCCGCCGCATTTTCGCAGAGCTTTGAGAAGAGAACTGTTGAAGTTATCACCGTGGATTGCCTTTGTGGGCGTTGACACAATCGTTGCCGCATCTACCTCGCAAGGCTTTGATGCCATGCTCCGTTCTGCACATGACGGCGACGCATCTATCACTATTCAAATAGTGGTGAGTGCAGTCTTGAGCGTGTTCGCGCTGGTGTGGTGGCTCTTGCCGCTCATCAGATGGCGAGGCCAGATGTTTTATGATCAGCTAACCGGCTGCGCGGTACGCCGTACGTGAGACAAGTGCGCCCGCCCTGGCGCCGCTGGATGAAAATTTCACGGCAGGTCAATCGCGGTATCGTTCTAAGAATCAAAGCTAATTATTTCACGGGGCATTCATGGAAGGTTCGACTAAGCCGGAAAAATTGCGGGTGTTCATCGTGATTTTGTTTGCTCCTGGTTATTGCTCGGCTTTGTTTCGTCGGCCGTGGTGGTCGGTTCCAATTTCATTCCGTCGGCCGAGTGGTTGGCATGGACAAGTCCTCTGCGTGTCATTGTAGGCTCCCTATCCGCCGCGCTTTTTGTCTGGATTTTTTGGAAAGGCGCCGGTGTGAGTAAACATAAGCGCGTCATCGGTGTCATAGTCGGCCCGTTCATGGGTTACTTTATGGCAAGTAATATCCTGTTCATCTGGCCATTGCTGCTCCCACTGATCGCAGGCCATGAAGTTGCGCTTCCGTTCACGGTACTTCGACTAGCGGATCGCTTGGGAAAGAACTGCTATTCTGCAGTGATATTGGAGGACACGCCTTTTCTTATTGGCCAAGTGTGCAACGTCCCGGATGACGTTAGATCACGCCTGTCACCCGGCATCGGCGTCTTCGTACGCGGCTGGGGAACGCGTCTCGGCGTGTACGCGCATGACTTGAGCCTGACGTCAACGGACCTCGCTTCGCGAAAGTTGGCCGTAGAGCCTGACGCACGGCATGACCACATGAGAAACTCCCCCATGGAAGTCGTTTGGGAGCCGGATTATCGCTAACCGATTGATAATTCTCCATATTGTCTCGTTACTGCAAATTCCCATCGCCATGTGGAAATCTTCTTTAGATTCAGGCACCTTTTTGTCGATGAATGGCTGGTCGCCCAAAAATAAAAATAGAGAGAATACCTCGATCCACGGGCGTTTGAAGGCATCCTGAAGACCGTCGCTGCTCTTTTCGAAGACACTTCGAAGAAACCGACCCACGCAGCCGCGGTTTCGCGAAATGGTGGATATTTTCTTTTGGTACTGACAAAAGATAAGCCTCGCTCGTGATCGATCCTTTGGCCTACAGCCCCTGATTTTCATGCTATTCGCGCAGCTTCCCGGAAAATCCCAGACAATCCCGCATTTTCCGGATTTCGGTGTCAGACAACAGCCTTCGTGTTTTCATTGCCGTTGCGAACAGAAACTCACGCCTGCGGCGTGATGTTCTGGTTGAGACGAAACAGGTTGTGCGGATCGAGCCGCGTCTTCAGGCGCGCAAGACGCTGGTACTTTTCCGCGCCATAGGCATCCAGGGCGACGACCGAGCCGGCATCGGCCTGCTCGTTGACGTAGTTGCCCGCCATCGAGAGTTTCGAAAGCGATTTACCGGTGGTCCGCCCCCAGGCAATGCAGCGCTCGTCATCGGCAGCGTCGTCCCAGACCGGCTCTGCAATCCAGTAATAGCCTGCTCCTCTTCCCGTATAGGCCGTTGCGTCGTCCGCGATGTCGGAGATGGCTCCGCCGAGTTGGATCGCATAGACCTCGGAATCCGGCGTTGGCGCATCGGCGACCGAGAGCAGCATCGTATCGATTGCTTCATCGCTGACATCGGACCAGAAGCCGCCCTTGCAATAATATCGCCGCGACCAGGCGAAGTGCTCGTCGTTGCGGCTCTGGAGGGTAAGATAGGGCAGCCTGTCGATGCTCCCGACGCCGCCATCGGCCAGCACGCCGAAAGGCGACAGGGCCGCGTGGGCAAGGGCATCATCTCCCGACCAGACCGTCGTCACGTTCAGACCCGTGGCGGTGACGGTGAAGCTGAGGGTAAAGTCGCGCGGCTGACCATGCGTCCGGTCGCGCAGCGCCAGCAGGGCTTGCCGCATGCTGGCCGCAGGATAATCCCATCGGCCGACCGCGATGGAAGCAAGCGGATGCATCCTGAACTTGAACCGCGTCACGACGCCAAAGTTGCCGCCGCCGCCGCGAATGCCCCAGAAGAGTTCGGGGTCGGACGTTTCGCTGGCCCAGACGACATCGCCGGCAGCGGTCACGATCTCCGCGCCGAGCAGGCTGTCGATGGTCAGGCCATATTTCCTGCTCATCCATCCCATGCCGCCGCCGAGGGTCAGGCCCGCCACACCCGTATGTGAAATCACGCCGGCCGGCACCACATACCCTTCAGGAACAGTGGCGCGATCGAGATCACCAAGCAATGCCCCGCCGCCGACCTCGATCGTGCGCGCCTCCCGATCGATCGTGATCGCCGCCAGTTCGGAAAGATCGAGGACAAGTCCGTCATCGCAGGTCGAAAATCCCGGAAGACTGTGGCCGCCGCCGCGCACCGCAAGCAGAGCGCGCGATGCAGCCGCCGCATGTACCGCTTTCCTGACGTCATCGACGCTTCGCGGGCGGACGATCGCGGCAGGCCGCCGATCGGCGACGCCATTCCATACCTTGCGGTAGCGTTCGTAATCCTGATGGTCCGCAGTGATGACAGGGCAGCCGTGCCCGACCAGAGAAAGTTCCCTCAGCAGCAAATTGGACATGGCGCGTCCCCCAACGTCGCACAACCTCCGGCACATACTGACCCGATCCCGGGCATCAGTCGACCGAAAAATCAGACGTCACTAATATGCCATCCGGCCTACGTTAATGTGACGACCTTCGATGAAGAGGATCTGATCTCGATGGGTTTGGGCGCCCTCGCCGGCTGGCAGCCGTGCAACCGTCCAGCACACCCGTCAGGCGAAGGCCAGACAGCAACGGCCAGGGAAATCAGCCTACGTTCGCGACATCGGTGGGCTGTCCGTAGGCGCTCAGGATGGCCCTGACGAGGCCGGGGAAGCGTTCCTCCACTTCCTGGCAGCGCGAGTGGTTGCGCATCTCCACGCCCTGACGTTCGCCGCGGATGAGGCCAGCCTCGCGCAGCACCTTCATATGTTGCGACAGCGATGATTTGGGGATGACGCGCCCGCCGAGTTTGGAAAGCGCAGCGCAGGTGCCGCTGGAGCCGAGCCCCGCGATCTGTGCGAAGATCGCCACGCGCTCCGGATCGGAGAGCGCATAAAGGATCGCTTCCGGCTTCAAGTCCTCGATGGCTGGATGAAAGAGCGGTCTCATGAATTTGATATAGGGCTACTTGAAATCGAGATCAACAGTTCCGAATTTCTGAACTATGGAACAATGCCGTCAAACCCGGCGGCAATCCAGGTCGAAAGGAACTGATATGTCTAAGCTTGCTGGAAAAGTCGCCGTCGTGACGGGAGCCTCCAAGGGGATCGGCGCTGCGATTGCCAAGGCACTCGCCGCTGAAGGTGCAAAAGTGGTGGTGAACTACGCCTCGAGCAAGGCGGGTGCAGACGCAGTCGTCGAGGCGATCGCTGCCGCCGGCGGCAAGGCAGTCGCGGTGCAGGGCGATGTTTCCAAGGCGGAACAGGCAAAGGGATTGATCGACGCCGCGGTCAGGGAATATGGCCGTCTCGACGTATTGGTCAACAATTCCGGCGTCTACGAATTCGGCGCGATCGAAGAGATCACCGAGGAACACTATCACCGCCAGTTCAACGTGAACGTTCTCGGCCTGCTGCTGACCACCCAGGCCGCCGTCAAGCATATTGGCGAGGGCGGCAGCATCATCAACATCTCCTCCGTGGTAACAAGCCTCACTCCGCCTGCCTCGGCCGTCTATACCGGCACCAAGGGCGCCGTGGACGCCATCACCGGCGTGCTTGCCAAGGAGCTCGGCCCGCGCAAGATCCGTGTCAACGCCGTCCTCCCCGGCATCGTCGAGACCGAGGGCACGCACACCGCAGGCGTCATCGGATCGGATTTCGAGAGCAACGCGGTCGCCCAGACCCCGCTCGGTCGTATCGGCCAGCCCAACGACATCGCCACGATCACGACCTTCCTCGCTTCCGATGATGCCGGCTGGCTGACCGGCGAAAAATTGGTCGCCGCCGGCGGTTTCCACTGATCGCCTGTTGATAGCGGGCGTGCCCTTTCACGGGCACGCACCCTGCCCCGGCTTCGTCCAAGGGCGATCGCACCAGGGGACTATCGATGCGGGCACTCCTGAAATCGGCGTCTCACATGGCCTGACCGGCGATGCAGCCGAACATCCTGAAATCGTGAAACGCGTTTTTGAACCACGCTTTCTGGCGGAGCGTCCCCTCATAGCGGAACCCGGCCTTTTCCAGAACACGGTCCGATGCCGTATTGCCGGGCAAGGTCCATGCCTCGATCCGGTTCAGGGAGAAGTGATCAAATCCGCATCTCGTGACGGCCCTCACCGCTTCGGTCATCAGCCCGTTTCCCCAGACCGAAGGGTGCAATTCGTAGCCGAGCTCGGCCCATTTCCAATGCTTGTCGATAGTGTTGAACCTGATGGCGCCGAGAAGCCGGCCCGAGACGCGATCCTCCATGATCCAGGCGCAGCCCTTTCCCTTGGCATGGGCCTCGCACATCCATTTTATCGAGCGTCGGGTCTGGGCTATTTTCGGGGCATCCGGCCAATTCGAAAAGCGGGTAACCTCCGGGATCAGGATAAGCTCGTGGAAATCGTCGCAGTCGCCCATATCGGGCGAGCGCAACTTCAACCTGTCTGTGAGGAGCAGAGGAAAACCGCTTTTCGAATGTCCCATGGCAGGATCAGGACGCCTGCGATTTTCTGTAGGCCGCAACGATCTCTTCGAGCGGCACCCCGTCGAGCATGGCGCCAGGCATGCGGCAGTTCGAAAAGGTGACGCCTGAGAGATTGATGTTCTGGAACTGTGATCCCGACAGATTGACGTCGTTCACGTACCAGCCGGTCATGTTGCTGTCGTTGAATTTCGCACCGGAAAAATTGATCTGGTTGAACCATGTTCCCGTGAGATTGGCATCGTTGAAACGTGATCCCGACAGGTCGGTGTCATTGACATCGAGCCTTTGCGTCGTCCGATGCAGCATAATCTCGTCGCCGACGACCGAGAAGAGCAGCGGCTTGTCGCCCGCATCCTGCCCGACCGCAGCAGAAAGGGTGTTCCAATCCTTCACGCCGAATTGCTTTGCAATCAGTTCCAGGCAATCGCTGTGAGACAGCTCGATCTTGCGATCGCTGAGAGCCTGCCGCAGGGCTTTCGCCATGCCCTTGATACCAAGTGTCCTGAGCATTCCAGTTCCTCCAGGGCAATCAAAACGTCAGAGCTCACATTGCTGACCGACTGCCGAAGGGCTGGAAGTCGAAGGGGGTATCAAAAGTGTTTTCACCATACCAGGTTTGGCGTGAGCGGCTGGCAACACAAGGCCTTGGCGAAATTACTACCTGCCGCCCCGCAATTGTCAACAAGCCGGAAAGGCCTGCTTTGCCGATCCTTTCAAGGCACCGGCCCCGGCCTGCCCGATGATTATCCGAGCCGGCCGGCAGCCCGCAGCGCCAGAAGGATCGACGAGACATGAAGGGCCTGCCCGATCAGGCCGGACTGCAATCCGTCCAGCACCTCTGGTATCGGAAGGGCATGAACGGTCAGGCCCTCCTCGCCGGCATCGAGCCTTTGCTGATATCTGGGCTCGGCGCCGGTCGCGAGAAAGGTGTGAAGACGGTTCGTGTGTGAGGCCGGGTTCGGATAAAGCGTGCTGACCAATTGCCAGTTCTCGGCAATGTAGCCGGTCTCCTCTTCCAGTTCGCGGCGGGCTGCCTTTTCACTGTCGATATCCTGCTCGTCGAGGCCGCCGCCCGGTATTTCCAGGAAGAACCTGCCTGCCGCATGCCGATACTGGCGAACAAGCAGGAGGCGATCGTCGGTGGTGATCGCGACGATGTTGATCCAGTCGGGATAGGACAGCACGTAATAGGGAGAAATCCTCACGCCGCCCGACGTCAGGCAGTCGTCGGCCCGCAAATTCAGCCACCGATCCTGCAGGATCGCCGTGGATTTGATCACCGTCCAGCCGTCGTCCTCCATTCGAAAATTCTCCCGCTTCGAACTCATCGATCCCGAAGACTAAAGCATGTCGCGCAAAACTGTGCAGCGGTTTTGCGGCAACGACATGCGTAAAAACAAAGACCTGAAACGCGGCAGGCGGATCTGGAGGATCGCGACGCGCTTTAGGTCGATGCGCACCGGTCGGCCATGGCTCATGCCTTGCGAAATTCATTGCAGTTTTCGGTTGGCGTGTGGGAGTTTGCGTCAGTGGAAATCGGGCGCGAATCCAGATGGCGGCAGGTCTCACCAAGCTTGAGAAATACTTCATTCCCTCCGGCGAGCCGGATGCCCGACTGGAGATTGTCGCGGCAAGGGCCCGGCGCGAAGGACCATATCCGACCATCGTCTTCAACCATGGCTCAACCGGACGCGGCCACAACAAGTCCTTCTATACGAGAACCGCTAGCCCGGCTGTCGTGGCGAACCATTTCGTCGAACGGGGCTGGATGATCCTCTTTCCGCAGCGTCGGGGCAGAGGCAAATCGGGCGGAGCCTATGGCGAGGGACTTGCTCCTGACGGTTCCGGCTATTCCTGCAATGTCGAAATCGCCATTGCCGGCTTCGAGCGCGCCGTCGAGGATATGGATGCTGTCGTGCGCCATCTGCGCGAGC
Source organism: Sinorhizobium sp. B11 (assembly GCA_039725955.1). Classification (NCBI taxonomy): domain Bacteria; kingdom Pseudomonadati; phylum Pseudomonadota; class Alphaproteobacteria; order Hyphomicrobiales; family Rhizobiaceae; genus Sinorhizobium; species Sinorhizobium sp. B11. The sequence goes on from CP091034.1 coordinate 2,414,036, forward strand.
GGCCCGATGTGGAGCAGAGCCGGCTTGTCATCGCCGGCGTCTCGCGCGGCGGCATCCTGTCGATCGCCTATGCGGGCATGCGCCCGGGGATCTTCCGGGGTGCCGTCAATTTCAACGGCGGCTGGCTCGGCAGAGGCTGCGCCAATCATGAGATCGTCAACCCGGCGATCTTCGAACGCGGAGCACCGGCCGGGATTTCGACGCTCTGGCTGCACGGCACCCATGACCAGTACTATCGGATCGAGCACTGCCGGGGAAATTTCGAAAGGTTCCGCTCGGCGGGCGGACAAGGGAAATTCATCGCAGCGGCCGCGGGCCATGCCCTGATGTTCAAGCCGGCATTATGGGCGAACCATCTCGATCAATACATGGAGAGTCTATAGCCGCTGGGCCGCCAGACAGGATGTCGATCCTCCCTTTGCTCAGCGGCGATGGAGGGAGACAGGCCAGGATGGTGCTGACCTCGCCCCAGATCGAGGTGTATTCCTCGACGTAATCCTCTGCAATTCAAGGATTATGCAGAAACGCGCAGCCCTATTGCTGCTGCTGCGCCGGCGGCGGGGTGCCGATCTTTTCCAGAACCTTCTTGGCGAGAGCCGGGTCGCTCTGTGCGGCCGTCAGGATCGACGAGTATTCCTCGACAGAGATGTCCTTGGAGGCTTCGACGGTGTCGACCATCTGCTTCTTGGCTTCTTCCTGCAGCTTCTGCTTCGAAGCCTCGTCCTTCGTCGCGCCGATCTTGGCCGAATATTCCTTCCTGACCTTGTCGACCTGCAGATAGGCAACGGCAAAGGCCTCGATTTTCTGATCGCTGACGGGTGCGGCTGCACCATTGTCGCCGCTCTGCCCCTGCATCGGCGCCTGGCCCTGTGCCGACGGCTGCTGTTGCGCCTGGGCCATCTCCTCGGCGGATGCCGGGCTGAGAGCAAGCAGGCTGAAGACCACAGCGGTCATCGTTGCGACGGGTGTGTAACGAGTGATCATAGTCATTCCTTTTCACGTGCATGATTTGATCGGCAGCAGGACCGCCTCGGTCGATCGCTCAGCCGCTGGGGGCCGGCGAGGTCGCAACGATGGACCGCCAAGAGGGCACGGTGCGGCGGTGGCGGGGCAATTTGCTGACGATTGAGCGGCAGCTTTGTGTCAGGGATCAGCCTGCAAGCGTCAGCCAGTCGCCGATCGTTGTCCCATGATGCCGCGTGGAACGCTGGGCCGGAACAGCCGGGCGCTCGGTTGCCACGGTCTTGCGGATTTCACGCGGGCTCACTCCGAATTCGTGGCTGAAGGCGCGCGTGAAATTGGCGGCGACGGCAAAACCTGCGGCCTCCGCAATCTCGGAGATCGGCCTGCTGTCGGCCGGGTTGCTCAGGTCCGCATAGGCCTGCAGCAGCCGCCGCTTGCGGATATAGTTCAGCACTCCGCCGCTCGCTTCGAACAGCTGGTAGAGCCGTGTGCGCGAGATGCCCACGGCGCGGCAGATGGCGTCGGGCGTCAGATTCTCCGATTGCAGGTTGAGATGAATGTAGCGATGCGCCCGCTCCATTATTCCCATGCCGGTCTGCATCTGCCCCGCATCCGACCTCATGGACGCGGCAGCACATGCGACGACCATGTCGGCGATCGTCTGGATGATGCGCGGCACCTCCCCGGTCGTCAGGCTGCTGAGCTTCGTTTCCAGGCCGGCGATATAACTGACGAGCAATTCAGCCAGGCTGCCGGACAGAAGCGTGTTGTTGGCGCCCTGGAGGATGCTTGCATCGACGGCCAGCAGTTCATAGGGCAGGAAGACGAGCACGGCGACGCTATCGGTCATGCGCCCGCGATAGGGATAACCGAGAGATCTGAAAAACACCTCGCCGGCAGCCGTTTCCGTGACGTGACGGCTGACCTCGGTCCAGATCCGGCCGCTGCGAAGCAGGCCGACATTCCAGTGGTCGATCGGGCTTGAACGCAGCATGGATTGATCGCGGATATAGCCATGCGCCTGTGTATGCTGCTGCACGATCAGCATGCTGCCGAGATGCCAGCCGGTCTGTTCGGCAAGAAACCCATCCTCGGGCGATTTTCCGTCCGGCAGACGCACATCCACGAGCGGCGCCATATGCGCGCGCCAAGCCTGGAACTGGTCTTTCGCCGGCAGATCTTTCGTCGAGAAACGCAAGGGTACCAGCGCAGGCGCGACATCCGCACGCAGCTCCTTCTCCGCGGCCGGCTCGCGCGGCCACCGCCGCCGCTCCAGATGGGCCGGCCACGCCTGCCCCGCAGCGGGGTCATCTCCAGATCCAGAACCCGTAGCCATCCAATCCCTCCAGCGTGCCAACCGATCCGACCGGGCCGTTGAAATCGAAAATGAACAATCGCTTATTTACAGCAAGATCGCCACCGGAAACCGCCCTGGCCGGGAATCGGCGCGCGGTCACCCCTTTAAGTTGTTTATCATAATCCCTTTGGAGCAGAAATGTACGCAACGATAATTTTCAGGACGGGCGGATAACGACAATTGCGCCCCATGGCTGTATTTAAATAAGCACGGTCAATTCCCTGATGGAGACGGAATAGACCGGAATATTTCACCTGACAGCGCCCGACAGGGACGGAGCAGCTCCAGGTGAAGCGGCAAGAACCCAAGTAAAAACACAAGGATATGAAGAGGCAGTCATGAACTGCCCGGGAAATATTCGTGCGCGTTCTGCATAGGCTTCGGCCATTGCGGAAACTCTTCGTCACACAACCCGCAGCCGTCAAAAAGAATACTTATAACCGGCTACGGAGTCTTCCTTGATCACTCGACTGGGGGAGGATCGAGGCGATCGCTGGCAAGGCCATGTGAGGCGAAGTGAGGGGTTGCGCGCAAGCTCAGGCGCTTGAGTCTATGCGTATGAGCCTGACGCTGACGCGCAACCCCATTCTATCGAACCTTGAGAATTCTGATGCGAGCTGCCCGGTCATGGGCAAACGGAGGCTAAGATGATCACTACGGAAAACCAGAACTACGTCGAATTGAAAGTGACTTCGAACTGCCGCAAGGAAGTCGAAATCGCAATGATGGCAATGCTCGGCAATCTGCAGAAACACGGATGGTCGGCAGCTGAATTGGCACTGGCCCTTGCCGATGCCTCCGAAGAGCTTGTGATGCTGATCGCGAGCAAGACGGTGCGATCTAATTAGGCTGTCGTGACGCATTCGTCATGCAAGCCGGATCATCATGCTTTCGAGCGTGATGAGAACAAAGAGACGAACGGCGAGTTGGTCGTATCGCGCTGCGATACGACGCCGCTGTTTGAGCCAGGGAGAAAATCCCATGGCACCCCTGTCGCGATGATCGCGAAATCAGCCCTTAATGATGAGCTCGCGCCCGATCCGTTTGGGAGGCTCGCTGCGTAACACGATCGCAGTGTTGACCGAGCCATAGCGGGCAACGGCATCGACGATGCCTTCGAGCTCGGCCGGCGACGGCACGATGACCTTCAGATGGAAGCAGTCCTCGCCCGTCAGCCGGAGAACCTCGATGACCTCGGGCATTTCGGAAAACTGCTTCAGGCAGGTCTTGATATGTTCGTGCGTGGTGCGCAGGCGGATGATCGCCATCATTCCTAGCCCGACCGAAGCCGGATCGACGACAGCCCTGTAGCCGCTGACGATGCCGCGTTCTTCAAGCCGCTTCAGGCGCTCCGATGTTGCCGGCTGCGAGAGGCCGACTTTTCTTCCAAGTTCGGAAACGCTGATGCGCCCGTCGCCCTGCAGAATTTCGATCATGGCAATATCGGTTGGATCGAGCTCGGCACGACTATCGAAATATTTCGCCATCGACTTTGAATCCATCGGTTTGCCGCGGGTTTTTCCGATGAATGCCAATTTATCCAATCTGAGTAAACGGTCATGTTCGCGCGATAACCACGAAAGGCGAAGCATGACCGCGATCATCCATCTGCCGGGCATCGGCAATTCCGGAACGACCCATTGGCAGAGCCATTGGGAGAATACCGATCCCTCCATCCGCCGCTTCAGCCCTGCGAGCTGGGACGAGCCTGATCTTTCCGACTGGATTGCGGCGCTGGAAGAGGCCGTGCGTGCGGCGCAAACGCCACCTCTACTCGTGGCTCACAGCCTCGCCTGCCTGCTCGTCGCTCATTGGCATGACGTGTCCGATCTTCCGGTAAAGGGCGCAATGCTGGTGGCGGTGCCGGATCCGGCCTCTCCGGCCTTTCCGTCACAGGCGGCAGGCTTTGCCGACGTACCCGGCAAGCGGTTTCGATTTCCGTCGCTCATCGTGGCAAGCACCGATGATCCCTATGGCTCGCTGCCCTATGCCGAGAGGCGGGCAGAGCAATGGGGAAGCGAACTGAAGGTGATCGGAGCGGCGGGCCATATCAACGGCCAAAGCGACCTCGGCGAGTGGCCGGAAGGTCTGGCGCTCCTGGGAAATTTCGCAAGCCGCCTCTAGTCCGCCTTGCCGGCATGGCCGCGCCTTGCGGCACCGGGACCGGCCGCGCCAGGCGGCCGGTCTGGGAAACCGGCGATTTACGCCCCTTCCGCACCGAGGGTAAGAAGCAGCTCGTCCAGCTGTTCGAACTGTTCGGGCAGCCCGCCCTCCGCCCCGGAATTGGCCTCGAAGGCTTCCTTCGAGGGATAGACTTCGCGCAGGACCAGCAGCGTCTTGCCGTCTTTTTCCTCGAAGGTCACCGTGGTCACGGCAGCGTCATCGCTTTCCTCATTCGTCCAGACCAGGCGCGCGTTCGGTATCACGTCGAGATATTTGCCGAAGAATTCCATCGCGCTCGCGGCATCGTGGCCAAACGCAATACGGTAGCCGCCTCCGACGCGCACATCCATCTCGCAGGAAAGCATGGGCACGCCCATCGACTTCGGCGCCCACCACCGCATGAACAGCTCGGGCTTGGTCCACGCTTGAAACAGGATATGTGCCGGGCCGTTGAAGGTTCGCCTCACGACGAGTTCACGCTCGGACGTCCGTTCCACCGTCGTGGGGTTCTTCATGGGGGTAGGCTTACTCTCCATCGTCCTTCTCCTTCTGTTTCAGTTCCTCGACAAGCTTGTCCAATGCATCGAAGCGTGCGTCCCAGAGCTGGCGGTAGCTCTCGAGCCATGCCGCCTCTTCCTCCAGACGGCGCACACCGAGCTTGCAGGTGCGCACGCGCCCGACCTTCTGTGTGATGACGAGCCCCGCCCGCTCCAGAACGCCGACATGCTTCTTCATGCCGGTCAGCGTCATGCGGAACGTCTCGGCAAGGTCCGTGATCGACGCGTCTGCACGCCCGAGCTGCTCCAGAATGCCGCGCCTTGTGGCGTCCGACAGCGCGGCAAACGAGGTATCGAGACGGGTTTGTGAATACTGAACCATGTGGTTCAGTATATAGCCTATGGATCGGCGGCGCGCAAGGCGCGGTGCGGCAGGTGTCCATGAAAAACCCCTCCCCACAGGTGGGAGGGGCTAAGCCCGGGCGTACCGCCTCGCCTCTTCCGCAACGTTGCGTGGAGAAGCAGCTGCCGCACGTTAAGCCCCTCCTCCTTGTCGGGAGGGGTCGGGGTGGGGTTTTTCGTCGCCTCAAAACAGCGCCATCAGCCGCGGCAGCCTCCTGCCCCAGCCCGATCACGGCAGCAGAAGAATACTCCCGGCCGACCGCCCGCTTTCCATCTCCTCATGCGCGCGGGCCACCTCCGCCAGCGCATATTCGGCTGATATCTCGCAGACGATGCCCCGTCCCATGGCGGCGATCGCAGCTTCCGCAGCCTCGCGATATCGGCCGGGATCGGCGCACCAGGCCATGATGCTCGGATGCGAGAGCGATTTGCCGGGCCGCAGCTCCTCGACCGCAACGGGCGGGATGGGACCTGCGGCCTGTCCGATGGTAACGGCGGTGCCGAAGGGGCGCACGGCGCGGATGGTTTGCAGCAGCATATCGCCGCCGATGCCGTCATAGGCGGCATCGACGCCGTTCCCGCCGGTCAGCCGCTTGACCTCTGCCACGATATCGGCCCCTCGCCCGACGATCAGGTGATCGGCGCCATAGGAAGCGGCAAGGGCAGCCTTTTCCGGCGAGCTGACAGAGCCGATGACGGTGGCGCCGAGCGATTTCGCCCACCGCACCAGGATGCTGCCGAGCCCGCCGGCAGCGGCGTGGACAAGCACGGTGCTGCCCTGCCCGACATCGGTGACTTTCCTCAGCAGCATATAGGCCGTCATGCCCTTGAGCATCGAGCTTGCGGCGACCTTTGCGGAGACGGCGTCGGGAAGCGCCATCACCCTCTCCGTCGCGACGATGCGGGTGGAGGCATAGGCGCCGGCAGGCGGGCCGGCATAGGCGACGCGCTCACCCGGCCGGAAGCCGGAGACATCAGGGCCGATCTCCTCGACCACGCCGGCCGCCTCCACGCCGATGACGGCGGGATAGGAAGGCAGCGCATAGATCCCCTTGCGGTGATAGACATCGAGAAAATTGGTGCCGACGGCCTGATGGCGGATCCTGATCTCGCCGGCGCCGGGACTTTGTGGCGGCTGATCCTGCAGCCGGAACCGGGTGACATCGCCGGGGGCGTCGAGCAGGACGATCTGGTCGGGCATCGGTCATTCTCCTTCATGGGGTTTGCGGATGGGGGCAAACTAGCCGCTAGCCCTGTGTGTGAAAATTCCCTATCGTCGCACAATGACTGGGAAGGAATTCACACATATAGACTGGGATGATCTCAGGCATTTCCTGGCGCTGGCGCAGGCGGGAACCTTTCTCGGCGCGGCAAGGCAGATCGGCGTCGAGCACGCGACGATCAGCCGGCGCATTGCTGCGCTCGAGAAAAATCTCGGCCGCAAGCTCGTCGACCGCCGCGGTCGGCGCATCATCCTGACCGGCGATGGCGAGCAGGTTGCGAAACATGCGGCCCTCGTGGCCCAGCAGATGGCTGTCATCGAGCAGCTCGGCCGCGCAAGCGCCACGGAGACGCGCGGCCATGTGAGGATCAGCGCCCCGCCGGCGCTCTCGAGCGTGCTGCTGGCAAAACCCGTCGCCGCCCTCAGGCGCGAGCATCCGGGCGTGGAGATCACGCTTGTCGGCGAAAAACGCCTCGCCTCGCTGAACCGCCGCGAGGCCGATATTGCCGTGCGCATGTCACGCCCCGAAGATGGCGATTATGCCATCACCAGGCTCGGCGACATGGCCTTCCACCTCTATGCCGCGAAGAGCTATCTCGACAGCGTGCCGGAGGCGCAATGGACCTTCATCGGCTATGACGAGGGCATGAACGCCTCGCCGCAGCAATTGCGCCTGACCGAACTCGCCGCCGGCCGTCCGATCGCAATCCGCTCTTCGGTGCTGGAATTTCAGGCCGCCGCCGCAAGGCTCGGCGGCGGCGTGGTGCTGCTGCCGGATTTTGCTGTCACGGATGCGGACGGCCTTCAGCGCATCGGGGACGAAAACGCACTGACGCGGGAGATCTGGCTGGTGGTTCACGCCGAGATCAGGGACGTGCCCGCCGTGAGAGTGGTGATGGAGGCGCTGAAGAGCGCGTTTTGACGTAGTGCGGCCGCCTGCGATGCCCGGGTGCCTGACCTGAAAAGCACCGCAGCGCGCTGCCGGCGACCGAATGGCCTACTTGTTCAGGTCCTTAGCCATCTGCAGGTGATGCTCGAGCGCCGGCCGGGTCTTTGCGGCCCAGGCCTTCAGATCCGGATTGTCGCCTTCATCGCCGTAGCGCTTGAAGAGATCGACGGCATCCTCATGCGCCTCCTCCTGGTCGGCATGATACTGCTTGGTGAAATCCTCGCCCTGCAGGCTGCTGAGCTTGTCGAGCATCTCCTTCTGGGCCGATGTCATCGTCTGCGGGATCTTCGCCTGCACCTTGCCGCCGGAGACCAGCGCCTTCAGCTCCTGCGACGTCTTCTGATGATCCTTCACCATCTGCTCGGCGAAAGCCTTGGTCGCTGCGTCCGAGCGCGCGATGGCAAGCTTGCTGGAATCGATCTCGAACATGTCCGATGTCGCCGCCTCCGCAACGAAATCCTCTGTCTTCGGTGCAACCCCGAGGGCGGAATTGACACCGGTTTTCTCTGCGGCTGTCTGCGCAAGCACGGGCGATGCGATGAGCATGGCAAGACCGGCGATGAGAAAAGGCTTCATGATTGTTTCTCCTGATTGAGGCGCCACGAAACGAACAATGCGCAGCCGCAAAAGTTCCGCTTGTCGCGAAATCAGGCCTCTCGATGCAACCGGCCCGAAGGCGCCGGCTTACTGCACGTGGCAGCTGGTGGATCGCCCGGGCGCCTCCAGCTGCGCATCGTTGCCCTTGATCCAGAACAGCACGGTGCCGTCGGTGTAACGCGCGCCGGAACCGGACATGCCCTGCGGCAGACGGAAGCTCTTCCCGCCCGTGGTCAGCAGCACCGCGCTCGGCTCGGTCACGAAGCTTGCGGTGGCGCCTTCGCCGTCATCGCAGCGATAGATTACCGCCGCCTTGTCCTCGGCAAATGCCGGCGAAAGGCTCATCACAAGCACCGCACCTGCCAGAGCCAACGCACTGCTGTTCAACCTGCTCATGCCCGTCTCCCTCGGTTGGAAATTCTGCGAGGCCGACGGCAGATGGCGGCCGCGGCCTTGCCGGCGGAACGAAAACCCCGAAGGGATTTTCGGAAGACCCGTCTTCTATACCGCGACAGGCTCACCACCGTCAAAACGCCCATCCGGCCAGAGCCGTAGGCACCGCGAGCCGGCTTGGCGCCCGCACTGACGCCCATTCTGCAGCATGACCGATGGCGAAAATTGGCACCGGATGTCGAATTCGCGCCTGCTCGCGCGTCATCTTGCCAGGGAGGTCAAGGAGAACAGCGATGACGATGACCACGACCGCCTTCGAAGGTTCGCCGCCTCCGCCTTGCTTTTGTCACCACCTTGACATGTATTCTTTACAAACAACGCCTACCATAGGTTCGGACAAGGAGGACCAGCTATGAATGAGATGACCGCATCGGATATGCTGAGGGATCCGCTGATCCGCCAGATGCTGCGCGCCGACAGGATCAGCCTTGCCGCCTTCGCAACCCTGCTCGATACCGCCAGCCGGCAGCTGGCCCGCCGCGCCGGCGAGAACACTGCTCCGCGGCCCGCAGTTCCGGAGGCCCGATCCAGCGAGGCCCTTACCACCGCTTGACTTCCCCATGCCCGACAAGGGCAGCAACTTTCGGCTCGCCTTAGCCAGGCGGGCTTTTTTTTTGCGCGACGCCCTTAGGCGACCGCGATTGTGGACTGGCTCCCCTCACTGGTTTCGCCCGACGTCTTGTCCGCAAGATCGCCCGGCGTCTTGCCTGCAAGATCGCCCAGCATCGTCACCGCCAGATCGGAGGCGACATGATGCGGCATATGGCCGATGCCATCCAGCAGTTCGACCCGGGCCGCCGGATGCCTCTCCTGAAGCCAGTCGAGATGCCAGCGCGGTCCGATGATCCGGTCCTCACGGCCGAAGAGAACGGAAACCGGCAGATCGGCCGGCAGGCTCCGGAGCGGCTGCATGTCGCCGTTGAAGGCCCACAGTTCCTCGGCCATGGTGGCGATCGAGGCGGCATTGACCACATGCATGGCCGGCAGCGCGAAAAGCCCTGCGGCGACGGGATTGGGATGGGACGAGGTGCGCAGGCCGCGCTCGAGGAAATAGGACGACCAGCGGGCAATCACATGCTGGCGGATGACGGGGCCGACGAAGGGAGCGACGGCGCTGCGCAGCACGATCAGCGGCTTGAAGGGAACGGGCCGGCAGCAGGGCGAGATGAGAAACAGGCCTTTCAGCAGATCCGGCCGGCGGGCGGCCAGATGCAGGGCCGCCGCGCAGCCGATCGAGTGGGCAGCGAGCACCACACGCTCAAACGCCAGCGCCTCCAGCAAACGCTCCAGCCAGAAGGACTGGCCAAGCGGCCCGCGCTCGCCGGCAGGCAGTGCCGCGCTGAAACCATAACCCGGCCTGTCGGGCGCGATGATATGGAGGCCGCTGCCCGAAAACGGCATCATCACCTCCTCGGCGATACTGCCGCAACCATGCAGCAGCACGACGGGATCCGCACCCGCGCTGCCGCTTTCGAGCATATGGATCTGCTCGCGGCCGGTCTGAACGATCTTGCCGACCCGCGGGGAGACAAGCGGCGAAGGAACGGGCTGCACGTACATCATGACGGCGAAAACGCGGATGCCCCGGCAAACGTTCCAAGCCCCGGAAGCCTGCCGCTTTCAGAGGCTTGGAGCTGCGGACCTTCACACGCATGCCCTGCCCTTCATGCGACACCAGGCAGAGGCGCCGCAGCCGTCAGTTGTCGATGGCCACCGCATCGGCCGTGCCGAGATAGGCCGCGAGCTTGGCCCGCTCATGCCAGCCGGGATCGGCATTCCTGCCCATCAGCTCCGCCGGGACCTTCCAGCCCGGATCGACGCCTTCCATGTTCGGAAGCTCATGCGCGATTCCCTTGTGGCAATCGATGCAGGTCGCCTTGCCCGGCAGCAGGTATCGCGTGTGGATCTCGGCGGCGCGCACGGTCTGTTTCGTCAGGTCCATGGCGCCCATCGAGTGGCAGTTGCGGCATTCCAGGCTGTCATTGGCCTTCAGCCGCGCCCATTCGTGCTCGGCGAGTTCCAGCCGCTTGTCGAGGAATTTTTCGCGCGTGTTGATCGTCCCGAATATCTTGCCCCAGACTTCCTTCGAAGCCTGCATCTTGCGCGCGATCTTGTCGGTCCACTGGTGCGGCACGTGGCAGTCCGGGCACGTGGCGCGAACGCCCGAACGGTTCGAGAAGTGAACGGTGCGGCTCAGCTCCTCATAGACGTTCGTTTTCATTTCATGGCAGCCGGTGCAGAAGGCCTCGGTATTGGTCACTTCGAGCGCAGTATTGAAGGCACCCCAGAACATGACCCCGCCGACAAAGCCGCCGAGCGTCAGGAATGCCAGGCTGAGTGTCGTTGCCGGCGAGCGCAACAGGCGCCAGCACCACAGGACTATCGTTTTGATCCTGCCGATCATTGCTCGCTTCCCGCAGGCTTGAAGCCCAGCTCGCTCATATCCTTGAAGGTGTTCGGCACCAGCGGCTTCGCATCCGCCTGCGGCACGTGGCAGGCGGTGCAGAAATATCGCCGCGGCGAGACATCGGCGAGCATCTGCCCTTCGCGGGTCATGTAATGGGTGACGCTGATCATCGGCGCACCGGAGCCTTCCGTCAACTCGCGCCGATGGCAGGAGAGACAGCGATTGGCGTTCACCGTCAGCTGGTAGCCCTCGATCGAATGCGGGATGATCGGAGGCTGGTCCGGATAGTTCCGCATCTTCCTCATGTCATCGATCACCCATTTGGGTACGGGCTTCGCCTCCTTGCTCTCCATCGGATTCTCGTTGCCGGACAACGAGGGCACCATCTGCGCGAGCGTGACGGTGCCGGTGAGCAGGAGAAGGGCGACGGCCGCGATCGCCCGAGCGCGCCTGGAGATTAGGCGACCGGAAGAAGCTTGACTGCGCATTTTTTGAAATCCGTCTGCTTGGAGATGGGGTCGGTGGCGTCGAGCGTGACCTTGTTGATCAGCTGGCTGGCGTCGAACCACGGCACGAAGATCACGCCATGCGGCATGCGATTGCGCCCGCGGATTTCCACGCGGCTGATGATCTCGCCGCGCCGTGACTGGATGCGCACCTCCGCCCCCTGGTTGAAGCCCAGCTTCCTGGCGTCGTCGCCGTTCATGAAGCAGCGCGCACCGGGAAAGGCTCGGTAGAGCTCGGGAACACGCATCGTCATCGAGCCGGAATGCCAATGTTCAAGAACACGGCCCGTCACGAGCCAGAAATTGAACTCGTCATCGGGCGACTCGGCGGGCGGCTCGTAAGGCACCGCCAGGATGACCGCGCGGCCGTCCTTCTGCCCGTAGAACTTCAGCCCCTCGCCCGGCTTGACGTAGGGGTCGTAACCTTCGCGGTAGCGCCACCGCGTCTCCTTGCCGTCGACGACGGGCCAGCGCATGCCGCGCACCTGATGGTACATGTCGTAGGGTGCCAGATCATGTCCATGCCCGCGGCCGAAATGGGCATATTCCTCGAACAGACCCTTCTGGATGTAGAAACCGAAGGCCTTGGCCTCGCGGTTCTCATAGTCTGGCGAGACGTCCGTCAGCGGGAATTCGTCCACATTTCCGTTCTGGTAGAGCACCTGGTAGAGCGTCTTGCCCTTGTAGTCCGGGTTCTTGTCGAGGATGTCGGCGGGCCAGACCTCGTCGGTGGTAAAGCGCTTGGAAAATTCCACCAGCTGCCAGAGATCGGAGCGAGCATCGCCCGGCGCATTGACCAGCTGGTGCCAGACATGCGTGCGCCGCTCGGCATTGCCGTAGGCACCCTCCTTCTCCACCCACATGGCCGCCGGCAGAATCAAATCGGCGCTCATGGCTGTCACTGTCGGATAGGCATCCGAGACGACGATGAAATTGTCCGGGTTGCGATAGCCCTTGTAGGTCTCGTTGCTGGTGTTCGGGGCTGCCTGGACGTTGTTGTTGACCTGCACCCAGTAGAAATTCAGCTTCCCGTCATGCAGCATGCGGTCCTGCTCGACGGCGTGATAACCGGGCTTGTCCGGCAGCAGCCCCTCCGGCACCTTCCAGATTTCCTCGGCATGCTTGCGATGCTCGGGATTGGTGACGACCATGTCGGCCGGCAGGCGGTGCGCAAAACGTGCCGACCTCGCGGGCCGTGCCGCAGGCCGACGGCTGTCCCGTCAGCGAAAACGGGCTGTTGCCCGGCTCGGAAATCTTTCCCGTGAGCAAATGCAGGTTATAGACCATCTGGTTGGCCCAGACGCCGCGCACATGCTGGTTGAAGCCCATGGTCCAGAGCGACATGACCTTGGTCTTGGGATCGGCATAGAGTTCCGCGAGCTGCTCCAGGAAGGCGCTGTCGACGCCCGAAAGCTCGACCGCCTTTTCGAGCGTGTATTCGGAGACCATCGCCTTGAAGGCCTCGAAATCGATCGGCTCCATCTTGGCGGCGTCGGCGACACCCTTGGCCTTCAATTCCAGCGGGTTGTCGGGGCGCAGGCCGTAGCCGATATCGGTCGTGCCCTTCATGAACTTCGTATGCTTGTCGACGAAATCCTGGTTGACCCGGCCGGTCTGGATGATGTGGTTGGCGATGTAGTTCAGGATCGCGAGGTCCGAACCCGGCTTGAAGATCAGCGGTATGTCGGCAAGGTCCATGCTGCGATGCGTGAAGGTGGAAAGCACCGCGACCTTGACATGCTCGTGCCCGAGCCGCCTGTCGGCCACCCGCGTCCAGAGGATCGGATGCATCTCGGCCATGTTCGAACCCCAGAGCACGAAGGCATCGGCGTTTTCGAAATCGTCGTAGCACCCCATCGGCTCGTCCATGCCGAAGGTGCGCATGAAGGCGACCGCCGCGGACGCCATGCAGTGGCGCGCATTGGGATCGAGATTGTTGGAGCGGAAGCCCGCCCGCATCAGCTTCGTCGCGGCGTATCCTTCGAAGATGGTCCACTGGCCGGAGCCGAACATGCCGAGCGCCGTCGGCCCCTTTTCCTTGAGCACGCGCTTGGCCTGCGCCGCCATCACGTCGAAGGCTTCTTCCCAGGTGACGGGCTCGAACTCGCCGTCCTTGGCATAGACGCCGTCCCGCTTGCGCAGCAGCGGGCTCGTCAGCCGGTCCTTGCCGTACATGATCTTGGAGAGGAAGTAGCCCTTGACGCAGTTGAGGCCGCGATTGACCTCCGCCTCCATGTCGCCATGGGTGGCAACGACCTGGTTTTCCTTCACGCCGACCATGACGCCGCAGCCGGTGCCGCAGAAGCGGCATGGCGCCTTCGACCATTTGATCTCCAGCGCCGCCACCCCGCCGGGCACAGACTGCGCCGAAGCGGGCGCAGCGATGCCGGCGGCCGTCGCGGCAATCGCCGCCGCCTGCGCCTTCAGGAGATCACGCCGCGTGAGTTCGGTCGTCATCGATTGTCTCCTTCATTTCCAATGCCTGTTCAAAAACCATGTGGGCGGCGAGCACGCCGTCCATCGCCGAAATGCCGATCAGCCTTTCCCCGAGCACGCCGGAATGCGGCCCTTCGATCACCACGACGATCTTGCCGGGCACCGTCGCGTGAACCTCGACCCCTTCGATCGCAACCAGACGCGCCGCGACATCGCCGGTCAGTTCCGGGCGGGTAACGACGACGGCGCTGGAGACGTGATGGCGGCTGTCAGACATGGGCTGTCTCCCGATGGCGGGGTTTCATCGCGATTGCATCGGCCGGACAGACCGAAATGCAGGCGCCGCATCCCGTACAGGCATGCGCATCGAGCTCGGGAACGAACGGCCCGCCGAGCCGCGGCCAGAATCGGATGGCGCCTTCAGGACAGCTGTCGCGGCAGGCCTGACAGTCGACGTAATTGTTGGCGAGGCACCCGTCATCGATAACAGCATGATGGGCAAAGCTGCTGGCGGCACCTGCCGGAAAAACGCTCTCGGGACATCGTTCCGCGCACTGGCCGCAGAAGGTGCATTCCCCGAGCCGGAAATCCACGGTGGGAATGCCCGAACGGATCGAAATGATCTTGGTGGGACAGGCATCGACGCATGCGCCGCAGCCCGAACAGCTCCGAACGGATGTTTCAGTCGCTCCGGGGGGAAGTATCACCCCGGGAGGAAAATTCGTCGCCGGATCTGCCGATGACCTGCCGGTCAGAAAACCGCGTCGCGTGCGTGTCGAGAGAACCATTGGAGATCCTCACTCTGCCGAGCCGGGAGGTGCAGCCTTGACCTCATGCGGCCCCGGCGGCCCGTAGACGATCTGGTACATCCAGACCATGAAGCCGTAACCGCCGACGACCCCGACGGCGACGACGGGCCAAATCCCGAAAGCGAGCACGGCGAAGGTCAAAAGCTCCCGCCTGCGCTTCCTCTTGAACTCTGCGACAGAATCCGTGATTTGAGCCACAACGCCTCCCCAGAGTTGCCGACGCAACCATTATGACACTTTAGGCGTGTCAGGCCAATCACCATCTCCTGTCGCGCCATCGCAGGCGCTGCACGTCCAGGAATCGGGTACATGAGAAGGTGTATCGCAGGCCCGACCGGCAGTCCTTGACAGAGATCAAGGGGGCAGCCACTGAGATTTAATCCACGGAGCGGCCGACCGCGCTGCTTCGAAGCAATCGTCTAACTATGAGCGCGAGAGTGTTTTTTCTCGATCAGCGGCAAGGGGATTCAATGCTCAGAGCATTCTCGTTACACGGTAGGCTTGGTCGTCTTCGCTATTTCCTGTCCAACATGGCAGTCATCGCTTTCGCCGCGGCCGCGATATTCGCGCTCACTCGCCTACTGACGCCGGTCGGAACTCGGCAGACGATTCCTATGGTTGAGGCGTTGGTCGCCCTGACCTATGTGCTGGCTATCATCGCCAGCCTTTGCTTGATGGTGACGCGTCTGCATGACTTCGATCAGAGCGGCTGGTGGAGCCCTTCAGTCCTCTTGCTTCATTTGGTCTATAGCTATTACGAGGCGGTTGGCTCCCTGATCGGGGCAATTCTCACCGGCATTTTTCTGCTGGCGCTCCATCTTGCAATCATCCTCACTCCTGGCTCGAAAACTGCCAACCGGTTTGGCGAAGTGCCCGGCTCCGCCGGAGCGCCTGTTTAGGTTTGCTCGGCCGATAATGGCCGCCGCGAGCAAGCCCGGAATTTACGGAGATCAAGCGGCCGCATTGCTACCAAGTTCCGACGATTTCCGCCGTGATCCCGTGATATTGGGCCCGGCGGGGGATGTCGCGCAGGCATGACGGATAGCCAAGAACTAACATCCCGCTGTCGGATTCAGGCCCGCCTGCCCGTCTTCCAGACGGACAGATCACGGAGGACAGAAATGACGATCACCATTACCGCCTTCGAACGCTCGCCCGATCGCGGCAAGGGCCTTGCGCGCGACATGCGCGTGCGCTGGGCGCTGGAGGAAGCAGGCCAGCCCTATGATGTCCGCCTCGTCTCCTTCAAGACGATGAAGGAGCATGCCCATCTTGCGCTTCAGCCCTTCGGGCAGATCCCGACCTATGAGGAAGGCGATCTCGCGCTCTTCGAATCCGGCGCGATCATCCTGCATATCGCCCTCAATCATGGCGGCCTGCTGCCCGATGATGCCAACGCCCGGGCGCGCGCCATCACCTGGATCTTCGCCGCCATCTCCACGATGGAACCCGTCATCGTCGAGCGCGAGACCGCCAGATTTGAAGAGGGCAAGGAGAGCTGGTACCCGGAGCGGCAGGCCCATGTCGAAAGACGCATCCGCAAGCGGCTCGGCGAACTCTCCGCCCGGCTCGGCGATGCCGACTGGCTGGACGGAGATTTCAGCGCCGGCGACCTGCAGATGATCTCGGTGCTGCTGCGGCTGGAGGGATCGGCGCTGCTGGGCGAATATCCCAACCTCTGCGCCTATGTCGCACGCGGACAGGCGCGGCCCGCATTCAAGCGCGCCTTCGAGGCACAGAAGGCGGTGTTCCTGTGCGTATCGGCCGGCGGGCAATAGCCGGATCAGGCCGATGGGCTGCGAGGTTTTCGGCCGCCCTGCGTCAGAATCTATGGTGCGTCATAGTAGTGGACCTCCAGCAGCAGACATCCCGTCTCCGATCTGAATGGTCCGTGAAAGACACCGGGTGGACGACAGGCATAGGTATGGATGGAGAAGGTCGTCGCCAGTTCTGTTCCATCACCGACGATCAGGTCGCCCTCGAGCAGATAGACCTCCTCCCAGTAATCGTGGACAAACGGCCGATCGGTCCGCGCACCCGGGCTGAAGCGGAGCAAGCGGGTGCGGCTGCCTTTGCCCCCGGTCTCGTCCAGGCGTCCCGCCAGTATCTTCTGTTCGATGCCGGGCGGATAGCCGGAAGGACCATGCCAGCCGGTATCCATGTCGACGCGGTGGAACTCCTTGTGCTCCCGGAAGGCCGAAATCGGAGAGCTCATGCCGCCACCGCGGCATCGGCCGGACGCTCGCCTTCGAGCGAATAGGAATCCAGCATCTGGTCGACGAGCCTTGTGCCGGAATGCCAGTCGAAGGTGCGGAAACTGTGGTTGGTGGTGACGAAATTCGCCCCGGCATAGAACATTTCGTATTGTGTATGGCGCGAGGCGAATTCAGAGCCGATCGCATCCCAGGCCAGTTTGAACAGCTTCACCCGTCCTTCGGCGCTCGCTGCCGGTGATTGCTGCGTCCTCTCGATCAGCTCCTTCAGCTGCGGGTCGGCGAAATCGGCGACGCTCGAAGGCAGCATGATCAATCCGCCGCCCGCCAGTTCGCGCAGGGTCGAAATCACGGCGGGATAAAGTTTCTGGGTCAGCACCTGCGCCGAATAGAGCATGTGCGCATCCGGGATGAAATGGCGGCCGCGCATCTGCCCCTTGACCTCCATGGCGTGGACAAAGGCGTCGACCATCGCATTCTGGGCTGCCAGCGAGCCGAGGATCTCACGCACCTGCGGGAAATTGACGATGCCGTTGGTTTCGGCAATGCGATGCGCCAGCCCCGACAGGAAGCGCATCTTCACCATCAGGCGGATCTGTGCCTGATAGTTCTGCAGGACATGCGCCGGCGTGTCATGAAACTGCCGCTGGCACATCTTGATATCCTGGTTGATGAATACCCTGTCCCAGGGCACCTTGACGTCATCGAAATAGAGGACCGCGTCGTTCTCGTCGAAGCGACTGGCGAGCGGGTTGTCGAACACGCTCACCGCATGTTCCTCGTAGGATTTGCGGGACATGATTGTCATGCCGCGCGCATTCATCGGGACGGCGAAGGAGACGGCATAGGGCTCGTCTCCTTCCGAGAGAGGCTGGATGCAGGTCACGAGGACTTCGTTCGCCATGATCGCACCCGTCGCCAGCATCTTCGCGCCGCGGATCGTCAGGCCCTCCGCATCCTGATCGACGACACCGGCAGTCAGCGTGCGGTCCTGTTGCTGGCTTGCCGTCTTCGACCGGTCCGCCTGCGGATTGATGATCACGTATGTCAGGTAGAGGTCGCTGTCGCGGGCATGGCGATAATAGTCGGCCAGCGCATCGGCGCGCTTCGGATCATGATCCCGGAACACATCGATCCCCATCATCATGCCGGACAGGCAGGAGGCGACATGATCGGGAGCGCGACCAAGGAAACCGCAATGCAGCGTGGCCCATGTCTCCAGCGCCTTGCGTCGCTCCACGAGTTCCGCGTAGCTCGCCGGCATCTGCCAGATCCGGCTTGCGCGATCCCCGCTCTCCGTCTCGCAGGTCATGAGCGCCCGGTTCCGTTCTTCGCTCTGGAAGTCATAGAGCCGCGCCACGGACCGTACCGTTTCGCGAAAGGCCAGATGCGCGGTGACATCGCCCGCAACAGCGCCGTTGATGAACACCTGCCTGCCGTCGCGCAGGGCTTCGATATGCTGTGCACCTGTCTTCAACATCACTACCCCCTTCAATAGTGCGAGGCCAACGGCCACGATTGATCGGCGAATCTTTCATTTTCCAGGGCGGCGTAACGGCCCTTGGAAAAGACCAGCGGATGGCGGTCCCGGAATGTGCGGAACGAGATGACTTTGCCTATGAAAAGAAGATGGTCGCCGCCCTGATGGACGGCCCAATGCGCGCAGTGAAACACCGCCGCAGCACCCGGCAATACGGGACCGTGCCCTGCCCGGGTCTCGCAGGCGATCCCCTCCCACTTGTCGCTAAGCGACCGCGAGAAGCGGCCCGAAAGATCCGCCTGGTTTTCCGAGAGAACGTTGATCGTGTACGCCGTCGCCTGCTGCCAAAGCGGCAGGCTGGCCGCACGGCGATCGATGCTGAACAGGACCAGCGGCGGGTCGAGCGAGAGAGAATTGAACGAGCTGATCGTCACACCGAGCGTCTCCGTGCCGACGACACTGGTGACCACGCACACACCGGTCGGAAACTGCCCCAACGCCTGCCTGAATGCATTCACGTCGAAAACTGGTTCCATGTCCGGCCCCCGGTGCTGATCTGAATTATCCGATTGCCATTCCTGCTTTCCTGTCAGCCTTAAGTTCGCGTCCGTGCAGCGGCTATTCCGCAGCCCGAGAGACGGCAGCCCGGCCGCCGAAAGACGGTGTCCGCAATGCCGTCAGCGTCCTCGCCAGATGCTCGCCGACCGCCGCCACCGCCCGTCCCGGCTCGCCGGCCCGGATCGCATCGACAATTGCGCGATGTTCGACCAGGACCTCATCGATCCGGCTGCCGACGGAGATGGCATGCACGCCCATCCTGACCTGCCGATCCCGCAGGCTCTCGTAGAATGTTGCGAGAACCACGTTGCCCGCTGCCCGCACGATTGTCCGGTGGAATTCCCGATCGCTTTCGATGAAGGCGACGGGATCGTTGCGGACTTGTTCCTGCCGCGCGATCATGTCGTCCAATCCATCGGCGACGCTGCTGCCGAAACTGCTTGCCTGCTGCGCGCACCACTCTTCGACGAGGCGTCGAGCCTGCATGATATCGTCGATCTCGGCCTCGGTGATCGCCGCGATGTAAGCCCCCTTCTTCGGCATGATCTTGAGCAAGCCGTCGGCTTCCAGCCGCAGGAAGGCTTCCCGCACGGGAGTTCGGGAAACTCCGGTCTCCCGGCAGACCTGCGACTCCGTCAGGAAAGTCGTCTCATGGCGGGGCAAGGTCAGCACGTGCTGCTTCAACCAGGCATAGACCATGTCCTGGGCGGCATCCGGCTGCGAAGAGAATGAAAGCGACATGGACCTGCTCCACGAGCTGATAAACAACTTGTATACAACATGCGTATCAGAATTCAAGCAGTTTCTAATGAACGCTATCGTCGGCGAGACAGTCGACGTCCTGTGCGTTTGCTTTTTGCTTCGATCGAGATCGAGCGGACAACTGCAAATTATGAATGTCGCCACCGCATGTTCGGCGTATGATCCTCCCTGGCAATCTGGGGGGATTTCCAATGCGTCATCGCACGAGAATCCGCATGGCGACGAGATCAGTGGCTGCCCTGCTGTTCACATATTTGCTGCTTGCCTATTTCGTCATTCCCGAAATCTGGATTTTTCACGATGCCGACCGCGTTGCCAAAGTTGGCAACATGGTCACGACCACCGAGCAGGGTATTCCCGGCGACCCCATCAATGTCGGTCTTGTCGGTTCGAAGGAAGAGGTCATCCGGGCGTTCGCGGCGGCCGGATGGGATCCTGCCGACAAGATTACCCTGCGCACATCGATCGATATCGGACTGAGTGTGGTGCTTGATCGGCCTGATCTCGATGCGCCGGTGAGCCCCCTGCTTTTTGAGGGCAGAAAACAGGATCTGGCTTTCGAAAAGCCCGTCGGCAAAAGCGCCGACGAACGCAACCATGTCCGTTTTTGGCTGACCGAACAAACCGGCCCAAATGGCCGCCCGCACTGGCTGGGCTCGGCAAGTTTTGATCGGGGCGTCGGCTTCAGCCACGACACCGGTCAAATCACGCATCATATCGGCCCTGATGTCGATGCAGAGCGAGACCTTGTCATCAGCGATCTTCTCAAGGCCGGGCAACTTTTGTCGAGCTATGAGATCAATGGCATCGGACCGACCAAAGACGGTCGCAACGGCGGCGGCGATCCCTATTTCACCGACGGAAAGGCTCTCGTCGGCGTGCTTCGAAACCAGTAACGGGCAGCAGAAGCCGGATGCCGCACGATGTCCCCGGGAGCAGCGAGGGGGCGAAACAATATTTTCACTGGTTCAGTCAAAGCGCGTGTGTCAGTGTTTTGCAACCGATACGGCGCGTCTGGCGGTGAAGGTGGCACATGTCGACAATACAAGTCCCGGGACTGCTGTCGTTCACCATAGCGATCCTCGTGTTCTTCGCCGGCGCGAACCTCAATCGGCTCATCCCTGCCCTCACCCGCTGGAGCATCCCGGAGGCAGTCACGGGCGGGCTGCTGGCAGCACTCGTGACGCTCGTCGCCTACGAGTTCTTCGATATCGAGATCAGCTTCGAGCTTGCCGCACGCGACATGCTGCTGCTTTACTTTTTCACCGGCGTCGGCCTGAACGCGCGGGTCTCCGATCTCTTTGCCGGGGGCAAGCCGTTTCTCATCCTGCTGGCCCTCACGCTTGCGTTTCTTGTCATCCAGAACCTCCTTTCCATGGGGGCGAGTGAAGTGCTAGGCCTTCCACAAGGCATGGCAATCCTTCTCGGTTCGATCTCACTGATCGGCGGGCACGGCACGGCGATTGCCTGGGCACCTGTCGTGTCGAGCCGTTTCGGTCTCACCAATGCTCTCGAAATCGGCATTGCCAGCGCAACGCTCGGCCTCGTCGTCGCCAGTCTGATCGGGGGACCAATCGCGCAGTATCTAATCGCCCGGAATGGCCTGAGCGGCCCCAAGGACGAGGAGCTGACGATCGGCGTGTCGCGGGATGCGGCTGCCGGCCAGGAAGACGATGTCAGCTACATCGGCCTGTTGCGCACATTGCTGGTGACAAATATTGCCATCATCATCGGCTACGCCCTGCACGAGATTATCCTCGAAGCCGGGATCAATCTGCCGCTGTTCGTCGTCTGTCTGCTGGTCGCCATCGTGATGACGAACAGCATTCCGATCCTGGCGCCGAGCCTGCCCTGGCCGACCCACACCCGCGGTCTGGCGCTCATATCCGATCTCTCTCTGAACGTATTCCTGGCGATGTCTCTGATGAGCATGCAGTTGTGGGCCTTGAGCGGACTAGGCCTTTCGCTCGCGATCGTGCTGGCGGTTCAGACGCTTGCGGCCATCGTCTACATCATCCTCGTCGTGTTCCCGGCCATGGGGCGCAACTACAATGCGGCGGTCATTTCCGCCGGCTTTTGCGGGATTTCGCTCGGAGCGACCCCCACGGCAATAGCCAATATGACGGCGGTCACCAAGATCCACGGAGCAGCCACTATCGCGTTCATCATCCTGCCGCTCGTCTCCGCCTTCTTCATCGATCTTGCAAACGCAGCAGTGCTTGGGTTCCTTGTCCGGTGATTGGTCCTGCTCTCTCTGTGTCGTGATGCGAGGAGATCGCAATGGCCGATGCGTGGAACAAGGGCCATCTTGAGCGGGGGGCAGCGGTGTTGCCGCTGCCCCTCATGAAGGCCCTATCGGTCAATGCGCATAGCGATTAGCCGGCAGGATCGACTCGGCACGAGTCCGGTCGGCCGCCATCGACCAGATTTCCTCGGCAAGTACGTCGGGATCGATCGTCGTGAAGCGCCGATCATCGAGCGGCAGGCCATTTGCGGCCGCAATGCGAAGGCCTGTGGAATTGTCGATCATGGCACCGATGTGGAGCATCCCGGCGAACACGCCGCGCGCCTTGATCTCTTCGTGGAGGCCGAGGATGTAATTGCGTGTGGCGGCAAAGGCCGGGCCTGGGCCGCTCAATCCGGGCATTGGCGTCACCGCCGAAAGACCGTCGGCGACGATGATCGCCCCATTGCCGCGAGCAAGCATACCCGGCAATACCGCGCGGACGACTTCGACTGGAGCCAAGGTCAGGATATTGACGAGTTCCTTGAGCAAGGCTGCCGTCAGATCGACAGCCGGAAGCATACGAAAGCTGCCGACAGGCGCGAAAACGGCGGTGTGAATCGGACCTGACTTCTCTTCGATCTTTTCCACCAAAGCCGCGATTGCGTCGATCTCATTGAGATCGCCGGGAAAGGCGGCCGCTTCTATGCCCTGCGCCGACAGCTCGGACACCCTTTGGTCCAGAGACTGGGCGTTGCGAGCGACGAGGGCGACGCGGAACCCGGCCTTTCCATAGCGCCTTGCGACGAAAGCACCCAACCCTGTGCCGGCACCAAAAATCGCGATTGTTTTCCGGTCAGTCATAACATCTCCTGTGGTAGTATGTTTTACTGACTAGATATGTTTGCTAGACTGCGTCCGCACAAGAACGCATAATTTTAGGGCCTGGTCACATGGATTTACCTACCCCGCCCCGGCAACCGGGAACGAGCATGGACTGTCGTCCAATCAGCCAGATGCTTGGCCGCATTGGTGACAAGTGGACGATCATGACGATCACGATGCTGCTGGATGGCCCGAGGAGATTTAACGAACTGCGCCGGCTTATCGGGGGCATCAGCCAGCAGATGCTGACACGGACCTTGCGTGCGCTTGAAAACGACGGTCTCGTTTCCAGAAAAGTCTATCCGACAATCCCGCCTCAGGTGGAATATAGCCTTACCACCCTCGGCAGGTCGCTTGCCGAGCCTTTGACGCAGCTGACGCGCTGGGTTCTGTCGAACATGAGTGAAATTGAGCGCAACCGCCTGGAGGCTGCCAACGGTTCCCGCTAGATGAGAGCGCCACGAAAACGTTCGTCGCTTATCCGGGCCTCGTCATCCCCATCAATCGGCTGGCTGAACGGCAAATTCCGCGCCGGCCATGTGAATGAAGACAGGCACTTGAAATTACATTAGCGCTAATATAATTTCCTCTCCATGAGCGACAAAGACAGGCCCGGTCTGGGCGAACTCCTTCGATATGTCGGCGAATTGGTGGACCAGGGCGCAGCCGAGCGGTATCGGGCCATGGATATTGACTACCGCCCCCGCTATACGCCCGTGCTCCGTGCCCTCAGCGCAGGAGCCGTCACGGTGACTGATATCACGACCGCCAGCCGCCTCACGCAAGGGGCGATCAGCCAGACCGTGAGCCTGATGCTGAAGGACGATCTGGTCGTTCGGCACGATCTGGAAGACGGACGCAAGAGCGGCCTGAAACTGACCAGGCGCGGCCTGGAACTTCTGAAGAGGCTGGAACCCCATTGGGAAACGACGTTCCGCGCCATCGGCGCGCTTGAGACGGAAATCGGATTCCCGCTGCTCGAGATGTTGGGAAGCCTTGCGGCCGCCCTTGAAAGACAGGGCTTTGCCGACCGGCTGGCGGATGCGGAACGTGCAGGAAAGACGGATGACTAGGAACACCTCGACAACCACTGCGAAAAACTGGTTCGACATGGGCGGCAGGGCCTATGCGTTGTTCAGACCGGAATATCCGGCCGGGCTTTCGAAGTTTCTGGCTGAGACCGTCGGCGGCAGGGGTTGCGCGGTCGATGTCGGATGCGGCACCGGGCAACTGACGCGACAACTCGCGGAGCATTTCCACAAGGTCATTGGCATCGATCCCAGCGAAGACCAGATCGCCAATGCCCAGGGTCCTTCGAACGTCGACTATCTCCGTGCCCCCGCAGAACAGCTCCCCCTGCCCGACGCAAGCGCGAGCTTGATCACCGCAGCGCAGGCGGCCCACTGGTTCGACCGCCCGCGTTTCTACGCCGAGGTCCGCCGTGTCGTCGACGACGGCGCGATCATCGCGTTGCTCAGTTATGGCGTGATGCGGCTTGCACCTTCCGACCTGCAGCACCGGTTCGACAGGTTCTACAGCGATGAAATCGGTCCCTACTGGCCGCCGGAGCGCAAGCTTGTGGATTCCGGCTATGCCGACATCGAGTTTCCATTCGAAGAGATGCCCTATCCCGAAATGACGATCGATCGTGTCTGGGAGCTTGGAGAATTCCTGGGTTACCTGTCGACCTGGTCCGCCGTCCGGCGCGTGAACGAGGCCGGGCGCGACGATATTCTGGAGGGCTTCGTACGCGATGTCTCGTCCCTATGGGGCGAGCCAACGCGGAAGCTGCCGATTTCCTGGCCGATCAATATGCGATTGGGCAAGATATGAGACAGTCCGCCGAACTGCCGCCACTCTTTGTCGGGCTGCGTCATGTGGAACGGCTGCGTGTCGCCCCCATCCATACGGTTCCCGAGATCGACGATTCCTGGCCCGGTTTTCGTGACATGCCGCCGGTGCTGGCGACAGCAATCATGATTGCCTTCATCGAGCAGACCTGTGTGCAGGGCCTTCGGCCTTTCCTTCGTCAGGGACAGCGCACCGTCGGCACCCATGTCAATGTCAGTCACGTCGCGGCAACGCCGGTCGGAATGAACATCACCGCGGAAATCGAACTGGCGGAGATCGACGGAAAGTCGCTCCTGTTCAACGTAACATGCCGCGACGATGCCGGTCTTATCGGTGAAGGAACGCATCGGCGCGCCGTCATCGAGATGGAGCGCTTCATGAAGAGGCTTGACGAGAAGCGCCCTGCGCCTGCAACGAAGGCTCCCTAGGGGCTGGGCTCAACGATCCCGGGGATCAATGCGAAACTGTCGGGATTCCAGAGGCCGGCCGTCTCGGGCCGCAAGCTGAAGCTTCTGCAAGGGTTGCCGGTTCAGGCTGTCCACGATCGCATAGTTCAGTTCACCCTCTGCAAAGCAATGCTCTTCTCCCCATTGCCAGAGAGCGACGAGGACCACGCTCAGCTGGCGGCCTTTCGGCGTCAGGAGATAGAGATGGCTGAGTGCGGAGTCAGGGTCCGGCTCCACCGTGAAGATGCCCTCCTCCACGAGCTTTCGCAGGCGAACCGACAGGATGTTCTTTGCGAGCCCGAGGCTCTTCTGAAACTCGGAAAACCGTCGAAGCCCCTTGAAAGCCTCCCTGATGATGAGGAGCGACCACCAATCACCGACGGCTTGCAGAGACCGCGCGATCCCGCACTGGGCATCCCCCATGTCAGTTCGCTTGCCCTTCATTTTCCCGCCTTTCATCCGAATTACGGTTGCAAAGTTAAACCATATCGGAATAAATGTCGATAGGTTTCAAAATTAAACCTTTATGATCATCACGAACCGGAGGCTCTAGAAGTGACCGACCTATTGGATCTCGCAATCGAAGCGCATGGCGGCCTGCAACGCTGGCAGCAGATCGAGCAATTGCATGCACATATCAAAGTTGGCGGCGCGGTCTGGCATGTGAAGGGCTGGCCGGATGTCTATGCCGACATCCGCACCTCGGTCTCAACCCGTCGTCCGCACACCGAATTCACCCCCTTCCTGGAGAAAGGGCAGCATTGCGTCTGGGAACCGGAGCAAACATCTATCGTTGCTGACAGCGGCGACGTCATCGAGCATCGTGCCGCGCCGCGTTCCCTATTTGAAGGACATACGATCACCACACCCTGGGACCGGCAGCACCTGATCTATTTCACCGGCTATGCCATGTGGACCTATCTGACGACGCCGTTTCTCTTCACGCTTCCCGGTTTCAGGACGGAGGAGATCGAGCCGTGGCAGGAAGAGGATGAAACCTGGCGCCGGCTGAAGGTAACCTTCCCGCCGACCGTCCCCAGCCATTCCACCGTGCAGACCTTCTATTTCAATGCGGACGGCCTGTTGCGGCGCCATGACTACAGCGTCGACATCATGGGCGGCACCAGGAGCGCCAACTATGCGAGCGACCACAGGAGTTTCGCTGGCTTGATAATCCCGACGAAGCGCAGGGTTTACGCAACCGGCCCGGACAACCGGCCGATCCTCGATCGGGTCGCCGTCTCGATCGATCTGCTCGACGTCGGCATCGAGCCGCAGCCTGCCCACTCGTGAGAGGCGGAAAAGGAGTCAGCCATCACGCCCCTTGACCATCCATGAACTCGTATCGTGGTCAGGGTGCTGGTTGCTGCTCTCCTTGATCGCCGCAGCCCAGTCGGCACCGTTGGTTTCGGTGGCACCGGTATTTTCAATGCCCGTGATCGTATCGAACCACCCCACCATGTTCTCGGTACAGGTGCTGGCATGCGGCGGAAAGGCGTGCGGATCGTCGAGCGAACCGATCATCAGATTGGTGCGGCCGTTTTCGAGGTGGTGGAAGAACAAGGGCGTGCCGCAATTGGCGCAGAAGCCGCGCTCGACAAGCTCCGAGCTCTTCCAGACTTGAGGCCTGCCGCGTGTCCAGGTGAGCGCATCGTCGGGCGCGGCGACAAGCGCGGCAAAGACGTTGCCCGAGGCTTTCTGGCACATGCGGCAATGGCAGAGATGCGAATTGTCGTGCATCGCGGTTGCGTGGTAGCGCACGGCCCCGCACTGGCAGCCGCCGCTCACTTCCCTCTCGATACGCTCCATTTTTCTCCTCCTTCAAAACGCGGGCTTGGGGTCGATCTCTTTTAGGTTTTCGCTTTTTGATCGTCCAGCACAGCCGGCCTCTCCAGCCACGTAACCAAACCTAGGCCAGCCAGTCCGGTTTGCGGGCGACGAGCGACTGATACGGGCGGGCGGCGAGATCATCCAGCCATGCCAGCTCATCGGGTGGCACCTGCCGGCTTGCCTCCGGTGCCTCGCGCCAGCGATCCCATTCGGAGGTCTCCCGATCGTTCAGGACAAGGTGGTCGCGCAGGACATTGATCTTCAGGAACCAGAGACCGATCGTGCCGCCATGGCCGAAGCTTGCGGGCTCGGCCTCTCCGCGGCGGCATGTCAGCCAGGCTTCCCCTGCCATGAGGAAAGCGCTGCGGGGCATGTCGGCAGCGTCGAATTCAATGTGTTTCCTGCGTCTCAGCATCGCGTCAATCTGTGCGTCGGCAAGCCGCCACTCGCCCGTCCCGCCATCCCGATATTCGCAGATCCAGTGATCTTCCCACTCCGCCGAAAAATAGGATGCGAAGCCGCATCGCACACGCGCGGGAACGCCCTTGCTGCGGAGAAATGCACAAAGCATCAGCGCAAAATCCCGGCATGTTCCAACGGATCGCCTGTCGGCCGGCCGCGCCTGGGCAAGGGGTCGGTCGTCGCGCTGCATGATGTCGGCAAGCCGTTCGGCGATCGGCAGGGTCTGGCGCGCGCTCGGCCCGAGCTTCGAGGCGTCGAGACCATAGTCCGCAAGCCAGCTGGAATGCACCAGCAGGCCCTGGACGATGCCGGCGAGATGCCCGACCTCGTCGGGGAAAGCTGCGATAGCCTGCGCCTGTTGGCCGGGGTCGGACATCGGCGTGTGGGCGGTCCATCGGTCGAGGCAGGTCATGCTGGCGCTCCCATTGACGGCTATGGGCGCCAGCAAAATCCATCATCGAGCCGCCGGCAAGGTCGGGAAACCGGCCATTCGACCACATCGCCGCCGTCGCGCAGCGAATTCATAGAATCTCGAACACATCGTATTCGACACCATCAGCGAGACACTCATCGGCGCTCTGGGAGGAGCGCCTCACGCCGCGACAGGTCATCAGGATCAGACCGCAGTCGTCAGCGGCAAGCAGGAGCCTCACATCCTCCTGAAACATACCGTCCGCGCGTCCGAGAAGGAGGTCGGAACCGATCAGCGGCGACGTCGTCATCGACGTGATCCGGAAGGCCGCCGCAGTTTAAAGCGCCCGTCAGGTTTCCAACGACTCGAGAGAGGCCGCTGTAAAGTGGCCTCTCGCAAGCCTTTTTGCCGCCATGCCCGGTGAGCCGGTCAGCCGGCCTCTTCAAGCCGAGTATTTCACCGTCACGCCGCGCTGGCGAAAATATGCCTGCATCAGCTTCCTGCCTTGACGGTTGTTCTGCACGAGCCTGGCCGGATCGAATACCGCTTCTTTCAAACCCGCCCGAGCCAATGCCGCCTTGAGTGCAGCGATGTGTGTGTCGAGGTCGGCATTATCGGCATGCAGCGATTCATAGATGCGGTTTGTTGCATCCGCTACGGTCAGTTCGCTCACAATTGCACTCCTGTCATTGTCTGGCTGGCGCGCTTAGCACCTTTTTCGGCTTGATCCTATCGCAATGACAAACGTCCATGTCGATGGGCGCAACCGATTGGAAGATTGCGCCTGCATCCCGGTCCGTCCGGCCACGGCTTCTACTGCTTCGCCAGGACAGTATGCGCCGTGATCGTATAGCCGAACGGATCGACGAAGGCGAAATAGCGTCCGAACGGACCGTCCTTCGGCGGGAAGGCTATGGGCACGTCGCGCTCGCAGAGATGCGCGTGCAATTCGTCGGCATCGTCGCAGCCGAACCAGATCGCGATGCCGACCCCGAGCTTGTCCGTATCGTCAAAGTCCCCGATCGGCGTGCGGACGGCGAAGGGGATGGGCTGCGTTTCGAAAACAACCGCACCCGGAGGGGCTTTTGCCGAAGGCGTGAGCCCGACAATATCCTGGTAGAAGGTCCGTGCGGCGTCCAGATCCCTTGTCTGAATCCCGATGAAATCCGGTCCAATGAGGCGAGCCATGAGCTGTCTTCCCTTTTTATACCTGCCGCAGTATCGTCAGGGGCCTGATATAATATAAGGACCCTGATATGTCCAGCCTGATTGATCCCCCGGTGGATGACACCTACCGTTCGCTCGGATATGCGCTGAAGCGGGCCCAGCAGGCGCTGCGGGGCCATCTCGACAATGAACTTCGAAACATCGGATTGACGACCCCGCAATATTCGGTGCTGGCGGGGCTCGAGTTCAACGCGGGCCTGTCAAGCGCGGAGCTGGCGCGGCGCGCCTTCGTGACAGCGCAGACGATGCAGTCCATCATCGCCACACTCGAACGGGACGGCCTCGTGAAACGAACCGCCCACCCGGTGCATGGCCGGGTCCTGACGACCGAACTCACGCCGGACGGCCGGTCGGCATTGCGCGCGGCCCACGAGATTGTCGCCAAGGCGGAAGCCCTGACCCGAGACGCCGTTGCGCCCGGCGATCCGGAGGTCATCTATGCAGCCTTGCTGCGGATAGCAGAAGCCATGCGGTGACCTCCGCATCGCAAGCGACCGGCGCGGATCGACGGCGACAGCCGTCTAATGCGCCACCGGTTTGGCATCCTCGCAGTCGGTCACCGGCACGACGATGCCGGAATAGAGCACGGGCGAACCGCTCTGGTCGCGAAAGGCCCGGCCGAAGGCCGCGACCGTCCGGTAGCGGCCATCGCTGCCCTGGACGCGATAGATGTTCTGCTGGGCAATTTCGGCGACGATCGCCTGCGAGATCGTCTTTGCGAGATCCGGCTTGTCATCGGGATGGACACGCTCAAGATAGTCTTCCAGCGGCAGGCCTCGCACCGTGGCGTCGGCATCCATGCCGAAAAGCTCGGCGAGCGCGCTGTCTGCGAAGACGAGATTCCTGACGATATCCCAGGTATAGATCCCCGCATCCGAGGCCACTTCTTCGACGATCTCGAACGAGTGAACGGCTTTGCCAGTCATTGCCTGCATGTCCCTGCGACTATTTTAGTCGAAACTAAAGGTTTGACGGGCAACTTCAAGCTAGGGCCGACCGCAATGCGGGCACCATGGAAACGCACCCGGCCGCCGTTGCTGCATCAAGGGCCAGGTTGTCGTCGAGCCAGCCTTCCGGCGTCCCGCATCTCAGATATTCGGCTTCTGCCCTGGCCCTTCGCCGATGCTCAGCGCGCCATTTCGCTGAACGGACAGACATCGTCCTCGAAGGGCACGTGCCTTCGACGAAACTGCGTGCCCTCCACGATCTCCGGCGCGCTGATCCGGTCCATGCGAAAATGCCGGAAATCCCCGCGCGCGGCATCCCAGCCGACGAGATACCAAAGTTGCGGCAGGATGAGCATGGCCTGCGGTTCGGCCTCGCGCAGCGTTTCCATTCCCCTGGCATCACGGTAGCGGAACCGCAGATGCAGCCGCTGCAGAAACCCCGTCTCGAAGGCCGGCAACAGCCCGGAATCGATCGACCCGATGTCGGAAATATCCTGTCTGGGCGACAATTGCCCGACATAGAGGCAGTCGAGAAGCCGGCGCAGGTCCCGCACTTTCTCTGCCGAAAGCGCCTTTTCGATCTTCGCAAGCCCGGCATCGGCGAGATCGGAGAAAGGAAGGGAGCGTGCCGCGCGCATGGCCGCCACGCTGATCAGGAGCGCAAACACCTCTGTGACCGAGAGCCGGGCCGTGGTCTGCACCGATTCCGGGTCGAGCTGCAGCCCGCCACCGCGGCCGGATTCGGAATGGATGAGAAAACCCTGCTCGCGCAGCGCCCCGATGTCGCGCAGTACCGTTCGCCTGGAAGCACCCACCTCCTCTGCCAAATCATCGACTGTCGAGCTTCCGTTGCGCCTGAGGATGCGCACGATGGCGTCGTGTCTGAGGCGGATGTTCATTTGCGCCCCCTGGAGCTTTCCCGATATTCGGTGCCAAAATCTGGCACCGATTTACCTTAGGCGTGTCATGGCAACCCGACAAGGAGACAGACCATGACATCCCATCAAACTCTCGCCGCAACGCCTGTTATCGTGAACCCCTCCCATCTTCACGACCCGACACCGCACGGCTACAGCACGGCGGTCATCGCCCCTGCGGCCGGCCGGCTGGCCTTCATCTCGGGCCAGGGCGCTTACGACCGGAACGGCGCTCTTTCGCCGGATTTCGCTGCCCAGGTGGAACAGGCTTATGCGAACCTCGCCGCCGTCATCGCAGCACTTGGCGCCCGCCCCGACCAGGTCGTGAAACTGACCGTCTACGTGGTCGGCCACGATATGTCGAAGCTCGGCATACTGACCGAGACCGTCACGCGCATGTTCGGCGACAGGCTGCCGGCACAGACGCTGGTTCCGGTGCCGAGACTCGCGATCGACCCCATGCTCTTCGAGGTCGAGGCTGTCGTCCTCCTGGATTGAGCGGCCGCCCGCGTGAAGAATGGCTGGCCGGCTGAGTACCTTCGCCGGCCAGCCGGACCGCCGGATCAGCCGAGCCCCTCCTCGGCAAGGGCCTGCGTCACCGAAGGCAGCGTTCGCATATGGGCGAGGAACCTGCCGAGCGCCTCCGGCAGTTCGACGCCGCTCCTCGGCGCGACCGTCAGCACCCAGAACAGGTAGCAATCGGCAATCGTCATCTCGTCGCTGACCAGGAACGTCTTGTCGCCCATCTGGCCGGCAAGGATGGCGAAGGACTGCGCGAGCTTTTCGCGGGCGCGCTCCTTCTCCGGCTCCGGGAAATTCCGGAAAAAGGGCTGGTACCGTGAGTGGATCTCCGACGACATGAAGGCGAGCGCCTCGAGCGCGCGCCAGCGTATGATGCCGTCCCCGGGCAGCAGCTTGCCGCTCTTCTCGGCGATATAGGCCAGGATGACCTGGTTCTCCGTCAGGATCGCTCCGTCCTCGAGTTCGAGCGTGGGAATGTAGCCCTTGGGGTTGATCGACAGGAAATCGCGCCCGTCCTCCGTCGTCTTGTCATGCCGGATGCTGGTGAGCCTGTAGGCAAGCCCGGCCTCGATGAGCGCGATATGATCGGCAAGGCTGCAGGCGCCGGGATAGTAGAAGAGGTTCATGGTGGTCTCCTGGTGGTGACCCGCCACGCCGGCTTCGCCGCGAGACAAGGTCTCAGTTGTTGACCACGGCCATCCATGGGACCTAAAATTATCCGTCAAAAGCATATCTTTGGGAGCTGGTCAGATGGATGTGACTGCAAGGCCGGCAGGCGCCGACTGCAGGGGTGTCAGCGAGATCCTCAGCCGGGTCGGCGACAAATGGACGATCCAGGTCGTCGTCGCACTTCGGCTGGGTGCTCTCCGCTTCAACGGGCTGAAGCGCCAGATCGGCGGCATCTCGCAGCAGATGCTGACGCGAACGCTGAAGACGCTGGAACGCGACGGCATGATCGCCAGAACCGTCCACCCCAGCACCCCGCCGCAGGTCGAATATACCTTGACCCCGCTCGGCCATTCCCTGTCGGAAACCGTCCGCCACCTGGCCGACTGGGCAGCTGAAAACAGGGGCAGCATCGAGGACAACCGCCTGCGCTACGACGCCGATCATCCATGAACCGGCCTGCCTGCTTCCGGTCCTTCGCCAGAACCGCAAGATCGGTCGAGCGGATCGCCCCTGCCCGCGTTTAGTTGGAGCCGCCACGGAGGACGGAATGATGAAGGCGGCGCTTCGAAACTACCATGCCCGGATGCAGCGGGTGCTCGATCACATAGACCGGCATCTGGATGACGATCTGGACCTGGACGCGCTGAGCGCTATCGCAGCCTTTTCGAAGTTTCACTTTCACCGGCAGTTCTCGGCAACCTTTGGTCTGTCGGTGCATCGCTATGTCCAGCTCGCCCGCTTGAAGCGCGCTTCGCACCATCTGGCGTCAAACGGCGACCAGAGTGTCACCGACATAGCAATGGATGCCGGTTACGGTGCACCGGATGCCTTTGCCCGCGCCTTTCGGCAACGGTTCGGGCAATCGCCTTCCTCGTTCCGGAGATCGCCCGACTGGGCTCCGTGGCTTGCCGCCTTCAGGCCCCTCGAAAACGCAAGGAGCAAGCTCATGCAGATAACCTATGAAGAAGACGACGTGACGATCCGCGAAGTGCCGCCAACCCCGGTGGCGATCCTGGAACACCGGGGCGACCGGGCAAATCTCGGCACCAGCATCGAGCGGTTCATCGCCTGGCGCAAGGCCGCCGGCCTGTCACCGGAGACGAGCCCCACCTTCAACATCTTCCGGTCCCCGAGGATCCCCGCCAATCCGGCGGATTACAGCATGGACATCTGTGTTGGCACCGACCGGCCGATCGATGCCGACGACGAGGTGATGAAATCGGGCGTGATCCCGGCCGGCCGCTGCGCGGTCATCCGCGTCGTTCACGACACCCACAACCTGGAGCCTGCAGCCCTCTATCTCTACCGGGACTGGCTTCCGGCAAGCGGCGAGGAAGCCCGCGATTTCCCGATCTATTGCCAGCGGCATTTCTCCTTCTTCCCTGATGTGCCGGTCCATGAGGTCGTCGTGGAATTGTTCCTGCCGCTGAAGTAGCCGCCCCGGCGACGGCCTGCCCTTCCGAGACCAGGGACGGGCGGGCCGCTTCAGGCTGTGCTTCCCGATGCGATGATCAGTCGATCTCCCGGCTCGCGCTGATTATCGCCACCGCACATCCCGTCAAGCTTTCCCGACCGGCCGCCTTCCCGTACAATCCCTTCATCACATGGGGGATTTCATCATGAGCGAAGACGCCTTCAACATGTCCATCCGCAAGTTCCTGAAGGAAGTCGGCGTGACCTCGCAGCGCAAGATCGAGGAGACGGTGCGCGACGCGCAGATCGGCGGCAAGAAGCTGAAGGTCCGCATGACGCTGACGGCGGAGGGCACCGGCCTCAACCACGTGGTAGCAGGCGAAATCGAACTTCCCTGAAGCCTGTCGCGATCTCCACGCTGTCAGCGGCTATCAATATTGAGGCGAGACGCACGCCTGCCTTGGGCCGTGATAGGGCTGGAACGTGTTGTCGTAAGCCCTGTAGGACCGGTAACGCGCAAAGCACCAGCTTACATGGCCGTTGCCGCCATAGTAGGCCCGGGGATAATAATAGGTCCGGGGATAATAGTAGCGTCGTGCATAATATCGCGTCGAGCCGTAATAGTACGGACCGGAATAGCCGCCGTAGTAGCCGGGATCATAATAGCCGGAGCCATAATATCCGGAGCCGTAATATCCGGGCTGCGCCAGCATTCCGCCGATGATCGCGCCTGCGGCCAGGCCGCCGAGCGCCCAGCCCCAGCCATCGCCGCCATGGTGGTGGTAGTATCGGCCGTGACCGCCATAGTAGCCGCCGTGATAGCCGCCATAGTAACCGCGGTAGCGTACCAGTTGCGCCTGCTGTGCCTCGACATCAGGGGCGGCGGCCATGGTGGGAAACGCCTCGGCCGGCAGTGCGCTCGCCAGCGCCGTTGCCAGCGACAGGGCAATGATTGAGAGCCTCTTCATTGGCTTCACCTCCGTCTGCATCCGCCGCGCGTCATTATACCGCGGAAAGGACGGCGTGGCACTCAATTTCCGGGCCTGACTGGTGCTCCTGGAGGGCTGATTTCAGTCGGCATTCCTCCCGTCCCGACAGCATCGGTCCGAAGACCGGCCGCAACTTCCGGCAAGCCTGACGTGACGTTTCAATGTGGAGCATCTTCACCCGGTCCCCTAACCCGAATGCAGCATTGACTGCCTGCCGCTCCGGCCTAGAATCATCAGCGGGTCGAACTGTCGGACTGGGGCTGGCGCATCTTGAGGAGGGTGCCATGCAGAAAACCGATAAGCAGAAAACCGATATGCAGCAACCTGACATGCAGAAAGTCGATGCACTCGTCGGTCGCCTCGTGGGCGATCTCGGCGCCAGTGTATCGGGCGTTCTCGTCGTGCTCGGCGATCATCTCGGGCTGTTCCGGGCGATGATGGACGGGCGGCCGCGCTCCTCTATGGAGCTTGCGGAAACGACCAGTCTCACCGAGCGCAATGTGCGCGAATGGCTCGCCGCCATGGCGGCTGCCGATTACATCACCTATCACGAGGCCTCGAACAAATTCGCCATGACGCCCGAGCAGGCGCTGGTCTTCGCCAATGAGGAAAGCCCCGCCTTCTTCGGCGGCGCCTTCGAGATCGTGCAGTCCATGTGGATGGACGAGCCGAAGGTGGAGGATGCCTTCCGCACCGGCAAGGGCCTCGGCTGGCATGAGCACAGCACCTGCCTTTTCCGCGGCACCGAGCGCTTCTTCCGGCCGGGCTATAACAGCCATCTCGTCACCGAGTGGATCCCGGCGCTGAAGGGCATGAAGGAAAAGCTGGAAAGCGGGGCAGAAGTCGCCGATGTCGGCTGCGGCCACGGCGCGTCGACGATCCTGATGGCCCAGGCATTCCCGAAATCGCATTTCCACGGCTTCGATTATCACGGTCCGTCGATCGAGCGGGCAAAGCGCGCCGCAAAGGACGCCGGTGTGGCCGACCGCGTGACCTTCAGCAAGGCATCGGCCAAGGATTTCCCGGCCGGCGACTATGATCTGGTGGCCATGTTCGACTGCCTGCACGACATGGGCGACCCTGTCGGGGCCGGCCGCCATATCCGCGAGACGATGAAAAAGGACGGCACCTGGATGATCGTCGAGCCCTTCGCCCATGACGGGCTGAAGGACAACCTCAACCCCGTCGGCCGCGTCTATTACGGCGCCTCGACGATGATCTGCACGCCCGCCTCCATGGCCCAGGAAGTCGGCCTCGGGCTTGGCGCGCAGGCAGGCGAGATGAAGCTGCGCAAGGTGGCGCTGGATGCCGGATACCACCACTTCCGCCGCGCCAGCGAGACGCCGTTCAACATGATCTTCGAGGTCAGGAACTGAACGGACTTAAGTGAGATGCCGGGTGCAGGCTCTGACAGCGAGCATGTCGGAGCCTGGGCTCGCGCATGTTGGTCATTTGCCGTTCTGCCAAATCAGAATAGGCTCCATGCGGCGAATCTTGCCCCGAGAGCCCGATGACCCTGTTCTGGATTGCATCCCTTCCCTTCATGGCGGTCTTCATTGCCGCCCTGGCCATCGGGCGCGCGAAAAGCCTCTGGCTGCCGATCGCGGTTGCAGTTGCTTCACTGGCCGCAGGCACGCTCTGCCTTCATTCGATTGTGGTCGCCCCGACCTGCGCGACCGGTGAAAGCGAATGCCTGGGCGTAACGGTGATCGCCTATCTAATCGCTGTCTTCTGGTGCGCGCCGAGCATTGGATTCGTGCTGCGACTTTACAGCCACGTGCGTTCGGACTTCCGGCGCAGGTAGGTTGCCCGCTCCCGGGACCGGAACTAGTTCGCAAGCTCTTAAGTATTCATTCAACAACATGCTGTGAAGCGGGAACTATAACCGATTGCGCCGGTTATATTCGCAGCAAAGGATAAGGCCATGACCAGGGTCCTGAATTCACGCACAATCATTATTTCGGCAGATCGTCTTGATGATTGCAAGGAATACCTCGGAACAGACTTCCACCAGCTGATCGACCATGCTCTGAGCGTCGGCTGGTCCATCGACGAGGTCATTGTCGCACTCAGCGGCCTCGCAGAGGAAGAAATCGCCGTGCCGGAGCGAGCCGTCACCTTGCATTGAAATCCGCAACCGATCGCCATCATTCAGAAGGCCGGGCTTTAAAACCCCGGCCTTTTCGTGATCGCTCTGGGAATGTGGCCTGCAATGATTTGGCGGCCTCCACGAGGCCCGGCGCCATCACCAAACACAAAAAACGGCGCTCCAGAGAGCACCGCTTTATCATGCCATGGCAAGGCGAGGCACAGAGGCCCTAAGCCTTCTTGCCCGCTCTCGGCTTTTTCGGCGGCGCCTCGACCGCCTCCTGCGCGAGCCTCAGCGCGCGCAGCTTTTCGGTCTTCTTCTGCCGGGCGACAGCTTCGCTTTCGAGGATGCCCTTGGCGACAGATGTCGTCTGCTCGGCCTTCGCCTGCGGCGAAAGCTTTTCGGGCTTGAAGAAAGTGTCTTTCGTCTCGGTCATGTTTCCTCCTTGTCGATGGAACGGGAGACCGGGAAGGCGTCAGCGGCCGCGAGCAATCACCTTCTTCTTCGGTGCCGGCAGCAGGCCTTCGCGCTGCGCCTGCTTGCGGGCGAGCTTGCGGGCGCGGCGGATCGCTTCACCCTTTTCGCGGGCGCGCTTTTCCGACGGCTTTTCATAGGCGCTGCGTTCCTTCATTTCGCGGAACACACCTTCGCGCTGCAGCTTCTTCTTGAGCACGCGGAGGGCCTGATCGACATTGTTGTCTCGGACGAGTACCTGCAAGTTTTCTCCTTAATCAGCGTAGCTGCTGTTACTTCCTGATGCGGATCACGTTCGAATTGATCCAGCTCGATTTCGGCTTTTCGGGCGCCGCCTCTGCTTCTGGAAGCGAAGGCGACGAAGGTGATGCCTGGACGTCGATGTCATCCTGGCGGATGCTGCGCTCGAAATTCTCGTTCTGAAACCGAACGCGATAGTGGACGAAGCCCTGCGCGGCCGGCAGAATGGACAGAATGTCGCCGGAGCCCGAGGGCTGCGCGCCGCCGAGAACACCATGCTTGAGCATGATGGTGTCACCCGGACTGTAACGACGATATGCCATGCCGTTCTACCCTCATGCAATGAAAAATAAAAGGCCGGGACTG
This sequence comes from Sinorhizobium sp. B11, assembly GCA_039725955.1. NCBI lineage: Bacteria > Pseudomonadati > Pseudomonadota > Alphaproteobacteria > Hyphomicrobiales > Rhizobiaceae > Sinorhizobium > Sinorhizobium sp. B11. The sequence continues at coordinate 2,451,773 of CP091034.1, forward strand.
CTCCCGACCTTCCCAGATCCTGACTTTTTTCAGGCCAGGCCCTGGCCTCGGTCAACGTCTCCGCGCGCCAGTACATCCGTGGTCGCGCGAAGTCGTGACAAGTTCTTATTCAGCGCGGAGGTTGTCGGCAGAGCTCTTGCCCGAACGGCGGTCCTGCACGATTTCGTAGCTGATCTTCTGTCCGTCTGCGAGCGAGCGCAGGCCAGCGCGTTCAACTGCAGAAATATGGACGAAAACGTCGGTGCCGCCGTTATCCGGCTGGATAAAACCGAAACCCTTGGTGGCGTTGAACCACTTGACTGTACCTGTATTCATAACGATCTCCTTTCAAAGCAACCGTTGAAACTTCCCGCGATACCCTGCGGGCTTGGGTCGATTATTTGGAAGGAAATCTGACGAGAGCAAATAGCTCCGCAACGACGTCACAAGCAATGGTCGATAACGGCAATATAAGGTCAATTTTAAATTTGGCAACAGATTTAGGCACAAAAACTTCGAATCACCTGCAAGTTTCTGTTGTAATATACTGATTTTTCTATGGAATATTATTCGTTTAGCGACCGTTGGCAGGCGTGCTGCGGTGCACCACCCCTGTCCGTGAGCCTCCTTGCCGCGATTCGCCTCCGGCTTTCCGACACCATTCAACCTTGCTCGGCGTCCTCGTCGAACGGTTGGTGACCAGGTGGCTATCAACTGTTCGCAAGGGCGGCTGACCGCACACGGCGGGCTCATCGCCCACGCGGCATATGGCCTTGGAACCGGCCGCGATGTAGGAAGGATCCGGGCGCCGCTCCCGCGCCTCCATTTGCAAGACCACTGGAACCCATATGGCGAAAAAGCCGGTTGAACATGCAGTCAGGATCCGCCCCGCCACATCGGCCGACATGGATATTCTCGGCGGCTTCGGCGCCCTGCTCGTTGCCCTCCATCACGAACTGGACCCAAGGCGCTTCATCGAAGCCGCCAAGAGCACCCCGCTCAGATACGGGCAGTTCCTCAAAAGCCAGCTCGCAGAGCCCGATGTTATCGTGATCGTCGCCGAAGACGACAGCGGCCTCCTCGGATATGCCTATGCCGCATCGGAGGGCTTCGACTACATGTCGCTTCGCGGACCGGCGGGCGTCATCCACGATCTCTTCGTCGATCCCGGCCGCCGCCGCGAAGGTGTCGGCCGGATGCTGCTGGAAGCGGCGATGGCCCGCTTGAAATCCCTCGGCGCCGAACGCTTCGTGCTCTCGACCGCCCACCGCAACGACGTCGCCCGCAGCCTCTTTAGCGCCATGGGCTTCCGCCCGACGATGGTCGAGATGACGCGAGAGGCGGACGAGGCTGACGGCTGACCAGAGCCAAAACCACACGTCCCGACCCCTTCACCGGTACCCGGCTACCTTCCTGCGGCATCCGGACCTCTCGCCTATATGCGCCATTGCGAATAAAATTGTGCAGTGCTGCTCTCCCGGCTTGCCCTCGCCTTCCGTTGACGGTTTTAGGGAACTTCCGGCTGCAGGGAGGATTCCTTAGATGACGCTCCCCTCGCCCTTCCTTGCACGGCAGGAGTGGACCATGGCAAAGGCAACTGATTTGAAGACCATCCGAGCGCTTGCGATCGCGCTTTGCGCCGCCCTGCTTTTCAGCGGTGCGGCCAAATGGCCGGACTTGCCGAGCTCGGGCTTCCTGATCGGCCGCAGTGCCGCCCCTGAAGATGTCGACAACGGAACGGCGATCTTTGCCACCGGCGAGGATGCCAGGAACTACGGAAAGCCGATCGACATCGAAATCCCGCAATACGGCTATTTCCGCCAGGAAGACAAATACGTCATCATCCTGCAGGCCGAGAAATACGACGGCAAGAGCATCATCGGCGCCGAGACGTTCGACGGCGAAAAAGTGGTCGGCCTGATCGACGAGTTCGAATTGCTGGGTATTCACGCCAAATAGCCTGGATCACCCGCGCAGCGCCATCTACGCGTCCGACTGTGCCGGAGCCCAACCCGTCTCGGCCGCCCAGCGGTCCGCCCGGCGGATCACTGCCCAGAGATGATCGGCCTTGCCGTCCGTATAGGCCTTCCGATCGTCCCCATGGGCAGCGACGAGCGCGTGCTTGAGTGCGATATAGGCAGGGTGTTCTGCTGCATGGGCGCGCATGTAATCGCGAAACAGCAATGCCCATTGCTCGTGCCAGCTGCCGGAACGCCTGATATGGATATGCATGCGCTCCTGATCGGGACTTTCACGAAAATAACGTTTGGCGCGATCCGGATTGTCCTGCCGCCACACATAGCCGATGGCATTGAGCGGCATCAGCAGCCGCTCGAAGGGTTCGAATCCGGCCACAGAAATCTGCATATCGATGACAGGCTTGGCGGCCATGCCCGCTATGGCGGTGGAGCCGATATGATCGATCCGCAGCGCGACATTTCCAAGCGCCCGGCGAATATCCACGGCCTTCGCCTGGAATTTCTCTGACCAGAGCGGCGACCAATCGGCAATCTCGATCGTCATGGCTGATGTCCCGGCTGTTGCGGAAAAGGATGCCCGACCGTGAATGTGAGCGCCTGCACCTGATGAGCCCAGGATAGACGGTTTAGGCCTCCGCGCAACGACCGCCAGGTTGGCGGCGCTCGCAGCGGAAGCGAACGACATAAAAAAAGAGGCTCGTCGGGAGAGACGGCCTCCAAGGTTGCGTCAAGTCGGCCCAGCTCCACAAGGCCGGCTTCCACTCTAGCCCTTAGCCAGGCAACCGCCACCCCCAATCGGGTGAGATACGCGAAGATTTTCGAGAAAACTGAACGGATTCAACGGTGATTTACCTTACGTGAACCCCGCGGCCCGGGGCGCCATCGCCTTACCTTAGGTCAGCACGGCGGACCTGCGGCAAGCTTCGCAGGCAGGGATTAAATTGCTCCCCGCTCTCGCCTTCTTTCCCGGTCATCAGCTACGAGTCATCAGCTACGAATTATCAGCCACGAGTCGGGAGATGCCATGCTTCGCACCATAATCGCCTTTGCCATGCTCCTTGCCGGTGCGTTTGCCGCGAAGGCCGAGGCGCCCGATGCGGCCGGCGCGCCGGCGCCGGCAGACCCTTGCACGCGCCAGAATTTCGAGGGCGGCAGCTATATCGTCTGCAGCGTCGATCCCGCAAAGGCGGATCTGCGCCTCTTCTGGAAGGATGCCGGGGGCAAGCCCTATCGCAGGTTTTCAGGCGTCGCCGATGCGGTTGCCGGTGAAGGACAGCGGCTTCTCTTTGCCATGAATGCCGGCATGTACCGCGAGGATTTCACGCCGCTGGGGCTTTATGTCGAGGATGGCAGGGAGCTGGTAGCGGCCAATGTCGAAGCGCCGCCCAAAGTGTCCGGCCCGGTGCCGAACTTCTTCAAGCAGCCGAACGGCATCTTCTATCTCGATGAGACCGGCGCCCATATCATCCCGACCGCCGATTTCCTGAAGCAGAAGGCGAAGACGCGCCTCGCCACGCAATCCGGCCCGATGCTGCTCGTCGCCGGCAAGGTCAACCCGATCTTCATACCGGGCTCGACCGACCGCACGCGGCGCAACGGCGTCGGCCTTGCAGCCGATGGCACGCTCCGCTTCGTCATCAGCGAGGGCAACGTGAATTTCCACGATTTCGCGAGGTTCTTCCGCGACGAGCTGAAATGCCCCGATGCGCTCTTCCTCGACGGCGGCAACGGCACCGGCCTCTACAATCCGGCGCTCGGCCGCAACGACACATCCTGGCACGGCGGCTACGGGCCGATCGTCGCGCTGGTGGGCGGCAAACCGGATTAGGCCATCAGGCCGCCCCGTCAGGCAGGCTGCATGGCCATCAGCTGCCGCGTCTCGACGATCTCGGCGAAATCCGATTTCAGGTGCGCCATCGTCACGTCGAAGATTTCCCGCGCCGAGAGATCGGCATCCGGCAGGTCGAAGCCGAGCACCGCGTCGCTCACGACGCTCATCTTGAAGCCGAGGTCGCTGCCGGCGCGCACGGTCGTGTTGACGCAAAAGCCGGCGACCGCCCCCGTCACGACAAGATGCGTGATGCCGACCTCGTGCAGATAGCCCTCGAGCTCGGTGGAGGCAAAGGCCGACGACGTGGACTTGACGAAGACGGGCTCGTTCTCCCGCGCCTTCGCGCAGGGCATCGGCTGGTATCCAGGCGCTTTTTCGTTGAGCGCCGACCCTTCGGCGCTATCGCGGTGACGAACATGGATGACAGGCTTTCGGGCGGCACGAAAGGCGCCGGCAAGGGCTGCGATATTTTCTCCCGCCTCGCCGTTCACGCGCTCGCGCCCGGCATCGAGCCGCTCCTGCATGACCATCTGCATATCGATGATGAGGAGTGCGCTGGTCATGGTTCCCTGGTCCTTTGCCGCTTGGAGGGCTTTGGAAAAGTTTAGCATCTGCTGCCGGCCAAGTCGCATGCAAAACAGGAAAACGGGCTCGACGGGTCATCACTTCTGCGACAGCAGACAGGAGCCTCAATGCCTCGCCCAGCCGGCGATCATGACAGGGCGGCTTCGACGTCAGCCTCGTCGAGATCAGCCAGCGACGTCTGGTCAGGACGTTCCCCGGGCCTTGGGCCGGCTTCGACGCGCCGAGCTGCCCGATAGCGGCCGGGCGACAGGCCGTGGTGGCGATGGAACAACTTCGAGAACGCCGCGACGGTTTCGTAGCCGACGCGGCTTGCGATCCGGGCAATCCCCTCATCGCTTGATTCCAGCAGGAACGCAGCCTCCGACATCCGCCGTGCGATCAGGTAGCGCTGCATGGACTGCCCGACGAGCTTGGTGAAGCGAGCCGAAAACACCGAGCGGCCGAGCCCTACGCGATGTGCGAGGTCGCGAAGTGTCCAGGGCCGATCCGGTTGCTCGTGGATCAGCTCGAGCGCTCGCCCAATATAGGGGTCCGCCATCGCCCCAAGCCATCCGCCTTCTCCCGGCCGGAGGGATTTGATCCAGCTTCGCAACACCTCGACGAAGAGCACCTCCGTCATTCGCGACAGCGCGACGCGTTGGCCGGGACGTGCAAGCGCCGACTCGCTCACCATGCGGCGAAGGATAGCCTCGAGCCAGTCACCGTCCATCGCCGGCTTCAAGAGAAGGACGGGCGGAAGCAGTTCCATCACGCTGCCGCGCGCCGGCCACGACAGGATGAAATTGCCGCAGATCATCGTCGAGAGCGGCTTCGTGCTGCCTCCGTGATGAACGACGCCAAGATGCGCGGGTCGGTCGAGGTCCGTCACCAGGAAAGGCGTCGTTCCGCTATCCGAGTAGATCAGATGGGGCTCGCCGCGTGTGATGACGACGAGATCACCCTCCGCCATCAAGAGTTCTTGCCCGTGTTCGAGCGCAAGCGTGGCTGAGCCGCGACTGAGATAATGGAACAGGGCGTAGGGCCGCTGCGGCATGGCCAGGTTCCAGGGATGACCGAGCTCGAAGTGAAAGAGCAGGGTTCCGCTAAGGCGAACGCGATCGAGCACTTCGGCGAGGATGTCCATGTCTGATGTTAATCCGCCGTACGGTCGGACACAATATCCGGACGATCGGGGCCTAACCTCCCGGAACTCTTCGTATTATTTCGTGTCGACGTGAGCCGACAGGCCACCCAGCAAGCAATCTGGAAAACTGCCGCAACACGTACCCAAGCGCCTGCCCTTTTCCATGGGGCGGGGTTGTCGGCATCCCAACAGGAGCAAGCAATGCGAAATAGACTACTCTTAGCCGCCACCGTTCTCGCCGCCGGAGCAGCGTTTGCCGCACCCGCCCATTCGGCCAAACTACCCGAGGGCGCGGCGCACAATATCGTGCTCGTCCATGGCGCTTTCGTCGACCAGTCAAGCTGGAAGCCCGTTGCCGACATTCTCACGAAGAAGGGCTATAACGTGACGCTGGTCGAAAATCCGCTCACGTCGCTGGCTGCGGATGTCGATGCCACCAAGCAGGCACTGGCAAAGCAGGATGGCAAGACCGTCCTCGTTGGTCACTCCTGGGCCGGCGTGGTCATCACGCAAGCCGGTGACGAACCCGAGGTCTCGGCGCTCGTCTACGTCTCCGCCTTCGCGCCTGACGTTGGAGAATCCCTGGCGTCCCTGGCCGCGCACGGCCCGGCAACCGAAGGCACCAATGCCATTCATCCCGACGACAAGGGCAACCTCTATATCGATCCCAAGGTGTTTCCGACGGCGGTCGCCGCCGACCTTCCGCTGAAGGTCGCCGAATCCCTCGCAAATTCGCAGCTTCCGCTGAACCACACGGCCTACGAGGCTCCGGTCGATATCGCGGCCTGGCACGACAAGCCGACTTTCTATGTGATCACCACGAAGGACAGGGTGATCGCGCCGGAGGCCCAGAAACTGTTCGCGGCCAGGATCAAGGCCAAGACCACCGAGGTGGCCGGCAGCCATGCCTCCCTCGTCGTCCACGCGGACGAGGTCGCCGCCGTCATTGAAAAGGCCGCGCTCGCGAAGTGACGATCCTGCTCCCGGTGCCACCGTGCCGGGAGCAGCTTTCCCCGCGCCCCACCCCAGACAGCGCCCCAAAGATATCGCCCAAGACAACCAAGGGCTGAAGCCTCACAAAATACATTACACGCGCCGAAAAATGCGGCTATGATCCCGCCATCATAAGCCGGGATGGTGAAATGATTTCGTCGCTTCAAAACCTGCTTGCGGGACGTGTCGACGTTTGCGTCGTCGGCTCGGGGCCCGTCGGCCTGGCGCTGGGCATCGCGCTTGCCCGCTCCGGTCTGTCTGTCGCGCTGCTTGAATCCGGCGGCAAGACCATTTCAGAGAGGACGAACCGGCTGGCGGCAGCCGCCTCCATCAGCACCGACCACCATGCCGAAGCGAGCCTGACGATCCGCCGCGCGGTCGGCGGCACCTCGAAAGCCTGGGGCGGCCGCTGCGTCGAGTTCGACGACAGCGATTTCGATGGCAGGCCGGCGCGCGGCGATGCCCGCTGGCCGATCGAACACAGCGCCTTCAGGGCCTATTACGACGATGCCCGCGCCTTTCTCGGCGCCGAGCTGCCGGCAGTCGATATGCCAGACATGGACGGCGAATTCGAACCCTCGATCGAGAGCTGGGCCCGCGAGCCGGATATGGCAAAAGCGCACGGAGCGCTGATCGAAAGCCTGCCGAACCTGCACCTCGTCACCCAGGCGACCGTGATCGGCCTCGATCTCGACCGCGAAGGCGCCCGCACGAAACGGCTGATGGTGTGGCATCGCGGCAAGCTGCATTCGCTCGGCGCCACGATCTTCGTACTGGCCTGCGGCGGGCGCGAAAATGCCAGGCTGCTGCTGGCCGCACAGGAGATCGCGCCGCGGCTTTTCGGCGGCGTCGATGGCCCGCTCGGGCGCTATTACATGGGGCATCTGGCCGGCGAGCTTGCCCGCATCCGCTTTACCGATCGCAGCTTCATGGAAAAGATGTTCTTCCGCCGCAACGGCACCGGCGCCTGGTTTCGCGCGCGGCTGATACCGAGCATCGCCCTGCAGAACGAGCGCGACCTCCTGAACAGCGTCTTCTGGCTGCGCAGCCCGCCGCTGGAAGAGGTCTATGCGACGGCGGGCGCGCGTGCGACGCTGAACCTGTTCAAGGCGATCACCGGCAGGCGCAAGATGCGCCGCATGTCCTTCAAGTCGAAAGTATCCGATACCACCTCGCTGTCCGATCTCGTCGCAAACCCGGTGCAAAGCTTCAACGCCGCCCTGCAGCTGACGACATCAGCGCTCAAATCCGAGCGGCAGCCGAATTTCTTCGTCAAGAACGGCGAGCATCTCTACTGGCTCGCCTATCACGGCGAACAGCGGCCGGTCGCGTCCAACCGCGTACGGCTAAGCTCCGAGGTCGATGAAACCGGCCTGAAGCGGCTCGCCGTCAGTTTCGACTTCGACGAGGAGGATCTCGCCTCGCTGATCAGGTGCCACCATGCGCTGGCGGAATGGATCGGCACAAGGCAGATCGGCACCTTCGAATGGCTTCACCCCGAAGATGGCCTGCAAACCGCCGTCCGCCGCCAGGCGCTCGACGGCTATCACCAGATCGGCCTGACCCGCATGGGCGCCTCGCCCCGCTCGAGCGTGGTGGACGGCAACTGCCGCTGTCACGACCTCGAAAACCTCTATGTCGCCGGCAGCTCGGTCTTTCCGGTGTCAGGACAGGCCAACCCGACCTTGCCGGCAGTGGCGTTGGCCTTGAGGCTGGCGGATCATCTGAAGGGGGAATTGCGGGCGGCGGGGGCGTGATGGTGCGCCTTGAGGCACCCCCTCTGCCTTGCCGGGCTGCAGGGGTCGAGCCACGGGTCTCGACCCGTCCTTCGCCCCCCACAAGGGTCACGATTTAACCGACGCCCCCGAAACCGTTCCGCCTCTCAGAATTGAACCGCGATCAGCTCGGGAGGCTCCTTGTTGAAATCGGAATGTCGAATCCACCGCGGCACCGCTTTGAACAACACGGCCCCTCTCTCGATGAACTCCCTGGCGGCCGGAAGGCTGTTGAGATAAGCGTCCTGGTATTGTTCGATATCCGCGGCAGGAACTATTGTCGCCTCACCTTCGTATTGAACCGTGATATTGTCGTCCCATCCGACAACGAACGCGACGCCGGGACGCTCGGCGAGATTGTCGAACTTTCGCGTATGCGTGAAAGTGCTGAACACGATCTCAAGATTGTCGCGCACCGAGAGGTCGATCGTAGCAGCCTCCGGCGTTCCATTACCATGGCAGGTCGCAATGACCGCCAGGGTGTGCTTCCTCAGGAATTCAAGGATCATGCGTTTCGTATGATCTTCGTCCATTGGCTCATCCCCCGGTGAGTATTCTCGATTTTTGTGCAGTTCCGTTTGACAGCCTGCCGGCCTCAGTGGAGTTTGGCCGGATGCGCCGCGAGCTTGAGAGATAGGCGTTCACCGCCCGACCCGGCCATTGATGCGTCCGTTCTAATCCCGTGCCTTCCAGGACGATTAACACATTGCTCGTCCTCGTTCGATGGTGGTGGGCGGCAACTGCCCGGAGATCGAACGGGCAATCGTCGACCGGGCAATGTCAGCCACGGCTGCGCGAATGACCTCCCTCATCCACGATCGCCCGAACGACCAGCGCGATGCGCTCGTCCCGCATGCCGGGCCTGATGCGCCCTGCCCGTTCGAGCGCGACAAGCCCGTGAAGGGCTGCCCAGAATGTCTCGGTCACGATCTCCGCATCGGCGCAGAACGGAGATACCGCCGCGGCCAATGCCTCGAAACCGGCCCGAAGCTCCGGCCGCGTCTCGGCTTCGGCGAAGCGCAGCTGGGTCGGGAGGACAAACATGGCCTCGTAGAGCGACGGGCGGCTTTGCGCGAAGTCGAAATAGGCTATGGCAAGATCGGTCAGGGCCTCCCGCCTGCCCTTCGCCCCTTCCGCCGCGGCGCAAAGAGCGGCCGCGAGCTCCCTGAAGCCCTCGATTGCGACGGCTGCCACGATCGCATCCCTGTTCTCGAAATGCGAATAGAGAACCGGCTGGCTGTATTCGATCTCCTTGGCCAGGCGGCGGATCGTGACGGCCTCCCATCCCTCGCTCTCGGCGATGCCACGGGCTGCCACGACGATACGATCTTCGCGATCGGCGCGCTCCCGGCTTTTTCGCTCTGCGATACCCATTCCAACCTCCATGCCCTGCCGCGTGAATGCAGAGATAATATCACGGCTTGAATATCTAGCAACGCTAGCATAAATGTTAGCACTGCTAGATTATTTCAAACCGCTAGAAGGATGGCGTGATGGGTTGGCTTCTGAATGGGATCGGGCTGCTTGTGGCCCTTGCAATTATCGCGATCGGCACCGGCTATATTGCGAGCCCGACGACCATGGTGCGCAGCTTCGGCCTGCCGCTCCCGGGCGATGACCCGAATTTCCCCGCATGGCTCCGCCTCAAGGGCGTTCGCGATATCGTCGCCGGATTGCTGGTGCTTGCCTTCATGGTCTGGGGTGTCCAGCGCGGGATCGGCATCGTGCTCTTGATCGAGGCGATCATCCCTCTCGGCGACATGCTGGTCATTCTCGCTGCGAAAGGCTCCGCGAAAAGCGCCTTCGGCATTCATGGCCTGACGGCCGCGATCATGATCCTGGCGGCAGTTCCCATGATTGCAGGTGCGCACTGAGATGGTTCATGTTCTCTCAGTCTGGTTCCTGTGCGCCGCATTATCGGGCGCCGGCCTCGTCAACGCCATCGGCACGTCAGGGATACGAAGCGATTTTGCCCGCTGGGGCTATCCGCGCTGGTGGGGCATCCTGACAGGCGGACTTGAGATATCGGCGGCCGCCCTGATTGCGTTTCCAGCCAGTCGAAGCTTCGGCCTGGTGCTCGCCACGGTCATCATCGCAGCCGCGATCGTGACTGTTCTGCGCCACCGAGACATGCAGCACCTTCCGCCGCTGAGCGTCTTCGTCAGCCTCATCGCTCTCGCCGCGATCTCGTCTTGAAACGGCCTATACCCTCGCGGGATTCACAGGGTTGCGCAACTCGAGGTAGCGCAACATCTGTTAGAACATTTCCCGGGCACCAATGATCTCTGACAGGATAATCCGCAATGGCTAATTGTTGTTATCGCGATCCCTGGTGCATCATTTCGCCGGCTGGTTGGGAAGACCAGCAGGAGATCATCGGCATCCAGGTGGAGGACGGAACATGAAGCGCATCGCAGCTTTGGCAGTGGTCCTTGTCTTCGGCGCATTCCCCGCAATCGCCGCGACGGCGATGACGGGCAAGGAACTGACGGCCCTGTTGTCAAACGGCAAGGAACTCACCCTGGGCGGACCGAAGGAGGGGTATGCCGGCATGCTGTCCATATCGAAGGACGGGACCGCCAAGGGTCAGGTCAAGCTCGACAACGGCGACGTGATCCTGATCGAAGGCAAATGGCACATTGCCGGCAATAAGTTTTGCCGAACCTGGAAGGGTCGGGACGCCGGAAAGGAAATCTGCGAGACCTGGAACAAGATCGGCCCGAACTCCGTGCGTGTCATGAACGGAAAGCGCGATATGGGCCTCAACTCGTGGTGATCGACGGCGAGGCCCCGTCCTCGCCTCAGTCAGCAGGTCACTCTCCCGGCAGGTCGCCGGCTGCCCGCAGTCTCGACATGCCGAGCTGCACGACCTTGATCATATGCGTCATTCGCAGCCCCCGGCCGGCCTGATACTCCTCGAGGCTGGGGCGCATGTGGACGAGATAGTCGAGTTCCCTGTGCCGCCCCTCCCGCGCCGCCTGGACGCCGGCAGACCAGATGCGGTCGAAAAGCACACGCGTGCCGTCTCGGTTGGACATATCAGCCTTTTCGGATTGCAGTTCGGAAGCGGAATAGAACGAACTGGAGCGGCCAAAGTTCCCTCAACCTCGCCCTTGGTACGGCAACGCACCCTTTCCCCGTCCGGGCAGCAAAAGACGGAACATTGAGAGCCTCGTCAGGTTGAGCCTCTGTCACAAAGCTCCAATTGAAGAGGCAATACCGATGTTTCTGAGAATCCTTGCAACGTCCGCCCTCGCCCTCACCCTGGCGGCCCCGGTCATGGCCCAGTCTTCCGGCGCCTCGGGCGGCACATCCGGCAGCGGCAGCAGCACCTCCGGCACCAATGGCAACAGCAACGGCACCGGCAGCAACATGAACGGCAGCGGCACCAACGGCGGCACGACGGACAACAATACGACCGGCTCGACCAACAACGCCGGCAATCCGTCCAGCAACACCACCAATTCCGGCTCTTCGGGCGGCGACCCGAACGACTGCCAGCGCACGACCAACAGCGGCACAGGCAACCCGGCGCCGACCCCTTCGACGAATTCGGTCCAGCCGGATGCGGCGAACGCCTGCTGATGATCCTCCCCTCGCCATAACCCGGCTGAAAGTGGCCCGGCTCCCGGCGAATAAATCTCCGCCGGGAGCCAGGTCATTCATGGCGCGGTGAGCATCACTTCGCCCGGACCGAGATGCTGGTCAGCTTCAGTCGGTCGTCTGCCGACAGCGGCTCGAGCGCCATGATCAGCGCCTCGCCGAGCGAGAACGCCTTCAGATCCGACGTCCTGATGACGGTGTCGATCGTAAAGACAGTCTCGAAGATCTGGCGCTCCGGCAGGCCTATCGAATGTTTTTCGACTGCCAGCACCTGGAACGGATATGGCCTGACGGCGGCCGTGTGGACGGCGGCCAACGCCATTTCGAGGTGTACGTTCACGAGATCGACGAGCTGCTCGATATTGCTGAGAATACCCGCGCGGTCCTTCACCTCGCGGTGATGCGAGCAGAGATTGCGCGCGTCGCGCACCCTTCTGAACATGCCCATGAAGACTTCGAGGTCCAGGGGCGCGCCGTGATGAAGCCTGTCTGGTATCGAGGTCTTGAACTGCACCCATTGTTCGCGGATCAGCTCTTCGATGTCGGAGAGCTTGCTCCTCTCCAGCATCTTCCTGCCATCGCTCAGGGTGGGGATCAGCGTTCCGTGCAGGCCCTGTCCGTCTATGCCTCTCAGCATGTTCTCGATCACGCGAGGCGTACCGGCCGTGACGCTAACCCCGTTGATATCGGAAAAATCGGAGGATTTGCCGCCGCGCTTGATGTGGGCATAGATGTCGCCCCACCATTGGGGCGTGCCATAATGATGCTCCATCCATGCCGACAGATGCGTGCGGTAGGCCGCTTCGAACAATGACAATGCCGGAAAGAGCTTCGATTGCTCGCCGAGTTTTCGATAATAGGTGCGGATGATTTTCGGGATGAGCGCGGCAGCTTCGCACTTCGTTCCCGCCGCCTCGGCACGCGCCTTGGCCTTCGCGACGCTCTTGGCGACCCCGCGCAGTTCCTTCAATGCGCTGGTGAGGAAGTCGCCATTGGCCTGCGCGCAAAGAGCAGTAAACTGAGCTCTCTCGTAGATTTCCAGCTCGATTTCAAACTCTGCCAGCAGCCCCTCGGCATGCTTTTCGACGACAGTTTTCATGAACTTGCAACCGCGTTTGCTTTACGGTAGCGTTACACCCAATGGTTTGGGTTGCATAGATAATTTGCAACTGAATGGGTGCCATGGGGCTTGACATTGCCGGGGTGAACACTTACTTTCGATGCACTCCGTTGCGATGCCCTTAGGGGGGCTGTGCGCATTCTGCAGAGAATGCGACGCGAATGAGTCTAAACAACCCAAAAGAGGCCCTTCGAGGCCTCTTTTATTTTTTGTGCCCCCTGCACGGCCACTCCCCTATTCCTCGGTCTCCTCGCCGGCAGGCTTGGTGCTGAACAGGTTCTTCAGCGCATTGGTCTTGGATTTCTGCGCCTTGCTGAGCTTCAGCGCGCGATTGGCGGCCTTGGCCTGTTCCAGCATCATTTCGATCTGGATCTGCTGGATCTCGGTCAGCCGTTCCCACTGCCGGTTCAGGAGGTGATCGACCTTTTCATGCAGATGGCGGATTTCGAGTTCCGCCTTGAGATTGACCTTGTAATCGTTGAGCGCCCTCAGCCGGTCTTTCGCTTCCTGGCGGCGCTGGCTCATCATGATGATCGGCGCCTGCAGGGCGGCGATGGTCGAAAGGATGAGGTTCAGCAGGATGAAGGGATAGACGTCGAAGGCAGCCTTGTCGCCCAGCGCCAGGTTGATGCCCATCCAGACGGCGAGAAAGAAGCAGAAGGAGATGATGAAGGTCCAGCTTCCGCCGAAGGTGGCGACGACATCGGCGACACGGTCGCCGAGCGAACGGCGTTCCTCGTAATCTTCTTCGATGTTTTCGGCGAGCGTGTCGTGGCTCTTCAGGCTCTCGACGACTTCATCTTCCAGGTTGGAGAGCTCGCCGCGTTCGTCGCGCAGCAATTCGGCAATGTACTGGCCGCGATAGTCGTCGATCAGCTTGCGGCTGATATAATCGTCCGAGCGGAGGCCCGGATGTTTCTGCCGCACGAAATCGGCAAGCGCCGGGCGCAGATCGTCGAAATGGAAGGCATCCTTCTTCTTCAGCGTGGCGCCGGTGATCGCATCCACCAGCTTGACCGACTTTGCCTTCGCCTGCGCCAGGCTCTTGGAATAGTCGTCCATCTCGACGGTGGCCGCCTCTCCGTGCCCCGCATCGAAGTCGACGATTTCGCCCGTCAGGTCCAGGGGCTTCTCTTCTGCCATCTGCCGATCCTCGCTGCCGATTTTTCGCCCGTCTAGCCATCAATTCCAACAGGATTGTGACATGCAACAGTCTCTGAATTGAGCAATATCTGCGGCAAATTAGCCGCCTCAGCGCCGGGGGCAAGAAGGCGCGCCAAAGACCCGTCCGCAATGGTGGCGAGCCCTCCCCAACCCCTCCCCACAGGTGGGAGGGGCGAACCGGTGGCACTGCCTCGCCGCCTCCGTGACGAACGAGATGTGGCAAGCAAGTGCGGCGGGTTAGATCCAGCCGATGAAGACGGCAGCCTGCGCCATTGCGTCGCTTCGTCGGTTCATTGCCGGTGCTGGGCAATGGCATATGTTTCGTCGCTGTGTTTTCGTCAGAAAGCGAGGACGTTTGATGTTCTGCGCATTGCCACGCCTGCCATTTGCCGGCTTCCTTTTTCTCTTCGGCCTGATCCTCGGTCCGGCATTTCTCCTCGGCGCGAGGGGCGCTCATGCCGATGACCTCCTGACCTACAGATGGCAGGGCGTCGACCGAACCGCGATCCTGCATATTCCCGCGGGCGCGGCGGGGCACCCTGCCCCGCTCGTCATCGTCATGTACGGGTCCGACGACAAGGCCGCGAACTTCCAGAAAAACAGCGGATTCGATGCCGTCGCCGATCGCGAGAACTTCATAACCCTCTATCCGGAAGCGATCGATGGCGCCTGGAATATCAAATCCAGAAAGCCTGCCATCAATGGCGAGCCGGTCGACGACATCGGCTTTTTCCGCACCATGATCGACGATCTCGTCAGCCGGAAGATTGCCGACGGCTCAAGGGTCTATGCCACGGGCTTCTCCTTCGGCGCGCTGATGACCTATACGCTCGCCTGCGCGCTTCCCGACAGGATATCGGCAATCGCGCCTGTCGCCAGCGCGATCAACGAAGCGCAGGTCGAAGATTGCAAGCCCGGCCACCCCATGCCGGTCATGATGATCAACGGCACGAGCGACGACGTGCAGCGCTACGACGGCTACATCCGCTCCTTCGGACGGCTGCTTTCCGTGCCCGAGACGACCGAATACTGGCGCCGGATCGACGGCTGCACCGGGGAGACGTCAACGCCGCTGCCGCATCTCAATCCGCATGACCTCACCCGCGCCAGTCTTGTGCAATGGACCGGATGCCAGGCCGATACGGGCGTTCAACTGTATCGCATCGAAAACGGCGGCCACTGCTGGCCCCGCCTCGCCCGCCCCGATGCCGGCTCCGGCATGGACGATCCGCCGGACGGACCGCGTTTCGGGGGATGCAGCAACGATATCGAGACGGCGGCCGAAGTCTGGAGCTTTATCAGCCGCTATCACGGCGAGTGACTAGGATCGGCAAGTGTGCTTTCAGGCGAAGCGGGCTGCCGATCGTGCTTTCGCCTTGGCGGCGACTTCCTCGCGGTCGCGGGGCGGTTGCGACGTCTCCATCGAATCGAGCAATTCTCGGGCACAATTCGCAATCGCCATGACCGCGTTTTCGAACGCGGCCTCGTTGCGTTTCGATGGCTTGTTGGTTCCGCTGAGCTTGCGCACGAACTGGAGCGCAGCATCGTGGATTTCCGCGTCCGTCGCCGGCGGATCGAAATTGAACAGGGGCTTGATGTTCCGGCACATGCCTTTGCTTCCCTTTGATATCTTCGCCACGAAGGGGCGTGGTTCCCGAAAGTTAGTCCTGTGCGTGCCAATTGCAACGGACCATATCGCGATCATGCGGAAAGCAAAAATCTAGCCGGATGGCTGTCGGCGTTGCGCCGCCTCGAACGTCCTCTGGTGCACGAGGCGAGGCCTTGTAGAGTGAAACAGCAGCCTGGAGATCGGGAATATGGCGCTCAAGCGAATGGATAATGTGGGAATCGTCGTCGAAGACCTCGGAGAAGCGATTGATTTCTTTCGCGAACTCGGCCTCGAACTCGAAGGCCGGGCCATGATCGAGGGAGAATGGGCCGGACGGGTCACGGGCCTCGGCGATCAGCATGTCGAGATCGCCATGATGCGCACGCCTGACGGCCACAGCCGGCTCGAACTCTCCCGCTTCCTGAGACCGCAGGTCGTCGCCGACCACCGGAACGCCCCGGTCAACGCGCTGGGCTACCTCCGCGTCATGTTCGCCGTCGACGATATTGACGAGACGCTCGAAAGGCTGCGTGCACGCGGCGCCGAACTCGTCGGCGAAGTCGTCCGGTATCAGGACACCTACCGGCTCTGCTACATCCGCGGCCCCGAAGGCATCCTTATCGGGCTTGCCCAGGAACTCGGGTGAGCAGAACGGCCAGGAGCAAGAATAGTGAGCTGCCGTCGGCGACTTCGCCGGAGGCAAGTGCATATTTCTCAGCGTATTTGCCTTCCGACACGCTATAGTCGCGGCTGGCTAGCGGGAGGCGCTCATGGCTGACAACGACCGTTCACGGCATATTACCCAGGGCATTGCCCGTTCCCCCAATCGCGCGATGTATTATGCGCTGGGTTATGCGAAAGCCGATTTCGACAAGCCGATGATCGGCATCGCCAATGGGCACTCGACGATCACGCCGTGCAATGCCGGGCTCCAGCCGCTTGCCGATGCGGCGGTCGCCGCCATCAAGGCGGCCGGAGCCAATCCGCAGACCTTCGGCACGCCGACCATCTCGGATGGCATGGCCATGGGAACGGAGGGCATGAAATATTCCCTCGTCTCGCGCGAGGTTATCGCCGATTGCGTGGAGACCTCGGTGCAGGGCCAGTGGATGGACGGCGTTCTCGTGATCGGCGGGTGCGACAAGAACATGCCGGGCGGCATGATCGGCATTCTCCGCGCCAACGTCCCGGCCATCTATGTCTATGGCGGCACCATCAAGCCCGGTCGCTGGAAGGACCAGAGCCTTTCCATCGTCTCCGCTTTCGAGGCCGTCGGCGCTTACATCGCCGGGAGGATGAGCGCCGAGGATTTCGAGGGTATCGAGCGCAATGCCTGCCCGACAACGGGATCCTGCGGCGGCATGTACACCGCAAACACCATGAGTTCGTCCTTCGAGGCGCTCGGCATGTCGCTGCTCTACTCCTCCAACATGGCCAATCCCGATCAGGAGAAGATCGACAGCACGGTCGAGTCCGCGCGCGTCCTGGTGGACGCCGTAAGAGCCGGCATCCGGCCGCGTGACATCGTCACGCGCAAGTCGATTGAAAATGCCGTGGCGCTGATCATGGCCACCGGAGGTTCGACGAATGCGGTGCTGCACTATCTCGCCATTGCCCATGCGGCCGAGGTGGAATGGACGCTGGAGGATTTCGAGCGGATACGCCGCAAGGTACCCGTCATCTGCGATCTCAAGCCATCCGGCCGCTACATGGCTGTCGATCTCCACACTGCCGGCGGCATTCCCCAGGTTCTGAAGCTGCTGCTCAATGCCGGCCTCCTGCACGGCGACTGTCTGACGATCACCGGCAGGACGATAGCAGACGAACTCTCCACCGTGCCCGACGAGCCGTCTGCCGACCAGGAGGTGATCCGGTCGCTCGCAGCGCCACTCTATCGCGAGGGACATCTCGCCATCCTCACGGGCAATCTGGCGGAAGGTGGCGCGGTGGCCAAGATCAGCGGCCTCAAGAGCCCGGTCATGACAGGCCCGGCGCGCGTCTTCGACGACGAGCAATCCGCAATGGACGCTATTTTGTCGGACAGGATCAGGGCCGGCGATATCATGGTCCTGCGTTACCTCGGGCCGAAGGGCGGTCCGGGAATGCCGGAAATGCTTGCCCCGACATCGGCCATCGTCGGGCGTGGCCTTGGCGAAAGCGTCGGCCTCATCACCGATGGTCGCTTCTCCGGCGGCACATGGGGCATGGTGGTCGGGCATGTCACGCCCGAAGCCTTCGAGGGCGGAACGATCGCACTTGTCCACGAGGGCGACCAGATCACCATCGACGCCCATCGCCAGCTTCTGCAACTCGACGTCCCCGATGAAGAGATTGCGCGACGCCGAAGCCTCTGGGTCCAGCCTCAACCGCGCTACAGGCGCGGCGTCCTCGCCAAGTTCGCGGCCCTGGTCCGACCAGCGAACGAGGGAGCCGTGACGGGCTGAGGCCCGCTTCGACCGTAAGGCACCCGCCCGGCACGACCACCGACTGGTGGCGTTTGCTGATCCTCGCTCGCAATCTCGACGCCGTCGGTCATAAGGACCACGGCTCGATGAAGGTGGAGTGCACCTGGACTTGCCCCTGCCCCTTGTTGACTCACCGACGGTTGAACAATAACTTGCTAATTCGGTCGTTAGGCTTGTCCTCACATGACGGATCAATCTCTTCAGCGTCGCCTTGCCGCCATCGTCGTTGCCGATGTGGTGGGATATTCGCGCCTGATGGAGGCAGATGAAGTCGCAACGCTGGAGAACCTCAGGGAACTCCGTTCCGGCACTATCGAGCCGGCTGTGATGCGCCACAAAGGCCGCATCTTCAAGGTCATGGGCGACGGCTTCCTGATCGAATTCGGCAGCGCGGTGGAAGCGGTCGCAGCTGCGCTGGAAATGCAGCTGGCCAACGCTGCCGTCGAGGCTTCCGGAGACCGGCGCCTGCTCTTGCGCATAGGCGTCAATCTCGGAGATGTCATCGACGAGGGTTCGGACGTCCTCGGCGACGGGGTCAATGTCGCGGCGCGCCTCGAGAGACTGGCCGCCCCGGGAGGCATCTGCATCTCGTCCAGCGTTCACGGCGAGATCCTCGGCAAGATCGACGACCGCTTCTTCGATGCAGGCGAACGCTACCTGAAGAACCTCACCCGCCCGGTCCACGTGTGGCATTGGCCGGATGCGCTGCAGAGCATATTGCCGCTGCCGGAAAATCCCTCGATCGCCGTATTGCCGTTCACGAACATGAGTGGCGATGAAACGGACGCGCCTTTCGTCGACGGCTTGACCGAAGACCTGATCACCGACCTTTCCCGCACGGCCGGCCTGTTCGTCATCGCGCGCAATTCGGTCTACGGCTACAAGGGCAAGCCGGTCAACGTGAAGCTCGTCGCCCAGGAACTCGGCGTCCGCTACGTCCTGGAGGGGAGCGCCAGACGCGCAATGGGCCGTGTCCGCATCAATGCCCAGCTGGTCGACACGCTTGCCGGCGGCCACTTGTGGGCCGAGAGGTTCGACAGGACGGTGGAAGATGTTTTCGAGCTGCAGGATGAAGTCAACGCCAAGATCGTCGAAGCCCTCGTCGGCCGGCTGACCATCCCGCCGCAGCGCAATCGGCCGAAGAATTTTGAGGCCTACGACCTCTGTGTGCGCGCCCGCCTGCTGACCGAAGAGTCGCCGCAAACCGAGCGCGAGGCCCATATGCTGCTCCAGCGCGCGCTCAAGCTCGAGCCATCCTATGCCGAGGCGCTCGGCCTGCTCGCGTATAACCGCTGGCTGGCCTGGACTCATTTCGGCGAGCCCGAAGATCCCAACCGGGAGATGGCGACGACATCGGCGCAGAAGGCGGTCGACCTCGACCCCAACGATGCCGGCTGCCGTTACGTCCTGGGGACCATCCTGGCTTACGAGCGGCGCTGGCAGGAATCGGAAGCCGCCTTCGCCAAGGCCCTGGAGCTGGACCCCAACCACGCCGACACCTGGGCCGCCATGTCGGACATTTCCGTGCTGGACGGCAGGATTGCCGACGGACTGGCGCAGATCGAAAAAGCCCTGCGGCTCAATCCCCGTCCGGCCTGCTGGTATCTTTGTCATCTTGGCCAGGCGCAATACGCCGCGCGTGACTACGAGGCGGCAGCCGCGACACTGCGCAGGGAAGACACCTATCGCACCAACTCACGCAAATTCCTGGCCGCCACGCTTGCGCAATTGGGCCACCATGACGAGGCGCTGCGAGAAGCAGAATTGTTCCTGATCGCCCACCCTCATTTCACGATCGCCCATTGGCTCAACTCCCAGCCGCTGCGCGATGCATCCGTACGAGACCACTTTGTCGACGGCTTTAGGAAGGCAGGTCTGCCGGAGATGTGACAGGGGGTGGGATGAGGCCGACACGTTCGAGGACTCGATCAGCGGAAGCGCTGCGCGAGTACGGAGGTCTGGATCGCAGTGCCAAGCCCTGTGAGATCATGTTCTCTGTTTCTGACGTGGTTTGCGAGTTCTGGATTTTGGGCTATGTCTGCTAGATGTCCGACGCCACATTGATTGACGGGTTCATCGCATGGGGAGCGAGGCTTGCAGCAGCAACTCGGCCCTCAACCTTGAGCATCCATGTTGAAGTTTGCACTCCCACGCCGAATCCCGCCGCCAAAATCGACATTGAAAACAGCGAACTTTTGGCGCGCATTACAATGTGGTCCGACGGGAATTTCCATGCGGAGGCAATCGACGCGGCAACCTCATCGACGGTCGTGTCACGTCACGGACACGCAATGGCGAGCGCCGCCTTCGGCGAAGAGTTCAATGATATCTTGAAATTGTTCGCGATCTATTGAATGACCGTTAGCGGGTTCACGGCCCAATCAACTGCCAGATCAAGCCTTGCAACGCAGGCATCGGAAGAGCGAAGAGCATTATGTCCGAGAACGACATCAACGCGCCGTCGTTCGAGTTCGATCGCTCGAATATGTTTGAGCCGCTTTTGCGGGCTGACCCGTCGTTTCATGGAAAGTGGCAGACGTTCCAGGAGGAATATCGATCTGACGACGAGTTGCCACTTTACTTGGCACTGTCAGAGCTTGCCCGACATCTGATTGGGGATTTGGAAACCGGTAATACGCATCGATTTGACGCGGTCTTTAATGTTGTCGAACGCTGGCACATCGAGGGCGATCCGTATGTTAAAGAGGCGGCTACAGTAGGTCTCCTCGAAGATTTGCAGAATGGACATCTGCATCGCAAAACTCTCCCTGACGATTTTCTTCCATGGCTGCAGCCGGAAACTCTCGTATGGTGGACTAAGGTCCATGGTTTCTGGGACAAAGGAAGGCCGATAATTTAAGCCATTCCTCGGAAGTTGGGTTCCGAGAAGATAGGTTTCAGATTAACCGAGGCGTTGATTTGGAGGCCTCTGGTGACCCGTCGCCGGTTGGACTTGGCTGATTTTGAGTGAAGCACCGTCCAGCCGCTGCTGGCGAACAAGCCACGCGGCGTCCCTCGTGTAGATGATCGCAGGGTTCGGAATCCTGTGGCGGTTCCGGCTCGCAGTGGGCGGACGTACCCCAGCGACCTCTCATATTTGGGGTCAGGTTAGAACGCCGCCTACTCAGACCCGAAGTCCCCTTCTGGCAGCCTGAATCCCGGAAGCTGTCCGTCTCCTTTCGGCCCCCTAAGCGGTCATTCCCGAACCCAACGACACCGGCCAGGAAACTGCCACCTGCCATTACATAGCTGCCTTGCATCATCGGAAGTATCCGTTTGCCCAAGAAGAGATCATAAGACGCGTAGCTGATGTAAATGAAAGTCTCCAAGATGGATTGGATCCCCGTAGTCCTCGTTATGTTCAAGGTTCTCGCGTTGGGAACGGCCATGTTCTTCGCCATCAAGTGGCATTACGACCGAGGAGAAAAGGGCGAGAGGCGAGCGTTACTGCGCACGGGCGGCACGATGGTCGCAATGTTTGCGCTGGCGCTACTGGGCACGGGGCTCGTCGCCTTCGCCCTTGGCGGGATGCTCGGCCTGGACTTGAGCCTGCCATGATCGCCTCGACAGAGAGCCAGATCGACGTGCTGACGCGGTGGAATTATCCGCGGCGGACAAACGGCTGAAACCTGCTTTCGCCCAAACCGGCCGTTGGCTTTGAAATAGCCGAGCTACCATCGAGTTGTGTGATAAGTTGTGGCCTATCGACTTCGTGAGCGATGTCCTGCGCGAGGAGCTTGGCTGTGGCCGATGCACGAGAACTGGAGCGCCTCCTCTCGGACGCCAGGGCCGAGATCGAGGTCTTGCGGCAGAGCGAGGCGAAGTTTCGTGCGGCGTTTGAAACCATGATCGAAGCCTGCTGCGTCTTCGACATGATCTATGACGAGTTTGGCAGGCCTGTCGATTGGAGGATCGTAGAGGCCAATGCCGGGTACGAACAGCAGAGCGGATTGAAGGATGTTGCAGGCAGGTTGGCCAGTGAATTCATGCCTGGAACGGAGCCATACTGGATTGAAATGTTCGGCAGGGTGGTTGAGACCGGAGTAGCCGAGCAGATTGAAAAGTGGCACCAGCCCACCGGACGATGGGTTCACAGCTCTACCGCACGCGTCGGCGGCTCCGGAAGCCGGCGCCTGGTCAGCGTCTTCTATGACATCACCGAACGCAAACGCGCCGAGATCGCCCTGCGTGAAAGCGAAAACAGGTTTCAGCAGTTTGCCAATGCGTCCTCATCCGGCCTTTGGATCAGAGACGCAGAAACCTTGAGAATGGAGTTCGTCAGCCCCTCCATCTCGACGATCTACGGCATCGAACCGGACGCGCTCCTCGGCGACATCAAATACTGGGCCGCGATGGTCCTGCCCGAGGATCGGGAGACCGCAGGCCATCACATAGCGCAGGCCCGTCATGGTGACCCTGCGATTCACGAGTTCCGCATTCGGCGAGACGACGGTTCATTCCGCTGGATCAGGGACACGGATTTCCCCCTCTTTGACGAGAACGGCAATGTGCAGCGCGTTGGCGGCATCGCGGAAGATGTCACCGAAACAAAGATGGCCGTGGAGCACCAGGGCGTCCTGCTGCATGAACTGCAGCATAGGGTGCGCAACATCATGGCGGTGATCCGCTCCATGGCCGTCAGGTCTGCGGATGGGGCTGCGGATGTGGAAGACTACAAGACGTCCCTTGCTGGACGTCTTCTGGCCCTGGCTCGGGTCCAGACCCTCCTCACGCGCCAGGCCAATGCGGGCGGATGGATGCGTGACATCCTCGAAAGCGAAATCGGGGCACAAGCGCACTCCGAAAATCAGTATGAACTGACAGGCCCCGACATCATGCTATCCCCCAAGGCCGTGGAAGTTCTAACCCTGGCCTTCCATGAACTATCGACCAACGCCCTGAAATACGGCGCGCTCTCGGTCAGCAGGGGAAAGGTGACTGTCACCTGGACCCTTTTCGAAAAGCGGGAAAAAACCTGGATCGCAATCGACTGGGTGGAAGAAGGCGCGCCATCGCGTGCCCCGCCGACCCGCCGTGGTTTCGGCTCGGAGCTCATCGAGGCCAGGATTCCTTACGAACTGCGGGGCACTGGAAAGACGACGATCGAGCCCGAGGGCGCCAGATGTCATATCGAGTTTCCGCTTCGCGAAGCTGAGAGCATTCTGGAAACCGATGCGCCCGTACCGACGCGGCTATATGGAGGAACTGTCGATATGACCGGAGCACCTGACCTGAGCGGCAAGACGATCCTCGTCGTGGAAGACGACTATTACGTTGCGTCGGACACTGCCGCTGCTCTGCGCGGCGCGGGCGCGGTCGTTCTTGGACCCTCCCCCACAGCGGAGGACGTAGCACATGTGCTCGAACATGAGACCCCGACCTCGGTCGTTCTCGACCTGAATCTCGGCGGTGGGGGCCCGAAGTTCGAAATCGCGCATCGATTGCTGGAGCGCGGCATACCGTTCATCTTTCTCACGGGATACGATCCGGACGTGATCCCCGATGACCTCGCCAATATCAAGCGCCTGCAAAAACCGATTGCGCTGCGTGAAGTCGTGGAGGCCGTCAGCAGGCTCTGAGCCCCAATGCGGATGACCGCAACAGGCGCAAGGCGGCCAACCCTGAATCTCGGCTGTCGGCCCGATGCCGACCTCAGGTGAGCCTCTCAGAGTTCGCTTTTTCGATTTGCCTTCGTGGAAGCACCCATCGTATGGATTTCCTGTTGCAGCATCGAATTGATACGGAATCCATATGGACACCCCGCCGATCATAGTCGACTACGCTCAGGTAATCCAAACCTCGCTTGCCCCGGTATTCCTGCTCGCTGGTACAGCGGCGTTTGTCGGAATCTACGTCACCCGTCTAGGGCGCGTGTCAGACAGGCTGAACGAGGCAACGGACACTCACCTCCCACGAGAGAACCGGTTGCATCAGCTCGTCTATCTGCGAAGCCGGACCTTGATCCTCGAGGCCGCGGTCATACTTGGCGTTGTCGCCGGCATTTGTACCTGTTGCGCAATCCTCAACCTTCTTTCGGGCGCGCTGGCAATCCGGCTCCGGCCAGAAAATCTGGTGTGGTTCTTTGGTGGCGCGATCGTTTCCCTGATGTCTTCGTTGGCAGCCTTTCTGTTCGAACTCATCCTGTCGGGCCACAGCATGCTGCGACAGATCAGGATGGATCGAAATCGGGGTAGCTGAGGCATTCCGCAAGGACGCATGCCGATCAAGGAAGTCGTTCGCCTGCTGTCGGATGTCGCGCAGCAAGCAGATGTCGTGGGCCTGGGCATCACGGAGTTCCTGCCGTGGGACATGGACATCGTCCGGGATATGTTGCGTGAGCTTCCCATTTTGGGAGACGGTGGCCAGGTGCTCCGCTGCCGCAGATCAGCTCGCGAAGTAGCGCGTCGGCGTTGTGCCCAATGCCTTCTTGAACATGACGATAAAGGCGGTAACGGATTCATAGCCCAGGTCGCTCGACACCCTCTGGACCGTCGCGCCGCTGGCCAGTTCGCGCAACGCGATGACGAGGTGCAGTTGCCGCCGCCATCGGCCGAAGGTCAGTCCCGTTTCCTGGACCATCAGCCGCTTCAGGGATCGCTCGCTCATGGCGACATGTGCCGCCCAATCGACCAGGGTGCGACGGTCGCTGGGGTCCGCCATCAGGGCAGCAGTGATCGCGGCGATCTTGGGATGGCTGGACGCCGGCAAGTCCAGCCCCTGTATCGGCATTTGCGCGAGTTCATCCAGCAGGACCCGCACCATGCGGCCGACATGATCGTCCGGAGCAGAATTGACCGGTACATCCGCCAGCCGGAGGATCATCTCGCGCAGCATCGGCGACACGGACAGAGTGCAGCACTCCCGCGGCAGCCTGGCCGCTTCGGGCTGAACGAACAGATAGGACAGGCGTGCGTTGGACGTGACCTGGTTGCTGTGGGGCACGCCGCCGGGTATCCAGATTCCGCAATCTGGCGGGACAATCCAGATGCCATTCTCCGTCCTGCATGTGACGGCCCCGTGCAGGGCCAGGATGAGCTGCCCTTCCCTGTGCTGGTGCTGGGGCACTTCAGCCTCATAGTCGCTGAAGTCGAGGCGGACGGCGATGGCCGGGCGATTTGACCAGTCGGGATCGAAATCGTCGTA
Source organism: Sinorhizobium sp. B11 (assembly GCA_039725955.1). NCBI lineage: Bacteria > Pseudomonadati > Pseudomonadota > Alphaproteobacteria > Hyphomicrobiales > Rhizobiaceae > Sinorhizobium > Sinorhizobium sp. B11. The sequence goes on from CP091034.1 coordinate 2,477,142, forward strand.
GCAGGAAGGCAGTTTTGCGGATTGGCCCGATTTCGAGATCATTTGGCATTATCTCCAAATTCGCACAGGCAGCAATAGTCTACACCTCGGTGATCAACAACCGAAAGGAGACTGTCATGCGAATTTCCGTCGTCGGCGCCACGGGACGAGTCGGCGCCAAGCTGACCAGGACCCTGCTGAGATCAGGGCATCAGGTCAGAGCACTGTCGAGAGGCGGCCCGGCGCTTGACGCACTGGTCGAGCTCGGAGCAGAGCCATTCCTCGGAAGCTTCGACACGGGCGCGGGAGAGCTCGACCGGTTTTTTCCAGGGTGCGGATGCCGCGTTCCTGATGGTCAAGACCGATTGGAACAACATCGCGGGACACTACCCCGCCGTTGCCCGGCGCTTTGTCGATGCGCTCGAAAATTCCTCCGTCAAACTGGCCGTCAGCCTGACGGCCATGGGTTCGGACGTGAAGGGGAAAACGGGCCATTTCGAGTGCTTCCACGATCTGGACGAAAAGCTCAACGAACTCGGCAATATCGATCTCGTCCACCTGCGCGCCGCCTGGTTCATGGATGACGTATCGGCATGGACGGGCCCGGTTGCCAGATACGGTCGCATTGCCTGGTTCTGCAAACCCGACTTGAAGATGCCCTGGGTGGCGACCGATGACATCGCTTGGCTGGCAGCGAAGGAACTGACTAATCCGAGGGGCAGATGCCGCGTCTATCTCGAAGTCGGCTCGGAAGATGTCTCGATGAACGAACTGGCCGCGATCATTGGCAGGGAGATCGGCAGGCCGGTGGAGTACCGATACATCGAGACGACCCGCAAAGACGTGGAGGCTGAATTTCTGGCGCGGTTCGGCACGCCGGAGAAATGGCAGGACGACACCCTGAGTGCCGACGCGTTGAACAATGGCATCGTAAGGTTCCATGGCGAGCACGAGGATCGCCCGAAATTGCCCACGACGATGGAGGCGTTCATCGGTGACGTCTGGAAGCCGCGCTACCTGGAGGCGGTCGGAGCGGGAGACCAGCGAGAGACGTTTTTCATGTGGGCCGCCAGGGACTAGCGCTGGTTCTCTTGAATTGTCCCGGCAATTTTCTGTCCCTACCGGACGCTACCGCAAACTATTTTATTGCGGTAGCGATATGACCGCAATTGGCGCAAGGCGGCCAACCCCAAAGTCGGCTGTCGGCCCGAAG